>NZ_GG667192.1:161412-203673 GCF_000159635.1 Corynebacterium lipophiloflavum DSM 44291 | reverse complement strand
ACGTTTCCCCATCACCTTTTCCGGCGCGCTCAAGCACCAGAAAAGCCAGCCATCTCTGGCTGGCTTCGTTTTGCTCCTCCAACTGGGCTCGAACCAGTGACCCTTCGATTAACAGTCGAATGCTCTGCCAACTGAGCTATGGAGGAATTTCGCGCGGAAAGCGTATCCGCAACGAGTTATAACTATAGACAGCGACCCCAAAGTAGCCAAATCGCAAGCTTAGGCGTGGTTTGGCACCTAGTTTCGGCCACCCGGATTTCAATTGGTTTCGGTGGCTCGGGTAAGGTGTGTCGGGACTTACCAAGGGGGCTATAGCTCAGTCGGTTAGAGCCGCGGACTCATAATCCGCTGGTCGCGGGTTCGAGCCCCGCTGGCCCCACGTTCACACGCCAACCGGATCGATGCAGGCTTGTGCATCGAATCATGGGTACTATGGCCCCATGATTCAATTCGTTGTCGGAGCAGCCGCCGGGTACGTGTTCGGCACGAAGGCGGGCAGGAAGCGCTACCACCAGATTGTCGATGCTTCGCGCGCGGTTGCCAATTCGCCCATCACCAAGCAGGTGGTCACGTCGACCCGTAAGGCACTGGCAAATCAGCTCGATCCTGAGCCACGTATGCGCGAGGTGGAAGATCTCAAGAGCAAGCGTCGCCTACGCGGCCGCAAGAACGACAGCGCCGGCTCCTCCAACCCCGAGGACAAGATCTACGAACCCGACGAGGACTAAGTCAGGCCCGCGACAATCCCGTCGAGGATGTCTTTCTCGCTGATTACGAACGAGCGATGATTGGTCAGCCGCTCCGCGGCATCCATGATTTCTTCCACAATGACGCAGCCGGCGGCAATGACATCGGCGCGCCCTTCGCTAATGGCGGGGTGTGCCGCGCGCTGCTGCGAGGTCTGGCGGAGAAGCACCGCCGCAACGTGCCTGACGCTGTCGAACGACACTTCGGCCATGTGAATGCGCTCAGGGTCGTATGTTTCCAACCCCTGAGCTAGGGCGCAGAGGGTGGTGAAGGTACCCGCGCAGCCCACGAAGCCTTGCGCGCGCGCGAGATCGACTGCGGCAACTGCTTCTGCGATCCGCTCGCGCACGAAAGCGCGTGCGGCATCCACCTCCTGCTCTGCAGGAGGGTTAGAGCGCATCAGCCTTTCGGTGACGCGGACGCACCCCATTTGAGTCGAGATCGACGAGTCCGAGGTGACGAACTCCGTCGATCCCCCGCCCAAGTCGATGACGCACACGTTGCCCGCCTGCTTGAGATCCGCGGTGGCGCCGGCGTAGGAGAGCGCGGCTTCTTCATCACCTGAAATTACTTCCGCTTCAGCACCCGGCTGGATCCGCCCGAGCAGTTCGCGGGTCATGGCGAAGAAATCTTCGCGGTTCGACGCGTCGCGAGTTGCCGAAGTGGCGACCATGCGCACGCGGGTTACGCCGGCGGCCTCCATTTCCTCGACATAGGCGGCCAAAGCCGCGCGGGTACGTTCTACGGCGCGGGGGTCGAGCGTACCCGTCTTATCGACGCCCTGGCCAAGCCGGACAATCGTGTTACGACGCGCAATCTCAACACTCGTGCCGTCTTCGTTGCGACGACTGATCAACAGGCGGATGGAGTTCGTACCGCAGTCGACGGCGGCGACGGTCACCGGATTCACGCGAGGCCCTCCCCTGCTTCTTCCAGGTCGATGCCCAGCTCGTCCACGGTGGGCCAGTCCGCGGGGATAGCTGTGCCACGCAGATTGCCGTGTTCGGCGGCGAGCGCGACCGCTTCCGTGCCGAGGCGGATGTGCTGCGGGCCTTCGGCGAGCGCGTAGGCGATGAGCACATGCAGGCACTTGACTCGGTCCGGCATTCCGCCGCCGGAGAACATGGTTCCGAGGTCCTCGATGGCGTTGCGCTTAGCCAAGTAGTGTTCGTGCGCAGCGCGGTAGTCTCGCGCTAGCTCGGCGTCCTCACCGAGGCGCTGCTCCATCCACTTCATCACCTGGGCAACCTCAAGGCGGCTCGCCTCGGCGGTGAGACGCGGGTCGGTGAGGTAGTAGAGGGTGGGAAACGGTGTCCCGTCGTCAAGCTTTGGCGCGGTCATGACCACCGCGGGCTGGCCGTCTGGCGTGCGGTAGGAAATTTCGAGCACGCCGCGGGGCGCGCGGCCGAGCTGCTCGGCGACGATGTCGAGGTCCTCAGGGGTGGGCGTCATGGTTCGAGATGTTACCCCCAGGGGCCGAGGCGCTATTCATCTTCCTTGGCGGTGCCGGGGGCGTCGGAACGCTTCTGCGTCCTAAACGGAAGGCGGAGCCCGGTTCTTCAACGAGCCCGCAGCTGCGCTGACCGTACTGGTGATCCGAGAGGCCTTTGCCTGCTCCGCTTTTTCGACAGCTCCGCGGGGTTCAGTCAGATCTACACCGAAGTAGGAGATTGTGGCCACGCCGTTCGGGGCGGGAATCTCCCGGAGTGTGGCTTGCAGACGCTTTGACTGACTCTTCAACGCGACGTAGGTCATAGAGCCGGAGATGACGCCTCCCACAACTGGCACAGCTTTGCCCGCGGCCCTACCCACCGAGTCCTTGGTGATCTTCACACCGACGAGCCGCAGCGTCTTCTCCATCACCGGGTACCAGGCCGTCTTTGTCAGCGCTTTCTTTGCGACGTTCTTCTGGATGGCCGGCGCCGCCATCTGCGCTATGAATGTCCGCACTCCGTTCGCCGCCCCTCCGACCCCAAGCATCACTCCGAAGAAGGTGGCAAATTGTGCGAGAACTTCGTCAGACACCTCTTCGGCCTGGTCAAAAAACGCCGTCCACCCGTAAACGTAAGCCAATTTCTGCATAATGCGGAAAGCATGTACGTAGTACTGGGTCACGTCAGCTGGAACCGTCGCTACCATCCCCAGCGCGCCTGGAAGTCCAGCGGCCGCCGACAATGCGGACGACTTACGTGTTTCGAAAGTGATCGCCGACTTGGCAATGTCGTCGAGAATTTCGGGATTAATGCCTGCGGTGATGACATCAGTTGCAATCGCGCGCTCGGTGTCGGCATCCGAAACCCAGCGCTTCTTTAGTTCTGAGCGTAGGAATTACTCCCGGTCAATCTGCACGCTACGAAGGCGCAACACCTTCTTCAGGAAGGCAACGGCAACTTTCTCCGCCTCGCGGTTAGCCTCGGCAGCCATTCCGGCAGCGGACTGGCCGCTAGTTTCCGGCGAATCACTGTCGGGAACCGCACCCTCGTCGGAGAGGATGTCTTCGACATCGCCATACTGCTCGGGCTTGAAATCGAACTCCCCGATTTCTTTTCCAATCCCGTCGTCGTCGAAAGCATTGGGGTGTTCGTTGCTCATTCTCGTTCCATACTTTAGTTACTGGCTACCCCCAGGATAGGGCTGAACCCGACGACGCGCGCTGTTTTGCTGGATAACGTGGCTCCATCCAATCGAAAGCGGGCAGCCGCCGACACCCTGCCTGAAGCCTGCGTCGCCCGCGCGCCCCGCGACGTAGATCAGTCGTTTCTGTGAGGTAGACCGCTTGGCCGCAGCGGAGGTGGCCAATATTACAGCGCCGCCGCTCAAGTTTATACCTGTCGATAGATAAAAAACCGATGTTTCGGTGAGTATCCTGCACTTATGGCCGATCACGCATACACTCTCGATTCCACCCGCCCCTTCGATCAGCAGGACGTCGTCGGACACAACCGCTGGCACCCCGACATCCCGCCAATCATGTCCATCAACCCCGGCGAAACCGTGCGCGCAGAATCCCGCGAATGGTTCGACGGACACGTCAAAAACACTGACTCCGCCGAAGACATCCTCACCGTCCCCTTCGAAAAACCCCACCAGCTCTCCGGCCCGTTCCGAATCGAGGGCGCCAAGCCCGGGGATCTCCTCGTCGTCGACCTCATCGATGTCGGCCCCCTGAGCGAGTCCGACAACCCGGGTGAACTCGCCGGCGAAGGCTGGGGCTACACCGGCATCTTCGCGTCCAAGCACGGCGGCGGGTTCCTGCACGAATTCATGCCCGACGCCTACAAGGCAATCTGGGATTTCAAGGATGGTGTAGCCACTTCGCGCCACATCCCGGGCGTCTCGTTTGCCTCCAAGTGCCACCCCGGATTGATGGGCACCGCTCCAAGTCCTGACATGCTGGCCCGATGGAACAAGCGCGAGGCTTCCCTAATAGCGACCGACCCCCACCGCTTCCCTCCCCTCGCGGTCCCGCCGCAGCCGAAATCCGCAACCTTGGGAGCTGTCCCCGAAGCGGATATCTCGCGCATCTCGCGCGAGGCCGCCGTGACCGTTCCGCCCCGCGAAAACGGCGGCAACATGGACATCAAAAACCTCACCGCCGGCAGCCGCATCTTCTTCCCCGTCTTCGTCGACGGCGCCAACTTCAGCTTCGGCGACCTCCACTTCAGCCAGGGCGACGGCGAGATCACCCTCTGCGGGGCCATTGAAATGGGTGGCTACGTCGAGTTTTCCGTCGACATCATCCCCGACGGCATGAACACGTACAAGTCCACCGGCGCACCGATCTTCGTCCCCGGCGACCAGGGGCCGAAGTACACGGACTGGCTCACCTTCACGGGCCTGTCCATCACAAACGAAGGCGAGCAGCGCCACCTCGATGCGACGCTGGCGTACCAGAACGCTGTCAAGCACTGCATCGATTACCTCACCGTTTTCGGGTACTCCAAGGAGCAGGCCTTCCTCATCCTCGGCGCGGCCCCCATCGAGGCGCACTTCTCCGCAGTGGTGGATTACCCCAACGCCTGCGCCACGCTGTATCTGCCCACGGAGATTTTCGATTTCGACGTCCGCCCGTCCACATCCAGCCCGTACCGGCTAGAGGGCAACCTACAGGCGTCTTTCGCCTCGGCGTCATCGCTTGACAACACCGAGGTCGTCCGGGCCGTACCCACGGGCGACAACGAGCGCATGGCGTTGGTCAAACAGCTCGCCGGCTCAGATGCGGTGCTCAAGGGCACCGCCTTCGGCGACTGGCACCGCCACTAGGGTGCAGGCTGCTCCGCAGGAGCACTGGCAGCCGGTGCTTCTGCGGCCTGGTCAGCGGGCGGCGCAGGCGCTTCAGGGGCCGGAACTTCCCGCAGACTGTCCCACAGCACCTCCGGCCAGGAGCGGTCGTCGGGGGCTTGGTCCGTGGTGATGTTCTCGCCCTGGGTCATCCGCGGGTCCATGATTCGCCACGCTGTTTCCCCTGGCTCCATGACACCGAGGCGGCGTCGCGCCTCCTGCTTGACGTATTCCGGGTCGTCGTATTTCGCGATGTCCGTTTCCAGCTCTGTTTTTCGCTGCTCGAGAGCTGCAATGGAATCGTTGAGCCGGGCAATCTCGCTGCGTCCCTCGTAGTAGTTGCGCAGAGGAACCGCAATGGCCAGAAGGACCGCAATAAGGACGGCTATGAGAATCGCCCAGCTGGTGAGGTCCTGCTTGACCAGCGGTTTCTTCTGCTTGAGGGCGCGCGCCTGCTGCCGCTCCCGCCGCGCGCGTTCACGAGACGCCACGGGCACCGTCGTCGCCTTAGGGCGGCGGCGCGGCTGGTTCTCCGGGGGTGTGGCGCGTGTGGTCATAGTGATGTGAAAGTGTAGCCGGTCTGCCCATACTCACAGGGGTGCCACCACGAAACTTCGCGCCTCGATCGGTTCCGCTGCACCATAACGGCAGGAGAGCGCCCCCTCGGGCGGCGTTCGGTACAACGCGCGCGCCGCGGGGGCGTCGATAAGCGGGCTGCTACTTGAAGCGCGGGAAGGCGCTGCGGCCGGCGTACACGGCGGCGTCGCCAAGCTCCTGCTCGATGCGCAGGAGCTGGTTGTACTTGGCCACGCGCTCGGAACGCGCCGGCGCACCCGTCTTGATCTGGCCGCAACCCAAAGCAACGGCGAGGTCCGCGATGGTGGTGTCCTCGGTTTCACCGGAGCGGTGCGACATCATTGTGCGGTAGCCGTTGCGGTGCGCGAGGTCCACCGCGTCGAACGTCTCGGTCAGGGTACCGATCTGGTTGACCTTGACCAGCAGGGCGTTGGCGGCCTTCTTCTCAATGCCCTCGGCGAGGCGCTTCGGGTTGGTGACGAAGAAGTCGTCGCCGACGATCTGAACCTTGTCGCCGATCTGGGCGGTGAGCTCGACGTAACCGTCCCAGTCGTCCTCGTCCAGCGGGTCCTCGATGGACACGATCGGGTACTGCTCAACGAGCTCCGCGTAGACCTTGATCATCTCCGCCGAGCTGTGCTTGCCGCCCTCGAAGTTGTAGACGCCGTCCTCGTAGAACTCGGAGGACGCGACGTCGAGGGCGAGAGCGATGTCGTCGCCCAAGGTGTAACCGGCCTTCTCAACGGCCTCGACAATGACGTCAAGCGCGGCCTTCGTGGAGTCGACGGAGGGGGCGAACCCGCCCTCGTCGCCAAGCCCGGTGGACAGGCCCTTGGCCTTGAGCACGGATTTGAGCGCGTGGTAGACCTCCGCGCCCATGCGCAGTGCCTCCTCGAAGGTCTCGGCGCCGAGCGGGGCGATCATGAACTCCTGGACGTCTACACCGGAATCCGCGTGCGCGCCGCCGTTGAGGATGTTCATCATCGGCACCGGCAGGATGTGCGCGTTCGGGCCGCCGATGTAGCGGTACAGAGGCAGGCCAGCGGACTCCGCGGCTGCCTTAGCGACGGCCATCGAAACGCCAAGGATCGCGTTCGCGCCAAGACGCGACTTGTTGTCGGTGCCGTCGAGCTCAATCATAGTCTGGTCGATGAGGCGCTGGTCGTCCGCCTCGATGCCGGCAATCGCATCGGCGATTTCCTCGTTGACGTTGTCTACTGCCTTGCGTACGCCCTTGCCCTCGTAGCGCTCGTCTCCATCACGCAGCTCGTGGGCCTCGTGGACGCCCGTGGAAGCACCGGAAGGAACACCGGCGATGCCGCGCGCCCCGTCGTCGAGGAAGACCTCCGCCTCGACGGTCGGGTTGCCGCGGGAATCCATGATCTCTCGTGCGAATGCGTGAATGATGTCAGCCACTGTTTCTCCTTAGGTGAGTCAAGCGTATGTGGCTTCAATTGTTGCAGAGTTTTCCCGCTTTGTGGCCGCCCTAGCGGTGTGCCGGCTGCGACAACGCGTAGTTCGCCGCTGCGTCGCGGACTTTTACCACGTAGTCGTTGGAGTTGTTGTAGCTAAAGATCGCATCGCGCCACCCCTCCGGGGTTGACAGGTCGCGGTTGTCGGCACACAAGAGGTTCGCCGAGGCGAGCGCCGCGTCGTCGATCTGCTGCGGGTCCGCCACCCCGTCGCCGTTGGCGTCGCGGCCGTAGATTTTCCAGGAGCCGGGCAGGAACTGCATCGGCCCAACCGCGCGGTCGTAGGTGGTGTCACCGTCGAGCGCGCCGGCGTCGGTATCACGGATTTCCGCGAAGTTGCCGCTGCCGTCAAGCGCCGGGCCGACGATCGGGGGCTCGGCGAATCCGTCCTCGTTGAGTCGGCCGCCGTCAAACGTGCGGCCGGTATACGTGCCGTGGCGCGTTTCCACCCAGCCGATCCCGGCAAGCGTGTTCCAGGCAAGGTTGCAGGTCGGCCACGCCTCCCGAGCGATCAGCGCGGCGTTGCCGTAGGCGCGCACGGCCTGCGGGTCAATCCCCGTCTGCTCCGCGATCGGGGCGGCCCACTCCGCGAGGTTGTCGGAGGTGCGACCGGGCGCGTGGACGTCGATAAGCGGCGGCGCCTCAGCCGCAGCTGGCGGCATGTCGGCGGGCACCGGCTGCCTGCTTGGCGACGGGCTGACGTTGCTGAAAATCGAAAACACCCAGCCAGTGAGCGCGATGATCAAGACAATCGCCGTGACCACCATGACAACGCCAGCACAGCCGCACCCGGCGGCTACTTTGCCGGGGCGGTTGTCATCTGGCTGGTGCCGAGTCGGGCGATAAGTCATGACGGCCCATCCTACCGGCACGCGGTGAGGCGCTGCGATGGGGCACATTTTGACAACAATAGTCACTTTGTTCACTCCATTCACATGTGCCACGTGTAAAGTCGCCGGCGACACCACTTTTCCTACGACAGAAGGACAACGCCATGCGTCGTCTCTCCACTTCCCTCGCGGCCGGCCTTCTCGCCGCCGCCACTGTTGTCAGCGTCTCCCCCGCCCACGCTCAGACCGCGAATGTGGTCGAAATCGCCAAGCTCGTCAACGGCGGCATCGCCACCGCCGACTGCGGGACCGTCTCCACTGGGCTGAAGTCCACCGGTTTCGTCGGCGCGGAAACCACCCGCGGCGAGCTAGTCGCCAGCCTGACCAAGGCAGTCGGCGACGATGCAACCCTGCGCCTGGTCTCCGCCTCCACCATCAACACCATTGGCGACCGCGCCCTCGAGTGCGGCGTGGTCAAGCCGGACCCGGTCACCCCGCTCAACCAGGCGATCGCGTTCGCCTCCCAGCTGTCCTCCCAGGCGGGGCTGCCTGAGCTGCGCAACGTACTGCCCGCGTTGCAGCTCTAACCCGGCGCGTTATCCCCGCTCGCGCGCCTTACCCTCCGCCCACAGGCGGTCCTGCTCCTCGATTCCGACGACGCCGGTCGAGCCGTCGAAAAGATAGGGCGCGCGCGAGCGCATCTTATCCACGAACGCCTGGGCGACATCCGGAAAGTCAAAGCCGGCGGCGATTTCAGAATGGAACAGCACCTGCAGGAAAAGGTCGCTGAGCTCCTTTTTTAACTCCGCGCCATCGCCACGGCGCACTGCCTCGGCGAACTCACCGGCCTCCTCCTCCAAGAACGGCAGGAGGCTCTCGTGCGTCATTGAGCTCTCCCACTCCCCGCGGCGGCGCGCGACGCGCATCGTGCGCGTCGCCGCCAGCAACGGGTCGGACAGGCTCGCTACCTCGATAACCTCTTCACCGCCGGCGATGCGCGCCGCGACCTCCGCGTCGGAAGGGTCGGTGGTCAGCAGCCAGCTCTCACCATCAGCCGTACTCTCGATCGCCCAGCGCACTGACACGGGCACCTCGGACGTAAACGCCACGGTGCCGCGAATCCGAACACCGAGGGGAATCATGTCGGGCCAACGGGGGTCGAGAACCAGGACAGTCATGGTGCCCCATCTTATTGGGGCCCGGGGATCTGGAACAATAGGTTCCATGACTGACCACAAAACCGCCCTGTCCGTTCTGGCGGAACTCTCCCCGACCACCGAGGACGTGATGAACGAGTCCTCGTCGTTCTCGCCGCGCCGCTGGAAGACCGGCTGGCCGCACCACCTCGGCCACGTCCCGCCGTACAAGGACGATGCGTTCGCCTCGCTCACGCGTGGCGACGTCTACCAGTTCGCCGCCGACGCCACCGCGTCCGGCTACACCCGCGACGCCGTGATCGACTTCATCGGCGCGGCCTTTGCTTTCGGCGCCGGAAAGTCCCCGCAAACGCAGCTGAAGCTGCAGCAGTTCCTGCGCAACAAGGGCCAGGCGCAGCAGCTCATCCAAGCGCTGCGCTCCCTCGACGGGCTGGACCCGGTCGCGCAGTACGCGCGCGTGCGCGCCACCGGCCTGCCCGGCCGCTACGCCTCCATCCTGGTGTACTTTTTGGCGGGTCCGCAAAGCGGCGATCAGCCCGGGCCGGTCATCGTCTCCGATGCCGCGGCTGAGGCGCTCGGAGTCAGCAGTTCTGAATGGGACGCCGAAACCTACGCCGACTACCTCGCTGCGGTCACCGCGGTGCGCGACGAATGGGATTCCTCAGCTCCCCTCGACGCCGTCGAGTACGCGCTGTCGCGCAGCTAGGTCGCATCTTTTTTTGAGGGGGCGGCGGGCGTCCGCGCGCTGTGGATTGCGCAATTTAGCGCGTCGAGTTTCTAAATCCCCAGGTCGCTAGCAACCTCCGCGCCCACATTGCGCAGTCCAGATCGCGCAGTCGCCCCTACGGCGCGGATCACGGCGCAGCTAGTGCCCGGGGCGAAACGCCCGGTTGTTGAGCTCCCGGCGCGCCGTCTCCAAAGCCAGTAGATCCGAGAACAAGGCGTTGTACGCGCGCTCGTCGTCTGCTGGGCGCATACGCTCCAACTGGGCCTTGAGCTGCGCGATCTGGTCACCCACGCGGGCTTCCTGCAGACGCGAGAAGACCGAGTCCGCGTAGGCCTCGATGTCGTCAGCATGAATTTCCTCCACCGCGAGCTCGGAGACAAAGTTACGCCCCGCCAGGTCGCGCATCTGCCCGGCAACCTCGCTGATCCATTCCACCCCGCTGCTCACCGCGATCACGCTGCCCACCGCGCCCATTGCGTCGCGCACCTGGCGGTACGCGCCGTTGGTGAAGGCGTCCGGGTTGATCCCGTCAAAGTAGTCTCCGGCGACATCGGGGTACTGCAGCGCGATTTTTAACGCCTCGCGCTGCGGCCACAGCAACGAGTCGTCCGGTGCCGGCGCGACCAGAAGGGGCGCATCGGTGTTCGTCGGTTGGGTGGCCTGCGCCCTGGGGCTAAAGGAGCGCTTGGACTTCTTCGGCTTCTTCGCCTCATCGCGTACCTGGGATATCACCTCGCCCGGGTTCGGCCAACCAACCCAGCCCGCGAGGCGGCGCGCGTACTCAGTTTGCAGAACCGGGTCGGAGATCTCGGCGACGACCGGGACTGTGCGCCGCAATGCCTGGAGGCGACCCTCCGCGGTATCCAGGGAGTAGTTCTGAAGCAGCGTCCCGAGCACAAACTCGTACATTGGCACGCGGCTCGCAACGAGGTCACGCACCGCGGAATCGCCCTTGCCCAGCCGCAGATCGCACGGGTCCATCCCCTCCGGGGCGACGGCCACGAAGCTTTGGCCGGTAAACGCCTGATCCCCCTCGAACGCGCGCATCGCGGCCTTCTGGCCCGCTTCGTCGCCGTCGAACGTGTAGATCAGCTCGCCGCGGAAGTAGTTGTCGTCGAGCATCAGGCGGCGGATAATCGACATGTGGTCCTTGCCAAACGCCGTGCCGCACGCCGCGACGGCGGTGGTCACACCCGCGGCGTGCATCGCCATGACGTCCGTGTAGCCCTCCACAACCACTGCCTGGTGCTCGGTGGCGATGCTTTTTTTCGCCAGGTCCAGCCCGAAGAGCACCTTCGACTTGTGGTAGAGCATCGTGTCGGAGGTGTTCATGTACTTGCCCATCGGGTCGTCGTCGAAAAGCTTGCGGGCGCCGAACCCGATGACGTTGCCCGCGACGTCCTTGATCGGCCACAACAGGCGGCGCCGAAACTTGTCGATGGGCCCGCGGCGTCCCATCGTCGATAAGCCTGCGTCCTGCAGCTCTTGGACGTCGAAGCCCTTGCGAAGCAGGTGCTTGGTCAGCGTGTCCCAGCCGTCGGGCGCGTAACCGCACTCGAAGTGGTAGATCGTGTCCTGGTCGAAACCGCGGTCGAGGAGGAACTGGCGGCCGACTTCCGCCTCCGGCTTCTCGAGCTGCTTGCGGTAGAACTCGTGCGCCGCTTTGTTCGCCGCCAGCAGGCGCGCCCTGGTCCCCGGCTTGACGTCGCGCGCGCCCGTGGACCCACCCCGGTAATTGATGTGGTAGCCGATCTGCTCCGCGACCGCCTCGACGGCCTCGGGGAAGGTCAGCTGCTCCATCTCCATGAGGAAAGAAAAGACGTCGCCGCCCTTGCCCGTGGAAAAGCAGTGGTAGTAGCCGCGGGCGGGGCGGACGTGGAACGACGGGGTCTTCTCGTCCTTGAACGGGCTTAAGCCCTTGAGCGAATCGTGGCCCGCGGGTTTGAGCTGCACGTACTCACCGACGATCTCGTCGATGGGCGCGCGCTCGCGGATTGCTTGGATGTCACTATCCGGAATCCTGCCCTTAGCCATGAGCTACATCGTAGCCGCTTCGCTGACAACCACGGACCGCGCAGGTGAGCCGGGGTTTTAGCCCGCCTCACGGGGCCGTGGGTGATAATGAAGCGCATGGCAGATAACTCTGGGCTCAGAAACCGCTACCTCGGTGTGCTGCTCATCGGGCTCGTCGGCGCGTCTTTGGGCATGTTCGGGATCAGGAACATCGCCGAGGGCGGGCCCTCGGGAGTTGAGTTCTGCTCCCCCGATGAGGTACCCGCCCAGGCGTGGGACACCATCGACACCGTCGAAAACGATGGCCCCTACCCCCACCCCGAGTTCGACGACCGGCGCTTTGGCAACTACGAGGGCGTCCTTCCCGAAGAGGAGCTCGGCTACTACCAGGAGTACACCGTGGAAACGCCCGGGCTGGGCCACCGCGGGGAGCGGCGGATTGTCACCGGCGGCGGTGCCGACGGCGAGGTCGACGAGTGGTACTACACGGGTGACCATTACGAAAGCTTCTGCGAAGTACCGGGGGTTACGTAAAGCCCTAGCCCATAAACCCCTCGAGGCTGGCAGAGCGCTTTGCCAACCGCTCCAGGCGCGACTCGGTAAGTGATGCGATCTGGTCGATAATGACGCGCTCGCGCTCCTGCTCGGACGAGGCGGTGAGCCACCACTGCTGGAACATGGTGCCCAAGGTGCCGGGGGCGCCGTGGGAGAGATAATCGTAGACGCGGTAGATGCGGTCGCGCTGGCGGTCCTGGCGCTTAAGGTGGGTGGGCATGTCCATGACGTAGAGCACCGCGACTGTTTTGAGCAGGCGCACCTCGGCCTCCGCCTCGGCGGGGATGATCAGCCGGCCGTGTTGTCTGCCCAGCGCACCGTCGGGGTTGAGGTCGCTGCGCAGCGCGTCGGGCTGGTTGACATCAGCGGACCTCGTCGCCGAGGTCACCGCGCCAACGTAGCGCCCCACGAGTTCCGAGGTGAGCTGCTTGAGCCCCGCCCAGGCCGACAGCGAGTAGTTGAAATCCGCCGCGGACGCGATCGCCGGCAGCGCCCGGAGGCGATCGGCCGCCGCAATGAGCTCGTCGGCGGTGCCGCCGAAGGCCTGCGCACCCTTGTCGGCCAGCGCCGCGAGTTCAACGAAGTCCCACAGCACCTTCAGCGAGACGCGCCCGGAGACGATGCCGTCTTCGACGTCGTGCACGGAGTACGCAATGTCGTCGGCGGTATCCATCACCTGCGCCTCGATCGGAGGGGCGTCAGTGGTGTGGCCCGCGCGCAGCCATTCCAGGATGTGGCGGTCGGAGTCGTAGGCGGAGTACTTGCGCGCCGTTGAGCCGTCGTCAAGCGTGCGCGTGCGCGGGTACTTGCAGGCGGCGTCGAGGGCGGCGCGGGTGAGGTTGAGCCCGAAGGACTCCTCACCGTCGATCACCTTCGGCTCGAGGCGGGTCAGGATGCGCAGGGTTTGCGCGTTGCCCTCGAAACCGCCGGCGGTCGCGGCGAGCTCGTTGAGCGCGACCTCTCCGTTGTGCCCATAGGGCGGGTGGCCAATGTCGTGGGTCAGCCCGGCCATGTCGCACAGCTCGGGGTTGAGGCCGAGGCCTAGGCCGATGTCGCGGGAAATCTGCGCGACCTCGATCGAGTGCGTCAACCGGGTGCGCGGGGTATCACCGTCACGGGGGCCGACGACCTGGGTTTTGTCGGCGAGGCGTCGGAAGGCGGCCGAGTGCAGAACCCGTGCGCGGTCCCGGGAGAACGCGCCGCGCTGGTCCACCGACTCGGACATCTGCGAACCCTTCGGGCCCTCGGGCGCACGGCGCTCGACGTCGACATCGCTGTATGGGTACACGTTGTCCAACCTTAAAGCGTCGCAGTGCAATGTCGCGGTTGCGACTACCCTAGAACACATGAATCCGCGCTATCTTCGCATCCTGCTCGCCGGCCCGCTGCTCGCAGCGGGACTCGGCACCGCCGCCGCACCCGCCGCACTCGCACTGAGCACCTCGGTCCAGGCACAGGCGACCTCACTTGCGCCCGGCCGGCTTAGCGACGCCGTCACCGACGAAGCCGGAGTCTTAAGCCCCGGGGAGATCAGCCAGATCGAATCCGCCGTCGCGCAGGTCGCGGCGGAGAAACAAAAGACCGTCCGCGTGGTCTACCTCGACTCCTTCGGATCCATGAGCGCCGAACAGTGGGCCCAGGAGGCGGTTAACCAAAACGGATCCAACACCGCGGTCATCGCGATCTCCCCGCAGGAACGCTCCTTTGCCGTCGACGCGGGCCAAATGTGGTCCCAGGGCGAGGTCGACGCGATGTACGACGCGGCGTACGCGCGCCTGACCCAAAACGACTGGGCCGGCGCGGCGTTGGCTGCCGTGGATGCGGCAGCGGGCGGCGGCGCAAGCGACAGGCAGGGCGGCCTCTTGGTCGCGGGAGGGCTCGGCGTGGCCGCCGTCGCGGGCGGCGGAATCTGGGCCGCATCGCGGCGCAACACGAAAAAGACCAAACAGGCCCAGATCGCCGCCGCGCGCGAGCTGGGCCCGGGAGACACCGACTCCCTATCGCGCCTGCCCACGCCAGCGCTCGAAGAGCTCGCCCGTGACGCCCTTGTCCACTCCGACGAGTCCATCCGCCAGGGCAAGGAGGAGCTGTCCCTGGCCACCGCGGAGTTCGGCCCCGAGCGCGTGCGGCCCTTTACGTCCGCGATGAACACGGCGAATTCCACCCTGCAGCGCGCGTTCGCCACCCACCAGCGGCTTTACGACGCCATCCCCGAAACCGAGCCGGAAAAGCGCGCGATGCTGATCGACATCATCTCGTCGGCCGGCAAGGCAAACGAAGCTCTGCAGGCCAAGTCGGCAGAGTTCAACGAGATGCGTGGCACTCTCATGCGTGCGGACGAGGAGATCGACAAGATTGTCCAGCGCACGATCGACCTCCGCGCCCGCCTCGAGCCGGCGCAGGCCACGCTGGAAGACCTGCGTGCGCGCTACTCAGAGGAGATACTCGCCTCAATCGCCCCGAACGTCGGCGTGGCCACGGACTCCCTCGATGAGGCCGAGAGGCTGCTGACCGAGGCGCGCAGCGTCGCGTCCCAGCCCGCCGGGCGCCAGGGCGCACTGGTGGACCTGCTGGCCTCCGCTTCCCACGCGGTCGAAGTCTCCGACACCAACCTCGCCGCCATCGAGCACGCTGACACCAACATCCGCGACTCTAGGGCAAACCTTCCCGCCCTGATCACCGAGATCGAGGGCGAACTGCGAGAGATCGAGTCGCTCAAGGGCGCGAGCAAGCAGGGCGCGCAGATCGATGTCGCCGCGCTCGACGCCATTGCCGCCGAGGCGCGCCAGAGTCTGGCTTCGATGGGCAACCGCGCCGAGACCGACCCGCTCTCCCTGTACACGGATCTGACCGATCTGGACTCGCGTATCGACGCCCACATCGACGCCGCCCGCGGCGCCGCCGCCGACCAGAACCGCCAACTGACCGTGCTCCAGCAGCAGCTCCAGGTCGCCGGGGCGCAGATCCAGTCGGCTGAGGACCTGATTAACTCTCGTGGTCGCATTATCAGCTCCCACGCCCGCTCCCTGCTGGCCGAAGCGAAGCGCCAGTTCAACGAGGCGCGCAACCGGGCGACGAGCGACACCCGCGGCGCCATCGACTTCGCGCGCACCGCGACCGAAACCGCGCGCCGCGCCTCCAGCTCCGCGAACGACGACATCAACCGCTACCAGCAGCAGCGCAACCAGCAGATGGCAGGCGGTGTGGCGGGCAACATGGCCAACGCGATCATCTGGGGCTCGATCCTCTCCGGCGGCTTCGGCGGCGGGGGCGGCGGCTTTGGCGGCGGGGGCGGCGGCTTCGGCGGCGGCGGAGGGTTCTCCGGGGGCGGGCCCGTCGGGCGTGGCGGGATGTTCTAGGCGCTTAGTACAAGGTGCGCCTCGTGGGCGCGTCGACAAACGTTAGTGCCCACGACATGAACACCACGTCGAGCAGTACCTCGGGGCCCTCGTCCGCCGCGGACCCAGCCAGGTCGACCTCCAAGTCGCCGCTGGCCAGGCCGCGGGTGCGCGCGACAACACGACCGTCCGCGTCGAGGATTTCGCGCCGCTTGCCACTGGTGCGGTTGAGCGCGTAGGTGCGCCCGGCGCACTCGGCGCGGTAGCGCGACACCGTTAGCCCCGCCTTGGCCACCCGAAAGGTGGATCCGTCGGGCGCGGTAGCGCGGACGTCTGCGCGCGAGGACGAGGACACGCTCAGCGTCACGGCGCCTACCACCACGGCGTCTGCGGTGGCTTCGGCCACGGTGGTGGGGCCGTCGAGAAGCGAGCTGCCCTGCCAGATCATTGGATGAGGAAGACCACGACGACGAAGATGGAGAGGAAGACCAGGAAGGCGATCAGCACGGTCGAGTTGATCATCTTCTTCGTCTCCAGCACCTCGCGCGAGACCCACGCCAGCGCGGCGATGTCGGTCGCGGGGAGCTGGGTTTCACCCTCGAACTCGAGGATCGCGCGGCGCACGCCGTTGTGGTCCTGGGTGAACTGCGCGACCTTGTTGCCAGCGGCGTCGTCGACGATCCAGTTCTTCGACCACTCGTTCACCAGCGCGTAACCGCGGCCCTCGACGGTAACCGGGATGTTCTTGTCGCGCTTTAGGCTGCCGGTGGCGCGCACAATCTCCTCGCCGGCGCGCGTCGCGACCGCGCCGGATTCCGGCGAGGTGACCAGCTCCCACTCTTGGTCGCCGACGGTGGCGCGCTCGTGGGTGAACACCCCGAGCACCTCGGGGCCGTTTTCCGCGAGCAGCTTCAGGTTGTCCTTGTCGCTGCGATCCCAACTGACGTAGTGCATGGGCTTATCTTTCTTCGCGCGCCTCTAGGCGCCGATGAGTTGTGCGGCCAGGTAGGACTCGAGCTCGTCGATCTTGACGCGCTCCTGCTGCATGGTGTCGCGCTCGCGCACCGTGACCGCGTTGTCCTCAAGGCTGTCGAAGTCGAACGTGACACAGAACGGGGTACCGATCTCGTCCTGTCGACGGTAGCGGCGGCCGATCGCACCCGAGGTGTCGTAGTCGACGTTCCAGTGCTGGCGAAGCGTTTGCGCGAGATCCTCGGCAGGGCCGGAGAGCTCGGGCTTCTTCGACAGCGGCAGCACCGCGACCTTGATCGGCGCCAGGCGGCGGTCCAGCTTGAGCACCACTCGGGTGTCCACCCCGCCTTTCGCGTTCGGGGCCTCGTCCTCGTGGTAGGCATCGATGAGGAAGGCCATCATCGCACGGCCCAATCCGGCTGCCGGCTCGATGCAGTACGGGATCCAGCGCTCGTTGGTTTCCTGGTCGAAGAAGCTCAGGTCCTCGCCCGAGGCCTCCGCGTGGGTCTTCAAGTCGTAATCCGTGCGGTTGGCCACGCCTTCGAGCTCGCCCCACTTCGAACCGGTGAAGTTGTAGGCGTACTCCACGTCGACGGTGCGCTTGGAGTAGTGCGACAGCTTCTCCTTCGGGTGCTCGTAAAGGCGCAGGTTCTCCGGGTCGATGCCGAGGTCGATGTACCACTGCAGGCGGTTGTCAATCCAGTACTGGTGCCACTGCTCGTCCTCGCCGGGCTTGACGAAGAACTCCATCTCCATCTGCTCGAACTCGCGGGTGCGGAAGATGAAGTTGCCGGGGGTGATCTCGTTGCGGAAGGACTTGCCCATGTTCGCGATGCCGAACGGAGGCTTCATGCGTGCCGACGTCATCACGTTCTTGAAGTTGACGAAGATCCCCTGTGCCGTCTCTGGGCGCAGGTAATGCAGGCCCTCGGAGTCGTCGACCGGGCCGAGGAAGGTCTTCATCAGGCCGGAAAAGGCGCGCGGCTCGGTCCAGTTGCCCGGCTGGCCGGTCTCGGGGTCGTTGATGTCGGCGAGCCCGTTGGCCGGCGGGTGGCCGTGCTTCTCCTCGTAGGCCTCGAGCAGGTGGTCAGCGCGGTAGCGCTTGTGGGTGTGCAGCGATTCGACCAGCGGGTCGGTGAACACCTCGACGTGGCCCGAGGCGACCCACACCTGGCGCGGCAGGATGATCGAGGTGTCCACGCCCACGGTGTCCCTGCGCGACTGCACCATGTGGCGCCACCACTGGCGCTTGATGTTCTCCTTCAACTCCACGCCGAGCGGGCCGTAATCCCACGCCGAGCGGGTACCGCCGTAGATCTCGCCCGCCGGGTAGACCAACCCGCGACGCTTGCAGAGATTGACGACGGTATCGATGTTGCTGGAGGCCATGGACAACTCCTGTAAAAATCAGATGGCGGTTTGAAAAGCAGTGACAAAACTAATTGCCCAGTGTAGCGGGTCGCCCAACTGACCGGAGTCGGCGGTTAGCGGAGCGGTTGCACCCCTTCCGCGGACACTCGTCTATTATAGGTTGAAAAGTGCGATATAAAGCGCGCCCACCGCTTAGAATAGGAGTGAGAAAGGGGCTGAAGGTCGTGATTGGTCTACAACCACGTGACGTTGGGCGTACGGCTGCGCTCGTGAGCGCCCTGGACTCACCTCTTCGACTGCAGATCCTTCTGCTGTTGCATACGTCGCCACATGTTGTGCACCAGATCGTATCCAAGCTGGAAAAGTCGCAGCCCCTGATCAGCCAGCACCTGCGCGTGCTCAAGAAGTCCGGGCTCGTGGACGCGACCCGGGCGGGGCGCGAGGTTGTCTACAGCCTCGCCGAGCCCGCCATTATCGACATTATTTTTCAGCTCGCCGACCTCGCGGTGGTTCATTGCGCGGGCGAAGGAAACGACGAGCTCGCTTCTCGACGCCTCTCCGACGCCACCACGATCCGCGATCAGCGCTCCTCATCCGGCGCGGCAGCTATCATTGACCCCCCGTCCGACATCCGGCCCCAGCGCGACCCCGGACTGGCACCATTCACACCGGGGCCGACTCGGGAATAGAATGGGGACATGTCTCGCTCACCGTCGGCCACCCCCGCTCCCAAACGTCACGCTTCTACGCCCAAACTAGGCGTCCGGAACACGTGGCAGCGCACCGCGGTAGTCGAAGCGCTGCGCGACATTGACAAGTTCGTCTCGGCGCGCCAAATCCACGACGCACTCGAGGAGCGCGGCGAAAGGGTGGGCCTGACCACCGTTTACCGCACGCTACAGTCGCTGGCCCAGGTTGAGGCCGTGGACGTTCTGCAGAACAAAGACGGCGAGTCCCTGTACCGCCACTGCCTTACCGAGCATCACCACCACCACTTAATGTGCACCCAGTGCGGCCGCAGCGAGGAGATTGAGGGCGGGCCGGTGGAGCGCTGGGCGCAGCTCGTCGCCCAACGCTACGGCTACGAACTCGTCGGGCACGACGCCGAAGTCTTCGGCGTGTGCCGCGCCTGCCAAGAGGCCCGCGCCAAGAAGTCCTAGGCGTTGTGCTCGATCGCGCCGCCGAACCGGCGGTCGCGCTTGGTGTACTCCAGCACAGCAGCGAAGAGATCCTCACGAGCGAAATCCGGCCACAATTTTTCTTGGTAGACCATCTCCGCGTAGGCCGACTGCCACAGAAGAAAGTTCGAGGTGCGCTGCTCGCCCGAGGGCCGCAAGAACAAATCCACGTCCGGCATATCGGGCTGGTAGAGCCACTGGGAGAAAGTGTCCTCGGTGATCTCGCCGGGCCGGATCTGGCCTTGTGCTGCGGCGTCGACAAGCGAACGCACCCCGTCGACAATCTCCGCGCGCCCGCCGTAGTTGACGCACATCACCAGCGTCAGCCCGGTGTTGTCCCGGGTGAGGTCTTCGGCCTTCTCCAGCTCGCGGATCACGCTGCGCCACAGTCGCGGGCGGCGTCCCGCCCAGCGGATGCGCACGTTTTTGTCGTGGAGGTCGTCGCGGCGGTTGCGCAGCACGTCGCGGGAAAACCCCATGAGGAAGCGCACCTCCTCTGCGCTGCGGCGCCAGTTCTCGGTGGAAAACGCGTACGCCGACAACCATTCCACCGTGCCGAGCTCGATGCAGGCATCGACGCAATCCATCAGCACGGCCTCACCCCGCTTGTGGCCCTCCGTGCGCTTCAATCCGCGCTGCTGGGCCCACCGGCCGTTGCCGTCCATGACCACAGCGATGTGGCGCGGAATGAACTCGGGGGCGATGTTGGGAAGGGTCATTGCTCTATTATGCCTGCTCCATAATCTTCAAACTCTTCACGGCTGTCTCCAAATGCCAGTGCAGGTGGGCCGTGGTCAGCCGGTGCACCTGCTCGACCATGTCGGTTGCCGCCGGGTGTCCGTTCTGGATCAGCCACATGACGTGCAGTGTCTCCGGATCCACGTCAGCCGAGCCCGGCGGGCGGCAGTTGTTGCACACCGCCCCACCTGTTGGGGCGCTAAACGCCTTATGCGGGCCGGGGGCCTGGCAATTCGCGCAGTGAAACAGGCTCACACCCCAGCCAGCGTGCTCGGTCGCGCGCAGGATGAACGCATCCAGTACGAGCGTCGGGTGCTGCTCGGGGCTTTGCAGCTGCTCCAAGGCGTCGCGGGTGGCGTCGAAAAGCGAGCTGCCGCGCTCGGCGTCGGAGTAGCTGAGCTTCTCCGCCGCCTCCAAGATCGCGCAGCCGGCAGCGTAGCGGTCGAAATCCTCAATGATGCGGCCCGCGAAGTAGGCGACCGTGTCGGCGGCGGTGATCGTGGCCAAGTTGCGGCCTGGGTAGAGCTGGACGTCAATGTCCACGAAGGGTTGGATCCGCGAACCGAAGCGCGAACGGGACTTCCGCACGCCCTTAGCCACGCTGCGCACGAGACCGTGGTGCCGCGTCAGCAGCACCACGACCCGATCCGCCTCACCGAAATCGTAGGTGCGCACCACGAACGCCCGGTCGCGGTAACTCGCCCTAGAAGCCAAGTCGCCCCAGCGCCTTCGGGTCCGACTGCCAATTCTTGAGCACCTTGATGCGCAGGTCGAGGAAGACATTCTGGCCGAGCAGCTCGATGATCTGCTTGCGCGAGCGGTGCACGATACCCGACAGGCGGCGCCCGTCCGGGCCCTCGATGATCTTCTTCTGCCCCGGGCGCTCGAGGAACAGCACTGCGTAAATCCGCAGGCGCTCCGGGTTGTCGGGGTCGGGGTGCATCTCATCGATCTGCACCGCCACCGAGTGCGGCAGTTCCTCCCGCAGACCCTGGAGCGCCTCCTCGCGGATCAGCTCCGAAATCTGCGTCTCCGTGTCCTCGTCCGTGACGTGCCCTTCCGGGTAAAACTGCGGGCCCTCGGGCAGGTGCTCGACCAGGATATCGAGCAGTACGTCGAGCTGCACCGCCTCGATCGCGGAAACGGGCACGACCTCGCAATCCTCGCCAAGCAGTTCGTGCAGCTCCACGAGACGCTCGCCCACGGTGTCCTTGCTTGCCTTATCCAGCTTTGTCACAATGCCGACAATCGGGGCGTTGGGCTTGGTCTTGCGGATCTGCTCCAGGATGAAGCGGTCGCCGGGGCCGATCTTCTCGTCTGCCGGGACGGTAAAACCGATGACGTCGACGTCGGCGAAGGTGTCGCGGACGACGTCGTTAAGCCGCTCGCCGAGCAGCGTGCGCGGGCGGTGCACGCCAGGCGTGTCGACGACGATGACCTGCGCATCCTCACGGTTGATAATGCCGCGGATCGGATGACGCGTCGTCTCCGGCTGGTCCGCCATGATGGCGATCTTCTCCCCCACCAGAGCATTTGTCAGCGTCGACTTGCCGGTGTTCGGGCGGCCGACGAAGCTGACGAAGCCGGAGCGGAAGCCCTCAGGCGTGTTCGTATTCATAAACGCCATCTTAGCTGGGGCGGGTGGCGCGGCCGGTTTTCATCGCGCGGGCTGTGTGTCCCTGAGTGCACACTATGGTGACACTCTAGCACTTGTGTGCTAAATGGGCGCTAGTATAATTGGGCACAGACATTCGAAAACGGAAAGGGGGAGTCATGGAAAAGCTTGCCGCGCTCGTCAGCGCCTACGAGGACACGTTGAACCAGCTGTGCACGCTTTTCGACGACCCCTCCTCCCTCACGCTGGAGGAAATCCACAGCGAGATGGAGCGCCTCGAACGAGCGTCGGCGAAGAAAGCATATATCGACGCCGCATTCGCCCATGTGTGCGCTCGCGAGAACGCGGGCCGCCTCGTCGGCGGCAACTGGCCCAGCGACTATCTGGAAAAAGCCCTCGGCCTATCACGCGGCGAGGCCTTCCGCCGACTTGACCGGGCCAAGGACCTCTTCGACCCGCCAGTACAGCCTCCCCAGCCGAATGAGCCGGAGGATTCAGCCCCGCTGTTCGACCCACCGGCAGAAGACTCCAAAGGCCAAGCGCGCCGCGACTCCCAGGAAGTCTCCGCGGAAAAGCAGGCCATCATCGACCGAGAGTTGCGCCAGCTGACAAAGCACGCCAGCGTGGAACGTTCCGCGATCTTCAAGCGGGCCATGGCCGAGGCGAAGACCCGCACCCCTGAGGACCTCCGCGCATTCGTGCGCCGCCTAGTCGAGCGCGCCAACCGCAAGCACAAGCCAGTAAACGACCCGAACGCAGGGTTCGACAGGCGCGGCGTGAGCTTCTCGCCGAAGAGGGCCGACGGTACGCGCACGATGAACGTCACCCTCACCGAGGCCAACTACGCACTGATCAAGGCCCTGCTCGACCACAACTCCGGCCCCGGCTCCAACATCGCCGATGCCAGCGCCGACGACACCCGGATGCCAGCGCAGCGCAAGTTCGACCAGCTGTGGAACATCATGATGCAGTACGAGCACGACCGCCAGGCGAAGAACCGGGGTGCGGCTTCCGTGGTCATCTCGATCACCCTCGACGACCTCGCTGAAGCCGACTACACCACAACATTTCCCTCGAACACCGGCGCGGAACTGTCCTGCTTCGACCTCGTCCGCCTGGGCATGGGAGGCACCGAGGACTTCATCCTGCACATCGATCGCGCGACCGGCGTCCCGCTATCGCTTGGCAGGACCCGTCTCGCCAGCGTCGAACAGCGCATCGTGGCACTGGCCGTCCAAGGCGTCTGTGCCTGGACCGGGTGCTCGGTACCCACGTCCGAGGCCGAAATCCACCACATCCTGTCCTACATCAGGGGCGGGAATACCGACGTCCACAACCTCGCCGCATTGTGCCGGCGCCACCACCGGTTCAACAACGACGCCAGAGACGGCTCACACGGCAGATCCCACGTCGAACGAGACCCCGCAACCGGCAGGATCGGCGTGGTCAACCCCGACGGCAGCATCGAGTTCAACGACACCGTCGGATTCCACGACTCAGCCTGGGCGAAACTCTTCCGGCGCGGCCATCTCAACAGGCTTGGCGCTCCCGGCCAGCCGCCCGACCCACCGGTCTTCCCCGCCGAGCCCAAAGCCAGCGCCTGACACCCGCACGCCTCGATTCCCACCAGGGAACCAGGGCGGCCGCGGGCTGCGCGCATTTACAGCGCCTCCACCTCGAACTGCATCCGCGGCTGGACGTACGCATCTTGCGCTTCCACCAGCAACAGCTCCCCGGCCCCCGCCTCGTAGGTCGCCGACAACACATCAAACACCGACGACGCCGTGCGCGCCAACGCATCGGCCGCATCACCGCTGCGAATGTAGTGGCCTGTGAACAGCGCAGAGGCCACATCGCCCGAACCGTTGCGTTTGAACGGCAACCGTGGCGTGCGCACGATCCACGATCCCTTGTCATCAACCACAATCATTTCGAGGAAGTTCTCGGGATCCGCCTCCGGGCGCTCAACCGAAGTCACGAGCACGGTCCGCGGACCCATCTCGCGCGCCGCGGCAACCGCATCCAACGTCGATTCAAGATCCGTCGCCTCCCGGCCGGTCAAGTACCCGAGCTCGAATTGGTTCGGTGTGATGATGTCGGCAACCGGCACCACGCGGTCGCGCAACAGCGGCGGGATGGTGTCGGCGACGAAGCATCCCGATTTCGCGTTACCCATCACCGGGTCGCAGGCGTAGACGGCCTGCGGGTTGAGCTCCTTGACGCGAGCGACGGCGTCGACAATCACACCCGCGATGTCGTCCCCGCCCTGGTAGCCGGACAGCACCGCGTCAACCCGTGCCAGCGCCCCGCGTTCCTCGATGCCGGTGATCACGTCAGCGACGTCCGCGGCCGGAATCATCGGTCCCCGCCACGCGCCGTAGCCGGTGTGGTTGGAGAAATTGACGGTGTAGACAGGCCACACCTCGTGCCCGATGCGCTGCAGCGGGAAGACTGCCGCCGAGTTGCCGACGTGGCCGTACGCGACGGCCGACTGGATGGAAAGGATGTTCATAGTACCCTATTGTGCACCATGCCCGCGGGCAGTTACTGAGCGGACTGGTACTCGTCGACCACGTCCGGCAGCTCGATGAGCACGCTGCGCACCTTGATGCGGCCGCGGCGATCGCGCCCACCCTCGGCGGTGAAGCGCAGTTCGGAGACCTCCACCGAGGAGCCGGGGAGGGGCACACGGCCGAGCTCGTAGGAGAAGAGGCCGGCTACCGTGTCCACCGCATCGACGACCTCGTCGTCGAAGGACAGCTCGTAGCCGACGTTGTCCTGCAGGTAATCCACCAGGTCGTCGAGGGGCAGGCGCGCCTGCGCGCGGTACTGCAACCCCCCGAGCGGCTCGATCGGTGCCATCTCCGCATCGTCGTACTCGTCGGTGATCTCGCCGACGATTTCCTCGAGCAGGTCCTCCATGGTCAACAGGCCGGCGACGCCGCCGTACTCGTCGACAAGCATCGCGATGTGCGTGCCGCGCTGCTGCATTTCCTGGAGCAGCACGTCGAGCGGCTTCGATTCCGGGATGAACAGCGGTTCACGCATCACCGAGGCGATCGAGGTCGAAGGATCCAGGGGGCGGCCATCCGGGGTGAACATGTCCTTGAGGTAGACCACGCCCACGATGTCGTCGACGTTTTCCCCGATCGCAGGCACGCGCGAGTGGCCCGAGCGCACCATCAAGCGCGTGGCCTGGCCCACGGTCTTCTCGGACTCGATCCAGATCATCTCCGGGCGCGGCACCATGACCTGTTTGGCGTAGGTGGAGGCCAGATCGAAGATGTTTTGAATCATGCGGTGCTCGGTAGATTCCACCACCCCGCGCTCTTGGGCGATGTCCACCATCTCGCGCAGCTCGATCTCGGTGGCGTAGGGGCCCTCGCGGAAGTCGCGGCCCGGGTGGAAGAGGTTGCCAATCCAGATCAGTAGCCGGGCGACCGGGCCCAGGACCACGTTGAATGCGACGAGCCACTGGGCGGCGCGCAGCGAGATCGAGTACGGGTTGCGCCGCCCCGCCGTGCGGGCGAACACGCCGATGATGCCGAACTGCAGCAGCGTCACACCGGCCACCGCGACAGCGATCGCCCAGGAGACGGTTCCGAACAGGTCGAGAGTAAACATCGCGGCGAACACGGCGGCGGTGACTTCCAGCACCGTGCGCACCATGACCAGCATGTTGACCTGGTTCGCGCGCGAATCGACGACCCGCATCAGCGCCCGGGAACCGGGCACGTCGTCCTTGAGCATGCTTTCCACCCGCGCGCGCGAAATCGGCGCGAGCGCGGATTCGACGGAGCCGAGCAGACCGGAGGCGAGCAGCGCCGCGAGCGCGACCACCGCGTAACTGAAGGTGAATTCCACGAGCGCTACTGCCCCTTCATCCGGCGGTCGAGGTCATCGCGGTCGGCGGCGGAGGGAAACGCCTGGGCCCCGCTGGGCTTCGGCTGGTACTGCACCCCGCGCGAGATCATGTCGTCGTACCAGTCCGCGAGGATCTCGTTTTGCAGCGAGAACATCTCGCGCTCGTCCTCGGGCGCGACGTGGTCGTAGCCGAGCAGGTGCAGCACGCCGTGCACGGTCAGCAGCGCCAGCTCGTGGCCGAGGTCGTGGCCCGCGATCTCCGCTTGGCGACGATCAAACGCCGGGCACAAAATAATGTCCCCGAGCATCGCCGGGCCGGGCTGCGCCGCATCCGGGCGCCCGCCGCCGGGGGTGAGCTCGTCCATGGGAAAGCTCATCACGTCGGTGGGACCCTCCAGGTCCATCCAGCGCACGTGGAGGTCGGCCATTGTGGGCTCGTCCACGAGCGTGACGGTCACCTCGGTGTCCGGGTGGACGTCCATGGCGGCCAGCGCGAAGGAGGAGACGTCAACGAGCATCTCCTCGTTGACGTCGCCCTCGCCGGATTCGTTCAGCACCTCGATGCTCACGGGATCGCCCTTTCTCGCTCCGCCTGCTTCTTCTCGTAGCGCGCCGCGTTGGTGGCGTCGTGGCGATCGTAGGCCTCGACGATTCGCGAAATCAGGTGGTGGCGCACGACGTCCTCGGCGCCGAGCTCCTCGATGTAGATGTCGTCGATGCCGCCGAGGATGCGGCGCGCCACGCGCAGGCCGGAAACGGTTCCGCTGGGCAGATCCACCTGCGAAACGTCGCCGGTGACGACCATCTTCGAGCCGAACCCGAGGCGGGTGAGAAACATCTTCATCTGGCTTGCGGTGGTGTTTTGGGCCTCATCGAGGATGACGAAGGCGTCGTTCAGCGTGCGCCCGCGCATGTAGGCCAGCGGGGCGACCTCGATGATTCCGGCGTCGAGCAGCTTCGGGATCATCTCGGGGTCAAGCATGTCGCGCAGGGCGTCGTACAGCGGGCGCAGGTAGGGGTCGATCTTGTCGTTGAGGGTGCCGGGCAAGAAGCCGAGCTTTTCACCGGCTTCGACGGCCGGGCGGGTCAAAATGATGCGCTTGACCTGTTTGGCCTGCAGCGCCTGCACCGCCTTCGCCACCGCCAAATAGGTTTTGCCCGAGCCCGCCGGCCCGATGCCGAAGGTGATCGTGTTCTCATCGATCGCATCAACGTAGCGGCGCTGGCCCGCAGTTTTCGGGCGGATCACCTTGCCGCGGCGCGCCACGATCTCGGCGCCGAGGATATCGGCCACCGATTCCGGCGCCTCCGTCTCCATGATGCGCGTCGCGTGCACCACCGTGTCGGGCCCGACGGGCACCCCGCGGCGCGCCATCGACTCGAGCTCGTCGAGCACGCGGGTCGCGTGCGCCACCGCGGTCACAGGACCGCGTAGCGTCACCGTGGTGCCGCGCGCGTGAATGTCCGCGCCGAGCTGCTGGTTAAGCACCCGCAGGTTGTCGTCGTTGATACCGAGCACCGCCTGGGCGTAGGCCGAGTCAAGCTCGACCTTGCGCGTAACCAGTTCTTCCATAATGTGAAACCCTACCAGCGCTCGGTCACCGCGCCGATCGCGCACAGCGCCGCGAACGCCGCCGAGGCGGTGCGCAACACCTCCGGGCCAAGCTTGACGGCGTCCGCGCCGAGGGCCTCGAGCTCCTCCGGCCCGATGCCGCCCTCCGGTCCGACGATGAGAAAGACCTCGTCCGCAAACTCGACGCCCGAAATCGGGGCCACCGCATCCTCGTGCAAAACGAGCGCCTGCTTGCCGACGACCAACTCACGCAACTGGTTCGTCGTCACAGGCTCCGCCACCTGAGGCACCCACGCCCGGCGCGACTGCTTGGCTGCCTCGCGCGCCACCGCCTGCCACTTGGCCACCTGTTTGCCTTGCTTGTCAGCGGGCCAGCGCGCGATGGTGCGGTTTGAAAGCCACGGCACGATGGCGTCGGCGCCGCCTTGGACAGCCAGGTCGACGGCGAGTTCGGCGCGCTCCGCCTTCGGGATGGCCTGGACCACGGTGATGCGCGGGGTGGGCTGCGGCACCTGCGTGAGCGCGAGCACCTCGCCGCGCAAATAGTCCTTGCCGCGGATCTCGGCGACGGCGATCTCGGCGGCGGTGCCGGCGCCGTCGACAAGCATGATGCGCTCGCCGACGCCGATGCGCTTGACCGTCACCGCGTGGCGGCCCTCCGCCCCGTCGAGCTCGCCGCGCGCGGGTTCCGGGGCGATGAAGTAGGGCAGGCTCATCGGCGGAAGCGGCCGCGCATCCGGCCGAGGAAGGACTCGCTGTGGCCCGCGTCCTCGCTGGTCACTGTCGCGGAGTGGGCGTGGCCGTCGCGCAGGCTCTCCAGCGCCTCGCGCTCCTCGGGGCGAAGCTCCGTGGGCACGACCACATCAATGTGGGCGATCATGTCGCCGGCCTCCTGGCTGCGCAACCGCGGCATGCCGGCTCCGCTGAGCACGACGCGCTCGTTCGGCTGGGTGCCTGCCGGCACCTCAATCGAGGCCTCGCCTCCGCCGAGAGTATCCACCGTAACCGAGGTGCCCAGGGCCGCCTCGTACATCGGCACCGTCACGCGCAGATGCAGGTTGTCGCCCTCGCGCGCGAAGACTGGGTGCGGCTGAGTGTGAACCTCAACGTACAGGTCGCCGGCGGGCCCGCCGCCGTGGCCGACCTCGCCCTGGCCCGCCATGCGGATCCGCATGCCGTCGGCAATGCCGGCCGGGATGTTCACGGTCAGATCGCGGCGCGAGCGCACCCGGCCATCTCCCGCGCACTGGCGGCAGGGATCCTTGATCAGCTCGCCGAAGCCGCGGCACTTGGGGCAGTCGCGGGTGGTCATGATGTTGCCGAGGAAGGACTGCTGGACCTCCTCAACCGAGCCAGTGCCGTGGCAGTGGTCGCAGGTCACCGGCTTCGACTTCGATTCGGAACCGGTGCCGGTGCAGACGTCGCACAAGACGGCGGTGTCGACGGTGACTTCCTTCTTCACACCGGTGAAGGCGTCGTCAAGCGTAATGGCGGTGCGCAGCAGGGCGTCATTGCCGGGCTGCACGCGCGAGCGCGGCTCACGGCCCTGGCCCGCGCCGCCGAAGAAGGCCTCGAAAATATCGCCGAAGCCACCGAACCCGCCTGCCCCGCCCGGCCCGGCGGCGCCTTGCTCCATCGGGTCGCCACCGCGGTCGACGATGCGGCGCTTGGAGGGATCGAGCAACACCTCCTGCGCCATGGAGATCTCGCGGAACTTCTCCGCGGCCTCCTCGGACGGGTTGACATCCGGGTGGTACTTGCGCGCCAGCTTGCGGTACGCCCTCTTGATCTCCTGCTCGGTCGCCTCGCGGTCGACGCCGAGGATCCCGTAATAGTCACGAGCCACTGTCTCAGATACGCCTTTCTAAAAAGCTTCTATTCTCCACGCAGGATCCGGCTAATGTAGCGGGCCACCGTGGCAACCTTTTGAATCGTACCGGGGTAGTCCATGTAGGTGGGACCCACCACCCCTAGACCGCCGAGGGCTTCCCCGGTGCCGTATGCAGTTGTAACAATCGAGGCGCGGGAAAATTCCTCGTCCTCGTTTTCGCGGCCGATGCGCACGCTGACGCGCTCGAGCTCCTGGGCACCGGCGAGCAGCTTGAGCACCACAACCTGCTCCTCGAGCGCGGCGATGACGCTGTGTAAATCGCTCCCGGAGGCGGAGACGTGGGTGAGGTTGGCGGCACCAGCGATGAGCAGCCGGTCGCTCGGGGTGTCCACGAGCGTTTCGATGAGCACCGCGGTGGCGCGCTCGACGGCGTCCGCAATCCGCGCGTCGGCGAGCTCCGCCAGCTTCGCCAGCGACGTCGAGGCCTCCGACATCGTGGCCCCGACCAGCACGGTGTTGAGGGCGTCGCGGAGCAGGCGCACGTCCTCGTCGGCGAGCGCGGTGGCGAGCTCGACGTTGCGCTGGTCCACCCGGCCCGAGTCGGTGATGACCACCAGGAGCAATCGCGTCGGCGCCAACGCCACGACCTCGCAGTGCTTCACCCGCGACACCTCGAGGGTGGGCAGCTGCACCACGGCTGCCTGGTTGGTGATCTGCGCGAGCAGCTGCACCGAGCGGCGCAGCACGTCTTCCAGGTCGGTGCCGTTTTCCAAAAAGTCCAGGATCGCGCGGCGCTCCGGCGCCGAGAGCGGCTTGACCCCGTGGAGTGCGTCAACGAAGGCGCGGTATCCCTTTTCCGTGGGCACACGGCCCGAACTGGAGTGCTGCTGGGCGATGAAGCCCTCCTTTTCCAGCACCGACATGTCGTTGCGGATCGTCGCGGAGGAAACGCTCAGGTTGTGCCGCTGCACGAGCGACTTCGATCCCACCGGCTCCTGCAGGGCGATGTAGTCGGCCACGATGGCGCGAAGCACCGCCTGTCTGCGATCTTCTGCCACACTCATGCCCACCACCTTACCCGCGCGCTATTCCGCCGCCAGAATGTCGGTGATGATGCCGTCGGCAAGCAGGCGCCCCGCGTCCGTGACCGCGACCCGCTCCCCCACGGAGAGCAGACCTGCGCGAGCATGCTTGTCGACGACCCCCCACGCGCTCTCGTCTATCCACTCACGCGGGATTCCCTCCTTCAGCCGCAATCCCAGCATGATCGCCTCGAAGTGTTGCTCCTGCGCGGTCAAAGATTCCTGATCCGCGATAGGCAGCGATCCGCCGGCGAGCAGCTCGCTGTAGCGCTCTGGGCGCTTGACGTTGTGGAATCTCGTGGAGCCGATGAAGCTGTGGGCGCCGGGGCCAGCTCCCCACCACTGCCCCCCGCGCCAGTACAGGAGGTTGTGTCGGCACTGCCCGCCTTCACGCGCCCAGTTGGACACCTCGTACCAGCCGAAGCCGGCGTCCTCGAGGGTGCTCGAGATGATCTCGTAGCGGTCGGCGTAGACGTCCTCGCTCGGTGCCGGCAGCTCCCCGCGACGGACCTTCCGAGCCATCGCGGTGCCGTCCTCGACGATCAGCGAGTACGCGCTGACGTGGTCGACGCCCGTTGAGAGCACCGCATCAAGGGTTGCCCGCACATCGTCATCCGTTTCCGTCGGGGTGCCGTAAATCATGTCGAGGTTGACGTGCTCGAACCCGGCGTCCAGCGCCTCTTTCACCGCCGCGACGGCGCGACCCGGGGTGTGCATGCGGTCGAGCACCTTGAGAACAGGTGTCGAGGCGGACTGCATCCCCAGCGACACCCGGGTGAACCCGGCTTCAAGCAGGCCCTCGAAATACTCCGGGCTGGTGGACTCCGGGTTCGACTCCGTGGTCACCTCCGCGCCAGGTTTCAGGCCGACGTGGGTGTGCACCATCTCCATGATGCGACCCAACCCCGCCGCCCCGAGCAGCGAGGGCGTGCCGCCGCCGATGAACACGGTGTCCGCGGGGGAAGTATCTGCCTTCGCCAACTCGGTTTCCAGCGCCCGCAGGTACGTTTCGTGCGAGGTTTCGACCTCGGTGGGCGTGTAGGTGTTGAAATCGCAGTAGCCACAGCGGGTCGCGCAGAACGGCACGTGGATGTACAGGCCGAACAAGATCTAGGCACCCCGGCGTGAGCGCTTCGCGGCGACCTTGGCCACGATCGCGTCAATCCGCGCGCGCTCCGCCAAAAACGTCGGCGGGTTCGAACCGCGCATCGTGCGCGTGAACGCGGGGTGGTCGACGCAGACGGTTTCCATCCACCCTTCGACAGCAGCCTCGACGAGCTCACCGACGCGGGCATAGAGGTGCGGCAGACTCACCGCACCGAGTTCGCGGGCGACCATGTCGGTTTGCTCGAGGGTGAAGCTGACGATTTCGGTCAGGTGCTGCACAGTCAGCTCGGTACGGCCGGTCAGCGCGTCGTTCATCGTGCGCACCGAAAACGGCGCGGTAAGCGGGTAGAGGTCTTCCAGGCCGATCGCGTCGAGGAACTCCGGTTCAGGGATGCGCTCCTCGGCGGACGCCGAGGCGGAAAGCAAGCCGGCGCGCATCCCCGAGGTCAGCGCTTGCCGCAACCCGATCAGCTCGCCGACGACGCGGCGCGCGTCCTGGCGGGCGTCATCGATGATTTCCGAGAACTCTGCGAGGCAGTCGTCAGTGAGCTCGCCGTCGTAATCGGCAATCGATTCCGCGATGTGCTCGATATACTCCGCGACCTCGTCACCGATGTTGTAGATTTCCTGGGTCAGCTCACGATGGCGCAGCACCGCGGCGGTTTTCTGCACGATCCATCCCCCTTCAATCTACCTTTGCAACATGTGACGATTCGCTGGGGAAATGGTAGCGCCCGCGCGGTGAGAATCCGCGCGGCGCGCCGAGACTTAGCGTTGGTAGAGCGCTTCGATCTCGTCGGCGAAGCGCTTGACGACGACGTTGCGCTTGATCTTCATCGTCGGGGTGATCTCGTCCTCTTCCTCGCGCAGGTCGCGCTCGAGGATGCGGAACTTCCTGATTCCCTCCGCCTTGGACACGGTCTTGTTCGCCGTGTCCACGGCGGACTGCACGGCTGCGATCAACTTGTCGTTGTTCTTCAGCTCGCTGAGCGGAGCGTTCTCGTCGATGCCGTTTTTCGCCTTCCACCGCTTCAGCTCAGCCTCGTCGATGGTGACCAGCAAGCCGACGAACGGCCTGCCATCGCCGACCACGATGGCATTCGCGATCAGCTCGTTCTGGGTAAGGGCCTCTTCGAGCGGGCCCGGGGAAACATTCTTGCCTCCAGCGGTGACGATGAGATCCTTCTTACGTCCCGTGATGCGGATGAAGCCGTCGTCGTCAATCTCGCCGAGGTCTCCGGTGGAGAACCAGCCGTCCTTCATGGACGCCTCGGTGGCCTCGGGGTTATTCCAATACGACTTCGATACACCGTCACCGCTGAACTGAATTTCGCCTTCCTCGGTCACACGCGCCTTAAAGCCCGCCACCGGGCGACCGACGGTGCCGATGCGCATCTGGCCGGGCTCGTTCACTGAGGCGGCGGCAGTCGTTTCGGTCAGACCGTAACCTTCGTAAATGGTGATCCCCATGCCACGGAAGAAGTGCAACAGGTCGGCGCCGATCGCCGAGCCGCCGGAGATCGCGACCCGCACCTGCCCGCCCATCGCTGCCTTCACCTTGGAGTAGACGAGCTTGTCAAACAACGTGGCTTTTGCTTTAAGCAGCAAGCCGGGGCCCTTGGTAGTATCCAGCGCCTTGGAATACTCCACGGCCGTCTTTTCTGCAGCCAGGAAGATTCGCTTCGCCACGTCGGAACTGTCGGCCGCCTGGTTGTAAGCCCCCGCGCGGACTTTCTCAAACACGCGCGGCACTCCGAGCACCAGGGCGGGCTTGGAGCGCTGGAATTCCTTGGTGATGGTTGAGGTATCGCCCCAGTGGGACTGAGTCGCCCCCGCGATCATGAGTGCAAAGGTCACGGCACGCTGCAGGACGTGGGCCAGCGGCAGGAATACCACGGCGTGCTTGCCCACAGGGTCACCAAGCGAGGTAACAAGCTTACTCGACAGCAGACCACGAGCTTCGTGGTACCAGTTGATGTGAGTCAGGTTGACTCCCTTGGGGCGCCCAGTCGTACCCGAGGTGTACACGATGGATGCGAGGCTGTCGTGGGTGATGTTGGCAACTCGTTCGTCGACAAGCGACTGCTCCACATCTGTGCCGTCCGAGGTGATCTCCTCGATGCCTTCGGACTCGAATTCCACGACGCGCACACCCTCCTTGCCTGAGGCGGCAAGGACATCGTTCACCGCTTTGGCGTGCGCGGCAGTCTCGGCGAAAACGAGCTTCGCACCGGAATCCTCGAGAATCCACTCGATCTGGTGCTCGGAGCTCGACGGATAGATCGGCACGGTTACCGCACCTGCGGTGAGGATGGCAAAGTCGGCCAGGGTCCATTCGTAACGTGACTCGGAAAGGACCACAACGCGGTCCCCCGGCTCAATACCGTTGGCGATCAACCCCTTTGCCAGCGCGTACGCGTCGGCGATGAAGTCATGGGCTGTGATATCAACCCATCCCGAACCGTTCGGCCGGTGGAACAGGACGATCTCCGAGCGAGACTCGCTCAGCTTAATAACGTCGCTGACGACATTCTCTTCTGGCTGGATGGTGAAATCAGGTTCAACGGTAAACGTGTCACTAGTCATAGTCGACAACACTACCCTTTCGTGTCACTCCGGTGACGATGCCGGGTGACTTTTGGCACAATTGCTTGATGTGACGTACTCAGACCACCTCATGGCCCTTGCTACCGCCTACGGGCTCGGATCTCACTACCGGGCATCGAACGGTCTGATCACCGAGCCCCCTGCTTCCTCTTACGTACAGCTGCTCCGCGCCCTCGGGGTGGCACTTAGCGACTCTCCCGGCGCCGAGGAGCTGCAGTTTTTCCTCGAAGCCAAGCGGGAGAGCGAAGCCACTCGGCCGCTGCCCGCGTGCATCGTGGCCACGGCGGGAAGCGAAAAGCATTTCAACGCCCACGTGCACGACGGCCATCCCGCCCACTGCTGGATCCGGCTCGAGGACGGCTCCAGCCGCGATGCCTACCAGGATGAGAACTGGACCGCGCCCTACACCGCCACTGACGGGACCACGTGGGGGGAAGCCACCTTCCACGTTCCCGGCGACCTTCCCGTCGGCTGGCACGAGCTGAACCTGGAGTCCGACAACGTGGAGGCGACCTGCACCCTCATCGTCGTGCCCAACACCCTCGAGACAAACCAGCGCTTCATCGCCAACCCAACCTGGGGAGTGATGGCGCAGCTGTACTCCGCGCGCTCGAAGCGTTCCTGGGGCATCGGCGACTTAGGCGACCTCGGGCTGCTCGCCGAGGTTGTGGGTGCCGAAGGTGCGGATTACCTGCTGATCAACCCGGTCCACGCCGCCGAGCCGGAACCGTCCCTGGAAGATTCGCCGTACCTGCCCACCTCGCGGCGCTTCATCAACCCCATCTACATCGCCGTGGAGGACGTGGCGGAATGGGGCTCGGTGGACGCGGACATCCGCGATGACATAACTGCGGCTGCGGCGCCGCTGAAGGAATCGAACTCCTCCGCGGAGCCGATCAACCGCAACGACATCTTCGCCGTCAAGCTCGCCGCTTTGCGGGAACTGTTCTACGTTGCCGAGCAGGACGCCCGTCGCCGGGAAGCCTTTGCGGCGTTCATCGCAGACGAAGGCGAAGGGCTCGTCGAGTTTGCACGGTGGTGCGCCGCTCAGGTCGCCGCCCCCGGCCGCCATGCCGGGCGCGGCGCGGAAGTCGACGAGGAGACGGTGCGCTTTTACATGTGGATGCAGTTCATCGCCGACGAGCAGCGCCGCGCCGCGCAGCAGCGGGCAGTAGACGCCGGGATGGACATCGGCATCATCACTGACCTCGCCGTCGGCGTCCACCCCGGCGGTGCCGATGCCACCACGCTGAGCGACGTTCTTGTCCAGGACGCCTCGGTTGGCGCCCCACCGGACCAGTACTCGCAGCAGGGCCAGGACTGGTCCCAGCCGCCGTGGGATCCCAACGCCCTGGCCGAGGCGGGTTACAAGCCGTGGCGCGACCTGCTGCGCACCGTGCTGCGCCACTCCGGCGGCGTGCGCGTCGACCACATCCTCGGCCTGTTCCGCCTGTTCTGGATCCCCCGCACAGGCAACCCCGCCGAGGGCGTCTACATGAACTACGACCACGAGGCCATGGTCGGGGTGCTCGCGCTCGAAGCCCAGCGCGCCGGTGCGATCGTCGTCGGCGAGGACTTGGGCACCTTCGAGCCCTGGGTCCAAGACGCGCTACGCGACAAGGGGATCTTGGGCACCTCGGTGCTGTGGTTCGAATCCTCCGCGCCCGAGGGCTCGCCGAAGCGAGCTGCCCAGTACCGCAACCTGTGCCTGACTTCCGTGGGCACACATGATCTGCCCCCGACCGCCGGCTACCTGAAGGGCGCCCACAACGAGTTGCGCGTCGAACTCGGACTCGTCGACGAAACCCTCGATGAGCTCAACGCCGCCGACGCAGTGTGGATGGGCGCGGTCCTCGACGTCGTGCGCGAGGCGGGCGCATTCGAGGGCACCGACTTGGCCGATCGCGGGTTCGCCGGGTTGACACCGTCCGAGTTCGGCGATGTCGAGGACTTGCTCGTCGGGCTCAACCGCTTCGCCGCCTCCACCCCCTCGGCCCTGACCTGTACCAACCTGGTGGACATGGTGGGCGATGTGCGCATCCAGAACCAGCCCGGCACCAACGCGGAGCAGTACTCCAACTGGTGCATCCCGCTGTGCGACGCCTCGGGCACGGCCGTGCTCATCGACGACCTTCCCACCAATGCGTTGTTCAAGCGCGTCGCCGAGGCGTCGAAAAGGGGCTAGCGCCTACACCAGCCCCACGATCGCGGCAATCACCACGAGCGCGAGCATGACATACAGCACCTGAGTGACGCGCGACTGGGGGTATTTTCGGCGCGCCTTCGGAAGTTGGGCGTCCTGCCTGCGCAGTTCTTCGGGGTTAGCCATAATGGGCTAGCTTACTTGCCTCTCACGCGGCGTAGCCAACCAATCAACCACCCGCAGGATCACCGCCGCCGCCACGCCTGCCAGCGGCAGCACGACGACCAGCACGATGGGAAGCTGCAGCCACGGTGAAAGATGAAACAGATCAAACACCGCGCACCCCCGTGCCCTCGAGACCGCGACGTTGAAGCAGGGGCCGGGTGTCCTTGTCGCGGCCGCGAAACGCCCGGTAGGCCTCGGCGTAGTCGCGCGCCGCGCCGCGCGACAGGACCGCGTCGCGGAACTTCTCCCCCGTCGCGCGGTTAATGCCCTCCTCGGCGACGAGGCCGAAGCCGTCGGCGTCGAGCGCCTCGGCCCACAGGTAGGAGTAGTAGCCCGCAGAGTAACCGCCGGCGAAGATGTGGTTGAACCAGGTCGAGCGGTAGCGCGGCTCGAGACCCTCGACATCGAGGCGGTAGCTTTCGAGCACGCCGCGTTCGAACTCCGCGATGTCCTCGGCGGTGCCCTGCGGCACCTCGGCGGCGTCACCGATCGAGTGCCACGCGAGATCGATCGCGGCCGCGGCGAGGTACTCGGAGGTGTCAAAGCCCTGCCCGAACTGCCGGGAGGCGCGGACCGCCTCGAGCAGCTGCTCGGGGATGACCTCCCCGGTTTCAACGTGGCGGGCGTAGTTGCGCACGATCTCGGGCGCGAACGCATAGTTTTCGTTGATCTGTGAGGGAAACTCGACCCAGTCGCGGGGCACGTTGGTGCCGGACAGCGACGGGTACCGCACGTTGGACAGCAGGCCGTGCAGGGCGTGGCCGAACTCGTGGAAGACGGTGGTGACCTCGTCGATGCTCAAGCGCCGCGAGGCCAGCGACATCACGTTGACCACCACGGCCTTCTTGCCGGTCAGGTGCGACTGGTCGACGAACGAGCTCATCCAGGCGCCGCCGCGTTTCGACGGCCGCGCAGCGTAGTCCGTCAGCAGCAGGCCGAGCCCGTCCCCGCCGCGCTCGGGGGCATCTCGCACCTCCCACACCTCGACATCATCGCGGTAACCGCGCAGGTCCCCGCGCTTGGTCACGGTGATGCCGTACAGAAGCTTCGCCGCGTAGAAGACGCCGTCGACAAGCACCTGCTCGAGCGGGAAGTAGTCACGCAGCTGCGCCTCGTTCAGCTCGAGCTCCTCCTCGCGGCGCCGCGCCTGGAAGTAGGGCCAATCGGCGCCGTCGAGATCCTGGCCCGCGAGCTCGGCCGCCAGCTTGCGCTCGGCCTCGGCGTTCGCGGCGGCGGCCGGGGCGAGGTCGGCAATGAGCTGGCGTGCGGCCGAGGCCGTTTGCGCAGTTTCCTCGGCGATGACGAAGTCGGCGTGGGTGTCGTAGCCCAGCAACCGCGCGCGCTCGAGACGCAGGCGAGCTGACTCGGCAACCAGCGGGGCGTTGGAGGTTGCGCCGCGGGCCCGGGAGGCGTCAAAAAGCGCACGCCGCGCCGCAGGCGATGTCAGCTCCGACTGCAAAGACTGGGTGGTCGGCAACTCCAGGGTGATGGTGTAGCCATCGCCGTCGCGATAGGCGTCCTTCTGCTGCTCACTCAAGCCGCCCAGCTCTGCCTCGGGCAGGGAGACTGCGAGCTCACGGGTGTCGGCGAGCAGGTTGCGGCCGAACTCTTCGGAGAGCTGGCTGAGGCGCTGGTTGATCTCGAGCAGCCGTGACTTGCCGGCGGCGTCCAAACCCGCGCCGCGGCGGGTGAAGCGGCGCAGCAGGATGTCGTGCAGGCGGCGCGATTCCTCGTCCTGCGGCACATCAACATCCTTAAGGCGCGCAAACAGCTGGTCGTTTTGGTAGATCGAGTCCATGTGGGCCGACAGCTTCGGCACGATGCGATCCGCGACCGCGTCGAACTCCTCGGTGCTGTCAGTCCCCTGCAGGTTGAAAAACCAGGCGGCGACCCGGTCTAGGTCCGCACCCGAGCGCTCGAACGCCTCGACCGTGTTCTCCCACGTCGGGTCCTTTCGCATCGAGATCTCCGCGATCTCGCGGGCGTGGCGGGCCACGGCCTCCTCGAAGGCGGGTTCGACGTGCTCGAGCGAAATCGCCGCGAAATCGGGCAGGTTGTAGGGCAAAGTGGACTCTCGCAGCAACGGGTTCATGGGCGCCATCCTAGACGCGCCCGCCCAGCCCGCCGGCTTAAGTTAAACTCACCCCCATGAATACCGCGGAGGTCACCTGCCCGGCCGGCACGGTTGTCGGCGTGAGCGACGGCACCGCGCGACACTTCCACTCCATCGAGTACTCCCACATCAGCGCCCCATTCAACGACGCGATGCCCGCCGCCCGGGGCCTGCTTATCGACGCCACCACCGCGCGCCCCGAGAAAACCGCCCTGTCGATCACCACCCCGGCGGCCGCAACCGACTCCGACGACCTGCCCGTCATGGTGTGGATCCACGGCGGGCGCTTCGAAACGGGCAGCCACGCCGACCCGGACACCGGCGCGAGCGCCTTCGCGTCCCAGGGTGTGATCCAGGTGCGCCTCGGCTACCGCCTCGACCTCGCCGGGCTCGTGCAATTCCCCGACGACGACCCGGCCCACTTCCGGGCCGCCCACGACTGCCAGCTCGGGCTCGAGTGGGTGCAGCGAAACATCGAGGCCTTCGGCGGCGACCCGACCAACATCACGCTAGTGGGGCAATCGGCGGGGGCGAACCTGGTGTTGTGGCTCGCCCGGTGCGATCACTACCGCGGCGCGTTTCGCCGGGCGGTGGCCCTGTCCCCCGCGTTTCCGCGGCGAACGTTCGCGCAGCGCAAGGCGTCGCTGCGGGCGTCGCTAAGCATGCCCCTAACCCGCAGTGCGCTGGGCGCCGCCGACCCGCGCCGGCTCGCGCGCGGCTACCGGCGCTTCCGCACCGCGCACATCACCGACCTCGCGCTCGGACCCGGCCCGCTCGACCCGGCCGAGCTCGCCGATGTCGACATCGTTGTCACCTCCACCCGCGACGAGTTCTACCGCTCCGGCGCGTGGACCGACGCGATGGGCCTCGGCGCGGCGACCGTGAGCACGATGGGGCGGTTCATGGGGCTCGCGCCCGGCGCAGCCAGTGCCTACCTCGAGGCGTGCCGCGCCATCGACCCGCAGCACCTGATGGGCCGCTTCCTGTCGGACTCGCTCATCCGGCGCTTCGTGGACCGCGTCGCCGAAGGCGCGCCGGGGCGCGTGTGGCAGGCGGAGTTTATTAGCGAATCGGGCGCGCCCGCCCACCACTGCGACGAGCTGCCCTCCCTGTTCGCGCAAGGCCCGTACGCGCCGAGTGCGGGATTGAACGCGGCGATGGCGCGCTACTGCGCGACGGGGGATCCGGGCTGGCCGCCCTATCAACCGGGCCGCACCGTGCTGCGCACCGACTTTTCCTGCCGCAAAGCCGAACTCGTCCGCGACCCGCTGGACTATGTGCGCGAGGCGTTTGTTACCTAGCCGTTGAGGTTTCCGGAGAAGGTGACGTTGCCGATGGTGAAGTCGGCGTCCCACAGCCTGCCCGGGGCGACATCGAAGGCGTACTTGGCGTTGACGGTCGCGCCGGCGCGCAGCGGCTCGTCGAGGCCGATGATGTCCACGCCGGACTCCTCGGCGTTTAGCGGCGCCGCGTCTTCCTTGTTGTTGCCGCCGGTGGTGTAGCTTAGCGTCGGCTGCTTCAGCGCGTCCGCCGGCATCGGCACCTCCGACTTGTTGGTCACGGCAACTACCAGCACGGACCCGCCGTTCGGGGCGCTTGACGCGCCCTGCCACTTGTATGAGAGCTCCATCGCGGGGTCGTCCACGGGCTCGCCAGTCAACTCGTCGGAGACAAGATTATCCACCTCTTCGACCCGGAAATCCTCCTGCGGCGGTGCCGTCGGGGTGGTGACACTCAGCGGGGTTTCGGTTCCCGCGGCGCCCTCCTCAGCGGTCCCGCCGCACGCGGACAGAGGCAACACGCAGGCGAGCGCGACGGCGGCGAAACGGGCGGACCTAGAGGTCATGGGGACGTCTCCTTGGGTGGGGAAGATTTCTCGTAAATTCCCCACTACTCTACAACCCCGGTAGCATTCAATGACCGTGCAACCTTTCTTTCGCGTCCTGCGCAGCGCGTCCGCGTTGTGGCCGTTCTACCTTCTCGTTGTCGTCCTTTCCTCGCTCGTGGCGGGGCTGGGGCTCGTCGCGCCGTTCATCCTGAAACGCGCCACCGACACCATCGTGGACACCCTCGGCGCCGGCGGCGTCACCGAGAGCGTGCCCCGGACGCTGGTCTGGCTGGCCATAGCGCTGTTTCTCGCGGAGGCGGCGGCGTGGGTGCTGCGCAACGTCAGCGGCTACATCGGCGACGTCATGGTTGCGCGCATCCGCCAGATACTGTCCACCCGCTACTTTGCCAAGCTGCTGTCACTGCCTCAGGGTTACTTCGACAGCCAGGTCACCGGCACGATCATCGCCCGGCTGGATCGCTCCATTGCGAACATAACCATGTTCATCCAGTCCTTCGCCAACAGTTTCTTGCCGATGCTGCTGCAGGTCGCGGCGATTTTAGTGATTACCGCGACCTACTACTGGCCTCTGACTGTCCTGCTCGCCGCACTGTTCCCGCTCTACGTGTGGCTCACCGCGCTGACGTCGACACGCTGGCAGAAGTGGGAGAAGGCGAAAAACGCCGAGATCGACGAGGGCAACGGCCGTTTCGCCGAGGTCGTCGGCCAGGTCAAGGTGACAAAGTCCTTCCTCGCGGAGACCCGCGAACTGAACAAGTTCGCCACCCACTACGGCAACACCGTCGATCTGACCCGGCCGCAGTCGCGGTGGTGGCACAGCATGGACGCCGTGCGCGGCATCGCGATGAACCTGATCTTCTTGGGCATCTACCTCATCCTTTTCGAGCGCACCCTGGGCGGCCACTTCACCATCGGCGATATGGTCATGCTCGTGCAGATGGTCACCATGGCGCGCCAGCCGGTATCCATGATGAGCTGGGTCGTCGACTCCGCGCAGCGCGCCGTCGCCGGCTCGCGCGACTACTTCAAAGTGATGGACGAGGCCGTGGAGCCCACCGCCAACAAAGACATCGTCGCCGCCACCAGCGCCTCCAACGTCCCGCGCGTGCGCGAGGTCGCCCACGCTCCGCTGCCGCCGGCGGAACCGACGATCGCCTTCGACAACGTCAGCTTCGCCTACAGCCCGGGAGAGCCCGTGCTGTCCGACATCACCTTTAGCGCCCGCCGCGGCGAGAAGATCGCGCTGGTCGGCGAATCCGGCGGCGGCAAGTCCACGCTGGTCAACCTGCTACTCGGGCTGTATCCCATCCAGCAGGGCACGATGACGCTGTGCGGGCGCGACATCGCTGCGCTCGGCGTGGAGACCCTGCGGGCCTCGACAGGCGTGGTGTTCCAGGAGCCCGCGCTGTTCTCGGGCAGCGTGCGCGACAACATCGCCTACGGCAAGCCGGACGCCACCTTTGACGAAATCGTCGCGGTGGCCAAGCGCGCCGGTGCCCACGGATTCATCACCGGGTTCAAGGACGGCTACGACACAATCATCGGCGAGCGCGGCCTGCGCCTGTCCGGCGGGCAGAAGCAGCGCGTCGCCGTCGCGCGCGCAATGCTCAAAGACGCCCCCGTGCTCATCCTCGACGAGGCGACCTCCGCGCTCGACACGAAATCAGAGCGCGCCGTCCAGGCGGGACTCGACGAGCTGATGAAGGACCGCACCACCATCATGATCGCCCACCGCCTGTCGACGATTGCGGACGTGGACACCATCATCACGCTTGTCGACGGCCGCATCGACGAGATCGGTTCGCCCGCGCAGCTGGCCACCTCCGGCGGGATCTACTCGGAGCTGCTGGCGTTGACGGCGTCGTCGAGCGCGGCGGACCGGGAGCGTTTGAAGCGTTTCGGGTTCAAGGTCGAAGGCGACGATCAGGAAGAGAATACCGAGGAAAACCCTTTGACTTAAGCCTATGGTGACCTCGCGCAGGTGGTTGAGAATACTCGAAGCGGTTGTTGCGGTTGTCCTGGTTCTGATTCTTGTGATCGTTGGTGTGCGATTGTTCACCTCCCGATATTACGCTGTGCCGGAAGTTAAGACTTCCGCCAAGGACCTGCTAGCCGGCCCCGGGGTCAACCCCGTCGAGGGTGACTACCTGCGTGGGTACCGGTTAGCCGGCCAGGGCGAGGCTCGGCCGGGCACCGTAATTGTTTTCGGCGGGTCCGAGGGGTCGGAGAACCCGTGGCAAGCGCTTGAGCTGCAGGAGGCCGGCCACAACGTGTTAGCGCTGTACTTCTTCGGGCAG
>NZ_GG667192.1:157645-158757 GCF_000159635.1 Corynebacterium lipophiloflavum DSM 44291 | reverse complement strand
GGGCAGGGCGGGCAGCAGAAGCTGCTCTCGGAGGTGTCCCTTGATTTCTTCTCCGAGGTGTTGTCTAAGATGAAGGCCTCCAATCCGTTAACGGTGATCGGTGTCTCCAAGGGCGCAGAGCTCGCCGCTAATCTTGCGATCCGCTACCCCGAAATCGACAACGTCGTGCTTTACGCGCCGGCCGATTACACCTACGCCGGCCTGGACTTTTCCCGCGACGCGAGCAGCTTCACCTGGCACGAGGATCCGGTGCCCTTTGCGTCTCTGCGAGTCAATCACGACAACTCCATGCGCGACTTCGCACGGATGATTATCGGCTTGCCGGTGTCCTGCCGCAGCTCTTATGAAGCCGCCGCGGTCGCTGCCGGGCAGGATGCGCGGATTGACATCGCCGCCTTCGACGGCAACGATCTCGCTTTCGCCGGGGGCCAAGACCGCATGTGGCAAAGCGAGGTCGCAGCGCGCGCCATGGCGGAGGCCAACCCCGGCATCGAGGCCGTGGTCTTCGACGATGCCGGCCACCTGTTCAGCGAGGACATCGAGAAGGCCATCGGTCGGTCGTGTGAGTATATGATGGGCGGCACTATAGAGGGCAACCGTGAGGCGAAGCGCGAATCGGACGAGATCCTCTACGACCGGCTCGCGCGCTGGCACGGTTAGCTGGGTGGTGGTCGACGCCATCAATCTCTAAGTTGCGACGGCGAGGCTGCCGCCTGCTCGGCATAAACGGCGCGCCTTGACCGCACTTCGCGGTCGTCATCGCTGTCGGTGTGGAGGTGCATCCTTTCCGCGAGAGGAAACCGCTTTTGCGGCTGCGACGATTCCGGTGATGGCCGCAGCGAGAGCCACGGCCATCCACAACAACATGACGATCGCGAGCAGAGCGACAGGTGCGTTGGAGATGGCAGCGATCACAAATAACACCGTCAAAATGCCGACGATCGCGACAAAGCGCAGCGCCCACTGCGCAGCTTTGCTTCGTCGCTGTTGTTGATTGGCAGGAGCACCGTTATTCGGCGCGGTGCCGGCCAATAGTGGTGTGCCCTCCGGCGCAGCGGTTCCGGTCACGGCGTACGGCTCAGCGTGGAAATCGTAATCTCGCCGCGTCTGAT
>NZ_GG667192.1:120038-155569 GCF_000159635.1 Corynebacterium lipophiloflavum DSM 44291 | reverse complement strand
GTCTGATCCTCCGTAACCGCAGGTTCCGGCACCCGTTCCTCCGACGGAAGTTGCGAAACTTCCTCAACCACCTGCGCCGCCTGGGGCTGGGGCTCCGGATCCGGACTGACGTACTGGCTGGTTCGTGCCTCTACCTGTGCTTCTGCCCAGGCTGTAAAGTTTTTCGAGGTGACCATGGGTTTACCGTAGCGTCGGGCGAGAAGACCCTTCCCGTCTTCAGCTTCCGGGTCATCCGTGACGAGCACGTCACTTCGTGTCTTCGTGATGGCCTGTTTGAACTCCAAACCGATTTCTGAACAGAACTTCTGCAGCTCTTCTCCTTGCGGTATGAGCTGGCCGAAAACGTATGTTGAGCCGCGGAACGCGACACGAGTGCCGGGGTTAAGAACGTCCGCGGCATCACGAATCAGATCGGCGGAGACAGACTTGCGAACAGCGTCGTCAGCTGGTGCGGGCGATTCAGTCTCGATCACGGTCTCGGGTGCGACAGTGCTGTCTCCGGCTGCAGGCGCAGGACCTGCAGCGCGATCAGAGTCGGCATACCAGCGTTCGAACTCTTCCTGAGTGATGATTGGAGTGCCGAATTCGCGAGCGTTTTGCGCCTTCCGGGACATCGATGCCGGATCACCCGCAACGAGAACGTCAGTCCGAGTCTTAGAAACACTTTTCTTGTACACCAAACCGCGCGAAGCACAAATTTCGGCGAGGCGCTCATCATCCGCCGGGGCACCGAGCAAATTCTTTCGCCCAGTAAACGCCACTCGTGCCCCCTCGTAAAGAAGGGCGTAGGACTGATCACTTTCCACGACAACGGGGGGCGCATCATATCCTCCTGGCAACACAACTTTTGCTCTTTCAAGGAGTTCATCGCGCATTTCCGTAGTCCACATGCCTCGCGATGTCCCCCACGCACCCATGAGCTCAATGCATTCTTGCACTTCGTTGCGATCGGTGGGAACAAGCGAGCCGCCGAAGAGCGCTGCCCAGGCAATGTCAGACTCAGTCGCCTTACGCGCATCCAACATCATGTTCGTCCGCGGTGCCCATGTTGGGAGGAAAACAGCTCCTTCGCGTTCACGGTCTGCCGGGGGCACGACCTGGCCGCGACTAATCGACAAGCGGTTGCTGAGCAAGGCCTCCGCGATTGACGTGGCCTGTTGCGCAGGCGTGGATCCGTCCGGGGAGAAGTTCAACTCTGCTGTGTCGTACCCCACGCCGAGATTTAGGGCCATGCCTTTCTCTTGGTGCCTAACCGTCCGTTCCAGCATTGCCAAGTTATGCCCAATCACCACAGCCCCTTCAGCTTGGCGCAGCAACAATGGCCAAAAGTCACCGAGCGCCGGTGCGAGGGCAAGGCCCCCCGCCGGGATGGAATGTGCGACACCGAAGTCTCCGAGGTCAGCTGCCGGGTTGATCCATGAGCCGAAATTGGCAACTATTTCGCCGTCGTCAACAACCACGGCGTGCACAAGCGCGACGTGCTGGGAGACCGAAAAGTCCACTCCATCAACGGACATCGCGAGGAAGCGCTTGGTCTCTACCGTCGCAGAGGAGGAACGGCGCAGCCGGCGCACGAGTTGGTTGCTCGCCCGAATATGGCGCGCCTCAATTGGTGCGCTTAAACGCAGGTTTTCCAGGCTGACAGCGCGTGAAACTGCCACATAGAACTGCCCGTCTTGAGACGTGCCACCCGACAGATCAATAAAGAGTTTTGGGATCGTCTGTCCTTGGGATTTGTGAATCGTAATTGCCCACGCGAGATTGACCGGGAATTGTGTCACGGTGCCGACCATTGCACTTGAAACCTTGCCGTCGGCAACCTGCGGCCTTCCAATCTCCCAGGTGTGCTTTCCTAAAGCAACCTGCTCACCGTTGTCCAACGAAACTACAATTTCATCAGCAGATGCCTCGACAATTTCACCGAAGCTGCCGTTGACGAAGCGCCCCGCGTAGTCATTGATGAGTGTCATCACTCGCGCCCCGCGCGCGTATGTGAGTTCTTCGCTGCCGTTGAATGACTTTGCGTCGGCGTCGCCGGTGTACACAGCGACGGAAACGAACTTTTCTGCTGGCAGAGCTTCAAGGCGCTGCTTGTTGATTGCTTCAACACGCCTGTTGCGCGATGCCAACGTCACCCAATCTTGCGGTGGTACGAAATCTGGATCAACGTATGAATTGAGGATTTCGCGTGCTCCCTCGCCCACCGACCCCTCGCGCACTTCATTCAAAATCTCAATGAACGTCTCATCTGACTGCCGCCAGACTGTCGTAAGGTTGATTTCGGTGAGTCGAAGCCGCTCAGACGCCTTCGCCGAGAAATAATAGGGCGACTCCCACACAGTGCTAAACAGCTCGCGCTCACCGTCGGTAACCACGGGCGCGAGTTGGAGGAGGTCACCGACCAGTATCAGCTGCACTCCACCGAATGGCTCCTCACTGCGGCGGATGCTGCGCAACGCGATGTCCATCATGTCGAATAAATCGGCACGCACCATGGAGATCTCATCTACGACAAGAACGTTGATCGCACTGAGGACCTTGTTCACGGAAGCAGACGGTCGCCATTTCCCTCCTGGTTTGAGGTCGTCTGGAAAATATCCCGGGCGAAACCCGAAAGCACGGTGAATGGTAAATCCCCCGACGTTCAGTGCCGCGACACCCGTAGGCGCAGTGACAATGACATCGTCAGTGCCACGCTCGTCGAGATAGAGGCGCAACAGTGTCGACTTACCGGTCCCAGCATTGCCTGTAATGAGAACGTTTTCACCACCGCGTAACGCGGAAAGCGCCTCGTTGAACTCGTCGGTCAAATGGATACCTTCGCCTGAAACGGCCATAGGGTCTACCTCCGTGATAGCTCGAATCGTCCTCAAATTATCCCAAAGGCCTAGACAATTGGCAGCGTTGGAACACATATTCCTTCAGCACCCCACCCCACCGCGGTCGCTGCCGGGCAGGATGCGCGGATTGACATCGCCGCCTTCGACGGCAACGATCTCGCTTTCGCCGGGGGCCAAGACCGCATGTGGCAAAGCGAGGTCGCAGCGCGCGCCATGGCGGAGGCCAACCCCGGCATCGAGACCGTGGTCTTCGACGATGCCGGCCACCTGTTCAGCGAGGACATCGAGAAGGCCATCGGTCGGTCGTGTGAGTATATGATGGGCGGCACTATAGAGGGCAACCGTGAGGCGAAGCGCGAATCGGACGAGATCCTCTACGACCGGCTCGCGCGCTGGCACGGTTAGATCTCCCCCCCCCAAATCTTGGCGAGATGGGCTGTCACGGGCACGTGCTGCGTTAAACCCGTCCACGGGCGTGAAATTGTTTTCCTTGAAAAGCCCAACGATGATCAGTCCTCCGTCACCGTTGAAAAAGCACTGAGGACACAACTTCCCGCTCAACTTCCCAGTCGACATAGCAACACTGTGGGAAATTGAGGGGGAAGTTAAGTGGGAAGTTCGGGGATCACCCCAATCGGGCGTCGATAGGCGGAAGGCGCAGGCGCACCAAGAATAGAAATTCACCGCGTGTCCGGGCAGTGACTACGGTGTAAAGGCATGGAGTTTCCCAACCTCGACACGTTGAAAACCCGCGGCACCCGTAAGTGGACACAGTACGACGACGATGTGCTGCCCCTATGGGTCGCCGAGAGTGACTTCCCCACCGCGCCAGTTGTCAAGGCCGCGCTTCAGCGGGCAGTAGAGGCCGAGACTTTCGGCTACACCCCGGCCCCGCAGGCCCAGGCGTTGCCAAAGGTCCTTGCAGATTTTTACGAGTCACGTTACGGCTGGCGCCCGGACGAGGACAAGATCTTCCCCGTCCCCGATGTTGTGCGCGGCTTGCTGCTGGCGATCATGCACTTCACCGAGGGCGACGTGATCGTACCCGTGCCCGCCTACCACCCGTTCCTCGAGATCGCGGAGACCGCAGGGCGCAACAGGGTCGAGGTCTCCAGTACCGGCGGGCTGGATCTGATGGAGGTCGAAGCGGCGTTTCGCAACGGCGCCGGCTCGATCATCCTGACCAATCCCTTCAACCCGGGCGGTTGGATCTTCGAGGAAGAAGAGCTCGACCAAATCTGCGCGATCGCCAGGAGGTACGGCGGACGCGTGCTTGTCGACGAAATCCATGCCCCGCTTGTCTACGACGGCCACCATGTGTGTGCCGCGAAGGACAACCCAGACGTGTGCATCACTGTCACTGCAACCTCCAAGGCGTTCAACGTCGCCGGGCTCAAGTGCGCGCAGATGATTTTTTCCAACGCGGACGACGTCACGGTGTTTCAGGGGTTGACCGGGGTAGCAAAGGATGGGACCGGAACCCTGGGCATTGTTGCCGCCGAAGCATGTTATCGCGACGGCGCGGAGTTTCTCGACGAGGAGATCGAGCTTTTGCGCCTCAACCGTGACTGGCTCGTTGAGAACCTGCCAGAAAAGATCCCCGGCATTACCTTCGAGGTGCCCAAGGCGACCTACCTGATGTTCCTCGACTTCTCCGGCACCAAGCTCAACTCCCCCCGTCCTGGCGCCTACCTGCTCAAACACGCCAAGGTTGCGCTCAACGAAGGCACGTCATTTGGCCCCGGCGGCGAGCACAAGGCACGGCTGAACTTCGCGACCAGCCCGGCCATTTTGGAGGAGGCGGTGGACCGCATCGCGGAAGCGGTGAACGCCATTAGCCGTTAAAGTTGGTCGGCATGGAGATCAGGACCGAGACCCCGCAGGCCACCGACTTCGCGCGACCTGCTCCCGCCGAGCAGCCCTGGGAGCGCCCCGACCCCGAGTGGTACAAGGACGCCGTGTTCTACGAGGTCCTCGTCCGCGCCTTCTACGACCCGGACAACACCGGTTCGGGCACGTTGAAAGGCCTGGAGGAAAAGCTGGATTACCTGCAGTGGCTGGGTGTGGACTGCTTGTGGCTGCCGCCGTTCTACGACTCCCCACTGCGCGACGGCGGTTACGACATCCGCGATTTTCGCAAGGTCCTGCCCGAGTTCGGTACCGTCGAAGACTTCATCTCCCTGGTCGACAGCGCCCACAAGCGCGGCATCCGCATCATCACTGACTTCCCCATCAACCACACCTCGGATTCGCACCACTGGTTCCAACAGTCGCGCATGGATCCCGGCGGGCCCTACGGCGATTACTACGTCTGGTCGGATGATCCCACCAAGTATGACGAGGCGCGCATCATCTTCATCGACACCGAGGAATCGAACTGGTCCTTCGACCCGGTGCGCAAGCAGTACTACTGGCACCGCTTCTTCTCCCACCAGCCGGACTTGAATTACGACAACCCGGACGTGCAGGAGGAAATCCTCGACGTCATCCGCTTCTGGCTCGACCTCGGCATGGACGGCATCCGCCTCGACGCCATCCCCTACCTCTTCGAGCGAGAGGGCACCAACTGCGAGAACCTGCCCGAGACCCACGGGTTCATCAAACGGGTGCGCACGCTTTTTGACCAAGAGTACCCCGGCCGTTTCCTGCTGGCCGAGGCCAACCAGATGCCCGACGAGGTCGTCGCCTACTTCGGCGAGGGAGACGGCGACGAGTGCCAGATGGCGTTCCACTTCCCCGTCATGCCCCGCATATTCATGGGCATCCACCGCGAGTCCGCGCAGCCCATCATCGACATCCTGCGCGACACCCCACCTGTTCCCGAGTCGGCACAATGGGGCATCTTCCTGCGCAACCACGACGAGCTCACGCTCGAGATGGTGACCGACGAAGAGCGCGACTATATGTACAAGAACTACGCCACGGACCCGCGGATGAAGGCCAACGTCGGCATCAGGCGTCGATTAGCGCCGCTGCTCGGCGGGCACCGCGACCGCCTCGAGCTGGCCCACGCGCTGCTGTTGTCGCTGCCGGGCTCGCCGTTCCTCTACTACGGTGACGAGATCGGGATGGGCGACAACATCTGGCTGCAGGACCGCGACGGGGTGCGCACCCCCATGCAGTGGTCGAACGACCGCAACGGCGGGTTCTCCAAGGCCGAGCCGGAGCGGCTCTACCTCCCGCCGATCCGCAACGACCAGTACGGCTTCCACATCGTCAACGTGGACTCGCAGATGCAGCGCGACAATTCGCTGCTGCACTGGGTGCGCCAGCTCGTGCACATCCGCAAGCAGTACCGCGCTTTCGGCCGCGGTTCCTACATCGAGGTCGAGCAGAGCAACCCGCACGTGCTGGCGTTTATCCGCGAGTACAACGGCGAGCGCATCCTGTGCGTCAACAACATGTCGTCGCGCCCCCAGCCAGTGGAAATGCACCTCGAGCACTACAATGGCGCGCATCCGCGCGAGCTCTCGGGCGGCGTGGAGTTCCCCGCGATCGGCGAGCTGCCGTGGCTGGTTACCCTGCCGCCGCACGGTTTTTTGTGGTTCGACATTTCGGAGTAGTTCGGTGATTGATTTAACGCGGGAGCGCTTCTACGGCGCAAAGTCCGAGGCGATCGACGCGGTCGAGGTCGCCGCTTCGCGTGAGCTCGACGAGTTTAGCTGGCAGATACTGCACGTCACCCATGGCGACGTGACCGATTCCTACCAGGTGCTCGTCGCCCCCGGCGCCGAGCGTGACGCGCTGGCCACCGAAGAAGGTGCGACCGCCTACGTGCGTGGTGCAGCCGAGCTGGGCGAGGTGCACGGAGAAATCGGCGGCACATCCGCGCGGCCGATGGGAGCCGAACAGTCGAACACCTCACTCGTGGTGGATGACGAGTGGGTGCTCAAGGTGTTCCGCAAGCTTGAAAACGGCACCAACCCGGATGTGGAGCTGCTCAGCGCGATCGGTGACTGCCCGCACGTCGCCGGTGTGCGCGGCCACATCACCCGCGACGGTGCGACGCTGGCGATGCAGCAGCAGCTTATCGACGGCGGCGAGGACGGTTTCGACCTCGCCGTCGCGGACGCGCTCGGTGACGCCGGCGAGCTCGGCCACGCGATCGGCGCCGTGCACACCGCGTTGGCCCAGGCCTTCGGCACCTCCGAGGTCAGCGGAGAGACCCTTCGCGCCACGCTTAACACCCACCTCGACGAGCTGGTTGCGCAGGCACCCGAGCTCAAAGAGTTCGAGTCGGCGATTCGCCAACTCTACGGCTCCATCGATGACGGCCCCCACGAAATCCAGCGCATCCACGGCGACCTGCACCTCGGGCAGACGCTGAAGACGGTCAACGCGACGGAACCTCGCTTCTACCTCATCGACTTCGAGGGAGAACCCGCCCGGCCGCTGTCGCAGCGCCTCGCCCCCGATCACCCGCTTCGCGACGTCGCCGGCATGATCCGCTCCTTCGGCTACGCCCGCGCCATGGGCTCGCACAGCGCGGACTGGGAGAAAGCCAACGTCGCTGCGCTGATCGATGCTTACGGCGCCGCGGCCGACGACACCGTACTCGCTGCCTATGTGGTGGATAAGGCCGCGTACGAGGTCGTCTACGAAGCAAACAACCGTCCAGAGTGGGTCGACATCCCGCTTTCTGCCATCGCGGATCTGACCCAGAGCTAAGAAAAATTTACACAGCAGGTCCCTCACGGGGTATTCTTTGGAAATTCTACGAATCTCCAAGGAGTGAAACATGGGCTCGACTGCTGCACAGGCCGACACCAGCACGAAGACACAAGGATCAACCACCGCGATCGTCGTCACTGCGCTCGCCTTGTTCTCGATGTTCTTCGGCGCCGGAAACCTGATCTTCCCGCCGATGATTGCCGTCCAGGCCGGCGACAACTTCTGGCCGGCGATCTTGGGCTTTTTGGGCACCGGCGCACTGTTGCCGTTGCTTGCCGTGATCGCCATTGTGCTTTCCGGCGCCAATGTCCGCGACCTCGCGCAGCGCGCCGGCACAGTCTTCGGCGTTGTCTTCCCGATCCTGGCGTACCTGTCGATTGGTGCGTTCTACGCGCTGCCGCGCACGGGTGCCGTGTCCATGGAAACAGCGATCACCCCGCTGTTCGGTGTTGAGGGGATCGTCGCCTCCGCGATCTTCAACATCATCTTCTTCGGCATCGCGCTCGCACTGTCGTGGAACCCGAACACGATCATGGAAAAGCTGGGTAAGTTCCTCACCCCTGCGCTGCTCATCCTTTTGGTTGTCATGATCGTCGTCGCGTTGACGAAGTGGACCGCCTCTCCCAGCGAGCCGGCCGAGGAATTCGCCGCGCGGCCGTTCACCGAGGGCCTGCTGCAGGGTTACCTGACCATGGACTCGATCGCGGCGCTCGCCTTTTCCATTGTGGTGATCTCCACGCTGCGCTTCCGCGGTTTCCAGGAAGGCCCTGCCCTGGTGCGCGGCACCATCTACGCCGGCGCCGGTGCTGGCCTGCTGCTCGCTCTGATCTACCTCGGCCTAGGCACGGTCGGGCGGATCATCCCCAACCCCGCCCAGTACGACAACGGTGCGGCACTGCTTTCCGACGCTTCCAACCTCACCCTCGGAACCGCCGGCCAGATCATCTTCGCGCTGATCGTTCTGCTCGCCTGCATGACCACCGCCGTCGGCCTGATCACCGCCACCGCGGAATACTTCTCCGAGCAGTTCCCCGGCTCCTACAAGACGTGGGCGATCATCTTCACCATCATGTCCACGCTGATCGCCACCCAGGGACTCGAGTTCGTCATGGCTATCGCCGCCCCGGTCATCGGATTCCTGTACCCGCCCGCCATCGCACTGATCTTTGTCACGCTCATCGAGCCACTGTTCCGCTCCCGCACCCGGTTTACCTGGGCGTTCTTCCTGCCGATTTGGGTCGCCGTGATCTGGTCGGCCATTGAGACCGCCATTTCGTTGGGTTGGGCAGCCGACGTTTTGACCCCGCTCGTTGCCTGGGCGCCGCTGCAGGACGCCGGACTGGGCTGGGTTGTTCCGGTCGCGGTCGCTTTCGTCATCGGCCTGGCCATCGACCTGGCCCGGCCCAAAGCCCCGCTCAAGCTCGGCACGGTGGAGACCGTCGAAGGCGAACACGTCAACGCGTAAATCGGCGTGTCAGATGTCACGGTCAGGCTCCCGGCCCGGTTGGTGACCTGGGGTTTTGCCCCGCCACTTTGGTTAAGTGTGACATCACGGCGGGTCAGAAGTCACGGTCAAACTCTCGGTCCGGTTGGCGACCTGGGGTTTTGCCCCGCCACTTTGGTTAAGTGTGACATCACGGCGGGTTAGAAGGCACGGTCAGACTCTCGGCCCGGTTGGTCACCTGGGGTTTTGCGCCACCACACAGGTTGAGTGTGACATCACGGCGGGTCAGATGTCACGGTCACGCCATCAACTACCCACCCCACCAGCGGTTTTACACCCCTGAACCCACCGACCGTGACATCCCGTCGAACGCGAAAGCGTAGCATGGCACTATGAACATCCCATTGGCGCTGCTTGACTTTTGCACTATCTACCCCGGCGAATCTGTCCGAGCCTCCATGGCCCGCTCCGTGGAGTTTGCTCAGAAGGCGGAATCGTTGGGATACTCGCGCGTCTGGTACGCCGAGCACCACAACATGACGTCGATCGCGTCATCGTCACCGGCGGTGCTCATTTCCCACATCGGCGCGCAGACCTCCCGCATCCGGCTCGGTTCCGGTGGCGTGATGCTGCCCAACCACGCCCCGTACGTTATTGCGGAGCAGTTCGGCATGCTCGCCGAGCTCTACCCCGATCGCATTGACCTCGGGCTGGGGCGCGCTCCTGGCACCGACCAGCAGACGCTGGGCCGTGCGCTGCGCCGCGACCCGCAAGCCGCGGAGGCATTCCCCGATGACGTGCGCGAGCTTGAGGCGTGGTTGTCGGATCAAAGCCCGCTGCCGGGTGTCGTCGCGATGCCCGGCCAGGGCACGAACGTGCCACTTTATATCCTGGGTTCTTCGATGTTCGGTGCGTCGCTCGCCGCGAGCCTGGGCTTGCCTTACTCGTTTGCGTCCCACTTCGCTCCTCAGCATCTTGTCGACGCCACCACCTACTACCGGGAGAACTACCAGCCCTCCGAGCGCCACCCCGAGCCCCACGTCATCGCCGCGGTCAATGTCACCGCGGCTGAGACCAGTGAGGATGCCGCGCGCCAGGAAAAGATCGTGCACCGCAACCGGGTGCGAGCGTTCATGGGCCGGCGCGGGCAAGTGCTTGACGACGCCCAACTCGACGCAATCGTCAACTCCTTCCAGGGCCGGCAGATCATTGACATGATGCGCTACACCGCCCGTGGCACCGCGGACGAAGTCGCGGAATACTTGACGTGGTTCACGGAGCACGCCAAGGCCGACGAGCTCATGATTTCGCTGCAAAACGCGAGCCACGGCGAGGTCCTCGCCGGAATGGAGATCCTGGCAAAGCGCTGGATTGGGTAGCGGCGCTCCAAGCGGTACGCTTCTCACCCATGCCCTCCCCTAAGACAGCCGCTGCCCTGCTGTCGGCGACCGCCGTTGTCGCGCTGTCGGCCTGCGCCTCCCCCGCCGGCGGGGCCCGCCCAGACCATCTGGTCGTTGCCACCCAAGCCCCTCCCGCGGGGTTGGACTTCACCACCACGGGCGGCGCAGCCGCTCCCCAAGCTTTAATGGGAAACATCTACGAGACGCTCGTGCGTATCGACGACTCCGGTACGCCACAACCCTTCCTCGCCGAGAGCTGGGACATCAGTGCCGACGGCTCGGAATACATCTTCCACCTGCGCGAGGGTGTGAGGTTTTCCAACGGCAAAGAATTCACGGCCGAGGACGCCGCCTTTTCCATCAGCTACGTTCAGGACAACTGGACCAACGCTTTGAAGGCTCAGATGGCCCCCGTGGTGGACGCCCAGCCGCTCGACGCCCAGACGTTGAAAGTAACGTTGGAGCGGGCGTCGAGTAGCTGGCTGTGGTCGATGGGCACGCTGACGGGGGCGATGATGACGCCTGCCTCAGTCGAGCGCCTCGCCACCGACCCGCTCGGGACCGGGCCGTACACTCTCGAGCGGTTCGCCGTCGGCGAGTCCGTCTCCTTCACCAAGCGCGAGGACTACTGGGGCGGCGAAGTCAGCCATGACGCGCAGATCCGCTACTTCGACGACCCGACGGCGGCACTCAACGCGCTGCGGGTTGGCGACGCGGATGTGGTGTGGTCGATGCAGGCACCGCAGTTGCTGGAGACACTGCCCGAGGACATTTCAGTGCTTGTCGGCACCACCAACGGTGAAGTGCTCTTATCCATGAATAACCGCGCCGCTCCCTTCGACGACCCGACAGTGCGCAAGGCAGTGTCCTACGCCATCGACCGCGGCGCAGTAAACGACGTGGTCTACAACGGCATGGCCACCGACACGGGAGGCGCGCCCGTGCCGCCGACCGACCCGTGGTTCACCGGTGAAGACTACTACCCCTTCGATCCGGGCATGGCCCGCGAACTCCTGGACGGCCGTACCCCAGACGTCACTATCACGGTGCCGAACCTGCCGTACGCGCAGACGGCGAGCGAACTGATCTTCTCCCAGCTGCGTGATGTGGGGTTCCGTGTCCGCCTGGAAACGGTCGAGTTTCCCGCCATGTGGCTCGGCCAGGTGCTCAAGGGCCACGACTACCAGGCGTCGCTAGTCGCGCACGTGGAACCGCGCGACATCCCGTTGCTCTTCGGCAACCCGGACTACTACCTGGGCTACGACTCAGCACGCGCCCGGGAACTGATCCAGGCCGCGGAGGTGGGCGAGCAGGCGTCCAACATGGAAGCCGCCGTGGACCAGATCATGGCCGACGCTGCCGCGCTGACGCTGGTCAACGCACCGAACATCGTGCTGCTGGGGCCAGGCGTGAGCGGAGTGAACCCCAACGTCGTCACCGAGGGCCTGCCACTTCGCACCATCGAGGTGGACAAGTGAACGCCCGCGCCGCCATGCGCTTTGTGCTGCGCTCCCTGTCCCGCTTCGCCGTATTGCTCTTGCTGGCCAGCATCATCATTTTCCTCCTGCTGCGCGCTGTGCCCGGCGACCCGGCGCGCGTTGCGCTCGGCGTCACCGCCACCGACGAAGCCGTCGCCGCGCTGTCCGCACAGCTGGGCACCGACCGCCCGCTGCATACGCAATACCTGGAGTGGGTCGGCGGGCTCGCAACCGGTGACTTCGGCGTTTCCCTGGCGAGCCGGACAGACATTACCCCAACCGTCGTCGAACGCGCAGGTGTCTCCCTCACACTCACCGTGCTCGCCATGGCGGCGTCCATGGCCATCGCCGTTCCACTGGGGGTCTACCTCTCCCAGCGCGAGAACCGTGCGGACGGCGCAATAGTCGCCGCGTTGACGCAGGTGGGCATCGTGGTGCCGAGCTTTTTGGTTGGCATCCTCGCCGTCGGGCTGTTCTCTCTGCGCCTCGGCTGGCTGCCAGCCAACGGGTGGGGCACTCCCTCGCACGTGGTGCTGCCCGTGCTCGCCCTCACCCTGGTGCAGGCAGCCATCCTCACGCGTTATGTGCGCGGTGCCGTGGTTGAGGAAATGGGCAAGGACTATGTGAGGACGGCGCGGGCGAAGGGGGCGTCGACAAGCACCGCGCTGTACCGCCACGCGGTGAAAAACGCCGCGCTGTCCGTGCTCACGGTCACCGGCATACAACTGTCCAGTCTCATCGTCGGCGCCGTGGTCATCGAGCGGGTTTTCGCCATCCCCGGGCTCGGCACAATGCTTCTCGACGCCGTGGCCAACCGCGACCTCACCACCGTGCAAACCGTGCTGATGCTGCTCGTCGCGTTCACACTCGTGGTCAATCTCGTCGTGGATGTGCTGTACGCGGTTATCGATCCGCGGATTCGGAGGAAGGCATGACGACACGCAGGGTCGGGCTCGGCATCGTGGCGCTGGTGGTTCTCGTCGCGCTGCTCGCCGCCGTGTGGACCCCATACGATCCGCTGCAGGCCGCCCCCGAGCGGCGCCTGCAAGGTCCCTCACCCGCCCACTGGATGGGCACCGACCAGTTCGGGCGCGACATCCTCTCGCGCGTGATGGACGGCGCGCGCCTGACCCTTGTGGTCTCTGTGTGCGCCGTGGCGCTATCCGCCGTGATCGGCGTGCCTCTGGGCATGTGGGCGGGGATGCAGCGCGGGGTGGTCGAAGTGGTGGTGATGCGGGCCAACGATTTGCTCCTCGCCTTCCCGGCGCTCCTGCTGGCCATCGTGTTCACCGCGGTGTTCGGGGCTTCGGTGTGGATCGTCGTGCTCGCCATCGGCATCGCGGGCATTCCCGGTTTCGCCCGCGTTGCGCGGGTCGGCACACTGCGGGTGATGAGCCAGGACTACATCCTCGCCGCGCGGGTGTCCAAAGTGCGGCCACTGGCAATCGCGCGCACGCATGTGTGGCCGAACATCTCGCCGTTTGTCCTTGTCCAGGTCTCCGTGGCACTGGCGCTAGCGATCCTCGCCGAGGCTGGCCTGTCCTTCCTCGGGCTGGGCACGCCCGCACCCTACGCGTCGTGGGGTCGGATGCTCCAAGCGTCCCAACCGTACCTGGCCACCGCCCCTCACTTGGCGCTGTGGCCCGGTCTTGCCATCGCGGCGACCGTGCTCGGCTTCACCCTGATCGGAGGCGGCCGTGATCCGCGTTAACGGTCTCACGATCGAGGGCATCCTCGACGACATCTCCTTCGAGGTCGCGCGGGGAGAGCGCGTCGGCATCATCGGCGAATCCGGCTCGGGCAAGTCCATAACCGCCTTGGCCATCATGGGGCTTGTCGACAACCTCCCCGTCACCGGGTCCATCACCGTCGACGGCACGCAGATGGTCGGCGCGCCCGACCGCGTGCGACGCCGCGTCCGCGGGCGACGCGTGGCCATGATTTTCCAGGAACCCATGACGGCGCTCGACCCGCTGATGACCGTTGCGCGGCAAGTGTCCCGCGATCGAGAGCGCGCCCGCTCCCTGCTGAAAGAGGTCGGGGTCGACAGGCCGCATGCCTACCCGCACGAGCTTTCCGGTGGGCAACGCCAGCGCGTGCTCATCGCCGCAGCACTCGCCCAGGACCCGGACATCCTCATCTGCGACGAGCCGACCACCGCCCTCGACGTGACGGTGCAGAAGCAGATCCTGGAGCTGATTGATTCCGTCATCGCCGCCCGCAACATGGGTTTGGTGTTCATCTCCCACGACCTCGCTGTGGTGCGCCGCATGACGCAGCGCACGCTGGTGTTCAAGGCAGGGCGCATCGTCGCCGCCGACTCGGAGTACGCACGCTCGCTCGCCCGCGCGTCGCTCCCCGGCCCGCCAGCCGCGCCGCGGCCCCTCGGCAACCCGGTGGTTGAGTTGCGCAACGTGACTCTCACCAGGGGCGCCACCCGCGCCCTCGACAACGTCTCGCTCACCGTGCACCGCGGCGAGCGCATCGGCATCGTCGGCGGTTCCGGTTCAGGTAAAACGTCGCTGCTCCGCATCATCGCCGGGCTCTCCACACCCGATTCGGGCAGCGTCGACGTCGGCGGGGACGTGCAGATGGTATTCCAGGACCCCTATTCCTCCCTCGACCCGCGCATGGACGTGGGGGCGTCGATACGCGAAACAAAAGTGGACGGCGCCCGCGCCGAAGAGGTCCTCGAGCAGGTGGGCCTGGCCGGCATGGGCTCGCGTCGGCCGCGGCAGTTCTCCGGCGGGCAGCGCCAGCGCATCTCCATTGCCCGCGCCGCGGCATCCCGTCCCGCCATCATGCTTGCCGACGAGCCCGTCTCCGCACTCGACGTGACCATCCGCAGCCAGGTCCTCGAGCTCATGGACGGCGTCGTCGGGTCGAACACTCTCATCTTCGTCTCCCACGACCTCGCCATCGTGCGCGAGCTGTGCCCCACCATCGCGGTGATCCACAACGGGCGCATCGTCGAGCACGGCGACACCGAGGACGTGTGGTCCAACCCGCAGCACCCGTACACGCAGCAGCTGCTGGAGTCGGTGTTGGAGCTTTAGCGCGTCACATACACCATGAGCGCCGGGTTGAGCACATGCTCTTCCACCCGCTCGAACACACTGGTCAGCTGGTCAAACTCGGCCAGCTCAGCGTTGCTGAGTTCTACCTGTTCGCGGAGAAAAGGTGTCTGCATGCCGCTCATCATAGCCCCACTGCGGACATCAGCACACCAACGACGTCGCGTCCGTGCCGGCGCAGCCCGTCGTGCTGCCACGCCGCGGTTTCGTGCACCTTTGCACCGATGATGTCGGCGGTTTCCAAAGACAGCTCGCGGGGCACGAAAATGTCGTCCGTGTACACCATCGCGGCGGCGCTTTCCGACGCCCCGAGCCCGGCGTACAGGTGAGGCCAGTCGTCATTGCCGGCGAGCTCGTCGGCGGCCTCCTTGAACGGGCGCAGCGCCGGGTCTTCGTCGAATTGGAAGGGGAAGATGTGCTCGCCGGTGAGATAGAACTCGGCGTCATCGGGTGAGGCCTGCGGGGCGAAACCGTCGAGCGACTCCGAGACGCGTTGCGCCGCCCACGCCGTTGCCCCCGGCACCGTGCCGCCGTAGATGGACTCGTGCACCGCAGCATACAGCGGGGCCCGCTCGAAGCTGACAAGGTCGCCGACGTCGGCGAGAAAGTCCGTGCGCAGCCTCCCGCCCGGATGGAAGGGCTCCTCCAACAGGTGTGCCAGGGTGCTCAACCCGCCCTCGCGCCCCAGTGCCACACCGACCGTGCGAAACCGCCGGGAGCTCAGCCGCTCCCCCGTGGGCAAGCTCTCCACGGAGTTGTCGAGGTGGCGGCACACCTCGCGGACCATCGACTCCGCCCACGGGACTTCACGGTAGAACAACTGGTGCCGAGCCCGCAGCTTGGCAAAGGTGGCGTGGTAGACCTCGTCCACGCCACGGGTGACGGTGGGCAAACCGCCCGTGAAAAACGCGTGGCGCACACTCTCCGGGTGCGCGGCGAGGTAATGCGCGAGGCAGAACCCGCCGAAAGACTGGCCGAGCACGTCCCAACGCTCGACACCGAGCTCCCGCCGGATCGCCTCGGCGTCGGCGACGATAGCGTCGGCGCGCAGCCGGGTCAGCGTGGGGGCGTCGATAAGCTGCGGCGTGGCGCGATCGATGCGTGTGGAGCGCCCGGTGCCGCGCTGGTCGAGGAGCACCACCCGGTAGTGCTCAAGCGCGGTGGCGATCCAGTCGTAATGCTCGCGTGGGCTCGGAAAACCGGGGCCACCCTGGAGGTATAGGAGTGCGGGCTTGGGAGCGTCGCCAAGCACGCGTGCGAATATGGTGAACCCGTCGCGCTCAATCTTCATGGAACGATGCTATAGGGTGGCGGGCGTGACCCCCCAACAGGCACGGACCACGCTCGCCTACCACCGTGTGTCTCTCGAACCCGCGCTGCGCCGCAGGCCGTACCGGCGATGGAAGCCCGCCCTGGAGTTCGTGATATCCTTAGTCCTCTTCTTCCTCATCCAGGCATTGTTTACTGCGGTGTTTCTGCTCACCAGCTGGGGAAGCGGCGCCGACATGGACTGGCTTTATAGCCGCATCATCGAAACTGAACTCGGTGCCAACCCGGTCAACATAGCCTTCTTCTACGGCGCGATCGGCATCTCGGGAGTCGGGGCCTTATTCGCAGCGTGGCTCGCAGGGCGGCGCCCGCGTGCGCTGTTGTCAGTCACCGGACGCATCCGCTGGCCGATCGTGAGACTGTCACTGCTGTTGATTGCCGTCCCACCGGCAATCACCTTCGTCATCGACGCGATCGTGCACCGCGGAATTCCCGCCCCGCTCGACGGTGCTTTCTGGGCCAGCATCGCACTCTGCCTGCTGCTCGTGCCGCTGCAGTCCACCGCTGAGGAACTGGTCTTCCGCGGCTCACTGCCCCAGGCGCTGGGCGCGTGGATCCGCTCGCCGTGGGTGGTCTACGCGCTCTCACTGCCGCCGTTCGTCTTCGGCCACACCTACGGCGCGAGTGGGCTGATTAGCGTCGCGGTATTCGCGGCGTTCGCCTCGCTACTTGTGCACCGCACCGGCGGGCTCGAGGCGGCGATCGTGCTGCACACGGTGAACAACATGTCGCTGGCCTACGCCGACGTCGCGGGGATCACCGAGCTCATCGACACCAACAATCGCCCACTCGTCAGCGGTGCCGCCTACCTGCTGCAGTACGCCGGCGCGCTCGTGGTACTCGCAATGCTGACCAGGTACGCCCCACGCACATCCGAACCACCACCCGGCTGGTTCCCCGGGTCCGGGTGGTACGCGGGCTGGCCGGCCGTCGTGGCGTCTCAGGCGCCAAGTCGCCCCAGACCGTTGGCGAGCCTCTCCACCGCGCGCCGAAATAGCACAGCGGGCTGACGAAACGCACCCTCGCCGAAATGCCCGAACACTTCGCTGGAAATCAAACCGATGATTCGTGACCACGCCTCCACGGCCAGCTCAACGGCACCCGCGCTGAGCTGCGGCGCCCATTCGCGCCTCAGCGCCTCAATATCTTCGCGCGTTGCCTCGTCGAGCGCCGTGCTGGGCGTATCGACGCTCGGATGCGCGTTATCCAAAGCCTCAAGCAGCATCCGCATCACGCGGGTTCCTTGACTGAGTGTGTCGCTGGGCGCCGCGTAACCAACAACTGGGGTGCCGTAAATAAGTCCCCACCTCCTCGGATGCGCGATCGCCCAGGCCCGCATCGCCTCCGCGATTCCCACGACCGAGGCAGGTTGCCCGTTGCGTTCCACTGAATCGGCGAGCTGCCGATAAGCGTCGGTGACCAGCAGCGTGAGAAATGCATCTCGGTCTGCAACATATCGGTATATCGCCGAGGACACCACACCCAGCTCACGGGCAACGGCGCGCAGGTTGAGCGCATGGGGTCCTCCGGCGTCTAGCTGTGCAAACCCGATCTCGCTGATGCGTCGCATCATCTCGTCGCGGGCGATCTGGCGGGGTGTCGGCATGAACCCATGCTACCAACTCGAGAGCACTGCTCTTGCGAGTAATCCCGACACGTGTTAGCGTAGCTGGAAAATAGAGAGCAGTGCTCACATTTTCACGCAAGGAGTCGTCATGTCCGATACAACGCTCGTCATTGGAGCCGGCCCAGTTGGAACGGCCGTCACCGATGAGCTGATCAAGCGCGGCCGCGAAGTGTTCGTCCTCACCCGGTCGGGCACTGCGGTCCGCGGAGCCCGGAGCCTAGCGGGCAGCGCCGCCGATCCGCGCGACCTGCAGGCCGCCTTTGACACAAGCGGCGCGAACCGGGTGATTGACTGCATGCACGCGCCTTACGACGCGGCAGTGTGGCGCAGCACCCTCATCCCAGCTGAGAAGACGGTTCTCGGCCTCGCGGCTGAACGCGAGATCCACGTGACCTTCCCCGAGTCCGTCTACGCTTTCGGTGAACGCGCGAACACGGTGACCGCCACTAGCGAAGTCGTAGCCACCACCGGCAAGCCGGGGATCAGGGCCCAACTCCTCATTGCCCGCACGCACGCAAACACCCCCGTGTGCTCCGTGGTGGCCTCCGACCTCTACGGACCAGGGTGCGGCCGAACGGCAGTGGCTCATGCTCTCATCGTGGAACCACTGCAACGCGCAACCCGCACGATGGCGCTCATCGACTCCTCGGCGCTTCACCCTTTCACGTACCTGCCCGATTACGCGCGGGCGCTCGTCGGTGCCTCACAGAACCAACTCACCGGGATCACAATCACGCCCACTGCGGACTCAGTCTGCCAGAGAGAGTTCGCCGAACGCGCAGCCTACGCAGGAAAACTCCGCGCGCACACACCGCTGGAACTAAAGAAGTGGATGCTTCAGTTCGCCGGGCTGTTCAACCGGGACATTCACGGTCTCGTCGAAATGACCTGGCTGTGGGACAGCCCCCGTTTCGTGCAGGGCACCTACGACTGGGCCCCGACCGATCTCGACGAGGGTCTCCACCGGACCTTCGAGGCCGCTTAACCGCGCCTACTCCTCGTCCGTCGACAGCGCCGCCACGAACGCCTCCTGCGGCACGGTGACCGAGCCGATGGACTTCATGCGCTTCTTGCCCGCCTTCTGCTTCTCCAACAGCTTGCGCTTGCGCGAAATGTCGCCGCCGTAGCACTTCGACAACACGTCCTTGCGCAGCGCGCGGATGTTCTCGCGGGCGATGATCTTCGCCCCGATGGCCGCCTGGATCGGCACCTCGAACTGCTGGCGCGGGATGAGCTCTTTGAGCTTCTTAGTCATCTTGTTGCCGTACCACTGGGCGGAGTCGCGGTGCACGATGGCGGAGAACGCGTCCACCGGTTCACCCTGCAGCAGAATGTCCACCTTCACCAGGTCGGCTTCCTGCTCGCCGGCCTCCTCGTAGTTCAGGGAGGCGTAACCCTTCGTGCGGGACTTGAGCATGTCGAAGAAGTCGAAGATGATCTCACCGAGCGGCATGATGTAGCGCAACTCCACGCGCTCCTCCGAGAGGTACTCCATGTTCTTCATCGTGCCGCGCTTCGACTGGCACAGCTCCATGGTCGTGCCCACGAACTCCTGCGGCACGATGATGGTCATGTTCACCACCGGCTCGTAGACCTCCTGCATCTTGCCGCCGGGCCAGTCCGAGGGGTTGTGCACGTACTGCTCAGTGCCGTCCTCGGCGACGACCCGGTACGTCACGGACGGGGCGGTGGAAATCAGATCGAGGTCGAACTCTCGCTCGAGGCGATCTCGCGTGATCTCCAAGTGGAGAAGGCCGAGGAAGCCACACCGGAAACCGAACCCGAGGGCGACAGAGGTTTCCGGCTCCCACGTCAGGGAGGCGTCGTTAAGCTGGAGCTTTTCCAGCGACTCGCGCAGGGCGGGGAAATCTTCCTGGGATACCGGAAACAGGCCCGAGTACACCATGGGCTTGACCTCGGCAAAACCGGCAAGCGGAGTTTCCGCACCCTTGCTCGCCCAGGTCACCGTGTCACCCACGCGGGTTTCGCGCACGTCTTTCACACCTGTGATGAGGTAGCCCACCTCACCGGGGCCCAAGCCCTTGGTCTTCTTCATCGTCGGTGAGACGACGCCGATCTCCAGGATTTCGTGCGTGACGCCGGTGTTCATCATCTGCACCTGCTGGTTCGGCATCAGCTTGCCGTCCATCATGCGCACGTAGGTGACCACGCCGCGGTACGTGTCGTACACCGAGTCAAAGATCAGCGCCCGAGCCGGGGCGTCCGCGCCGCCTTCCGACGACGGCGGGGGCACGAGGTCCACTAGCCGATCCAGCAACTCCGGCACCCCGACGCCCGTCTTGCCCGAGACGCGCAGCACGTCTTCCGGCTCGCAGCCGATGATGTGGGCGAGCTCAAGCGCGTACTTGTCCGGATCGGCCGCGGGCAGGTCGATCTTGTTGAGCACCGGGATGATCTCAAGGTCCTTGTCCATCGCCATGTACAGGTTGGCCAAGGTCTGGGCCTCGATGCCCTGGGCGGCGTCGACAAGCAAAATCGCGCCCTCGCACGCCTCCAGCGCACGCGAGACCTCGTAGGAGAAGTCGACGTGGCCGGGCGTGTCAATCATCTGCAGGATCGTCTCCTGACCCACGAACTCGCCCGACAGCGGCGTCCACGGCAAGCGCACGTTCTGCGCCTTGATGGTGATGCCGCGCTCGCGCTCAATGTCCATATTGTCGAGGTACTGGTCGCGCATGTCACGCGCATCGACGACCTTGGAGAGCTGGAGAATGCGATCGGCCAGGGTCGATTTACCGTGGTCGATGTGGGCGATGATGCAGAAGTTCCGGATCCGTGAAGGGTCCGTAAACGTCGTCTCCGCAAAATTGGTTTTCGAGGCAGCCATGATTGGCCCCACTTTACCGTCTCACGTGGGCAAACCCAACACGCGACAAACTTGTTGTGAAGGCCACCAACACCCCTTAAAGTAGGTGCGAGAACCGCATCGACCAGCCAAAGGGGGTGAAGGGGCATCTTCGTCCGCAGGATCAAGCGCCGCAAAGCCGGGGGCCCGGGCCCACTGGAAGAAGGCCTCGCTCTGCTCAACGAGCGCCTCGGCTCCTCACCCCGCGCCCCGCGCGAACGCAAGAAGGCCACCGTAGCCAGGCTCATCGTCAAACCCACCTCGCGGATGGCACGCAGCATCTACTACGCGCCCGACATGGACGGCCAAGCAGAACCGGGCGAGGTCGTCTGGGTCACCGTGCCGTCGACCCCGCCGCGTGAACGCTCACTGCTCATCGTCGGCCGCGAGCACCACGATGTCCTCGGGCTGCTCATTTCTCCCGACAAGGAGCACGCCGCCCACCCCGACTGGCTCGACATCGGCTCCGGGGATTGGGATGCCTCCGGCGAGCCGTGCTGGGTGCGCATGGACAAAACCCTGCTGGTCTCCGAGACCGACGTCCATCGCCGCGGCGCCTCCGTTCCGCCGCGGCGCTTCGAGCGCGTTGCCAACCGGCTGCGGGACCACTTCGACTGGATCTAGCGCGGTTTTGGTCGCGCCGCGGGATCCTGCTAGTTTGTAATGGTTGTCCGCATCCGGGAATCCACGGGTGCGCCGAGCTACGCGAGCAGGACCTTGGGCCCGCGTCCCATCAAACGCTCAGCGCTTCTCTCCCGCCCGGACGGTGACTTTTCTACTCAATGACGCAATCAAGAGGTGCATCACTATGGCAAACATCAAGCAGCAGAAGAAGCGCGTTCTCACCAACGAGAAGCGCCGCCTGCGCAACAAGTCCGTCCGCTCCGCAACCCGCACGGAAATGCGTAAGTTCCGCGAGGCCGTCGAGTCCGGCGACAAGGCAGCCGCCGAGGCTCAGCTGCGCGTGGCTTCGCGCAAGCTGGACAAGGCCGTGACCAAGGGCGTGTTCCACCGCAACGCCGCGGCGAACAAGAAGTCCAATATGGCACGCGCCCTGAACAAGATGGCGTAGCTCGCCTGCGCTCAACGCCCCTCCGCGCTCTACTTCAGGCGGAGGGGCTTTTTCGCGCTTTTTAGCCGAGCAGCGTTGGCGGCCCGCGAACGAGTACTGCCGCAGTGAACCACCCTGGCGTGGACTTCACGCTTACCTGGTTCGCGCCGCCCTGAGCCCAAGGATGACCGCGAGGCCACCGGGGTTAATCATTGCATCCTGTCCGCGAGGTCCTCGCGCCCGAACATGCGCGCGGTCGCGATCGCGTCGGGGTGACCCGCTCGCGGGTCGGCTCCGGCATGGAGAAGCAGCTCGACGATTTCGTCTTCCTTCTTGAAAATGACGCCGGCCAGCGGCGATTGACCGCGGGCATTGAGCTTATCGACGTTCGCCCCACGCTCAACCAAGCCCCGCGCGAGCTCGAGATGCCCCGCATACGTCGCGAGCATGAGAAACGTGTTGCCATCCTGGTTGGCAAGGTTGACGTCGACGCCGTTATCGACGTAGTCGAGCAGCACCACGTCCCCCGTGCGCGCCAACTCGAAGAGCTTGCCCGCGAACTCCTGGACATCTTCCGGCACGTGCTGGTTTTCCTGCTCGTTCATGCGTGCCAGTTTAGCGCGCAAGCTCGGCGATTCTGCGCACCGCGTGTTCGATCGCGTAGTCTGGGTCACCGCCTTGGCCCTTGACCTCGGCGTCGAGGTTCGCGATGACGATCACGGCCTCTGAGACGGCCTCGCCGGACCAGGTCCGTGCGGCCTGCATTGTTTTTTTCGCGACAAACGGATGCATTCCCAGCTCGCGGGCGATCTGGTCGGGGTTACCACGGGTGCTGTAGAGCTTGGCGATGTCGCTTACTTTCCTGGCCAGCGCCGCGGCAAGGGCGACGGGGCTAATGCCCAGCTGCAGCGCGCGCCGCGTCGAGGCCAGTGCCCGCTCTGCGCGCCCGGCTACGGCAAGGTCTGCGATGTCGAACCCGGAAATCTCAGCTACCCCGGAGTAGTAGGCATGAACGGACCTCACCGTCAGCTCCCCCTCGGTGTCTGCCACGAGTTGGCTTGCCGCCGTGGCCAGCTCGCGCAAATCGGAGCCGACGGATTCGAGCAACGCGGCAACAACATCGGGAGTGGGGTGGGCCCCGAGGCGGCGGAACTCGTTGTTCAGCCAGGCGTGGCGGTCCCTGTCGCGCAGCGGGTCGACTGTGTGCACCTCAGCGACCTTTTTAAACTTGGCCACGTAAGACTTGTTGCGTCCGCCTCCGGTGTGCTCGATGATCAGCGTCATCCCCGGCGCTGGGTCACGTGCCGCCTGCAACAACAGCTCCGTGGGCTCCTTGCCCGCCTGCTCCGCGCCGGTGAACACCACGACCCGCTGCTCGGCAAACAGCGAGGGGCTCGTGGCCATGAGCAGCTCTGCCTCGGTGACGTCGCCGGCGCGCAAGCGGCTGACCTCGGGCGCCGCGCCGTCGGCTGCAGCGTCGATGATGGTCTTCGTCGCGCGCTCGGCGAGGAATTCGTCTTCGCCCAAGACGAGGTGGACGGGATTGAGCATGCGCCCCATCTTAAAACCTTCCGCTTTGTGCGCGCTGCGTGCCGTCGGGGTAAAGCCACACCGGCCCGTCGCGGTTGGGGTAAAGCACCGGCAGGCCGCCGGTCGTGGACACGGGCCGGTCGTGGGGTTGGCCGCCCTCAAGGACGACCACAACCTGCGTGTGCGCCGGCACCGGCTCAATGCCGCTTTCCCGCTCGACGACGTGCGCGGTGAGGCGGTTGAGCTCCACCGGTTTATGCCACTGCGCCCCCGGGCCAGCAACCGCGAGCGCCGCGGCAACGGCCGTCAGAGTGAGGCGCGGTCGCTGTGCCAAGAACCCGGCGAGCACCCACCCGTAGCAAACGATGACGCCGAGCGGGCCCGCCTCAACCGTGGCACCGGGAAACGCGGCACCCGTGGTGGCGACGAGGTCAACCCACGCGGCCAGGGGCTCGATAACCCATAGAATCGGCACCTCCAACCCGCCGGGTGCGAGCGAGAGCACCACGGCAACCAGGCCGAGAACCGTCACCGGAGCAGTCACGGGCACGACTAGGATGTTCGCCAGTACCGCAACGATGGACACCTCGCCCGACATCAGAGCCACCAACGGCATCGTCACAATATCGGCGGCCACGGCGACGGCGAGGGCACGCACCACGATCTCCGGCCAGCGGGTAAACACAAGGTAGCGATACAGCAGCGGGCTCAGCGCTACGATCGACGCGGTGGCGGCAACCGACAGCGCGAAGCCGAAGCTGACGGCTAGGTTTGAATCGATCAGCACGAGCCCGATCACGGCCAAGCACAGCGTGTGCACCGGCTCGGCGGTCGACGACGCCAGCACCGCCGCCAGCCCCACAAGGCCCGTGACAGACGCGCGCAGCACACTCGGCTCGGGCCCTACTAGCCCCGCGAACAGCGCCAGCGCCGCCGCGGCGAACGCGATGCGACCGCGAAGCCCGAGCCCAAGCGCGCTAGCCAGCACCACGGCCGCGGCGGTGACAATGGCGACGTTGCTTCCGGACACCGCGCTTAAGTGCGACAGCCCGGTGTCGATGTAGGCCTGCTGCTGCACCTGCGACTGTAGCGAGGTATCCCCTAACACCATGCCGGGGATGAGCCCCTGCGCCCTCGGGCCGACCGTGTCGGCCACCGACGCAGTGAACGTCTCCTTGACGTGGTTCGACCAGGCCGCCATGCCTGTTGGGTCACTCACAACCGTCACCTCGCCGTTGAAGACGACCTGCGCCGTACCGGCCTGCTCCGCCTCGGAGGCGCGCCCGGTAACACGCACGACCGCTCCGTTCACCGCGCCCGGGGGTAGATCGTCGACAAAGACGGCGATCGGGCCAGGGTGGCCGGTAACCCTGACACGCAGCAGGTAGCCGTGGCCCTCGATGGGGTGTGCGGCGCCGGAGACCCGGCCGAGGACTTCGGTGCCGAACTGCCACGCGCGGGCCGTGGCAACTCGCATCACCGCAACCAGCGCGGCCGCGGAACCCAGGCCCGCGACGAGCACGACCTGGCCCCACTGCCTGGCGCAGGCCACCGCGGTGCACACCAACACCACCGCGGCTACAGACGCCGCCGGGCCCCAGCAGATCGCCGCCAGCGTGGCCGCCCACACGGCAACGGCGGCAGGAACCAGGCGCAGCTCCGACATTTAGACGCCCACTAAGTCTTTGAGCGCCTCGAACTTGGCGGGGCCGATGCCCTTGACGTCCATCAACTGCTCCACCGAAGCAAAAGGTCCGTTGGCCTCGCGGTGGGCGATGATCGCGGCGGCGGTGGCATCACCGACGCCGGGCAGCGTCGTAAGCTCCGCCGCCGAGGCTGAGTTCAGCGACACCAGCCCCGGCGCTGGCGGCTGCGCCGCGGGGCCAGCCGGAGCAGCCCCGACCGCCTGGACGTGGATCTGTTGGCCGTCGACGAGCAACTGCGCCTGGTTGAGCGAGATGAGGTCGGCCTGGGGCAGCGGTGCAGCCAGCTTGAGGGCGTCCGCCACGCGCGCGCCCTGCTCCAAGGTGACCAGGCCGGGGTTGGCCACCTCCCCCACCACCGACACCACCACCTGCGCGGGTGGGGCCTCCACAGCGGCGGTGTCCCACTGCGGCTCGGGCGCGGCGGGGCGAAGGAACGCCCAGCCGGCTACCAGGGCAAGCACGACGGCAACGGCAACCGCGGCGTGCAACGGCTCCACGCGCACGCGTGGGGGCGGGAACTCGACCGCGAGGCGATCCTCCTCCCCGGTCGGGCGCAGCAGTTCCGTGATGCGGTCGGTGCTACTCGGGCGGCTCGGGCGACTCATGGCGCTGACGCTAGGCCGCGGCGCGCCGCGGAGGAAGGCTCAGCGGCCCAACATGTGGATAACCGCGTTGAAGCGTCACCTACTCGGGTGAGTTATCCCCAAAGCCCGAAGAAAAGACGGCTGACAGGCCGATCGCCCCGGCGCCGGTGTGCACCGCGAGGGCGTCGACAAGCGGCACGACAAGCACGCGGGAGCCTTTCGGCAGCACCTCGGTGAGCATATCCACCAGGGCCTGCGCCGCCTCATCCACTCCGGCGTGCTGGATCGCAACAAACACCGGGTTGCCGTCCGCCTTTTCCTGCACGAGCTCCGTGAGCTTGATGAACGCCTTTGTCTGGGTCCTAGTTTTGCCCGCAAGCTCGAGCTTTCCGGCCTTGAGGTGGAGGATCGGCTTGGTGGCCAACAGCGCGGCCGAGAGCACCGCGGTGCCGGTCGACAAACGCCCGCTTTTGCGCAGGTCGTCAAGCTGGCTGAGGTACACCCACGTCTCCGAGCTAGCGAGGGTGTTCTCAGCGATCCTCTCGCAGGCATCTAAATCCGCGCCCTCGCGCGCCAGCGACGCCGCCGCCATCGCGGCAGCGCCGACCGCCATGCCGACGGTGTGGGTGTCCACCACGCGCACCGACTCGTCGAACACCGCGGAGGCCGACACGGCCGCGGACCACGTCGAGGAAAGACTCTTCGACAGGTGCAACGCCACGACCCCGTCGTCCCCGCCGCGCTCCAGCTGGCGCGCGTAGATGGCGGCGAGCTCCACGGCGGACAGGCCACTGGTGGATCCGCCGCCGTCGTCGTCCATGACGTGCAGTTCGGCGACGGTGATGCCGAGCTGCTCGGCGATGTCGCTCGGCAGCCCGGCCGAAGAATCCACAACGATGCGTACGCTCATTAGTCGCTAAACCCCTGGTTCCAGGCGTCGAGGTACCACTGCACCGCACTCGGCTCCGTGGGGAACTCCGCAGGCGCCGCCGAGCCCTCGCGGTACGCGGGCTCGGCGCTCAGCCGCGAGGTGTTGGTGTTTTTCAAACTGTTGAGCAGCGGGTACTGGCTCTCGCTCAAACCCAGCAGGTTCGAGGTCAGAGCCGAGATTGTCCCACCGTGGGCGACGAGCAACACCGCGGAATCGTCCCACTCGCGATACGAGCTCATCAGCTCATCGACCACGGGGCGGGCGCGTTTGGCCACATCCAAGCGGCTCTCCCCGGCAGGCGGCGCCCACGCGGCGTTATTTCGCCAGTGCGCCCTGATCCCGTCGCGCCAAGCATCCACCTCAGCATGCGTCTTGCCCTGCCACTGCCCCAGGTGCGTCTCGCGCAACCGCGCATCCTGCGTCAACTCCAGCCCCAACGAGGCCGCGATGATCTCCGCGGTGTGGCGGGCACGCGCCAAATCGGAGGAGACGATCTTGGACACCCCGAGGTTCTTCATCAGCTGCGCGGCGGCGCGCGCCTGCTCCACGCCCACCTCCGACAGCTCGGTGTCCAGCTGGCCCTGCATGCGCCGGCCCGCGTTGTAGTGGGTCTGGCCGTGCCGCAGCAAAATTAGTCGTCGTCTCATCGCGCCGCGCCTGGTTCCTAGAACTCGTCGTCGCTGGATACTGGGCCCTCACCCGCCAACGGCAGGTCCTCGATTCTCTCGGCGTCGCGCACGGCGGATGAATCGCCCTGTTGGGCAAGGTCGCCGAAGGCAACGTCGCGCTGGTAGGGCGGCACGCCCTCGACCTCATAGACCGGGCAGTCGGCGTAGAGCCGATCAAGACCGTAGAAATCGCGCTCGGCCTCGCGCTGCACGTGGATGACGATGTCGCCGTAATCGAGCAGAACCCAGCGGTTCTCCCGGTTTCCTTCGCGGCGCTTCGGCTCGTAACCGGCATCGGTGAGATCGCCCTCGATCTCCTCGACAATCGCGGCGGCCTGGCGCTCGTTGTCGGCGGAGACGATGACGAAAATGTCCGTGATACCCACGACGTCGGACACGTCGATCACGGCGATGTTGCGTCCGAGCTTCTCGTCCGCGGCCTTCGCTGCGATGGTCGCCTGGTCGATAGAGGTCTGCAGGGCTGTCAAATGTTTACAATCCTTCTCGGTTGGGAAAAAGCACCAAATATAGCGCCCATTGTCACACGAGTTGCGCCACTTGTGCTAGTCAGGCGACGTCACCCGCGCGGTAGAGATTGTTTTTGGCGATGTAGCGCACTACCCCGTCGGGCACGAGGTACCACACGGGCCTGCCCTGGCTGGCGCGCAGGCGGCAATCCGTCGAGGAGATGGCCATCGCGGGGATCTCCACGAGGTGGACGCGTTCCCGGTGTTGTGCGGGAAGCATGTCCTCGCGCAGCTCGTAACCGGGCCGGGTCACGCCGACGAACTCCGCTAGGTCGAACATTTGGTCCCAGTCGTGCCAGGACATGATCGAACTCAGCGCGTCTGCCCCGGTAATGAAGAACAGCTCCTCGGACGGATACGCTTCCCGCAGGTCACGCAGGGTATCAATGGTGTACGTCGGCCCACCCCGGTCGATGTCTACTCGGGAGACAGTGAACTGCGGGTTCGATGCGGTGGCGATCACCGTCATCAAATATCGGTGCTCCGAGTCGGTGACCGTGCGATCCGCTTTCTGCCACGGGTCGCCCGTGGGCACAAAGACTACTTCATCGAGATCGAAGCGGTCGGCGACCTCGCTGCCCGCCACGAGGTGGCCGTTGTGAATCGGGTCGAAGGTCCCACCCATGACACCGATTTTGCGTGGTTTCATACCCTGCGAGTCTAGGGCCAATCGAGCAGCTTGGCGGCTCTATCGGTAGCGGACTTGGTCGACGAACCGACCGAGGCTGTCGGAGACCTGGTCGTCCCACGGGGAGGGCTGGAGGTAGTAACGACCGTGGTTTCCGCCGTTACCCTCGGCGCCGCGCAGCGTGGCGATGGACAAGTCGCAGATCCCATCGAGGGGCAGGCAGTAGGTGACGCGGTTGCTGGTCGCGGCCGCCGACTTCGAGTTGAACGGCAGTGCACCGAGCACTCCACCCGCGCCGCCGCCGCCGACGCCGACGGTGGACCAGTCGCCCGGTGCGGTGTTGGGGTTGCCCAGGTAGACCACACCAGCGAGCTGGCCGCGCGCCGCTAGTTCCTTCTCGTGCTCGAGCAGCACCATCGCCCCCTGCGAGAAGCCGATCAGAATGTAGCCCGGGCGGCAGCCGCTGGAGGCTTCGTAGTCGTTGATGGCCTGCATGACGCCGGAGCGTCCAGCGTTGACAGAGTCGAGGAACTGGGTGCCTGCAGCACGCGCCATCTGCAGCGCGGGAACCGTGTACTGCACCGCGAGGCCGACGGCCTGGGCAATGGTGGCTGGGACCACGACGGCCGGTGTGTCGTAGGCCGGGTACACGGCCGGGTAGTAGCGCGGCTCGAGGCCGATAACCTCGACGTCGTTCATCAGCGAGGCACCACCGTGGGTGGCGCGGTAGCGGCCCTCGGCGTGGCGCAGGAAGGCTCGGATGGTCTCGCCTTCCCACCCGTTGGACGTCCAGGCTGCCCCCGGCGAGTAGGTGGTGGGGATGACCTGGGTGTTCTGGCCTGAGCCACGCGCCGCGATGACCGCGACGGCGGGACAGCGCTGCTGGGCGCTGGCGTGGGGGGCGTGCACTCCGGCCAGTCCCGCAGCGGGGACGAGGATGGCGGCGAGCGCCGCAGTCAGGGCGACTGCAAGGGCAACCGCGACGGCGCGGAGGGTGAAAGCAGGGGTGCGAGACACGGCTGTTCTGCCGTTTCATTGAGGTTGGTATTTGAACGGCTCACATCCTATACCGGCCGCGGAGATATGTCGCTGCGAGATCACAGCTTGCTCACGGGCCAGTCACAAACTCCGTCTAGTCGCGCACGTGACCGGCCCCCTCGAGGATCCACTTTGTGCTAGTCAGCTCGGGTAGCGCCATCGGGCCGCGGGCGTGCAGCTTCTGGGTGGAAATCCCGATTTCCGCCCCCATTCCGTACTGCTCACCGTCGGTAAAAGCGGTGCTGGCGTTGAGCATCACTGCCGCGGCATCCACCTCGTCGGCGAAGCGCTGCAGGGTGAGCGCGTCGCGCGAGGCAATTGCCTCGGTGTGCCCCGTGGACCACTTCGCAATGTGCGCGATTGCTCCCCCGACGCCGTCGACGATGTCCACCGCGATATCCATGGACAGGTACTCGTCAGCCCAATCCTCCTCGGTCGCGGCCACCACGTCGCGCACCCCAAGGGCCGAAAGCTTATCGACGTCCCCATGAACGCGCACCCCCGCCTCCTGCAGTGCGGTGATCACCCGCAGCTGATCGGCGGCGGGCAGGCGGGAATCGATCAGCGCCGTCTCCGTCGCGTTGCACACGGAGACACGCCGAGTTTTTCCGTTAAGCAGCATCGCGATCGCCGAGTCCACGTCCGCCGCAGCGTCGACGTAGAAGTGGCAGTTGCCGGTACCCGTTTCAATGGCGGGGACCGTGGCGTTTTCCACCACTGCGTTGATCAGGCGCGCGGAACCGCGCGGGATGACGACGTCGACAAGCCCGCGAGCCGTGATCAAGTCCTGGACCGACTCATGGGTCTCGCACGGCAGCAACTGCACAATCTCGCGCGGCAGTCCATGTTTGACCACGACATCCTGCAGAATTTCGACCAGCTTCTTGTTGGTCGCTCGCGCAGATTTCGAACCGCGCAGCATGGCGACATTTCCCGACTTCAGCGCCAACCCGAAAGCATCGACGGTGACGTTCGGGCGCGCCTCGTAGACCATGCCCATCACACCCAACGGCACGCGGACCTGGCGCATGCGGATTCCGTTGGACATCGTGCGGCCCTGGACCACCACGCCGACCGGGTCGCTCAAACCCGCGACCTGGCGCAGGCCGTCGGCGATGGCGTCGATACGCTTGACGTCGAGCGAGAGCCTGTCAATGAGAGATTCGCTCATGCCGGCGCCGCGCCCAGCCGCGATATCCTCGGCATTGGCGGCAAGCACCTCCGCGCCGCGGCTCACCAGCTGCTCAGCTGCATCGCGCAGCAGCGCGTCCTTCTCCGGGGTGGGCAGCGTCGCCAGAACCGGCGCCGCGGCCTTCGCGGTTCGAGCCTTTGTCAGGACTTCTTCGCGCTCGGCGGCACGTTGTGCAGTTGCGTCTGCGTCGTTCGTCTCAGCCATGGGGGCCATCGTAGTGCGTCGCTACAACCGGGTGGCGTAGTTGGACAGATAGTCCGCGTGGACGACTGGGCGACGCAGGTGGGGCTCGAGGTCGCGCGTGTTTTTGCCCACCATGCCCGTGAGCTCGGAGGCATCGTAGGCCACGACTCCGCGGCCCACGGCCTCACCCTCCGGGCCGAGGATTTCCACGATATCGCCCGAGTGGAAATCGCCTTCGACCTCGGTAATACCCACGGCGAGCAGGCTCGTGCCACCCCGGGTCACCGCGCGGACAGCGCCCCTGTCAAGGCGCAGCACGCCCTCCGCGTCGGCGGCGTAGAGCACCCAAAACTTCCAGGCGCTCAGGCTCGACTGTAGACGCGTGTGGAACACCGTGCCGCAGTCGGCCGTGCCCAGCGCACGCTCGATGCTGTTTGCCGACGTCAACAGCACAGGGACCCCACCCCGCGCCGCCAGGCGCGCGGCGGACACCTTCGCGGCCATTCCGCCAGTGCCCAGCGCTCCACCGTCACCTGCCACGACGTTCTCTAAGTCTTTACCCGAGCGAACCTGGGTGATCAGGCGAGCATCCGGGTCGGTGGGGTTGCGGTCGTAGAGGCCGTCGACGTCCGAAAGCAGGTACAAAGCATCCGCCGAGACCAGCGTGGACACGATGGCGGAGAGCCTGTCGTTGTCGCCGAAGCGCATCTCCGAGGTCGCCACCGTGTCGTTCTCGTTGACGATGGGCACGGTACCGAACTGCCGGAGCTTGTCGATGGTGCGCTGCGCGTTGCGCGCGCGATCCCGCCTACCGGCATCGGACTGGGTCAAAAGGACCTGGCCGATGGTGCGGTCGTAGCGGGCGAACGAGCGCGCCCAGCTCTGCGCGAGGTGGACCTGGCCCACCGCCGCCGCCGCCTGCTTGGTCGCCAGATCGCGCGGCCGGCTGGTCAAGCCCAGCGGCGCCATGCCGGCAGCAATCGCGCCGGAGGAGACCACGATGACGTCACTGCCAGCCGCCATGCGGGCCTGCAGCGCGTCGACGATCCGGTCGATGTGGTCCTGGCTGACGGTGTAGTTGTCGTCGACAAGCGAGCTCGTCCCGATCTTGACCACCACCCGCTTCGCGGATGCGATGTGGTGGCGCAACTGCTCTTCGGTTTTCAACGTTTCGTTGGTCCGAGTTAGGGCTGATGCGTGTTCGGTGTCGTTCGTCATAGGTCTCCAGGTTAGCGACTGGCCTAGCCTTGCCAGCGCTCGCGATCGGCTTCCTCGCCATCGCCGAAGTCGTATTCGTCGATCAGGCCGCGACGGGCCTGGGAGGCACGCTTGCGTTCCGCGGCAGAGGTGCGGTCGGTGCCGACAAGGCGGGCGTCCTGGCCGCGGCCGGCGAGCGTCGGGTCGCCTCCGACGGAAGGTTCCCAATCGAAAGAAATCTCGCCGATGGTCACGGTGTCGCCCTCGCGAGCTCCGAGTTTGCGTAGCTGGTCCTCCACCCCGGCCTTGTTCAGGCGATCCGAGAGGTAGCCGACCGCCTCGTCGTTCTCGAAGTCGGTTTGGCGGATCCAGCGCATCGCCTTTTCACCGGTGACAACCCACGCGCCTTCAAACTCGGGATCCGCCGCGACCACGATGCCGTCGGTGCCGCCGGTGGCGTCGACCGCCCGCGGCTTGAGCACCTGCAGCGTTCCAGGCTCGGCTTTTGCCTTCGGGCGGGCCTTGCGCGCCGCACGCACGATGTCCCACAGCGCCCACTTCAGCTCGTCCAGCCCCTCGCGCGTCGCCGTGGAGATGGTGAAAATCGGCCAGCCGAACCTCTGCTTGAGGTCCTCCTCGAGGAAGTCCGCGAGCTCCCGGGCGTCGGGAATGTCCATCTTGTTCAAAACGATCAGGCGGGGGCGATCACGAAGGTCGCCGAGGCCGGAATCAGTATCGAGTTCTTCCGCATACGAGGCCAGCTCCGCTTCCAGCGCATCGATATCGGACAGCGGGTCGCGGCCCGGATCCATTGTGGCGGTATCCACGATGTGGGCGAGCACGGCGGTTCGCTCGATGTGGCGCAGAAAGTCCAGGCCCAAGCCCTTGCCCTGGCTCGCGCCCGGAATCAGCCCCGGGACGTCCGCGATCGTGAACGTGTCGTTGCCCACGTCGACGACGCCGAGGTTCGGCTGCAGGGTGGTAAACGGGTAATCGGCGATCTTCGGCTTCGCCGCGGAAAGCACGGAAATCAGCGAGGACTTTCCCGCCGACGGAAAACCGACGAGGCCGACGTCGGCCATCGATTTCAGCTCGAGCACCAGTTCGTGGGCCTCGCCGGGTTCACCCTTGAGCGCAAACCCGGGCGCCTTGCGCTTTGTGCTGGCTAGCGCCGCGTTGCCCAGGCCTCCGAAGCCTCCCTCGGCCGCAACGAAGCGGGTGCCCGGCACCGTCAGATCCGCGAGGATCTCGCCGTCGACGCTGCGCACGACGGTGCCGACGGGTACCTCGAGGATCAGGTCATCGCCGCGTGCGCCGTTGCGGTTGTCCCCGGCCCCGTTTGCACCGCGCTTTGCTTTCAGGTGGGGCCGGAATTGAAAGTCCAGCAAGGTGTGCACCTGCGCGGAAACCTCGAAGATGATGTCGCCGCCGTGCCCGCCGTTGCCCCCGTCCGGCCCGCCGAGAGGCTTGAACTTCTCCCGGTGCACTGACACGCACCCGTGCCCGCCGTCGCCTGCCTGCAGGTGCAGGTGGGCGCGATCAACGAACTGAGCCATGATGCCAGCCTTTCCGTCGTGAGGAAATCATGTGGAAATCGTGTCGAACAAAAACCTTCGTGGCTTCCCACCTTACGGACTGAGCAGGGACAATCCAACAATTGCACAGACTGACCCGCCGGGGCCGCGAGCCCGGGGCGCTAGCTGCCCAGCGCTGCGACGTTGCCGCCGGAGATCTTCCTGTAGATGAAGACCGATGCCAGCGACAACAGGGGAACGTAGACCAACAGGCCAATTCCGAAGGTGACGAGTATCAACGCGTACCCGATGACCGTGAGCAGCAGTAGCGATGCGAAGACCTTCCAGAAGTCACGCAGTACGTCACGCCGCGCCGCTGACAAAGCGTCGCCGACACTGTAGCCGTCAATGATGTAGACCTGCACGAACGACAAAACTATGGTCACGGGGATGAGCGCGACAATCACCAGGATCGCCGCCAGCGCGATGAGCCACGGGGAAACGAGGGAAGCCAGGAAGAGCACCAGTGCCGTGATCGCGTACACCACGAGCATGATCCCCAGCACGACGACGAAGGACAGCAGAGCGCGACCGAAGGGCACGCCTTTGAAGACTGTGCCCCACGTCTGCTCCTCACCGCGCGTTTCGCGCAGAGCGGCGTTGTAGTACAGCGCCGTGAGGTAAACGGACGCGCCGATGAACACCACGAAGAAGACGATGAGCGCGACGATCTGCCCGCTGCTCATCGAGGCGTTTACATCGCCGTCGATCGGGACCGCGACCCAACTGACCATCACCGCAAACACCGCGATCAGCGCGACGATGAAGATCAGCGTCAGCCCGATCCACATGTGCCAGTTCCGCGAGAAGATGCGCTTGAACGCGTAGCCGACGGGATCAGCGACGCCCCACGGGGCCGGCTGGGGATCCTGGGTATAAGGAAAATTCTCCGGGGTAGTGCTCATGCGCTCAGCCTATGCCCCGAGGGGTGCGGCCGAAACTGGAAAAACACCCCCGGCTGGTGACAGCCCGGGGGTGTGTGGTTGCGCGTCTTAGGCGGTCGCGGTGACCTCGTCGACGGTGCCTTCCTCGACAACGCCTGCTGCCTCAGCGGCCTCCAGGACCTCGGAGGCAACGCCCTGGCCGTCGGCCGGGACGATGTTGACGATGCGGCGGTTGCGCTTGATTCCGAACTGGACTGCGCCCGCGGAAAGCGCGAACAGCGTGTCGTCGCCGCCGCGGCCGACGTTGTCGCCCGGGTGGAACTTGGTGCCGCGCTGGCGGACGAGGATCTCGCCGGCCTTGACCTGCTGGCCACCGAAGCGCTTCACGCCGAGGCGCTTCGACTCAGAGTCACGACCGTTCGAGGAGCTGGATGCACCCTTCTTGTGTGCCATTGTTGGATCTCCTTTTGAAGAAGTTTTACTTGATGCCGGTGATCTTGACGGTGGTCTGCGGCTGACGGTGGCCTTGACGGACCTTGTAGCCGGTCTTGTTCTTGTACTTGAGGATGTCGATCTTCTTGCCCTTACCGTGCTCGACGATCTCGGCCTCAACGTTTACCTTGGCAAGTGCATCCGGGCCGGTGGTGACATCTGCTCCGTCGACGAGAAGAACCGGGGTGAGTGCAACCTTGTCGCCTGCTTCACCCTCGAGCTTCTCGACCCGGACCAGGTCGCCCTCGGCAACCTTGTACTGCTTGCCGCCGGTCTTGACGATCGCGTACATAGAGGGTTACCCCTTATCTATAACTCGCACGGGGCCCGGCATGCTTCGGGAACCGCTTGGAACAGTGAATTTAAGTGTTCTGGGGCCTGTACCAGGCTTGCCGTGCCTGCATGCTGAGGCTACGAGGCGCGCACGCCCCACAACACGGACTGCCAAAGCCTACTACGGCCCCGGGCACTTCTCCAAACCGCGGGCTACTGGGGCCGGCGCCTCACGGCTCGGCGCCGTCCGCGCCCGCCGACCTGCTTGTCCGGCTTCGCCTGCTTGTCGACGCCCCCACCACGCGCCCCAGTCTCCCGCGGGGCGTTCGTCGGTGTCGCCACCG
>NZ_GG667192.1:94079-119296 GCF_000159635.1 Corynebacterium lipophiloflavum DSM 44291 | reverse complement strand
CCGCGCTGCCAGCGCCGGAAGCGTCGGACCCTCCGGACCCGTCGGACCCGTCGGAATCAGTGTCCCCGCCGATGACGGAGGCGGCCAGCTTGTCCAGGGCCTCTTCGTCGAGCGCGATGACGTGGTCCGCGGGGTCCTTATCCGCGTTGTCCTGCTCGGCAGCTGCGGGCTTGTCGGAATGCGTGTGCTTGCTCGGCCTCTCGCGCCCGCGAGCCGGTGCAACACCCTCGGCGGGGTCGGCGGTGTCGACGGGGTCGTCGGCGACGATGATGCCGCGGCCGCCGCAGCACTCGCACGGCGTGGAGAAGGTCTCCAACAAGCCGGTGCCGAGACGCTTGCGTGTCATCTGCACTAGCCCCAGGGAGGTCACCTCGGAGACCTGGTGGCGGGTGCGGTCGCGGCCGAGCGCCTCCTTCAGGCGGCGCAGAACCAGCTCCTGGTTCTCGGGCAGGATCATGTCGATGAAGTCGACGATGATCATGCCGCCGATGTCGCGCAGCCTCATCTGGCGCACGATTTCCTCGGCCGCCTCCAGGTTGTTGCGGGTTACCGTCTCCTCCAGCGAGCCGCCGGAGCCGGTGAACTTGCCGGTGTTGACGTCGATGACGGTCATCGCCTCGGTGCGGTCGATGACCAGCGTGCCGCCGGATGGCAGCCAGACGGTACGGGAGAGCGCCTTCTGGATCTGCTCGTCAACCCGGTAGGCCTCGAATGCGTCCTGGCCGTCGTGCGCGGCACGGTCATAGCGCACGAGGCGGTCCTCGAGGTCGGGGGCGACCGAGCTGACGTAGGCGTGGACGGTGTTCCAGGGGCGCTTTCCGTCGACAATCAGCTTCGAGAAGTCCTCGTTGAACAGGTCGCGCACGACCTTGACCAGCAGGTTGGGCTCCTCGTAGAGCGTGACGGGCTTGGCGCCCTTCGAGGACTTTTCGCGCTCCGCCTGCTCCTGCAGGGTCTCCCACTGATTGTGCAGCCGGGTGACGTCGGCGGCGATCGCCTCCTCGGATACGCCCTCGGCGGCGGTACGGATGATCGCCCCGCCCTTTCCGGGCACCACCTTGGCCAGAATCTCCTTTAAGCGCTTGCGCTCGGGCGCGGGCAGCTTGCGCGAGATGCCGGCGCTGCGGCCACCGGGCACGTAGACCAGGTAGCGCCCGGCCAGCGAAATCTGCGTGGTCAGGCGCGCCCCCTTGTGGCCGACCGGGTCTTTGGTCACCTGCACCATAACCTGGTCGCCGGATTTCAGGGCCTGCTCGATGCGGCGCGAACGCCCGCCGAGGCCCGCTGCCTTCCAATCGACTTCGCCCGCGTAGAGCACGCCGTTGCGGTTCTGGCCGATGTCGATGAACGCCGCCTCCATGCTCGGCAGCACGTTCTGCACGCGGCCGAGGTAAATATTGCCGATCATCGACGCATTCTGGTCCGAGGTGACGAAGTGCTCCGCCAGCACCCCGTCTTCGAGCACGCCGACCTGCGTGATGGTCCCGTGGCCGCTGTGGCGGGCGCGCTCGCGCACCACCATGGTCCGCTCGACCGATTCGCGGCGGGCGAGGAACTCCGCCTGCGAGACGATCTTGGAGCGCTTGCGGTCCTCCTCCCGCTTCTCGGAGCGGCGGCGGCGCTGCGCCTCCAGACGCGAGGAGCCGCGGATCGCCTTCGGCTCCTCAATCACCTCGACCTCGTCGGCTGGCTGAGCCTCATCGGCCGCGCCGCTGTCCACCGGCTCGCTGTCCTGCATCGCCTCGCGTGACGACGCCCGCCTGGCGCGACGCCTCTCCTCCCGCGAGGGCGCCTTGAACACGGGCACGTATGCGGGCACCTCGTCGCTCTCGGGGGCGGGGGTGATCTCGGGCTCGATGTTGGTCAGCAGCTCATCGCTGTCGGATTCCGGGGCGGGGAGCTCGCGCTCCACCTTCTCCTCGATCTGGTGGATCTCGTTTTCCACGTCTTTGCGCACGCGCTCGCGGATCTTTTCGTCCACCTCCGCCACGGCGTCCTCCGAGGTGGCGTCGTGGTTGGCCTGGGCGGGGTCGGAGAGGGCGTCGAGAAGCTTCTCTGCCTCGGCCCGCGTCAGCGAAGACTGGGCCACTTTGACCAGGCCCATTTCGGTCAGCGCGACGATGAGCTCTTTCGAGGGGACCCCGAGCGCCTTGGCGAGCTGGAACACCCTCGTCTTGTCGGTGAGTTGGCTGCGGTCGAACGCCGCCGCAGGGTGCTTGTTTGTGGCCACGGAGAATCTCCATTCATAGGCCGAGCGGGGCGACGCCACCGGGCGCTGGCGATTTCCTCGTCGCCGCCGCCGCACAGTGCCGCCTCCCGCATCGGGATGCGTGTTTTAAGCTTCACAGCGCTGTTGGGCCGCAGATATAAACTCGTCTTAACGTGGCATATACACGGCCCGCCCACGCTTCGCATCCATTGTGGCACACCAGCGGCGGCACCGCCCCTTTCCGCCCGCCTTAGACGTAGCCGGCGCCGGGGCGCCACACGCGCGACAGGGCGAGGCCCACCGCCGAATCGGGGTTCTCGTAGTCGCCCACGCGGTAGAACTCCATGCCCACCTCGGCCGGGCGGATCCTCGCCACCGCGTAGCCGTGGGCATCGAAGTCGACGTGCTTGACGGCCGGGTTAAGCGAGCGGATGAGGTCTTCTGCCAGCAGGGAGACGGGGTTGTTCTCCGGGTAGTAGACGTGCGTGTAGGTGCTCACAGAGTCGCCCACGTTGGCGGCGCTGATCGAGGAGGTCACGATCTCGCAGCCGATCTCCTCGCCGTTGTGCACGATCGAGTTCGCCCACTCGGTGTGGATGTCGCCGGTGAGGAACAACACGTTGGCGTCGTCCGCGGCGAGCTCGTCGAACAGCCGGTTGCGCGCCCAGGCGTAGCCGTCCCACTGGTCCGGGTTCAGGGGGATGCCGGAGACCAGCGTGGAGAAATCCTCAATCAGCTGGTTGACCAGGCGGGCCTCGGAGCTCGTCGGGGCGAGCGAGCCCAGCGTCAGCGGGGCGATCATGACGGAGTTGCCCATCACGTTCCACGTTGTCGTGGAGTTGCGCACCACCGAGGCGAGCCAGTCGAACTGCTCGGAGCCCAGCATCTCGCGCCCGTCGCTACTGCCGGACAGGCGGGACGGCTCCGCGTCGCGGTAGGTGCGCAGGTCCATCATCGTGAGGTTGACCAGGGACCCGAACTGCAGGCTGCGGTAGATGTGCCCGCCCTCCGACGGGCGCGTCGCGCGCACCGGTAGCCACTCGAAGTACGCCTGCTGTCCGGCGTTGCGGCGGTCCAGCCACGGGCCCTCGGTCCCGTCGGTGTGGTTTTCCGCCCCCTCGCGCCAGGAGTTGTTCGCCGTCTCGTGGTCGTCCCAGATGACGATCCACGGCGCGGCGGCGTGCGCGCGCTGCAGTTGCAGGTCCTGCTTGTAGCGGCCGTGGCGGACCCGGTAGTCGGTGAGCGTGATCGTCTCGTTCTGCGGCGAGTGCTGGCGCGAAACGCCGCTCTTCCCCGCGTACTCGCCGGTCGGATACTCGTAGATGTAGTCGCCCAGGAACACCACGGCGTCGAACTCGCCTCGCTCCGCGCGCTCCGCCATGTCGCGGTAGGCCGCGAAGTACCCGGCCTCCCAGTTGGCGCAGGAAGCCAGGGCGAAGGTGACCTCATCCACCGCGGCGTCGTAGGCGGGCGCCGTCTGCGTGCGGCCCACCGGGGAGAACATCCCGTTGTAGCTGAACCGGTAGAAGTACACCGTGCCCGGCTGCAGGCCGTTCGGGTCCACGTGGACGGTGTGGTCCGAGACCGCCTGGGCGGTCACGGTGCCGAAGCGGACCACGGTGGTGAACTCGGGCGAGGTTGCCACCTCCCAGCCCACGGGGGCGTCAGCGCCGATACCCGACCCGGGGGTGGCCTCGGGGCTCACCGTCACGCGGGTCCACAGAATCACCGACGTGGGGGTCGGGTCGCCGGAGGCGACGCCGTGCATGAAGTGGGAGTACTGCGATTCCGGGGCGCCGGGCAGAACGCGGCCGCCGGTCAGCGAGGACCCCGACGACGTTGAGGACAGCTGGGACGACAGCTGCGCGGAGGCGCGGGGGGCGATAGCGGCGGTGGCGGCGGCGACGCCGGTGCCGACGATGAAGGAACGGCGAGGCAGCGCGTGGTCAGGCGTGTCAGACATACGGTCATGGTCAACCGCGAGCCCCCCGTCCGCAACACGGGAAGCCCCAGTTTCCCAACTTTTCCGGCGCGATTCACCGCAGGTTAACTCAACGCAAACGCCACCGGCGCGTTGCAGGTGGCGTCGACAAGCGGGGCGAGCTTTCTACTTGTTGGGGAACCAGATGGCGATCTCGCGCTCCGCGGACTCGGCCGAATCGGAGCCGTGGACAACGTTCTCGGCGACGCTGAGCGCGAAGTCGCCGCGGATCGTGCCCGGGGTGGCCTTCTCCACCGGGTGGGTGCCACCGGCGAGCTGGCGCCACGCGGCAATGGCGGACTCGCCCTCGACAATGCCGGCCACCAGCGGGGCGGAAGTGATGAAGTCCACCAACTCACCAAAGAACGGCTTGTCGGAGTGCTCCGCGTAGTGCTTCTCCGCGGTCTCGCGGTCCGCGGTACGCAGGTCGAGCTCGACGAGCTTGAGGCCCTTGCGCTCGATGCGGGCGATAATCTCTCCGACGAGGCCGTTGGCGACGCCGTCCGGCTTGATCAGGATCAAAGTGCGTTCAGTCATAGTCGCCAACACTACTAAACGCGGTTACAACTCGCGCACGATGCGGGCCGCGTCCTCCGCGGAGGCGTAGCGATGCCACATCTGCACCTGCCGGATCGCCAGCCCGGAGTTACCCTCCGACTTCATCCTGCGGATCGTCTCTTCCTGCTCGGCGTCGAGCTCGACGGGGCCCTGAACGCGGTTGCGGTACGTCTCGCGGAAACCCAGGACCAGGAACACCGCGGCCGCCGCGATCGACGCAAGGGCCGCCGGCCGGGGAAGATCCAGCCAGTTCGCGCCCACGGCGACGAGCGAGAACGCGGCGGCGAGAACAAACCAAAGGGTGCGCATAACACCTGAGCATAACCACCTGCGGCGCCGCCACCCGGGTAGTTTTGCACAGATAAATAAAAATCGCCCCGGGCGGTATAGCGTGTGCTACACATTGATAAGCATTGCGACCCACATCACACACCGGGAGGTTTCGTTGATCTACCACAGCCCCTACCCCAGCGTCGAGGTACCGGAGACGAACGTGTTCGACCTGGTCTTCGGCGGCCTGAGCGAGAAGGACGCGGCGCTGCCCGCCATCACCGAGCTGACGATCGGAACCACGGCGACCTACGCCGAGCTGAGGGACTGCTCCGAATCGATCGCCGGGGAGCTCACCTCCCGCGGGATCGGGCCCGGCGACGTGGTCACGCTCCAGGTGCCCAACTCCATCAACTTCGCGGCCAGCCTGCTCGGCGTCATGCGCGCCGGGGCCACCGTCAACCCCGTCGGCATGCTGATGAACCAGGCCGACGTGGCGCACATCGTCTCCGCCTCGCACTCCAAGCTGTTTATCGGCCCGACCGACATGGAGCAGATCCCCCAGATCTTCTCCATGGAGCTGCAATCAATCGCGCAGCGCCACCATCCCGCGCCTGACCTGCACATCGACCCTGCATCCGTGGCCGCCGTCCCGTTTTCTTCCGGCACGACCGGCCTGCCGAAGGGTGTGCAGCTGACGCACCGCAATCTGGTGGCCAACATCCTGCAGGTCGACGCGATGATCGACCTCTGCGGCATCCGGCGGGAGGCGAACACCTTAAGCGTGCTGCCGTTCTCCCACATCTACGGGCTCACCGTCTTGCTGCTCAGCCCGCTGTACCGCCGCCACCACATCTTCACCATGCCCAAGTTCGACCTCGGACTCTTCCTCAGCGCCCACGGCACGCACAACATCGAGTTCACCTTCATCGCCCCGCCAATGGCCATCGCGATGGCGAAAGGCCCGGAAATCGACGCGTCCTGGTTCGCCGACTCCAAGCTGATGGTCAGCAGCGCCGCGCCTATCGACGCCCCCATCATGCGCGCGGTTGAGGAGCGACTGGGCACGAAGGTGGTCCAGGGCTGGGGCATGACCGAGGCCGCCCCTCTCGTCGCTCTCAACCTGCACGGCGACGCCGACCACTCGAGCGTGGGCAAGCCCGCGCCCAACACCGAAATCCGCCTCGTGGACATTGACACGCTCGAGGATGTCGAGGAGGGCCAGCAGGGCGAGGTACTCGTGCGCGGACCCCAGGTCATGCTCGGCTATCTCGACAACGAGGAGGCCACGAACAACACCCTCGTGCAGGGCGGGTGGCTGCGCACCGGCGACATCGCGCGCATAGGCGACGACGGTGGCCTGAGGATCATCGACCGCGCCAAGGAAGTGATCAAGTACAAGGGCTACCAGGTCGCCCCAGCCGAACTGGAGGCGCTGCTGCTCACCCACCCGGACGTTAACGACGTCGGCGTGGTGGGAGCGGAGCGAGACGGCCTGGAGATCCCGCGCGCGTTCGTCGTCAAGCGGGAGGGGGCGGATGTGAGCGCCGGGCAGCTCATGGAGTGGGTCGCGGAGCGCGTCACCCCGTACAAGAAGGTGCGCGCGGTGGAGTTCGTCGACGCGATCCCGAAGAACCCGACCGGCAAGATCCTACGCCGCGAACTCCGCCAGGTTCCGTGGCCCGCGGCGTGAGATGCGACACGGAAACCCACGCTACAAATCGGTTGCGCCGCTATGCGATGTGAGTCACAATACTGAGAAAGCACGACTCATCTAACAGCTTTGGAGGGCAATCATGGCCGACACACCCCAGTTCACCGAGTTCCAGGGCATCCCGCTCGACCCCCGCACCGACTACTACCGCATCTTCGATGACGTCGACGGCGCGGACCTCGAATGGTGGAAGAAGGCCCGCGACTTCTGCGAGTTCGCACGCCCCTTCGTCAACGACGCGTGGGAAAAAGCCGAGTACAACATCCCCGGCGCAGAAGAAGCAGCGCGCCGCGGCCTGATCCGCGACGGCATCGACATCGAGGGCCAGCCCGCGATGAGCATCCGCGCCAAGCGCATGATCGGCATGGAGGCTTCGCGTCTCGACGCCTCCACCGCCACTGCGTTCGGTGTCCAGGCGGGCCTGGCCATGCAGTCGATCAACTCCTTCGGAACCGACGAGCAGAAGGCCAAGTACCTCGGCCCGATGTCGCGCATGGAAATCCGCGGCGCCTTCGCCCTGACCGAGCCGGATCACGGCTCCGACTCCATCGCCCTGGAAACCACAGCGAAGCGTGACGGCGATGACTGGGTCATCAACGGCGAGAAGAAGTGGATCGGCCACGGCTCCGTCGGCCACATCACCGTGGTCTACGCCCGCATGGAAGACGGCAAGGTCGGCGCTTTCATCGTCGATCAGGACCAGGAAGGCTACGAAGCCACCACGATAACCGGCAAGGGCTCCCTGCGCGGCATCCCCCAGGCTGAGATCAAGCTCAACAACGTTCGCGTCTCCGACGACCGCCGCCTGCCGGGCTGCAAGTCCTTCCGCGACACCGCCAAGGTGCTCATGAGCACGCGCATCGGCGTGGCCTGGAGTGCGCTCGGCCTGGCCATCGACTGCTACGAGAAGGTCCTGAAGTACGCATCCGAGCGCCACCAGTTCGGCCGCCCGCTGATCAAGAACCAGATCATCCAGCAGCGCCTCGCCGACATGCTCATGGACGTCACCGGCATGGCCCTGTACTGCAAGCGCCTGCTCGAGCTCGAGGAGTCCGGCGAGGTCACCGAGCAGCAGGCAGCCCTGGCCAAGGTGCACAACACCCGCGCCGCACGACGCGTCGCCGCCAACGCACGCGACATGTTCGGCGGCGTCGGCATCCTGCTCGAAAACGACGTGATCCGCCACTTCACCGACATCGAGACCCTGCACACCTACGAGGGCACCGACACCATGCAGTCGCTCATCGTGGGCAAGTCCATCACCGGCGTCGGCGCGTTCACCGGCTAGCCCCGACCTAAGCTCCACCCATAGCCCCAATGGACATAGATCCGTTGGGGCTCTTCCACACGAAAGGCATTGAATATGACTGAATCCGCAGCACAGCACGACCTTCTCGACGCCCGCGCCGACTATTACCAGGTGTTCGCCGACGTCGACGGCGACGACCTCGACTGGTGGCGCACAGCACGCGACTACGCCAAGTGGGTCCACCCGCAGGTCAACGACGCCTGGGAAAAAGCCGAGTACAACATCCCGGCCATCGAGGAGGCGGCGCGACGCGGTCTGATCCGCGACGGCATCGACATCGAGGGCGAGCGCCCCATGTCGATCCGCGCGAACCGCCTCGTCGCTTTGGAGTTGGCCAGGTGTGACGCCTCGACGGCGACGGCGGTCATCGTCCAGGCGGGCCTGGCGATGCAGTCGATCAACAGCCTCGGCTCTGAGGAGCAGAAGAAGAAGTACCTCGGCCCGATGGCGCGCATGGAGATCCGCGGCGCGTTCGCGTTGACTGAGCCGGATCACGGCTCCGACTCTGTGGCTCTGGAGACGACTGCGAAGCGCGACGGCGACGACTGGGTCATCAACGGCGAGAAGAAGTGGATCGGCCACGGCTCCGTCGGACACATCGCGGTTGTGTGGGCCCGCATGGACGACGGCGAGGTCGGCGGCTTCATCGTCGACCAGGACGCCGACGGCTACCACGCTGAGACGATCGAGGGCAAGGCATCGCTGCGCGGTATCCCCCAGGCGCACATCACGCTTAACAACGTCCGCGTGCCCGACGACCGTCGCCTCCCGGGCGCCCGGTCGTTCCGCGACACCGCCGCGGTGCTGGGCGGAACACGTTTGGGTGTCGCGTGGAGTGCTCTCGGTATGGCGATCGACTGCTACGAAAAAGCCCTGAAGTACGCCACCGAGCGTCACCAGTTCGGCCGCCCGCTTAACAAAAACCAGATCATCCAGCAACGCCTCGCCGACATGCTCATGGACGTCACCAGCATGGCCCTGTACTGCAAGCGCCTGCTCGAACTCGAAGAAACAGGCCAGCTCAACGAAAAGCAAGCAGCCCTGGCCAAGGTGCACAACACCCGCGCCGCACGACGCGTCGCCGCCAACGCACGCGACATGTTCGGCGGCGTCGGCATCCTGCTGGAGAACGACGTCATCCGCCACTTCGCCGACATCGAAGCACTGCACACCTACGAAGGTACCGACACCATCCAATCACTCATCGTCGGCAAGACCATCACCGGCGTCAGCGCCTACCGCTAACGCTGAGGTCTTCCCACCGAAGACCTCAGAGACACAGAAAAACAGCGCCCGCCCCGGGGACAACAAGTCCGGGGGCGGGCGCTGTTTTACAGCCTTACAAGCGCTAGTTGTTCAGCGGCTTGCGGGTTTTCGCCATGTGCTCGGCGCGATCAGCGTTTTCCTGTCGCGCGAGAACGTCCGAAGCGGCGGTGACCTGGCGGTCGGCCAACTCGGCCTCGGTGGCGTTGCCCTCACCGGCGAAGACGGACGCCAGAGCATCACCAATCGCACGGTCCGTCTCAGAACCGTCCGTGTACTCGAGCGTCTCCGTGGTCAGCGGAAGTTCCGCGTCGGCGGGGGCGGTGTAGACGCTGGCAAGCTCGCGGGCGAGTTCGAGAGCCTGCTCCACCACATGGTCGGGGCTCATGATCACGCGATCGTTCTCGCGCCAGAAGTCCACGTTAACCGCTGGAACGGGCTTAACGTTGAGCAATGCGTCATAGGCCACCTTGTGGGCATTCGGAACCCCAAGTTCGAGCAGTCGCTCAAGAAGACGTACGGGACCCGACCATGCCGGGAACAGGCCGACGGAGCGCTCGGGGAAGCCCACGCGGGTCTCGGCGTGGATGACCGATGCGTCGGTGTGGAGCAGAAGCTCCATGCCTCCACCGAGAGCGACGCCGCGCACGGCGCCGACAACCGGGTACGGGGCGCGGCGCAGCGCGTGCAGGCCGTCGATGCCCTGCCGGATGGTGGCCTGGCGTGCTTGCTCATCGCCGTTCGGGCCGGAAATTTCGGCTAGCCGCGGCAGGTTAGCTCCGGCAGAGAAGGCACGCGCCTCGTCGTTGGCGACCACGAGCCCCGTAAGGTCCCACTCGCCGGCGAGGGTGAACAGCTCGGTGACGTCGTCGGTCGAGGAGTTCATCGGGGTCTTGTACACGAACACCCCGATGCCGTCCTCGAGCTTGTACACGGTGGCGCCAGCGTTCTCCGCGATCACCTCAGCGTCCTTGACCAGCTCGGAGACGCGGACCACACCCTCACGCTCGGGCCGTTCGGTGAGGGTGCCGTCGGTGCCGAGGACCTTGCCGTCAACGTAGAACCCGCCGGCAGAGCGGGCGGATTCCAGCAGCGCCGGGACGGTGTCGAACAGCGAGGCGACGTAGTCGAGCCCGATAGCGTCGGCAAGCGCGAAGGGGCCCTTCTTCCAGCCGTAGCCGAGCTCCATGGCGATGTCGATCTGATCGACCGTGGCCGCAATCTCTTCGGCGGTGTCGCAGCAGTACTGCAGGGTAATACGGAAGACCTCACGCGCGTAGTTGCCTTCCGGGGTGCCGGACTCCATGAGCTCCTGCGGATCCTTGGGCACCTCGTAGGTTTGCTTCGGGCGGTAGTCACCCTTCTCGAAGTCGTAGACCTCGTCGCGGCCGCGGTAGAAACCGGACTCGGCGGTGCGGCCGGTGAAACCCTTCTCCAGCAGCTCCTTGAACTGCGGGGAATCGGTCACTCCGTAGTCCTGCATTGCATCGTCGGCAGGCAGGGCGGCCAGCAGTGAGCCCCAGATGTGGGGGGCAACCTGGAGGCCGACGTAGTCGAAGAGCCCGAAAACGCCGGTGCGCGGCACGCCGAAGGGCTTGCCGAAGGCGGTGTCCGCTTGCTCCGGTGCGATGCCCTGGTCAAAGGCGACCTGCGCGCCGACGCCCATCCAGAACGATCCGATGCGGTTGGCGATGAAGCCCGGGGTGTCGCGGCAATCCACTATGACCTTGCCGAGGTCGCGCTCGAGCACCTGGCGCAGTTTCTCCCCCACCTCCGGGCGGGTATCCGGGCCCTGGACGAGCTCGACGAGCCGCATGACTCGCGGCGGGTTGAAGAAGTGGGTGATGGCGAAGTCGCCCTTGAACTCCTCGCTGGACTCGGCCAGCAGGGTCTCCAGCGGGATGGTGGATGTGTTCGAGGTCACCGGGGTGCCGGGGCGGCGGTGCGCGTCCACCTTAGCGAAAGTATCGCGCTTGACGTCGATGTCCTCGAAGACGGCCTCGACGATCCAGTCAGCCTCGGCGAGACGGTCGAGGTGGTCCTCGGTGTTGCCAGGCGTGACGCGCTCGGCATACTCGGGGCGGGTGAACCCGTGGCGCTTGACCTGGGTCTCAATGCCCTTGCGGGCGCGGGCGTCGCGGTCGTCGCCGTCGGCGGGCAGGTCGAGCAGGTGGACCTTGATGCCGCCGCTGGCAAGAAGTGCGGCAATGCCAGCACCCATGGAGCCCGCGCCGAGAACTGCTGCGGTTGTGATGTCAGAAGCCATGCGTTGTTAAACCTCCAGGATGAGAGCGATTCCCTGGCCGCCGCCGATGCAGGCGGTGACAAGGCCAAGTCCGCCGCCGGCGTCCTTCAGGGAGTGGATGAGCTTGGTGATCAAGATGACGCCGGTTGCACCGATCGGGTGGCCGAGCGCGATCGCACCGCCGTTGATGTTGGTCTTGTCGTTGTCGAAGCCGAGCTGGTCGGCGACGGCAATGGCCTGGGCGGCGAAAGCCTCGTTGGACTCGATGAGCTTGATGTCATCGAGCTTCAAGCCCGCCTTGTCCAGGGCACGCGGCACCGCGACGGTCGGGCCGAGGCCCATGTACTTCGGATCGCAGCCTGCCAGCCCCCAGGAGACCACCTTGGCCATCGGCTCCAGGCCAAACTGGGAGAGACCGGACTCGCCGGTCATCACCAGCGCGGCCGCAGCATCGTTGATACCTGAGGCGTTGCCGGGGGTCACCGTGCCCTCCTTGTTGAAGGACGGCCGCAGACCGGCCAGCTTTTCGGCGCTGGTCTGGCGCGGGTGCTCGTCGACGGAGAAGTCGCCCACCGGCACGATCTGCTCGGTGAAGCGGCCGTTGGCGATGGCGTCGGCCGCGCGGTTCTGGGACTGCAGAGCGAACTCGTCCTGGCGCTCACGAGAGATGCCGTACTTGGCGGCGACGTTTTCCGCCGTGATGCCCATGATGCCGTTGCCCATCGGGTCGGTCAGCGCACCGGTGAGCCAATCCACCAGCTTGCCGTCGCCCATCTTGCGGCCCTGGCGCATGCCCTCGACCGAGTACGGAGCTTGGCTCATCACCTCGACACCGCCGACGAGGGCGAGGCGGGAGTCATCAGTCATCAGCTGCTGCGCCGCGCTGATGGCCGCCTGCACGCCGGATCCGCAGAGACGGTTCACGCCGTAGGCGTGGGAGCCCTGCGGCAGGCCGGCCTCGAGCGCGACGGCGCGGGAAGTGTAGAGGTCACGCGGGCCGGTGGTGACCACGTTGGCCCACACCGAAGAGTCGAACTGGTCAGCTGCGACGCCGGAGTCCTCGATCACGGCCTTGGCGACGTGCGCACCCAGGTCGATCGTTGAGATCTTGGACAGCGAACCGCCGAAGGTGCCGATCGGGCTGCGCTTGGCGTTGGTGATGTAAATAGATTCGGACATGCCGCTCCTTTGGAGGTTGAGGCTACTGCGTTACATGTCCTTCCGAGTCTAACGGAAGTAACACCGCCGGGTGGCGACGGTGGTCCCTACACACCCCGCTAGGAATCCTCCGCCGTCCCGAGGTGCTGTGTCACCAAGAATCCGCGCTCCATGCGGGCAATAATATCGGCGCGTAACCGGATGACGAAGAACCACACCACGGCGAACATCACGCCAACTGCCGTGACGGACCAGTGCACGAAAAACCCGAAGACCAGCGGGACCTGAAGCGCCAGGTTGATCCACAGCGCACCGGGCAGGCGCTGCACAAAAGCCATGACCGCGTGGGCGAGCCCGATGACCGTGATGTAAACCCAGTTAAACGTGGTCCAGTGCGCGCCATCATCGACCTTGAGCACCACCAGCAGGATCAAAAAGACGGTCAGCGACTCCATGATCAACGTTCCGGAGAGCACGCCGTTAAGCCCCTTCAAGGGGTCCTTGGCCGGCGCGCGCCCGGGGCCCAGCGGGCTCGTTTGCGGCCGGGACGGCTTCTTGGAGCTCATCTAGGGTTCCTTTCCAAACATGGAGCGGGCCTCGCCCGCCGTAACGACGGACCCGGTAATGACAACACCGGATCCAGATTGCACGCCCACCTCGGCGAGCGCATCCTCGGCAAGTTCGACGGCGAGCTCGTAGGCGTCGGCAAGCCGCGTGACGACGTGCACCCGCTCGTCGCCGTAGATCTCGCGCGCCAGCTCCGCCAGCTCGTAGGCGTCCATCGCGCGCGGGGAAGTGTTTTGCGTGATCACCACCTCGGTGAACACGGGCTCGAGCGCGGCGAGGATTCCGGTGGCGTCCTTGTCGCCGAGCACCCCGAGGACGCCGATGAGGCGTGTGAAGTCGAAGTCGTTGGCAAGCGCGTCGGCAAGCGCGCGGGCCCCGTGCGGATTGTGGGTGGCGTCGATGAACGTTGTCGGGGTGGCGCGCACTCGCTCCAAGCGGCCCGGCGACTCCACTGCCGCGAAACCGCGGCGCACGGTGTCCGCGTCGAGGGGGCGCTCCGAGCTCGCGCCGTGGAACGCCTCAACGGCGGCGAGCGCGACAGCGGCGTTGCGGGCCTGGTGCGGCCCGGACAGCGGCAGGAAGATGTCGGTGTATTCGCCGCCGAGGCCCTTGAGCGTGAGGTTTTGGCCGCCGACGGCGACCGTGGCTTCGGCCACCGTGAACTCGATGCCGAGACGCGCGACGGCCGAGCCGGTGTCCACGGCGGCCTCCAGCACGACGCGCATCGCCTCCGGGTCCTGATCGGCGATGATGGTCACCGAGTCCGGATTGGTGATGATCCCGGCCTTCTCCCCCGCGATCTGGGCCAGCGTATCGCCGAGGTAGTCGGTGTGGTCGAGGCCGATCGGCATGATCACGTTGACGTCCGCCTCGACGACGTTGGTCGCGTCCCAGCGCCCTCCCATGCCCACTTCCACAACGGCGACCTCCACGGGGGCATCGGCGAACGCGGCGTAGGCCAGGCAGACGAGCGCCTCGAAATAGCTCAGTCGCTGTCCGCTGTGCTGGTCCGCCAGTTCCATGTACGGCGCGACCTGGTCGTAGATGGCAACGAACTGCGCCGGGTGGATGGGCGCACCGTCGATGCCGATGCGCTCGGTAATCAGCTGCAAGTGGGGGCTGGTTGTGCGGCCGACCCTGTGTCCGAAGGCCCGCAGCAGTGAATCGATCATCCGGGTCGTCGACGTCTTGCCGTTCGTGCCCGCGACGTGGATGGTGCGGAAGGATTTCTGTGGCTCGCCCAAGTAGTCCATGAGCAGGCGGACGCGATCGAGCGTCGGATCAATCTCCGTTTCGCCCCACCTAGTGAGAAGTTCCGCCTCCACGCGGCGCAGCTCGGCAATGTCGTGCTCGGTCACCGGCCGCGGTTTCGCCTCATCGTCGCCGTCCGGGCCGCCACCGTCACGGCCTCCGAGATTGAGCTTGAGGCCCGTGTCCTCCAACGAGATGTCATAGTCTGGCGGCAGGTCGCCCAGATCGGCGAAATCATCAGTAGCGTCGTTGGCCATTTAGGCCTCCGGCAGGGACTCGAGGCGGGCGCTGATGCGTTCGAACTCTGCCTGAGCGATCTCGCGGCGGGCCTTGATCTTCTCCACGACCTCGGCGGGTGCCTTGGCAAGGAACGACTCGTTGCCCAGCTTTTTGCCGGTGTTCTCGAGCTCCTTTTCGGCCTCGGCGAGCTCCTTGTTCAGCCGCTTTCGTTCGGCGGCGATGTCGACGGTGCCCGAGGTGTCCAGCGCCACGTCGAGCGTCGCTTGGCTGAGGCGCACTTCCACGCTTGCCGACGCCTCAAACTCACCCTCCGGAGATTCGACCTTCGCGATCGAGCGCACCAGGTCCTCTTGGCCTGCAAGGTCGGCGTGTTCGAAATCGAGGCGGCCGGGCACCTTTTGCGAGGGCTTGACCCCCTGGTCGGAGCGGAAGCGGCGCAGCTCAGTAATCAGTTTGACCGCGTCCTCGATGCGGCGGCGCGATTGCGCGTCCGTTGCCGCACCGCCGTTGGTGTCCGCTGAGGTCGGCCACGACGCGACGGAGAGCGATTCCTGCTCGGTCAGCGCGGTCCACAACACCTCCGTGACAAACGGCATCGTCGGATGCAGCAAGCGCAAAACGACGTCGACTACGCGGCCGAGCACGATCTGAGTGCTGCGCCCGCGGGCACGCTCCTGCTCGCTCGCAGACTCCTCCTCGCGCGGGATCTGGGTTTTGGCAATCTCGAGGTACCAGTCGCACAGCTCGTCCCACGCGAAGTGGTACAGCTCCTCGTTGGCCTTAGCGAACTGGTAGTCATCCAGGTAGGCGTCGACGGAGGCGCGCACCTCCTCGGCGCGGTCGAGGATCCAGCGGTCCGCGTCGGTCAGCTCCGCGCGCTCCGGCAGCGGGCCCACCGCGGCGCCGTTGAGCAGCGCGAATTTGGTGGCGTTGTAGAGCTTGGTGGCGAAGTTGCGCGCCGACTGCGCGTTATCCTCGCCGATCGGCAGGTCGACGCCCGGGTTGGCGCCGCGCGCAAGCGCAAAGCGCAGGGCGTCTGCACCGAAACGCTCCACCCAATCCATCGGGTCAATGCCGTTGCCCAGCGACTTCGACATCTTGCGGCCCTTTTCGTCACGGACGAGCCCGTGGAGGTAGAGGTCCGTGAACGGAACCTGGGGTCGGCCGTTATTGCCCGCCGGGAACAGCTCCGGGGTTTGGGTTGCGGCAAACGTACCGAACATCATCATGCGCGCTACCCAGAAAAACAGGATGTCATAGGCTGTAACCAGCACCGATGTCGGGTAAAACGCCTCGAGTTCCGGCGTCTTCTCTGGCCAACCCATGGTGGAAAACGGCCACAGAGCCGAGGAGAACCAGGTGTCCAACACGTCCGGGTCCTGGGTGTAGCCGGCCGGCGGCTCCTCGTCCGGGCCGACGCAGACAACCTCGTCGTTCGGGCCGTAGAAAATCGGGATCCGGTGGCCCCACCACAGCTGGCGCGAGATGGTCCAGTCGTGCATGTTGTCGACCCAGTCGAAGTAGCGCTTCTGCATCGACTCCGGGTGGATCACCGTGTCGCCGGAACGCACCGCCTCGCCGGCCATGGCCGCGAGCTTGTCCACCTTGACAAACCACTGCAGCGACAGGCGCGGCTCGATGGCCTCGCCAGATCGTTCGGAGTGGCCCACGGAGTGGACGTAGGGGCGGATTTCCTTGACAATGCGCCCCTGAGCGGCCAGAGACTCGCGCACCGCGACGCGCGCCTCTTCGCGGGTCATGCCGTCGAACTCGGTTCCGGTATCGGCGATTTTCCCCGCGGTGTCCATGATGATCGGCATGTCCAGGTTGTGGCGCAAGCCCATCTCGTAGTCGTTCGGGTCGTGGGCCGGGGTGATCTTCACCGCGCCGGTTCCCAGCTCCATGTCCACGTAGTCGTCGGCGATGACGGTGAGCTTCAGGTCGTCGCGGAACGGGTGGTCGAACTGGGTGCCCACCAGGTGCGCGTAGCGCTCGTCGTCGGGGTGGACCGCGATGGCGACGTCACCGAGCATGGTTTCGACGCGCGTGGTTGCAACGACCAGGTGCGGTTGGGCGTCGTCAAGCGAGCCGTAGCGGATGGAGACGAACTCGCCCTCGACGTCTTTGTAGATGACCTCGATGTCGGACACCGCGGTCTCCAACACCGGAGACCAGTTGACCAGGCGGTAGTCACGGTAGATCAGGCCGGCGTCGAAAAGCTGCTTGAAGATCGTCTGCACCGCGCGCGAGAGCCCCTCGTCGAGGGTGAACCTCTCACGCGACCAGTCAACGCTGTCGCCGATCGCGCGCATTTGCGACGCGATGGCGCCGCCGTAGTTTTCCTTCCATTCCCAGACCCGGTCGACGAACTCGTCGCGCCCTAAGGAATAGCGGTCCCTGCCCTCTTCTTCCTTGAGCTTGGCCTCGACCTTGGTCTGGGTGGCAATACCGGCGTGGTCCATGCCCGGCAGCCACAACACCTCGTAGCCCTGCATGCGCTTGCGGCGCACCAGCGCATCCATCAGCGTGTGGTCCAGGGCGTGGCCCATATGGAGCTGGCCCGTGACGTTCGGCGGCGGGAGAACGACAGAGTAGGCCGGCTTGCCGGAGGCCGGGTCGGCGGTGAAGTAGCCCTTGTCCACCCAGCCTTCGTAAAGAGCCTGCTCGTGCTCGCGCGGCTCCCACGCCTTGGGCAGCGCGTCGGCGCGGTTTTTGCCTACCAAGTCATCTCGTTCAGTCACGCGCCTTAGTCTAGCCGTGCGTTGCGACACCCTAAAACAGGCTATCGGCCACGGCGGCCTCGGCGCGCAACGCGGCGATATTGCGCTCGATGCGCTCGCGCTGGAACTCGCTCAGCTCAAGGCCCTCGACGACGCTGAAGCGCCCGTTGAGGCCCACGGTGGGAAAGCCGAAAACCAGACCAGGGTCGACACCGTATTCACCGGTGGACGGCAGCGCCACAGTGGTCCACCTGCCGCCGGTGCCGTTGACCCAGTCGTGCATGTGGTCAACGGCCGCGGAGGCCGCGGAGGCCGCCGACGACGAGCCTCGCACGTCGATAATCTCCGCTCCGCGCTTGGCAACGCGCCCGATGAACTCGTCGACGTACCACTGCCGATCCACGCGCTCGGTGAGTCGGTGTCCCCCAGCGCGCAGGTACTCGATGTCGGGGAACTGCGTATCGGAGTGGTTACCCCACACCACGAGACCGTCGAGGTCGCCGACGGGGACGCCGAGCTTGCCGGCGAGCTGCGAGGCCGCGCGGTTGTGGTCTAGGCGCATCATCGCGTTGAAGTGCTCGCCCGCGATATCAGGGGCAGCCTTGGAGGCGATGTAGGCGTTGGTGTTCGCGGGGTTGCCGACGACGAGCACGCGGACGTCGCGTGCGGCACCGGCGTTGAGCGCCCGGCCCTGCTCCGTGAAGATGCGCCCGTTGGCCTCCAGCAAGTCTTCGCGTGACTCGCCCTTGCCGCGCGGCTTGGCGCCGACGAGGAAGGCGGCGTTAACCCCGTCGAACGCCTGCTCGGCGGAGTCGCTCACGTTGATTGAGCTGAGCAGTGGAAACGCCGAATCCGCCAGTTCCATGGCGACGCCCTCGGCAACGCGAACAGCATCCGGGATCTCCAAAAGGGTGAGGTTGATCGCGCGCTCGAGCCCCCACACATCGCCCGAGGCGATCCTCCACAAGAGCGAATACGCGATATTGCCGCCGGCTCCGGAGACGACGACGTTGACGGGTTGTGTCGTGTTGCTGAGGTTCATGACATGTCCTGCCTGAGTGAGAGGTTGACCTTTTGGGCCCATCTTAGGCGCGCCGGCGCTTGCTTCTCGATGCTTGACTCCCCCCATAAAGGTGGCAGCGCGGACGTTTTTGCGTCGCATTCGCCGGGGCTTTCCCACACAGGTGACCGGTTTCGGGCACCATAGGGGGTACATCGCAACACGTGCTGCCCGTACCCGAAGACTCAAAGGAGCATTCTTGGCACACACGCCACGCGCGGATCTCTCCCCGGACGCGTCCGCTTCGGCGCGAGACGTCTCCGCAGAGCTCGGCGGAATTGCCTCCCGTGCGCCCGGCGGTGAAACCCGCAAGCAGCTCGACCACGTCGTCGACGTGGCGTTGACAATGTTCGCGCAGGAGGGTTTCGCAGGCACCAAGCTTGACGATCTCTCCCGTCAGTCCGGGATGTCCAAGCGGATGATCCACTACCACTTTGTGGACAAGAAAGGCCTCTACCGCCGCGCGCTGACCCACGCGATGGAACGCATCACCCCTCCTGCCGACGTGCTCAACCGCTCCCACGCCGTGCCCGTGGAGGGGATGCGCCGGTTTATCGACGCCATCTTCTACCGTTTCCAGGACAACACCGATGCCGTGGCGTTGATGCTGCGCGAAAACCTGGACCCGTTGCTCGACCAGAACGAAACGGCCGCGCTCAACGGCCACGCGGACGTTGTGCTGCACATGGAGAGGCTGCTGCTGCTAGGGCAGGATTCGGGCGCGTTTCGTCCCGGCATCTCCGCCCACGACGTGTTGCTGCTCGTCTCCTCGGTGTGCGTGTTCCGCATCAGCAGCCACAAGGCATCGCTCGCGCTCGGCCACGTCAAGCTGACCAACCAGCGCAACACCGAGGGGCTGCGGCGCATGACTATCGACATGGTACTCGGGTTTTTGACCTCGAACATCCCCGACTCGGGCTACGCCAGCTACCTGGAGGCCGCCGCCGCACCGGCGCAGCCGAGCACGACACCGACTGATTCCTACGGCATCGAAGAACCCGAGCTGTACTAGCCGCTAGGCAGTTTTTCCAGCGGACTCCGCCTCGGTAGTGACGTACTGCGGCTCCGCCTCACCGCGCACCACCTCGGCGCTGATGACCACCCGGGTGACGTCCTCGCGGTCGGGCAGGTCGAACATCACCGGGACCAGGAGCTCCTCCATGATCGCGCGCAACCCGCGCGCGCCGGTCTTGCGCTCTGCCGCGCGGTCGGCGATCTCGCCGAGCGCATCGTCGGTGAGCTCGAGCTCCGCGCCGTCGAGCGCGAACAGACGGGAGTATTGCTTGACCAGGGAGTTTTTCGGCTCCTTGAGCACGCGAACGAGCGCGTCGCGGTCGAGGTCCTCGACGTTGGCGAGGATGGGAAGGCGCCCGATGAACTCGGGGATGAGCCCGAACTTCACCAGGTCCCCCGGCATGACCTGGCCGAGCAGGTTGGAGTTGTCTCGCTCGCTCTTCGAGTCGATCTCCGCCCCGAAGCCGATACCGCGCTTGCCGACGCGCTCTGCGATGACCTTGTCCAGCCCGGCGAACGCGCCGGCGACGATGAACAAGATGTTGGTGGTGTCGATCTGGATGAACTCTTGGTTCGGGTGCTTGCGCCCGCCCTGCGGCGGGACGGAGGCGACCGTGCCCTCGAGGATCTTCAGCAGGGCCTGCTGCACACCCTCCCCCGAGACGTCGCGCGTGATGGACGGGTTCTCGGACTTGCGCGAGATCTTGTCCACCTCGTCGACGTAGATGATGCCGTGCTGAGCGCGATCGACGTCCAAATCGGCGGCCTGCAGGAGCTTGAGCAGGATATTCTCCACGTCCTCGCCCACGTAGCCGGCCTCGGTCAAGCTGGTCGCGTCGGCGATGGCAAACGGCACGTCAAGCATGCGCGCGAGCGTCTGCGCGAGGTAGGTCTTGCCCGAACCTGTCGGCCCGAGTAGCAAGATATTCGACTTGGCGATCTCCACGTCGTCGTCACGCTTGCGGCTGCTGAGCGACGCCGGGGACTGCGAGCGGATGCGCTTGTAGTGGTTGTACACGGCAACGGCGAGGGTGCGCTTGGCCGAGTCCTGGCCGATGACGTACCGGTCCAAGAATCCCACGATCTCGGAGGGTTTGGGCAGCTTCTCCGCTTCGGCGTCGTTCGCCCCCTGCGAGCCGGCGAGTTCTTCCTCGATGATTTCGTTGCACAGCTCGATGCACTCGTCACAGATATAAACACCGCCGCCTGCGATGAGCTTTTTCACCTGCTTCTGACTCTTTCCGCAGAAGGAGCACTTGAGCAGGTCAGCGCTTTCTTGCATGTGTGCCATTCGGGTCTCGGTCTCGCTTCGTCTCGGGTACTTGTCCCTTCACTTTAGTAAAGGGGTCAAGTCGGCCGTTTTCATTGGCGCTGATTGCGTGTTTCGCAAGGTTGTCGATGGCCCTGGCCACGCCTTCGACGCCGACGGCGACGGCTTGTGCGCTCCTGCGGTGCCCCACCCGCCGTCGCCTCCGCCAGGGAGGTTGCGATTCCCTTCCGCAGCGCGGCCTCGGAGGCCTCCTGTGGGTGCACCGAGGCGCGCATGGCCAGATACGCGATCTGGTCCGCGGCCTTGTTGAGCGGATCGCCCGAGTGTCCGAGGACGCGTTCGAGGGTTACATCCAGCGACTTCGTCGCCGCACTCCACGCCTCGTAGTAGTCGCGGCGCACGTTGCCGCGGATGCCGCCCCGGCGGCGCCCGTCGGTTCCCCGCTTGTGCATCCCGTGGGCTGCGGCGAGCGCTCCAGCGGAGTCGCTCTCGATCGTCGCGCGGCGCGCGCCGACCCGCACGGCGTAGCGCAGTGCCTTGGTCAGCGCGACCAGCTCGAGGTCGTCGATGCTCGCGGAGGTAGACTGTGTCTGAACCTCGTAATCGCCCGTCGAGGCGACGAAGCAGACACTGCCGGTAGAGTGCGTGTCCGACGACGCGTCGCAGGAGATGGTGACGTTGTCTACGTCGCGCGCTTCGGTTCGCGAGTAGCTCGGCAGCCACTGAGTTTCCGGCGCGGCCTCTTGAGCCGCTTTTCGACGCCTGCGCCGCTCACCCTCAGGCACGCGTATCGACGTCGCCTTGCGGCGGCGCTGCATCAAACTTGTCGCGCGGCGGACGGCCCTGTTCTGCGGGGAAAACGACCCCGAGACATCAAAGCCGGCCTTTTGCAGCAGTGAACGAAGCGCGATTTGGCGCTTGCCAGTGACCACCCACACGTCACGCGCGGAAATGTTCATTTTGCCCAGCTCGGTTTCGAGCGCCTCAACCGCCAGGGGATCCGGGTCGCGCTGGGCAACGCCGTCTTCGCAGACGCTACGCCGGTTCTTGCCGCCGTCGATGGCGATGATCCAGCCCCTGCGCTCAGCGTCACTGCCGGACTTCCACGGCTCTTCCCACATGGCGATGGCCACGTGCACGCGGCGCGACACCTGGCCCGCGGTGACTTCGCGGGTGGCGTAGGTGCGCGAGGAGGACCCGCCCAGGGTTCCTAGCGATATTTTCTCCATGTTCCCCACGTCAGCGGGCCCTCATACTCCTAACGGTTGAGCTTGCGGTAGTCGAAGACCTGGTCGATGATGCCGTACTCCACGGCTTCGTCGGCGGTGAGGATCTTGTCGCGGTCGGTGTCTTTGCGGATCTGCTCGGCACTGCGCCCGGTGTGCTCAGCCAAGGTCGACTCCATCAATCGACGCATGCGCTCGATCTCCGCGGCCTGGATTTCCAGATCCGAAACCTGGCCTTGCGTGCCCTGGGTCGCGGGCTGGTGGATGAGCACGCGCGAGTTGGGAAGGGCTGCGCGCTTGCCGGGGGCGCCGGCGGCGAGGATCACGGCGGCGGCCGATGCCGCCTGACCCAGGCAGACTGTCTGCACGTCGGGGCGCACGTACTGCATGGTGTCGTAGATAGCCATCAGCGCGGTGAAGGATCCACCCGGGGAGTTGATGTACATGGTGATGTCGCGATCCGGGTCCTGAGATTCGAGCACGAGCAGCTGCGCCATCACGTCGTTGGCGGAGGTGTCATCTACCTGGGTGCCGAGAAACACGATGCGCTCTTCGAAGAGCTTGCCGTAAGGGTCGATCTGCTTCGTGCCGAAGGAGGTTTCCTCCAAAAACTGCGGCAGAACGTAGCGGGAGGTGGGCATTTGGAAATTCATGGTAAAAGTCTCCTTGTTCTGCTTAGTTGCCGACGGTTCCGTCGGTGGCCTGGCGTGCGTCCGAAATAACGTGGTCGACGATGCCGTATTCCTTGGCTTCCTGAGCGGTGAACCAGCGGTCTCGGTCGGAGTCCTTGGTGATCTGCTCAAACGTCTGGCCGGTGTGCTCGGCGATGAGCTCGGCCATCTCGCGCTTCGTCGCTGCGAACTGCTCGGCCTGGATCGCGATGTCCGCGGCCGTGCCGCCGACGCCCGCCGAGGGCTGGTGCATCATGATGCGCGCGTGCGGCAGGGCGTAGCGCTTGCCCTTGGTGCCTCCCGAAAGCAGGAACTGGCCCATGGAAGCTGCCAGGCCCATCCCGTAGGTCGCAATGTCGCAGGGCGAGTACTTCATGGTGTCGTAAATGGCCATGCCTGCGGTGACGGATCCGCCCGGGGAATTGATGTAGAGGGAGATGTCGCGGGTCGGATCCTCGGCGGACAGAAGCAGGATCTGGGCACAAAGCTTGTTGGCGATCTCGTCGTCGACCTGCTGGCCGAGAAAAATAATGCGCTCGCGCAGCAGGCGCTCGTAGACGGAGTCGCCGAGGTTCATTCCGGGTTGCGGAGAAGTCATTTTGGCTCCTTAGGCGTAAAAAGTGTTGAGCGGTCAATGCCACCACACTACTAGCCGGTTTCGGCTTGTGAAGCGGTGTTCGCTACGGGCGTACGCAGTGCTTGTTGAGTGCTTTTCGCTGACAAAGAAACCCCCCGCCAGGAAGCGGAGGGTCTCACACGGTTGCGTGCGGCAACTTAGGACTCGGTGGACTCGGTGGCGTCGCTTGCGACGGCGTTGCCGTCCTCAGCGGAGTCCTCTTCAATCTCACCGAAGTACTCGTTGGGGTCAACGGAGTTGCCCTCGGAGTCGGTCACGGTGGTGCGTGCGATGGCGGCGGCCAGGGCCTTGCCGCGGCGCACGTCGGAGAAGAGGTTGGCAATCTGTCCGGACTGCTGCAGCTGGGCGACAAACTGGTTCGGGTCCATGCCGTAGGACTGGGCGGTGAACAGGATGTGGTCGGTCAGCTCCTGCTGCGAAACCTCCGGCTGCTCCTGCTCAGCGACCGCGTCAAGGAAAAGCTGGGTGCGAACTGATTCTTCGGCCTGCTCGCGGGTCTTGGCGTCGAACTCCTCGCGGGTCGTGCCCTGGGCCTCGAGCAGCTGGGCGAGCGCGTTTTCGTCGTGCGCCATCTGGCCCAGAAGCTGGTGGAGCTGGTTGTGCGCCTGCTCCTCCACGATGGACTCCGGCAGGGAGAACTCGGATTGGGCCAGCGCAGCCCTGAGAACCTCGTCGCGGATCTCCGCGGCCTGCTCGGCCTTCTTCGTCTCCTCGAGCTGAGTCTTGGTCGATTCGCGCAGCTCCTCGACGGTGTCGAACTCCGAAGCCATCTGCGCGAACTCGTCGTCGAGGTCGGGTAGGGTGCGCTCCTTGGTCTGCTGCACGACAACCTTGATGGTCGCTTCCTCACCCTTGTGCTCGCCGTACTCGATGGTTGCGGTGAACTCGGCGTCTTCGCCCGTCTTGAGACCCTTGACCGCCTTGTCCAGACCCTCGATGAGGTCGTCGGAGCCGACTTCGTAGGACAGGCCCTCGGTGGAGGCCTCGTCGATGGTCTCGCCATCAATCTCCGCGGTGATGTCGATGACCGCGAAGTCGCCCTTCTTGAGCTTGCGGGAGGTGTCCTTCAGCTCGCCGAAACGGGCACGCAGGTTGTCAAGCTCGGCGTCGACGGCGTCGTCGTCAACGCTGAGCGCAGCGACGTTGACGGAGATGGCGGAGAAGTCGGGCACGGTGATCTCGGGGCGGATGTCAACCTCGGCGGTGAACTCGACTACCTCGTTGTCCACGATCTTGGTGATGTCGATCTGCGGCTGACCGAGCGGGTTGAGCTCGTTTTCCGTGATGGCGCGCTCGTAGCGGGTCGGCAGCATGTCGTTGACAACCTGCTCGAGCAGGGGGCCGCGGCCGAAGCGGGCGTCGATAAGCTGGCGCGGCGCCTTGCCACGGCGGAAACCGGGGATGGTGACCTGCTGGGCAATCGCTTTGTAGGCCTGGTCGATCTCGGCGCCGAGCTCGTCGAACGGCACGTTCACGGTCAGCTTGACGCGGGTGTCGCTGAGCTTATCGACGGTAGTCTTCACGGATGTCTCCTGTAGTTGGTTATTTTCACGTAGTCGTTATAAATACTTGCCACGACCAGTCATGTGCCCGGCGGCTGATTGGCCATTGTCGGGGCGACAGGATTTGAACCTGCGACCCCCTGCTCCCAAAGCAGGTGCGCTACCAAGCTGCGCCACGCCCCGTAATCCGACTACTGCAAGCCGTCTGGCCCACGGTTTCACGATTGTAGCGTGAGTGTTTTTCCGCGTTCGCCATTGGGCTGGTTTTGGGCTCCGGTTTGCCCATCGCGCCGCGGCTTTATGCGGGCGAGATCTTCGCCTGGGCTGTTGTGGGGTGGTGAATAGGTTTCTG
>NZ_GG667192.1:89697-93213 GCF_000159635.1 Corynebacterium lipophiloflavum DSM 44291 | reverse complement strand
GCCGGTTCCCGACCACGCTTCCAGAGACGACGGTTTCGTGACCGAAACCGTCGTCTCTGCCGGCGCTTTTCGCACTTTATGGTGCCCTCCAAGGCAAAAAGGGTGCTGTTGCAAAGTTGGGGCAGTAGAAAGACCAGCGTGAAATAATCACAGCCATGGGCATCTTCTCCGGTCGTCACTTCCCCAACTTTGCAACAGCACCGCCGCTAGGTGGAGGTTGGGGTTCTTCATGAAATCTTCATGGTCCAGCCCTGGATTCCGGCCAGTCGGGCCTCTAGGGTCGAGGGTGTGGGCCGGTCGGCTCGACCGGCCCGCCTTTCCGGACCGAATTGAGATATGGAGCACGACATGACCCATCACGTACACGCCATGCTGGAGACCCACCCGAAGGACCTAGGCCAGATCGACAAGGACAAACTGGCCGAATGCATCACCGCCTGCTTCGAGTGCGCCCAGACCTGCACCGCCTGCGCGGATGCCTGCCTGGGTGAGGACATGGTCGCGGAGCTGACCACCTGCATACGCCTCAACCTCGACTGTGCTGACATCTGTACGGCCACCGGCCGGATGCTCTCCCGGCCCACCGACTGGAACGTCACCCTTATCCGCTCCGTCCTGGAGGCTTGTCGTACTGCCTGCCAGGCCTGTGGAGAAGAATGCGCCCGCCACGCTGAGATGCACGAGCACTGCACGGTCTGCGCCGAGGCCTGCCGCCGGTGCGAGCAGGCCTGTACTGAGCTGCTCGCCACCTTGGACTAACCCCGACCCACGACCACGCTCACTGTTTCCGCCATATCTTTCCTATGCAGGGGTTTTCGACCTCCCGGACCATTGTGAACGAGACGTTGCTCCAGCACTAGTCTTCCGCTCCTGCGGTTTTGGCCATGAAGTGCAGGGCAGTAGCTCAGATCATCGACAATCCGAGGGAAAGCGCAGAGGACATGATAAATAACGGTCCTGCTCCCACAGGCCGGCATCGTCACCGAAAAGGAGAAACAGCAGGCGGGTCAGAAACACCGAGGTGCGCTGGACTTCCTCGTCCTCGTCCTCCGGGTTGGTGGGTGCGGCATCGGCCACGTCCTCGTCCACCTCGGCACCCGCCATTGCGGTGAACAGGTTCGCCATGATCTTTGACGCCTTGATCGAGGCGGCCTGCTCTTCCTCGCGGGTCATGGACTCGTCGTAGCCGGCGAGGAATTTCAGCTCGTCCACATGATCGGTGACCTCACCGAGGGGGAAGGTCACGTCGAAGCGCTGCTCGGGGTCACCCAGGCGCAGGAGACGGAAGGTCTCGAAGTCGGAGGCGAGGATGTAGCGGGGTTGTTCGGTGGCGGAGACGGACCCGCCCTGCAGGTAGTCGCGGGCCTGGTCGACCGCGAGCTGGAGGTCGACACCCGGTTTCTTCGCCTCGCCAATCACCACGGAGGGCCAGAACAGGTCGATGTAGCCGGTATTACCCGTCGAGGCGCGCTTGGCGTCTTGCTCGAACAGGTCCATGCGTGCGGCGGAGATGCCGAAGCAGGCGAGGAAGTCCGACCAGAAAGACTGGGCGTACTTCTTCTCGATCGCCCCCTGGTTAGCTTCAGTCCAGCTGTCGAGGCGCTCACGCCAGTGCAGCTTGAACTTGTCGAGGTTGTGCCGCATTTCGGAGCGGTCGAGACGCTGGGGGCAGGAGTAGTCACCGTCCCACCATATCCAGCAACGCCACACCCGGAGCCGAAATCCGCCAGCAGTCGCGGTTCGACGAGAAGCGGCTTGTTCTGCCGGGTGACGACTGCCCTCTAAGGGCGCCCCTTAGGCAACCGTCGACTCACCGAGCGGTTACCTAAGGAGATCGACGTATTTCGACCGCGCTTTCATTGCGTGAATCAGCAATTCGTCCCCGTCGGAGGCGACAACCACGACAGTCTCCAAAAGTCGGGCGTGGGTGTCAAACCCGAGACGTAGTTCACGCCATTGCGCGGGATCATCGTCAAGGGGTGCGACCCATGTTGGAAATAAAGCGGCATGGATGCCGTCTTCCTCACTGATGCCGTGCTTGGTGGCGGAGGCCGCCACCCTCATGCCACGGTGAGAGCGGTGATCGCCTGGCGCATCATCTCTGAACGCGACAGATGCTTTTCGGCTGCGATCCTGTCGAGTGACTCCAACTCCTCCGGGGTGAGACGAACCGTAACCACCTGGGAAGCTTCGGGGCCACGACCCGGACGCCCGCGCTTCTTCAGCGCATCGACGTTATAACCATCCTCCGCCTCGGCAACCCAGGCGTTCAGCTGCTTCTCGGTGACATTAACAGGCATGCAATTATCGTATTACGGAATTGGGGGCATGTCGAGCCTCTCACTCAATCGCTTAGAAGAAGTTTCCGGCAATACCCCTATAACCCGTTACTGTCTCACCGAAAAAGAAAACAGCATCACACTGCCCAGGGGGCAGGGGAACCGTATATTGCTTACGGCTCCGCTATTTAAATTACTTCTTAGCGGGCCGCCCTCGCTTTCGAGAGATGCCTAGTTCTTTCCGTAGCTCATTGACTCTCCTCACTGAAAGGCCCAATTCGTTTGCTACCTCTACCCTCGCGGGGTCATAACCTTCCCTCTTGCGTGAAGACACGTAAGCGAGAACACGGCCTTTGTTTTCGTCTGTACTAAAGCTTCGCTTCATATTGGCGGTTTTAAGTTCGGCTAGTGCGCCCTTCGCATAGTCACTTTCCCGATCCGACCATCGCTCTGCGGCTTTTTGGCCGCCTCTGCGGCCCATGGTGGCTAGGGCCTTGCGTTGGCTTGTGGTGGCGTACTTCGCGGTGGGTGTGCCGTAGGAGTCGGTCTTGCCCTGGGTGACGTAGCCGCGCACCCGCCTCGCCATGGTCTGACGGTCCCGCATCGGCGGCATCTCCGCTGCCCTGCCGTCGCCACCTTCGCGTTGGGCGATGTTGTAGGCGCGCTCGTAGGCGTCGATGATCGCCGCGTCGGTCATCCGCTCCCCCGCCGCACGCAGGCGGTGGGCGGTCTTCAGCGCGTGGCGAAAGGCTGTCTCGTCGCGGGCGGCGCGTCCCGGGTTGATCCAGCGCACCAGGACACCATCAACGAGATCCGGGTTGCAGCGATCCGTCTCCTCGCCCATCTCGACTTCGATCTCGTCGGCGATCGCGCGGAAAGCCTGGGCCTGCTCGCGGCGTGCCTTGACCTTCTCGATGAGTTCGCGCCCACTGGAGAACTCCTGGCGGGGCGATACATGCTGGGGCTCGTCGGTCACCTCGCGCACCTCCCTGATGAAGTCGGACAGCCGGTCAATGCGGTGATGCTGCCGATACCAGATATAGCGATCCGGGCTCTCGCCCGTGTAGAAGGGGCTGCGGCTGAACCGGTGGGCGAAGTTCGGATCGTGGTCCAAAAACCCGCCCAGGGTCCGGCTCGTCGCCGCCAGAAGCGCCATATTGGGGGACTTACCGGACTCATCGGCATAGACCGGGTCAATCAGCCACAAACACTGCGCCGTACCGCTCGGGCCCGACCT
>NZ_GG667192.1:73011-88443 GCF_000159635.1 Corynebacterium lipophiloflavum DSM 44291 | reverse complement strand
TCCGGCTGTCAACCGGGGCTAGCCTATGTCCACCAACAAGGGGTCAGGTCCGCCTGGGTAAGTGGAGGGAATGACGGGAATCGAACCCGCGTCTTCAGCTTGGAAGGCTGAGGTATTAGCCACTATACGACATTCCCATGCGGTAACGCGGGTCATAGTGTAACGCACTGCACGGCCGGTGACCAAAAGGGGAACTAATTTCACGCTGCGCCCGTTTGACTTGGGTGAAAGCTACCTTCTAAAGAGAGGCTAACCCGTGGAACTGCTACTCCTGCTCGCCGTTGTCGGCGGCGCCATCTACCTGATCAGCACTCGCGCGCGTGGTGGATCGCGCAAGCAGCTTGAGCAAGAGCAGCTTGACGACGCCCTCGCTGACGCCAAGCGCTGGACCGACCGGCTCGGCTCCCAAGTGCTTAACCTAGCCGGCACTGACACCGCATCCACCCAGGCCATGGCGGACGCCTCCGAGCGTTTCACCGCAGCTTCCGCCGCGCTTGCCGACGCCCGCACTGTCAAGCAGGCACACCTGGCACGCGAATCCGCCCTCGAGGGTCTGCACTACGTCAACGCCGCCCGTGAGATCATGGGCATGCCCCCTGGCCCGCCGCTGTCGGAGCTCGAAGGTCAGCGCCGCGCGGGCCGCGTCACGGAGCAGCGCACAGTGACCCAGGAAGACGGCACGGAGATTACTGCATCTCCCACCGCCTCCGAGCAGACCCCGCACTATTACCCCGGTGGTTCTGTGGCGGGTCGCCCTGTGCCCGCCGGGTGGTACTCGTCCGCGTGGTGGGCTCCCGCAATGATGACGGGCATGTGGGCCGCGAGCTCGATGATGTTCTACTCGGCCATGTTCGCCGGTATGGCCGGCACTCCGTCCGCGGCCGAGTTCGAAGCCGGTGACGCTGGTGCCGATGCGGGCGCCGATATGGGCGACGCCGGTGATGCGGGCGCAGACGCGGGTGATGCCGGAGGCGATTTCGGCGGGGACGCCGGCGGCGACGGCGGCTTCTTCGGTGGCGATTTCGGCGGCGACGGCGGCTTCGATTTCGGCGGTTTCGACTTCTAAGCCCGCAACGGCACCGCTGTCCCACCGCTACTGTGAAGGCAGCACTGCCCAATGGGGGCGCGGCCGCGGCGGCGCGCTAGACTCTCCGGAAGCATTGCTTTGACCATCTAGCTGGTAAGGAGCCGCGATGCGCATTGCCGTATTGCTGAAAGAAGTTCCGGATACGTACAGCGACCGCACCATGAACCTCGAGACGGGCCTGACGGACCGCACGGGTGACGTCGTCGCCGACGAGGTAGGCGAGCGCGCCGTCGAGGCCGCCCTGCGGATCGCGGAGGCCGCCGGCGACAGTTCGGTCGACATTTTAAGCGTCGGCCCGGAAAGTGCGGTCGGCTCGATCCGCAAAGGGATCGCGATGGGTGCGGCGGAGGCCTACCTCGTCTCGGACGAGAAACTGATCGGAGCCGATCTGACGCTGACGGCTGAGGTGCTTGCGGCGCTGGTGAAGAAGAACGGCTACGACCTCGTTGTCACCGGTGCGGCTTCGTCCGACGGCGCCAGCGGTGTCATCGCCGCGATGGTTGGCGAGCTGCTTTCCATCCCCGCCCTGACCAACCTCATCGATCTCAGCGTCGAGGGCACCACGGTCACCGCCAGCCAAGCCAGCGATGGCGCGGTGGTCCAGCTGACCTGCGAGCTGCCCGCCGTTGCTGCGGTGTCGGACGAGTTCCCGGACGCACGCTTCCCCAACTTCAAGGGCCTGATGGCGGCGAAGAAGAAGGAGATCAACGCGGTCACCCTCGACGAGCTCGGAGTCGATCCGGAGGATTGGACTCACCCGCGCGCCATTGTGGTCGACATCGCGCAGCGCCCCGCCCGCGAACGCGGAGAGATCATCAACGGCAACTCCGAGGCCGCAGCCAAGCTGGTCGACTTCCTCGAATCCAAAAACCTCACCACCCGGGAGGCACGCGCATGACGGACATCCTCGTCGTCATCAACCCCACGCACGACGACTCGCTCGACCTCGCAGCGGCGGAGCTGATCGGCGCAGCCAGCGAGATCGGCACGCCGGTGGCGCTGACGGTCACCGCCGATCACGCCGACGAGCTGGCGTCGCTGGGAGCCAGCCGCGTGCTTGTCGCGCCGGGAGCCTCGCTTGTCGACGCCACCGTCGCCGCGTTCGACCTGCTCTACCCGGCTGCAGTCGTGTTTGGCCATTCCGTGCGCGGGCGCGAAACCGCCGCCCGTTTCGCCGCGCGCACCCGCAAGGCCCTGCTCACCGATGTCGTCGGTCTGCGCCGCGACCCCGAGGGCGTTGTGGCAGATCACTCCAACTTCGGTGGGGCCTACACCGCCGTTGGTGCGGCGACGCATTCGGCGCCGGTGGTGACGCTGCGACCTGGGTCCGTCGACAAGCGGGCGCAGCCTGCGACGCCCGCGGTGGAAACCCTCGAAGTCGCCGCCAGTGATGCGCGCAGCGCCACGGTGGTCAAGGTCACCCCCGTCGTGCGCTCAAGCCCGCGGCCCGACCTGGTCACCGCCGACAAAGTCGTCGCCGGTGGCGTCTCGCTCGGCTCGGAGGAGTCCTTCGAGCAGCTCGTCGGCGGGCTTGCCGACGCCCTCGGCGCCGCCGTCGGCGCGACCCGCTCCGCCGTCGACGAGGGCCAGGTGCCGTACGAAGCGCAGATCGGCCAGACGGGCGTGCTTGTGTCCCCGAAACTGTATATCGGCGTCGGCATCTCGGGTGCGATCCAGCACCTCGTGGGCATGCAGACCTCCGACACGATCGTCGCCATCAACAACGATCCAGACGCGCCGATTTTCGAGGTCGCGGATTTCGGCATCGTCGGCGACATCTTCGACATCGTCCCCAAGATCATCTCCGAGCTCGACTCCAGGAAGTAGAAACCGATGCAGACACCACTGCGCCGTGGCCTCCCCCGGGTGGCAGGTGGCGAGCCCTGGCCGCCCGCCGGTGCGGTCGTTGACCTCGACGTACCCGAAACCCCCGCACCCGAAACCCCCGCACCCGAAACCCCCGCACCCGCCCAGCCCGAGCCCGCAGACGGCCTCAGCGCTGTCGCGGTGCGCCGCGGTTTACCCCGCACCACTGGTGGCGAGGCGTACCCGCCGGTCAGCGAAACCTACATCGCGCTGCCTGCGGCGGCTTTGCGCGAGCCGGAACCAGCTCCAGAGCCCGCCTCCGAACCGGCGCCGGCAGCGGAAGCGACGCAGCAGCCCGCTCCCGTGAAGCCCGTGGCGCCGAAACCGGCCACCGCGAGCGCGGATACACCCTCGCGCAACTGGGCCCGGTGGCTTTCCCCCGCGATTGCGTTCGGTTTCGCCCTCGCGCTTGCCGTGCTGCTAGCGCGCTACATTGCGGGCACCGACGCAGGTGGGCAGTTCATCCAACGCTTCGACGGCCGCCAGCCGCTGCCCGCAGGCACCCCGGTGGGCATCCCCGCCTGGCTGAACTGGGCCCACTTTTTCAACATGCTCCTCATGGTGCTCATCATCAAGACGGGACTGTCCGTGCGCAGCGAGCGCAAACCCGAAGCCTACTGGGCTCCGAAGAACAACCCGCGGGCCAAGATTTCGCTGACGCTGTGGCTCCACCTGGCGCTCGACATCGCCTGGGTGGCCCTCGGCGCAGTGTTTTACGTACTGCTCTTCTCCACCGGCCAGTGGGCGCGGATCGTGCCCACGAGCTGGGACACCTTCCCCAATGCGCTCTCGGCGGGCCTGCAGTACCTCACCCTGAACTGGCCCGAGGAAAACGGCTGGGTGCATTACAACGCCCTCCAGGAGCTGACCTACTTCGCGGTCGTGTTCATCGCCGCGCCCCTGGCGATTGTCTCGGGCGCGCGGATGAGCCCGTGGTGGCCGAAGAGCTGGTCCTTCGTGTCGATGAAAGCGGCACGCTCGATCCACTTTCCCACCATGATCTTCTTCGTGGTGTTCATCATCACCCACGTCGGACTCGTTCTTTTGACCGGCATGCGCCGCAACCTCAACGCGATGTTCGCCGCGCGTGGCGACGTCGACCCGGCCACCTACGCCACCGACTGGACCGGCACCTTGGTCTTCCTCGGTGCGCTCGCCGTGATCGCGGCGGCGTGGTTCGCCGCGCGCCCGCTGGTGGTGGCACCCGTGGCGCGCCTGACGGGAACCGTCTCTCAACGCTAGGGGGTGCCGGTGCGCCGCCAGGTGCCGTCGACAAGCTCGATAGCGCCCTCGGCCGCGAACTGATCCAGCCACCCCTGCATCGGGAACTCGCCCCATTTGGAGTGGAAGTAGGCGGCGTTGGCCAGGATGTCGTCGAGATGCTCCCACGGCGGCGAGGACACCGGGTGGTGCTGGTGGTAGGCGTGGGCGCCGCCGACCCAGTACAGCTCGATGCCGTCGCGGGCAAGGTTGCGGGCAAAGTCCGTGTCCTCGCCCCCGTAGCCGGAGAAGCCCGGGTCGAACCCGCCGAAGCTTTCCTCGATGCGCTGCCAGGTCTCGGCGCGCAGGGCGAACGACAGGGACCAAAAAAGGTTGTAGTCGCCTGCCTTCTCCACCTCCCCCGGCGCGGGGTTCGGCCTCGCCGGGTGCGGGTCGGGGTTGATGGTGCGCAGCTCGCCGGGCGCCATATACGTCACCGGGCCAGCCACCACCGCGCCCGGGTGGGTGGCAAGCGCCTCGACGTAGCCGCCCACCAGATCTCCCGAGGCGACGCAGTCCGCGTCGAGGAAGATCAGGATCTCCGCGCCGCGCTCGATCGCGGTGCGGGCGGCCAAGTTGCGCGCGGCGGCGAGGTTGCGCCGCCCGGCCACCACCGTGGACTCCGGCACCGCCTTGCGCAGCGCAGCTGCATCGGCAAGCGCGACGGTGATGTGCTCGGTGCCCTCGGGGGTGAGGTTGACCTGGTGGGTCAGATGCGCGGCGCGGCTGGCGTCGGCAAGCGAGACGATCGCGATGCGCTGCGACGCTTGCCCGGCCACCCGCGCGATCACCTCTGCCGCCCGGCGCGCCGCGCCCTCGGTCTCCCAGCGCGACCAGTCGGGCTTAAGCGCGGCGGCGCGGCGCAGCAGCTCCGGCCACGTATCGGGGGCGGGGAAGGTTTCGGCGACGAGGGCTAGCCCGGCGCGCTGCACCTGGCGGGCGTTGAGTTTCTGCTCGATAAACGGACGCGGCTGCGGCAGCAGGATCGCCGGCGTGCGGGTCACCGCGAGATCCGCAATGGAGTTCTGGCCCCCGGCGCTGACCACGACCCCGGCGGCGCTGAGCAGCTCGGTGGGATCGTCGACGCGGTTGTCGCCCTCGAGGTAAGTAAACCGGTAGCCCTCGCAGGCGGCCTCCACGCCCGCCCAATCACTAGGTTCCCACGTCGCACCGCCCTTGCCCACCATGACCACCACGTGGGTGGAGTCGCGGTGCACTTGCTCGCGCATGTGCAGCCGCGAGATCCCGCCGACGGCGTGCACGCGGCTTGCGTGGGCGTGTAAATGATCCGGCAGCTCCACCCACGACGGCCACGCCGCGATGATCGCGTCGGCCTGGGTATAGGCGAGCTGGTGCGGGGCGTCGTCGCGAAGCCCGGGCATGGCCAGGGTGATCACGGGAACGCCCAGAAGCCGCACGAGCGCCCCGACCTCGACGGAGACGTCCACGTAGAAGGCCTTGGGGTTGTTGTCCGCGATCCACTGCGCGATCTGCGCCATGCGGCTTTGCAGGTCGCGGTTGCCGTACGGCGCGTAGTGCAGCGTCCCTCCGGCCGTCATCGCACGGTCGTGGGGGCGCTCGCGGTTGTCCATTGCGTCGTCGGCAATCACGACGTCGGCGCTGTCGGCGGTGGACAGGATCACCGCGCGTTCGCCGAGCAGCGCCAACTGTTTCTGGATCTCCCTGCAGCGCTGCAGGTGACCGGAGCCGTGGTGGTGGGCGTAGATCCCGATCACTTCACCATCACCTCCCGGTAGAAATCCGTGTAGCGGCGCGCCGTTTGGATCAGGGAGTGGTTGTCCACCACCCATTCGCGCACCGTGGGCCGCTTGATGTGCAGCGCCGAATGGATCGCCTCGGCCAGTGACACCACGTCGTCCGGCTGCGCCAGTGCCGCGGGCGCCTTGGCAAGCAGCTCACCGAGCCCACCGCGGGCGAACGCGGCGACGGGCGTGCCGCACGCCATCGACTCGAAAGCGACCAGGCCAAACGGCTCCTCCCAGCGTGGGGTCACCACGGTGACAGCGCAGCTGCCCACCAACGAGCGCAACCCGGCGTGGGACAGCTCTCCGAGCCAACGGATGGATTCGCCGTTGAGCCGCGGCGCGATCTCCTCCTGGAAGTAGCGGTGGTCGCCTTTGCGACCCGCGAGCAGCAGGGGCAACCCCAGTAACCGGCAGGCGTCGATAGCTAAATGCGGGCCCTTTTCCGGCACCAGGCGACCGAACCACACCGCCGCCGCCCCGCCGGGGCCCGGCGTCCAATCCGAGACGTTGACCCCGTTCGGGATCACAGTGACCGGCGAAGGGGTGCGCCAGTTGCTCGCGGTCGCGTGGCTGACGGCCGCGAACTCGCCCGCGTCGGCACCCGCGCGATCGATCACCGCCTGCAGCTCGTCGAGTACCGGGGTGTGAAGCGTGGTCACCATCGGCAGGGCCTGCGGCGACTCAGGCGACGGGAACATCCACGGGCTCAGCGAGTTGTTGTGCACCACGTCGTAGCCGCGCTGCACCAGCAGCTGGCGCAGCTCAATGAACGCGCGGTCCTCCCGCTCGCGCTCGCCCTCCGGGTAGCCGGTGTCGGACGTGAGCTCGGGGCTTGCTCCCCAGTCCACCCCGGGCAGCTCGAATTCCGGGCAGTTGCCGTCCGAGCCGCGCGCGGCGTAGAAGTCAACCTCGTGACCCTCCAGGCTCAGCGCCCTGACCATCGTGTGGCAAAATGCCTCGAGCCCACCCGCGTAGGGCTCGCGGATGGGGTATCGCGCGGGCGCGACGAACGCGATCTTCAACCCCGGCGCGCGGCTCACCGTCGCTTCACTCGGCATCACGATCGTCATCGGCGCTTCACCTCCTCTCCTGCTCTTTTCGTGGTGTTAAAACTATCCAGAACGCTTCGGTATATCTCGGCGTGCGTGGCGCGCACCCGGCGCAATTGATCCACCCTATCGCCCAAATACGGCACAGTGCCACGGGCGAGGAGGCGCGCGGCTGCGTCAGCGGCGCTGGCCCCGTCCGCGCTGCGGTAGACCTCCACCGCCTCGGGCCGGTCAACTTGGTCGGCGTAGCAGCCCGTATCGGGCACCACCACGCCGGTGCCCAAGTCCCGGCACATCTCCAGCCAGCCGGAATGCGTGCCCCGGGTGTAGGGCAGCACGCAGGCGGTCAACGCGGCGACCTCGCGGTGCAGCGCGGAGTCATCGAAGGGATCGTGCACCACCAGATCGACCTCGCCCGCCAACGCCGCGCGTAGCTCAGCAGTTGCAGGCTCGTCGTGGACGAACACGCGCAACGCAACACGTCGGCTGAGGTCGAGGTAAAACTGCGGGTCGCGCACCACGTTGGAGCGCAGGGACTTGAGAAACACCCCGACGACAGGCTCCCGGCGCACTGCCGGGGGCTCGGTCACAATTGCGGGGTGCGGCACGACGGTGACGTTGCGCGCCGCGAAGGCGTCGTCAAGCGTGCGCGCCGCGCACTCGGTGAGCGTGATCACCGCGCTCGCCGCATCCACGAGGGTGCGCAGCCGCTGGTGGTGGGCGGTTTGGTCCGCCAGGTGCGGGTTGTCGATGTCGTGGGCCGTGACGACGAGCGGGATGGGCAGCGCCTCAACCAACTGCTCGACCTGTTCGGGCGAGCGGTGCTCAAAGCCGAAGTGGATGTGCACCAGGTCCGCGGCGGGCGGGGTGCGCCAAAACTCGGCCTCGAGCGCCGGGTGCGGCCACCAGTTGCCGTCTATGTCCGGATCGGGCAGGTACTCAACACCGGCAGGGCGAATTGCCTGCGTGTAGGGATGTTGGGCGGGAATGGACAAAACCCGCACGTCGCGTACGTGCTTGCTCACTCCATCAATATAAACAATTGTGAATCTGAGTGCTCTGCTGCGTCCAGCTAAAAGTTTCACCCACCCCGCGGTTGGTATCTTAGGGGCCATGCCCACCCTCACCGTCGTCGGAAACTGCCAGGCGGAATCGACCCGCAGGCTGCTCATGAGCTGCGGAAAGTTCGCCTCCGAGCGCATCGCCCCCGTGCACGAACTCACGGCGGAGGACATGGGGTGGTTCGGCAACCTCATCGCGCGGACCGATGTCCTTGTCACCCAGCCAATCCGCGACAACTACCGTGGCCTGCCCGTCGGCACATCGCAGCTGATCAGCCAGCTGCCCGCCCACGCTGTCCACCAGGTGGTGCCCGTGCTGCGTTTCGACGCCCTCATGCCCTACCAGGCGATCATCCGCGACCCCGACGACCCCTCCCTGAACCCGCCGGTGGTGCCGTACCACGACCTGCGCATCCTCGCCGCGGTCGCGCGCGGCCTTGACCGAGCAGTGGAAATCTCGCCTCCGCCGGCGGCGCTGCGGCGCGCGGCCTTGATGTCGATCGCGGAAATCCGCTCGCGCGAACAGCGCCACGGCGCGGTCGTCATCTCCGACTACCTTGAGACGTCCCCGGTGTGGCACACGGTCAACCACCCGGACAACGCGACGCTCGTAGTGCTGGCCGAGCGCATCCTCGCCGCACTCGGCATTACCGGCGGCGTTAGCGCCCCCGACTACGAGATGCTCGGCGAGCTTGACGCACCCGTCGCACCCGAGGCGGCCGCGGCCCTGGGAGTCAGGGTCGCCGGCCGCGCGCACTGGACCCGGCGCGGCGGCGAGGTGATCGACCACGACGACATCGTCGCGCGGCAGCTGGAGTTCTACCGGGCCAGCCCGGCGCTTGTCGCGCACGGGATGAGGCGACACGCGCAGCGGCTGAGCACCCTGGGGCTGGCATGAAACACCTCATCGTCGGCCCGGAGGGCCACGGCGTCACCGCCTACGCGCTGCAGCTCGCAGCCGCGCTCGGCGTGGGCGAGCGCGACATCATCCGAGAGGAGGCATTCACTCACGCCCCGCTTGCCGACTCCCCCATCCACGTCACGTTCACCGACCACCTCTTCGGCGCCCAACCGCTCGCGGCGGTCGAGGCGCTGCTAAGCCGCCTGGGCGGGCGCCCTGCCTCGGTGTCCTTCCACGATGTCCCGCAGCCCGAGGAAGGCAGAGAGCGTTGCGCGCGCCGTGCCGAGGCCTACCAGCGCTTGCGCGACGCCGCGGCGGTCAGCGTTGTGAACTCCCACCACGAGGCGCAATTTTTCAACCAGGCCCCCGCGGTGATCCGTCTGCCGATCCCGCGCGTTTCATCCCATTTCGACCCGGTCCCCGGCACGGTGGGCATTCTGGGATTCCTCTACCCAGGCAAGGGCCACGAGGACCTCATCGCGGCGCTCGAAGGCACCGCCTACGACCTGCGCTTCCTCGGCGCGGTCTCGCAGGGCCACGAGCAGTGGGCGCGCGATCTCAGCTCTCACGCCGCCCGCGTGGAGATCACGGGCTGGCTCGGCGCGGACGAGCTCGCCTCCGAGATGGGCCGCGTCGCCGTACCGGTGTGCGCGCACCGTCATTTCTCCGCCTCAGGTTCGTTGATGACGTGGCTGGGCGCGGGCCGCAACGTGCTGGCCAGCGACTCGGCCTACACCCGCGAGATCGACAGGTGGCTGCCCGGACGCATCACGCTTGTGCGCGACGGCGCGTGGCGCGAGGCGGTGGAGCAGTTCACCCCGCGCGTGATAGATCCACCGAGCTACGGCTGGGGCGACGTCGCCGCGGCGTGGACAAGGCAGTGGGCGGCATGTGGCCTGACGTAAGCGTCATCATCCCCTATTACGACAACCCGGCGGGCCTGCGCGCCGTACTCGCAGCTCTTCGCGCGCAGGACTACCCGGCGCGGGTGGAGATCATAGTCGCCGACGACGGTTCCCCAACCCCGCCCGAGCAGGAGCCCTCGCTTGTCGACGCCCTGACCGACGTTATCACCGTGCGCCAGGACGACCTGGGCTTCCGCGCCGCCGCCGCGCGCAACCTGGGCGCCTCCGCGGCAACCGGCGAGGTCTACGCGTTTCTCGACGGCGACACCATTCCCCAGCCCAGCTACCTCACCGCCGCGGTGGCCCACGTGCAGCGCAACCGCCGGGCGGTGGTGGTGGGCACGCGGCTTACCGGCCCTGATCTGGTGGAGCCGAGCTGGCTGACCAAGGCCTGGGCCGCTACAGCCGATCTCGCGCGGGCCGATTCCACGAGCTGGCGCTACATCATCTCGGCCGTGCTGACCTGCTCGGCGAACTTCTTCCACCACATCGGCGGGTTCGATCCGGGCTTTGTCGGCTACGGCGGCGAGGATTGGGAGTTCGGGTGGCGCGCCTGGAACGCCGGCGCCGAGTTCGTGCACGAGCCGGGCGCGCTCGCGCACCACCCCGAGGCCGATTTCGGCGCCCGGCACTGCGACGAAGCTGAGGAGGTGCGGGTGAAAAACGCGGAGACACTCGCCCTCGCCGGGCGCATCACCCACCCCATCGCCCGGCCGGCGGGTGTCGTCTTCGACACCGCGGACCTGGCGGTGGTGGTCCCCGACTGCGGCGGACCCGGCGCACTCGAGGTGGTGATTTCTTCCTGGCTGCGCATCGACGCGCGCGTCTACACCCCCGTGCAACCGGCGCTTTTTAGGAACGATCCCCGGGTGCGCACGGGCCGCCCCGCGGGCGAGCGGCTGCGCGTCACGCTCGTCTCCCCGTGGGCGCTGGCGGACGCGGAGGCGTTTTACCGGCGCGCGACGGACAGGTTCTTCGTCCTGCCCGACGGCACCGAGGTCGCCTCCGCCCGGGCGCTGAGCCTCACCTCTCCGCGCACGCGAACCTCCGGGGCGTGGCTGGGGCTGATCCCGGTTGAGGGCCCGCAGCGCCTCGAGCGGATCTTCGCGGGCTGGTAGGGCCTACTCCTGCGGCAGGGCCGGGGCGACGCCGGTGTCCTCGTACTCGGCGAGGATGTCAATGCGGCGCTGGTGTCGCTGTTCGTTCGACCACTCCTGGCCGATGAAGGCGTCGACAATCGCGAGCGCCTCTGCCTCGGTGTGCATGCGCCCGCCGATGCCGATGAGCTGGGCGTTGTTGTGCTCGCGGGCCAGGCGCGCGGTCTCCGCGGACCACGCCAGGGCGCAGCGCGCGCCCTTGACCTTGTTCGCGGCGATCTGCTCGCCATTGCCGGAGCCGCCGAGCACGATTCCCAAGGAGCCCGGGTCCGCGACCGTGCACTCGGCGGCGGCGATGCAGAACGCGGGATAGTCGTCGGCGGCGTCGTAGACGTGCGCGCCGCAGTCGATGACCTCGTGACCGGCGGCCTCGAGGTGCTCCTTGATCTGGTTCTTCCGCTCGAAACCGGCGTGGTCTGCCCCAAGATAAATACGCATGGTGCCCACTTTAGGCCCCCGGCTCGCCCAGCGCGAAGCGCACACCGGTGAGCTCTTCGGAGACCTCCCACAGGCGCGCGGCGCTCGCCGCATCCTGGGCGGCCTGCGACCTGCCCACCAGCGTGGGATACCCCCTCATCTGCGCGAACCCGTCGGGGCCGACGAAGCTGTCGCCGGGAATGTCCTCCACCGCGGCGTACAGCGTCGGCAGCGCGCCCATCTCGGCGGACTGAGCGACCGTGCGGTTGGCAAACCGCATCACGGCGTCCATGAGCCGCTTCTCGGAGTGGCCCTGCAGGTTGGTGTCGCTGTAGCCGGGGTGGGCGGCGACGGCGACCACGCGGGAGCCGGCGTCGTCCAGCTTGCGGTTGAGCTCCGAGGTAAACAGCAGGTTCGCCAGCTTCGACGCCCCGTAGGCGTACATTTGCGAGTACTTCCGGTGCGAGAAGTTGAGGTCCTCGACGTCCAAGTCTGCCTGGCGGTGAGCCATGGATGAGAGCGTGACCACCTTGCCCGTAATCGAGGGCAGCAGAAGGTTGGTCAGCGCGAAATGGCCGAGGTGGTTGGTGCCCATCTGCAGCTCAAAGCCGTCGGCCGTGGTGGCGAACGGCACGTACATGATGCCGGCGTTGTTGATCAGGACGTCGATAGGCCCGCGCTCGGCCGTGGATTCAGCGAAGCGGCGCACGGAGGAGAGATCCGCCAAGTCGAGGTGCTCGACGTCAACGGAGCCGCTAATACGGGCGGCGGCCTCGCGGCCCTTGTCCTCGTTACGAACCGCGAGGGTGACGTCCGCACCCGCGCGGGCGAGCTCGCGGGCCGTGACGAAACCGAGACCGCTGTTGGCCCCGGTGATAATGAAGCGCTTGCCGGCAACCCCGGCGATGCGCTGGGCGTCCCAGCGCTCGGATGCCCGTTGCGGCATGGGCTTAGACCTGCGGGCTTTCGGTGCGCGAGCGCTTGAGCTCGAAGAAGTACGGGAACGCGGAGAGCGTGACGGAGGCATCGAAAAGCTTGCCTGCCTCCTCGCCCTGGGGCACGCGGGTGATCACGGGGCCGAAGAAAGCGGTGTCGCCGAGCTTAAGCACCGGGGTGCCCACGTCGTCGCCGACGGCGTCCATCGCCGAGGCGTGGTAGCCGCGCAGCAGGTCGTCGGCGTCGGTGGTATCAGCCACCTCGGCGCAGGTGCCGGGCACGCCAACCTTGTCCAGGGCCGCGGCGATAATGTCGTTGTAGGCGCCGGTGCCCTGCTTGCCGCCCTGGCCTTCGGTGTGGATCTTCGTGCCCATTGCGGTGTAGAGCTCGTCGATCTTCTCCGGGTGCTCCTGCTTCACCTTGGCGAAGACGCGCGCCGGACCCCAGGCTGCCTCCATCGCGGCGAGGTAGTCCTCGGGCAGATCGCGGCCGTCGTTAAGCACGGCGAGCGACATGGGGACCCACTCGACCTCGATGTCGCGGACCTTTTCCACCTCCTTGATCCAGCGGGAGGTTTGCCAGCAGAACGGGCAGGTTGCGTCGAACCAGAAAGTTACTTTGTCAGTCATGTCCCCGAGCCTAGCGAAATCGCATGGGCGGGTAGCGTGGACGATTATGAAGACTAACCTTTCGCGTATCGACGCCCAGGCCCGCGCCGCGCTCATCGCGGACGTGCACTACGACATCCACCTCGACATCACGGGCGAGGACATCTTCACCTCCACCACCACGGTGAGATTTACCTCCACGCAGGGCGAGACGTTCTTTGATCTCGTCGCCGACTCGTTTTCCGCCAGCCTCGACGGCGCGGAGCTTAACGGGCGAGACATGGTCCTTGAGGCCGGATCCCACGAGCTGACGGTCACCGCAACCTCCGCCTACAGCCGCACGGGCGAGGGCCTGCACAAGTTCACCGACCCGGCCGACGGCAAGGACTACCTCTACACCCAGTTCGAGCCGGCCTACGGCATGAAAGTGTTCGCCTGCTTTGACCAGCCCGATATCAAGGCCACCTACTCCATTTCGGTGACCGCGCCCGAGCGCTACGTCGTCGTCCTCAACGAGAAAGCCGCCCGGGACGGCGACACCTGGTCGTGCGAGATCACCTACCCGCTGTCGACCTACCTCGTCGCGGTGTGCGCCGGCGAGTACGAATCGGTTCACGATACCTTCTCCGATGAGAACAAGAGCATCGAGCTGGGCCTCTACGCCCGTGCCAGCCTGATCGAGCACCTCGACGCCGAGCGCCTGCTGCGCCAGACGAAGGACGGGTTCGTCTATTTCCACGAGAACTTCGCGCTGCCCTACCCCTTTGGCAAGTACGACCAGATCTTCTGCCCGGAGTACAACATGGGCGCGATGGAAAACGCCGGTGCGGTAACGTTCCGCGACGAGTACATCTTCACTTCCGAGCCGACCCCGCACAAGGTCGAGCGTCGCAACGACACCATCCTGCACGAGATGGCGCACATGTGGTTCGGCGACCTCGTGACCATGCAGTGGTGGGACGACCTGTGGCTCAATGAGTCGTTCGCCACCTGGGCGTCCGCGATCGCGCAGACCGAGATCGGCGAGTACCCGAACGCCTGGGTCACCTTCGCCGCCATTGAGAAGGCCTGGGCGTACTCCCAGGACCAGCTGCCGACAACCCACCCGATCGCAGCGGACGCGCCCGACATCGAGTCCGCCGAGCAGAACTTCGACGGCATCACCTACGCCAAGGGCGCGTCCGTGCTCAAGCAGCTGCAGGCCTACGTGGGCCGCGATGAGTTCTTCGCCGGCGTGCGCGAACACTTCCGCAACCACGCTTTCGCCAACGCGACCTTTGCCGACCTACTCGGTGCGCTCGAGGCGGCGAGCGGGCGCGACCTGTCGCAGTGGTCGCAGCAGTGGCTGCGCACCACCGGCGTGTCCCGCCTCTACCCGGAGATCACGGGGAACTACTTCGCGGTGGTGCAGGAGTCCGACGTGCAGCGCAGCCACCGCATTGGTGTGGGGCTGTACTCGCTTATCGACGGCCGCGTCACCCGCACCCACGACACCGAGATCTTCATCGAGGGCAGCCGCACCGAGATCCCCGAATTCGCCGGCGTGAAACACGACCTGGCGTTGGTCAACGACCGCGACCTCACCTACTGCCTGATGGGCCTGACCGAAGAGCACATGCGCTTCGTGCTCGAGCACATCAGCGCGATTGAGGATCCGATGGCGCGCACGCTGTGCTGGTCGGCAGCCTGGGAGGCGACGCGCGACGGGCGCTTGCCGGCGCGCGAGTTTGTCAAGCTCGTGGCCGCACACGTTGCCGCGGAGGACCAGCCGACCGTCCAGGAACGCTTGCTGAGTCAGGCCGTGACCGCGGCGACGCTCTACGTCGCCCCCGAATTCCGCGGCGAGGCCACCGCCATGCTCAACGACGCTCTGCGCGGTACCGAGCCGGCGGTGATCTTCGACCGAGCGCTCGCTCGCCTTCCGCTTGACGACGCTTCCGCCGCACACCTCGCTCAGCTGCTCGAGACCTCCGACAACAAAGAACTGCGCTGGCTGGCGCTGACCGCTCTCATCGCGCACGGCACGCGCGGCGTCGACGACGCCGACGCTGTGGACGATCCGTCGTCCGAGGGCGCCGTGTCCAAGCTGCGCGCACGCGCGGTGGCCGACAAGCGCTGGGCGTGGGAGGAGATCACGCGTTCCGATCGCTCCAACCTGGAAATCCGCTACCTCATGGACGGGCTGACGTTCAACGCCGAGGGCCTCGAGGGCTTGAGCGACGAGTATTTCCGCATCGCGCCTGAACTGTGGGATCGCCTCACCAACGAGATGGCGCAGCGCACCTTGGAGGGCATCTACCCGATGTGGGACATCTCCGAGGAGGCGATCGCCAAGGCCGATGCCCTCCTCGCGCGAGAGGACCTCACCGCGGGGCTGCGCCGTGTGCTGTCCGAGGGGCGCGATCGCGCGGCGCGCGCG
>NZ_GG667192.1:69391-72691 GCF_000159635.1 Corynebacterium lipophiloflavum DSM 44291 | reverse complement strand
TAGCACGCCGTCCACGTGGACGCGGCGGGCGATGCGCTGCAGGGGCGCGCTGTGGCTGAGCCCCAGTCGCTGGCACTCCACTTCGGAGGCAACCGAGGGGGTGATCACGTCCTCGAAGCTGATTCCCGCTCGCGGAGCGATGTCGCGCAGGCTGCTGTCGCCGACGAGATCCTCGCACCCCGGGCGGATGCACACCGATTCCAGGATTGCTGGAGTTGCGTTGGCGTAGTGCACGAATTCACGGGTGAGGACGGGGCCGAGCTCGTCTTCTCCGAACGCGCGCACCGCGGCGCGCGGGGGAGCTTTTTCGCCAGCGAAAAAGGTGCCGGTGTGGACCTCCACGCCGGCCTGCTGGAGCTGGTCGATGAACCCCCTGTCTGCGCAGAGGTCAATCATCGGCGGAAGGGCGCGCGCGAAGGTGCCCCCGGTGCGCCCGCGGCGACGCGCGATTATTCCCTCGGCTTGGAGCAGGTCGAGCGCGTGGCGCACAGTCATCCGCGCCACGCCGAACTCCTCGACGAGCTCACGTTCCGACGGCAGCTTGTCGCCGGGGTTTAGCTCCCGGGCCTCAATCCGGCGGCGGAGTTCCTCCGCGATGATGACGTACGTCGGCTTTCGCGCCATCTGACCTCCATCGACTCTGCACAAGTTATGCATAAATACTAGTGCATAACTTGTGTCAGCGAGGGTTTTTACGCTTTAGAGGTTCGCAAGTGCCTGCTCGATATCAGCCAGCAGGTCCGCTTCGTCTTCAATGCCCACGGAGATGCGCACAAGCTCGCGCGGGACCGCCAACGCCGAGCCCTCCACCGCCAGGTGCGTCATCGTCGCCGGATGCTCGACCAGGCTCTCCACCCCGCCCAGCGATTCCGCGAGGCAGAACAGTTTCGTGGAGCGGCAGAACGTGCGGGCCTGCTGCTCGGTGTTGAAAATCACCGAGACCATGCCGCCGAAGCGCTTCATTTGGCGCACCGCCGTGTCGTGGTTCGGGTGCGATTCAAGCCCCGGGTAACACACGCGCGCAACCTTGTCGTGGCCCTCGAAGAAGCGCGCCACGGCTTCCGCGTTGTCGCAGTGACGTTCCATGCGCACCGCGAGCGTTTTGAGGCCACGGGCCGTGAGGTAGGTGTCGAAGGGCGACGGAATCGCGCCAACCCAACCGAAGAAGAAGCGCAGCTGCTCCTCGAGCTCCTGACCGTTGGAGCACACCACACCGCCGATGACGTCGGAGTGCCCGCCGATGTACTTCGTTGTCGAGTGAACCACGATGTCCGCGCCCAGCTCGAAAGGCTTTTGCAGATAGGGCGATGCAAAGGTGTTGTCCACCACGAGAGCGGCGCCACCCTTGATCTGGGCGATCGCGCGGATATCGGCGATATCGAGCAGCGGGTTCGTGGGGCTTTCAACCCAAATCGCCTTTGTGTTGTCATGGATCGTGGCTGCAACCGCCTGCGCGTTTGTCATGTCGACAACCGAGTTGGACACGCCCCACTGGGTGAACACCTGCTGAATGAGGCGGTAGGTGCCGCCGTAGGCGTCGCTGCCGATGATGATGTGGTCGCCGGGCTTGAGCAGCACGCGAAGCACGCTGTCGATCGCCGCCATGCCCGAGGCGAAGGCGACGGCGAACTCCGCGTCTTCCAGGGCCGCGACCGTGTCCTCCAGGGCGCTAATCGTCGGGTTGCCCACTCGCGTGTATTCGAACCCGTTGCGCGTCACCGCCAGGTCGTCCTGGGCGAACGTGGTCGAGGCGTAAATCGGGGTGTTGATGGGCCCGAACAGCGAGTCGGGGTCGTAGCCCGCGTGAATGGCATCGGTGGAAAAACCGGAGGGCACTTGGGATTGTCCTTTCCTCGGCACAGCAACGTCTCGCAGCGAGTCTAGCCCACCGCTAGACCAAGCTGTCCATTTCTCCCGATTAATATGCACGTACAATCCGTATGCGTAGGACTAAATTACGAGAAGATTTCTGATTCCTCATCCTTCGTCCTCGCCAGCGGGGCCGACAACCCGGTAGTCTCAGAGACCGTCGACTCCGTGAGCACGTGGTGGCGAGACCCTGCCCGGGGATCAGTGGAGTGTCGCGCGGTCCATGTACGAGGACATCCTGGAATCGCTCCAGCGGGCCAGCATCACCCTGCCCGGCACGCAACCCGTGATGATCAAGTACCATCCGGACAACCGCAACACCGTCGACAACGACAACACCTTTAAGGAGCTAGCCAGCCATGGACATCTCGCGTCCGGGTACCCACAGCGATAAAACGCTCTACGAGCTTTTGGGCGAGGACTTCTTCCGCACGCTCGTCCACGGCTTCTACACCCGGGTCAAACGCGACGACCTCATCGGGCCAATGTACCCCGACGATGACTGGGAAGGCGCCGAGGACAGACTGCGCTGGTTCCTCGTGCAGTACTGGGGCGGGCCGCATACCTTCAACGAGCGGCGCGGGCGCCCCATGCTGCGCAAGCGCCACTTGCCCTTCCCCATCGGCCAGGCCGAGGCCGAGCGCTGGCTCGAGCTGATGGAGGGCAGCCTCGACGAGTTCAGCGCGGCGGAGCTGAGCGATGAGCACCGCGAGATGCTGCGCAACCACATGCAGCGCGTCGCCTACATGATGATCAACCGCTAGTCACACTTTTTCACCGAAACCCGTTTGCGGAGTCGCCGCACTTCCTACGATGTGCATATGCCAACCGCATCACCGCATCCCGCGTCCCACCTCATCGAGCTTCTGCCGCGTCTGATCGGCTCCGGCGAGGTGGCCGCCCCGTGCGCGGTGGTCGACACTCACGCATTCGACCACAACGCCGCGCGGATGCGCGAACGCGCCGCGGGCCTGCCGATTCGGGTCGCCTCAAAATCGCTGCGCAGCGTCGCCGCTTTGCGCCGCGCGCTTGACCACGACGGCTACAGCGGCATTCTCGCCTACACCCTGCCCGAGGCCATCCACCTCGTGCGTGAGGGATTTACAGACATCGTTGTCGCCTACCCCAGCGTGCACACCGCGGCGCTGGCGCAGCTCGCGTCCGACACGGCGCTGCGCCGCGAGATCACGATCATGGTCGACTCCGTGGACCACCTCGAGCTCGCCGCGGCTGCGGCCGCCGGGGGCGGTCCCGTGCGCGTGTGCATCGACATCGACTGCACCCTGCGCGTTCCCGGCGTTCCCGGTTTCGCTATCGGCCCGCGCCGTTCCCCGATTCGCACCCCCGAGCAGGCCCGCACACTCGCTGCCGAAGTGCTGCGCAGGCCTGCGCTCAAACTCGTCGGCGTGATGGGTTACGAGGGCCAGGTCG
>NZ_GG667192.1:61324-69034 GCF_000159635.1 Corynebacterium lipophiloflavum DSM 44291 | reverse complement strand
CGGCGCGGTCAAGCGCTGGCTGCGCAGCGCCTCGATGGCGCAGCTCGTGCCGCGGCGCGCCGACTGCGTCGCCGCGGTGCGCGAGCTGGCGGACCTGGAGTTCGTCAACGGCGGGGGCACGGGCTCGCTCGACGTCAGCGCCGTCGACGACTCTCTGACGGAGCTCGCCGCCGGCTCCGGTTTCTACACTCCGGTGATTTTCGACCGCTTCGCCGACATCGACCACGTGCCGGCCGCGTTTTTCGTCTGCCAGGTCTCCCGCCTGCCCGCGCCGGGGTGGGCCACCGTGAATTCCGGTGGCTGGATCGCCTCCGGTCCGCCCGCCGCCGACCGGGTTCCCGTTCCCGTCTACCCGCAGGGGCTGGGCTACTCCGCCACCGAGGGCGCCGGCGAGGTGCAGACGCCGCTTCACGGCAGCGCGGCACGCCACCTCCGCATCGGCGACCCGGTGTGGTTCCGCCACGCCAAGGCCGGCGAAATGACAGAGCACGTCGACCACGTCATCGCGGTTGACTACGACGGTGCCCACCACGAGTGGGACACCTACAGAGGACAAGGATGGACACTGCGATGAGCCGCACGCTAAAGAATGGGAAGTTCCGCAACTGGGCGGGGTCCGTGACCACGCACCCCGATTGCGTCCACTACCCCACAACGATCGACGAGGTCGCGAACATCGTCAGCGACCTGCCGCCCGGCCGCAGCATCCGCCCCGTCGGCGGCGGGCATTCCTTTACCCCCGTCGCCGCCGGCGAGCAGGACATGATGAGCCTGGACAACCTCTCCGGCATTGTCAGCGTTGACCGCGCCCGCAAGCGTGTTCGTTTCCTCGCGGGCACCCGGCTGCACCACATCCCGCAGATGCTGGCGCCCTTCGGCCTTGCGCTGGCCAACCAGGGCGACATCGACACCCAGTCCATCGCCGGGGCGATCTCGACTTCAACGCACGGCACGGGCATCGGCTTCACCGGCTTCGCGGGCACGGTCACCGCGCTTGCGCTTGTCGACGCCTCCGGCAACCTCCGCACCTTCACAATCGACGACGACCCCGAGGCGCTACGCCTGGTCACGGTGTCGCTCGGCGCGCTGGGCATCATCGCGGAGGTCGAAATGCAGTGCGTGGACTCCTTCGACCTGCTTGCGGTCGAAGGCGCCGAGGACTTCACCGACGTCCTGGACACGTGGGAGGAGCGCACCCGCGCCGTCGACCACTACGAGGCCTTCTGGTTCCCGCACACCGATCGCGCCATGGTCAAGACCAACAAACGACTTGGGCCCACCGCCCCGGCGCCCGGCGGCGAGCCCCGCCCGCGCACCTGGCTGACCCGGACTTTCGAGGAAGAAGTCATCGGCAACGGCGTGTTTGCCGCGTCTTTGGCGTTCACCCGCCGCGTACCTGCGGCGATACCGCGGCTCAACGCGATCTCCGCTGCCGCGATGGGCGCGACCACCTACCGCTCGCGCGCCCACGAGGTTTTCGCGTCACCGCGCCGCGTGCGCTTCCACGAGATGGAGTTCGCCGTGCCGCTTGCCGACGGCCCCGCAATCGTGCGCGGGCTGCAAAAAGAAATCGATGACCGCGGCTGGTTGATCCCCTTCCCTTTCGAGCTGCGCTCCACCGCCGCGGACGACGTCGCCCTGTCGAGCGCCACGGGCCGCGAGTCGATGTACATCGCCATCCACGTGCCCAAGGCAATGAACCCGGCCAACTACTTCCCCCGCTTCGAGGAAATTCTGCGCGCCGCCGGTGGCCGCCCGCACTGGGGCAAGATGCACACAATGGGACGCGAGGATTTCGCGGACATCTACCCTCGCTTCGACGAGTTCTGCGCCCTGCGCGAGGCCATGGACCCGAACTGGGTGTTCGGCTCCGCTCACCTGCGCCACGTGTTCGGTTAGACGAACAGTCCCAGCGACGTGGAGTGGTAGACGGTGCCGAAGGGGGCGTCGACACGCACCCAGCGGCCCGAGGTGGAGACCCGCAAATGCCGCGGCACTTCGACGGGGGCGGCGAAGCCGGGGATGAGGCCCAGCGCGGTGCAGGTGAAGATCATCCGCATCGGGATTTCCACCGGGGCATCGGAGTCGGCGTCGGCGGTGAGCACCGTCTGGTTGAGCAATGACGCCGGTGGGCCAAGCGGGCCGGAAAACTGGCGCGCAAGCGCACGACCTTCGTCCGCGAGGTGGCGCACGACGGTAACAGGTACGACATCGCGCTCGCTGAACCCCCCGCGCGGGGGCAGCGCGCCGGGCCAGTTCGGGTCGCGCGCCGCGCCGACGCGCGCCACCTCCGCTTGAAGGGCGTTGAGCAGGTCACTGGCGGCAACTGCCGCGCCGTCGCGGGATACAGACCCGGAAATGCGCCGGGAGGCGACGCAATCGAACGGGGTGGTGACAAAGACGTCGACGTGGTCGTCGTCAAGCTGGGCGAACCGCGCTGTCGCCGAGGCATCGAGGCCCACGGCACGGCCCACCAGTGAGATCAGGCCGGGGCGGCCGCTTGTGACGGTGAGCGATTCTGCGCTCACTCGCCATCCTCGGCGATGCCGGAGGTCAAGATCCCCATTTCTTTTTCGGTGATCGCCCGGGGAGTCGCGGTCTTCACATCGACCACCACGAGGACGCTAGTGACGGTGCAGCACACGTTGCCGTGCCGGTCAATGATGTCCTGGCGCGTTGTAAAGGAGGTGTTGCCCACCTTGATCACCTCGGTGCGCACCAGGATCTCCCTGGTGTCCGGCATGATCGGGCGGACGAAATCGGCCTCGACGTGGCGCACGAACACCTGGAACGAGCCGGAGGTGCCGAAGAACTTCGTCGCGAACGCCAAGCGCGCCTCCTGGGCGTACTCGATGTAGACGGCGTTGTTGACGTGGCCGTAACGGTCAAAGTCGTCCCACCGCGCCGGCAGGCAGAACTCGTGGGGCTTGGTCGTGGAAGTGTTTTCAGTCATGTGTCCTCCTCATCTCGTGGTTAGTCAAGCGGGCCGTTGCTAGCGCGTCAGCCTGCGGTGGGTGACGCGCGACGGCTTCGCGGCATCCTCGCCGAGGCGCTCCACCTTGTTCTTCTCGTAGTCGCCGAAGTTGCCCTCGAACCAGAACCACTTGCCTTCCTCGATGTTGCCCTCCCACGCGAGGATGTGGGTGCAGGTGCGGTCCAGGAACCAGCGGTCGTGCGAGATGACCACCGCGCAGCCCGGGAACTTCTGCAGCGCGTTTTCCAGCGAGCCGAGGGTTTCAACGTCCAGGTCGTTGGTCGGCTCGTCGAGCAGGATCAGGTTGCCGCCCTGCTTGAGCGTCAGCGCCAGGTTGAGGCGGTTGCGCTCACCGCCCGAGAGCACCTTCGACGGCTTCTGCTGATCCGGGCCCTTGAACCCGAACGCGGAGAGGTAGGCGCGCGAGGGCATCTCATTTTGGCCGACGTGGATGTAGTCCAGGCCGTCGGAGACGACCTCCCACACCGTCTTCTCCGGGTCGATGTTGGCGCGGTTCTGGTCCACGTACGACAGCTGGACCGTCTCGCCGACCTGGACCTGGCCGGCGTCGGGCTGTTCGAGCCCGACGATGGTCTTGAACAGCGTCGTCTTGCCCACGCCGTTCGGGCCGATCACGCCGACGATGCCGTTGCGCGGCAGGGTGAAGGAGAGATCGTCGATGAGGATTCGCCCGTCAAAACCCTTCTCAAGGTTGCTGACCTCGACGACCTTGTTGCCCAAACGCGGCGGGGTCGGGATCTGAATCTCCTCGAAGTCGAGCTTGCGGAACTGCTCGGCCTCTGCGGCCATTTCCTCGTAGCGCTCCAGGCGGGCCTTGTTCTTCGCCTGGCGGGCCTTCGGTGAGGAGCGCACCCAGTCCAGCTCGTTCTTCAGGCGCTTCTGCAGCTTCTGGTCCTTCTTGCCGCTGACCTCGAGGCGCTCCGCCTTCTTTTCCAGGTAGGTGGAGTAGTTGCCCTCGTAGGGGTAAAGCTTTCCGCGGTCGACCTCGCAAATCCACTCCGCGACGTTGTCGAGGAAGTAGCGGTCGTGTGTAATTGCCAGCACGGCGCCCTTGTAATCCTGCAGGTGGCGCTCCAGCCACAGCACGCTCTCGGCGTCGAGGTGGTTGGTGGGCTCGTCGAGAAGCAGCAGGTCCGGCTCGGACAACAGCAGCTTGGCCAGCGCGACGCGGCGGCGCTCACCGCCCGAGAGGTGGGTCACGGGCGCATCGGACGGCGGGCAGCGAAGTGCCTCCATGGCCTGCTCGATCTTCGAGTCAACCTCCCACGCGTCGGCGGCGTCGAGGGCCTCCTGCAGCTTGCCCATCTCCTCCATCAGCTCGTCGGAGTAGTTGGTGGCCATCTCCTCGGCGATCTCCTCGAAGCGCTGCTTCTTCTCGAAGATGTCCCCGAGGCCCTCCTCGACGTTTTCGCGTACCGTCTTGTCCTCGTTCAAGGGCGGCTCCTGCAGCAGGATGCCCACGGTTGCGCCCGGATCGAGGAAAGCTTCGCCGTTGTTCGGCTGATCCATGCCGGCCATGATCTTGAGCAGCGACGACTTGCCGGCGCCGTTGGGCCCGACGACACCGATTTTCGCGCCGGGGTAGAAGGCCATGGTGACGTTGTCGAGAATGACCTTGTCACCGATGGCCCTACGAACGTTCTTCATCGTGTAGATGAACTCAGCCACTTAAATTTTCCCCTTATGTGCCCTATTGGTTGATGCAATTCTCCACTTAGGGTACATCACGGGGCAACACTGACCCCGCTAAAAGGGAACGCCCTCGCCTTCCGCCGCTGCGTCGGCGAAGCTCAGGTCGGAATCACTGTGCGCCGGGACCGGCTGGCGGACGAGGTCCTCGGCGCTGTTGCGCGTCGGGGTCGTCTCCGGGGCGAGGTCCTCACCGGTTTTCAGCGCCACCGGAGCCATACCCTCCGGTGTGTTGGACTGGTTGGTGGTCTTCTGCGAGGACACCTGGTAGTTGCCCAGATCGAAGGCGACCTTGAAGGCCTTGAGCACGTTCTTCTGCCGGGTTGCCGGCTTGCCGTCCTCATCGGTCTGCGAGGGATCGGCCCAGGAGTCGGTGACCAGGGACCCGACGAGAAGCACCGGCGCACCCTTGAACAGCGATGCTTTGGCGTTGATGGCGAGCTGGCCCCAGCATTCGACGTCGAGGTAGAGCGTGTCGGTCTCCTGCCAGATCGGCTTCTGGTTCTGGTCGAGCTCGTTGGTGCGGAAGCGCCGGGACGAGGCGATCCGGAATTTGGTCAGGTACTTGTTGCTGTCGAAGTGCAGCATCTCCGGGTCGAAGATCAGGTTGCCGGAAACGGTGATGTGCATGTGGCTCACGAGCGAGCCCCCCTTTTTTCTCGTTGGTGGCGTGTGACGCCGCGCGGCGAGTGACGCGCGGTAGTTTCACACTTGCACGTCAGGGCGACGCGGTGGTGGGGGCGTCGGAAAGCCTGTGGATAAACCCCGGTCTGTCCACAGATTTGGCCAGGCGTTCGGCGATTACTTGCGCCGGGAGCCGCTGTCGGAGTACTGCGCGAGCATCTCGTTGTAGCGGCGCCACTCCTCGTCGTCCGTCTCCTCGGCCTGTCGGTCCAGCTCGCGGGTTTCGGCCTTGTCCTCGCGCCACCACTGGTAGAACAAAACGGCAAACACTACGGTCAGCGGGAACGACCCTGACGCCCAGGCGATGCCGCCGCCGGTTTGCTGGTCCGCAAGCAGGTCCGGCTCCCACGGCAGGTTCAGAGAGTTGTAGAAGTCTTCGCCCATGATGACGCCCAGCTGCATGAGGTAGACGCCCATGAACAGGTGGATGGGCATGGACACCCAGAGCCACGCGAGGCGCACTTTTGCACTCGCGCGCCCCTCGATGTGGTCTGGTCCGATGAGCTCCCAGAAGTAGAAGTACCCGGAAAGCAGGAACATGCCGTTCATGATCACATGGCCCGCGTGCTCGGAGATCATCAGCTCGTACAGCGGGATGGAGATGTAGAGGATGTAGAAGAAAAAGACGAACTGCGCCAAGGACACCGGCGGCCACGTGATCAGGCGCAAAAAGCGCGAGCGCTGGAAGGATTCCACCCACATGCGCGGGTTGAACTCCCCCGCCGGGTACGCGGCTGCGACCAGGGTCAGCGGCGCGCCGAGCACGAGCAAAACGGGTGCCACCATGGACAACACCATGTGCACGATCATGTGCGCGGAGTAGGACGCGGGCATGTGCATTCCCACACCCGACGACAGGGTGGCCACCACCGTGGCGCAGCCGAGGAGCCACCACACGGTGCGCGAGTGCCGCCAACCGTCGACGCGGCGGGCCAGGTGCAGGTAGTAGACCGCAAGGAGCAGGGCGATGACGCTGTAGAGCAGCTCGAAGCGCCACTGCCCCAGCCAGTTGGTCACCGTGAGGGGTTCGGTGAGGGCGTAGCCCATCTGCAGCTGCATCTCGCTTAAGCCAACGACGCGCGGCGGGGGCGGCGGCGTGCGCCCCAGTGTGACGGCCACGCCGGTCACGGCGGCCATGACGAGCACTTCCACGGCGGCGAGGCGCGTAAAGGCAGTGCGGTCTGTGCCCAGGCGCGGGATGGTGATCGAGCGGTGCGCGTAGCCGATTAGCCCCAGCACCAAAAGGGCGACCGTTTTGGCGACCAGCACCAGCCCGTAGTTGTACTGCAGCAGGTCCTCGGGCCGCACGCGTATCGACGCATTGATCACGCCCGAGACCAGCATCACCAAAAAGGCAAACAGCGCCACCTGCGAGTAGCGGCGCGCGGCGGCGTCGAGGTGCGGCCCGAGGCGGCGTCCGTAGGCGACGAGCGCCATGAGCGCGCCAATCCACAGCAGCATAAACACCAGGTGCCACAGATAGGAGTTGGTGCCGTAGTCGTGGTCGCCGCCTGTGGCGGAGTGGCCCGTCAAACCCAGCGGCATGATCGTGGCCAGCGAGCCGACCAGCAGCGCAACCTGCGCCCACCAAGAGTGCGCGCCAAGGGCCGCGACGCCGACAACACCGGCAATCGCCGCCACGCCGAGCCACACCTGCGCGTCGGCCACCTGCTCAAGCGCGGTCGCCCACGCTGACGGCTCGAACAGAACCTGGCCGAGCGGGGTGCCGGAGACGTCGGAAAGCACGAGCGGAATCATGGTCAGCGCGATCAAGCACACGCTTAACGACGCCCACCCGGCGGTGCGCGAGGCGATCACCCCGTCGACGCTGAGACGGGCGCCGTTGAGGTCATCGCCGGTGCGTCGCGGCGGGATGAGGAACGCCGAAAAGAGAAACGACCCCGCTGCCAGGGCGGCGCACAACCACGCCGTGGCACGCAGGGCGGGCAGGCCGAAGGTGGTCATGGTTCCGGGGTCCGGGATGCCCAGCGCGGCCAGCGAGTCGTCGGAGAACATTGTCGCCACTGTCCCCGCCACAAGAGCTGCGACAACCACTGCGGCCGCGTAGAAAGGCCACGCGACCTTGACCGCCGCCGTTGCCTGCATGGTGTGCGAGCCGTTGTGTGACATACCTTCACACCATACTTTCGATGGAGGTCGCGGCATAACCGGAAGCGGGATTCCCGGGCCCTCTGCGCTATACTTCCTAACTCGCACGCAGGGCACACCCCTACCGTGCATTGCCCCCATAGCTCAGTGGATTAGAGCATCCGGTTTCTACCCGGCTGGTCGCGGGTTCGAGTCCTGCTGGGGGCGCAGTTGTCCCCAGTCGCACCAAGGTG
>NZ_GG667192.1:50040-59967 GCF_000159635.1 Corynebacterium lipophiloflavum DSM 44291 | reverse complement strand
GGCGGATAAACCGGCTTGCTGGATCTTTTCGATCCCGTCAGGCCGGTTTTGCCTTGTTCCAAGCGCCGCGGCCACCGTATCTCGGCCCCCGATTCAGCATTCCTCATTCCACTGGGTAAAATTCACATCCCACGAAACGAGATGAACCGAATATCGAAAGGATCGGGATTGTGAGTTCAACTGTCGGCACCCAGGTGGCCACCCATGCGCCACCCCAGGAGGCGAGTGCGGCGGAGCGTCGGAAAGTGCGCCTGGCCTCCACCATCGGCACCACCATCGAGTTCTACGACTTCTACGCCTACGCCACCGCCGCCGTGGCCGTGTTCCCGTTCCTGTTCTTCCCCAAGTCGGAAAGCGACACCGTCGCGCTTTTGCAGTCCTTCGCCACCTTCGGCCTCGCGTTCATCGCACGGCCCTTAGGCTCTGTCGTCTTCGGCCACTTCGGTGACCGCGTCGGCCGCAAGGCCACTCTTGTCTTCGCACTGCTCACCATGGGTATTGCAACGTTCATCATCGGGCTTCTGCCTACGTATGCGCAGGTGGGCATCTGGGCGCCGGCACTGCTTGCGCTGATGCGCTTCTGTCAGGGCCTCGGGCTCGGCGGCGAATGGTCCGGGGCGGCGCTGCTGTCCACCGAGACCGCAGCAAAGGGCCGCCGCGCCTGGGCGGCAATGTGGCCGCAGCTCGGCGCCCCGTTCGGGTTCTTCCTCTCCAACGGCCTCTTCCTCATCCTGGTGACCTGGCTGGGCCACTCCACCGGCGACCTCGAGGGCGCGTTCATGACCTGGGGTTGGCGCGTGCCCTTCCTCATGTCCGCCGTGATGGTCGCGGTCGGGCTGTGGGTGCGCCTGCAGATCGAGGAGACCCCGGTGTTCCAGCAGGTGATCGAGACCGACCAGAAAGTCTCCTCCCCTTTGTCCGAGGTGTTCGCTAAGGCGTGGCGGCCGCTTCTCCAGGGCACCTTCATCATGGTCGGCTGCTACACGCTGTTCTACCTCGTGACCACCTGGTTCCTCTCCTACGGCATTGGCTCGGCCGCCGAAGGGGTTGGCCTGGGTATCCCCTACGTCGACTTCCTCAAGCTCCAGCTCGTCTGCATCTTCGGCTTCATGCTCGGCATCCCGGTTGCCTGCCGCCTGGCGGACACCTACGGCCGGCGCCCCGTGCTTGGCCTGACCTCCGTGGCCATCATCATCTACGGCCTGAGCTTTGGCTGGCTGCTCAACCCGGAGAGCTTCACCATGATCTCTCTTGGGGTCTTTCTGTTCCTCGGAATGGTCCTGATGGGGATGATTTTCGGGCCGATGTCCGCCATCCTGCCGGAGCTCTTCCCGTCCAACGTTCGCTACACGGGATCGGGCGTTTCCTATAACGTCTCGTCCATCCTCGGCGCTGCCATCGCTCCCTTTATCGCCACTGCGCTCAACGCCTCCTATGGCCCACAGGCCGTGGGTATATACCTCTCCGTGGTCACCGCCATCTCGCTCGCCGCCATCGTGTGGGCGCCCGAAACGGTGAACAAGGAAATGCACGAGATTTAGGCCTTTACCCGAAGCGCTACCCATCCTATACTTTCCACTACGGAAAGTAGCGATGTTAAAGAGGCGCTTCAGGCTGTCGAGGAGGTAGAACGCTCGGTTGAGCGCCGTTCGGGCCAGCGCCGGGTGCCCCTGTGGGTGGGCTTTGCGGTCTCCCTCCTGCTGGGCGCTTCCATAGGTCTGGTGGTCTACGAAAGCCCCTGGGGGTACGTGCTCTCCGTTGCCTGTGCAGTTCTGCTGATCGCCATCACGTACATCGACAGCAGGAATCGCGGGGTTCGCGAGTCGCTGAAGCAGGAGGTCAAGGCCGGACCCCAGGTTTCCCGGAGCGCTTTTCTTATCGCTTTTCTAGTCTTGGCCCTCACCTGGCTACCCAAGGGGCCATTGACCTGGGCGATCGTCGCAGGGGTGGTTTCCGCCGCAGCGTTTGCAGTTTTGTACTGGTGGGAATGGAGCGGCCGTGCAGCTTGATCCCGTCATCCACCCCGTGGGCCGGCTGAAAATCTGCGCCGCGCTGTCCGCCGCCGGAGCTACCGAAGGCGAAGTGCGCTACGAGATGCGTTTCGCCCACCTGCGCGAGGTCACCGGGCTTTCCGATACCACCTTGTCCAAGCAGCTTTCCGCCCTCGAAGAACACGGCTACATCACCCGCTTCCGCGAATACGGCTCCACCCACGCCAAGGACACCGTGTGGGTCACGCTCACGCGCGCGGGCAAGGAGGCCTTCGACGGCCATGTCGCGGTGCTGCGCGAGATCGCGGCACATTAAAAGGCGCTTTACCTGTCAGTGCTGTTTTTGAACAGTGCTTCCTGCAGGTTGTCCACGCTGACATGCTGGGCGTTCCACAACACCGCGTTTTTCATGCTCTTGTTGTGGTCAAGGCCGTCGACAAGCGTGCGCTTCGTGCCTTCGAGCGCCTTTGGCGGCAATCCGGCGAGGGATTGGCCCAGTTCTTCCGCCCGCGCAAAGAGTGCCTCGGGGCTACCTAGCACCTCGGTGACCAGTCCCCAGGATTCGGCGGTGCGGGCGTCGATTGGCTCGCCGGTTAAGGCGAGGTGCGCCGCGCGACCACGCCCAACAATGTGCGGGAGGCGCTGCAATCCGCCGAGGTCGGCGGTGATACCCAGCTTGACCTCCGGCAGGCTAAAACGGGCATCGGAGCTGCACAGACGGATGTCCGCGGCGGCGATGAGCTCGAGGCCCGCGCCGACACACCACCCGTTCACGGCGGCGACAACGGGGATCGGCAGCCCCGCCACCCCCTCGGTGACGGCATGCATCCGGTCCACCACCGCCGTGAACTTCTCCGGATTCCCCAGCGCCGGCACAATCTGCTCAGCGCTGTCCTTGACGTCCAGCCCGGCGCTGAAGACTTCAACGCCTCGCAGCACGAGCACCCGGGCATCACCCAAGGTGGCCAGCACGTGCGGCACTTCCTCCCAAAACGCCCGGCCCATTGCTCCCATCTTGGATGTGATGGTCAGCGTTGCCACCGCTTCGTTTCGCTCAAGTCTCACCGTCGTTGTATCCACGCCCCCACCCTACAGTTTCAATCCCCTAACTATCTGGCCTTTGAGCCGCAGCCTTGATGTTGCACGCAGCCTGCGCGGGTGCAGTTTTCAGGCTCGTTTGTTTGGTTCGAAACGGTCTCCGCCGCAGAAGCCAACTGCTAGACTGCCCACCATGACAAGCCCCTACCCGCACCTTTTTGAGCCACTTGACCTCGGTTTTACGACCCTGAAAAACAGGGTGATCATGGGATCCATGCACACCGGCCTCGAAGAGGTGGAGCAAGGATTCGAACGCCTCGCAGTCTTTTACGCCGAACGGGCGCGCGGCGGCGCCGGCCTCATTGTCACCGGCGGCATCGCGCCTAACGACGCCGGGCGCACCGTTCACCACGGCGCGCGGATGGCCACCGAGCAGGAGGCCCAGCAGCACCGCCGAATCACGCAAGCCGTGCACGCTGAAGGCGGCAGGATTGCAATGCAGATTCTGCACGTCGGGCGCTACGCCTACCACGACAAGATGGTCGGCCCGAGCCCGATTCAGGCGCCCATTGCCCCGTTTGTCCCGCACGAACTGAGCGACGCGGAGGTCGAGCAGACCATCGAGGACTTCGTCCGCGCCGCGACCCTGGCCCGCTCCGCCGGCTACGACGGCGTGGAGATCATGGGCTCCGAGGGCTACCTGATCAACCAGTTCATCGCGCGACACACCAACCAGCGCACGGATCGCTGGGGAGGGTCCTACGAAAACCGCGCCCGCTTCGCCCGCGAGATCGTGCGCCGCGTCCGCGAGGCCGTGGGGCCCGAGTTCATCATCATCTACCGGCTGTCCATGCTGGACCTGGTTCCGGACGGGTCCACGCTGGACGAGGTCATCCAGCTCGCGGCGTGGATCCAGCAAGACGGTGCCGACATTTTGAACACCGGCATCGGCTGGCACGAGGCGCGGGTGCCCACGATTGCCACCTCGGTGCCCCGCGGGGCGTGGGCGTGGGTGACACGGGAGCTGATGAAGGCGCGGCAGCGGGGCGTGTTCAACCTCCCGCTGGTTACCTCGAACCGGATCAACACCCCCGACAAGGCCGAAGAACTGCTCGCCGAGGGCTACGCCGACATGGTGTCCATGGCGCGGCCGTTCCTCGCGGACGCCGAGTTCGTGAGCAAAGCCGCCGCCGGCAACGCTGACTTGATTAACACGTGCATCGCCTGCAACCAGGCATGCCTGGACCACACCTTCTCCATGAAGGTTGCAACATGCCTGGTCAACCCTCGCGCGGGCCACGAGACCGAGCTGGTGGTCACCCCGGCCGAGGCGCCGAAACGCATTGCGGTTGTCGGTGCGGGCCCGGCGGGATTGTCGTGCGCTGTCACCGCGGCCCAGCGCGGCCACGCCGTCACGCTTTTCGACGCCTCCCCGACCGTGGGCGGCCAGCTCAACATCGCGAGGCGAATCCCGGGCAAGCAGGAGTTCGACGAAACCGTCCGGTACTTCACCAACATGCTCGCAGCCGAGGGCGTCGACGTGCGCCTGAATACCCGCGTGAGCGCCGACGACCTGGAGGGCTACGACGACGTTGTTGTGGCCACGGGCGTGACCCCGCGCGTGCCGGAGATCGAGGGCCTCGATCACCCGAAGGTGCTGACCTACCTCGACGTCCTGCGCGAGCGCGCGGAGGTGGGCGACAAGGTCGCGATTTTGGGCGCGGGCGGCATCGGCTTCGACGTTGCGAGCTTCCTCACTGAGCCCGAGCGCGACACTTGCCGGGACCCGGAGGCATTCTTCGACGCGTGGGGCGTGGATACGGACTACACCAACCCCGGAGGGTTGAAAGCGCCCGAGCGGGAACGTCCGGCGCGGCGCGTGACGCTCATGCAGCGCAAGTCCTCGAAACTCGGTGAGAACCTGGGCCGGACAACCGGCTGGATTCACCGCACCGAGCTCAAGCACCGCGGGGTGGAGATGCTGCCGGGTGTGACCTATCGCCGCATTGACGACGCCGGCCTGCACATCACGGTCGACGGCGAAGAGCGCACGCTGGACGTGGACAACGTCGTGATCTGCACCGGCCAGGAGTCGCTGCGCGAGCCCTACGACGAGCTGCTCGCCCGCGGTATCACAGCCCACCTGATTGGTGGCGCGGACGTGGCCGCGGAGCTGGACGCCAAGCGCGCGATCGACCAGGGCACCCGGTTGGCTGCGTCGCTGTGACGGCGGCGTGGGCGAGGCGTCGCTAAGCTTGAAGCTCATAACCCATTGAAGGAGGCTTGACCATGACCGAGAAGAACACCCCGACCAACGAAGACAGCATTAACGATCTCACCGATCCCGACGCCGACCCGCAGTTCCAGGAGGAAGTCTCCACCGAGGAGGAGAAGTAGATGGCTCAGGACGCTGACCGCAGCCAGGCCTCCGAAAAGGACAAGCTTCTCGACGCCGCCGTCACTCGCATCGGAAACTCCCCGACGAACTTCAACTCCGTCGACGACTTCGAGAACGCGGAGAACGAGACCGCCGCGACCGACGAGGGTCACCTCGACGAGCACCCGAACACGGAAGCACGCACCGGGCAGGTTGAGGAAGGCCTCGACGACGGCAACAACCGTTCCCAGTTGTAACTGCGCGTCCCGCAGGCTGTTACCGCCTGCGGGACGCATCGGCCCTGAACACGGTAGAAAACTTCCTCCGCCGGCACCACCCGCCCGCCCCCACAGTGGGCGTGGGTGGTGCCGGCGGCGGAAGTCTGTAGTGGTCCTGTTGATGTGTAGGGGCCTACGTTGCAGTCTCTGCCGCTGCAGGTTGCGCGGCGGCGGGCAGCCTTTGGGAGGAATAATTCCGCCCACCCCCTTGCGCGCATATCGAATTACGATATTATCGAATTACGACAATATCGATTATCGATATATCCCGTCTGCCAAGGAGGCATCATGGCCCACAGTGCTCGTCTCGCAACCCCGACCACCAAAAGCTTCAACTCCGCGCTCATGATCGTCGTGATCGCCGTCATCATCTACTGCATCCCGGAGATCTACCACATGCTCGCACATGGGATCTTCATCACCCGCCTCTCTCCCGCCCTCCCAGATGGCTTGGCCGCCTCGGCGCTTCCGCGCGGCGCTGTCATCGGCTACCTGGCCGCCTTCGGGGTGAAGTACGCCTCACTGATCGCCGGCGCCGTATTCCTCACCCGGGCCTTCACCTCGATGCTGCGCGGCAGGCTCTTCACCAACACGGCGACCAGGTCACTGCGTTTCGCTGGGTACTCGATAATCTGCTGGCTCATTGCCCGCCTCGGCATCGAGGGGCTCGCCAACAACTACGCGGCATCCGCCCTCGGAGTCGAGTCCTGGTGGAACACCGGATCGGGCACACCGCTTTCCGACGTCAGCCCCGCGCTCATCCTCATAGCAACGCTCATTGCCTTCGAAGCTGTGCTCGTGCGCGGCAAGACACTCGAGGAGGAGGTTGACGGACTTGTCTAAGACACCCCGCGTCGTGTGCCGTCTCGACGCACTCATCGAGGCCAAAGGAATCACCGGCGCTGCGCTGGCTGAGCAGGTCGGCATCACCCCCGTCAACCTCTCGGTACTGCGCAACAACCGGGCGAAGGCGGTCCGCTTCACCACACTCAGCGCACTGTGCGAAGCCCTCGATTGCCAGCCCGGCGACATCTTCGAGGTCGAGTACGACTAGTACTGTGGGCAACATGACTTTTCCTGCCCCTTCCATCGACTCCTACGCACTGGTCACTGGAGCGTCGCAAGGCATCGGCGAAGCCATCGCCCGCGACCTTGCCTCCGCCGGCTACAACCTCATCCTTGTCGCGCGCCGTGAGGACGTGCTCATGCAGCTCGCGGGCGCCCTCACCACGCGCCACGGCGTCAATTGCGAAGTCTTTGCCGCCGACCTCTCGAAAGAGCGCGACGTCACGGCCCTGCTTGAACACATTCACTCGCGCACGGTTACGATCTGCGTCAACTCTGCAGGCATCGCCTCCTTCGGCCCCTTCATGAAAGCCGATTGGGACTACGAGGTCAACCAGTACAACCTCAACGCCACCGCGGTGTTCCGCATCACCAAGGCCGTGCTCGATCAAATGGTGCCGCGCGGCGAAGGCGCACTGTGCAACGTCGGCTCGGCCGCCGGAAACATGCCGATTCCCAACAACTCCACCTACGTGTTCACCAAGGCGGGCGTGAACACGTTCACTGAGTCGTTGCATTACGAACTGAAGGGCACAGGCGTTCACTGCACGCTGCTTGCCCCCGGTCCCGTGCGCGCGGCCGTCGTGCCGGAGGAAGAACAAACCATCGTGGACAAAGTCGTCCCCGATTTCCTCTGGACCACCTACGAATCCTGCGCAAAAGACACCCTGGCCGCGATGCGCCGCAACAAACGCCGCGTCGTCCCCGGCCCCCTGTCGAAAGCAATGGACGTCGTTTCCACCTACACGCCGCGCGGCTGGCTCTCGCCACTGATGGGCCGTTTCTACGAACAGATGGGAGAGGCGTAAGTGTCCCACGAGATCGCCACCAAGAACGACCGCATCGTCTGGATCGACCTTGAGATGACCGGGCTCGACCCCGACAAACACGTCATCGTCGAAGTCGCCGCGCTGGTGACCGACGCCGATCTCAACATCCTGGGCGACGGCATCGACATCGTCGTCCACGCCACGGACGCTCAGCTCGCCAAAATGGACGACGTCGTCGTCTCCATGCACACCGACAACGGGCTGCTCACCGAGATCACCGCATCGACGGTCAGCCTCGCAGACGCCGAAGATGCGGTGCTGGGGCTCGTCACTAAGCACTGCGATCCCGCCCACCCCGCGCCGCTTGCCGGCAACTCGATCGCCACCGACCGCTCGTTCATCCGCGCGCACATGCCGCGTCTCGACGCAGCACTGCACTACCGCATGATCGACGTCTCCACCGTCAAGGAGCTCGCCCGGCGCTGGTTCCCCAAGGCATACTTCAACCAGCCCGACAAGGGCATGTCGCACCGCGCGCTGGCGGATATTGTCGAATCGATCCGCGAATTGGACTACTACCGGCGTAGCGTTTTCGTTGAGGCGCCGGGGCCCGACTCGCAGGAAGCAACCGAAGCCTCCACCGCCGCGCGCGACGCCTACCAGCGGTTTTTGTAATACCCAGGGTGCATACTAAGGTAGAACCCGCTGCAAAAACAGCGATGGTGGCTGTAGTTCAGCTGGTAGAGCACCAGGTTGTGATCCTGGGTGTCGCGGGTTCGAGTCCCGTCAGCCACCCCAAAATTTTTTACCCCGCGCGGAGCGTTATTGTGCGCCCGCGGCCCAAGCGTCACCAGATCAAGGCGGATGCGGGCGCTGGAGGGGGCGCAAAGCTCCTACCCGTCGGAATTGAGCTCCTCCCAGCTCAAGTTCCAGTAGCCGAGGCCGTCCCAGCTCGGCAACGTATCCCCATCCGTGTTAACCACCTTGACGGGGTCGCCGCGCTTGACAGTGGCCTGGTACCACTTCGCATCCTCGGTACTGGCGTTAACGCAGCCGTGGGACTGGTTGTAGGAACCGAGCGCACCCGCAGCCCACGGTGCAGCGTGGACGTAGATCCCGGAATACGACAACTGGGTCGCATACTTGACGGGGGTTTTGTAACCGCCGGCGTCGAGGCTGAGGCCGTAGGTAGTGGAATCCATCACCATGGATTCGTTCTTGTCGCCGACAACGTACGTACCATTGGAGGTCTCCCAGCGGCCCGGGCGGCCCAGCGAGACCGGGAAGGAACGCACGACCTCGCCGTTGCGCGTCACCGTCAGGGTCTTGGTGGCGTTATCCACCGTTGTCAGCACCTCGTCACCCACAGTAAACGACAGCTCCGACGAATCGGTGCCGTAGACCCCGCCTCCCAGATCAACACCGTAGACATCCGCAGTAACGGTCACCTGCGTGCCCGGCTCCCAGAAGTCCTTCGGGCGCCAGATGGCGACGTTGTCGCTCTGCCAGTAGAACCCACCCTCGGTGTCGTTGGAGGTGGTGACCTTGATCGCCTCCTGGGCTTTTTCCTTGTCGCCCGGGGCGTAGCTGAAGTGAATCGGGATGGCCTGGCCCACGCCCACCTCCGCGCCGTCCTGCAGTGCGAAGTACACCGACGACTGGGCGGCAGGCGCGACGGTGGTGAACGTCCGCTCGAAACTCGTCCCGGCGCGGTCAGCGCCCTTGAGCGTGTACGTGCGCCCATAGCCCAGCGGCTCGGCTGTCGACCACTGCGTCATGTCGGAGTTGAACTCGTACTTGACCACCTTGCCCGACTCGTTAGTCATCTGCGCGGAGCGGATGCCCGCCTCCGCCTCCACGGTCACCGGCTCAACCGGCGAAACCTTCGTCGCACCGTCCCCAACGGACACCACGGGCGGCGCAAACGATTCCGTGGTCTCCGTGGCTGTCTGCTCGCTGGAATCACTGGCGGATTCCACCTCGCCGATGGTGCAGGCGCTCACGGTCACACCCAGGGCAAGGGCCAATCCGATAGCGGTGGTGCTTTTCAGGGCTCGTGGCAAAGTCTTCAATGCTCGTTCCTACTTTCCCGCCCGACACACGTCATGCACGTCGTGATGCGTCAATCTTTTCGCCCCTTAGCCTATCCCCATTAGGCACCGGGGCGAAACCAAACACACCCGGCAGGCCAAACCGCGCCTGACCTGCCGATTTCACCCCATATAGCCCTAGATGCTATATTTCTCTTCGTTGCAACAACGGCAGCCGCGCTAAGAACCGCGCTTCAAACGAGGTTTTTGGCAGGCCAAGTTTGCGCCATTAGCTCAATTGGTAGAGCAACTGACTCTTAATCAGTGGGTTCGGGGTTCGATTCCCTGATGGCGCACAACATCACCCCCGCCGGGAGG
>NZ_GG667192.1:13132-49134 GCF_000159635.1 Corynebacterium lipophiloflavum DSM 44291 | reverse complement strand
AGTGGTACAACACCGAACGCGTCCAACAACGACTCAAGGGCCTGACCCCGACGCAATATCGGAATCAGGCCCTTCAACCCCTAACCGCCTAGAATTAAACCAGTCCAACTAACGGGGGCTAGTTCAAAATCCGCGCGGGGGTTTTCCGCACGCGGTGTATCGTTGCGTTATGAAAACAGCACTGCTCATCGTCGATGTTCAGAACGATTTTTGCCCCGGCGGCAGCCTCGCCACCGCGCGTGGCGACGACGTCGCTACCGCGATCGCGCAGCTTATCTCCGGCGACCACGGCTACGCCCACGTCGTGGCGACCCAAGACTGGCACATTGATCCAGGCGCGCACTTCTCCTCCGAGCCGGACTTTGTGGATTCATGGCCGGTGCACTGCGTCGCGGGCTCCGACGGCGCGGCGTTGCGCGCGCCCCTGGATCCGGAACACATTGAGGCCTTCTTCCGCAAGGGTGAGTACCGCGCCGCGTACTCGGGTTTCGAAGGCGCCACCGAGGACGGCACCCAGCTGGCCGAATGGCTCAACCGCGCCGGAATCAGCGCGGTTGATGTGTGCGGCATTGCCACGGACCACTGCGTCAGGGCGACAGTCCTAGACGCTTTACGGGAGGGCTTCGACGTTCGAGTCTCGAAAGAGCTGTGCTCGCCTGTCGACGAGGCCCGCGCCGCACGGGCCCTCGACGAGATGCGCGCTGCGGGCGCACAGGTTAAAGCTGGTTATCGCTAGCGACGAGCCAGCAGGCGCTGCAGCTCCTTGAGCTCCTTCTTGCGCTTGCGGCCGTTGAGGGCCTTAATGCCGATCAGCACAGCAACACCGACGCCGATGCCGACGAGGACCTTCTGCACGGTCTCATCCTGGAAGAAGTTCTTAGCCTGATCCTTCGCGTTGTCAGCGAGCGTCGACGGGTTCGCGCGGTGCGCAATCTCGTCGAGGGTGCTTGCGAGCTGGTCGCGGGTGCGCTCGATGTCGCGCTCGATGTCATCAATATCTCGTGCCACGGTGGTGTACTCCTCAGGTCTGCAAACTCTTAGTAAAGGTTTCCGAACCTACATTAGTGTAAAACCTAAAGACATGACCGAAAATACCCGCTTGCATGTAGGAGATCGCGCCCCCGGTTTCAGCCTGACCAGCGATCGGGGCCAGACCGTGGCCCTGTCGGATTACGCAGGCTGCAAGGTGCTCGTCTACTTCTACCCCCGCGCCAACACGCCCGGCTGCACGACGGAGGCGTGCGACTTTTCCGAAAGACTCGGTGACTTCGACAACGCAGGCGTCGACGTCATCGGAATTAGCCCGGACTCTCCCGAGGCACTGGCGAAGTTTCGCGAGGACCACGGCCTGGGCATCGAACTGCTCTCGGATCCAGAAAAGACGGTGATGAGCGAGTGGGGCGCGTACGGGGAAAAGCTCAACTACGGCAAGACGGTTGTCGGGGTGATCCGCTCGACCTTCCTCATCGGCGCCGATGGCGCGATCGAGCAGCTGCAGTACAACGTGCGCGCCTCGGGCCACGTCGAGCGGATTCTGCGCGACTGGCCGGTGTAGCCACGACACTGGCGTCGTAAAAACGAAATCAACGCACGTCCCGTTTGCGCGGGCGTGCGTTGATTTCGTGCCACCCCGCGCAGCAAAGTTGACGCGCTATAGCAGACCGAACGTCGAGGAGGCCAGCGCGGACATCGGCGCGCTGAGCTGTGCGAGCGGGCCGAAGACGCTTGTGATGGCGTCGATAATCGGATCCCAGATCTCGGGGTCAAAGGGTGTCGCGATCCGTGAGGACATGTAACACCTGTCCTTTCTTTTGTGAAATAGTTTCAAGTCTCAACTATGCTATCTAACCCATAAATCATTTGTTACAAAAGTCAGTCGATAGGAGAACCGTGACACCGAAATCAGCCGCTTCCCGCCGAGCCCGCTTCACGGCCCGCTTCACGGCAGCTGTGTGCACCGCCGCGCTCGGCGCAACGCTGCCCGCGGTGGCATCTGCGCAAATGCCCAACCCGCTGTCCTCCATGTCGTCGACAGGCTCGTCGACGGGCGGCTCGTCGGGTGAGGATGCACCCCTGGTTACCCGCGAGCAGCCGGCCGTGCAGCCAGCGCAGATCTTCACCGAGCCGTCCCGCGAGCTCACCGCTGAAGAGCTGTGGGCGATTGGAAACCGCGGTGTCGAGTACGCCGAGGCCTACTCGCCGGTGATGGGACGCCGGGAGAGCATGCTGATTGCGCGGCCAAAAGATCCCGCTCTGCGCGACAACGCACCGACGATCTACCTGCTCAATGGTCTTGACGCGGGTACCGGCTGGTTCGCCTACACGGATGCCGCGGAGTTCTACACCTCCCGCGGCGTCAACGTTGTCATGATCACCTCGGGCGCGTTTTCCTACTACACCAACTGGATCCAGGGCCCTGATCAGTGGGACACCTTCCTCGCCCGTGAGCTTCCCCTCGGGATTGAAAGCTACCTCGGAGCGAACGGCAAGCGCGCCGTGATGGGCGTGTCCATGTCCGCCACTTCGGCGCTCTCGCTCGCCCAGAACAACCCCGGCGTCTACAACGGCGTGGCCTCGATCTCCGGCTGCGCCTCGACGACAAGCCCGCTGGGCAAAGTGGGGGTCGACGCCGTGTTTGCCTCCGCGCACATTCCGCTGGAGTTCGAGGACGTGTGGGGCGACCCGAATGGCGAGTACGCGCGCTCCTACGATCCGATGCTGAACCTGAACAAGCTCTCCCCCGAGTTCCAGGGGCAGAACCTGGATATCTTCATCTCCTCCCCGAGCGGCCTAGCGGGCATGGAGTCGCTGACCACAGGCAACATTGTTGATCCGGGCAACAAGGATCTCGCTCTAAACTTCGTCACCATCGGCGGGCGCACCGATCTCGCCTCCAACATCTGCACGCACGTGTTGGACCAGCGCCTGAACATGCGCGGCATCGACCACGAGGCGCGTTTCTACCCGCAGGGCACGCACAACTGGAACTCTTTCCGCTGGGCCGTGGCCGACTCCTGGCCCACGCTCAGCCGCGGTTTGGGCAAGCAGCCGTAGCGTTAGCCAGGGTCAGCGGTAGGGCCTATCGTGGACGCTATGGCAAACATTGAGAAGACCATTGCCGGGCGATCCGGCCGGCAGAACGTCAGCTTCGCCCTGTCTTTCGCCGCGCTGATCGTCGTGCCCGCGCTGCTCGCGCTGAGCCTCCAGCCGCGCGCAACCACGTCGACGCTTCTGGTCTACCTGCCGGTGGCATCGCTTCTGCTTGGACTTATCGACGCCACGTGGTTCCGCTTCACCTGGTCCTTCCCCGCCATCGCCGCCGTAATGTTCTGGGTGTCCACTGCGCTGATGTACAACCCCGGCACCTGGATCTACGCCGTCGGTGTGTTCGTGGTGTGCGCTCTCGGCGGGGCCATTGGCAACGCGCTGACCACACGGGGTGGGCGCTAGGCCATGGAAGTGTGGAGGCTGAACCACCCTGAGCGCGGCCCGATCACCGTCGAGCGCGGTTACGATGCCGAATTCGTAGCACTCTACCCCGACTGGCCAGCCACGCCCGAGGACGCGGCGCGGGAGTTTCGGCAGACGCCAGCCACGGCGTCGATACGCGAACGGCTCGAGGACGTGCGGGCGAATCCGCCAGCGCGCCTGCAGGTGTCGGTGGGCCCGCGCGTTGTGGCGCGCTACTCGGGGATCTCCTCGGGGCGTATCCCGCTGACGTCGCCGAACACAACGATGCGCTCGACGTACGGCGTGGCAGATCGTTCCAAACCTCACCTGGCGATCCAGGCGAACTTTTTCGACGATGTCCTGAGTATTGATTACCGCGAGGGCCCCACGGTGGTCGAGTTCGACCCGCCGGAGGGAAGCCGCGGGCACAAGCGCCGCGCACAGATGGAGTCGAGCGCAGTCAAAAGGGTCGCGTATCCCCTGGCGCAGGGCCTGGGCAAAGGCGGCTGGGCGCTGGCCGTGATCATCCTTGGCCCGCTCGTGGCGCGGTTTTTCAACTCGCTGCTGCAGTTTCTACCCGATGTCGAGATCACCCTGCCCTCGGTCCACCTTCCGGTACCGAGCCTGCCGCAGATCTACCTTCCAACCCCCGTTATCACGTGGCCGGATATCGACTTTCCCGACCCACCTGCGTGGCTGATATTTCTCATGGAGTACAGCAGGATCTGGGTTCCCATCGTCATTGGCCTGGCCGTCGGCATCATTGCTGTACGCAACCATCGAAAGTCCGAGCGCGAGAAGCGGCGGTGGAACGATACCCACACTGGTGATTATGGTGCGCCCGGGGAGACTTGAACTCCCACGTCCGAAGACACTGGAACCTAAATCCAGCGCGTCTGCCAATTCCGCCACGGGCGCGTGCAAACCATCATGTTACATGGCCCGCCTAGCTCGACGGAATCATGCCGTGGGTGCCGAGGAAGTCGAGCATCTCCTCCGCGATCCGGGCCCGGTTGTGGCGTTTGAGGAACTCGTGGCCTTCATCGTCGAGCATGAGCAGGCGCGTCGGGATCCCCCGGGCGTCGAGGGCCTCCTTCATCTGGTGGGACTCGCTCGGCGGGACGTTGTTGTCGTGGGCGCCGTGGATGAACATCACCGGCGCGACGACGTTGTCGGCGTCACTCAGCGGCGAGAAGCACTTCAAAAGCTGCGCGTCCTGGATGGGGTAGCCGTACTTCGGGTACGCGGCGCTGGCGATCCAGGGCTCGGTATCGCGGTAAAAGGTTTGGATGTCGCTCATGCCGCAGGCGGCGATCCCGCAGCGAAACAACTCCGGAAACGCGGTCATGCCCTGCAGCGTGAGGAAACCACCGTAGGAGCGGCCTGATACCGCCACCCGCTCGGGGTCCGCCAACCCCGCGGCGACGAGGAAGCGCACCGTGTCGGCCAGGTCGCTAATACCACGGAAGCGGCCGTAGCGGTTGTCCGCGTTGACGTAGCTGCGCCCGTAGCCGGAGGAGCCGCGCACGTTCGGGGTAAACACGCTGATCCCGGCGCGGATAACCGCCGTGAGCACGTCATGGTACTCCGGGCGCGACTGGCCCTCCGGCCCGCCGTGCAGGTGGATGAGCATGGGCCTCTTCTCATCCGGGTCATCGCTGCGGTACAGCCAACCGGAAAGCTCGAGGCCATCGCGCGCGGTGTAGCTGACGTGGTCGGGCGTGTTCTCGCTGATCTGCGCCCCGCGCATAGACTCGCCCAGCGAGTCCTTCGGTGAGAAAACCTTCACCTGGGGGCTCACGTCAGGGCCCTGCACCGTCAGCGCCAACAGTGAGCCGTCCTCGGTGACCGAAAGCGAGGAGGCCACCATCCCGGGAAGCTCGATCGAGCGGCGCGCTTTTACCTGGAGCTGGCGCGACATCACCATCACCTCAAGCTGAGAGACGCCGTTGCGGCACCACAGCACGGCCGCGACCTGCTTGTTGCGGCTGAACACGATCTGCTCCACGTCGGCGTCGCCGTATTCTGCGATCACCGTCATCTCCGGCTGCGCGGCGCGGAAATCAATGCGCATCAACCGGCGCCGGTTCGCTCCCCAGTCGCCGTGGATCACCAGCGACGGCGGGCCCTGTTGCCCCTCATCCAGCGGCAGCACCACGCCCTCGTCGACGGTTGAGCCCGGGTCCGGGGGCAAAAGCGGCTGCCACGTTCCGTCGGGGTGGATGAGCAGCAGCTCCCGGTTACCGCGGGGGCCGACGCACATCAGCGAGTAGCCCCCCTCACAATCCACAAGCATCGCGTCGGCGCGGCGATCTAGCAACTTGGTCGTGCCGCTAAAGGGGTCCACCAGTCGCGCTTCAGTGATGCCGTCGTCCTGCAACGCGGCCACCGCGAGGTACTCGTTGTCCCATTCAACGATGCGAACCCGCAGGTCGCTCGGGGTGTTCACACCCTTGGCGGACGAGTCGGACGGGTCGGTGGTAACCAGCCAAATCTCGGAGTTTTCCGAGCCCTTAGGCGCGGCCTCGCAGGCCAGCCACTTGCCATCGGGCGAGTGCAGGACGCGGGTGACGGGGCCGTCGACCGGGATGTTGACGGGGCGCTCTTTGCCCACGCTGCCATCGGGCAGGATGGTGGCCTGGACCGCGTAGGGGTAGGCGTCGTCACGCGCGATGAACGCGATTTCCGAGCCGTCCGGGCTAAGCGATGGCCCGTAGGTGAAGCGAACGTCTTCGCGCACTATGTTTGCCCTTCCGTCACAATCCAGGTGTCCTTGCCGCCGCCGCCGCGCGAGGAGTTGACCACCAGCGAGCCCGCCGGGGCGACGCGCGTGAGCCCCGCCGGCGCCGTATGCACGGTAACACCTGAACCGCTGGCGCGCAGGTGAGTAAACACACGCAGGTCCACGTGCCGCGGCTGCATCGCCGCCCCGTCGAAGGTGGGCAGGGTGGACAGGCCCACGACCTCCTGGGCCACGAACTGTTCGGGCTTGACCAGGAGCTCTTGACGACGCTCCTGGAGCTCCTCGTCGCTCGCCTCCGGGCCGATCGTGATGCCGGCGCCACCGTAGCCGTCGATCGGCTTGACCACGAGCTGGTCAAGGCGCTCCAGCACGCGGTCGCGGTGCTCGCGGATCGCACACAGGTAGGTCGGCACCGACGCCAGGATCGGCTTCTCGCCGAGGTAGTACTCGATCATCTGCGGAACATAGGCGTAGACGGCTTTGTCGTCGCCGACGCCGTTGCCCAGCGCGTTAGCCACGGTGACGTTGCCCGCGGTGATCGCGCGCAGCATCTTGTAGCGCAGCTCTGCGCCGTCGGCCCCGCGCGAGGATAAGAACATATCCTCGTCCATGCGCAGGTACATCACGTCGATGCGGCGGCGCCCGCGGGGGCCGACCTCCCACCCCACGTTGTCCTCGATCAGCAGGTTCTGCGGCAAGACAAGGTCAATGCCGGAAACCTCCGCGATCTTGACCTGCTCGAAGTAGCTCGGGTCATCCTTGCCGCGGGTAACCACGACGATGCGAGGGTCGTCCTGGGGATGCGGCGGCAGCGCCGCGGCAAGCGTCTCGCCCATCATCGCGTAGCCCTCGGTGGGATCATTGAGCGGCTGCGGCGCGGTGGCGAACAGCTCCGGGTAGTTGCGCTCCATCATCTTCCTCGCCTCCACCCCGAAAGCGATGCCGGAGGGCTGGCGCACGTTATCCTCCAGGATCTGCCAGCCGGCCTCCGAGTAAATCAGGTCCGAGCCCGAAATGTGGTTGCGCACGGCGCCGCGCCACGCGGCGCGCCCCGTTGAGCGGTAACCGGGGGACTTTTCCAAAATGTCGAGCCCGACGATCCCGTCGCGGACGATGTCCTGGTCGCGGTAGATGTCGTTGAGGAATAAGTTGAGTGCCTTGGCGCGCTGCTCCACGCCGGCGGTGAGGTGGCCCCACTCGCGCGCAGTGATGATGCGCGGGACCATGTCCATCGGAAACGCCTGTTGGGTGTCCATACCCGTTGCCCGGAACGTCACACCCGCGGCGCTGAGGTCGCGATCCGCCACTGTCTGCTGCTTGCGCAGCTCCACCGCGCCGAGCTCGCGGGCGGTGGCCAGCACGCCTGCGTAGACGTCTCGGTCGGCGCCGTTCGATTCGACGGCCTCGTCGATGTAGCCGCTTTGGACCCACGTCGTCGGGCGGTACGCCCCAAACAGCGAGCCCTCCGTGCCCTTGTACTCGGTGAGCCAGCCGACGGTTTCGGACATGAGCTGATCCACCACGTCGTCAAGACGCCCGCGGCTACGGTAGGCGCGGCGCTGGCGGTACGCGCTGGTGCCGGTGCGGATGATGCCCTCGACGAAGCGCGTGACCATCTCGAGGTCGCCGCTGGCGCGCAGCTCGTCGGTAAGCAGCTCGACCGTGGAGCGCAGCACCTCGGCCGCAGGTCGCGGCGTGTACGTCTCGGGGCAGATCAGGCTGCCTTCGAGCCCGGAGCGCGAGGCACGCCACATCATCGAGCGGTGCAGGGTCGGATTCAGCGGCGGCGTCGGCGTGGAGGCGTCGACAAGCGCTGCCTCGCGAACAACCATCGCGCGAAACAGCGCCGCGATGGTGGAAATCGCGTCCACCGAGGGGCAGGAATCGCACACGCGCAGCTCGAGCAGGGGTTTGCTTACCGACGGCGCCAGGCTGTAGTACATCATCGCCTCATCCGCGATCACGCCCGCCTTGATGAGGGTGTCCACCAGCTCGTCGTACTCTTTCGCGTTGCTCACCGGGGCAAACGGCCCGCTCGTCGGCCAGCGCTGCCCGGTGAGATCGCGCGAGCTGGCGTAGCCGGTGTCGCTGCCTTCGACGCTAAACGGCGACGACGCCGACAGCGCCAGCAGCAAAGGAAGGTGCCGGCTCACGCCCGGCGACACCGCCACAGCCTGGTCGCGGTCACGCACCTCGACGTGGATCTGGGCGCTGCAAATAAGCTGCTCGCGGGCCAAGAGGGCGTAGTCGGCGCTCATCTCCATGTACCGGCTGCGCGGGGTAATCGCCAGGCTCGCGCGATGCGCTAGTGGCATCGTGCCGGCCGCGGCGATTGCCAGCCCCAGCGGCTCCGCGACCGAGCTCGCCCTCGCGCGCCCCTGCAGAAGCTCATCGCGCAGCGATGTGACGTCGCCGTGGGACCCGCTCGCGACCTGGATCATGGAATTCTGGATCGACGGTGCGAAGGCATCCCCCTCCAGCTGGCTCAACAGGACGTCCGCTTTCGGCGCGAGCCGTCGCGTTTCCTTGTCTACGAGCTGGAGTTCCTCGAGAACCCTCATTTTTCGCGTTTCCATGAACACATAGTACGGCAACAGTCGATTGTCGAACTTTCGGATGATGTTGGTAGACTCGCGTGGTGTGAGTGAACCAGCCGAGCCCCGCCAGCGCTCCCGTATTCGGGTGCGCGCCTGGCACATCGTGCTGCTCGTCGTTGCCGTGGTCGCGTCACTGCTGCTCGCATACTGGCAGTGGACCCGCTACCAATCCGGCACCGGAACATTCCAAAACTTGGGCTACGCCCTGCAGTGGCCGTTCTTCGGCGCGTTTTTCGTCTACGCCTACCGCGCGGGCCTGCGCATGGAAAACGAAAAGATCGACGCCGTGAACGAAGGCCGCAGCCTCGACGAGCTGTACCAGGCGGATCTCGCCCGCTACGGGGACGACGAAACCGAAATCGACACCGACCTCTTGCCGCCACGCCCTGAACTCGGCGTCGAAGAGTTCAACGCCTTAAATCAACCCCGCCGCGGGCACCACCGAAACGGAGAAAGCTAGAACATGACGCACACTGCCCCCTCCCCCAAGGTTCACCCCGAGCGTCAGCGCCGCGTGAAAACCGCGCTGCAGCTGTTCTCCGCCACCGCGTGGGTTACCGGCGTACTCCTGCTTCTGCTGGTGGTGCGCATGGTGATGCAGTACCTGCTCAACTTAGACGTCAGCGCGCTGGACTGGGTCGCGCGCGTGCACGGGCTGGCCTTCATCGCGTTCCTCATGGCCTCGCTCAACCTAGGCACAAAAGCGCGGTGGTCCGCCGCTGAATGGCTGACCACCGCGTTGTCTGGCGTTGTGCCGTTGATGTCGTTCTTCGTGGAGGCGAAGCGCCGCCGTGAGGTGCAGCGCACCTTCAAGCTGGCGGGTTAGTTGGACGTCCTTTACTTCGCCGCGGTGCGGGTGAGCACGATCGTGCCGAGGCCCTCCGCCTGGCCGTTATCCGGGCTCAGCGTCAGGGTGTCACCGTTGAGCTGGGCGTTGTAGTTGAGATCGCGGCCCGTCTTCGGGTCGACAAACTGGAACTCGTCGCCGTCGCGCTCGCACTTGGCGTCATTCGTCTCGCCGTTCGCCTCGGTCACGGTCCACTCGCAGTCACCGCCGTCGAGGGTGATCTGGGCCTGGGCCTCGCCCTTGGCCGCATCTGCCGGGGTGGCCGTGCCCGACCACGCCCCGTCGTAGTCGCTGGAAGAGCCACAGGCGGCGAGAAGTGCGCCTGAGGCGAGGATGGTAGCTGCTGTGGCAATCTTTTTGTTTTTCATTATTCTTTCACTGTAGCGCCAACCAGGTCCGCAATGTGGGGGGCCAGAGCTGTGAGCGCCCGGGCGCGGTGGGAGCGCTCGTTTTTCTCCGCCGCACTGAGCTGCGCCGCCGAGCGGCCACCGCCGTCGTTCGGCTGGAAAATCGGGTCGTAGCCGAAGCCGTTTTCGCCCCGCGGCTCACGCAACAGCTGGCCCTCCCAACGCCCCTCTGCCGTGAACTCGTCCCCCGCCGGCCCGACCAGCGCGCAGCAGGAGACGAACGCGGCGTCGCGCAGCGCGATGTCCGTCATCTGGCCCAAAAGGAGCGCGTTGTTGGCAGCGTCGTCACCGTGCGTGCCCGACCAGCGCGCAGAGAGCACGCCGGGCATGCCCTTGAGCGCGGTGACGGCTAGGCCGGAATCATCCGCCACGCAGGCCAGCCCCGTCGCGGCCGCTCCCGCGCGGGCCTTGATCAGGGCGTTGTCCTCGAACGTCAGCCCGTCTTCGACGGGCTCCGGGTAGGCGTCGACATCGCGCATTGAGACCAGCTCCACGCCCGCAATCCCGAGCTCGGCGAGGACTGCCTCGAGCTCCGCGAGCTTCTTCTGGTTTCCAGAGGCGACGAGAACCTTTACCACCCGAGCGCCGCCTTCTGCGCCTCGATGAGCTCACGGCAGCCCTTCTCCGCGACGGTGAGCATCGCGTCGAGCTCGGCGCGCCCGAATAGGCCGTGCTCGCCGGTGCCCTGGATTTCTACGAAGTTTCCGCTGTCGTTCATCACCACGTTCAGGTCCACCTCGGCGCGCGAGTCCTCCTCGTACGGCAAGTCGAGGGCCACGTGGCCGTCGACAAGCCCGGCGGAGACAGCGGCGACCGGGGCGAGCAGCGGCTCGCCGGGGACCAGACCGCGCTCGCTTAGAAACGCTATCGCGTCAGCGAGGGCGACGTACGCGCCGGTGATCGAGGCGGTGCGGGTGCCGCCGTCAGCCTGGAGGACATCGCAGTCGAGCTGGATGGTGTTCTCGCCGAGCTGCGCCAGGTCCACCGCGGCGCGCAAGGAGCGGCCGACGAGCCGGGAGATCTCGTGCGTGCGGCCCTTGACCTTGCCCTTCATCGACTCGCGTGGCATGCGCTCGTGCGTCGCCGACGGCAGCATCGCGTACTCCGCGGTGAGCCAGCCCTCGCCCGAGTCCTTCTTGAAGCGCGGCACGCCGACCTCCACCGAGGCGGTGCACATCACGCGGGTTGCGCCGAACTCCACGAGCACGCTGCCCGCGGGGTTGGTGGTAAATCCGCGCGTGATGCGCACGGGCCGCATCTCGTCGAACGCGCGGCCATCTAAACGGGTGAACTCAGTCTTCGGGTCAGTCATGACCGCCAGGGTACTAGAGGTCGAACACATCTCCCGCAGCGCCGAGGAGGATCTCGCCGTCGAACTCACCGCGCGCGGCCTGAAATGTGGCCTGCTTGTCGGCCCACGGCTGGATGTGGACCAGGACCAGGGTCTTCACCCCGGCGCGGCGCGCGATCTCCCCCGCCTGGGCGCCCGAGAGGTGCATTCCCCCGGGCTTGCCCTCAGCAGACGGGCCCCAGGCGGCCTCACAGAGGAAGATGTCGGCATCGCGGGCGGCGTCGACAAGCGTGGGCGTCATGCCGGAATCGCCGGAAAACGCCAGGACCTTGCCCGTGGAGCGTTCGGCGACGCGCAGCGCGTGCGACTCGAGCGCGGTGTGCTCCACCGGCACTGGGGTGACGGTGATGTCGTCAATCTCCACCGCTTTGTTCGCTACCCAGGTGGACACGTCGAAAGTGTCGGTGATGTCATCGACCTCGTCAGGGCCGTCGGCCCCCATCCGCCCGATGTGCAGCTTCGTGTACGACGGCCCGAACATCATGTGGCGCTGGCGCGCCGGCGCCGTCGGGTGAAAGCGACGCCAGATCGCCAGCGAAGCGGTGTCCGAGCAGTGATCGGCGTGAAGGTGGCTAAACAACACATGCACGTCGGCCGGGTCGTGGACCTCCTGCAGCGCCGCGAGCGCCCCTGGACCACAATCCATCAAAATGCCGGAGCGGCCCGGCACCGTGATGAGGTAGGAAGATCCTGGGTTGCCCGGCGCAGCGAGACTGCCGGAGCACCCGAGAATGGTCAATTTCATGGAAACACCATGCCACGAAACCGCCGCGGAATCTAACCGAACGCGCGGCGCGCTAGCCGCGGCCGACCGCGCGGATCTGCGGCCCGAGGAAACGCGCGGCGAGCCGGTTGAACGTCTCCGGGTCCCCGGTCGACTCGAACACGCGCGTCGGCGCGGGCGCATCGAGGCCTTCGGGGGCGAGCAGGTCGCGCTCCGTGAGTACGCGCAGGACGTCCTTGGCCGTCTCCTCAGCCGAGGACACCAGCGTGACGTTGTCGCCCATTGCGAGCTGAATAACGCCCGAGAGCAGCGGATAGTGGGTGCAGCCGAGCACAAGCGTGTCCACCCCGGCCGCCTGCAGAGGCTCGAGGTAGCCCTGCGCCACGCCGAGGATCTGCCGGCCGGAGGTCACGCCGCGCTCGACGAACTCAACGAACGCGGGGCACGCTGCCGCGGTCACCTCAATTCCCGGCTGCAGGGAGAACAAGTCTTGGTACGCGCCGGAGTTAATCGTTCCTATGGTTCCGATCACACCGACGCGGTTGTTGCGCGTGGTGGCGATCGCGCGGCGCACAGCGGGGCGGATGACCTCGATCACCGGGACGTCGTAACGCTCGCGCGCATCGTGCAAAAACGCCGCCGAGGCGGTGTTGCACGCGATCACCAACATTTTCACGCCCCGCTCAACGAGCTCGTCGGCGATGTTCTGCGCGCGGATTCGCACATCGGCGATCGGCTGCGGGCCGTAGGGGCCGTTGGCGGAGTCGCCGATGTAAATGAGCGACTCGTTGTGCAACTGGTCCATCATCGCGCGCGCGACTGTCAGCCCGCCGAGCCCGGAGTCGAACACTCCGATTGGTCGAGCGTCAGGCACGGCGCTGCCCCTTGGCCACGCGGCGCTGCTGGCGCTTCGCTTGCAGCTCGGGCGGGCCATCGGAGGTGATCAGCATGCCCGCAACGATTCCACCGATCGCACCGAAGAGGTGGGCCTGCCAGCTCACGCCCGGGGTGCCTGGCACAACGCCCCAGATCAGGCCGGAGTAGAGGAACCCGAGCAGCACACCCAGGGAGATCTGCTGGATGGAGCGGTTGAAAAAGCCGCGCACCACCAGGTACGCGAGCCAGCCGTAGACCAGCCCGGAGGCACCGATATGGTTGGTGCCGATCCCACCGGTAAACCACGTACCCAGTCCGCCGATGACGCATGCGATGAGTGTGACCTCCCAAAACACCCGCGAGCCCGAGTATCCGATGAGGAAGCAGAAAATCGCGCCCGGGATAGAATTCGAGACAATGTGGCTGAGCCCGGCGTGAAGCAATGGTGAGGTAAAAATGTGCGGCAGAGCCGCCGGGTCAAGTGGATGGATGCCGAAGTAGTTCAGGTTCCCGCCGAAAATCACCGTGTTGACAATGAACACGGTCCAGATCACCGCGAGGTAGCCGAAGGCGTAAGCGAAGCCGGTGGCGCGCTTCTGCTTCGGGCTCTTGGCGTACTGCCGCTGCGAGGGCGCGAGCGGGCCTCCCATGGGCTGGTATCCGGGGGCGCCGAAACCGCCGCTGGGCTGCGAGGCGCTCGGCGGGTTGAAAGGATAGTTCTGAGTCATCGCCCCACAGCTTAGTGCTGCTTAGCCGTCGGTGGTGACAATATCGCACCACGCTGGGATGTCGTAAGCCCCCGTCGCGTGGGCGACCGCGTCGACGATCGCAGCCTGGACCGCGTCCGCGGCGGCGGCAGTCAGAGGAGCGAGCTTATCGACGCCCACCTCCAACGCCCCGACCCCCGCGGGCACGGACACGGCGAACAAGGTGTCCCCGTCCAGCGGGGAGTGCGCGGGGCGCACCGCCCTGGCCAGCCCGTCGTGGCCGGCGATGGCCAGGCGCTGCAACTGCGCGGGGCGAAGCGAGGCGGTGGTGGCGATCACACCAATGGTGGTGTTGAGCTTCGGGCCTGGGCGCTCCAGCGTGTTGAAGGTGTCGAGCTCGACGGCGGGCTGCGTGGGGTCGCCGTAGAGCAGTCCCGTGGCGGGGTCGATGACCGAGCCCATGGGGTTGGCCACCACGGCGGCCGCGACCAATGAGTCCCCCACCTCGACGGACGCGACGCCGAAACCGCCGCGCAGCACACCCGCCGTCGCTCCGCACCCGGCACCGACGCTGCCGGTGGCAACCGGGGCGGTGTGATCGAGCGCCGCCGCGACCGCGGCCGCACCGTCCTCGGCTCGCGGGCGGTGGGCGCTGTCGCCGACGACGAGGTCGAAGATCACGGCAGCGGGGACAATCGGCACCCTCGGGCCAGCCACGCCATCGCCGAAGACCTCAAATCCGATGCCGCGGGCCTCTAGCTCCCCCATCGCCCCGTCGGCGGCGGCAAGCCCGAAGGCGGAGCCCCCGGCGAGCACGATCGCGTGGACACGCTCGACCGTGTTGTGGGGTGCCAATAGGTCCGTCTCGCGCGTGCCCGGTCCCCCGCCGCGCACGTCAACGGCTCCGATCATGCCTTGCGGATCCCGCGAGACCAGCGCCGTGACGCCGGTGTCGCCGAGCGAGACGTGGCCGATGCCGACGCCGAGCACAGTGAATATTTCCGTGTGTAAGTGACCCACGGGCCTAGTGTAAACGGACTTATCGCCCGCAGCGCGGCCCGTCGATGATGTCGGCGGCGAATTCGATCGGCGTGTCCCCGAACCCCGTTTTCGACACCTTGCTGCGCCCTGAGCCGATGTTGGCGCGCTCCACGCTCGGCAGGGCCGGCTTCCACGGGCATAGACTTTCTGTTTATGGATGCACACTCGATTGCCGTACACGACGCGCACCTGAACAACCAGCGACATGTTGACGTGTCGCTCCCACGCAACAAGGTTGTCGTGGTGACGGGGGTGTCGGGCTCGGGTAAGTCCTCGCTGGCGTTCGGCACGATCCACGCCGAAGCCCAGCGACGCTACCTGTAGTCGGTCGCCCCGTTTGCCCGGCGCCTGATCGCGGGCGCGGTGGACCCGAAGGTGGGAAACATCGAGGGCCTGCCGCCGACGGTGGCGCTTGAGCAGTCGAAGACTTCGGGCGGGGCGCGCTCGATCGTCGGCACCTTCTCCACGCTGTCAAGCTCGGTGCGCCTTTTGTACTCGCGGTGCGGCGATTATGCGGAAGGGGTGCGCGAAAGAAACGGTGGGCGGCTAGATTCCGACGCGTTTTCACCGAACACCACGGCCGGGATGTGCCCGAAGTGCCAGGGCACCGGTGTGGTGCACCGCCCAGTGGAGAGCACGATGGTCCCGGATCCGTCGAAAAGCATCAACGAGGGCGCGATCGCGGCGTGGCCCGGGGCGTGGGCTGGAAAGAACTTCCTCGCCATCCTCGACGCGCTCGACGTCAACCTCGACTCCCCGTGGCAAGATCTCGACCAGAAGGACCGCGACTGGATCCTGTTCACCGACGAGCGACCGATGGTGACCATCTCCCCGGTGCGCGGTGCAGATCAGATTCGAAAAACCTACAAGGGAACGTGGAAGTCGGTCGCGAACTGTCTGACCGACACCCTGCACGAGACACATTCCGACGCACTTCGCCGCCGCGTGCTCAGCTACATGAATCAAAGCACCTGCGACATGTGCGACGGCCGGCGCCTGACCCCCGATGCCCTGCTAGTCACCTACGCGTCCTTGCCTATCGACGCCCTCACCGCGCTGCCGATGGATGAGCTGCTGGCCATCCTCGATGAGCGCTTCGACCCGGAGCCGAAGGAGGGCGAAGACGCCCGCGACGAGGCGGAGCGGCTGCTTCTGTCCCAGCTCGTGTCCACGCTGCGCACTGTGGTGGAGCTCGGCATCGAGCACTTGAGCCTCGACCGGCCCGCAGCTCAACGACACCTCGCGCACCCCGACCGGCGAACTGGTCATCTCCGACATCCACGCCCGCTCGCTTCAGGGTGTCGACTTCCGCCTCGGGCTGGGCACGTTCACCGCGGTGACGGGCGTGTCCGGATCAGGCAAGTCGACGCTGATCACCGAGACGCTGCCCACCGCGCTGCGACAGATCAGCGTGGTCACCAAGGGCAGCGCCGCGGCGCAGGAGTCGGCGAAGGACGTAGACGACCCTGCCGCCGTGAGGATCGGTTCGGTCACCGGCGCCGAGGACGTTGACTACCTGGTGCGTATGATGCAAAAGCCCATTGGACGCACGGCGCGCTCGACGCTGGCCACCTACACCGGTTTGTTCGACCGGGTGCGCAAGCTCTTCGCCGACACTGACGAGGCGAAGCGCCGCGGGTGGGGTGTCACCCAGTTCTCCTACAACATGAAGCCGGGACGCTGCCCCACCTGCAACGGTGCCGGCACCATCGAGGTGGAGCTGGTGTATCTACCCGGCAGCTACACCGTGTGCCCGGATTGCTCCGGCGCGCGCTACAACGACGAAACCCTAGATGTGACCTGGAACGGCTACACCATTGCCGAGGTGCTGGAGTTCACCGTGGACGACACCCTCGACGTGTTCGCCGAGGAGGCCACCATTCGCCACGCCATTTTATCCCTGCGCGCGGTCGGCCTAGGCTACCTGCGCCTCGGGCAAGGCGCTCCAGAGCTCTCCGGCGGCGAAGCTCAGCGCATCAAGCTGGCCACCAAGCTGCAGCGCGCCCGGCAAAGCTCGAAGCAGCACACGCTCTACGTTCTCGACGAACCGACAACCGGTTTGCACCCTTGGGATGTGGACAAGCTTGTGACGGAGCTCAACAGGCTTGTCGACGCCGGCAATTCCGTCGTCGTCGCCGAGCACAACCTCAGCGTGATCGCCCAAGCCGATCGCGTTGTCGAGATGGGACCCGGCGCGGGTGCCAAGGGCGGCGAGATCTGCGCCGACGGCACGCCCGCGGACATCGCCGAACGCGACAACATTGCGACAGGGCGGGTGCCGGCAACCCTGTAGGGACTAATCGGCCATCGCTTGAAGCAGCGAGTCTTGGCAGAACGCGAGCCACTCTAAGAGTGTTTCGCGGTCCTGCGCCTCCGCCTCGCCGCCGCGATCGTCTTCCGAGACGTAGAGTCGCATGTCGTTGAGCGCGGCGAGGAAGCTGTGCGCCTCGGCCTCGTCGATAGAGACATCCACCCCGCCGGTCGGGCCGAGCGCTGTGTTGATCACCTGCAGGTTCATCAGCTTCGCTTTGATGATGTCGTTTTCGTGCAGGCTGCGCAGCAGCCCGTTGTCGCCGTCGAACTCCTCGTCGCCCTCCATCTCAAAATCGGGCAGGAGACGGCGCATCCGCGGGTCGACCGGTGCCTCGGAGTGGCCGGTGGACAGGCCCATCATCTCCGAGAACTCGTCTTTCGGCGCGGATTGGGCTCTCGCGATCAGTGCCTCCGACACGGTGGCGGTGAGGTCTCCGATGACTTCGCGCTCCAACGGCTCGAATCGGGTGGTGAACTTCACTCCCGAGCGCATGAGACCTTTCTTGCGCTTCCAGTGCTCCATGTAAAAGTGCGCTCCCCTCTTACCCCGCCTGCTGCATGGTGGCCCACAGCCCGGCCGTGTGCAGCTTCTTAACATCGCCTTCGACTTTGTCTTTTTCACCCGAGGAGACGACAGCTTTGCCTTCCGTGTGGACCTGCATCATCAGCTCGTTGGCGCGCTTACGGTCGTAGCCCAACACGGTTTGGAACACGTAGCTGACGTAGCTCATGAGGTTGACGGGGTCGTCCCACACGATGCACATCCACGGCAGGTTCTCGCTGACTACCACGTCGACCTCGAGTTGCTCGTCGAGCTCGGGAGTCGCCATGGGGGAACCCATTGCGTGCAACTGAGACGAACCTGAACACATCATGCGCACGACTTTACCCGCAACCGGTCGCGCACGCGCAGCCGGCGAGTACGCTGTTGACGCATGACCAACGTTCAGGCTCAGTCGCACGAATCGACGGCGTTTCTCACCGACATGTACGAATTGACCATGCTCGATGCCGCGTTCCAGGACGACACCGCGCACCGCGAGTGCACGTTCGAGGTGTTTGCTCGCAAGCTTTCCGACGGCCGTCGCTACGGCGTCCTCGCCGGCATCGCCAGGGTGCTGGATGCGATCTGCCAATTCCGGTTCACCCCGGAGCAGCTAGCCTCGGCCGACTTCCTCTCCGAGGAGGCGAGGGAATACCTGCGCAACTACCGCTTTTCGGGTCAGGTTGACGGCTACCGCGAGGGAGAGATCTATTTCCCTTACTCGCCGCTGTTGACGGTGCGCGGGACGTTCGCGGAGTGCGTGATTTTGGAAACGGTGATCCTGTCGATCCTCAATTCGGATTCGGCCGTGGCGTCCGCCGCCTCGCGCATGGTCACCGCCGCCGACGGCCGCCCACTCATCGAGATGGGATCGCGCCGCACGAACGAACGCGCCGCCGTCTCCGCCGCCCGCGCCGCCTACATCGCAGGGTTTTCGTCCACCTCGAACTTGGAGGCCGCGATGCGCTACGGCATCCCGAAAGCGGGCACTGCCGCGCACTCCTGGATGCTGCTGCACGTTGATGAAAACGGTGTTCCCGACGAAAAGGCCGCGTTTGCCGCCCAGGTCGAGAGCCTGGGCCCGGAAACCACGCTGCTGGTGGACACCTTCGACATCACGAAGGGCGTGGAAAACGCCCTCGAGGTTGCGGGGACGAAGCTGGGGGCGGTGCGCATCGACTCCGGTGACCTCGGCATCGTCTCCCGCCAGGTGCGCAAGCAGCTGGACAACGCCGGCGCCGTCGACACCAAGATCATCGTCTCGTCCGACCTCGACGAGTTTGTCATAGCCGGTCTGCGCAGCGACCCGGTTGACGGTTTCGGCGTCGGCACCTCCGTGGTCACCGGCTCGGGCGCTCCGACAGCCGGGATGGTCTACAAGCTGGTCGAGGTCGAGGGCCACCCGGTGGCGAAGCGCTCCCGCGGCAAGGTCACCTACGGTGGCACGAAGTCGGCGCTTCGCGCCTACCGCGCTTCCGGTGTCGCCGTCGCCGAGCTCATCCACCCCGCCGACACGGAGATCACCCGGAAGAAGGCGCTGACCTACCGTGAGATGGTCATCCCGCTGATCCGCGACGGTCAGATCGTGGAACACCAGAGCGACCTGGAGCAGGCCCGCGATTATCTCGCAGCCGCCCGCACGACCCTTCCCTGGGAGGGCCTGGCGCTGTCGCGCGACGAACCCGCCATTCCGACCCACTTCATCGGATTCCCGGAACCCGCGGAATAGTTCTTGCCCGCCCCCGGCCCTAGACTGGATTCCCGTGAGTGACCAGCCTCTAGCCCAAGCGACCACAGACCTTCTCGCCGCCGCCGTCGACGCCCTCGGCGGGGCGGAGCGCCCTGGACAGGTCGCCATGGCCAAGGCCGTGACCCGGGCGCTTGAAGCGGAGCGCCACCTCGCCGTGCAGGCCGGCACGGGCACTGGAAAGTCACTGGCCTATCTCGTCCCGGCGATCCGCCACGCCCACGCGACCGGTGGCACCGTTGTAGTATCCACGGCGACGATTGCGCTGCAGCGCCAGTTGGTCGAGCGCGACTTGCCGCGGCTTGCCGACGCCCTCGAGCCGCTGCTGGAGCGCCGCCCCACCTTCGCGATCCAAAAGGGCCGCAACAACTACGTGTGCCGGCACAAGCTGTCGCTGCCGGGCGACGTCCCGGACGCGCTGATCGAGGAAGACGACATCTCGTGGCTGGGCCGCCACGTCAAACGGGTAAACGAGTGGGCCCAGGAGACGGAAACGGGTGACCGCGACGATCTCCAACCCGACGTACCCGACCTTGCGTGGCGGCAGGTCTCCGTCACCTCCTCCGAGTGTTTGGGCGCGGCGCGCTGCCCGCACGGCGAGGACTGCTTCGCCGAACTGGCCCGCGAGCGCACCCGCAACGTCGACCTCGTGGTCACCAACCACGCGCTGCTCGCCATCGACGCGCTGTCTGATACCGATGTACTGCCGGAACACGACGTGGTCATCATCGACGAGGCCCATGAACTCGACGGGCGTATTACCTCTGTGGCCACCAACGAGATTTCAGCTAAGGCGTTGACTATGGCGTCGAGACGCGCGGACAAGCTGGGGGCGAAGAAGGGTGAGCTGGAGACGGTGGTCGATGATTTCGCCGCCGCGATGAACGCGGAAGCACCCGGCCGTTGGGAAAACATCTCGGAGGCGGCACGCGGCGGGTTCGTCGCGGTGCGCGACGCCCTGTGGCGCACCCGCGAGTCCATTGCGAAAGGCCCCGAGGGCGAGGCGGAGAACCAACCGGAGAGTTTCGCCGAGCGCGAAAACCTGAAAAACCACCTCGGCGACCTGCACGACGCCATAGTGCGCATCCTCGGCGTGTTCGACGAGGATGACCCGGCGAAGCACACCGACGTGGTGTGGTTGACCCGCTCGGAGCGCTTCGGTGATTCCGTGTCCGTCGCCCCGTTGTCGGTGGCGTCCCTGTTGCGCGAGCGGCTCTTCGGTGAACACACCGTGGTGCTCACCTCGGCGACGTTGACCATTGGCGGCAACTTCAACGCGGTCGCCGCCGCGTGGGGCCTGCCCGACGGGACGTGGGATGGGATGGATGCCGGCACGCCTTTCAACCCGCGTTTATCCGGAATTCTCTACACGGCAGCGCACCTTCCGGCGCCCGGGCGTGACGGTCTCGCCGCAGAGACGCTTGATGAAATGGCCGAGCTGATCACCGCGGCCGGTGGCCGCACACTGGGATTGTTCTCCTCGCGCCGGGCCGCCGAGCAGGCCGCCGACTCGATGCGCGCGCGGTTGCCCTTCGACATTTTGCTCCAGGGCGAAACTTCGACTGGTGCGCTGGTCAGCGCGTTTTCCGCCAGCGAGAACTCGTGTCTTTTCGGCACGCTGTCGTTGTGGCAGGGCGTGGACGTGCCCGGCTCGTCGCTCTCCCTCGTCATCATCGACCGCATTCCCTTTCCCCGCCCCGATGATCCGCTGCTGCAGGCGCGCGCGAAGGCCGCCGATGCCGCGGGCCGCTCCGGGTTTATGGAGGTCTCGGCCACGCACGCCGCGCTGCTCATGGCCCAGGGCGCGGGGCGGCTGCTGCGCTCTGTGGATGACAGGGGTGTCGTCGCGGTGCTGGATAACCGGCTGACCACGAAGCGCTACGGGTCGTTTCTGCGCAAGAGTTTACCGGCGTTTTGGGAGACCACCGACCCCGAAACGGTTCGCGCCGCTTTACGACGCCTCGTCGCGGCGCCATCGCGAAACCGCCCGGCCTAGTCGAGTGCGACGCGCCCGACGATCCCCGCGGCTTCGTTGGCGTAGTCGATCTCCTCGCGCGGAATGCCGAGGATGTAGAGCACCTCATCCAGGAACGGGTGGTTCACGCTGGCGTCCGCAACCTCCCGCAGAGCGGGCTTGGCGTTGAACGCGATGCCCAAGCCCGCCACGCCGAGCATGTCGATATCGTTGGCGCCGTCGCCGACGGCCACCGTTTGCGACATCTGCAGCCCCGAGTCCTTCGCGAACCCGGCGAGAAGCCGTGCTTTGGCCTGCCTGTCGACGATGTCACCGATCACGCGGCCGGTCAACTTCCCGTCGACGATCTCGAGCGTGTTGGCCCGCACGTAATCCAGATCGAGCTCCTCGGCGAGGCCTTCGAGGACCTGGATGAAACCGCCGGAGACCACAGCCGTGCGGTATCCCATGGAGTTGAGCGTGCGAATCGTCGTGCGCGCCCCCGGGGTCAGCTCAATGTCGGCGGCGACCTCGTCGATCACGCGGGCGTCTAGGCCCGCCAAGGTCGCCACCCTTTCGCGCAGGGATTCCTCGAAGTCGAGTTCGCCGCGCATGGCACGCTCCGTCACCTCGGCGACCTCGGCTTCCTTTCCGGCGTGTGCCGCCAGCATTTCGATGACCTCACCGGTGATCAGTGTGGAGTCGCAGTCGAAGCACACCAGGCGCTTCGCCCGCCGGTGCAGTCCGGCGTTCTCCATGGCCAAGTCGACGCCAAGTTCGTTGGATAGCTCCGCGAGAGCCTCGCGCACCTTCCGCCCGCCCCCAGGGCTGTAATCGGGAAGCGTGACGCGGAACTCCAGGCCGGTCACCGGGTAGTTGGAAATGCCGTTGATGCGGTCAATGTTCGCGCCGAAGCCCGCCAGCGTTGCCCCGAGGCGCGAGACCTGCTGGGCCTGCACCGGGTTGCCGAGCATGACGATGACATGGGTTGAACGTGGCCGCGAGACCGCCCGGACTTCCCCACCCGTCTCGATGGTGACTCGTTGGCCGAACTCCCACAGCCCTGCGCGCAGCTCGCGCTCCAGGTCGGTCAGCCTCAGCGGGTCCATCCCGACGAAGGCGGACAGCATCAGCTGGCCGCGGAAATCCACCTGGGAGACGTCGAGGAGCTGCACGCCATGGTCGGCTAGCACCGTGAAGAACGCGGCGGATACACCGGGACGGTCCGGGCCGGAGGTGGTGATGACGGCGTGTTTGAGCCCCTGCTGGAGCTCAACCTCGAAAGCGGGCATGCGTGTAGTCCTTGTGAAGGTATCGACCAATCGTTGACACCGCTTATGCTACCCCGCCGTAGTGGTGGGCGGACGCGAAAGACCCCCGCCGAGGTGCGGGGGTCTTTGCTGAGGTGTCAGTCGGGGAGGCGGGCGCCACTACTTCTTCAGTGCGCCGACTGCTTCTTCAGCCTCACCCTTGTTTCCAGCCTGGTCGAACTCGTGGTTAGCACCCTTGTAGGTAGCGGGGGTGTCATCGCTGTGGCCGGTGTGGGCCTCGCGGCGCAGGCGGCCAACCATGTGCGGGTAGTGCAGCTCGAAAGCGGGGCGCTCGGAGCGGATGCGCGGCAGCGCGGTGAAGTTGTGGCGCGGCGGCGGGCAGGAGGTCGCCCACTCAAGCGAGTTTCCGTAACCCCACGGATCGTCGACGGTGACGACCTCACCGTAGCGCCAGGACTTGAACACGTTCCAGATGAACGGCAGCATGCCGATTCCCAGGATGAACGCACCGACCGTGGACACCTGGTTGAGCAGGGTGAAGCCGTCGGTGTCCAGGTAGTCGGCGTAGCGGCGCGGCATGCCCATGTTGCCTAGCCAGTGCTGAACCAGGAAGGTCATGTTGAAGCCGACGACGGTGAACCAGAAGTGGATCTTGCCCAGGCGTTCGTCGAGCATGCGCCCAGTCATCTTCGGGAACCAGTAGTACACACCCGCTGTGGAGGCGAACACAACCGTGCCGAACAGGGTGTAGTGGAAGTGCGCAACCACGAAGTAGGAGTCGTGCAGGTGGAAGTCCAGCGGCGGGGCGGCGAGCATGACGCCGGTCAGACCACCGAAAAGGAAGGTAAACAGGAAGCCCGTTGCCCACAGCATCGGGGTTTCAAAGGTGATGTGGCCGTTCCACATGGTGCCCAGCCAGTTGAAGAACTTCACGCCCGTGGGCACGGAGATGAGGAACGTCATGAAGGAGAAGAACGGCAGCAAGATCGCACCGGTGGCGAACATGTGGTGCGCCCACACGGCCATGGACAGGCCGCCGATCGCCAGGGTCGCGAACACCAGGCCGATGTAGCCGAAGATCGGCTTCCGGGAGAAGACCGGAATGATCTCGGAGATGACGCCGAAGAACGGAAGTGCGAGGACGTACACCTCGGGGTGGCCGAAGAACCAGAAGAGGTGCTGCCACAGGATGGCGCCGCCGTTGGCAGTGTCGTAGATGTGGCCGCCGAGGAGGCGGTCGTACAGCACGCCCATTGCGGCGGCGAGCAGCAGCGGGAAGACCATCAGGGCGATGATCGAGGTCACGAAGATGGTCCAGGTGAACACCGGCATGCGGAACATGGTCATGCCCGGCGCGCGCAGGGTCAGCACGGTGGTGAGCATGTTCACAGCCGAGGCGACGGTGCCGATACCGGTGGCGCCGACGCCGATGATCCACAGGTTCGCGGACACGGACGGCGTGTGGGTGGCGTCGGCAAGCGGCATGTACATGGTCCAGCCGAAGTCGGCCGCGCCGCCTGGGGTGAGGAAGCCGGCGAGCATGGCCAGAACGCCGACCTGGGTGATCCAGAAACCGAACGCGTTCAGGCGGGGGAAGGACACGTCCGGGGCGCCGATCTGCAGCGGCAGAACATAGTTGGCGAAGCCCCACACGATGGGTGTGCCGAAGGCCAGCAGCATCACCGTGCCGTGGAGGGTGAACAGCTGGTTGAACTGCTCGTTGGATAAAAACTGCAGGCCCGGGCTGAAGAGCTCAGCACGGATCAGCAGCGCCATCAGGCCACCGACAAAGAACCACACGAACGACATGATGATGTAGAGAATGCCGAGTTCTTTGTGGTCGGTGGTGGTCAGCAACTTGTAGAACTTCGAGCCCTTGCGGGCGTTGCCCGTGGGTTCAGGCCGAGCGGGCGGGACGTAGGTGTCCACCCTTGGCGCCACTGCGGTCATGCGATCCTCCTGACTGACGGCACCCGCGCACTGTCTCCGCCCGCGTTCTCCGGGCCGGCAGTTGGCGCTGATGCCACAACTGATACCCGGTAATCATAAGCCACTGGTGCATCGTTTTGCCAGCCCTCACAGCTTCAGCGAAGTCGGATGCCCCCATATGGGCTGGCTTTTCGACGCCCACGTGACCACTTCCGCCCTTGCCCCTGCTCCCGGCGGGGTTTTCTGCCTACCCCATCCGAGGTAGTCCGCGCGCAGACGACGGGCAGACGAAAGGGGCCAGCGTCACCGCGTGGCCCCTTCAGCGAAGTAGTCAGGATCAGAAATCCCAGTCGTCGTCCTGGGTGTCTTCGGCCTTGCCGATGACGTAGGAGGAACCGGAGCCGGAGAAGAAGTCGTGGTTCTCGTCGGCGTTGGGCGAAAGCGATGCCAGGATCGCCGGGGAAACCTTCGTCTCGTCCTGCGGGAAAAGTCCCTCGTAACCGAGGTTGTTTAGCGCCTTGTTGGCGTTGTAGCGCAGGAACCGCTTCACGTCCTCGGTCCAGCCCAGCGGGTCGTAGATGTCCTCGGTGTACTGGGTTTCGTTTTCGTAGAGGTCGTAGAGCAGGTTAAAGGTGTAATCCTTCAACTCATCGCGCTCTGCCTGACTGAGGTCGGCCTGTCCGCGCTGGTACTTGTAGCCGATGTAGTATCCGTGGACGGCCTCGTCGCGGATGATGAGGCGGATCACGTCAGCGGTGTTGGTCAGCTTGGAGTGAGACGACCAGTACATCGGCAGGTAGAAGCCGGAGTAGAACAGAAATGACTCGAGCAGCGTCGAGGCGACCTTCTTCTTGTGGGGGTTGTCGCCCTCGTAGTAGCTCAAAATGATCTTCGCCTTGCGCTGCAGGCTCTCGTTTTCCTCGGACCAGCGAAACGCGTCGTTGATCGCCGGGGTGTCCGCGAGCGTCATGAAGATGTTGGAGTAACTCTTCGCATGAACGGACTCCATGAAGGCGATGTTGGTGTAGACGGCCTCCTCGTGCATGGTCTTGGCGTCCGGCAGCAACGACACGGCGCCGACGGTGCCCTGAATCGTGTCCAGGAGGGTCAGGCCTGTGAACACGCGCATGGTCGCGGTCTTCTCGTAATCGTTCAGGGTGCGCCACGACGGTATGTCGTTGGACACGGGCACCTTCTCGGGCAGCCAGAAGTTGCCCGTGAGGCGGTCCCAGACTTCAAGGTCCTTGTCGTCCGGAATCGTGTTCCAGTTGATCGCCTTCACAGGTTTGTCGTGGGCGTGCAGGTAGCGCTCGTACTCTTCAGTCACGCACCCCATACTAGCCACGCAGCGTTGGTCCGGGAGCGCCGCACCTCGGACTAGCTCGGTCGCGGCGGCGGGGTCGGGTGCTAACACCGTGGCACCGACGGGGGATAAAGATACAAGATATGTAAGTAGCTACGGTTGACCTGTCCACTTCCCCTAGGTTGGAATCTATGAATCTCGCGCCCGAAACCCCCACCACCCCCGCCGAACCGCTTCTGAACAACATCCTTGACACCCTCGGGACCGAAATCGTCTCCGGCGTCATCCCCGCAGGCAACACGTTTACGCTGAACGATCTGTCCACGCGTTTTAAGATTTCGCGCACAGTCGCGCGCGAGGTGATGCGGGCGCTTGAACAGCTCGGGCTTGTTCTGTCCTCGCGCCGCGTCGGCATTAAGGTGCTGCCCGCCAGCCAGTGGGATGTCTTTGATCAGGCCATCATCGGATGGCGCTGGAAGGCGGACGCGCAGCGCCAGCTGAAGGAACTGAGCGAACTGCGTTTTTCGGTCGAGCCCGTTGCCGCGGTCATCGCGTCGCGCCACGCCGAGAAGGCTGAGGCCGCCGAGCTCATCGAATTGGCGGAGTCCATGGTCGAGCTCGCCAAGGAGGGCAACAGCGAGGAGTTCCTCGCCGCGGACTTAAAGTTCCACACCCTAATTCTCAAGGCCTCGCGCAACGACATGTTCCTCGCCCTGGCCCCGTCTATCCTCCACGCACTGGAGGGCCGCACCCTCTACGGCGCGAAGGAGTCTATCCCCGGGCCGGACGCCGTCGACGCACACTTGGCGCTCGCCGAGGCCATCGCCGCCGGTGACGCAGACGGTGCCGAGCGCGCCGCGAAGGTGGTCATGGCGGACATCACCCCCTGCCACAGCTGCTAGAAAAGGCGGCGGTTGCAGGGGGCGTCGACAAGCACGCGCTTAAAGCATGCAGGAGACGCAGCCCTCAACCTCGGTGCCCTCGAGCGCCATCTGGCGCAGGCGGATGTAGTAGAGCGACTTAATGCCCTTGCGCCAGGCGTAAATCTGGGCGCGGTTGATGTCGCGGGTGGTGATGGTGTCCTTGAAGAACAGCGTCAGCGACAGGCCCTGGTCAACGTACTTCGTGGCCACGGCGTAGGTGTCGATGATCTTCTCGTAGCCGATCTCGTAGGCGTCCTTGAAGTAGGACAGATTCTCGTTGTCCATGTGCGGCGCCGGGTAGTAGACGCGACCGATCTTGCCTTCCTTGCGGATCTCGATCTTCGAGGCGATCGGGTGGATCGACGAGGTGGAGTTGTTGATGTACGAGATCGACCCGGTCGGCGGCACCGCCTGCAGGTAGCGGTTGTAGATGCCGTCGCGCGCGACGTCAGCTTTTAGCTGCGCCCACTGCTGCGCGGTGGGCACCGCGACGCTGGAGCGGGCGAAGAGCTCCTTGACCTTGTCCGTCTTCGGCTGGAAATCGGCCGGGTCGTAGCGGTCGAAGAACTCGCCGGTGGCGTACTCGGACTTGTCGAAGTCGGCGAAACGCTCCCCCTTTTCCACGGCGATGGCGTGGGAAGCCTTGATCGCCTCGTACATCACGGCGGCGAAGTAGGCGTTGGTGAAGTCGAGGCCCTCCTCGGAGCCGTACTCAATGTGCTCGCGGCCGAGGTAGCCGTGGAGGTTCATCTGGCCCAGGCCAATGGCGTGCGAGGCGTTGTTGCCGTCGCGCACGGGCGGGACGGACTCGATCGAGGTCTTGTCCGCCACGGCGGTCAACCCGCGGATAGCGGTTTCGACCGTGCGGGAGAAGTTGTCGGAATCCATCGTCTTGGCGATGTTGAGCGAACCGAGGTTGCATGAGATGTCGTGGCCGACCTCGGCGTAGCTCAAGTCCTCGTTCAGCACGGACGGCGAGTTCACCTGCAGGATCTCGGAGCAGAGGTTGGACATGTTGATGCGGCCCGTCTTCACCGGGTTCGCCCGGTTAGCGGTGTCCTCGAACATGATGTACGGGTAGCCGGACTCGAACTGGATCTCCGCGATCGTCTGGAAGAAGTGCCGCGCGTTGATCTTGGTCTTGCGGATCCGCGGGTCCTCGACCATCTCCTCGTACTTTTCCGTGACCGAGATGTCGGCGAAGGGCAGCCCGTAGACGCGCTCGACGTCGTAGGGGGAGAACAGGTACATGTCGTCGTTGCGCTTGGCCAGCTCGAAGGTGACATCCGGGATGACGACACCGAGCGAGAGGGTCTTGATGCGGATCTTCTCATCCGCGTTTTCGCGCTTCGTGTCCAAAAAACGCAAGATGTCGGGGTGGTGCGCATTGAGGTACACCGCGCCGGCGCCCTGGCGCGCGCCGAGCTGGTTGGCGTAGGAGAAGGAGTCCTCGAGCAGCTTCATCACCGGGATGACGCCGGAAGACTGGTTTTCAATGTGCTTGATCGGCGCCCCGGCCTCGCGGATGTTGGACAGGAGCAGGGCCACGCCGCCGCCGCGCTTAGACAGCTGCAGCGAGGAGTTAATCGCGCGGCCGATGGATTCCATGTTGTCCTCGATGCGCAGGAGGAAGCAGGAGACGAGCTCACCGCGCTGCGCCTTGCCGGCGTTGAGGAAGGTCGGGGTGGCGGGCTGGAAGCGGCCGGTCATGATTTCGTCGACAAGCGCGGAGGCGGTCTCCTCGTTGCCGCTGGCGAGGAACAGGGCGGTCATGGAGACGCGGTCCTCGAAGCGCTCGAGGTAGCGGCGCCCGTCGAAGGTTTTCAGCGTGTAGGAGGTGTAGTACTTGTAGGCGCCCAGGAAGGACTGGAAGCGGAACTTGTAGGAGTAGGCGCGCTTGAAGGTGTCCTTGACGAACTGCCAGTCGTAGGCGTCGATAACCTCCGGCTCGTAGTAGTTGTTCTTCACCAGGTAGTCGATCTTCTCCTCCAGGTCGTGGAAGAAGACGGTGTTCTGGTTGACGTGCTGGATGAAGTACTGGTTCGCGGCCTCGCGGTCCTTCTCGAACTGGATTTCACCGTTCTCGTCGTAGAGGTTGAGCAGCGCGTTGAGCGCGTGGTAGTCGAGCTGTTCAGCCTGGGAAACGGGCTCTGCGACGTTCTTGCCGAGGGTGGGGGTAGACACGATTCAAGGCTCCTATGCTGTCTTCTGGTGGTTGTTGCGGCCGTATTTTTTACGGAGACTTTCAAGGCGCTGCGCGGACTCCTGCCGGATTTCATCGGCACGAGCAGCGAGCTTATCGACGTCCGCCCGATCAAGCGGGTCTAGCCCCAGGGCGTGGGCGTTGTCGACGAGTTGCTCACGGACATAGTCAACGTCGTGTTCATCGCCCATTAATTCAAAGCGGTACAGGTGCGGGACGCGGCACTTGCGGGAGATGACTTCACCCGCAAGGCAGAAGTCCGGCCCGAAATTAGAATTGCCCGCGGCGATCACGCCGCGGATCAGTGAGCGATTGTGTTCGTTGTTGAGGAACTTGATCACTTGTTTCGGCACCGGCCGGGTGTTGTCGCTCGTGAGCGACGCCCCGCCGCCGTAGGTGGGGCAGACGAGGACATACGGCTCGTTGACGATGAGCTCATCCTCGGTGCGGTGCAGCGGGATGCGGGCAGCGGGCAGGCCGACCTTTTCCACAAACCGCTGGGTGTTTCCGGTGGCGGAAGAGAAGTAGACGATGAGCATCGTTTTCCTCTGACCCCCTCTCCGTCTCCTGAGTATGTGGTGCCTGCCGGCTGTTTAGGCGGCCTGGGCCAGACGCTGGATGCGCTCCGGGCGGAAACCGGACCAGTGCTCCCCGCCGACCTCGACGACCGGGGCCTGAAGGTAACCCAGCGCCATGACGTAGTCGCGGGCCTCGTTGTCGACGGTGATGTCAACGAGGGTGTATTCGAGTCCGGCCTTGTCGAGGGCCTTGGTGGTGAAGTTGCACTGGACGCAAGCTGGCTTGGTGTAAACGGTGATGGACATAACCTGTGCGCTCTTCCTCGGTGAGATTGAACTTGTCTTCTGGGCGGTCTAGCTCAGCTCCGAACCCCGTCGGAGTAACACTGATAAACACTATACTTTGTGGCCAATTTAGGCAACCGATACTATATATAGTAGTTACACCGGTGGAATTACCAGGATATAAGCGAATCGCGGCCCACATGTAGGCATGCGCTCATTGCCACGTCTTACACCAATGTGCTTTCCGCTCCCCGAGACACGTGTCCAACCACGAAAAACGCCCTGCCGCCTCCGTGTAAGCAGAGGTGGCAGGGCGTTTTGTGCAGCGAAGTCTTCGCGACTAGCCCTGGCGGGCCTTGAAGCGCGGATCACGCTTGTTGATGACGTAAACCTTGCCGTGGCGACGCACAACCTGGGCGCCCGGCTTGTTCTTCAGCGACCGAAGCGACTTGCGAACCTTCATCGGGCGCTCCTTTCTTCTCTCGGTTATCTCTCACACGACCCCCGAGCGGGAGTCGCAACACGGAGTACGAGATTACCCCACCCAGGGCAGATCACCAAAAGCGCTACGATAGACCTCATGAACGCGCAGAGCCCCAGCTTACAGGAGACGATCATCGAGCAGCTGGGCGTCAAACCCACGATCGACGCCGCCGCGGAGATAGAGGCGCGCGTGGATTTCCTCGCCGACTACCTCCTCGCTTCCGGCGCCAAGGGCTTCGTCCTCGGTATTTCCGGCGGCCAGGATTCCACCCTCGCGGGCCGGCTTGCGCAACTGAGCGTCGAAAAGCTTCGCGCGAGCGGTCACGAGGCCACGTTTTGCGCCGTCCGGCTGCCCCACGGCACCCAGGCGGACGAGGCCGACGCCCGGCGCGCGCTCGAATTCATCCGCCCGGACGAGCGCCTCACCGTCAACATCAAGCCCGCCACCAGCGCGCTTGCCGACGCCGTCGGCGACGCCCTCGGGGGCGCGGAAGTGCGCGACTTCAACAAGGGAAACATCAAGGCCCGCATGCGCATGATCGCCCAATACGCGATTGCTGGTGAGCGCGGCCTGCTCGTCATCGGCACTGACCACGCCGCGGAGAACGTCACAGCGTTCTTTACCAAGCACGGCGACGGTGCCGCAGATCTGTTGCCGCTCGCCGGGCTGAACAAGCGCCAAGGGGCCGCACTGTTGCGCGAGCTCGGCGCGGACGAGGCGATGTGGAAGAAGATCCCCACGGCCGACCTCGAGGACGACCGCCCGGCGCTTCCCGACGAAGAAGCGCTCGGCATCACGTATGCGCACATCGACGACTACCTGGAAGGCAAGAGCATTCCCGACGACGCCCGCGAGCGCCTCGAGCACCTCTGGCGCGTCGGCCAGCACAAGCGCCATATGCCGCCCGCGCCCTTCGACACCTGGTGGCGCTAGGTTTTCGGCGGCGGCCGGGGTGGCTTCACCGTGACATCTCAGGCGGTGAAAAGTCACACTCACGCAGCAACAGTCCGTAAAACCCCAGGTCGGCAGTGGCCGGGGTGGCTCCACCGTGACATCTCAGGCGGTGAAAAGTCACACTCACGCAGCAACAGTCCGTAAAACCCCAGGTCGGCGGCGGCCGGGTTGGCTTCACCGTGACATCTCAGACGGTGAAAAGTCACACTCAGCCAGCAACAAACCACAAAACCCTAGTCCCACCGGTACATCTAGGGGCAAAACCAGCCCGGCGCACGGTGCGCGAACTCCTCCGGGGCGAGAGATCCCGCCCCGCGTGGCACCGCACCCAGCAGCCTCTCCCCCGTCAGTCGCGGAAGGTCTTCGACGTTGCAGCGCTGGGCCAAGTCCGGGGCATCCGGCCACGAACCGATGACCAGCCCCAGGCACTCAAGGCCCTCGGCGCGTAAGTATCGCGTGGCAAGCTCGGTTGCCGACAGGGTTCCGAGCTCGGCGGACGTGACCAGCACGACCGGCGCATCGAGCTCACGCGCGACGTCGATGATCGTCGTATCGGTTCCCAGCCTCGCGAGTACCCCGCCGGCGCCCTCCACAAACACCACGTCGAGATCCTGGCCCGAAGCCCAGTGGCGCACCGCCTGTGCCAGCTCGGCGGCCGTGGACTGGTACTCTCCGGCGCGGCGTGCCGCTGTTTCCGGCGCAAGCGGCTCGCGCAGGCGGCGGTGTTCGAAGGCAGCCGTGATCCCCGCGAGTCGAGCCGCGACGTGGCAGTCCCCGTCCTCACCGGGCTCGAGCCCGGTCTGGATGGGTTTGGCGATTCCCACGCGGGTGCCGTCGGACACTTCGCGCGCGGCCAGCGCCGCGGTGGCAACGGTCTTGCCGATCTCGGTGCCTGTGCCCGAGACCACGATGAACTTCGTCATAGATGTGAATACTCCTCCACAATGTCGCGCAGGATGAGCGCCGCGCGAGAAACCTCCGCATCGCTTAAATCGGCGCGGGCGGTCAGACGCAGCCGCGAGGTGCCCGCCGGCACCGACGGCGGGCGGAAGCATCCCACTTCCAACCCCCGGTCGCGCGCCGCGTCGCGGGCGGCAACCGCGCGCTCCGAGTCGCCGAGAACGACCGACACGACCGCGCTCTCCGGGGCCGCCGCATTTGTTGCTGCGACCAGTTGCGATGCGACGTTCAGTACCCGGGCAGCTCGTTCTGGCTCACGCTGTAGAACACTTAACGCCGCGCGCGCCGCACCGACCATCGGCGGCGCCAGCGCCGTGTCGAAGATGAATGAGCGAGCGGTGTCCACCAGGTGTGCGCGCACGCGCGGCGAGCTGAAGACCACCCCTCCCTGTGCGCCGAGCGCCTTCGACAGTGTCGCACTGACGACGAGGTCCTCCTGCCCCGCGAGACCCAGCTCGTGGACGTATCCCCGCCCACCGGCGCCGCGCACGCCGAAGCCGTGCGCCTCGTCGACGACCAGCACGGCTCCGTGCTCGCGAGCCGCTGCGTGCAGCTCGGCGACGGGCGCAAGCGCCCCATCGGTGGAGTACACACTGTCGGTGAGCACCACGGCGCGCGGCTCGGCGCGGGACTTCAACGCCTCGGCCACCGCGTCAACATCACCGCGCGGCGTGACGACGACTCGGGCGCGCGAGAGCCGGCAGGCGTCGATAAGCGAGGCGTGCGAGCCCGCGTCCGAGACCACCAGCGCACCGCGCCCGCTCAGCGCCGTCACCAGCCCCAAGTTGGCCATGTAACCGGATGAGAAGACCAGCGCCGACGGCTGCCCGCAGAACTGCGCAAGCTCGCGCTCGAGCGCATCATGTTCATCGAGCGTACCGGTGACCAGGCGCGATCCCGTCGCACCAGCCCCGCAGCGCTCAAGCGAGCGCCGCGCTCCGGCGATGACCTCCGGGTGGCGGGAGAGCCCGAGATAATCGTTGGACGCGAGGTCCAGCAGGGACATCTCCGGGCTGCGCGGCCGTAGCACGCGGTGAAGTCCCGCCGCGCTGCGCCGGCGGCTTTCCTCGTCGAGCCAGTCCAAGGCACGAGACGGCGATTCAGCTTCCATGGGAAAACGACATTACTCCGGCGATCGCCGCACGGCAGATAGCGGCAATCTCGTGTTCCGTACAGATGAGAGGTGGCATGGTGTAAATCAGGTTGCGGAAAGGTCGCAGCCACACGCCGTGCTCCGTAATCGCATCCGTTGCCACTTGCATGGGCACGTCGTGCTCGAGCTCGATCACACCGATGGCGCCCAGGACGCGGACATCGCGCACCCCGGGAAGCTCTCTCGCGGGCACGAGGCCCTCTTCGAGCCAGCCGGAGATGCGCGGCACCTGCACGCGCCACTGCCCGTCCTCGACGAGGTCCAGCGAAGCGTTCGCGATCGCACAGGCTAAAGGGTTGCCCATGAACGTCGGCCCGTGCGCCAGCCCACCGGCCTCCCCGCGACTGATCACCTCGGCGACGTCTCGTGTGGTCAGCGTCGCCGCAAGGCTTAGGTACCCGCCGGTGAGCGCCTTGCCCACGCACATGATGTCCGGTGCCACCTGGGCGTGGTCGGCTGCGAAGAGCTCTCCGGTGCGCCCGAACCCGGTCGCGATCTCGTCGAAAATCAGCAGCACGCCCGTCTCATCGCACACTCGCCGCAGCTCGTGAAGGTAGGCGGGGTGGTGAAAGCGCATCCCACCGGCGCCTTGCACCACCGGTTCCACGATCACGGCGGCGAGCTCGTGGGCGTGGGACTGCACCATCTGTCTCAGTTCGGTGGCGTAGGCCGCGTCGAACTCGCGCGGCGGGGCGTCCGCGAACACCTGGGCCGGTAGAACCGCGCGCCACATCGCGTGCATCCCGCCTTCCGGATCGCAGACGCTCATCGGGGTGAGCGTGTCGCCGTGGTAGCCGCCACGCCACGTGGCCAGCTTCGTGCGCCCCGCGTGCCCGCGGGAGCGCTGGTACTGGATCGCCATTTTCGCCGCGACCTCCACGCTCACCGAGCCGGAGTCGGCGAGGAAGACCTTGTCCAGCTCCCCCGGCGCCATCGCGGCGAGGCGTGCGGCGAGCGTGACAGCCGGTTCGTGCGTCAGCCCGCCAAACATCACGTGGCTGAGCACGTCGACCTGGCGGTGTGCTGTGGCGTCCATGTGCGGGTGGCGGTACCCGTGTATCGCCGCCCACCACGAGCTCATCCCGTCGATCAGCTCCCGCCCGCTAGCAAGCTTGAGGCGCACGCCGCTTGCCGACGCCACAGGCAGCGGCGCCGTCGTCGGAGGAAACGCGCCGTAGGGGTGCCACACGTGGCGTGCATCGAGGGCCAGCAGGCTTTGGTCGTCCATCACACACCAGAATGTACAACCCGCAGTGTCTGCTCCGCCGCGCGCACCAGCGCATCCGCGTAGCTCGGCCCGTGGGTCTGGGCGTGCACCGCCAATGGGTGCAGCTGGTGGATGGGGATTCTGCGGCGCCAATCGGCGCCAAGGACACCCTCTTCTAAGTACCCCTCGGCGATCTCCTCGACAAACGGGGCGCCGAACAGCTCCAGCATCGCGATATCGGTCAGCGGGTGCCCGCCGTGGGCCGCGGGGTCGATAAACCGCGGACCATGTGCGGAAAACAGCAGGTTTCCCGACCACAAGTCGCCGTGGATGCGCGCGAGCGGGGCGTTTTCGTCTTCCTCCAGCAGCGCCTCGCATGCGCGCTCGACCGTTTCGAGGCCGGTGTCCCGCAGGTTTCCCGCCGCGTGGGCCCTGTGGGCGAAGGGCAGGACGCGCTGGTGTACGTAGAAGTTGGCCCACCTTTCGGTTGGAGTGCATTCCTGCTCGACGCGCCCGATAAAGTTCGGTCCGCCCCAGCTGGCCGGCGGAGCGCCGAAGGCCTGCGCACCGCAAGCGTGGATCTTGGCCAGTTCGCGGCCCGCCCCCATCGCCGCGGCGGGTGTTGGCCGGACGGTGTCGACGTGCTCTATGGTGAGCGTGTTGGCTGCGGCGTCAACGTCGTAGACTTCCACCACCGCGTCGCTGCCCTCACGCAGCCAACGCAGGCCCGCGGCCTCCGCAGTGGCGGATTGAGGAGCACTCCCGTGCTTTGTAAATTTGCGACTCATGTCGCGCCACCGTAGCTCACCTCCCGCCGTTGCTTCAGGTGAAGACCGGAAGGGAAAGAATGCGTCCAAAACCGACTAAACGGCGCATTCTTGCCCGTCCGCTCTTAGCCTGAAGTAGGTGCATTACCTGACTCCAGCTTAAGCAGGTACTGCTTGATCTCCAAGCCGCCTCGATAACCGCCGAGGGAGCCGTCGCTGCGCAGCACCCGGTGACACGGTACGACGATCGGCAGCGGGTTGGTGGCGCAGCCGCTGCCGACCGCGCGCACGGCCGTGGGGCTTCCCACACGCTGCGCGAGCTGGCCGTAGGTCTGAGTCTCGCCGTAGGCGATACCTGTCAATGCACGCTGTACCTGGGCTCGAAACCCCGTGCTCAGGCGCCAGTCGAGCGGTAGGTTGAATTCCCTGCGCTGGCCTGCAAAATACTCGGCGAGCTGCTTTTCTGCCTGTCCGAGCGGACCTGGCTCAAGCTGCTCGCCGGTGCGGTCCGAGATGTTGCGGCGCACGTCATCGAGGTCCTCGCACTCAAACGCGATGCGCACCACACCTTCGGGGGACCCGACGAGCAACAGCTCACCGATCGGGCTGTCGATGGTGGTCCAGGAAAGTGGCATGCCCCCTAGTGTAGCGGTGCACCCGGGGGCGAAAATGAATTCGGACAGACGAGAAAGCGCCCCGGCACGGTTCTTCAGGCAGGGCGCTAAGGTTAATAGATCAGTGCGA
>NZ_GG667192.1:0-11930 GCF_000159635.1 Corynebacterium lipophiloflavum DSM 44291 | reverse complement strand
GTGGCTATATTGAAGGAGCGAAAGCCACCGGGTGGAAACAAGCCATCAACCAACTAGCCGTGGCATACCCCGACCGATTCGCGGACTACTTGTAAACCAAGCCCCCGCACACAAAGAATCGGACACCCTCGTGCGACGCTTAGAACCTCAGACTTTTCAGGCGAAGGTAACTCGACGGCTTCATCGAACGGAGGCACGATTTCGAGACCGGAAGGTCAGTCGTTATCGATGAACAGCAGAACCAAGATGTTGTCGTCAGTGTAGGCATTGAGGATGATGCGATTCCCGCACTCGACGGGTGCACCTTTGTAGGCGAAATCGACTGACGGACACAAGCCACACCCGCAGCCCCGAAATACCGTAAGGCCATCGAGGCAAGAGCACCACCGTTGACGGTCAACGCGGGTCACCGAGCGCGCATCGTCGTTGTCGTGACGGATCATCGCTGCACACACGGCACGCTCTGCTGCCGTCAATGCCCTTTGCTCTGAAACCCTCAATCCTGAATCCCAGCAGTAATGGTGTCGTCGACCCCTACAACACCGTTTAAGGAGGCCGCATGAACCGGTCCCAATCGGGCTCGCGCCGGTCCTGAGATCGTCAGGTTACCTGTTTTATCGAAAGGCAGATACTCCACTCGTGTGGGCTTGACCTTTTGTCCCCATCATTGAACATGACCTCACGTGAGGCGCAAGCCCCCATCATCAATACTTTGGATGGCACTCAAGATTCGGTTGTGGGTGTTTTTGCATGATCGCACAACGTTGAAAAGCCCGTGGAACCGAAGGGTCAGAAGGTTTCCATTTTCGAATCACCAAGCTCAATCACTTCGTGGGCCCCACAGTAGGTGGGCGGCGCAATTCAGTGGGTGATTGTCGTCTGCTGGTAGAGCGCGAGCCGGGGCTTACCGTCCACCAGCGCGTAGGTGCTGCTCATTATCGCCTCAAATGGCTCCTGACCACCGCGACTCGCCATGGCGTTGTAGACAATGGTGGCCGCCCCGTCTCCAACTGCAACTATCCGGGCATCTGTGATCTCGTAGGTGTCCCAACTCGGAGCCTCGTTAAGGGAGAGGATGACGGCTTCGCGGTCCAACACGAACCCGTTCACCAGGACCATAAGTCCATCTACCGTCATAAGCTCCCCGTAAAAGTCGGCCCCCGAGCTATTACAGAGTGAATCCCATCCTGCTCTCTCGAGGTGCAAAAGGGAATCCAGAGACAACTGATCCATGGCCAGAAACTTTAAAGCAGTGCGTAGCCTTCGGCAACAGTGCACGAAGCGCAGCAACGCTCAAAATTGTGGAGCTAAGGGGATTCGAACCCCTGACCCCCACACTGCCAGTGTGGTGCGCTACCAGCTGCGCCATAGCCCCATGGTGAAAAACGTATGTGGTTGTATGAAGTGGAGCTAAGGGGATTCGAACCCCTGACCCCCACACTGCCAGTGTGGTGCGCTACCAGCTGCGCCATAGCCCCAAGTTGCACTTGTGACCCGCGGGCGTTACCTGCGGACAACTCCGCTCAATATACACCCGGGCGCGAAGTGCAACCAAATCCCCTGTAATCGGGTTACGCGGTGGCCGCGTCGACCCAGTTGGTGATCTCCTGGCCCTCGACGAGGTCCTTGTCGTCGCGCATGACGCGCGGCGTGTAGGCGGTGCCGGTCTTTTCGTTCTGGTAGTTCAGGTTGGCCTCGCCCATCGCGGTGGCCTGCTCCTCGAACGCGCCGTCGCGGATGGCCTGGACGGCTTCGTCAGAGGCGCCAAACTCCTTGGCGCGGTCGGCGAAATCGTCCTTGTCCAGCTTGTTGAACACGCTCTGCTGGTTCTCAAAAAGCATTGCGCGCAGGTTCCACAGCGCCTCGGCCTCACCGTTGGCGGCCAAGGCGAGCTCAGCGGCCAAGGCGTGGGTGGAGTGGCCCGGGCTGTACTGCCCGCCCTGGGAGTCGAGAATGGTCATCGGGCGGACGTTGACCTCAAGTTCGCCGGCCTGGATCTTCTCCAGGGCATCGCCGTCGGTCGTCGTTGCCAAGTCGGCGCAGTAGGAGCAGGAGAAATCCTCGAACAGATCGACCGACTTGGCGCCTTCGCCGCCCTCGGCGGCCGAGAGGGTGAAGTAGGGGTCACCCTCCGTGTAGCTGACCTCGAGGTTCTCCACGGGGACCATTTGTTCGGCGATCGCCTGGCTGCGCTGGGAGCGCCCGTTGAAGACGATCAGCCCAATCACCAGAGCTGCGATGGCGACGACGGCGACGAGAGCCCAGATGAAGGCGGCGCCGCCCTTGTCGTTGGGGTTTTGAACTTTACGCGTGGTCATGGTTTAAACACCTTCGCTTTGATGACTCGTACACAAACTTCCCCTTTAGTTTAGGGGTAGATCGCCCATTTCTTAAACGGGCGGTAGATCATGAACAACGTGATAGCGATGTAGAACACGTCTCGGGCCATCGTCGCCAGGATGTTGGTGCCGGTTTCCGTCGGCTCCGGGTTAAAGCACCCGCAGTCGATGACCAGGCCCCGCGACCACGCCGAGCCCAATCCGATGATGAACAGGATCAACACCCCGATGGAGACCCATCCCGCCGGGCGTAGCGTGATGCCCAGCAACAGCAGCAACCCACCCGCCAACTCCATCGGGCCGATGACGCGGGCCAGAAGGTCCGACCAGGCTGGGGTGAAAATCTCATACGCCTGGATGGTCTGAGTGACATCCATGTGCGCACCGATCTTGGACCACCCAGCGGAGATCCAGATGTAGGCCATAAAGAACCGCGCTGCGGCAGAGAGGATGTCGAGCACCATCTCGCGGGTGCCTCCAGGCGCTTGAGACACCTGCGCTTCGTGGGCATCGTACGTCGTTATCACCCCTAGCACCTTAGCCGAGACCCCTGACAGGTCATACCCCGGTAAACTGTGAGCTACTGCCCAAGTACCTCGGAAACTAATGCTTGGGCCTCCTCTTGTACCTTTGCGAGGTGCTCGTCGCCCTTAAAGCTTTCGGCGTAGATCTTGTACTTGTCCTCGGTTCCCGACGGTCGCGCGGCGAACCACGCGCTTTCCGTGGTCACCTTGAGCCCGCCGATGGCGGCGCCGTTGCCGGGGGCGTCGGTAAGCTTCGCGGTGATCTCCTCCCCCGCGAGTTCGGTCGCGGTGACCTGCTCCGGGGAGAGCTTCTTTAGGGTGGCTTTCTGCTCGCGGTTGGCGGGGGCGTCGATACGCGCGTAGGCGGGCTCGCCGAATTTCCCGGCCAGCACGCGGTAGCGCTGCGACGGCGTGTCCCCGGTTACGGCGGTGATCTCGGCTGCGAGCAGGTCCATGATCAGACCGTCCTTGTCGGTCGACCACACGGTTCCGTCGTGGCGCAGGAACGAAGCGCCCGCGGATTCCTCGCCGCCGAAGCCGATGGTGCCGTCGATAAGCCCAGGCACGAACCATTTGAACCCGACGGGAACCTCGACGAGCTCACGGCCCAGCGAGGACACGACGCGATCGATCATGGATGACGACACCAGCGTTTTGCCCACCGCGGTGCGCTCGCCCCAGCAAGGGCGGTGCGAATACAGGTACTCAATCGCCACCGCCAGGTAGTGGTTCGGGTTCATCAGCCCGGCATCGGGGGTGACAATGCCGTGGCGGTCCGCGTCCGCGTCGTTGCCCGTCGCGATGTCGAACTTGTCGCGGCTGGCCACCAGCGACGCCATTGCGTCCGGGCTGGAGCAGTCCATGCGGATCTTGCCGTCCGTGTCCAGCGTCATGAACCGCCAGGTGGCGTCGACAAGCGGGTTGACCACGGTGAGGGTGAGCTTGTGGGTCTCGGCGATGGCTTGCCAGTAGTGCACGCTGGCCCCGCCCATCGGGTCCGCGCCGATTCTCAGCCCGCTTGAGCGGATCGCGTCGATGTCGACCACGTTCGCCAGGTCAGCGACGTAGGAGCCCATAAAATCGAACTTTCCGGCCCGCTCATCGAGCACGCCGCTTATCGACGCCCTTTCCACGCCCCGCAAGCCATCCCCGATGTAGGAATTGGCCCGCGCCGCGATCCAATCCGTCGCATCGGTGTCCGCCGGCCCGCCGTTGGGCGGGTTGTACTTGAAACCACCGTCGCGCGGCGGGTTGTGCGACGGCGTGATCACGATGCCGTCGGCACGCTTCGGATCGGCGCCAGTGACTCCCCCGTCAAGCTGCGCGTTGTGTTGGAGAATCGCATGGGACACGGCGGGAGTCGGGGTGTACGCCCCGGCGGCGTCGACAAACACGAGCACATCGTTGGCGACGAGCACCTCAAGCGCGGAAACCATCGCCGGCTCCGACAGTGCGTGGGTGTCGCGGCCGATGTAGATCGGCCCGCCGATGTTGTTGTCGCGCCGGTAGTCCACGATCGCCTGCGTGATCGCCCAGATGTGCTGCTGGTTAAACGCGTTGTCCAGCGAGGAACCACGGTGACCGGAGGTGCCGAACGCGACCTGCTGGTCCGGGTTCTCCGGGTCAATCTCACGCGTGTAGTAGGCGGTGACAACCTCTGCGATGTCGATGAGGTCTTTCGGCTGGGCGGGCTGGCCCGCGCGTTCATGTGCCATGTCGGAGATGCTCCTTCGCGTCGATAGGTAACGCCATCAATCATTCCCGCAACCGCCGGTTTTTGCCACGGATCCGGGTTTGCAAGGGGTAAGGTGTGCGTTCGTGAAAGAAGCCCTCGTCGTCGGCGCCGGCGCGACGCTCGGCGCGTTGACCAGGTGGGCGCTCACCATTTCCCTCCCTCTCGTACTCGCTGTACCCTTCGACGGCATCCACATGGTCAATGCGCTCGGCTGCTTGGCCATGGGCTTTCTCGCTCCCGGCAAGTTCTGGGGGACCGGCTTCTTAGGCGGCTTCACGACGTTCTCCGGCGTGGCCATCGCCGCCGCCCAAAACTCGCCGCTGGGGGCCTTCGCTTTGCTCGCGGTCTACTTCGTGGTCTGTGTGGGTGCATGGCTGCTTGGCGACGCCCTGCGCACCCGGACCAGGGCCAGCGCATGATTTCCCTGTCAATCATCCTCGCGGTCACGCCCATCGGAGCCGTCGCCGTCGGCGCTTTTCTTGGTGGGCTCGCCCGCTGGGGGCTCAGTCGTTTTCCCGGGGGATTAGCCGGAACGCTACTTGCGAACCTGTTTGGCTCCATCGCCATCGGGCTGTCGCTCGGGGTGGGACCACAATGGCAGATGTTTCTCGGCATCGGTTTCGCCGGTGCCCTATCCACGTGGTCGACTCTGGCGAGGGAGCTCGGGCAGCTTGTCAAGGACAGAAACTGGCGACGTGCTGGGATGTACACCGCGGCAACCGCCGCGTTGGGGCTCGCCGGCGCATACATAGGCTACCTGGGGGCGGGCGTGGACCTCCAGGCTTAGAGCGGCTGGTTCGAGTTCCCCCTACGGATCTACCTGGGGTTTCGGACGTAGTCGCCGATGACGTCGGGTAGTACTGCGGGGGCCTCGCCGAGCAGGGCGCGCAGGTTGCCGTTGCGTTCCACGGCGCTGGTCACAGCACGCACACGACGCTTACGCGACCCACCACCAGCACCGTGGCCACCCGGGCCGATCGGTCCACCAAGTGCTGTCGCGCGATTGGTGGTTTGAGCTGCGTTTGCCGTCGATGCGGCACCAAAACCGGTCGAGGCGACTGGGGTGTTCGGGGCATATCCGGCAAGCGGAGTAGTTGCGGTTAAAGGTGTGCTCGCGCTGCGTCCAACGAGTCCGACCGCGGAACCCGTACCCGCGCCCACAGCTGAACCCACACCATGCCTGCCACCAACACCCCGGTGCGCACCCGAATGACCAGCTGTACGACCCGGAACAGCACTGAGACCACCACGCGGGCTCAGGGCCGGGGTCAACCCAACCGCCGGCGCACCATAACCCCCGGAAGCAGTCGCACCGGGTGAAATTTGCGGTGCCGACGCCAACTGCGCCGACGGGGTTAGCTGCGGCACAGTTGCCACAGAGGCGGCCTGTGTGACAGGACTCACCGGTGACACCCCACCGAGTGCAGCCACATCTCCTCCCGGCACAGCGGCAATAACTTCTTGCGGGGTGCTCGCGTACGCCATATCACCAAACCCGTTAGCCACCATCGCGTCCTGAACAACCCGCGGCAAGACAATGCGCTCAAACGACGGCGCAGCGGGAACCTTAATCGCCTCCGGCGAAAACGGCGTTGCCGGCATCGCATCCAACGCTGGCAGCAACTGGTTAAATGACGGCACCGTCGGCATCAGGCCCGTGTTCAACCGCGGAGGAAACGCCGCCATATACGCCTGCTCCAGCACCGGTTTCGCCTCTACCGGCGCCGCCAACCACGACGCGTACGCGGCAGCCGCTGTCGCTTTCTCCGACGACGCCACCGCCGCCAGATTCCCAGCATGAACCCCCATCGCCGACGCATGCGCCGCGAACTGGCCCCCCGCCCACTGAATCCGACGCACCCGGTCAATAGCCTTTTCCACCCACGCAGTCTCCGCCGACGACACCAAGGACGCCACCACCGCATCCAACCGGGACACCACCTCAGAAACATTCGCAGCCGTCGACTGCCAAGCCTGAGCCTCGGAAACCGCCAACGCCGGATCCGTGAGCTGAAACTGGCCATGCAACACCGGCAACGACGCAACAAACCCCGCCACCGGCCGCCCGAACACAAACGGGTTCGTCGATGGGTTCTCCACCTGCGCCATCTTCATATCCACATCAACCGCCGACGCCGGCGCACCTAACACACCCGACAGACCAATACTGCCGACCATCTGCGAAAACGCCCCGTCAGCACCAATTACGCTATCCAAATTCGCATCGAGCAACACCGCCGCATCCAGCAAATGAGCGGCCAACGCCTTCAACGCCTCCGGCCGACTCACCGACGACACACGCCCATGCGACACACCCGACTCGTCAAGACCCGACACGGGAGAAAAACCGGTGAGGTCTGGTCGTTTAGCGAGGAGAGTCTCCTTGCTTGCCAAAGCCCCAATTTGCTTCAGCATGATTACCGCGTGCTCGACTGCGCCTTGTTCGAAAATGATACGACCGATCATGTCCCCCCACCTCGTAAAATAGCCAGCTCGTTCATTGAGACGAGCGACAAATTTGTGACAATGCAAATACTAGGTATTACTGCTAACAACCACCCCACTCCCGCTGCACAACATAGTGAGCATCTAAAGATTGTTGGCTACGAAAAGACGATTAAGCAGCTCCCCCGCTTCCTCACATAGAGTGTCAGCATCTGTACCGCTCTTTAAAGTGCCGATGCTTACCGAAAAGGTTCCTCTGTCGGTCTCAACCGCCACGTCACACATATCGTCGCTTCCATCAGTTGAACCGTAAGCAAAAGATTCGGGTGGTTCAGAAATGGGTGAACCCAATTCTGGCGAAGAAGCTAAGATTATGTTCTTATCTGCGGCATTGGTAACCAAAAGGATCGTTTTATACGGGTCATTGGTTTCGACCGAGCAACCCTTCACAAACTGAACTGTTGTGGTTCCCGGTTGCACGTCGCTCTTGGCCAACCCCGCCGCCGCAAACTCCGCATCGGAAATTTCCGTGCACGGATCGAAGAGATTGTGCTTAACCTCCTCGGGGTTAAACGGCCCGATGATCAGGTCGCCGCTGTCAAAATGAAACGCAGCAGGCTCTGCCGGAGTAGTCTCCGACGCCACCGGCTCCGAAACATTCGTCTCCCCTGTATCGGTCGCATCCGTTGCCGCCGAACACCCCGAGATTAAAACAACCCCAAACAGGACTACAACCACACCACACCGACGCACCGACAAACCCCCACATTGTCGCGAAGCCAAAAAACACTACTAATTCTGCCTGCCCCAACCACCGTCAGCAACAGCACAACCACGATTACCGACTCCGCCACGGCGGAGTGCGACACTCTCCGGGCCCTACAAGGGGCCACCGCTAATCCGCGATTGCGTCCAGCGGCGGAGTCTTCGCCGCCCGGTGCCCTGGCCATAGGGCTGCAAGGATGCCGACTACGACTGCGCCGCCGAGCATGATGCAGATTAGTGCCCAGGGTACAACTATCTCTTCGAGGCCCTGTCCGGAGAGTACCGTGAGGAAGGCCCATCCAAGCCCAAGGCCCATGAGGATTCCGAGCAGCGCACCGAAGACTGCCATCTGGACGGATTCGAGAATGATCATCGTCCGGATTTGCCCGCGCCGGCTTCCGACAGCACGCAGCATGCCAATCTCTTGGCGACGCTCAATAACCGACAGCGTCAGCGTGTTCACGATGCCCAGGACCGCGATGATCACCGCAAGCGACAACAGCGCATAGAGGATGAACAGCATTTGGTCGATCAGGCCCGTGACCTGCCCGGCCATTTCCTCCGCCGAGCGCACCTGCACGATGATGTCGGGCCGAACCTCTTCCTCGAGGTTGGCGCGCAGCTGCTCGGGATCGACCGTGCCGTCGCCGTTGACCCCGACCATGTTGATACTGAGTGCCTCGGCGGGCACCACCTTTTGCGCGGTCTCGTAGCCGATCGCCGGTGCCCTGACCGTGTTCGATTCTGCGAAGATGCCGCCGATCGTCACCTCCACGGAAGCCGGTGTCAGACCCGGGGCGGTAAGCGTGACCATGTCGCCGAGGTTCCATCCGCGCTCCGTCGCCCACGGCTCAGGGGCGATGATGGTGTCCCCCTCGACCGAGGAGGTGCCCTGGAGCATCTCAAGCTTCATCAGCTTTGTGGGGTCGCCGGAAAACACCGGCGACGCGCCGTAAGGCCCGAACTGGTAACCAAATTCACCGTTAATGGCGATCGGCGCCTCCGAGTACGCGACCACGTCGCCCACCCCGTCGACGTCAGGAAGCCTGCTCGGCAGGTCCGGCGGAATGGGGAAGGAGCCGTTTTGCGGCCCGGTGAGCACGTAGTCCGCGGTGATTTCGTTCTCGGTGACGTCCGCGATGGATTGTTTCATGGTCGCACCCAACATGCCGATCACAGTGACCAGCGCGATGCCCAGCATGAGCGCGAAAGCTGTCGCTGAGGTGCGGCGCGGATTGCGCCGCGTGTTGGTGGAGGCGAGTCGCCCGACCGCACCGAAGGGGGCACCGATGAGACGCCCGAGCGGCGGCACGATGGGCAGCGAAAAGGCAGGCCCCCCCAGAAACAGCCCCGCGATGGCGCCCACGGCGGCAACACCGACGAGGATCGCGCGGTTCGCGGTGGTTCCGTCTTCCCACAAAATGCCAGTGGCCGCGGCAATAACGGCCGCGATAATGAGGATCGTGCCGGCAACGGTGCGAATCTTCAGCGGCTGGGGTGACGACGACTCGCTCGCCCGCATCGCCTCCACCGGCTGTACCTGGCCCGCGCGTCGAGCCGGCGCCCACGCAGAAATCATGGTGACGATGATGCCGACGACGATTGGGACGAGAACCGCCCGCGTCGACAAGCCAAGGCCGCCTTCCGGCAGCGGCATGTCATTGGCACTCATTACCGCCTTGATGATGGCGACGATTCCTGCGCCTGCGACGACACCGAGCACGGAGCCGAACAGGCCGACAATAAAGGCCTCGATTGAGACGGAGCGCGTGATTTGGCGTCGCGACGCCCCCAGCGCGCGCAGCAGCGCGAACTCTTTCGTGCGCTGCGCAACGATCATGGAGAAAGTATTCGCAATCAGGAACGTGCCCACGAGCAGGCCAACCAGGCCGAACGCGATGAGGAAGTAGCTGACAAAGCTTAAGGCGTCGCGGATCTGCTTCGTGGCTTCCTCCGCCAGCACTTCGCCGGTGTCGATATTCAGCTCGGGGTGGGCGCTGCGTAGGTCGTCGACAAGCTGCTGCGCCGTGGTGCCTTCCACCGCGGACATCGAAACACGCGGCACGGTGGACCCGTCGGTGTAGAACTGCGTGTAAGTCTCTGGGCTGACCTGGAAGGCGAGGGAGGAACTGGGGGTCATGTCATCGTCGTAAAACCCGACGATGCGGTACGTTTCGCGCCCCATGGCATCGACGATCGTGAGCTCCTGATCGAGCGCGATGCCGTACTTCTCGGCGGCGTTGCTATTGACGATCGCCTCGCCCAGCGCCGTCGGCTCCCGGCCCTCAGCGATGCTCGGCGCCTGCCCGACCGCCTCCGCCGGCGGGTAGTAAATGCCGGCCGTCGACGTGCCCTGGCCGGTCTGGATCGGGTTGTTGTCGGTCGTCGCCGCAACCACCGTCTCGATCGCCTCGACATTGAGCTTGTCGACGCCCGGAGCTTCACGCAGCTGATCCACCACCTCATTCGGGATGGCCGGCAACCCCTCCCCCGGGGCGGCAACCGCGTCGACACCATCGAACTGGGAGCTGACGGCGCTGTCGAACGTGTTACCCAGCATGTTAGTGAACATCAGGGACCCGGCAATAAACGCAGTGCCGAGGACGACGGCGAGCACGGTCAGCGCGAGGCGGAGCTTGTGCGCGACAATGTTGCGCAGCGAAACCCGAGTCATAGCGGATCGCATCTAACCCTCAATCCCAGACATGACCTGCAGAATGGACTCCATCGTCGGCTCCCACAGCTCGTCGACAATCTGGCCGTCACGCAGAAAGATCACACGGTCCGCGTACGAAGCTGCGCGAGCGTCGTGGGTGACGATAACAACCGTCTGGTCATCCTCGTCCACCGCCGTGCGCAGGATCTGGAGAACCTCGCGCGACGAATTCGAATCGAGGTTGCCGGTCGGCTCATCGCCGAAAATGATTTCCGGTCGGCTCACCAGAGCACGCGCACACGCGACACGCTGCTGCTGACCGCCCGAGAGCTCGCTCGGACGGTGCGACAGACGATCCGCTAGTCCCAGGCGCGTGCTGATCTGGTCGAACCAAGCCTGATCAACCTCACGCCCAGCAATATCCGAGGGCAGCGTGATGTTCTCCGCGGCAGTCAACGTTGGCACCAGGTTGAACGACTGGAAGATGAAGCCGAGGCGGTCACGACGCAAATCCGTCAGGTCGCGGTCGTTCAACCCCGACAACTGGGTGTTGCCGATGTACGCCGCCCCCGAGGTGAACGAATCAAGACCCGCCATGGTGTGCATCAGCGTCGACTTACCCGAGCCCGACGGGCCCATGATCGCGGTGAACTGCCCGCGCGCGAACTCGACCGTCACACCGGCGAGCGCCACGACCGCGGTATCACCCGAACCGTACTGCTTGGACAGCTCAACCGCTCGAGCCGCAGCCTCCGATCTTTCATCCTGCTGCCCGAGTCTGTCTTCCGCCCGATGTTTCGCCATAGCCTTGGACCCGCCTCACCTTGTGCCAAATATTTCTTCCGGTTCATGCTACGTGGGACAGCCCCACAACGTCGCAACCGGTACACATGTGGCCGTAGGTATCTCCTCTCCTCAAGCCGTTCGCGGGGATGGGAGCGCCTGCTTATCGACGCTCAAACTCTGCCACGGCGGAGCCCGTGGGTGTCGAGGGGGGTCGGGCTCTGCAGCTGCGGAGTCCACTGTGCAGGCTCATCGAAGACGAAGGGTTTTAGCTTCACCGTGTAAGCCGGCAGGCCGGCCCAAAGGCGGTTCGACGCTGCCGTGGCGGAGTCCGCGATGCGGAGTGGCCGGGGGTGGAGCGCTCTTGGATCGAGCGATGCGTTGGTTCGAGCATCATCTCACTCTGCCGTGGCAGAGTCCGCGATATGGCTAACTCCAACCGGCTGGACTCTGCCGTGGCGGAGTCCGCGATGCGGACCAGAGCGCCATCCTGACTCTGCGTTGGCGGAGTCGGTGGAGTTCGCAATGCGGACTAAACGAGGGAGCGTCCCGCTCGATTAACCCGGTAGATCGGCTTAAACCGCCTCGACTCTGCCGTGGTGGAGTCCGCCATGCGGACTAGCCGTGAGAAACACCCTAAAGGCGTGCTGGGTCGGCCGGGTCAAAGGCGGCACGACTCTGCG
>NZ_GG667193.1:292782-298494 GCF_000159635.1 Corynebacterium lipophiloflavum DSM 44291 | reverse complement strand
TATTTACCGTGCAACCCCAACACAGACCATGCGCATCCGACGAGGAAAACCACACAACCCATGCATCAAACAAGGCCACACCCGCGATTCATTACGATCAAACCGCACACCATGACACAAAACATGCGCCACAGGGTGACATCGCCATCAAAGGTTCACGACACCACCACCAGCACACACCCACCCACACCACAGTGCAGGCCAGGCACGCCACAATGCACACCACAACAAACCACAAACAAAAAACAAAAAAGTACATTGGCACACTATCGAGTTCTCACACAACACACGCACACCCAACCAGCCGCGACACAAATCGCAACCAATCAAAGGAGGCACCAGCGGTAGTTTTCCTGTCCGCCATCTCACCAGAACTCACTCCGGCGGGGCGTTGTCGGTCTCGCTGACTCACACAAAGTTACACACCCCCACAACCAAACACAAACCCCCAGGCAAAACCCGGTTTTTAGCGCCCCGTTTCTCGCTGAACCTGCGCCCCCAAGTCCACTAGGTTCTCCACGAACCTGGGGTAGCCGCGATCGATGTGGGCGACGTCATGCACCGTGGTGACTCCGTCTGCAACGAGGCCGGCAAGCACCAATCCCGCACCGGCGCGGATGTCGGAGGCCCACACGTTTGTCGACGACAGTGTGTCCACTCCACGCAGCACCACGTGGTGCCCATCCACGCTGGCGTCGGCTCCGAGACGCAGCATCTCATCGACGAAGCGGAACCGGGCCTCGAAGACGTTTTCCGTGATCACGGATACACCGTCTGCAATTGATGCGATGCCGATTGCCATGGGCTGCAAGTCCGTGGGGAACCCGGGAAAAGGCAGCGTCTGGTAATCGACCGCCTTCGGGCGCTGGTTTTGGCGGATGCGGAAGCCGTTGGCGTAGGTCTCGACATTCGCCCCCGCTGTCTTCAACTTGGACAGCGCGAGGTGCAGGTGGCGCGGGGCGATGCCACCGACCGTGATATCACCCTGTGTCATCGCCGCCGCGTAGGCCCACGTACCGGCCACGATGCGGTCCCCCACCACGACGTGCTCGGTTGGCGCCAGCTTGTCCACGCCGTCGATGGTGATGGTGGAGCTGCCCGCTCCTGAAATGCGGGCACCCATGGAATTGAGCATGTCGCAGAGGTCGACGATTTCCGGCTCGCGGGCGGCGTTGTCCAGGGTGGTGCGGCCGTCTGCAAGAGCTGCCGCGGTGACGATATTCTCGGTCGCGCCCACGGACGGGAAGTCCAGAGAGATTGATGCTCCGGTAAGCCTCTCGGCTCGGGCGACGACGGCTCCGTGCTCAATGTGAGTGGTTGCGCCGAGCTTTTCCAACCCGGATTGGTGCATGTCTAGCGGACGCGAGCCAATCGCGTCGCCACCTGGGAGCGCGACGTAGGCCTCCTTGCAGCGTGCAACCAGCGGTCCGAGCACGGCAACCGATGCCCTGAACTGGCGCACCGCTTCGAAGTCGGCGTGGGGTGAGACGGTCGCGGGCGTGGTGATGCGGACTACCGAGCCGTCGATGTCAACGTCGCAGCCGAGCCCGACGAGGACGTCGCGCATGAGCGGGACGTCGAGAATCTCGGGGCAATTGTGCAGGGTGGTCGTGCCCTCGGCGAGCAGCGCGGCAGCCATGAGCTTGAGCACGCTGTTCTTGGCGCCGTCGACACGCACGACGCCCTCGAGCCGAGTTCCACCGTGGACCAGAAAACGTTCTTTCACGGCCCCTAGCGTACAGAAACACAGCTACGGCAGAGCGCCGATGCGGCGGGCAGCGTTGACCGCCTCGTAGCGGGTGTGCGCGCCGAGCTTGCGCATCACGCTGCGCAGGTAGGACTTGACCGTCTCCGCGCCAATGCCCATCTCCTCTGCCGCTTCGACGTTCGTGTGGCCGAGCGCCACGCAGGAGAGCACGTCGAGCTCGCGGGCCGAGAGTTTCGTCGTCTGCTTAATTCGGACCGGCGAAACCATCTGGTCGCACAGCTGCTCGAGGTCTCTGCGTAGCTCCTCGTCGGTGACGCGATTTGCCAGCATGCGCAGCTTGGAGTGCGTGGAGCGCACCTGCTCCCACTCCGCGCTGTTCATCACCCGCCCAGCCTTGGCCGCGCCCTTGCCGCCGTCAGTGTGGCGCAGCGCGGCGTTGATGGCCAGATCCTGCTCCAGACAGCGGGCGGTCATGGTGACTTCCTCAATCACCTTGTCGCCAAGACGGACCGGGGAATGCACACCGACGTAGAGAACGCCGCGAATTTCACGCTGCACAATGACCGGTACCGCTACGATGGAGTGCAGACCCTCGTCCTGGATCTGGCGGTCGTACTCGTGGGAGATGACGTTGGCGCGCGTGTAGTCAGAAATACCCACTGCCCTGCGGGTGGTGACAACTCGGCCGCCGACGCCGGCGCCGGGTTCGATCACCAGGTTCTGCAGCGCCGGGGTACGCAATCCGATCCATTGGGTGATCTGAATGCGGTTGTCGGCCAGGAGCGTTCCGTACATGGCCACCGGGATTCCGGTGGCGGTCTTCAACGTCGTGAGGGCGGCGCGGATTGCGTCGTCCTCATCCCTGATCATTTGCGCGTCCATCACATTCCTCACGGACCTCACCCAACTCCTAGGCCCACCCGTGTGGGTGTCCCCGACGGGGGGAGGTGTCCTGCATCGAATTGCCGTATGACTACCTGAAGCATATCGCACTTTTGGGGGTGGCCAAACTTCGCAACGCTCGCGGTTGCGTAGCGCTACCTCCCCCATACCGAGCGGTTCAACGAGGCCATACTGGTTTGTCTACCTAGCAAGTGTATGATGGTCTACCATTAACACCAGAGGAGGGGAACCAACCCCTTACGGACACATTGTGAAGGAGCAACCATGACAAAGATCGCAGCTAACGTACTCGACCTCGTGGGCGGAACCCCGCTCGTTGAACTGCAGCACATTTCCAAGGACACGGGCGCGCGTGTGCTGGCCAAGCTTGAGTTTTACAACCCCGCCAACTCGGTCAAGGACCGCATTGGCAAGGCAATCGTCGAGGCGGCGGAGAAGTCCGGCGAACTTAAGCCGGGTGGCACCATCGTCGAGGCCACCTCGGGCAACACCGGCATCGCCCTCGCACTCGCGGGCGCAGCCAAGGGCTACAAGGTCATTTTGACCATGCCGGAGACCATGTCCACCGAGCGCCGCGTCGTCCTGCGCGCGCTGGGTGCACAGATTGAGTTGACCCCGGGCGCCGCAGGCATGAAGGGTGCGGTGGAGAAGGCCAACGAGATCGTCGAGCACAGCGATAACGCGATCCTGGCGCGCCAGTTCGAAAACGAGGCCAACCCGCAGATCCACTACGAGACCACGGGCCCGGAGATCTGGAAAGACACCGACGGCGACATCGACATCCTCGTCGCCGGGGTGGGCACCGGCGGCACCATCTCGGGAGCGGGCAAGTACCTCAAGGAGCAGAAGCCTGACGTCCAGCTCGTTGCCGTCGAACCGTCCGCTTCCCCGCTGCTGTCCAAGGGCGAGGCTGGCCCGCACAAGATCCAGGGCATGGGCGCGAACTTCATCCCGGGCACCCTCGACCGCAAGATTGTCGACGAGATCATCACCGTCTCCAACGAGGACGCATTCGCTACGTCGCGCGAGCTCGCCCGCGAAGAGGGCATCCTCGGCGGCATCTCCACCGGCGCGAACCTGAAGGCGGCCATCGAGGTTGCCTCGCGCCCTGAAAACGCTGGTAAGACCATCGTGTTCATCGTCTGCGATTTCGGCGAGCGCTACATTTCCACCCCACTCTACGAAGACATCCGCGACTAAAAGCCGCTTTGTGCTAATCGACGCCCCGCCGCTGGGCGTCGATTTTCTTGTGTCTTGAATCAAAAGCGCTTCGACCCTGCGGGCGTCGACACGCGCGCTGATAAGCTCGGACAGCATGATAAAGGTGCTGAGAACGATCACGGCGACAATCAAGGAAGACCTCGACAACGCCCGCCTGCATGACCCCGCGGCGCGCGGCGACGTTGAAAACGCCATCGTCTACTCAGGTTTGCACGCGATTTGGATTCACCGCGTGTGCCACTCCATGTGGACAAACGGGTTCAAGGGCCCAGCGCGGGTGCTCGCGCAGCTCAACCGGTTCCTCACCGGCATCGAGATCCACCCCGGGGCGACGATTGGACGGCGGTTCTTCATCGACCACGGCATGGGCATCGTCATCGGTGAAACCGCCGAGATTGGCGACGGTGTGATGCTCTACCACGGCGTCACCCTTGGCGGGCAGGTGCTGACACAAACTAAGCGCCACCCCACGATCGAAGACAACGTCACGATCGGGGCTGGCGCTAAGGTGCTCGGGCCCATTACCATTGGTGAGGGGTCCGCCGTGGGCGCGAACGCGGTGGTTACGAAGTCCGTTCCACCCAACTCGATTGCTACCGGAGTCCCCGCCAAGCACCGCAAGCGGATGCAGGACGAAACGACTCACTTGGTCGACCCGGACCACTACGTCGACCCCGGCAGCTACATGATTTAACTGCTAGCTGGCGACGAGGTCGCGGTAGCCTTCGTTCTTGCTCAGGAAGCGCGCCACGGCCGAGCAGGTCGGGATGATCTGCTTGCCGGCGGCGCGGGTGTCGTCGAGCGCCTGCTGGATCAGCGGCGTCGATAGGCCCTGACCGCGGAATTCGGGCTGAACCACGGTGTGGTTGAAATCGCGCACTCCCTCGTCCGTGTCACGAAACGCCGCGTAACCGGCGACCTTGTCGTCGACGATAATCTCGTAGCGGCTCTGGCCCTCATTGAGCTTGACTGTCTGCCCTGCCATTGTTACATCCTTTCACTTGGGTGACGTGGCACCCACCTTAGCGAACTCCGGCGCGGCGTGCCCTTAACGCAAGCATCCCCTCCACCGAAGTGAAGGGGATGCGCACGTGTGGCCAGAGCCAGGATCGAACTGGCGACCCCACACTTTTCAGGCGTGTGCTCTACCGACTGAGCTATCTGGCCGTAAACCGCCTCATCACAAAGCGATTCGGCGACCCTGACGGGACTTGAACCCGCGACCTCCGCCGTGACAGGGCGGCGCGCTAACCAACTGCGCCACAGGGCCAACTGTGTAATATTTGTGCTCTTTCGCGACCCTCAAGATCGCGTTGTGCACGAGAGTTCACTCTACACAGAGCGCTCGAGCGAGCACAAATCGCCAGCTCGACGCACCTTTTGCCGGATAAACCAAAAACGGCCGAGAGACATTCTCGACCGTTTTCTTCTACTGCGACCCTGACGGGACTTGAACCCGCGACCTCCGCCGTGACAGGGCGGCGCGCTAACCAACTGCGCCACAGGGCCATATTTATTTTGTCCGAACCGTGGGGTCCGAGTACCCCCAACGGGATTCGAACCCGTGTTGCCGCCGTGAAAGGGCGGAGTCCTAGGCCTCTAGACGATGGGGGCCAAACGCACTTAAATGCAATCGCATTTAGGCAGCCCGCTCATCATAAACCAGCGCGAGAAGATGGAACAAACCTGCAGGCCATGTATAGTTTCGGCCATGACTACTCCCTCCGCAGAGCACAACCACGGTTACAGCCACGACAGGGACCGCTACTCCGCACGCCTCAAGCGCATCGAAGGACAGGTGCGTGGCGTGCAACGCATGATCGAGTCGGACCAGTACTGCATCGACATCCTCACCCAAATCTCCGCGATCACCTCAGCGT
>NZ_GG667193.1:232455-291730 GCF_000159635.1 Corynebacterium lipophiloflavum DSM 44291 | reverse complement strand
AGCGCTGGAGAACGTGGGGCTTTCGCTTCTCGACGAGCACCTCAAACACTGTGTCGCGGGGGCTGTCACCGGGGCGAGCTCCTCCGGCGAGCAAGTAGCGACGGACACCGTGGACGCTAAAGTGGAGGAAGCAATGAAAGCAATCAAAAGAATGGTGAAAAGCTAATGGCCGAAGCAAAGATCTACGACGCAGAACTTAACCCCAGCAAGGACGAAATCGCCCAGAAGTACTCACTGATTGCCAAGCAGCTCGGCTCCTACCGCGCCGTTGACTCCGACGGCAAGGTCGGCATCGAGGTCATCGTGGGCGAAGACTCCGACGGCAACCTCACGCAGCTTGGATTGTCCTACCGCGAAGCCGGCGAGGCACTTGACGACGAGCTGACCCCCATGACGCACTCCGAGCTCGGCGAGCGCTCCGTCGCCCAGCTCACGGCCGATCCCGTCGCCGTGCGCGAAATTATCTCGCTGATCCTGACCGGCGGCCACGGCGCCGACTTTTCCACCGGCGAGCCTGTCTTCGACGTCTACGGCACGGGCACCAACCCCGACGCCAAGGTCACCTCTGTCGATGTGCAGGAACACAACACCTACACCTCCCTCGGCGAGGTCGAGGTCGACGGTGAGGAAAAAAAGTTCCAGCTGCGTATCCAGAAAAGGGTCGTGCCCCAGCAGCTCGCCACCGAGGACGAGCTCGCCCTGGTCAAGGAAGGCGGAATCACCCTGATCCGTCTCGAGCTCTGGCGCTAGCTAACGATCTCCTTGCCAAACGGGAAGCAGGTCACCGGGATGAGCTTCAGGTTCGCCCAGGCCAGCGGGAGGCCGATGATGGTCAGAGCCTGCACCACCGCGGTGGCCACGTGGCCGAGGGCGAGCCACAGGCCAGCGACGACGAACCACACGACGTTGCCGATCGTGCTGGCCGCACCCGCATCCACTTGCACGACCTCGCGGCCAAACGGCCAGAGGACGTAATTGGCAATGCGGAACGACGCCACCCCGAACGGGATGGTGATGATGAAGATGCACGCGATCACCCCGGCGAGGATGTAGGCGAAAAATAGCCAGATGCCTGCGGTGATTAGCCAAATGATGTTAAGGATTACACGAATCAGACCCATATCCTCGACACTACTTGCAGCGCGTGGCCGGTGAATCCGGTTGCGCGCCCTTTCACCAGCGTGCGAGCCTAGATGGCATGGATGTGATCCCTCACTCACACTTGGGCACCCCCGATAACCCCTCGCCCGCGGCCCACGACGCCGTCGCGGTCTGGGCTGCCGACGAGGCAGCTCAGCTCGGCCACGACGACCTCGCCTACTCCGCGCGGGAGCTGGCGGCGGTCTACGGTGACCAGGTGCGAGCGCAGCGCGCGATGCTACTCGCGTACGAGCACGACCGCTGCCTCGGTCTTGCGAACGTGGAGTTGCCTTTAGCCGACAACCGTCACATGATCGCGGTCGACTTCCGCCTGCGTCCCGAGGCCCATGGAGAGGGCGTGATGGATGCGCTACTTGCCGCAATAGGTAACCACGCAGACGACGATCGCAGCACGCTTTTGTGCTGGACCCCGCCAACCCGGCTGTCCGACACCGGGTTGACGCCGAAAACGGGAACGGGGACACTTCCCCGCACCCCGAGTAGCGATTGGTTTGCAGCGCGCGGGTTCGCTCTCGAGCAGGTTGAGCTCGTGAGCACGCTGCGCGTCGCCGACGCGGTTGAACGGGCGAATGAGGTGGCGTCGACAAGCCCCGAGTACGACGTCGTCTCCTGGGTCGGCCCGACACCGGAGCGCTGGCGGGAAGCGATGGCGCTGCAACGGGCGTCGATGAGCACGGACGTGCCGCTCGGAGGCATCGACATGGAGCCGGAGGTCTGGGACATCGCACGTCTTCAAGAATTTGAGGCCGTCGAGCGAGCAATGGGCCGGTCGATGGTATGGACGATTGCCGTTGAGCGAGCTACCGGGGAGGTAGCTGCCCACACACTGATCGTGTGTCCGGAGGCTGGCCGCACCGACGTGGGCTTTCAGGGAGACACCCTGGTTCGCCCCGCCCACCAAGGGAAACGGCTTGGCTTGCGGGTAAAGGCCGCGAATCTGCGTCAGCTCGCCGCCGCACACCCGGGCGTGGAACGCGTTTACACCTGGAACGCCGGAGAAAACCAGTGGATGCTGGCGATTAACGAGCAGCTCGGCTTCGCACCAGCTGCGGCGGTGGGCTGTTGGCCGCGGGGCGTCGACAAGCGAGCGGATTAGTCCCACCAAAAGTCCCAGTCGTCCTGTCCCCTGCGCAAAACGGGCGAATAGTTGTCGACGCTATCCCAGCCTTGCTCCAGAATGTCGGGGGCGAACACGCACGCGGCGAGTCGCCGGAGGACACCTCCACCATCCGGCACGTCGTCCACCTGATCAGAGCTGGAGATCGGGCCTTCGACGACGAGCGGCCAGAAACCGAGCTGCGGAACCTCCCTTTCAGATGTCAGGCGAGGTCCGCGAGCCTCGGGTCAGGATCGAGGTGAAATCCCGCCGTTACCTCGCGTCGCTCGGGCATTGAGACAACCCGGGGCAGGGGATGAAAGCCGGCGTCAGCGAGAAGCGACGCGAGCGCGTCGATGCTTCCGGGGTGTTCGCAGAGCAGTTTCTGAGATGGGTGCGCGTCGCGGGGCACTGTTTCATTCCCCCAAAAACCAAGAAAAGTGCAGGGTGCACAAGGGGCTTTACCCTGCACACCTCGGAAAAACCCCGCCTACACTTCGCGGACAAACACGGTTAAAAGTGGGCCCTCCGGGGCTCGAACCCGGGACCTGCGGATTAAAAGTCCGTAGCTCTACCAACTGAGCTAAAGGCCCGACGCACACATGGTAGCGGGTCACCTCTAGTGGTTTGAAATCGGGCTGGCCCCGAGGAGTGCGCCCCGCTCTCCGGGTGGGTTGAGCGGGGCGTCGATAAGCGATGGCGAGCTTTTAGCCCTCGGTCTTCATGGTTCCGGTCTCAAGCGAGCGGATGTGGAAGTCGAAGGCGTGGCGCAGATCGTGCGGGGTCTGCTGGAACTTGGAATTCCCGGCGCGCTCAACGTACTCCTCGAGCAGCGGTCGGTAGGAGGGGTGCGCGATCGAGATCATCTTGGCCACGCGATCGCGCGGGGCCAGGCCGCGCAGGTCGGCCACGCCGTACTCGGTGACAAAGACCATTGCGTCGTGCTCGGTGTGGTCCACGTGCGAGACGAACGGGACGATCGCGGAGATCGCGCCACCCTTCGCCTCCGACGGGGTGATGAAGGAGGAGACAAAGGCGTTGCGGGTGAAGTCACCGGAGCCACCCAGGGCGTTCATCAGGCGCGAGCCGTTGATGTGGGTCGAGTTGGCGTTGCCGTAGATGTCAGCCTCGATCAGGCCGTTGGTGGCGATCAGGCCGACGCGGCGGATCACTTCGGGGTGGTTGGAGATCGACTGCGGGCGCAGAATGATGGAATCGCGGTAGCGCGACGCCTCGTTGTTCATCTTTTCCGCGTACTCCGGCGACAGGGAGAACGAGGTGGCGGAGGCGACGGTCATCTTGCCGGCGTCGATGAGATCGACCATGCCGTCCTGGATGACCTCGGTGTATGCCTGGATGTTCTCGAACTTGGACTCCATCAGGCCCGCCATCACGGCGTTCGGCACGTTGCCCACACCCGACTGCATGACGTAGCGGTCGTAGGCGAGGCGACCCGCCTTGACCTCGTGCTCGAGGAAGTCGAGGAAGTGGCCGGCGATCTGCTCGGAGACCTCGTCGGGAGCCTTGAACGGGGCGTTGCGGTCGGCAGCGTCCGTCTCCACGATCGCCACGATCTTGGACGGGTCAACCTCGATGTAGGTGGTGCCGATGCGGTCGCCAGCGCCGGTGATCGGGATCGGGATGCGGTTTGGCAGCGGCGGCACGAGCCAAATGTCGTGCATGCCTTCGAGCTCCTCCGACTGCCAGGAGTTGACCTCAACGATAATCTTCTTCGCCGCGTTGAGGAACTCCACGGAGTTGCCGACGGACGACGAGGGCACAATGTTGCCGTCTTCGGTGATGCGCACAGCCTCGACGATGGCGACGTCGAGATCGCCGAAGAAGCCCTGCTCCACCATCATCCCCGAGTGGGAGAGGTGGATGTCCTGGAACTTGATTTCGCCCTGGTTGATCTTGTTGCGCATCTGCGGATCGGACTGGTAAGGCATGCGGTAGCGCAGCGCGTTCGCCTCTGCGAGGACGCCGTCGCACTCCGGTGCCGTCGATGCGCCGGTGAACAGGTCGATGGCGTAGCTCTGGCCCTTGTCGTGGGCATCCTTCGCCTTCTGCGCGATCGCGCCCGGCATGGCCTTGGGGTAGCCCGCTCCGGTAAACCCGGACATTCCCACCGTGTCGCCGTGGTTGACAAACTGCACGGCCTCCTCGGCGGACATCACCTTGTCGCGCAGCGCGGCGTTTGCAATACGTTCAGTCATGGATCAATCCCTCGTTCGGTTATCGTTGGACTCATTAATCCTCCACCTTATGGGGAGTGCGGAGACAATGCCAGGAACAATTTTTGGCCTGCAAAATTTCAGTGCAATAGGCAACGTCAAACGCTTTTCAGGGGTGCCAGAATTGGACTGTCGAGCCGCCCGCGTGGACAATGGAGCGTATTATGACTCAGGCACTGTCGGCACCTCTCGCGCTGCGTATCGGGGACTTCACCCTCAACTCCCCCGTCATCCTCGCGCCCATGGCGGGAGTGACAAACATGCCGTTTCGCGTGCTCTGCCGGGAAATCGAGGAGGAACTGACCGGCACCTCGTCTGGGCTGTACGTGTGCGAGATGATCACCGCCCGAGCACTGGTCGCGCGCAACCAGAAGACGCTGCACATGACCACGTTCGCGGATGTCGAAACCCCGCGTTCCCTGCAGCTCTACACCGTGGATCCGAAATTCACCTACGACGCCGTGCGGATGATCGTCGAGGAAGACATCGCCGACCACGTCGACATGAACTTCGGCTGCCCCGTGCCCAAGGTCACCCGCAAAGGCGGGGGTTCGGCGATTCCGTTCAAGCGGCGCCTCTACGCCAACATTGTCTCCGCGGCTGTGCGCGCCGCCGAGGGCTCCGGGATCCCGATTACGGTGAAGTTCCGCATTGGCATTGACGACGCCCACCACACGCACCTGGATGCCGGCCGCATCGCCGCCGAGGAGGGCGCGGCCGCGGTCGCGCTGCACGCCCGGACCGCCGACCAGCGTTACTCTGGCCAGGCCCACTGGTCCGAGATCCGCCGGCTTGTCGAGCACATGGATGGCTCCGGCGTGCCTGTCATCGGCAACGGCGACATCTTCGCCGCCGACGACGCCGAGAAGATGCTGGAGACCACCAACTGCCACGGCGTCGAAGTCGGCCGCGGCTGTCTCGGCCGGCCATGGCTGTTCGCGCAGATCGGCGCCCAGCTGCGTGGCGAGGAAATCCCGCCGGAACCCACCCTCGGCGAGGTCGCGCGCATAATCTACCGCCACGCTGAATTGCTTGCGCTTCACGACGGCGAGGAGCACGCGTGCCGGGACATTCGCAAGCACACCGGCTGGTACCTGCGCGGTTTTCCCGTCGGCGGCGAGTTCCGCAAGGACCTTGCCCGCGTTAACTCACTTGCTGAGCTCTCCGCCCTCCTTGACACCATCGCGGACTCCACCGAGCGCGCCGAGCACGCCGAGGACGCGCGCGGGCGCCAAGGCTCGTCGTCGAAAGTGGCGCTGCCCGACGGTTGGCTCGACGACCCGGAGGACGACACTGTCCCGGAAGGCGCGGAGATGGACAGCAACGGCGGATAGCCCCGCGCGGTGGGTGGTGCTTGTAAGGTGAGCGATATGCGGACCAACTACAGGGAGCACCTGGACGCGTTCTCGCGCGACCTCATTGAGATGTGTCAGAGCGTCCGCGCGCTGATGGATAACGCCACCATCGCGCTGCTGACACAAAGCCTTGATCACGCCGAGGACGCGCTGTCGTTTTCCGACGGCCTCGACGTGATCCGCCAGCGCTGCGAAACCCGCAGCATGCAGCTCCTCGCCCTCGAAAGCCCTGTTGCCTCCGACCTGCGGCAAGTTGTTTCGTCGATCTACATCGTCGAGGACTTTGAGCGCATGGGCGCGCTGGCGACCCACATTGCCAGGCTCGCCAGGTTGCGCCACCCCCACCCCGTTCTACCTGAGCCCATGGTGGTTCTCGTCGAGGAGCTTGTCCGTCTCGCTCACGAACTGGGGTCGCAGACTGAGGACTTGCTCTACGCCCCCGACGCCGATGCTGCGGTGGGGCTGCGCAACGCCGATGACGAGGTGGACACCATGACCAGCTACATCCTCAACGTTGTCACCAACCGACACTGGGAACACTCCACTCGTGAGGCCGTCGACCTCGCGCTTTTGTGCCGCTACTTTGAGCGCTACTCGGATCACTGCGTCAACGTTGCGGCGAGGACGGTTTTCTTGATTACTGGAATGAAGCCGGAGGCCTACTTAGAGCATCGGCGTTCCGGTGACGGCTTCGACATGAACGAACGTTTCGCGGTGATTGAGCAGCGCTTCGACCGCACCTAGAGACGACCGCACCCCGGGTGCCGCCCACCCGTGTACTGGGTGGACGGCAACCGGGGTGTTCGAGGTTGCTTAAGCGTTTAGCCGAAGCGGCCTGCGATGTAGTCTTCGGTTTCCTTGCGCTCGGGGTTTTCGAAGATGGTGGTGGTGTCGTTGAACTCAATGAGCTGGCCTGGCTTACCGGTTGCCTCGAGGGAGTAGAACGCGGTCTTGTCGGACACACGGGCAGCCTGCTGCATGTTGTGGGTCACGATGACGATGGTGTACTGGTTCTTCAGCTCGTGGATCAGATCCTCGACCGCCAAGGTCGAGATCGGGTCGAGAGCGGAGCAGGGCTCGTCCATGAGGAGAACCTCGGGGCGCACCGCGATCGCGCGGGCGATGCAGAGGCGCTGCTGCTGCCCACCCGAGAGGCCGCCGCCCGGCTTGTCGAGGCGGTCCTTGACCTCCTCCCACAGGTTGGCGCCGCGCAGGGACTCCTCCGCGACCTCCTTGAGCTTCTTGCGGTCACGCTCACCGGAGAGCTTCAGGCCGGCAACGACGTTGTCCTCGATGGACATGGTCGGGAACGGGTTGGCCTTCTGGAACACCATGCCGACCGTGTTACGCACCGACACCGGGTCGATGTTCTTGCCGTAGATGTCGTTGCCATCGAGCAGGATCTCACCCTTGACGGATGCGCCAGGAATGACCTCGTGCATGCGGTTGAGGGTGCGCAGCACGGTGGACTTGCCGCAGCCGGACGGGCCGATGAAGGCGGTGACTGCCTGGGCAGGGATGTTCAGGTTGACGTTCTGCACGGCGTGGAAGTCGCCGTAGTAGATGTTGACGTCGTTGAGTACGAGCTTGGACATCAGTTTCCTCCTGGGAATGTTGGATTCGTGGGTGCGACGATTTACTTTTTGACCGAGAACTTCGAGGCGATGAGGCGCGCGATGATGTTGAGGGAGACGACCATAATCACGAGCGTCAGGGCGGCGCCCCAGAGGCGGTCGTTGGCCGCACCCGTCGCGCCGGACTTCCACATGTCGAGCATGAACAGCGGCAGCGAGGACTGCGGCTGGTCGAACATGCCGAACCAGTTGGTCACCGGCGTGGAGCCGACGAGGATCAGCACCGGGGCGGACTCGCCCATGACGCGGGCCACGGCGAGCATGACGCCGGTGACAATGCCGGACAGGGCGGTCGGCAAAACGATGCGCGCGATGGTCTTCCACTTCGGAACACCCAGGGCGTACGAGGCTTCACGTAGATCCATGGGCACGACGCGAAGCATCTCCTCGGTGTTGCGCACCACGATCGGAACCATCAGCAGAATGAGCGAAAGCGACACGGCGAAACCGGAACGCTGCTGGCCGAGGACCGTGATCCACAGTGCGTAGATGAACAGTGCGGCGACGATCGATGGGACACCGGAGAGGATGTCCACCATGAAGGTGGTGAGCTTGCCCAGGCGGTTACCGTTGGAGTACTCCACCAGGTAGATCGCGGTGAAAATACCGATCGGAATGGAGAAGACCGAGGCGACCAAGGTTTGCATGATGGTGCCGGCAATGGCGTGGAGCGCTCCGCCGCCCTCGGCGCTGTTGCGCACGCCCAGCATGTCCTGGGTCCACCAGTCCACGCTGAAGACGGCGCCAGCGCCACGGGAGATAACCGTGAACAGCAGCCACATCAGTGGGATCAGTGCGATGATCATGCAGGCCCACATGAGCAAGCCCATGATCGAGTTCGTGGTCTTGCGGCCCGAGGAGATTTCAGTAAACGGGGTGCCGTCGCCGGACTCGCCGCGAGCAGGGGTGGTGGTAGCGGTAGCGACGGTCGAAGAACCCGTCGTGGTGCTACGGACAGTCGAGGCATCCGCGGACGCGGAGTGGGAGCCGTTGTTTGGTACTGCGGTACTCATTGTGGCCTCTACCTCCTATTTCTTGTTGACGATCGCGCGGGCGATCGAGTTGACGACGAAGGTCAGGATGAACAGCACCAAACCGGCGGCGATGTAGGCGCCAGCACTGGTCGGGTTGTTGAACTCGGCAGACGCGTTAGCAATGTGGGTTGCGAACGTCGAACCGCCATCGAACAGGGAAGCTCGGAAGACCGGCGACGGCGACACGACCATGTAAAGAGCCATGGTCTCACCGAGGGCGCGGCCCAAGCCGAGCATCGAGCCCGCGATGTAACCGGAGATACCGAACGGGATGACCGTCATGCGGATAACTTCCCAGCGAGTTGCACCCAGGGCCAGAGCAGCCTCGATTTGGCCGGGAGGTGTTTGCACGAAGACTTCGCGCGCGGTGGCGGCGATGATCGGGAGGATCATGATCGCGAGCACGATACCACCGGTGAGCATGTTGCGGCCGGTGTAGTACGAGGGGGTGTTCGGGTACACCGCGAAGAGGAAGAACCCTCCAGCCCAGGAGTGGAGCCAGTTGTAGAACTGCCCGAGGAAGGGGCCGAGCACCTGCGCGCCCCAGAGGCCATAGACGATGGACGGCACCGCGGCAAGCATGTCCACGAGCGTGCCCAGCGGACGCACCAGATTCTTCGGCGCGTAGTTGGACAGGAACAGCGCGATACCAAGCGCGATCGGCATCGCGATGATCAGGGCGATAAGGGAGATCGTCACCGTGGCGAAGAACAGGTTCGGGATACCGAACTTCATCGCGTCCAGGTTCGACGTCTGCCACGGGCCGGAGTAGGTGAAGAAGCCCCAGAGCCCACCCTCGTTGCGAGTAAGCGGGGGGATAGCCTGCAGGAGCAGGAAGAGACCGATCGCGGCGATGATGACCGTGATCAGGGTCGCGGAAGCGGTGGAGAGTATTTGGAAAACTCGGTCGCCGGGACGGATCACACCCGCGCCACGTGCGGGTTCACCAGTGGTCGGGGTGCCCTCCAAGGCGGGGTCTTGGCCCTTCTTAATGGGCGTGCCGGTAGAGCTCGGGATCACGGGATCTACCCTTGTCGCGTGGCCGTTACCAGGCAGTTCATTGTCAGCCATGTTCACGAATCCTTTTAATTGAATTGCAGCAGCAAAGTTATAGCGTGTTTCTATGACATCTGTTAGTCATTGAATGCACATGTCTCGTTAACCGAGCCCATACATGGGTCTGCCCCCACCCGGCGGGTGCCGCGAGGGGGCAGACATTTCCCTGCGAAAGGGAAGGCAGCTTATTAGCTGATGGCGTTGACTGCCTCGCGCAGGCGGTCAGCGTGAGCACCGGTAACCGGGATGAAGCCCTCGGAAGCGAGCTCCTCATCCTGGGAATCAAGGGCGACGTTCAGGAAGTCTTTGACCATGTCGCGGGTCTGATCGTCGTAGCCATCGGAGCAAACGATCTCGTAGGTGGTCAGGATCAGCGGGTACGTGTCAGCACCGTCGGAAGCGAAGAGCTTCTCAGCGTCGACAACCATGTTGTGGCCCTCGGTCTTGAACTCCATGGAATCGAGAGCGTTGCCGACGGTCTCGTCGGAGAGCTCCACCGGGCCGTTGCCGAAGTCGATGTTGGCAGCCTGCTCAGCGAAGCCAGCCTCGACGTAGGTGATGGCGCCCGGGATAGCCTTGACCTGTTCAGCAACACCGGTGGAGCCGTTGGCACCAGCGCCCACGGCCTGCGGGAACGCCTTGCCGGAACCCTCCCACTTGCCGTCGGAAGCGGCAGCGAGGAACTTCTGGAAGTTGTCGGAGGTGCCAGACTCGTCGGAGCGGTAGATAACGGAGATGTCCTGGTCCGGGAGCTCAGCGTCCGGGTTGGACTCGGCGATGGCCGGGTCGTTCCAGTTGGTGATGTTGCCCTGGAAGATGTCAACAATGTTGTCGACGGTCAGATTCAGGCCGTCCACGCCGTCAAGGTTGTAAGCAAGGGCAACCGGGCCGATAACCATCGGGAGGTGCCAAGCTTCGTTGCCGCCGCAGCGGTCAGCTGCCGGCTGGACCTCGTCGTCCTTCAGCGGGGAGTCAGAACCTGCGAAAGCAGCCTGGTTGCCGATGAAGTTCTTGACGCCGGCGCCGGAACCGGTGGCGTTGTACGCCAGGTTTGCGCCCGGGACGGCCTCGGAGTAGCGAGCGCCGAAGTAATCCATGGCGTTCTGCTGCGAGGTGGCGCCCTCCGCGACGAGCTGGCCGGTGGTGCCGGTCAGCTCAGCACCGGAAGCAGACTCGGAAGCCGTAGCGGTGTTGGTCTCGGTGGAGGTCTCAGCGACAGTGGTGCCGTTGGAAGCAGAGTCGTTGGAGTCACCGCAAGCGACGAGGGTTGCGGAGGATGCTGCGACGACACCGACGATGGCGGCGGTGCGCTTAAAGTTGCGAATCACGGGGTACCTTTCCGGTGCGAATTCAGATGAAGAGTTCGAGCATCGGATCCTGGTGGAAAGAGAAGCCCAACTGGATTTTCATGGTCCAGACAGACTTCATCCGATTACTCACACTTGGATAAGGTACGTGTCAACGGTTAACCGTTGGTGTCTAGCGCAATGAACAGTAGGTTAACTTTTGCGGATATTCACATCTTCGCAGCTAGGAGGCGTTTTGTTGGTACACAATATGCTTTTGCACTGTCAGGAACCCGAGATTTTCATACCGCGCCACCGCGGCGTGGTTATCACCCTCGACATAGAGCTTGACCTCGGTAGATCCCTCATCCACAAGGTGACGCAACCCGATCCGCAGCAGCGGATCACCCAGCCCCTTTCGGCGGTAACTGGAGTCTAGCCCCACCACATAAACCTCACCTGTTTCGTCCGGGTGCATTTTCGTCCAGTGGAAGCCCGCAAGGGAGTCACCCTCGTAGAGAAACCTCACCCCTTGCGGGTCAAACCACTTCGCCTCCATCCCGCGGTGCAGCCTGTCCAGATCCCAACCGCCCTGCTCTGGGTGCCATTCGAACGCGTGATTGTTGGCGTCCAACCACGCCTGCTCAACCGTTTCTGTACCCCAGCGCTCTACCGCCTCGGAGTAGCCCAGATCACTTAACCCCTCAGGCAGCTCCACCTTCGCGGCCTCGCGCAGCTCATCGCCGTTAATCGCCATCACCAGCAGCTCACGGGTGACGCCAAGCCCACGGCTCTTCGCCAAGGCGCGAGCGGCCGGCAAGTCCCCGTGTGCCCACAGCCCGGCCTTCGGATTGCGCTCAAGGAGGACGTCGACAAGCTGCGTGCCGATGCCGCGGCCCCGGTGTTCAGGGTCAACGGCGAGCTCTGCGGAGTCGTCCGGGGCGAGCGCTGCGATGGCCACGAGGTCACCGTCGGGGCCCGTGCAGGCGAGGTGGGTGTGCTCCAGGCGGGCGTCGTCAAGCCCTGCGAGAAACTGCTCGGAAAACGCCGCGACCTTATCGTGAGCCTCGACCGTGGTCAGGAGGCTGCGGGCAGAGTCGCCGGGCAATGTCACTTCAGCAATCTTGTTCGTCATAACTTCAGGCTACGGTAGAAATAAAGGCATGAGTGTACTCTCGCGCGTCCGCGGGATCAAAGTGGCCGCCACGATCATCGTCGTGGTGCTGGTCGTGGCTGCCGTGGCGCTGCTCGTGGACACGGCGGCTGCTTCGCGAGTCGAGCGAACCCTCGCCCTTCGCGCCAGCGCCGACGAAAGGCTCTCCGCCACCCCCGACGCTTACGTCGCGGGGTTCCCGTTTTCCCAGGTCGCGGTCACCAGTACGATCCCCCGGGTGTCCGTCTCCGCGCTCGACGCGACGGTTGAGGGCCTCGGCACGGTCAACACCACGGCGGAGGCCTTCGATGTCGATATCGATGCTGAGGCCGCGTTCGCCGGAGAGTTCGCGGGCGCGCACGCCACCATGGTGCGGCGCAAAGTGCGCCTCGACGGTGTCGCGTTCGGCGAGCTGCTCGGCATGACCGACCTCGACATCGCCAACCCCTACAACATCTCTCCCTCGGGCGGCACGGCATCCGAAGCCCAACTCACCGGCACCGTCCCCGGCACGGACGCGCCCAGCACCGTGGTGGTCACCCTTCGCCTCGACGGTTCCACCTTCCAGATGCGGCCGAGCCTGCTTCTCGACGCCCCGCCCGGCGCCGAGGACAAGATCCTCGACGCCTACACCCTCGACCGCGACACCCGCGATCTGCCGCTGGGCGGGCCAGCGGACGCGGTCCTGCTCTCGGGGGGTTCGATCGAGTTTTTCCGCCAGCGCCTCAACGTCACCTTGAGCGATTCCGACCTCGCCCCGCTGCCGCCGGTGAGCTAGCCAGAGGGTAGCGTGGGGGCCATGAGCGAGACGCCGACATCGGATAACACTGCCCGCCTCGACGGCAGCGAGGCCGTCAACTTGGCCGCGGAGCAGTCGAAAAACACCGCCCACCGCAACATCCCCGGCTTCGGGTTCGAGGACTTCCCCCTGGCCGATGACACCGCCAACCTGCGCCAAGGCCCGTCGCTTCACGACGGCCTGCTCGCGCTACTGCCACTGGTCGGCGTGTGGTCGGGCCGCGGCCAGGCCAACGACGGCGGCGAACAGTACGCCTTCGGCCAGCAGCTCGTGGTTTCCCACGACGGGGAGAACTACCTGCGCTTTGAGTCGCGCATCTGGCGCCTTACTGACGACGGTGAACCACAGGGCGCCGACCAGCGGGAAGTCGGCTTCTGGCGGATCTCCCCGTCGGACGAAATGGAGGTCACGCTGACTAACTCGCGCGGCCTCGTGGAAATCCTCTACGGCGAGCCGCTCAACGAGCGTGCCTGGCAGGTCACCAGCGCCTCGACCATCGTTACCGCAACGGGGCCCGCCAAGCACGGGCCCGGCAAGCGGCTCTACGGGTTGATGCCGAACAACAACCTCGGCTGGGTCGACGAGCGCGCCCTCGACGGGGAGCTCGTGCCCTACATGTCGGCCGAGCTCACCCGCGTCGCCGGCTAGTCCAGCGCGGCGCACACGAGAGCGCGGAACTCGCGCTCGCCCTCGGGCGTCGCCGCAAGCGGGCGCCCGTCAAGCTCGGTAACCCGAACTGCTTGGCGCACCGCGCTGACCAGCCACACCGACTCGGCCGCGAAGAGGTCCTCGAGGTACAGGTCCTTCGCCTTGCACCTGTACCCCAACGCGTCGGCGTGCTCGAAGATTGCCCGCTGGGTGGTGCCGGCCACGATGTCGGGCCCTGGCGCTGGCGTGCGCAGCTTTTTGTCCTTGCGGACGACGATCACGCTCGAGGTCGTCGCCTCCAGGACCCGGCCGTCGGCGGAGTCGACGTAAATCACCTCGTCGGCGCCGCGCGACTTGGCCCAGCGCAAGGCCGCCATTGACGCGGTGTAGTTCAGCGATTTCGCGCCCACGTTGAGCCACGGAACCTCGTTCTCGCCGTGGGCGATGGTGTAGCCGCGTGGGGAGCTTAGCGCCTTTACCCCGGTTTCGCGTTGGCGGACAATCGTCTCGTCGATCGGGCGCACCGTCAGCCAGGCCGTGGGCACGCCCGTGCTTTCGCGCCCGCGCGTCATGGTCCAGACGCACTTCGCCTCGGAGCGCTCCCCTTCGGCTTCGCCGCGCTCGCGGTAGTAGTCCTCCACCGCCTGGCGCGTCGCCCTGATCCAGTGATCCACGCCCGGATCAGGCAGATCGAGCGCCTCGGCCGAGCGGCGGAACCGGGCTACGTGCTTGTCCAGGTTCATGGGTTCACCGCTGCGGATCAGAAGAGTTTCGAAGATCCCATCGCCCCGGGTCACCCCCGCGTCGTCCCAGAACACGTGTGCCATGTTGGCGTTTTGTCTGCGCACGGAGCCTCCAAACGGTTCCACGAGGTAGATCACCGGCTGCGGAGGAATGAGCGAGGAAGCCATGATGCCCCATTATGCACGTAGGATGGGGCCCGTGGAAACTCCTAGCCAGTACCGTTCAGTCCTCCTTGACACCCCCGGAGCGGCCGAGCTGCCCGAGGCGGAGACCTCGCTTATCGACGCCAGGGGCGTCGCGTGGCACTACGGCGACCCTCTCGGGGAGCAGCGCGCCCTGTCGCGCGGCCCAATCGTGATCGACCGCTCGCACCGCAAGGTCATCGCCGTGAGCGGCCCGGACGCCCCCACCTTCCTCAACAACCTTTTGTCGCAGAAGCTTGTCGACGCCCCCGAGGGGTTCGCGGCCTCCGCACTCGACCTCGACATCCAGGGCCACATCCTGCACCACGCCGACGTCTCCTACGCCAACGGCGTGTACTACCTCGACACGCCCGCCCACCAGCACGAAACGTTGATCGCCTTTTTGACCAAGATGGTGTTCTGGTCGCAGGTAAGCATCAACGACACCGAGCTCGGCGTCCTCACCGTGGTGGGTGACGCACCCGCCGTGGCGGAGGCGGCCGTGACCAGGACGCGCCCGTGGGGCGAGACACAGCGCACCGATGTGCTCGTTGAGCGCGGACGCGTTGGGGAGGTCGTCGACAAGCTGCGCGATCAAGGGGTGAGGCTGGCCGGCTTGATGGCCTTCACCGCGCTGCGCGTACGCGCCGGTGAGCCCGAGCTGCGCGCGGACCTCGACGAGAAGTCCATCCCCCACGAAGCGCCCTCGCTGATCAACCGCGGCCCGTACGTAGGCGCCGTTCACCTGGCAAAGGGCTGCTACCGCGGCCAGGAAACGGTCGCGCGCGTGGAAAACCTCGGCCGCTCACCACGGCTTTTGGTCATGCTCCACCTCGACGGCTCCGCCCCCGTCGACCCGGTGCCGGGCGCGGCAATCACGCTCGCGGGCCGCGGCGTCGGTCGCCTCGGCACGGTCGCCCACGACGCGGACTACGGCCCCATCGCACTGGCTCTGGTCAAACGCTCCGCGCTCAACTCCGCCGACCTGAGCATCAGCGGCGAGGTGGATGTCTCGGCGGCCATCGACCCGGATTCCCTGCCGCTCGACGAGGGTGAGAAAGCGGGGCGCGAGGCAGTCGAAAGGTTGAGGTCCAACCAGTAGATCCGCCTATATCCCCAGGTTAAAGGGCGGTTAAGATTTTTCTCACGCGACAGGCTATAGTGTCCCACAGGACTATATTGATACGAAGATGAGTGGCCACCCGTGATGAGCGGGTCGCCCAATGAACCACCTCAAGGGGGTCACGCCATGGGTCGCGGACGCGCCAAAGCAAAGCAGACCAAGGTCGCTCGCCAGCTCAAGTACCAAACGCCTGAAATGGATCTCGATTCGCTCCAGCGCGAACTCGCAGGCCAGTCCCCGGCCCGCGGCTACGGCGACACCGAAGAAGAGGTAGATGACCGCTTCGCTGATTACTCCGAATGGGACACGGACGGCCGTAGCTAGCCATGTAGCGCTTACCCGCTCGCACCCGCCCCCGAAAACAATTGGGGGCGGGTGCGGGCGCTTCCGGCTAGAACTGTGGGTGGTTGCCGGACAAGACCGCGCGGGCGGTTTCACCCTCGCCGCTGGCACGCACCTCGCCGAGAACCCAGCTGTCAATGTGGCGGGCCGCCAGGATCGCCAGCGCGCGGTCCCGATCCTCCGGGGCAACGACGGCGACCATACCCACACCCATGTTGAACGTCTTCTCCATCTCCTCCCGAGCAACGTCGCCCACGGACTGGATGAAGGTAAAGATCGGTGCCGGCGTCCAGGTCGCGCGGTTCATCTCGGCAACCTTGCCCTCGGGGATAATGCGCTCCATGTTGCCCACGAGCCCGCCGCCGGTGACGTGGCAGAAAGTCCGCACCAAGCACTCCGCGGCCAGCGCCAGGCAGTCCAAGGCGTAGATCCTCGTCGGCTCCAGCATCTCCTCGCCGAGCGTTCGGCCCAACTCCTCGACGTGGCCGTCGAGCGGAAGCCCGGCGCGCTCCAGGAGCACGTGGCGGGCCAGGGAGTAACCGTTGGAGTGCAAACCCGACGACGCCATGGCGATGACGACATCACCCTCGTGAACCCGATCCGGGCCCAACAGCTCGTCGGCCTCGACCACGCCGACAGCAGTGGCGGAGACATCGTAGTCCTCCGGATTCATCACACCCGGGTGCTCTGCAGTCTCCCCGCCGAGCAGGGCGCAGCCCGCCTGAACGCAGCCCTCGGCGATCCCCTCCACGATCTGGGCCACCTTTTCCGGCACGACCTTGCCAATGGCGATGTAGTCCTGCAGGAACAGGGGCTCGGCGCCGCACACAACGAGGTCGTCGACGCACATCGCGACCAGGTCAATCCCGATGGTGTCGTGCTTATCCATCGCCTGGGCGACGGCGAGCTTGGTGCCCACCCCGTCCGAACCTGCGGCCAACAGCGGCTCCCGGTACTTCCCCAGCGCGAACAGCCCGGCGAAGCCGCCCAGCCCGCCGCGCACCTCGGGGCGCGAGGCCCGCTTTGCTAACGGCGCGAACAGCTCGACCGCCTTGTCGCCGGCCTCAATGGACACGCCCGCGGACTCGTAGGAGACTGGGCCGCCCTCGGCGCTGTGGTTGGTCGTCATGGCTAGTGTTCACCTTTCTGCATGCGGCGGACGAGCTCGGCGTTGGGGTTGCCCTCCGGCAACCCCAGCGGGTAACTGCCCGTGAAGCAGGCGGTACAGAGATTGTCCGCAGGCTGCCTCGTGGACGCGATCATGTCGTCGGTGGACACAAACGCCAATGAATCTGCCCCGATCATAGTGCGGATCGAATCGCGCGCTGCCTCGTCGTCGAATCCGCTGCCGTTGTTGGCGATCAGCTCGCCCGGGCTGGCGAAGTCAATGCCATAGAAGCACGGCCACTTCACCGGCGGCGACGCGATGCGCACATGCACCTCGGCTGCGCCCGCCTCGCGCAGCATCTTGATCAGCTTGCGCTGCGTGTTGCCCCGCACGATCGAATCGTCGACCACGATGAGGCGCTTGCCCTCAATGATCTCGCGCACCGGGTTGAGCTTCAGGCGCAGGCCGAGCTGACGCAACGTATCGGAGGGTTGGATAAAGGTACGGCCCACGTAGGCGTTCTTCATCAACCCCTGCTTGAACGGGATACCCGACTCCTCCGCGTATCCGATCGCCGCAGGAGTGCCCGATTCCGGAACCGGCATCACCAGCTCACCCTCGACCGGGTCGACGTGGGAGAGGCGCTTTCCAATCTCAATGCGCGTTGCGTGCACCGAGCGCGACGCAATCACGGAGTCCGGGCGCGCGAGGTAGACGTACTCGAACACGCAGTGCGCCTTCGGCGTCTCGGCGAAGCGCTCGATGTGCACGCCGGTCTCGTCGATAGCAATCAGCTCGCCGGGTTCGACGTCGCGCACGTACGTTGCGCCGACGATGTCCAGGGCGCACGTCTCGGAGGCAATGACCCAGCCTCGTTCGAGCCGGCCCAACGACAACGGGCGCACGCCGTGCGGGTCGCGGGCGGCGTAGAGCGTGTGCCCGTCTGTAAACATGAAGCAGAAGGCACCCTCGATGGTGGGCAGGAGGGTGCGGGCGGCGTCGAGAAGCGAGCTGTCGTCGCGGATCGCGTCGGTGAGCAGCGCGGAAACGACCGCGGTGTCCGAGGATGAGCCCTGGCCCTCCACACCCTGCGGCGGAATCAGCTTGCGTTCAATCGCCCTGGCCTGCAGGTCCTGGTAGTTGGTCAGGTTGCCGTTGTGCGCCAGCGCCACATCCGTGCCGTTCGGCGAGGTCCGAAACATCGGCTGGACGTTTTCCCAGCTATCGCCACCGGTTGTGGAGTAGCGGGTATGGCCGACCGCGACGTCGCCCTGCAGGGCGTCCAAGATGGATTCATCAAACACCTGGGAGACAAGTCCCGTGTCCTTGAACACCACGATCTTCTCGTGGTCGCCCACTGCGATGCCCGCGCCCTCCTGGCCGCGGTGCTGCAGGGCGAAGAGCCCGAAATAGGCGAGTTTGGACACGTCCTCCCCGGGAGCCCACACGCCGAAAACGCCACATTCGTCGTGGGGAATGTCCTCGTGAGTTTCCTGAGTACTCAAGGTTTGCACGTGCCCTACCTTAACGGATTACCCCACCTGTAGAGCAATCACGGGAAGCGCGCTCGCGATCTCCCCCGCGCGGGAACCCGAAGCCTCAATGCGGCCATCCGCGAGCGCCTCGGCGAAGGACTCAAGCCCGGTCGCTACCTTCAGCCACGTCTCCGGGTTCATCTCCACCACGTTCGGCGGTGTGCCGCGGGTGTGCCGCGGGCCGGAGACGCACTGCACCGCCACGAACGGCGGGACCCGAAGTTCGACCGCGTGGCCAGGTAGTTCGTCGGCAAGCGTGCGGGCCGTCGTGCGGCAGGCGTCGGCAAGCAGCGGGCGCTTTGGCGTTGCTGTGACCTCGCCGCGCAGCCACTCGGCCACCGCCTCGACCGCCAGCCGCGTGGTGTGGGGATCGCTCTTACGCGCACTCATACGCGACATACTAATGTGTTCAATCATGGAATCCCCCGTTGCTACGACGAAATCCCCCTTTGTCACCCTGCGCTTTATGGCCGCGCCTGACGACGTCATCCTTGCCGGCGCCCAGGGCGTATCCGGCGGGCGAGTCCTCGAATGGATCGACAAGGCCGCCTACGCCTGCGCCGTTCAATGGTCGGGAACCTACTGCGTTACCGCATACGTCGGGCACATCCACTTCACACGCCCCATCCCCTCCGGGCACCTTGTCGAGGTGCGCTCGCGCATCGCCATGACGGGGCGCACCTCCATGCACATTGTCAACGAGGTGCTCTCCGCCGACCCGCGTGAGGGCGTGTTTACCCGCGCCTGCGACTGCCTAGTCATCTTCGTGGCCAAAGACCCGAAGACGAACGAAACCATGCAAGTTCCCACCTTCGTGCCCTCGACGGACGAGGAAGAGCGAGTGCTCGACGCCGCCCTGTCCCGTATCGAGCTGCGCAATGCGATCGAAGCGGAGATGAAGGGGCAGACCTACACCGATGACTCGACCGCGCCACGCCTGATCCACCGCTTCTTGGCCAAACCGACAGACATCAACTGGGGAGGCAAGGTTCACGGCGGCAGCGCCATGGAGTGGATCGATGAAGCGGGCGTGGCGTGCACGATGGAGTGGTCCGGCGAGCGCACCGTGGCCGTGTACGCGGGGGGCATCCGCTTCAAAAAGCCGATTTCCATCGGCGACTTGGTGGAGGTTGATGCCCGGATCACGCGCACCGAAGCCCGCTCGATGCAGCTAGTCATCCAGGTACGCTCCGGCAACCCGCGCGGCGGCCGCGAAGCCCTCACCCCCGCAATCCACGCGACCTTCACCTACGTCGGCGTCGACATTGACGGACAGCCTCTGGCTGCACGCCAGTACACCCCGGTTACCGACGAGGACAAGCGGCTCTGGGAGCACACGCAAAAGCTCAAAGACCTGCGCCAGGAGTACGCCCCGATGCCGCTGGTGCGCCCGTCGGACGCCCAGCAGCGGCTGGACTAGGCGGGGTCGAGCTCGACCCGGATTTAAACCGGGGAGTTCGGCGCAAGGGCGTGGTCGAACAGCCCCGGCAGGGTTGCACTCCACGCCTCGGCGAGCTGCGCGATCGACACTGTTTCGCCGGCCACGGTGATCTCCCCGGTTTCGTTCGTCGAGCCGAGGACGGCCACCGGAATTCCCGCCGCGGTGGCGCTGTGCACCGCGATGTCGACTCGGTCGGCGGTGACGGCGACGAGGACACGCGACGCGGACTCGGAAAACAGCGCGGTGAACGCGTCTTCGTGCACCCCGGTCACGTCCAGCTCGGCACCCTTGCCGGAGCCGAGCAGCATCTCAAACACCGCCTGAGCCAGCCCGCCCTCCGAGAGGTCGTGCGCTGCGGAAATCCCCTCGCTGTCCGCGAAGAACTGGGCGAGGCGCTGCTCGTTGGCAAGGTCGACCTGCGGCGGCAGACCGCTCAGCCCCCGGCCGGAGACCTCCTGCCACACGGAACCGCCGAACTCGTCGTGGGTGTGCCCCAGCAACAGAAGCTTGAAGTCCGACTGCGCGGTGCTGTCCGGGGGCTGTGGCAGGGCGTGCCCGATGGTCTGCTCGACGTTGTCGATAACGCCCAGCACACCCACAACGGGCGTCGGCAGGATCGGGGTGTCGCCCGTTTGGTTGTAGAATGACACGTTGCCGCCGGAGACCGGAATCCCCAGTTCGACGGCGCCGTCAGCGAGCCCGTGAACAGCCTCACGGAACTGCCACATCACGTCCGGGTTCTCCGGGGATCCGAAGTTCAGGCAGTTCGTGATGGCCACGGGGCGCGCCCCGGTCACCGCGACGTTGCGGTACGCCTCCGCGAGCGCGAGGCGCGCGCCCATGTTCGGGTCGAGGAAGGTGTAGCGTCCCGAGGCGTCCGCGGACACGGCCACGCCGCGGTTGCTCTCCTCGTTGATGCGCAACACGCCGGAGTTGGCGTGCTGTGCCTGCACGGTGTTGCCGCGCACGTAGCGGTCGTACTGCTGGGTGATGAAGTCGCGCGAGCACAGGGCAGGCGAGGCCACCATGCGCAGCCACGCGTCGACGAGCGCAACGGATTTGTCTACCTCGGCGGGCTGTTGCACGTCGTCCTGCCACGCGGGGCGGGCCCACGGGCGGTCGTAGACGGGGGCCTCGTCGGCGATCGTCGACGGCGGAGCGTCCACCACGACCTCACCCTGGTGCGACACGATCAGGCGGTCCGCCTCACCGGTGACCTCGCCGATCACGGCGGCGTTGACGTCCCACTTCGCACAGATAGCCATGAAGCGCTCGACATTGTCGGGCTCGACCACCGCGCACATGCGCTCCTGCGATTCGGAGGCAAGGATCTCCGCCGCGGTCATGTTTTCGGCACGCAGCGGTACGGCATCGAGATCTACGCGCATCCCGCCGTCACCCGAAGCGGCCAGCTCGGAAGTGGCGCACGCCAGGCCGGCGCCGCCGAGGTCCTGAATGCCCACGACCACACCAGAGTGGTAGAGCTCGAGGCAGCATTCAATGAGGACCTTCTCCGCGAACGGGTCGCCGACCTGGACGGCCGGCAACTTGCGCTCCGCGCCGTCTTCAAAGGACTCCGACGCGAGCACGGACACGCCGCCAATGCCGTCAAGGCCGGTGCGCGAGCCGAAGAGAATCACCTTGTTGCCGGCTCCCGAGGCAAACGCGAGCTTGAGGTCCTCGACCTTGAGCGTTCCCACGCACAGGGCGTTGACCAGCGGGTTGGACGCGTAGGTTTCATCGAAAACCGTTTCGCCGCCGATGTTGGGAAGCCCCAAGCTGTTGCCGTAGCCGCCGATACCCGCAACCACGCCCGGCAAGACGCGCTTGGTGTCTTGCGCATCGGCGGGGCCGAAGCGCAGCTGATCCATCACGGCAATCGGGCGCGCGCCCATCGCCATGATGTCGCGGACGATGCCGCCCACGCCCGTCGCCGCTCCCTGGTAGGGCTCGATGAAGGAGGGGTGGTTGTGCGATTCGACGCGGAAGGTCACCGCGTCCCCACCCCCGATGTCCACCACGCCAGCGTTTTCACCGATCCCGGCGAGGAGCTTGGAGCCCATTTCCTCTGTCATGGTCTCGCCGAAGTAGCGCAGGTGCACCTTCGAGGACTTGTACGAGCAGTGCTCTGACCACATAACGGAGTACACCGTCAGCTCCGCATCGGTGGGGCGACGCCCGAGGATTTCGACGATGCGCTGGTACTCGTCGTCTTTCAGCCCCAGTTCGCGGAACGGCTGGGCGTGGTCAGGCGTCGCCTTCGCGTTGTCGACGGTGTCGTTGTGCACGGTCATCCTTACTTACGCTCCGATCGAAGAGATGGCGGACAAAAACAGGCCCAGGCCGTCGGTGGACGGGCCGGTGAGCGTCTCGATGGCATGTTCCGGGTGGGGCATGAGCCCGACAATGCGCCCGGTGTCGTTGGTCACGCCCGCGATGGAGTTGATCGAACCGTTGAAGTTGTCGGTGTAGCGGAAGACAACCCGGCCCTCCCCTTCCAAGCGCTCAATGGTTTCGGGGTCAGCCTGGAAGCGCCCCTCGCCGTGCTTGGCGGGGACCAAAATTTTGGAGCCCGATTCAAAAGCTGAGGTCCACGCCGTGGTGTTGCTCTCCACCGTCAGGTACGTATCGATGCAGTGAAACAGCAGGTTCTGGTTGCGGGTCAGTGCGCCCGGCAGCAAGCCTGCCTCGGTGAGGATTTGGAAGCCGTTGCAAATCCCGAGCACGGGCATGCCCTTTTTCGCCGCCTCAATGACGGCGCCCATCATCGGAGCCTGCGCGGCAATTGCGCCGGAGCGCAGGTAATCGCCGTAGGAGAAGCCACCGGGGACAACGACTGCATCCACGCCGGTGAGGTCGCTGTCGGCGTGCCACAGCTCGATAGGTTCCGCCCCCGCGAGGCGTACGGCGCGCAGCGCGTCGACGTCGTCAAGCGTGCCCGGAAAAGTGATGACCCCGATAGAAGCCGTCATCGGACTACCTCGAAGTCCTCGATAACGGTGTTGGCGAGCAGGGTCTGCGCGACGCGCTCGAGTTCGGCGTCAGAGACGGAATCGTCGACCTCGATTTCGAAGCGCTTGCCCTGGCGAACATCGGCGACGCCACTCACCCCAATCCGGCCGAGTGCGCGCAGGACGGCTTGGCCCTGGGGATCAAGAATCTCTGCCTTCGGCATGACATTTACAACGACACGTGCCATGGGGGGTCCTTCGCTCTAGGGGAGGTCATTCGACCCGCTCAGTATAACGAACGCGCGGACACGCCTGAATTCCCCGTTTTGCGCGGCCACCCAAATGGTTGCGCCGCGCTTTATTACACCCAGGTAAACGCCCGGAGAACTCTTATTTTTCACCCAGCGAACCCATAAGTACCCGGCTACTTTTACCGAGGAATTGTTATTCGCCTCCCCCGACTCACAAGCCAAGGACAACCGATGTCATTTAAACGCGTTCTCAGCACTGCTGTCTCCATTGCCATCGCCGCAGGCACCGTCTCTGTCATCGCCCCGGGCGCGAGTGCCGCGCCCGACGGCTCCGGAATTGTCATCAACGAGGTCTACGGAGGGGGTGGCAACAAAAGCTCTGTTTTCAACAACGATTTCGTCGAGCTATACAACCCGACAAACTCTCCTTTCGACGTCACGGGGTGGACCATCGAGCAGCGCTCTGCCAGCAACCGCCTCGGCGGTACCGCCACGCTCAGCGGCATTATCCCGGCCGGTGGCTACTTCCTGGTCCAAGGCGCGGCGGGCAGCAACCAACCCGGCGTCCTGCCAACCCCGGACAACACCTCTACGTTGGGATTTTCCGGCTCCACCGCAGTCGCGGTGCTTTTCGACGCCTCCCGCACCACGGTCGACCTCGTTGGCTGGGGCGATGCCACCGCGTTCGAGGGCAACCCGGCGGGCGCGACCACAAACGCCACCTCCATTCAGCGCGTGAGCGCCGGGGTAGATACGGATAACAACGCCGCCGATTTCACGGTGGGCGCTCCGACACCGATGAACTCCAGCGCGACTGGCCCCGTGGATCCTGAGGATCCGCTCGATCCTGTCGACCCCGTCGAGCCCGGCACGGTAACCCCGATCGCCCAGATCCAGGGCACCGGCGACGTCTCCCCGCTTGACAAGCAAAACGTGGTTACCGAAGGCGTCGTCACGGCGGTGTACGACGAGGGCGGCAAGAACGGCTTCTACCTGCAGACCGCAGCTTCCGGCACCGAGGAGAAAAAGCCGGGTGACGCCTCCGACGGCATCTTCGTCTACATGGGCTCGCGCTCCGACTACCCCGCAATGGGCGCATCCGTGCGCGTTGCGGGTGCGGTCAGCGAGTTCTACGGGGTTACGCAAATCACCGCATCTTCGGTGACCGTGCTTGATGCTCCGCTGGTTGCTCCGGCGGCGATCGAAATCCCCACCCTGCCGGCCGGCAACGAGGCCCGCGAGCCCTACGAGGGCATGCTCGTGCGCCCCGTTGGGGACTACACGGTAACCAACAATTACTCCCTGAACCAGTACGGCGAGGTGGGCCTCGCCCCCGGCGCCACCGCACACCGCACCCCCACCGACGTGGTGCTGCCCGGCACGGAGGCTAACGAGCTCCAGGCGATGCAGGACGCCGAGGTTGTCTACCTCGACGACGGCCGCACCCGCGACTACCTGCGCAATGACCAGTACACCCCGCTGCCTTACCTGGTGACCTCGGACCAGGGCATTAATTCCCTGCGCACCGGCGACCAGGTCGATTTCCAGACCGATGTCGTGGTGGATTTCTCGCACAACTTCTGGCGCTTCCAGCCGCTGGAGCCGATCACCGGCAAGAACGCGGCCGGCGAGCTGCCGATTGCGTGGCAGGACTCGCGCGCGGCGACGCTCGCCGTGCCTGATTCGGTGGGCGGCGAATACTCCATCGCGTCGTTTAACGTGCTTAACTACTTCACCTCCCTCGGCGAGGATGTCGCAGGGTGCAACTCGTACAAGGACATGTACGGCAACCCGGTAACCGCTCGCGACTGCGATGTGCGCGGTGCGTACTCGCAGCAGGCGTTCGAGGACCAGCAGGCGAAGATCGTCAACGCGATCAACCGCCTGGATGTCAGCGTTCTCGGCCTCGAGGAAATCGAGAACACCTACGCCGTCACCGGCGATGTCGCACGCCGCGATGAGGCTCTGGGCAAGCTTGTCGACGCCCTCAACGCCGCCGGCGGCAACTGGGCCTACGCCGAGTCCCCGGCCGAGCTGGGCACCGACGAGGACGTGATCCGCGTGGCGTTCATCTACAACGAGTCCGAGGTGGAGCCGGTTGGGGCTTCGCGCATCTTCGACGACCCCGCGTTCACCGGCACCGCACGCCAGCCCCTGGCCCAGGAGTTCAAGCCGGTTGGCGCGGACGACTCCAAGAGCTTCGTGGCGATTGTCAACCACTTCAAATCCAAGGGGTCCGTCGCGAACGGCGATGCGGACACCGGCGACGGCCAGGGTAACAACGCTCAGGTGCGCGTCGCGCAGTCCACGGCCCTGATCGACGCGCTCAAGGAACAGGACGACTGGGCCAACAAGCCGACCTTCATCGTGGGCGACCTGAACTCCTACTCCAGGGAGGACGCCGTGCGCTACCTCGAGCAGGAGGGCTTTAGCAACATCGCTTCTCGACGCGAGTTCGATAACGCCTCCTACCAGTTCGCCGGCCAACTGGGCTCCCTCGACCACGTCATGGGCAACGCGGCGGCGACGGCGCTCGTCCAGGACGCCGCTGTGTGGAACATCAACGCCGACGAGTCGATCGCCTTCGAGTACTCCCGCCGCAACTACAACGTCCAGGACTTCTTCGAGGCCAACAACCCCTTCCGCTCCTCCGACCACGACCCGGTCAAGGTCGGCTTCAACATCGAGGCAACCGCCGTTGAACCCACCAAGACACTGGTGCGCGTCGAACTCACCGACAACGGAGACCTCGTCGCGGTCTACACCGACGGTTCCGTCGAGACCCGCGAGGTGCTCGGCAACGTTCAGGGACAGGATGGTTCCGACGGCCGTGGCGTAGAGAAGTTCGAGATCAATTTCGCCGGTGAACTGGTGGTCACCTACACCGACGGCACCACTGAGAACCTCGGTGAGATCACGGGCGAAAAGGGTGAGCCGGGGCAGGACGGTCGCGGCATCGAAACACTCGAGATCAACGACGCCGGTGAACTGGTGGTGACCTACACCGACGGCACCACTGAGAACCTCGGCAAGGTCACCGGCGACGAGGGTGAGCCGGGTCAGGACGGTTCCGACGGCCGCGGTGTAGAGAAGTTCGAGATCAATTCGGACGGCGAGCTGGTGGTCACCTACACCGACGGCACCACTGAGAACCTCGGTAAGGTCACCGGCGACCAGGGTGAGCCGGGGCAGCCGGGGCAGCCCGGTGAGCCGGCGGGCCCGTCTTCCGGTAGCTCTAGCGGAATTCTTGGCGGGATCATCGGTGCGCTTGTGGGCGCAACCGGCGTCGTCGCACTGATCGTGGCGGTGGTGAACTTCCTCTACCCGGGTGGTGCCTCAGCTATCCTCGCCCGTATGGGCCTGTAAAACCCCGCGGACTCCGCCGTTGCAGAGTCCGGGGTTACGCCAGGAAGGCGCGGTAGTCGGCAGGCTCCGCGCCTTCTTCGATGGCCGCGGTAGCGGCGTTGATAAAGTCGCGGCGCACCTTCTTGTTGTCGAGCTCGCGCCCGGATACGGAGAGGCGGATGATGTTTCCCTTCGCCGCGCCGCGTTCGGCGGCCCGGATGATGTTGCGGCGCCACCATTTGGCCGCACCGAAGCCCTCGCCGACAGACAGGTTGCGGCACTGGTAGAACATGCCGGTATCGGTTTGGTGCAGGCCGCTTGTCGACGCCACCAGCAAGAATCCGAGGTCCGACAAAACCTCAAGGGTGCCCTCGGACAGGCGCCACCGCGGGGGCGCGAAGATGTTGAAGGATAACCCGAGCGATTCCATCTGCCGCGTCGCGCCGGTCAACCGCAGGCGCGCCTCGTGCGCGCCGAGCGTCGCGAACTCCGCGCGGCGCCCTTGAGCCGGCTGGTCAAAACCGTTGAGGATCAGGGCCCTGTCCGCATCGCGCTGCGCGTGCAACCACTTCAGCGTCTTTTTGTCCTTGGCCAGGTGCCACTTCTTGTCGATGTGCGGCGCGACCAGCAGAGAGACGGGGATCTCGGCAGCGTCGAGGTCGTCGGTGAGGCGAACGACGTTGTCGAGGGTGTCATCAAAAATCGACGACACGGAGACGAGGACGTGGCCGGGCATAGGCGCAATTATCGCACAGTCGGGTCGTTAGCGCTCCACGGCGCCGGACTTGTCCAGGACCCACGCGTACTCGAACGCGGTCTGCTTCCACTGCGCGTAGCGCCCCGACACTCCGCCGTGTCCGGCCGACATCTCCGTCTTCAGCAGAAACTCACCGCCGGTGGCGGTCTCGCGCAGCTTAGCAATCCACTTCGCGGGTTCCACGTAGAGCACGCGGGTGTCGTTGAGGCTGGTCACCGCCAGGATGTCGGGGTAGTTCTTGGCTTCGATGTTCTCGTAGGGTGCGTAGGAGGCGATGTAGTCGTAGGCCTCCGGGTCGTGGTACGGGTCGCCCCATTCCTCCCACTCCGTCACGGTCAGTGGCAGTTCCGGCATGAGGATGGAGGTGAGCTGGTCGACAAACGGCACGACGGCAAGGACGCCGGCGAATTTCTCGGGTGCCATGTTCGCCACCGCGCCCATCAGCAGCCCGCCGGCGGAGGCGCCTTCGGCGACGAGCTGACCGTAGGTGGTCATTCCGCGTTCGACGAGGGCGTCGGCGCAGGCAATGAAGTCGGTGAACGTGTTGCGCTTGGACATCATTTTGCCGTTGTCGTACCACAGCCTTCCCATTTCTCCGCCGCCGCGCACGTGCGCGCAGGCCCACACCATTCCGCGGTCCAGCAGGCTGAGGCGCGCGACGGAGAATGAGGGGTCGATCGAGTGTTCGTATGAGCCATAGCCGTACAAGAGCGTGGGCAGCGGCTTATCGACGCCCACATCGACGCGCCGCACCACCGACACCGGAACCTCGGTCCCGTCGTCGGCTGTTGCCCACAGCCGTTCCGCGACGTATTGCGCCGGGTCGTAACCACCCTCGACTTCTTGCTGTTTGAGCAGGGTGAACTCCCCGTTGGCAACGGTGTAGTCCAGCACCTGGGCAGGCTGGGTGAAAGACGTGTAGCTTAACCGCACGACTGGGGCGTCCCATTCCGGGTTTCCGCCGAGGCCCACGGTGTAGAGTTCCTCGTCGAACTCAATCTCGGTGAACTGCCCGATGCTGCCGCCGGCCAAGTCGGCCACGGCGAGGCGGCCGATGCCTCCTGCGCGGTAGCTCAGGAAGATGAAGTCGCGGTAGGAGTCGGTGCCTTCGATGCGGCGGGCGTCGTCGTGGGCAGCGACGTCGTCAAGCTCACGCAGCGGGGCGAGGCTATCGATCGGGCAGGTGCCCACCGCGAAGTTGGGGCCCGTCGCATTGTGGGTGACCACCCACTTCTCCTCGCCGCCGGGCGCGATGAAGTCCACGTCGTACTCCACGCCGTCTTGGCGCGGCCACAGCATGCGGAACTCGCCGGTGGGGTTGTCGAAGTCGAGGACGTGGAACTCGCTGGTGCTCTTCGAGCTCGAGACGATGTAGAGGAAGCGCTCGGCGCGGTCCGCACCGACGCCGACGTTGAAGCGCTCGTCGGGCTCCTCGTAGACCAGCACGTCGGCGGACTCGGGGGTGCCGAGCGTGTGGCGCCACACCTGGTGGGGGCGCCAGGCGTCGTCGACACGCACGTAGAAGATGTGCTCCTCGCCCGCCCACACTGCGCCGTAGAAGATGTCGGTTAGGGTGTCGTCGTAAAGCGAGCCCGTCTCCAAGTCTTTGACGCGCAGCTCGAAGCGCTCGTCGCCCGAGGTGTCAAAGGAGTAGGCCAACAGGCGGCCCGAGGGGGACACGCGGGAGGCACCGAGGGAGAAGAACTCGTGGTCAGCTGCGAGCTCGTTGATGTCGAGCAACACCTGCTCGCCGGGCAGCGGGGAGCCGTCCTCCGGCACGCGAGGCGGCGTCCACGGCTGCTCGCGCTCGGCGGCGACGCGGCAGGAAATGCCGTAGTCCTTGCCCTCGACCGTGCGGCCGTAGTACCACCAGCCGCCCTGGCGCGACGGGACGGACATGTCGGTCTCTTTGACCCTGCCCTTAATCTCGCCGTAAATGGCATCCGTCAGCGGCTGCAGGTGGCCGGTCAGGGACTCGGTGTACGCGTTCTCGGCCTCAAGGTAGTTCAGCGTTTCCGGGCTGGCCTTATCGCGCATCCACTCGTAGTTGTCCACCACATCGCGCCCGTGGAACGAGCGGGTGATCAGGTGTTTTGGGGCGTGCGGGGCTGATTTACTCATACCCGCCGAGTGTAGCGACCGAATTCTTAGGCGTTGGCGCCCGGCCAGTGGCTGAACTTCTCCCCGCTCAAGCGCTCGTAGGCCTCGATGTAGCGGTCTCGGGTCGCCTCGACGACGGAGCCCGGCAGCTCCGGCGGCTGCATCCCGCTGGACGGATCCCAACCCGACTTCGGCCCAGTGAGCCAGTTGCGCACGTACTGCTTGTCAAAGCTGGGCTGCACGCGGCCCTCCTCGTAAGAGTCCGCGGGCCAGTAACGCGAGGAGTCGGGGGTGAGCACCTCGTCGGCAAGCACGAGCTCGCCGTTGTCGTCGAGGCCGAACTCGAGCTTCGTGTCGGCGAGGATGATGCCGCGGGACTGAGCGTAGGCCGCGGCGGTGGTGTAGACCGCCAAGGTGGCGTCGCGGAGCTTTTCGGCGAGCTCCGCACCCAGCTTGTTGGACACGTGGGAAAACGACACGTTTTCATCGTGATCGCCCTGCTCCGCCTTCGTCGCGGGGGTAAAGATCGGTTCGGGCAGCTTCGACGCCTCCACCAGGCCCTGCGGCAGCGGCACGGCGCACACTCGCCCCGTAGCGTCGTACTCCTTCTTGCCGGAGCCAGTGAGGTAGCCACGCGCCACGCACTCAAACGGGATCATCTCCAGCTTCCTCACGACGTGCGCCCGGCCTAGGACCTCCTCCGGGATGCGCTCGTCCTCCACCGGGCCAGCCAGGTGGTTGGGCATGCCCAGCTCGCGGCCCAGCAGGTCGAAGAAGAACGTGCTCGTCGCCGTGAGGATTCGGCCCTTGTCCGGAATTTCCGGCTCGAGGGAGTAGTCGAATGCCGAAATACGGTCGGTGGCCATCATCAGCAAAGTGTCGCTGTCCACCTGGTAAATCTCGCGGACCTTGCCACCAGAAAGGTGAGCGTAATCGGATAACTCAGGGCGCATGGTGTGCAAGTGTAGTCCCGCAGCGCGCGAGGGCGAATCGCGCGAGGGCGCGCGCGGAAAACCACGGCCCGTGGCCTAATCTGGATGCCATGAAACCACGCACCGCAGTACTCGTCGTAGCGTTGCTGGCCCAGGCAGCAGCGCTGGGCGCCTGCGCGCCCGGCGAGGCCGACCCCAGCGCAGCGGAAGCTCGCAGCGCAGGGCAAACTCGCAGCGCGGAGACGCTCAGCGAGCTGCCGGGCATGCCGGACGACTTCACCCCCACCGAAAGTGGCGAAGTACTCCGCTTCGGAGAGACCGCCCACGTTGTCACCACCAGCCTCGACACCGGCCAGCCCGTGTACTTTGACGTCACCGTGGACAGGCCCACCAAACTCACTCCCGCCGAGGTTGAAGACAACATCGGCCAGGACCCGGGCGAGATCGGGTTGCCCGAACCGGAAGAGGGCGAAACAGCCCCGCAGCCGGAGCGCTACGACAGCTTCACCTGCTTCATCGTCACTTTCACGCCCGTCGCGGTCGGCGACGGCGCCTATTCAGTCTCCCTGCCGTGGTTCAAAATCCTCGACCCAGGCGGGCTCAACGCCAACTTCGTCGAACACAGCGACAATGCCTACTGCGGCATCAGCCCCGACGAGGAGATCCCGGCGTTTACCGGCGATATGGAGGTAGGACGCGAGTACAAACGCGCCCTCGTCACCTGGACCGGCGCCACCGACCCCGGGATCGTCGGCACCGCCATCGAACTCAACACCGTGTTGAGCCCGAAGAACAGCGCTCAGCCCTTGCAGTCAATCACCTGGAAGTAACGCTGGGCTTTTACAGGATCTCGCCCGGGGTGTAGCCGGCGGCGTTGGGGTGGGCGTCGAATAGCTTTTGAATGCGGGCGAGCACGCCGTCGACTTGGGACTCGGCGGCACCAATGAAGGCGTGGCGGTCCGCGAGTGCGGCGTCGAGCCCGGCGCGGTCCAGCGGGAGGCGCTCGTCTTGCGCGAGGCGCTCGATGAGGTTTTGCTCGGCGCCGGTTTCGCGCATGTCCAGCGCCATCGCCACCGCGTGCTCCTTGATCACCTCGTGCGCCGTTTCGCGGCCAACCCCGGCGCGCACCGCCGCCATGAGGATGCGGGTCGTGGCCAGAAACGGCAGGTAGCGGTCCAGCTCGCGGTTGATCATCGCGGGAAACGCCCCGAACTCGTCGAGGACGGTGAGGAAGGTCTCCAGCTGACCGTCGATGGCGAAAAACGCGTCCGGCAGCGCGACGCGGCGCACGACCGAGCAGAACACGTCGCCCTCGTTCCACTGCTGGCCGGCGAGATCCGCGACCATGGTGAGGTAGCCGCGCAGGATCACCTGGAAACCGCCGACGCGCTCGCAAGAGCGCGCGTTCATCTTGTGGGGCATCGCGGAGGACCCGACCTGGCCCTCCTTGAAGCCCTCCGTCACCGTCTCGTTGCCGGCCATCAGCCGGATCGTTGTGGCCAGGCTCGACGGGCCCGCGCCGAGCTGGACGAGGGCGGAGACCACGTCGAAGTCAAGCGAGCGCGGGTACACCTGGCCGACGGAATCGAAGGTACGGGCAAAACCGAGGTGGTTCGCGATGTGGTTTTCCAGCTCTGCGAGCTTGCCCTCGTCGCCCCCCATCAGGTCGAGCATGTCCTGGGCGGTTCCCATCGGGCCCTTGATGCCGCGCAGCGGGTAGTTGGCCAGCAGCTGCTCAATGCGCTCGGTGGCGATGAGGATCTCGTCCGCAGCCGTGGCGAAACGCTTGCCCAGGGTGGTCGCCTGCGCCGCGACGTTGTGGGAGCGGCCCGCCATGACGAGGGACTTGTACTGTTCGGCGCGGTTACCAATTGCCTTGAGCAGCGCCACCGACTTATCGCGCACGAGCTCGAGGCCGCGGTACATCTGCAGCTGCTCGACGTTTTCCGTCAGGTCTCGGCTGGTCATTCCCTTGTGGATGTGCTCGTGGCCGGCGAGCGCGTTGAATTCTTCGATCCTGGCTTTCACGTCGTGGCGCGTGACCCGTTCGCGCGCGGCGATGCTGTCCAGGTCAACGTTGTCGATGACGCTGTCGTAGGCGGCAATGGCCTCGTCGGGAATGTCGACGCCGAGGCCCTGCTGGGCCTCCATCACGGCGATCCAGAGCTGTCGCTCCAGCACGATCTTGTGCTCGGCGCTCCACAGCTCCGCCATTTCGGGCGAGGCGTAGCGGTTGGACAGGACGTTGGGGTTCATCGGCTTAACTGACACGGATCCAATTATTCCACGTTGCGCTTACGGAGCCCGCTCGACCTGACAGTTCGAATACCTGTTCCCACAATCGGGGGTGGGTGTCCGAGGCGTTTTTACAATGAAGGCAGATCAAGAAAGGGGGTTACCGGAATGAGAACGCTAGCATCGCTTGTCGACGCCATCGCCGACGCAATGGACGAGGTCAGCTCGCTTTTCGACGACCCCTCGACGCTCACCTTCGATTCAACCCGCGCCGAGATCGAACGGCTCGAAAAAGCCTTCAACCACAAGGGCACGATCGACGCCTCGTTCGCCTACTTGTGCGAGCCCGACGGGGCGGGACGCAGCGTGGGCGCCACTTACGCCAACGACTACCTCGAAAAAGCCCTCGATCTCTCCCGCGCCGAGGCCCTCCGCAGGCTGCAGCGCGGACGCGACCTGTTCGCGCCTCCCGCCGCCCATTCAGAGCCCGACCCGGCCCTCGACTTCGACACTCCCCCGCGCCGGGAGAAATCCGGCGATTCCGGCGCGCAGCAGAAGAAAGCCCGCGACGACGCGCGCGGCATCGGGCCCGAGAAACAGGCGGTCATCGACAACGAGCTGCGCGCCCTGTCGAAGGAGGCCGCCCACCAGCGCGCCTCCATCCTCGCCCGCGCGCTCGGGGAGGCCGCTGGGCGCAGCGTCAGCGACCTTCGCAAGTTCGTCCGCACCCTCGTCGACCGCGCGAACTTGGCCAACAAACCCGCCACGGACCCGAACGCGGGCTTCTCCTCGCGCTGCATCAGGGCGTCGCGCAGAAAGTCCGACGGGACTTACGACGTCACTGCCACGATGACGGCCGGCGACTGGGCCCTGTTCAAGGCGCTCCTCGATTCAGACTCCGCCCCGGGATCCAACATCAGCGCCGATTCCAAGCAGGATTACCGCACTCCCGCCCAGCGCCGCTACGACCAGTTCTGGCGCATCATCACCCAATTCGAAAGCGACCGGCAGGTCAAAAACCGCGGCGCGGCCTCCGTCGTGCTCGCCATCACCCTCGACGATCTCGCCGACGCCGATTGGCACACCACGTTCATGACCAACACGGGCGTCGAGGTCGACTGCTTCGATCTGGTACGCCTCGGCATGGGTGGCACCAAGGACTTCATCCTCCACATCGACCGGGTCACCGGCGAGCCCATCGCCCTGGGCTCCACCCGCCTGGCAAGCGTAGAGCAACGGATTGCCATGCTCGCCGTCCAGGGAGTCTGCGCGTGGACCGGCTGCGACGTCCCCATGTCAGAAACCGAGATGCACCACATCCTGGCCTATATCCACGGCGGGAAAACCGATCTTTTAAACCTCGCCGGGCTCTGTCGCCGGCACCACTCGTGGAACAACGACTACAGAGACGGCAGAAACGGGAAGTCCCACGTGGCAAAGTGCCCGGATACTCAACGCATCGCGGTCGTATCACCAGACGGCACGGTGTCCTATAACGACACCGTGTCCTACCACCAATCTCCGGGGGCGAAGCTGCGGAAACGGGAGCACAAGATTGAGTCCCGTCAAGCTCCGGACCCACCGATGTTCCACCCGCCGCACAGGCGCAAACGCAGACCTGCCTAGAGGAAACCAGCTAGAGGGAGATCGCTCCCTCAATTGCCGCGCGCGCAATATCCCTGCGGAAAAACCCACCCTGCAACTCGACACCCTCGAGCTGCGCGTAGGCCGCCTCGACCGCTTCCGCAAGAGTGGCCCCGACACCCAAGGCGTTGAGCACACGCCCGCCGCCGGAGACGTACACTCCATCACGCGAAGCGGTTCCCGCATGCAGGATCCGCGAAGGATCATCGAGGTTGTCGCCGCTCAGAGCGTCGCCCTTGCGCGGCGACTCCGGATACCCCTCGGCCGCCAGCACGACCGTGGCAGCGTAGCCCTCGGCCCAGCGCAGCGGGCCAAGCTGCGCCAACGTTCCGGTCGCCACGGCGTTGAGGGCGTCGGCAAGCGGGGTTTCGAGCAGCGCCAGCACGGCCTGCGTTTCCGGGTCGCCGAAGCGGGCGTTGAACTCCACCACAGCCGGGCCCTCGGGCCCCCAGGCGAGGCCGGCGTAGAGCAAACCCTGGTAGGCAATGCCGCGCGCCACCATCTCGCGCGCCACCGGCTCGACCACCTCAGCGACAATGCGCGACACCCCGTCGGCAGGCAGCCACGGAAGCGGCGTGTAGGCGCCCATCCCGCCGGTATTCGGGCCCAGGTCCCCGTCGTAGGCGCGCTTGTGGTCCTGCGCGGGCAGCAGGGGCACGACAGTTTCCCCGTCGACCAGGCAGAACAGCGACACCTCCGGGCCTTCCAGGAAGGACTCCAGCAGCACCGGGTTGCCGGCCTTGATCACGGCACGCGCGTGCGCGGCGGCCGCCTCGCGGTCATCGGTGACCACAACGCCCTTGCCGCCGGCGAGCCCGTCGTCCTTGACCACGTAGTGCGGGCCATAGCCGTCGAGCGCGGCATCTATCTCGTCGAGGGCGGTGACCTGCGTCGCCGAGGCCGTGAACACACCCGCCGAGGCCATCACGTCTTTCGCGAAAGCCTTCGAGCCCTCCAACTGGGCCGCTGCCTGCGAAGGGCCGAACACGTTGAAACCGGCGCCGCGCAGCGCGTCCGAGACCCCCGCGACGAGCGGGATCTCCGGGCCGATGACCACAAGCTCGGCGTCAACTTCGCGGGCGAGCCGGGTCACGGCCTCGGGCGAAGCCGCATCGACGGGGTGTACCTGCGCCAGCGTCGCCATCCCGGCGTTGCCCGGCGCGACGTGGAGTTCGTGGCCGGAAAGGCCATGGAGCAGGGCGTGTTCGCGGCCGCCCGAGCCGATAACGAGGATGCGCATGAGCTCTAATCTACAGGTAGCCTGGGGGAGCATGAGCACCGTGTTTACCAAGATCATCAACGGGGAAATCCCCGGCCGCTTCGTCTACCGCGACGAGACAGTGGCCGCGTTTTTGACCATCGAGCCCGTCTCCTACGGCCACACCCTGATCGTGCCCGTCGCCGAGGTAGACAAGTGGACTGACCTCGACCCGGAAACCTGGGCCCACGTCAACGAGGTGGCCCTCAAGATCGGTTCCGCGATTGTCGACACCTTCGGCGCCGCGCGCGCCGGCTACCTCATCGCCGGATTCGAGGTCCCCCACGCCCACGTCCACGTCTTCCCGGCGAACGACATGAGCGGCTACAGCCTGGCCAACGTCATCCCCGCGGATCAGACCGACCCCGCGAAGATGGACGAGGCCGCCGCGAAGCTGCGCGAACGCCTCGGCGTCGGTGAGGACGGCCGCGCACTCTAGCGCGCCTAGATTAGTCCCACTCGGGGTTGTCCACGTCAACCCCCTCCGCCGCGGCCTGCGCCTCGACGAGTCGCAGCAGATAATCCTGCTCCCCGCGGTAGGCGGCGTGGAAGCGCTCGTCGGCGTCGTACATCCGCGCAAGGATGAGCTGGCGCGCCGCGGTTGCCTCGTACCATTCGCTTATCGACGCCCTGTGGCGGCGCACCAGATCCCGTGCCGCGTCCGAACGCGGTTCGACCCCCGCCTCACGGGCGGCCGCGAGGTCCGCGGCGAATACGTCCTGCTCCTCCTTCATCCTCTCGAAATCGGCGGCGCCCTTCCTCTTCAGACGAGCCTGGGATTCGGCCCACTGCGGGGTGCCTCCCCAGCGCTGCTCGGCTTCGTCTTGATAGGCGGGCATGTGGTCGCCGAAGTAGATGCTCAAGTTATCCATCGTGGTCTCCTTCAGTAGTTGGTCGACTGCATCCACTTGGCGTTTCAGTTCCCTGGCGCGCCTCGCGAGCTCGCGGCGGTGGCGGCGCAGCGCATCGCGGAGGGCGTTGTCGCTGGGGGCGTCGAGAAGCGAGGCTATGTCGCTCAACGGCATCCCCGCAGACTGGTAAAGCACAATCGCGGCTCCGCGCCGCAGGTCGGCATCGGAGTAGACGCGGTAGGTACCCCGGCGCGCCGGCACGAGGAGCCCGAGGCTGTCCCAGTGCCGCAGCGCTTTCGGTGTGACGCCCAGCCAGGTGGCTGCTTCGCTAATGGAATGCATGGTCACGACTCAACTGGTTGCCGCAGGGGCAAGGTCAAACCATCGGCAGCGACAGCGTGAACGTCGAACCCTCGCCCGGCGCGGTGCGCACCGAGATCGCTCCGCCGTGCGCCTCCACGATGGATTTTGTGATGGCCAAGCCCAGGCCGGAACCGCCGCCGCCGGCCCTGTTGCGGGAGGTGTCCGCGCGGTAAAAGCGCTCGAAGATGTGGTCCGCGTCCTCTTGCCGCATGCCGACACCGTTGTCGGCGACGTCGATAAAGACCTTGTCCAGGTTCTCGCGCAAGGTGATCGTCACCTCCGCATCGGGCCCGCCATGTTTGAACGCGTTGCTGACTAAGTTGAGCATCACCTGGTGCAGGCGGTCGGGGTCACCCTTGACCATGGGCACGTTCATCGCTTCGTTTTCCACCGTCAGCACGCGGTCGGGAAACGCCGCCCGCGCAGTGCTTTTGACAGAGGACACGACGTCGAACATGTCGACATCTCTGGTGACCAGGCGCGCGCCCTCGGCGCGGGTCAGGGCAAGCAGATCCTCCACGAGCAGCTTCATGCGGCCGGATTCCTCGTCGATCTTCGACAACACCATGTCCGGGTCGTCAACCATGCCTGTGCGGTACAACTCCGTGTAACCGCGAACACTGGTCAGCGGTGTACGCAGCTCGTGAGAGGCATCGCCGACAAACCGACGCATCTGCTCCTCCTTGGTGCGCGACTCCTCCACGGATTCCTGCAGCTGCCCCACCATGGTGTTGACGGCGTAAGACAGTTTGCCCACCTCCGTCTCGCGCGACCAGGCAGGCACCCGCCTTTCCATGTCGCCGTCCGCGATCGCCAGCGCCGTTTGCTCCACCACGCGCAGCGGTGTCAACGCGCGCCGGATGAAGAAGTTGCCCGCGAACCCGATGCAGATCACGGTAAACGTGCCGATCCCGGCCGTGACGATAGCCAGGGACGCGAGCATTCGGTGTTCAGCCTCCAAAGACTTGGCGACGAACTCGATGGAGCCGTCGGCGTTGGCGTGCGCCATCGCCCGCCACTCAATGTCCTCACCGGAACCCGGCAGGGAGCTCACCGTCTGGGCGTGGAAGCCCTCGAGCTCGCTGAAGTTCGGTTGGCTCGCCGAGTACGAGCCGTAGTAGTGGTACCCGGGCAGCTGCGGGTAGCGCACCGCCTGGCGGAACTCGCTCGGCGCGCCCATCGACGGCCACGGGGTAGCCTGCCCAACCCACGTGTCCAAGCCTTCGCGCAACTGCTCGTCCGCCCGCTGGTACAGAAGACCGCGCATCAGGGTGTAGACCGCCACCGAGCTCAAAGCCATGCCGAGGATCGTGATGAGCAGAACGATCGCCAGCAGGCGCTTCTGCAGCGGGATTTGGCTCGTCGGTGTCTGGGTCGACAGGCGGGGGCGGATCATGAACCTACTGGCGCGGGGTGCGCAGCACGTAACCGACGCCGCGGACGGTGTGGATCAGCGGAACGTCACCGGTGTCCACCTTGCGCCGCAGGTAGGAGATGTACGACTCGACGACGTTTCCGTCACCGCCGAAGTCGTAGTGCCACACGTTGTCGAGGATCTTCGCCTTCGAGAGCACGACCTCCGCGTTGAGCATGAGGTAGCGCAGCAGGTTGAATTCCGTCGGGGAGAGGTCGATGATCTCACCGCTCTTGGTCACCTCGTGGGTGTCGTCGTTGAGCGTCAAGTCCGCGTAGCGCAGGGTCGAGTCGGAATCCGCATCGGCGGTGACATTTCCGCGGCGCAGAATCACGCGCAGGCGGGTGATGACCTCTTCAAGGCTAAACGGCTTGGTCACGTAATCGTCGGCGCCGATGGTCAGGCCGTGGATCCGGTCTTCGACCGCGTCCTTCGCGGTGAGGAAGAGCACGGGGCCGTCGAGCCCGTCGGCACGCAGCTTGGACAGCAGCTCGAAGCCGTCCATCCCGGGCATCATGACGTCCAGGATGTAAGCGTCGGGGCGGAACTCGCGGGCGACCTTGAGAGCTTCCGAGCCGGAATTTACGCTTTCCACCTCGAAACCCTGGAAGCGCAGGGAGACGGTGAGCAGTTCGACAATGTTCGGCTCGTCGTCGACGACGAGAACTTTGACGCCCTCATTCATGTCAGGCATGGGTATTTTCCTCCAACGGTAGATTCTTGAAGGCAATCTAACCCGCCATTCTGAACCTTTCCTGTACGACCTCTGGGGGGAGATTCCTTTTTCCCCACCCGTATACTCCGTGCAATGCGTTGGTTGCTTCTCGGCGTCCTCTCCACCGGCCTTCTGCTCATCGGGCTGGACAACTCGATCCTGTACACGGCACTGCCCACCATCAGCGCCGAGCTGGGTGCGGACGAGGCACAGGGCCTGTGGATCATCAACGCCTACCCGCTCGTAGTGGCTGGTCTGATGCTGGGCACCGGCACCCTCGGTGACAAGGTGGGCCACGCGCGCATGTTCGCCACGGGCATGGCCATCTTCGGTGCAGCCTCCCTGAGCTGCGCCTACGCTCCCACGCCAGAGCTGCTCATCGCCGCGCGCGGCGCACTCGGCCTCGGCGCGGCTGTGATGATGCCGGCCACGCTCGCGCTCGTGCAGCAGACGTTTCCAAACGAGCGCGAGCGCAACACGGCGATCGGCATCTGGGCCTCCGTAGCTACCGCGGGTGCCGCGGCCGGCCCGCTCGTCGGCGGGTTCTTGCTGGAGCATTTCTGGTGGGGCTCGATCTTCCTCGTCAACGTGCCCATCGTCGCGGCCGCCCTGCTCGCTCTCGCCGCGCTGCGCCCCACCAATCACCCCTACCCTCTGGTGCGCTGGGACGCGGCCTCGACACTGCTGAGCATCCTCACCCTCACCGGGTTCACGCTGGTCATCAAAGGACACCTGTGGGCCGTCGTGCCGGCGGGGCTCGGCGCGTGGTTGTTTGCGCGTCGACAAGCGCGGCTCGAGCAACCGTTGCTCACGCTCGACATCTTCCGCAACCGCATCTTCAGCGGCGGTGTCGTCGCCGCTGCGCTCGCGCTGACCGGGCTCGCCGCCGTAGAGCTGCTGACCACCCAGCGTTTCCACATCGTCGCCGGGTTCAGCCCGCTCGAGGCGGGCGCGATCATCTCGGCGATCGTCGCGGCGTCGCTGCCGTCGTCGATCATCGGCGGGATGGTGCTCCACCGCGTCGGGTTCTTCCCGCTCATCGTGGGCGGGCTGACCACGGCGGCCACCGGCACCCTCGTGGCTGCGCTGGCCGTGCACACCCTCCCGGTCTTCATCACGGCGATGCTGTTCGTGGGCGCCGGCATCGGGGCCGTCGGCAGCGTCGCCTCCACCGCAATCGTCGGCTCGGCACCACCCCACCGCGAAGGCATGGCGGCGAGCGTGGAGGAAATCTCCTACGAGCTCGGGGCGCTCACCGGAGTGGCCCTGCTCGGAACGCTGATGAGCACCATCCTCGCGCGTTTCGACGACTCCACAACGCACCCGCACGCGGTTTACGACATGGCCTACTCAACCGTGCTCACCATCGCCGCGGCGATCCTACTGGCCAGCGCGTTCGCCTGCGCCTGGCTGTTTCGCGGCAACCCGAAACGCCCTGCCCACCAGCGCAGTTAGCGCGGCGGGCATACCTTGAGCTGGAGACGAGACTTGAACTCGCAACCTACGCATTACAAGTGCGTTGCGCTACCGATTGCGCCACTCCAGCAGTGCGAATAATTCTACACGGCGCGCAGCGGCGGCAATCCCGCGGGTGCGGCATTTTCCACCGCAGGCTACGGTGACGGATGTGGCAGACGCGTTAAGAAGGCTCCGAGAGAGCTTGGGCAGCAATCGCAGGGGTGTCGCGACGATCGATGACGTGCGCACCTCCCCTCCCCCGTCAGTGCTCGCGCCCGTCGATCTGACGGACCCGGCGCAGGTCGCCGCGGTAATGACCATTGCGGCACGCATCGGGTCCATCTTGATCGCCAACGGCACGACCAGCTCGGACGCGCGCGCCTCCATCCACACGGTGACCTCGTCGTACGGCCTGCATTACTGCCATATCGACATCACGGTCAACACCATGACCATCCACACCATCATCGGCGTCAACCGCCGCACCCCTGTGAGCGTGTTCCGCGTGGTCAACGACATGTCGGAGAACTACCACAAACTCCAGGAGGTCGACCGCCTGATCCGCTCGATCCGATCCGGCGCCACTCCGCCGGAGGTTGCGGAGAAAATCCTCGACGACATCGAGCGCCGATACATCCCCTACCGCAACCTGCGCTTCCTGCTCGGCTGGGCTGTGATGGGCGCAGCCGTTTCCATACTGCTCGGCGGGAATTTCTTCATGGCCGGCCTCGGCGGGCTGACCGCGTTTCTGATCATGGGCATCAACAAGGTGCTCTCGCGCAACGACCTGCCGTACTTTTTCCACTGCGTCCTCGGCGGCACCCTGGCGACGCTGCCTGCACTGTTGTTTCACAACTTCTCGGCCCAACTCGGGTTTACGATCGTGCCCAGCCAGGTCATCGCCACCGGCATCGTCGTGCTGCTCGCGGGACTCACGCTCGTGCAGTCGCTTCTCGACGGCATCACCGGCTCCCCCGTCACCGCCTCAGCGCGGTTCTTTCAGACGCTGCTGTTCACGGGCGGCATCGTCGCCGGCGTGGCCACGGGAATCGCGCTCGGTGAGCTGCTCGGCGTCCAGCTACCGCCGCTGGAAACGATGCTGGGGGCACCCAGCTTCAGCTCAGCCATTGCGCGTGTCCTCGGCGGCACCATCGCCGCAGCAGCGTTCGCGGTGACCTGCTTCGCCGAGAAGCCGGCCGTCTTAGTCTCCGCCGCCACCGCTTTTGCGGGTTCCGCGATGTACTACGTCTTCCTGCTGCCGTTCGGCACCGGCCGGCTCATGGCCACCGCGGCGTGCGCAATCGTCGTCGGGCTCGCCGGCGGCCTGATCGCCCGCTTTTTCATGATCAACCCGGTGATCACCGCCGTGGCCGGGGTGACGCCCTTCCTCCCCGGTTCCGGGGTGTACCGCGGCATGTACGCGATCATGAACGAGCAGCTTGTTGTCGGCATGACCAACCTGATCGTGGCGGTGGGAACGTGCATGGCGCTGGCCGGCGGCGTCGTCTTCGGCGAGTGGATGGCGCGCCGCATCCGCCGCCCGCGCCTGTTCAACCCCTACAGCGCGTTCAGGCGCGCCGGGCGGCTGACCTTCGAGCAGATCCGCCGCGCGGAGACCGTCGCCCGGCGAGCGACCCGGCCGAAACGCGGCGCGGACACGAAGCTCACACACCCTCTCACATGACAGCAGCCGTGGCGTAGAATAGTGTTTTGACGTCCCACCCCGGATGAAGGAGACACCCGAAGTGCCACCCAAGATCACCGATTCCCGCCCCTCCCCCGAGGCCATCCACGCGGTTGAGGAGCAGACGGCGGCCGGTGCCCGCCGGATCGTGGGCACATACGCAGAAGACTTCTTCGACGGCGTGACCCTGATGTCCATGCTCGGCGTGGAGCCGCAGGGCTTTGTGTACAAGAAGTACGCCGAGGCACGCGAAGCCGAGGGCGAGACGAACGAGGCCCCGGCAGCGGCGGCGAAGAAGACCACGAAAAAGGCCGCTAAGAAGACTGCCAAGAAGGCCGCGAAGAAGACCGCGAAGAAAGCCACCAAGAAGGCAACCAAAAAGGCCGCCAAGAAGACAGTGAAGAAGGCCACGAAGAAGGCGACCAAGAAGGCCGCGAAAAAGTCCGCCTCCGCCGGCGACGAGGCCTAAGCGCGGGCCATGGCGGGGGACAACAAGTTCGTCGTTGTCGCCAACCGGCTGCCGGTCGACCGCACCGAGTCGGGCTGGCAGGCGTCGCCTGGTGGCCTGGTCGCGGCCCTCGCCCCCGTGCTGCGCGCCCACTCCGGGTGCTGGGTCGGTTGGCCCGGCGAGCCGGACGCGCGCGTCGAGCCCTTCGAGTTCGAGGGCATCTCGCTGCACCCTGTGTCGCTGAGCCGCTGGGATTTCGAGAACTTCTACGAGGGGTTTTCCAACTCCACCCTGTGGCCTCTCTACCACGACCTGATTGTCGCCCCGCAGTACGTGGCTCAGTGGTGGGAGGCGTACCTGGCGGTCAACGAAACCTTCGCCGCCGCGGTCGCATCCGTCGCCGCGAAGGGCGCGACGGTGTGGGTGCAGGATTACCAGCTGCAGCTCGTTCCGGGAATGCTCAAGCAGCGCCGTCCCGACCTCAAGGTCGGGTTTTTCTTGCACATCCCCTTCCCGCCGCCTGACCTGTTCCGGCAGCTGCCGTGGCGCGAGGAGATCACCCGCGGGCTCGAAGGATGCGACCTAGTGGGGTTCCAGCGCGGGGCGGACGAGGCGAACTTCCGCGCCCTCGTCGGCGCTGCCGGCCCGCGCACGGGGGCGTTTCCGATCTCGATTGACCCGACGGCGATCCGCCCCGGCGCGCGCGAGGACGTCGTCACGCTGCGCAAAGAGCTGGGCAACCCCCGCACCCTCATGCTCGGTGTCGACCGCATGGACTACACCAAGGGGATCCTGCAGCGCCTCCTCGCCGTAGAAAAGCTGCTGGAGAAGGGCCTGCTTGACGACGTCGCCGTGGTGCAACTCGCCACCCCTTCGCGCGAGCGCATCGAGCACTACCGGAAGACGCGCCGCGAAGTGGAGGAAGCCGTGGGCAGGGTCAACGGCCGTTTTGGCCAGGTCGGGCGGCCCGTGGTCCACTACATTCACCGCCCCGTGGCGAAAAAGGACCTGGGCACCTACTACGCTGCGGCCGACGTCATGCTGGTCACCCCGTTCAAGGACGGGATGAACCTGGTGGCCAAGGAGTACGTCTCCTGCCACCCACACGGCGACGGGGCGCTGGTGCTGTCGGAGTTCGCGGGAGCCGCCGTGGAGCTTCACCGGGCGCACTTGTGCAACCCCTTCGACCTGGAGTCGATCGAGCAGGCGATCCTCTTCGCCCTCGACGGCGACGCCGACGCGATGCGGGCGATGCACGCGCGCGTGACCGAGCACGACGTCGCGAGGTGGGCGCGGAATTTCCTGGAGGAGCTGTGAGAAGGGCCGTGATCGTCTCCGCCTGCTGCGCGCTCGCTTTGGGTGGCTGCGCCGGCGGCGCCGATAACATCGAGCTCACCGGCGAAACCTGGCAGGTCGTGGCGCTGCACACCGAGCCCGGTACCCCGGGTGAGCTGCCCGCCGACGCAGCGGGCAAAGCGTCGCTGCGCATCGCGGGCAATTCCATGACCGCCTCGACGGGCTGCGCTCCCCTGCGCGCCACAGTGGAGCAGACCCACCGGCGGCTCACGCTTGTCGACGTCGAAGTTGCCGACGCCTCCGGCTGCATCGGCGGCTCCCGCTACGTGCACGATGAGCTCACCGCCCTGCTGACACCTGGCGCTGCCTTCGACGTGCGCAAACTCAACGACAAGGAAGCCACTCTCACCGTCGTTTCTGATGCCGTCGACCGGCCCTCAGTCAGGGTGATGGCGCTGTGACGGCCGGGCAACCGCAGCTTGGCGGCGAGATCGAGCGCATCGCGCGCGCCGAAACCCTGCTCGTGTGCCTGGACTTTGACGGTACGATCTGCGAGCTCGGCCCGGACGCGTACGCGGTGACCGCGAACCCCGACGCGTTGCGCGCCGCGCGCACCCTCATGGCCCTGCCGGGAACTCAGGTCGCCGTGTTGTCGGGCCGCCACCTCGACGGGCTGCGCCGCGTCGTCGGGCTGGGCCACCCGGTGGTTCTCGTCGGCTCCCACGGCGCGGAAACCTCCGCGGGCGCCCCCGAGCTCACGCCCGCCGACCGCGCCTACCTCGACGACATTGCACGTCAGCTCGAGGCGATCGCGATCCCCCCGGCGTTCGTGGAATCGAAGCCTTACCAGCGAGTCATCCACGTCGCCGCCCTCGCAGACGACAACCCGGATCTGGCCGAGGACATCCTCACCCGCGCCCGCGCCCTGGCAACGCCCGGGCGCCCGGTGCTCAGCGGCCACAACATCGTGGAGTTCTCCGCCATCGAGGTGTCCAAAGGGTCCTGGCTGCGGGGGCACAAGGAGCACTTTGCCGCCACCGTCTTCGCCGGCGACGACACCACCGACGAGACGGCGCTGCGCGTCCTCGGCCCCGCCGACGTTGGCATCAAAGTGGGCCCGAAGCCGACCGTGGCGAAACACCGGGTCTCGGGCGTGGGAGAGATGGCGCAGGTGCTTAATCGCCTCGCCGAGGCGCGGCAACGGTTCGTCCGGGGATAAAGCGCGTGGGCAGGATCTGGCGCGGGGTGTTTCCGGGGCGCGGGGTGGGGGCGCCGATGAGCGAGCGCAGCATCGATCCGGCCGCCTCGCCCTTGGCGACGTTCGGCTGGTCGACGGTGGTCAGCCCCAGGTTGAGGGCGGATTCGATGCCGTCGAAGCCGGTCACGGAGAGCTCGTGCGGGATCCGCGCACCGCAGTAGTCGAACACGCCGAGTGCCATCGAGTCCGTCGTGCACAGCACGGCGGTGAGATCGGGGTGGGTGGCGATGAGCTCGCGGGCCCCGTCGGCGGCACTGTCGCGGTCGTTGAAGTGGCGCGCCACGATCGGCACGTCTGTGATGCCGGCCGCGTCGAACACCTCAAGGGCACCGGAGACGCGGTCGCGTTGCACGTGGAGATCGGCCTGCGCCAGCTCGTCGCGGCGCACGTGGCCGTTGCGCGGGAAGCTGAACAGGCGCTTGGCCAGGATCCCGATGCGGGTGTGGCCAGCATCGACAAGCGCCTGCGCAGCCGGGGCGATCGCGGCGGCGTCATCGATGCCGACGTAGGCCACGCCCTTCCCGGCGGGCTGGTCGCACACCACCAGGGGTAGCCCACGCACGCGGACCTCCGCCAGGTGAGGGTCGCCGGCAGGCACCGAGTACACCACGAAACCATCGACAATCGCACTCGTGATCAGCGCGGGGTTGTTCTCCCCGGGGCCGGCGGGAATCAACGTCAGCGAGAAATCGGTCTGGCGCGCCAGGCCCGCGAGGAAGTCCACGCTGGCCCGGTCCTCGAAGGCGTAGTGCAGGTGTTCCGTGAGCACCACCCCGACCGCACCGGCCCGGCGCGTGCGCAGCGACCGCGCCGTCGGGTTCGGGCCGGCGTAGCCCCGCTTCGCGGCGGCGGCGAGGATGCGCGCGCGCAGCTCGTCGGAAAGCTGGTCCGGGCGGTTGTAGGCGTTGGACACCGTGGTGCGCGACACCCCCACCTCGGCGGCGATGGATGCCAGAGTGCTGTTCGTGGCGGGGCTGGGCCGGGGTGACATGGCTACTATTGTAGGCTCACCGCGGGCCGGCGCCGCCCTAACCTGCACAGAATTGAAATCGCTTTTCATTAGTGCTTGAATGTCTCACATGACCGGAACCAAGTCCCTGCGCGCTGGCGCAGCCGTTTTCGCCACGTCCCTCTTCCTCGCGTCCTGCTCCACCAGCGGGACCGACGCCGCCACCACCGGCACCTCCGCCACCCCGGCCGAGGCCGCAGCGGACACCGTCGTCGCCACGACGACCGTCTGGGCGGACGTCGCCGGCTCCGTGCTCGGCAAAGACGTGCCCGCGGTGATCTCCAACCCCGCCACCGACCCGCACGACTTCGAGCCGGCCGCCGCCGACCTGGCCAAGGTCACCCAGGCAAAGGTCGTCGTCGCCAACGGCGGCACCTACGACAACGCCATCTACACCGCCGCCGACCCCGCCAACGTGATCAGCGCCCTACCGCTGTCGGGCGAGGAGCGCGCGCATGAGGAGGACTCACACGAGGGCCACGACCACGAGGGGGAGGCCCACGCCGACGAACACGCTCACGACGAGAACGAGCACATCTGGTACGACACCACGGTCGTGCGCGAGGTCGCCGACAAACTGGCCGAGGCCGCCGAGGCCGCCGAGGACAACGGCGTGGAGGCGGACACCGCGGAGCTGAACCAGCGCCTTGACGACGTCGATGCCAAGCTTGATGCGCTACCCGCCGCACGCATTGCCCAGACCCACCCGATTGCCGATTCGATCGTGGAGAACTCCGCGCTCGAAGACGTCACCCCGGAGGACTACCGCCATGCCACGCTCAACCACAGCGAGCCGTCAAGCGCGGCTGTCGCGGAGCTGATCACGCAGCTGGAAAGCGGCAAGGTGGTCCTGCTGATCAATAACCCCCAGACCCCGTCCGCACTGACCGACCGCATCCTCGCCGCCGCCGAGCAGAATGACGTCCCCGTCGTCGACATCGCGGAGACCCCTCAGGCGGGCGTCGGCTTCTTCGACTACCTTGACGAGATCGCGAACACGTTGACCGATAAGCTCGCCAATCTTTAGGTAACATTCCCGAAGTGATTGCGCGGCTATCCGGACTTTCCGCCGAGCCCCTCTGGTCAGAAATCGATCTAGAGATCAACCAGGGCGAGTTCATCGCGGTGCTCGGCCCTAACGGGTCGGGCAAATCAACCCTGCTCAATACCATGCTCGGCATCCGCCGCCCGACGAGCGGAACCGTCGAGCTGCCCGAGCGCGTCGGTTTTATCCCGCAGCAGCGGATGTTCCCGCCACACATGCCAGTCCGCGCGCGCGATGTAGTTTCCCTCACGCTGCGCCACGGGGTGGTGACAAAGCGCGCCGCGAGCCGCGCCGAAGTCGACGCCGCGCTCGCCAACGTCGGCGCGTCCCACCTCGCCAACGCCCGCGTGGGCATCCTTTCAGGCGGCCAGCAGCAATTGGTGCGCCAGGCCCAGGCCTTCGCCAATAACCCCGAGCTCGTGCTTGCCGACGAGCCCCTGCTCTCGCTCGACGCCTCCCGCCAACGCGAAACGGTGCGTCGGCTAGCGGCGTCGCCCGCGGCGATCGTGATGGTGACCCACTCGATCGACCCCGTGCTCGAGGTCGTCGACAAGGTGCTCTACCTCGGCCCCAACGGCCATGTCGTCGGCCCGGCGCATGAGGTGCTACGCACGGACGTGCTCAGCGAGCTCTACGGCACGCGTGTTGATGTCGTTACCGTGCGCGGGAGAACGGTGATCGTTTAATGCAGCAGTTCATCGCGCAGACGGCGCACCTGTTGTCGTTTGATTTTGTCATCGCCTCGCTGATCGCGTGCGCGCTCTTGGGGTTCCTCTCCGGCGTGCTCGCGCCCCTGGTGGTGATCCGCCAAATGGCGTTCGCCGTGCACGCCACCTCCGAGCTGGCGCTGATGGGCGCGGCAATCGCACTGGTCGCCAGCGTGAACTTGTCGCTCGGCGCGGTGGCGGGATCGGTCACGGCTGCGATCGTGTTTGTCATGCTGGGCCTTCGCGGCGGCAACGATTCCGCAGTGGGCGCGGTGATGAGCTTCGGCATGGGAGTTTCCGTGCTGTGCATCTACCTCTACCCCGGCAACTCCACGGTGGCGCTGGGCCTTCTCACCGGCCAGGTTGCCGGGGTGAGCAACATGAACCTGGTCGTGCTCGCCGTCTCGACGGTGGTCATCGTGGTGGCCATCACCGTGTTGTGGCGCCCGCTGATGTTCGCCTCCGTGGACCCGTCAATGGCCGCCGCGACGGGCGTGCGGGTGCGTTTCTTCGCCGTCGCGTTCGGTACGCTGCTGGGCATTGCCTCCGCCCAGGCGGTGCAGGTCGTCGGCGCGCTGCTGGTCATGTCTTTGCTGATCACCCCGGGAGCGTCCGCGGTCGCGATCACGGACAACCCCGTCGCGGCGATCGCATGGTTGGTGGTGTTCGCCCAGGCCGCGGCCGTCGGCGGGCTGATCCTTTCCCTGGCACCCGGCATCCCGATCAGCGTGACCGTGGCATTTATTTCCTTCGGCATCTACGTCCTGTGCCGAGTAGTTGAGCGCGTCCGCGCATCCCGGCTGCAGAAGATGGACGCCTGAACCCGTGTCCATCACCCGTCGCACACTGGACCACCAGGACCGTCAGCGCCGCTACATCGAAGTCACCGGGGAAAATCCCGTGCCGCACCCGGAGACGCTCGTGCTGTTTTTGCATGGGTCACTGCAGTCGGGCAGCGTGGCGCGCAACTTCACCGCGAACACCTTCGATGCTCTCGCCACGGACACAACCACCGTGCTCTACCCCGACGGCGTCGGGCGCCACTTCAACGACCTGAGGCGCGGATTGACCGAATCGGCGCGCACCCTCGGCGTCGACGACGTCGGTTTCCTCAAGACACTGATTTCCATTTATGACCCGGCGCGGGTGATCGGCTGCGGCTTTTCCAACGGCGGCCAGATGCTGCTGCGCATGCTGTGCGAGGCCCCGGCGACGCTCGCGGGCGTGGCCCTGTTCGGCTCCGCCGCGCCCACCGACGACAACATGATCTGCTCCACCGAGCGCTGGGTGCCCACCCCGATCCTTTGCGTCCAGGGCACCGCGGACCCGATCGTCCCCTACAACGGCGGGCTGGCGGGCATCTCTGAGTTCAACCGTGGGAAAGCGCGCTCCGCACTAGACTCCGCCCGCTTTCTCGCCCAGCTCAACCACGCGGGCGAGCACGTGACCACCCGGCCCGCCGAGGGGGTGCGTGTCGACAGCTTTGCCGGTGAGGCACCGGTCGAGCTGTGGTCGATCGAGGGCATGGGCCACCTCGTGCCCGCCCGGAAGCGCCTTGACCCCCGCCTCGGCCCCGGCACCGACAAGGTCGTCGGCGCGCAGCTGGTCCGGGAGTTCTTCGCGCTCTAGTTCGCCGCGGCGCGGCGCTGGCGGGCGAACTCGCTGAGCACGACTCCCGCGGCGACGGACGCGTTGAGGGATTCCACCCAGCTCTCAGTGGGGATGGACATCAGCACATCGCAGTTCTCGCGCACCAGCCTAGAGATACCCTTGCCCTCGGAGCCGACGACGATGACCACCGGGTCCGCCCCGCCGTCGAAGGTGTCAAGCGTGTGCTCGCCTCCCGCGTCGAGCCCGACAACAATGTAGCCGTTGTCCTTGAACTCTTTGATGGTGCGCGTGATGTTGACGGCCTTGGCCACCGGCAGCCGCGCCGCCGTGCCCGCCGAGGTGCGCCACGCCACGCCCGTGACCTGCGCGGAACGACGCTCGGGAATGATCACGCCGTGGCCGCCGAAGGCCGCGGTGGAGCGGATCACGGCGCCGAGGTTGCGCGGGTCGGTGATGTTGTCGAGAACGACGAACATCCCGGTCTGCCCGCGGTCTTTCACGCCCGCCATCAGGTCGAACACGTCGGCGTACTTATAGGGCTGGATCTTCAGCCCGATGCCCTGGTGCAGGCCGTTGCCGGTCATGGTGTCGAGGTCGCGGCGCGGCACCTCGTGCACCGGCAGCCCCTTGGAGTTGGCGAGCGTGACGGCTTCGGAGAGACGGTCATCGTGCGCGGTGCCCAGCGCGACGAAAAGCGCCTCGGCCGGCACCTTCGCGTGCAGGCACTCCACCACCGGGTTGCGCCCGACAACCAGGTCCGCCTTTTCCTTCTCGTGCCTGCCGGAGTCGCGGCGCTGGCGCTCGAGCTTGCGCTTGTGCGCGGAGTGGTAGACGCGGTCCTCCGCCTTCGGGGTGGCCTTCTTGCCTTCCAGGCCGCGGCGGCGCTGGCCTCCGGAGCCCTTCGTGGCGCCCTTCTTCGACGTCTTGATCACGTCGGGTCGCTGGTACGGTTTCGCCATAAGTTTTTGCGTTCCTTTAGTTTTTCAGGGCCCACTGCGGGCCGTCGGCGGTGTCTGTGATGTCAATTCCTGCTGCGGCGAGCCTGTCGCGCACCGCGTCGGCGCTCGCCCAGTCCTTCTCTGCGCGCGCGGCGGCGCGCCGCTCGAGCTCCGCGGCGACCAGCACGTCGAGGGCCTTGTTCGCCGCCTCGCTTGACGACGCTCCCCCGACGCCCTCACCGGCGGCGCGCGCCCACTCGCCGGGATCCACGCCCAGCACAGCGGCCATCGCGCGGACACCGCCCGCGATCTCGGAGGCCCGTGCGCCGTCGCCCGCGGCCAGGGCCTTGTTTCCCTCGCGCACGTGGTTGTGGATTTCCGCGAGGGCTTTCGGGACGCTGAAGTCGTCGTTAAGGGCCTGCTCAAACTGCGGGGTCCACGTCGTCTTTTCCGGGGTGCCGGCGCGGGCGACGAAGTCCTCGATGCGGCGGTAGCCGGCGGCGGCCTCGCTCAGGGCCTCCGGGGAGTACTCCAGCACGCTGCGGTAATGGGCGGAACCTAAGTAGTAGCGCAGCTCCACCGGGCGCACGGTGGAAAGCATGTTGTCGATCGAGAGCACGTTGCCTAAAGACTTCGACATCTTTTCCCCGGCCATGGTCACCCAGTGGTTGTGCATCCAGTAGGTGGCGAACCCGTCGCCGGCGGCGTGAGACTGCGCCTGCTCGTTTTCGTGGTGCGGGAACTGCAGGTCGAGGCCCCCGGCGTGGATGTCGAAGGAGCCGCCGAGGTACCAGGTGGCCATGGCCGAGCACTCGATGTGCCAGCCCGGGCGGCCCTCGCCCCACGGCGTCGGCCAGCTTGGCTCCCCCGGCTTCGCGGCCTTCCACAGCGCGAAGTCGTGAGGGCCGCGCTTGCCCCGGTTGTCGGGCTCGCCCGGCTCCATCTCCTCGACCCGGTTGCCCGAGATCGAGCCGTAGTCGCTGCCTTCAGCGCGCACCCACGCGGCGACGTCGAAGTAGACGGAACCGGCGGCCTCGTAGGCAAAGCCGTTGTCGATCAGCCGGCGCATGTAGTCGACCATCTGGGTCACATGCCCCGTCGCCCGCGGTTCCACCGACGGCGGGAGCACTCCGAGCAGGTTGTAGGCGCGGGTGAACTCGCGCTCGTAGGTGGACACCCACTCCCACCAGGGGCGGCCGTTTTCGGCCGCCTTGGCCAGGATTTTGTCGTCGATGTCGGTGACGTTGCGCACGAACGCCACGTCGTAGCCCTTGGCCAGAAACCAGCGGCGCACGATGTCGAAGGCAACGCCGGAACGCAGGTGACCGATGTGCGGCGACGATTGAGGCGTCGCGCCGCAGAGGTAGATCGAGACGTGGCCCTCGCGGACCGGCTCGAAAACACGCGAGCGGCGCGCGGACGTATCAAAAATGCGTTGGATTCCGGAAGTCACGCAGGCCAGTCTAGCCGTTGGCCGGACCGGGACCGCCCGCAAGCTCAACCAGCGCCGTTGCCACCGCGGCGCGGCCCTGCCCGGATCCGGTAAAGCCCATGTGATCGGTCGTCGTCGCCGAGACGCTCACCGGCGCGCCGAGCGCATCGCTCAGCGCCTGCTCCGCCTCCTGGCGCACCGCACCCATGCGCGGCGTCTGCGCGATAAGCTGCGCGGAGACGTTGTGGATCACGATGCCGTGGGCGTCGACAAGCTCGCGCAACTCTTTTAGAAGCTGCAGGCCGCGCACCCCGTCGTACTCGGGCCTGCCGACGCCGATGAAGGAGCCGAGATCGCCTAAGCCGGCCGCGGAGAGCACCGCGTCGACGACTGCGTGGCTGACGACGTCTCCGTCGGAGTGCCCCTCGCAGCCGTCAACGCCGTCGTGGTAGATCCCGGCGATCCAGCACTGCTTGCCCGCCTGAATCTGGTGCGCATCAAAGGCGGTGCCCACGCGCAGGTTACCCATGTCCTAGTCCTTTCCTACAGTTCCTACTGTGCCCGGGACCTCGAAGATCGTCGGCTCGGCCTCGTCGGTAATGCTCGACGCCAGGCGCATGTCGATCGGGGTGGTGATCTTGAACGCCATCGGGTCGCCCGGAACCGTGAGCACATCCACGCCGAACCACTCCACCAGGCTCGCGTCGTCGGTTGCGCTAAATCCCGCATCGTCCTGTGCGCGGTACGCCTCGTTCGCCGCGCGCAGAACCTTCAGATCGAAGCCCTGCGGGGTTTGCACGGCGCGTAACGACGCCCGATCCGGCGTCGCCGCCACCCGCCGCCCGTCGACGACCTTGATCGTGTCAGCCACCGGCACCACGGGCACCACCGCCTGGTTGCCGTCGAGCACGGCACGGGCGACGCGGGCGATCATGCCGGGCGGGGTCAGCGCGCGGGCGGCATCGTGGATGAGCACCACGGCATCATCGTCGGCGATGGTGTGCAACCCCTGCCAAATGGAGTCCGCGCGCTCGGCGCCGCCGTGGACGAAGCGCACCGGCGCACCCGGCAGCGCGGCCCTGGCCAGCCCCTCCATCTCGGGGCTGACCACGACGACGATCTCGTCGACGATCTGCGAGGTCTCCATCGCGGTCACCGAGCGCTGCACAAGGCTGCGCCCGCGCAGGGGCACAAACGCCTTCGGCACGGCCGCGCCCAGCCGGGTGCCCTGCCCCGCCGCCGCGATCAGGGCGATGACCCTGCGCTTCATCTACGCCTCGTCGGGGCCGAGATCCGTATCGTCCGCGTCATCCGCGTCATCGAAGCTCAGGTCATCGAGGTCGACGTCGTCGTCGAAGTCCTCGCGCGGATCGATCGAGATCCCGGCCGCGACCTGGCGCTGGATGATCTCGTTGATTCCGGACTCCATCTCCTCTGCCTTGGCCTCGTCAACAGGCGTCGCCAAGGCGAGCTCACCGACGAGAATCTGACGCGCCTTGCCCAGCATGCGCTTCTCACCGGCGGACAGGCCCTTGCCCTGGTCGCGGCGCCACAGGTCGCGCACAACCTCGGCGACCTTGTTGATGTCGCCGGAGGCGAGGCGCTCCTGGTTCGCCTTGTAGCGCCGCGACCAGTTGCCGGCCTCCTCGACATCAGTTTCGCGGAGCACGGAGAATACTTTGCGCAGCCCGGCCTCGTTGACCACGTCGCGCACGCCGACGAGCTCGCTGTTTTTCACGGGGACGCGGACCTCCAGGTCGGACTGGAGGATCTTCAAAACGAGGAAGTCGAGAGTCTCCCCGCCCATCTCGCGCTCCTCAATGTCGGCGATGCGTGCCGCGCCATGATGCGGGTAGACAACAACTTCTCCGACTTTGAATTCCATGTTTCTCCTTGCCGGGACCGGGGGTTACAACCCCACCACCCTACCACCTGTTTTCCAACCGCACCGCGGCGGCTGGGGCGCGGCTGGGGCTACCCCCGCCGCAGTATGACGTTGCCCCCACCACAGACGTAAAACTGGGAAAATCCGGGGCCCACGCAGTAGTGTTAGCTGAAAGAAACCCCCTGTTGATTATTTATGGAGGACATCACAGTGAAGTCCCTGAAGCCGGTGGCCGCAGCCTCCGCCGTCGCAGCGTCCGCTCTTTTGCTCGCCTCGTGCTCTGCCGGGCAGATTACGCAGACCTCCTCCCAGGTCGCGGCCGTCGACGGCGCGAGCGTTTCCAGCGAGGACGGCGCCGTCGCAGTCCAGGACGTAACGGTCCTGCTCAATGAGGACGGACGCGTCGCCTTGAAGTTCACCGCGATCAACCAGGATTCATCCATGAACACGCACCGCCTCGTCTCCGCTGAGGTCGATGGCCAAAACGTCGAGTTCAACCCGGCCCCGCGCGAGATCCCGACTCAGTGCTCGGTGGTGGGCGACTCCGCCGAGGGCCTCGACGCCCTGCCGCAGGCTGACACCGATTGCATCCAGTACGTCGAGACCTCCCTCGACAACGACGCGTTCGCCTACGGCGGCACCGTCGGTGTCACGTTCACCTTCGACGCCGGAACCGTCTCCGTCGACGCTCCGGTCTCCGCACCGCTGCTGCCCTCCGGCGAGTCCAACCGCGGGCTTGGCGAAGAGCACTCGGGCCACTAGAGCTTCGCTTTTCGACGCCTCCCCCTCACACCGCATCCCGCCTACGGCGAGGTGCGGTTTTTCGTGATCTGGCAGCGGTGTATGTCTTAGGCGTGTCTTAGAGTGTCGGCATGGCGAAGAAACAGCGCGTGATCCACACCTGCTCCGAATGCGGCTACTCCTCACCCAAGTGGCTGGGTCGCTGCCCCGAGTGCGGGTCGTGGGGGACGCTGCAGGAAGAAACGCCGCTCGCGGCGGCTGCCTCGAGCGCGACGAGCCCCGCACACCTGCAGGCCCTGACCCCGGCCGCCCCGGCGCAGCCGATCACCGCGATCGACCCTGCGCTCACCGCCGCCGTGCCCTCCGGCATCGGCGAGCTCGACCGCGTCCTCGGCGCCGGTGTCATCCCGGGCTCCGTCGTTTTGATGGCGGGTGAACCCGGCGTGGGCAAGTCCACCCTGTTGCTCGAGGTCGCCTCCCGGTGGGCGGCGCTCGGCGGGCGCAAGGCCCTGTACGTCACGGCCGAGGAATCCGCCGGCCAGGTCCGCTCGCGCGCCGAGCGCACCGCTGCCCTGCAGCCCAGCCTGTTCCTCGCCGCGGAGTCCAACCTCGACGTCGTCTTCGGCCACGTCGAGCAGATCAAGCCGTCGCTGCTCATCGTCGATTCAGTCCAAACCATGCACGCCCCCGGGGTCGAGGGCGTGGCAGGCGGTATCGCCCAGTCGCGCGCGGTCACCGCCGCCCTGACCACGCTGGCGAAGACCACGGACGTGCCGATCCTGCTCGTCGGCCACGTCACCAAGGACGGCAACGTCGCTGGTCCGCGCGTGCTCGAGCACCTCGTCGACGTAGTTCTGAACTTCGAGGGAGACCGGCAGTCGAGCCTGCGCATGCTGCGCGGGATCAAGAACCGTTTCGGCGCGACCGACGAGGTCGGCTGCTTCGAGCAGACCGCCGAAGGCATCCGCGAGGTCTCCGACCCCTCCGGGCTGTTCCTCTCCCACCGCGGAAAAACCCCGGACGGCTCCGCGGTCACCGTCGCAATGGACGGCGTGCGCCCGATCCTGGCGGAGGTCCAGGCCCTGACCGTCGACCCAGTGAACAAGAGCCCGCGACGCGTGGTCACCGGCCTCGACTTCAACCGCGTACCCATGGTGCTCGCCGTGCTGCAGGCGCGCTGCAACGAGCGCACCAACGACAAGGACGCCTACGTCGCCACCGTCGGCGGGGTGAAAATCACCGAGACAGCCACCGACCTCGCCGTCGCCCTGGCCACCTGGTCGAGCCTGCACGAAAGACCGCTGCCGCACAAGACCGTCGTGGTCGGGGAAGTCGGGCTCGCCGGCGAGCTGCGCCGGGTACCCAATCTCACTCGGCGCCTCCAGGAGGCGGCCCGCCTGGGTTACAAGTACGCCATCGCGCCTGCCGGAGAAAAGATCAACATCCCAGGGATGCGGGTGAGCCAAGTCTCCACGCTCAACGAAGCCATCGCCCTCGTTGCGGGAGGATAGAATGATCAACCATGACCGACCCATCCTCTGAACCGAAAACCCTGCGCAGCACGCTCGAGCTGCTCGCTCCAGGAACAGCGCTGCGCGACGGGCTCGAGCGCATCCAGCGCGGCCACACCGGCGGGCTGATCGTGCTCGGCGACGGGCCGGAGGTCACCCACATCTGCGACGGCGGGATCGAGTTCGACGTCGACTTCCAGCCCACGCTGTTGCGCGAGCTGAGCAAGATGGACGGGGCGGTGATCCTCTCCAGCGACGTATCGCGCATCGTGCGGGCCAACGTCCAGCTCGTCCCCTCGCCCTCCTACCCCACCGTGGAAACGGGGACCCGCCACCGCGCCGCCGAGCGCACCGCTCTGCAGACCGGCGTGCCCACGGTGTCGGTGTCCGCGTCCATGAACACGCTGACGCTCTACGCCAACGGCAAGCGCCACCTGCTCGACGAGCCAGCGGTACTGACCGCCCGCGCCAACCAAGCGCTGTCCACCGTGGAGCGCTACCGCAGCAGGCTCGACCTGGCCGGCCAGCGCCTCTTCGTCGCCGAGATGAACGACTACGCCACGGTCGCCGACGTACTCAACGTGCTGCAGCGCCAGATCATGCTGGCCCGCGCGGCAAACGACATGGATGAGGGCATCGTTGAATTAGGCGTCGATTCGCGCCAGCTCGCCCTGCAGCTCACCGAGCTGCGCGGCTCCATCGAGGAAGACGTTGAGATGCTCGTTCGCGACTACATCGCCTCCCCGACGGTTCCCTCGGACGAGCAGGTAGCCGCGGCGCTCGCCACGTTGGGTGAGCTGCCGGATTCCGAGCTGCTCAATACCGCGTCGCTGGCGCGCCCGCTGGGGCTGCCCGCCACCGAGGAAAACCTGATGCATGACGTGGTGCCGCGCGGCTACCGCGCCCTTTCACGCGTGCCACGGGTGCAGCGTTTCCTCATGGACCACGTGGTCTCCGAGTTCGGCTCGCTGCCCGACCTCCTCGGCGCGGACCCCGAGCGACTCGCGGACGCGGAGCATGTCTCCCCGCTGTGGGCGCGCCACATCTACGAGGGCCTGCGGCGGCTGACCTAGCGGATGGTGAAGTCCGCCGGGTTGGACGCGGAATCGCCGACCACGGCGTGCAGGTAGTAGGCGCCCCCGGCCACTGGCTCGCGATTCGTGCACTGGCCGGGCTTCGACCCTGTGGCGGACCAGCGGGCCTCGAACAAGCGCGGCTCGCCCGGCGCGAAAGTTTCCTCGCCGGTGACGACGGGCGGGTAGCAGTCAACGTCCGACCAGACGCGCTGGTTATCGTTCATGGTGTAGACCTCGAAGCGCAGCTGGTTGTCGTCGAGGTTGATCACGCAGTCGGCCTTGGTCGGATTGCTGATCTTCATGTAGAATACCGGCTGGTCGCCCGCGGCGTAGCTGGGTTCACTGGTCTGCGCCTCAATGTCGAGGTCGGCCAGCTCGCAGGTTTCCTTGCCGTCGGTGTTGACCGTCGGCGTTGCCTCAGTGGACGATTCGGCGGTGGTCGTCGCCGTCGCCGTGGTGGTTTCTTCGTCGCTGGGGGCCGGGACCGTGGGCTCTGTGGTGATCTGTTCCGTCGGCGGTGCGGCCGTGGTGGATTCCGCCGTCTCGCCAGCGCCGGAGCCCGAGCGGGCCCACGCCGTCAGCCCCCACACGAGCAGGGCGACGAGCACCAGGAGGATCACCAGCGCGGCCACGCGGCGGCGCGTGTAGATTTCGGGTGGAAGCGGCCTGCTGTCTAGGGTCTGGTGGTGCTGGTTGTTCACAATTGTGAACTTTAGCGCGCGAAATGTGTAGCGACGGTCTCGACGCGGCCATCCGCCAGGCTGTATCTCGCCGCGACAACCCCGATCGACCCGTCGTCCGTGCCGTCCTGGAGCGCAGGGATGCGATCGACGAGGTGACGCGCGGTGATCCTGGCGTGCTCGCGTTCAATCTCGTTGCGGCTGGTCTTTCCGTGGCCCTTCGACCAGATCACCGACGGCGCAATCTTTTCGACGAACACGCGCTGCAGCCCGAGCGGGATTTCGGCGTTTTCCACGGCGGTCAGTGCCGCACCGATCGCGCCGCAGGCCTCGTGGCTGAGCACGATCACCAGCTTGACACCGAGGCTGGTCACCGCGAAGTCGACGGAACCCGACACCGCGGCGTCCACGCAGCCACCGGCGGTGCGGATGACAAACATGTCGCCGAGGCCAGCGTCGAAAAGCATCTCAACGGGCACGCGCGAGTCGGAGCAGGCGAGCACGGCGGCGACAGGGGCCTGGCCGTCGCGCAGCTCGAGGCGGCGCTCGGCGGTGCTGTTGGGGTGCTCGACGTTGTCGGTGGCAAACCGGTCGTTGCCGGCGAGCAGGTGTTCCCACACGTCGGCGGGAGTGGCTGTGGTGGGCTCGTTCATGCCCACTATTGTGGCACTCATTGTGGACATGCAGACGAAAGTTATCGACTTTTTTCGGGCCAACGCCCGCGACCTGCCGTGGCGCCGCGCCGGAACGAGCGCGTGGGGAGTGCTTCTCAGCGAGGTGATGAGCCACCAAACCCCGGTCGCGCGCGTCGCCCCGATCTGGCAGGAGTGGATCAGGCGCTGGCCCACCCCTGCCGACTTCGCTGCCGCCAGCGGCGACGAGGTGCTGCGCGCCTGGGGTTCGCTGGGGTACCCGCGCCGCGCGCTGAGGCTTCTCGATTGCGCGCGCATAATCGTCGCGGATCACGGCGGAGAGGTGCCGCGCGATGTCGATACGCTTCTGAGCCTGCCGGGAATCGGCGCGTACACCGCCCGGGCGGTGGCCTGCTTCGCCTATGGCGCCAACGTCGCGGTGGTGGACACGAACGTGCGCCGCGTCTACGCGCGCGCCGTCGAAGGCAGGTTTCTCGCACAACCCCGCGCGGGCGAAATCGCCGATGTTGCGGCGCTACTGCCGGCGCAGGACGGGCCGGTGTTCTCCGCCGGGCTGATGGAGCTCGGCGCACTTGTGTGCACCGCGACGAACCCGGAGTGCGGATCTTGTCCCTTGGAAAGGCAGTGCGCGTGGGTCGCCGCCGGCAAGCCCGCGCCGAGCGAGGCGGAGCTCAAGCGCAAGATAGTGCAAAAGTTCGCCGGCACAGACCGCCAGGTGCGCGGCAAAATCATGAAGGTGCTGCGCGAGGCGCCCGGGCCCGTTGCGCAGGAGCGTATCGACGTCGTGTGGCCGGACGCGGCCCAGCTCTCCCGCGCGCTGTTTTCGCTGCTTGACGACGGCCTGGCGACCCAGAACGCCGACGGCACATTCCGGCTGCCCAGTTAAAGGCGCGCCGGCTCTATTTCCACTTGCCGCGGAAGTTCAGCCCGCCGGGAAGATTCACCCACAGCCCGCCGCGGGAGTTGACGGTGATCGGGCCGACCTTCTTGGACACTGACCCGCCGGACTTGGACAGGTTCAGCCAGGAGTTGCGGCCGAGCTTTTTCTTCTTTCGGTAGTAGAGTCCCATGGCGCAATCTTATCGGCACCCGCGGG
>NZ_GG667193.1:227001-231518 GCF_000159635.1 Corynebacterium lipophiloflavum DSM 44291 | reverse complement strand
GCACCCGCTCTAAACTGCGTTAGCGTGGACCACGCACTTACCTTTGATTCTCAGGCGGTGGCCGTTGCCTTCGCCATCACGCTTCTGGCCGGCGCGTCCACCGGGTTCGGTGGCCTGCTCGTTGCGTTGAAATCGAGCCCGTCGAATCGGTTCCTCGCTGGCTCGCTGGGGTTGTCCGCCGGCGTGATGGTCTACATATCACTCGTCGAGCTTCTTCCGGGTGGCATCGACGATCTCACCGAGGTTTATGGCCACCGCGCCGGCCTCTACGGTGTGTTGGCGTTTTTCGCCGGCGTGGCCGTGATCGCTGTGATCGACCGGCTCGTGCCTGAATCCATTAACCCGCACGAGTTCCAGGATGAGGGTGGGCGCTACCAGGCGCGCTCGGCGATGAAGCGCGCGGGCCTGCTCACCGGTTTTGCGATCGCGATCCACAACTTCCCCGAGGGTTTTGCCACCTTTGTCACCGCGCTGGGCGACCCGAAGATTGCCCTGCCGATTGCGTTCGCGATCGCGGTGCACAACATCCCGGAGGGCATTGCCGTGGCGGTGCCACTACGTGAAGCGACGGGTAAAAAGTGGACTGCCGCTGGGTGGGCGACCCTGTCCGGCCTCTCCGAGCCGATTGGCGCGCTCGTCGGTTTCGCGCTGCTCATGCCGTTTATGGGCCCGGCAACCTTGGGGCTCACGTTCGCCGCGGTGGCCGGCATCATGGTGTTTATCAGCTTTGACAAGCTCCTGCCCAGCGCGATTGCCACGGGCGAGCATCACCACTCGGTTTACGGGGTGATTGCGGGCATGGCGCTGATGGCGGCGAGCCTCGTCGCGCTGGCTTAAGCGTCACCCCACCTTAAAATTGGGTGTGCCCAATACTTTCCATTGCTATTATTTAGTTTTTACATAGGAAAACTAGTAAGGTTTCCGCGCATGAAACATTTGCTCAAGCTAACTGCTGCCACAATATGCGCTGCGCTCGCGCTGACCACCGCGTCTGTCACCGCCGCTAATGCCCAAAGCTCCGGGGAAGCCCAGAAGCTTGCGGACGGCGTCCACCACGCCGCCACGACCCCGGCCGACTCCTTTATCCACGGTTACGATCCCTTCTACGACGACCCCGTGGACAACCTCGGCACCCCGGGCACCCTGCTTCGCACCCAGCCCGCCCCGCACCTGCTCAACATCCTCGGCCCAGATTTCCCCGGCTACGCCGAAAAAATCCTCTACACCTCAACCACGGTCCACGGGGATCCCGTGGCCACCTCCGGCTTCGTCATCGAACCCGCCAACCCGTGGCAGGGCAACGGCCCCACCCCGACGGTGATCTTCGCCCCCGGCACCCGCGGCGCAGGCGACATGTGCGCACCTTCGCGCGGGCCGTGGCTGACCGCCCAGCTGGATGCGGCCCAGCCGGCGCTCGGCGTCAACTACGAGCTTGTCTTCTACGAGGCCGCGGCATTGGCCGGGATGCGCGTCGTCGTGGTCGACTACATCGGCCTGGGCACCCCCGGCGCACACACTTACGTGCTCCACGACGAAGAGGGCCACGCCATGCTCGACGCCGCCCGCGCGGTGGTCCCCGCCGGCTCCCCGGTCGCCTTCTACGGGTACTCCCAGGGAGGTGGCGCGTCCGCCGCTGCCGCCGAACTGCAGCCGACCTACGCCCCGGAACTCAATGTCAAGGGCACCTTCGCCGGTGCGCCCCCGGCCGACCTGATGGAGGTGGTCAAGGGTGTTGATACCTCGACCATCACCTCGGTGCTCGGCTACGCCGCCAACGGCTACCTGGCGCGCTACCCCGAGCTCGGCGCGGTCCTGGACGCCAAACTCAACGACCGTGGCTGGGAGTTTATCCACGGCACCAAGAATTCCTGCATCGTTGACGACGCTCTGACCCGCCACTTCACGAGCACCAGCGACCTGACCTCCACGGGCGAGTCCCTCTATGAGCTTGTGAACTCGCTGCCGCACATCAAGCAGCTCTTCGAGGACCAGAAGCTCGGCGAAACGGCCCCGACTTCCCCGATCATGGTGTCCACCGGCGGCAACGACAGTCTCGTCCCCACCCCGCAGGTGATCCAGCTCGCCCGCGATTACTGCGCTCTGGGGGTCACCACCACAATGTTCAACGAGAACATCCCGCCGCTGACCCCGGGCACCAAATTCGGTGTCAACCACGCCGCGGGCATCTTCACACAGTCCCCCACCTCATTTACGTGGATTATGGACCGCTTCAACGGGGTCCCCGCCGGCTCCAACTGCGGAACCTTCTAGAGCGGCTGACCAGCCCCAGCCGGCGGCGGGGTCGCGCCACCGTCATCCTCCGGGCCCTCCGTCTCCGGCGGGACATCCGGCACTAGAGCATCAGCCTCGCCGTTTGCCGGGGAGATGTCGCGGACCTCGTCTTCGAGCTCCACATCGAAGGTCTCGGCAGGCAGCGGCTTCGGTCGCGGGGTGAAGGTGAAGGTAGCCTCTTCCGCAACCTTGCCGCGCTCGCGCTTGGCGGCTTCGACGTCGCCGTCCCAGTCCTCCACGTCGACGGTGATGATCTCTCCGGCGCCGATTTCGCCGTAGAGGATCTTCTCCGACAAGATGTCCTCGATTTCGCGCTGGATGGTGCGGCGCAGCGGGCGCGCACCGAGCACCGGATCGAAACCGCGCAGGGCCAACAGGTCCTTCGCCTTGTCGGTCAGCTCGATGCCCATGTCCTGGGCGGCGAGGTTCTTGTCCACGCGGGCGATCATTAGCTCGACCATCTGGACGATCTCTTCCTGGGACAGCTGGCGGAAGACAACAACCTCGTCGATACGGTTGAGGAACTCGGGACGGAAGTGCTTCTTCAGCTCGTCGTGCACCTTGTTCTTCATCCGGTCGTACTGCGCGTCCGCGTCCGTCGCGGTGCTTCCGGTAAAGCCCAGGCCGACGGCCTTGGAGATGTCGCTGGTGCCCAGGTTGGAGGTGAAGATGAGCACGGTGTTCTTGAAGTCCACCATGCGGCCCTGGCCATCGGTGACGTGGCCTTCCTCCAGCACCTGCAGGAGCGTGTTGTAGATCTCCTTGTGCGCTTTTTCGATCTCGTCGAAAAGCACGACGCTAAACGGCTTGCGGCGGACCTTCTCGGTGAGCTGGCCGCCCTCTTCGTAGCCGACGTATCCGGGAGGAGCACCGAACAGGCGCGAGGCGGTGAAGCGGTCGTGGAACTCGCCCATATCGACCTGGATCAGCGAATCCTCGTCTCCGAAGAGGAACTCGGCGAGCGCCTTGGACAGCTCGGTCTTACCCACACCGGACGGGCCGGCGAAGATGAACGAGCCAGACGGGCGCTTCGGGTCCTTCAGACCCGCGCGGGTACGACGGATGGAGCGCGAGACGGCGCGAACGGCCTCGTCCTGGCCGATGATGCGCTTGTGCAGCTCATCTTCCATGTTGAGCAGGCGGGAAGACTCGGACTCGGTGAGTTTGAACACGGGAATTCCGGTCCAGTTCGCCAGCACGTCGGCAATCTGCTCCTCGCCGACCTCGGCGATCTCCTCGAGGTCGCCGGAGCGCCACTGCTTTTCCTTCTCCCGGCGCTCCTCGCCGAGCTTGCGCTCGGTATCGCGCAGGCCGGCGGCCTTTTCGAAGTCCTGGGCGTCGATCGCGGCTTCCTTTTCCTTGCGCACCTCGGCGATACGCTCGTCGACCTCGCGCAGGCCCTCCGGCGCGGTCATGCGCTTGATGCGCATGCGGGCGCCGGCCTCGTCAAGCAGGTCAACGGCCTTGTCCGGCAGGAAGCGGTCGTTGATGTAGCGGTCCGACAGGTTCGCGGCGGCGACGAGTGCGTCGTCGGTGTAGGAAACGCGGTGGTGCGCCTCGTAGCGGTCGCGCAGACCTTTGAGAATGGTCACGGTGTCTTCGACGGAAGGCTCGTCGACCTGGACGGGCTGGAAGCGGCGCTCGAGGGCGGCGTCCTTCTCAATGTGCTTGCGGTACTCATCCAGCGTGGTTGCACCGATGGTCTGCAGCTCGCCGCGGGCCAGCTTCGGCTTGAGCAGCGACGCTGCGTCGATCGCACCCTCGGCGGCGCCCGCGCCGACGAGGGTGTGGATCTCGTCGATGAACAAGATGATGTCGCCGCGCTGGTTGATCTCCTTGAGCACCTTCTTCAGGCGCTCCTCGAAATCACCGCGGTAGCGCGAGCCCGCCACCAGGGAGCCCAGGTCGAGCGAGTAGACCTGCTTGTCCTTCAGCGTCTCCGGCACGTTGCCGTTGGCGATGTCGAGCGCGAGACCCTCGACCACGGCGGTCTTGCCCACGCCGGGCTCACCGATGAGCACCGGGTTGTTCTTGGTGCGGCGCGAGAGCACCTGCATGACGCGCTCGATCTCCTTAGCGCGCCCGACAACGGGGTCGAGCTTGCCCTCGCGGGCGGCTGCGGTGAGGTTGCGGCCGAACTGGTCGAGCACGAGCGAGTTCGAGCGTTCGCCCTGCTGGCCGCCGCGCTGCCCGCCGCCCCCGCCGAACGGGGCGGGGCCTGAGCC
>NZ_GG667193.1:218528-226696 GCF_000159635.1 Corynebacterium lipophiloflavum DSM 44291 | reverse complement strand
GCCGGCGCCGGCGAGACCGCCCTGTTCGCCGCCCTCGCCCTGGCCCTCGCCGCCTTCGTAGCCGGAGAGCAGCTGGATAACTTGCTGGCGCACACGCGGCAGGTCGGCGCCGAGCTTGATAAGCACCTGCGCGGCAACGCCCTCGCCCTCGCGGATGAGGCCGAGCAGGAGGAACTCGGTGCCGATGTACTTGTGCCCCATCTGCAGGCCTTCGCGCAGGGACAGCTCAAGCACCTTCTTGGCGCGCGGCGTAAACGGGATGTAACCGGTCACAGGCTGGGTGCCGTGGCCGATGAGCTCCTCGACCTCGCGGCGCACGTCCTCGAGGTTGATGCCCATGGACTCCAGCGCCTTGGCCGCGACGCCCTCGCCCTCCTTGATCAGGCCGAGCAGGATGTGCTCCGTGCCCATGTAATTGTGGTTCAGCGCGCGCGCTTCCTCCTGCGCCAGGACGATAACGCGGCGGGCTCGGTCGGTAAACCGCTCGAACATCAGGCAACCCCTTAAGAAAGTTATGTAAAAATAGTTGTCCTCCACCATAACGCGCGGGTGCGACAACCTTTCCCAACTTTCTGGAGCGCTTTCGCGCAAAAGGGGTAAAAATGCATGTCAAAGCCCATGTTCGCCAGTAGCGAACATGGGCTTGGTGCCGCTAGAGCAGGTCGCGCAACACCGGGTCAGCCAGAGCGAGCACGGCAGCGCGCGCATCGGCCGCGGTCGGTGCGTCCTCGGCGAAGTTCGCCATCTGGCGGCAGGTGTCGATGTCGTGGCTGCGCAACGCGGCGCGCACCGCGCCCACCCGCGACGGGGCCATCGACAGCGAGGTTACGCCGAGGCCGACCAACACGAGGGCGAGCAGCGGGTCACCGCCCGCCTCACCGCACACCCCGACGGGCTTGCCGGTGGCCTCCCCGCCGCGGCACGTTGCGCGCACCATGGACAAAACGGCCGGTTGCCACGGGTTCAGCAAGTGCGCGAGCTCGCCTTGCATGCGGTCGGCGGCCATGGTGTACTGCGACAGGTCGTTGGTGCCGATGGAGGCGAAATCCACCAGCGCGAGCAGGTGTTTGGCGCGCACAGCGGCCGCCGGGGTTTCCACCATCACGCCCACGCGGGGCAGGCCGTAAGCCCGGGCCTTGTCGGCGAACCACTGCGTTTCCTCTACCGTGGTCACCATCGGTGCCATCACCCACAGGTCCGCCTCCGGCACGAGTTTGTGCGAGGCGGCCAGGGCGCTTAGTTGGGCGTCGAGAAGATCTTCGCGCGCCTGCGACAGCCGCAGACCGCGCCGGCCGAGCGCGGGGTTGTCCTCGGGTCCGAGGTCGGCGAAGCTCAGCGGCTTGTCGGCGCCGGCATCGAGAGTGCGCACGACCACGCGGCGGGTGCCGAAAGAGCGCAGCACCTCGGCGTACGTCGCGGTCTGCTCCTCGACGCTCGGGGCGGCCTCGCGGTCGAGGAAGAGAAACTCGGTGCGGAACAAGCCGGAGCCCTCGATGTCCGCCGCGGCGGCTTGTGCGGCGTCGGCGGCGGTGCCGATATTCGCCAGCAATTTCACCCGGTGCCCGTCTCGCGTCGCACCCTCGCCCGAAGAACCTGCAAGCGCCGCAGCACGGCGGCGCGAGCGCTCCTTTAGCTCGGCGACGTCCTCAGGCGTGGGTGCGACGATGACCTCGCCGACGCCGCCGTCGATGGCCAGCTCTACCTCGCCTTCACTTGCGAGAAGGGTGTGGATTCCCTTGACCTGCACGGCCGCGGGGATGCCGAGCTGGGCGGCGAGGATCGCGGTGTGCGAGGTCGCTCCCCCGCCGGCGGTGACGATGCCGCGCACGAGCGCCGGGTCTAAGGTTGCGGTCTCGGCGGGGGCGAGGTCGTGGGCGACAAGCACGCTCGGCCGGCTCAGCGCCGGCACACCCGGTTCCGCCACCCCGCGCAGGCGCGCGATGGCGCGGTCGCGGATGTCGTAGAGGTCGGTCACCCGTTCGGCCATGTAGCCGCCGAGCTTGCGCAGCTTCGCGGCGTAGACCTCGACCGCGTCGAAGATCGCCCGGGTGGGCCCGGAACCTTTCTGCAGTTCCTTGGCTACCCCCTTGATCAGGCCTCGGTCCGTGGCGAGGGCCGCGGTGGCCTCGAGCACGGCGGCGGAGGTCTCGGAGTTGGCGTGGCGCGCCCGCTCGCGCAGCGACGCCGCCACCTGCTCTAACACCTCGCGCACGCGCTGGCCGTCGGCTTCGGGGTCGACGCTGGGCGGCTCGGCCTCGTCAACGCCGGCGGGCGGGGTGACTACTGCGGCGGGGCCGGAAGCGGTTCCGGCGGACACGCCGATTCCGTGCAGTACTGATCGGTCAGTCATTGGCTCATCCTTTGGGTTTCTCTCAGCCTGACGATGTGCAGGCCGAGGTAGGCGATTTTATCTTCGGTAAGTGCGCAGTCGAAGCGCAGTTCCACAACGGTGGCGACCTGGCGGGCGCAGGCGACCTCGCGCGGGTAGGCGTCGAGAAGCTGGCGCGTCAGCGGCGATTGGTCGTGGTCGAGCTGGCGACCGTGGCTGAGCCTGACCAGGAGGTAGCGCACGTGCGTGATAAAGCGAGCCACGCTTATCGACGCCGTGTCCAACGTGATCGACAGCCCCGCCGCGACGATCTCGAGCATCTGCTGGATCACGCCCGTCATCTGGTAGGTCTGGGCCAGATCCCCCGTGGAGAACCCGGCGTTGACGAGGTGCAAAGCCAAGGCTGTGGCCTCGGAGTCCGGCAGTTCGGCCGCCCCCGCCGCGCGCTGGCGCCGGTTGATCTCCGCCAGCAGCTCCACACCCATCTCGTACTGGCGCGGGTAAAGGTGCAGCACCTCGCTGCGCAGCGGGTAGTTGAGCTCCTCGCCCGAGGCGGCGCGGGCGGCGGCGAACTCAATGTGATCGGAGATCGCGGTGACCAGCGTCAACCGGTTGCGGCTGTCCGCTGGTGCGCCGACGGCCTCGAGGGCCGCGGCAACCTGGGCGACGCGCTCGGCCGGCAAACCGGCGAGCATCTGCGCCGAATGGTCCGGGTCGCGGCCCTCCGCGGGCACAAACACGCGGGTAACCGTGGCGGGGTCGAGCACATCTCCCTGCTTCTTGCCGAAGCCGATCCCACGGCCGGTGGCCACAACTTCCCCACCGTGCTCACCGCTGCGGGCGAGCACGACGTTGTTGTTGAACACGCGCAGTATCTGCATGCGTTGAGAGTGTAGCCGGGCCCGGACTTCTACCTGGTTACTTCCAGCACGGGATCGCCCGCACCGACGGTGCCGTCGGCGATGTCGGCGACACCGGCCATGGCCTTGGTGTTGACCACCGTGGTGATCACCGTCGGGTCAAACCCCGCGGCCTTGACCGCGGCGAAATTGACCCGCGCCAGCTCGGTGCCCTCGGTGACCGCCTGCTTTTTGGCAACCAGCGGCTCAAAGCCCTCTCCCTTCATCTTGACCGTGTCGATCCCGATGTGGATGAGGATTTCGATGCCGTCGGCCGTCTTGATGCCGTAGGCGTGGCCGGTCTTAGCCACGGAGATCACCGTGCCGGCCACCGGGGAGACAACCGTGCCCTCGCCGGCCTCCGGGATAACCCCGACCGCCTGGCCGAGCGCGCCGGTGGAAAACGCGGGATCATCAAGCGCCTCCATCGCGACGATTTCTCCGGCCGCGGGGGCGAGGACGCGCGTGGCTGCGGCGGGTTTTTCTGCGGCGGGTTCTTGTGCGGCGGGTTCTTGTGCGGCGGGCGCTGGTTCAGCCGACTGCGCTGCGCCTTCTCGTGCGGTAGCCTTTTCCTCCGCGGTGCGGTAGTCGCTGATGTAGATCAGCGCGAAGGAGGTGAAGAAGGCCACGGCGATGGCGATGATGTAAACCCACGCCGGGTTGAACACCGAGATGGTCAGAAGCGAGGTGAACACGAAGGCGTTGGTTTGCACGCCGGCGAACGGCGCGGACAGGATCGCGATGGTGACGCCGCCGACGAAGCAGCCGACGAGCATGCGCGGGTAGATGCGCTTGTAGCGCAGGTGGATGCCGTAGAGCGAGGGCTCCGAGATGCCGCCGAACAGGCCGGCCGCCAGCGCCGAACCGGAGGTCTGGCGCATCACGTTGTCCTTTTCCCGCATGGAGATGGCCAGCACAGCCGCGGTGGCGCCGAAGCAGGCGAAGTTCCACACGCCCATCGGGCCCTGGATGAAGTCGTAGCCCAGCGTCTGGATGTTGACCAGCATCAGCGCGTTGAGCGGCCAGTGCAGGCCGAGCGGGACAAGGAAGGGGTACAGCATTGGGATGGCGATGGCGAAAACGAACGGGGCGTTGGTGTTCAAGAACGCGAGTCCGGTGCCGATCCAGGCGCCGAGGGCGTAGCCGAACGGCCCGATCACCAACGCGGTCAGGGGGATCATCACCAGCAGGGTGAAAAACGGCACGAAGACCATGTGGACAGCAGAGGGAATGATCTTCAGCAAACCCTTGTACACAACTGCCGCGATCGCCGCCATGATCAGCGGCACGAAGACGTTGCCGTTGTAGTCGGGCAGGTACATGGGCAGGCCGAATACATCCACGCGCGTGACCTCGCTGCCCAGCAGGGCGTTCTGGGTTGTCACGGCGTCCGGGTGATCCGCCAGGCCGGTGAAGTTCGGGGTAAACAGGGCCAGCATCACCGCCGCCGGGACCCAGGGGTCGATACCCAGTTTCTTGCCAGCGTTGTAGGCCACCATGACCGGCAGGAAGAAAAACACCGAGCTCCACATCGCGTCGACGAACTGCCAACCCGGGCTCTTGACCTCGGCGCGGAAATCGACGAGGCCCAGCGCGTCCATCACCGCGGCGAACGCGATGACCAGCGATGCGCCCAACAGCACGCCGAGGATCGGACGGAAGGAATCGGACAGGTACTCGAAGAACGCGTCGAGCCAGGGCAGCTTTCCCTGCGCTTTCGCGCGCTGCTGCGCCTTGACGGCGGAGTTGGTGCGCTCACGCATTTCCGGCAGGTTGTTCATTGCCGTGTACACGTTGGCGACGTCTCCGCCGACGATGACCTGGTAGTGGGAGCCTCCCTGGGGCACGGCGCCCATGACTTTCGGCACGGCCTCGAGGGCGGCCTTGTTGGCCAGGGAGGCGTCGTTAAGCTCAAAACGCAAACGGGTTGCGCAGTGGGTAAGCGAGGCAATGTTGTCGGCGCCGCCGACGCCGTCGAGGATGTCCTTCGCCTGCGCGCTCAGGCTGGACGTTGTGGTGGACACTGTTCACTTCCTTTCGAAATGCGAAAAGACCCGGAGACAACGCGAAACCGCGACCTCTCCAGGTCTTGCCCCGCCCGCTTGTGGGCGGGTAACAACCCTGTGGTTGGTGTCAATGATGATGTTAGAACTAGCAAAGCAAAATCGCAATACTCACTGGCAACTGCTTGTAGGCGCCCTCTGGCTGTCGGTGGCCGGATCGGCTTGACCGTGATATCCCGGGCGGTGCAATGTCACGGTCAACCGGCACCGAAGCGCAAAACCCCAGGTCGCCGGTGGCTGGATCGGCTTGACCGTGACATCTCGGGCGGTGGAATGTCACGGTCAAGGGGTTGCCCGGTGTAAAACCCCAGGTCAGTTGTGGCGGTCCCGGCTCGACAGTGACATCTCGGGCGGTGAAATGTCACGGTCAGCGGACGCCGTGGTGCAAAACCCCAGGTCGGCACGGCCAGAAACGGCTTGACCGTGACATCTCAGCCGACGAAATGTCACGGTCAAAGAATACCCTGGCGAAAACCCTAGGTCACCAGCGAAACCCAAAGGTCTCGGCCTAGTCCAGCGGCACTCCCCTACCGTCGCGGTCGTATCCTCCCGCGCCGACTAGCACGAGGATTGTTTCGACGAGCGCCCAGAATCCCACCGCCGCCAGGATGACGAACCCGATCAGGATGATTGCGGTGACGAAGTCCACGAGCGTCAGAATCAGCTTCGCAATACCCCGCTTGTTCTGGTGCAGGTAGAAGTTACCAATACCGAAGGATCCGAGGAAGAAAACAGCAGCGCTGCCACAATCTTGCTCTTCGGGGCCACGGCGTACGGGGGCTGCGCGTAGGACGCCGCGGGGTATGTCCCCGGCTGCACGGGGTAGTGCGGCTGCGCCGCGGCGAAGGGATCGAGCGGGTCGGACGGCTGCGCAGATGCAAACGAGGCAGCGGGCTGCGTGCCAGTGGGACGTTTCTTGCGGATGGGCAGACCGTCGCGATCGAATTCCCCATGGTTGGGGCCGGGGTAGATGGTGCTCACGAGATTTATCCTTTTGTACGAGTGTTATGAAAAGCCGTACGCAACCCTACCGCGTCGACAAGCGATGCGAGCCGTAAACCGGTTTTAAACTCGCAAACCTAGTTAGTTTCAGGCTTGACCATGGGGAACAGCACCGTCTCCCGGATTCCCAGGCCGGTCAGGGCCATGAGCAGGCGGTCTACTCCCATGCCGGTGCCAGCGGTCGGCGGCATGCCCTGCTCCATCGCGGCGAGGAAGTCCTCGTCCAACACCATCGCCTCGTCGTCGCCGTGAGCGGCCAGGCGCGCCTGGTCGACGAAGCGCTCGCGCTGGATCACCGGATCCACCAGTTCCGAATACCCGGTGGCCAGCTCGAAGCCGCGGATGTAGAGGTCCCACTTCTCGGTCACCCCGGGTTGATCGCGGTGGTCGCGGGTCAACGGCGAGGTCTCCACGGGGAAGTTGGTCACAAACGTCGGCTCATAGAGCTGATCAGAGCACAACTCCTCCCAAATCTCCTCGACGAGCTTGCCGTGCAGCCAGCCCGCGTTGGCAGGCACCTTCAGCCCAATGGCCCCGGCGACCGCGGTGAGCTCCTCGACGCTGGAGTCGATGGTCACCTCCGGCTGGCCGGGGAATTTGCGGGCCAGCGCTTCGTTGAGTGAGGGGTACATCTGAAGCACCTTCCACTCGCCGGAGAAGTCGTACTCGGTGCCGTCGGCGAGCGTGACTTTCTGCGAGCCGAAGACTTCTTCGGCGCAGAACTGCACGAGGCCCTTCATCATCTTCGCGCCATCGGCGTAGGTGCCCCACGCCTGGTAGGTCTCCAACATGGTGAACTCCGGCGAGTGCGAGGAATCGACGCCCTCGTTGCGGAAATTGCGGTTGATTTCGAAGACGCGCTCGATGCCGCCGACGACGCAGCGCTTCAGGTACAGCTCGGGCGCGATGCGCAGGTAGAGGTCGATGTCGAGTGCGTTGGAGCGGGTGACAAAGGGGCGCGCGGCCGCCCCGCCGTGCAGCGTCTGCAGCATCGGGGTCTCGACCTCGACGAAATCCAGGCCGGTGAGGTACTTGCGCACCGCCGCGATGACCTTGATGCGGGTCATCGCGTTGTCGCGCGCCGCGGAGCGCATGATCAGGTCCGTGTAGCGGTGGCGAACGCGCTGCTCCTCGTTCATCTCGGCGAACGCGACCGGCAGCGGGCGCAGCGCCTTCGACGCCATTTGCCACGACGACGCCATCACCGAAAGTTCGCCGCGTTTCGACGCGATCACGCGCCCAGTCACCGACACAATGTCGCCGAGGTCGACGTCGTCCTTCCAGCTCGCCAGCGCATCGGCGCCGACCTCGGCCAGCGACAGCATGACCTGCAGCTGGGTGCCGTCGCCCTCCTGCAGGGACGCGAAGCACAGCTTGCCGGTGTCGCGCTTGAACATGATGCGCCCGGCGACGGAGACCACATCGTCGGTTTCCTCGCCCGGGCCCAGGGCCGTCACGCCCTCCGGCGGGGTGTGTTCGTCGTCCTCGGCCACGACGACATAAGCTTCGCGGAGGTTTTTCAGAGACGTCGTGCGGTCGACGGAGACGGGGTAGGCGCCACGTCCGTCGTCGATAAGCTTCTGGCGCTTTGCCCGCCGAAACTGCTGCTGCTCACTGATGTCCTGGCTCTGGTTAGTCACCTGCTCAAGGGTAGTCGGGGCGGCACGGCGGGGCGAACTCGACCTCGCAGCTATCCCCCGATGTTTTTAAACCCCACACCAACAGGAACGCCGACGTTGTCAATGAGCCGGACCCCGCCCAGGGTGATCGCGCCGAGCAGGCGGGCGTCTCCCTGCGCGGGCGCCGGCCCAAAGCCCAGCGAGCGCAGCTGGAGGTAATCGGGCGAAACACCGGCCGCGTCGAGCACCCCGCGCG
>NZ_GG667193.1:208453-218369 GCF_000159635.1 Corynebacterium lipophiloflavum DSM 44291 | reverse complement strand
GGCGACGTGGGCCCCGGCGGTCAGCGCCGCCGACAGCGCCAGCGCCGCCTCGCGATCTACCTGCGCGAGACGATCGTTGCGCAGCGACATCGCCACGCCTGATGACGACCGCACGATCGGCACGCTGTGCAGCTTGACCTCCATGCGCAGCGCCGTCACCGCCCGCTGCAGCGCGACGAGCAGCTCGAAGTCCTTCTCCCCCAGCACGATGTCGGTCGCGTGCGTCGCACCCGCCGCGGCGATGACGCTGCCGACCGCCGCGCCGATCTCCCCGGCGTCCTCGAGGTGGTCGATGCCGGTGGATACGCACACCCCGCCGCCGAGGCAACCGTGAAACACCACGTCAACCTTCTCCGCGGCGAAGACCTCCGGGACCTTCTCACCGGTATAGGTCACCATCACCACTGCCCCGAGCAGCGCACGCGCCGCGCGGATGAGCTGCACGTGCCCGGCGTGGATCCCCTCGCCCAGCGGCACGACCACGACGGATTTGCCCACCTTGCGAAACGCCCTGCCGTAGGTGGCTAGCTGCGTCGGGTCCGTCACCACCACGGCCGCGCCTGGTTCGAAAGCCACTTACTTTCCTTCCTGATTCGTTGTAAACATCGACCACAGCTCGGTCTCGGCGTCGCCAAGCTGCTGCGCCGAGCGCCTCTGCAGCTCCACGAACAGCGCGGCCACGCCCGGGTCATCAATCGCCTGGCGCATCCGTTCCAGCTCCGCGGGGCTTAGCTTATCGACGCTCCCACGCGGCGCCACACTGTACTCGTGGCCGAACGCCTCCAACGACTCCACGGCAGAAGACAGCAGGTCGAAGGAGTCGGCGCGCAGCACACTTTCGTGCGCCTGGATGCGCAGTGCGGCGGCGGCGCGCATCCGCTGACTGTCCGCGATTGTGTGCGACACCCCGCCGATCTCCGCGATGAGCAGGCCGATCACCGTCTCCCCGAGCTCATCGGCGGCCGATGTCACCCAGTGGTTGGAAAACACGTTGTGCGCCGCCATGACGATCGCCCCGCGCGTCTCGACGGCGTCGAGAAGCTGCGCTCCCTGCGCAAGCGCCGTGTGGATGAACAACTGGCGCGGCCGGACGTAGGCAGCGAACGCGTCCGCGAGTTCCGCGATGCGCACGGTGTCGGACATATCGAGAAGCACCGCGTCGACATCCGCGACGCTGCCGGGGTTGCGCGCGTCAAGGCCGCGCACCGTGTGGCCCGCGCGAGCGAGCGCGCGCGAGAGTTCCGTTTCCGTGACAACCGCACCAATGGTGAGGCGTGGCGCCATCTATTCAGCGTTCCTTTCGGCCCGCGCCAGAAGCTCCGCCACGGTCAGCGAGCTGCGGCCCTGCTCGTCGCGGCGACGGCGGCCCCCGTGCGCCTCAGGCTTCGGTGCGGGTTCGGGTGCCGGTTTCGGTGCAGGCTTGGGCGCCGGTTGCGCTGGTTCTTCGAACCTCTCCGCCTGCCGCTCGCTGATGAGCTTCGACAGGGGATTGTGGGCGTCATTGATCGTCTCGCGGCGCTCGCCGACCCGGCCCGCGACCGCATCGAACGTTGGTGCTCCCGCCGGGCGCGACGGCCCCGGCGCGGGTGTTGTGCGCTTGGGCGCCGGGACCGATTCACGCACGCGCTGCAGTTTCGCGGTGTCATCGGTCGACGGGCCCGAGGCAGGCTTGGTGGCCACCGGCTCGGGCTCCACCGGCTCCGCGACCTCCGCTACCGGCTCGGGCTCCACCGGCTTGGGCTCGGGCTCCGGCGCCACTGGCTCCGGCTCCACCTTGGACGACCCGGCTGCTTCCTCCAGCTCGGCGATGCGCCGGGCCTGGGCGCGCAGCGCGGCGGGCTCGTATTCGAAGTACCGCCCGGACAGTTCCTCGAGTTGCGCGCGCAGCCGGGCGAGCTCGGCCTGGATCTCGCGCAGCACCTCAACATCGACTCCGGAAGGCGCCTCGCCGCTGTGCGCGCGCTCGAGCAGTACCCGGTCCGCCTCGCCGCGCGCCTGCGCGGCGTCGAGCTCGGCCTCGAAGCGTTCGGAACGGGCCACCAGTTCGCGCTGCGCCTGATCGCGGTCGCGGCGCAGCCGGGTTACTAGGATGATCCCGGCAACGGCCGCCCACAAAGCGAGGATGAGGGAAACTTTGAGGACGTTCGCCGAGTTGGTAAACAGCATCACCACGGTGCCCACGATGGCGAGTGCGAAGGGCACGACGATCCACAAAGTAGCGTTGTCGCGTTTCGTGTTCTCGGCATTCATGGTCATCACCTTAACCAACCGCCTCGCCCTGAGTAGGTGGCGACACCTCGCAGGCGCGCTCCAACACGACCCCGGCGACCGCCAGCGCGAGCCCCCCGAGGGTTCCCGACAGCGTGCCGGGCAGGTCCGCTTGGGCGGCCGCGAGCAGGTCGAGGCGCGGTGCGATGTAGACGAGCAGGCCCGCAAACGCCCCGGCGCACACGGCTCCGGCCCAGGCGCTGGCTTTGCCCAGCAGCATGAAGTTCGCCGCCATCATGGGGTTGAGCTGGGAGCGGTCCAGGCCCACGTTGCCTTCCTCGCGTCGCTTTTTCACCATGTAGGCCACAAAGAGGCACACGGCGGCGACGATCCACAGCGGCATGGAGGCGCTCAGCCCGATGGTGCTCAGAGCCCCGTAGAACCTGCGCACGAGAATGAACACCGCCGCGGCCATGAACCCGGCGAGCGCCACGAGCGCGGGTATGGAGATCCTCGTCACAGCTTTCTCACCCCTTCCGCACCCAGCTTATCGACGATCCCCGCAACGCTTCGGCCCCCGAGCTGGGCATCCGGGTCGATCTCTAGCCAGGGCACGAGCACGAAGGCGCGTTCGTGGGCGCGCGGGTGGGGCACGGTGAGCTCGGGATTGCGTGAGGTGAAGCCGTCGATAAGCACGATGTCCACATCCAAGGTGCGCGGACCCCAGCGCTTCTCGCGGACGCGGCGCGCGCGCTGCTCGAGGCTCTGGCAGCGCCTCAGCAGCTCGATGGGGCTCTGCTCGACGTCGACGATGAGGACCTGGTTGAGAAAGTCGTTTTGCTCCACCCCACCCCACGGGGCCGTGGCGTAGAGGCAGGACGCGGCGACGAGTTCGTCGGCAAACTCATCGACGACGCTGGCCAAGTGCGCGCGGGAATCCTCGATGTTGGAGCCGGTGGAGAGCACAGCGCGCATGGCTTAACCTTTGAGGTTCTTTCGCGAGCGGCGCGCGATAACGGCGACGTCGTCGAACAGCAGCGGGATCGGCGCGTGCGGCTTGTGCACCGTGACCTCGACCGCGTGGAGGGCCTCGAACGATCCAAGCACAGCGTCGGCGATCTCGGAGGCGACAGTTTCCACGAGCTGGCGCGGGGTGCCGGCCGCGATGTCGTGGGCGAGCTGCGCCAGATCGGCGTAGTTGACGGTGAGGTTCAGATCATCTCCCGCCGCGGCGTCGGCGAAGTCGAGCCAGCACACGATGTCCAGGCTAAACCCCTGGCCGTGGCGCGTTTCGTGCTCGAGCACGCCGTGGTGGGCGTGGACGCGCAGGCCTTTGAGCTCGATGCGGTCAGCCACGGGAAGCCCCGTTCCAGGCCGCAGCGACATCGACGGCATCGCGCGAGGCGGCGACCTCGTGCACGCGCACGCACCACGCGCCCATCTGCGCGGCGATTGCGGTCACTGCGGCCGTGGCCGGGTCGGCGTCTTCGGGGCCGTGTTCCAGGCCGCGCTCGGCGCGGATCGCGGTGAGGAAGCGCTTGCGCGACGCCCCGACCAGCACCGGGTAAGGCCCCGCGATGAATTCGGGGAGCGAGGCGAGCAGGCGCCAGTTCTCCTCGGCGGTCTTGGCGAAACCCAGGCCCGGGTCGACGACGATCTGGTCGCGCTTGACGCCGGCGGCGAGCGCACCATCGATGCACTGGTTGAGCAGCGCGTGCACGTCGCCTGTGACGTCGCCGCCGTGGTCGGAGGCACCCGCTGCGTCGCCGAAGACGTCGGTGCGCCAGTGCATCAGGCAGACGGGCAGATTCGCCTCCGCCATCACGCGGTACATCTCCGGGTCGGCGAGGCCGGCGGAGACGTCGTTGATCATGTCCACCCCGGCGGCCGCGGCGACGCGCGCCGTCGAGGCGCGCATCGTGTCCACGGAGGTGCGAATCCCCTCCGCATGCAGGTGCTCGATGACGGGGCGCACGCGCTCGGCCTCCACCTCGGCCGGCACCCGGACCGCGCCGGGGCGCGTCGACTCCGCCCCGACATCGATGATGTCCGCGCCGCGGGCGACGAGCGTGCGGGCGTGATCCAGCGCGCTGTCGAGGTCGAGCCAGCGACCGCCGTCGGAAAAGGAGTCGGACGTGACGTTCACAATGCCCATCACCAGCGCCCGTCCGGGCACGGTCAGCTCGTCCACACCGGCCATGCAACTACCTCCTGATCAGGCTCAAAACCTCGGAGCGCGACGCCGCGTTGTGCTGGAACCCGCCGCGCACCGCGGACGTCGTGGTCACCGCCCCCGGCTTGCGGATGCCTCGCATGGCCATGCACAGGTGCTCGCACTCGATGACCACGATGACGGCCTGCGCGCCGAGCTTGTCCACCAGCGCGTCGGCGATCTGCGCGGTCAGGCGCTCCTGGACCTGCGGACGCTTGGCGTAGAGATCCGCCAGGCGCGCCAGCTTCGACAGCCCGGTGACCTTGCCGTCCGGGCCAGGGATGTAGCCGATGTGGGCCGTGCCGAAGAACGGCACGAGGTGGTGTTCGCAGGTGGAGTAGATCGGGATGTCGCGCACCAGGACGAGCTCCTGGTGGTTTTCCGCGAACGTTTTTTCCAGCACGTCGGTCGGCTCCGAGTGCAGGCCCGCGAAGACCTCCTCGTAGGCGCGGGCCACGCGCGCCGGGGTCTCGGCCAGGCCCTCGCGGTCGGGGTCCTCGCCGACGGCGATGAGCAGCTCGCGCACCGCGGCCTCGGCGCGATCACGATCAAAAGCCCTAGCGCTCATTGTCGTCCCTCACCCTGGGAATCTCCGTCGTCTCGGCGCTACCCGGGCTGGCTGGCTTAGCGACGTCCGCCGCATCACGCTTCGGGGTCTCCTCCGGCGCCTCGTGGCGCGCAGACTCCGTCGTCTTTTTCGTGTCGGTCCACGGGTGATCCGGCTGCTCGTTGTCCGGCAGCTTGAAGCCGATCGGGGCGTCCGGCTGCGCGTAGTTGCGCATGCCGGGGTGCTCGTTGGTTACCGTGGGCTGTGGTTCAGGCTGGGCCTGCGGCTCAGGCTGTGCGTGGCGGCCCGCACCCGGGTAGGTCCAGTTCGGCGGCGGTGTCGGCCCGCCGTAGCGCGGCTGCTCCACCACACGCTTGTCACCCGGTCGCCACTTCGTCGAGCCGGTTTTATCGTCCTTCTTCTCCGCCTCGCGCTCGGCCATGCGGCGCTTGCGCGCGTTGCGCGACATCTCCAGCAGGGAGACCTTCTCCGGCGGCTCTTCGCCGCGCTCCTTCGCCAGCTCCACCGGGGTTTTCACCGGCTCGCGGCCGGCCTGGGCGACAAAGCGCTCGTCGACAACCGGCAGGCCCGATTCGCGCGGCTCGATGCCGTCGAAAATCGCCTCCAAGTCCGGGCGGCGCAGCGTCTCCTTCTCCAACAGCTTCGTCGCCAGGGTGTCGAGGTAGTCGCGGTTGTCGGCGAGGATCGAGTAGGCGCGCTGGTGGGCGACGTCGATAAGCTCGTGCACCTCGCGGTCGATGGTCTCCGCGACCGCGGGCGAGTACTCGGCCTTGTTGCCCGCACCGTACATGGAGAAGGGATCGCCCTGCTCCATGCCGTATTTGACGGCGCCGAGCACGCTGGACATGCCGTACTCGGTGACCATCGCGCGGGCGATCTTCGTCGCCTGCTCAATGTCCGAGCTCGCACCCGTGGTGGGCTCGCCGAACACGAGCTCCTCGGCGGCGCGCCCACCCATGGCGAAGACAAGGCGGGCGAACAGCTCGTCGCGGTTGTACATGCCCTTGTCGTCCTCCTGCGCGGTCATGGCGTGCCCGCCGGTGCGGCCGCGCGCGAGGATGGTGACCTTGTAGACCCGCTCGATGTCTTTAAGCGCCCACGCGCTGAGCGTGTGCCCGCCCTCATGGTAGGCGGTGACCTTCTTTTCCTTCTCGGAGATGATTTTCGAGCTGCGGCGCGGCCCGCCGATGACGCGGTCGGTCGCCTCTTCGAGCGCGTCGGCGGTGATCACGTTGCCGCCGATGCGCGCGGTGAGAAGCGCTGCCTCGTTGAGCACGTTGGCCAGGTCCGCACCGCTCATGCCGGCGGTGCGCTTGGCCAGCGCGTCCAAGTCGGCGTCGGGGCCGAGCGGCTTGTCCTTGGCGTGGACCTTGAGAATCTGCTGGCGCCCGGCCAGGTCCGGGTTGGTCACCGGGATCTGGCGGTCGAAACGTCCCGGGCGCAACAGCGCTGGGTCAAGGATGTCGGGGCGGTTCGTCGCCGCGATGAGGATAACGCCCTCGCGGGGGCCGAAACCGTCCATCTCCACGAGCAGCTGGTTGAGCGTCTGCTCGCGCTCGTCGTGGCCGCCGCCTGTACCCGAACCGCGCTGGCGGCCAACGGCGTCGATCTCGTCGACGAAGATGATGCACGGGGCGTTCTCGCGGGCCTGCTTAAACAGGTCGCGCACGCGCGAGGCGCCGACACCGACGAACATTTCCACGAAGTCGGAGCCCGAGATCGAGTAAAACGGCACCCCCGCCTCGCCGGCCACGGCGCGCGCGAGCAAGGTCTTACCCGTGCCGGGAGGGCCGTAGAGCAGCACGCCGCGCGGGATCTTCGCACCGAGCTGCTCGTAAATCTCCGCGTCCTGCAAAAAGTCCACGACCTCTTGAAGCTCGTCGACCGCCTCGTCGGCGCCGGCGACGTCGGCGAACGTGTTCGTCGGGTTGTCCTTGGTCAGCTGCTTTGCCCGCGAGCCGCCGATGCCGAACATGCCGCCACCGGCCTGCATGCGGTACATCATGTAGAACAGCAAACCAAAGATCAGGATCATCGGCAGCATGAAACCGAGCATGGACAGCAGGAATGAGTCCTGCGTGACGTTGGTTTCAAAACTGTCCGCGCCCGAGGAACGCACCGCGTTGAAAATCTCCGGCGAAGTTCGCGCTGGGTACTGCGCCATGACGCTTTCCACGCCCTCGCGCTCGTCGACGGTGATCGGTTCGCGCAGGTCGATGCGCACGCGCTGCTCGCGGTCGTCGATCTGGACCTCTTGGGCGTTGTTGTTTTGCAACTGCTCTAAGGCCACGGAGGTGTCCACCGTTTGGTAGCTGCGGGTTTCATCGCCGATCAGCGTGAACAAGTAGAGCACGATTAGGGCGGTGGCGCCGAAGATGCCCCACCGCAGTACTTTGTTGTTGTCCATGTATTCCTGTTGTCTTAGATTTCGACGGATTCGGGCCCGGTGGCACGCCCCGGGGTGGGCTGCTCACCATTGTCGACGTCCGAATAAACGCGCGGGTGCAACGTGCCCACGAACGGCAGGTCGCGGTAGCGTTCCGCATAGTCTAGGCCGTAGCCGACGACGAACTCGTTCGGGATATCGAAACCGATATCGAGCAAGTCCACCTTGGCAGTCTGCACCTCAGGCTTACGCAGCAAAGTGATCACGTTCAACGACTTCGGACCGCGGCCATTGAGGTTCTTCATGAGCCAGGACAGCGTCAAGCCGGAGTCGATGATGTCCTCGACGATGAGCACGTCGCGCCCGGCAATGTCCTTGTCCAAGTCTTTGAGGATGCGCACCACGCCCGAGCTGGTTGTCGACGAACCGTAGGACGACACCGCCATGAACTCCAGCTGGCACGGAATGGAGAGCCGCCGCGCGAAGTCAGTGAGGAAGAACACCGCGCCCTTGAGCACGCACACCAGGATCAGGTCGTCGTCGGCGTCGCGGTACTTCTCTGAGACCAAGTCGGCCAGCTCCTGCACGCGGGCGCCCAGCTGATCCTCAGAGATGAGGATTGATTCAACATCATCACCGTAGGGGTGTGCCGGGACGTTAGCGTCCAAGGTGTCGTGCATCGCAGTCATGGGTGCCCTTTCTCAGCCCGAGGCGTAACTCCCTCATCTTGCCATTGACCAAGCCCGTTGGACAACCGCACCCCGGTGGCTGGTGCCCGGGATTCTTGTGTGTCGGAGTGTTAGGGGGTAAAAACCCTAGGTCGCGGTGCCGGTGGGCACGTTGACTGTGACATTGTGCTGGGTGAGATGTCACGGTCAGGATGTTTGTGGGGGCAAAACTGCAGGTCGCGGTGCCGGTGGGCACGCTGACCGTGACATTGTGCTGGGTGAGATGTCACGGTCAGGATGTTTGTGGGGGCAAAACCGCAGGTCGCGGTGGCGGTGGGAACGTCGACCGTGACATTGCACCGGGTGAGAAGTCACGGTCAAGGCGCGCCCGGGTACAAAACCCCAGGTCGCAACCACCAAACAACCGTCGACCGTGACATTGCACCGAACAGAAAACCGAACAGAGAACAGCTCCGCATCACCGAAGTTCGTCTAGCACCAGCCTGCCGGCAACCCGGCGCACACGTCGACACCCGCCGACGTCAATGCCCGCCTGCCCGTGCCAGTCGGTGATGAGCCGCTCGATGGAGCACAGTTGCGCGCCGTCGACACGCACGCCTGAATCGTGGAGCCAGGCAACGATCCGGCGACGGCGCAGTGGGGCGGGATCTTTGGCCAGTTCGACGCAGTCGGATGTGGCTGATGTATCGCACAGTTCCTCAATCAGTTCCCTATCCGCCGCGATGCGCCCGGCGGTCGCGGCGAGCGCCGGAACGCAGTCGCCGCCGATGAGTTCGTCGAGCTGCGGGATCACCCGGCGGCGCACGGCGACCCGGCGGTAGTTTTCGTCGACGTTCATCGGATCCTCCCACGGGGTGACCCCCAGCTCCGCGCAGGCGCCGCGGGTGTCGGCGCGGCGGATTCCTAGAAACGGGCGCAGGATTCTGTTGTCGATTCCCCCGCGCGCGGCCATGCCCGAGGGGTTGCCTCGCAGCGCGCCGAGCAGAAGCGTTTCGGCCTGGTCGTCGGCGGTGTGCGCGACCCAGACGTCGACGCCGAAGGACAGCAGTGCGGCGTAGCGCGCCTCGCGTGCGGCCGCTTCCAGGTTGTCCCCGCCAGCGTTGACGGCAATGACCGATGCCTTCACTCCCCAGGCGTTGGCCTGCTCCGCGGCACACCGCGCCACCTGGTCGGAGCCTTCCTGGAGCTGGTGGTCGACGATCATCGCGCGCACATCCTTGTCCTCGGCCGCGGCCGCGGCGACGAGGGCAAGGGAGTCCGCGCCCCCGGACAACCCGATTACCGCTGGGCCATGCAGGGCGCGCAGGGAGCGTCGACAAGCGAGAAAGTGCGGGGAGTAGCGCGGCCAGAACGGCTCCACTAGTACTTCCTCAGGGCCGAGGTCAAGGTGTCCATCGCGCGGCGCGCGGGCAGGATCTCGGAGTCGTTGGACAGCAGCGCAAACGTATACACGTTACCGTTTTCGCTGGTCACGGTGCCCGCGAGCGCGCTGGTGTAGTCGAGTGTCCCGGTTTTCGCGCGCACCCAGCCGCGGCCGGGCAAGTCCTCGAATCGATCGTACAACGTGCCCTCGCCGTGGGCGACGGGCAAGGTGTCGAGCAGCGGCGCGATCTCCCCGCCCTGGGCTGCTGAGAGAAGCACCGCGTCGAGCAGCGCGGGCGTGATCAGGTTCAGGGTGGACAGGCCCGAGGAGTCGGCAAGGGTGGTGCCGGCGGTGGTGAAACCGTGCTCGGCGAGCACGTCGAGTGTGGCCTGGGGCGCGGTGGAGCCGCGGTGGATCGCCACCTCGCGGCCAATGGCCTCCGCCATGACGTTGTCGGAGTCCTTCATCATCGCGCGCAGGCGCGTGACCA
>NZ_GG667193.1:194389-208004 GCF_000159635.1 Corynebacterium lipophiloflavum DSM 44291 | reverse complement strand
GCCGTTGAGCATCGCGGGCTCGAGCGGGGCGATGAAGCCGGCGTCGATGTCCACCGGGTTCCACCCGGGCAGCATCGTCTCGCCCGTCCACAGGGAGGTGTCGATGAGCACCGTGTCGGCGGAGCCGATCTGCTCGGCGAGCGAGTCGATGCTTTCCTGGTTCATCCACACGTCGCCCGCGGCCTGGATCACCACCTCCCCGGGGTTCAACCCGCGCACGACCTCGGTGGTGATCGTGTCGGTCGCGCCGAGCTCGATGATCGCGGCCGAACCGGTGAGCAGCTTCGTGCTGGAGGCGGGGCGCAGCGCGTCGTTCGGCGCGGACTCGAAGACGGTTTCGCCCGTGGCGGCGTCGGTAATGCGCGCGTGGAACGTGCCCAGCGCGTCATCGGCCGCGAGCGCGGCGACCTCCGCTGCCCGCGCCGCGGTATCGACAGGCTGCGGCGTCGCCGGCTCCAGCACGGGCGTCACCGCCGGCAGCGCGTAGCCCGGGGCGACGGTGAGCTCGGCGAGTTCGCGCTGCGCCACCACACCGAAACCGGCGACGCCGCCCACAGCGGCGAGCGCCACCGCCACCATCACCGAAGTCCACACTTTCATCGGCGCTTACTCTAATGCACGTATGATGAGCCACGTTGATATCCCGCAGATGCGCATAAAGGAGTTTTCATGGCTATTGAGGTCATCATCGAGATCCCGAAGGGTTCCCGCAACAAGTACGAGGTGGACCACGAGTCCGGCAAGATCTTTCTGGACCGCTACCTGTTCACCCCGATGGCGTACCCGGCGGACTACGGCTTTATCGACCACACCCTGGGCGACGACGGCGACCCTCTCGATGCCCTGGTGGTCACCCCTGAACCCGTCTTCCCCGGCGTGACCGTGATCGCTCGCCCGGTCGGTGTGTTCAAGATGACCGACGAGGCCGGCGGCGACGACAAGCTGCTTTGCGTGCTTGATGACGTCCGCTACGAGTCCTTCCAGGACATCGACGACATCGACGACTTCACCAAGGACGAGATCGAGCACTTTTTCATGCACTACAAGGATCTTGAGCCGGGCAAGGAGGCCACCGGTTCAGGCTGGGGCGACCGCGCTGAGGCAGAAAAGATCCTCCAGGCCGCGCTTGACGCCTACGACAAGACCGGCGACAACTCCCGCGAGGGCCTGGAGGAGGAGAAGGAAGCTAAGACCGAGAACTAGGTCTTAAGGCTTTAGGGCTTCCTAGACTAGGAAGCGGCGGCCGTAGGCGAAGGCCGCGGCTCCCAACGCCGACGCGATCACCAGGCCGAATAGCGCCTTGGAGACGGTGTTGTTGCCGGTCTCGGCGGCCATGCCGCGTTGGGTGGTGGCCACAGGCTCGGCGGTTGCCGCTGCCGGTGCGTCCTCAGCGATCTCGGCGGCCTCGGCTGGGGCACCCTCGGCGGCGTAATCCACCGGCTCGCCTGCGGCACGGGTAGCCTCAATCGCTTGGCGCGCGACCTCTGCACCGTTTTGCGCCAGCAGCTGCTGCGACGCGGTGGCTTCTTCTTCGCTCGGGGCCGCGGACACTCGCTCGACGTCAGTGACGTAGGTCTTGCCGTCGGCGTTGAGGTAGTAGGTCTTGTCCGCGATGGACAGCACCGGCGGCAGGGCCAGCAGGCCCGCTGCGATCGGGTCTTCGGAGGCGGGGCCGACGTGCTCGGGTCCGAATACCTCTTCGTTCTGCACCTCATGGGTGACGTCGTCGGCGATTTCGGCCGCCGATTCGGTCGGCGCGTCCGCGTTCGACGGGGCGATGGCCTCTCCGGTGTCAATCAGCCCGGCGACGGCGGCGCGGGAGACCTCGACGGCCTTTTCGCGGTCTTCGGAGGTCAGGGCGGAAAACGCTACGTCGGCGAGTTCGCGCTCGGGCAGGTAGTGGGTGCCCTCGTTGTTGAGGAAGTACTCGTTGCCCCGCGCGTCCGAGGTCACGCTCGGGTAGTCCTCGGCGTGGGCTGCGGGAACGGCCGCGATGGCAAGGGCACCGGTGAGAGCGGCGGCGATAAGGGTCGTGCGGTTGCGCTTCATAAGGGTGTCACTCCAGGGCTCAAGTCTCAATTGCAACTTTAGGGTTCGGCCTCAACTTTAACAGTTTTCACAGAGGAAACAAGGCAGCGACACAAAAACCCTTTAGGGCACCCCCGCAACCACCTCCGCGAACTGCCACCCCACCACGGCGTTGCGCACCGAATCCGACAGCAGCGGCTGGATACAACTAATCGTCAGTAGCCGCCCCGGCGTCGGCCCCGTCCCCCACACCGCCGGGTCCTGCGCCAGCGCATCCTTCGTGGGGTCGTGCAGGTCTGTGGCCACGTACTTCAACCAGTTCTCGCCGGATGTTTCGGTGCGCACGTACAGCGCGTCACCCTCGGACACGGTGTGGGCGCCGGCGCGGGCGTCGTAAAGCTGATCGAAGACTCCCGGCAACCCCGCGCCCGTGTGCCCGGCGATGACCACCACATCCCCCGCGTCCGGCCCGGGCAGCTCGTACGGCCGATCCGGCGCCGTGTAAGCGCAGGCCAGGTTCATTGTCGCGGGGTTGATCGCGCCGTCTTTGACGCGGCAGTCAGCCTGCTCGAACTCCGCGCTCAAGCTTATCGACGGCACCACTAACGCCACCGGCCGACTTTGCGCGATCTCCTGCGGCACAGCAGCAGGCGCGGGCTGTTCAGCAGGCGCGGGCTCCGAGACCGCGCATTGGCGCGCCACCGTGAACACGAGGATGACCACCAGCCCGAGCAGCACCAGCGCGGCGACGCGGCGGCGCACGTAAATCTCCCGGGGCAGCGCGCGGCGCGGCGCGGGCGCGACCGCCGGTGGTCTGCGCGGGTGGTATTGCTCGGGCACGGCTAACACGCTATCGGATGCGTAGACTGACACCCATGAAGACAGTCAAAGTAACCGAAGTTCCTGCCGGCGCACAGCTTATCGACGTCCGCGAGCCCGACGAGTTCACCGAGGTCCGCGCCGAGGGCGCTGTCAACCTGCCGCTGAGCGACTTCGCCGCGCAAGCCGACAAGATCAACCCCGACGAAGACATCTACGTCATCTGCAAGTCGGGCGGGCGCTCCGCCCAGGCCGTCGAATACTTGGAGCAGGCGCGCGGGCTGGACAACGTGGTCAACGTCGAGGGCGGCACCACCGCCTGGGTCGAGGCCGACCTGCCCCACCAGCGCGGCTAAGTTATTGGGCGGGCCAACTTTTTGGTTCCACCACCAGGTGGACCTATTCTTGACACATGCCTCAGATCGAACTGCCCAGCGCCCTGATTAAGTCCCCCTCGTTCCAGATCGAACGTGTGCGCCGACACACCAAAGACGAGGTCGAGCGGGCACTGAGCAATCAGGGCGCGACGATGCGCGAGTTCTGGATTCTCACCTGTGTCACCGAGCAGTCCTTTTCGCAGACCCAGCTCGCGGAGCTGCTCGCTATCGACGCCTCCGACATGGTGCGGCTGATCGATTCCTTGGAAACCCACGGCTGGGTCACCCGCGACCGCGACCCGAAGGATCGCCGCCGTCAGATTGTCACCCCCACCAAAAAGGGGTCCAAGGCGCAGGCCCTGCTCGCCAGCGAAGTCGCAGCCGCGGAGGACCGCGCCCTGGATGTCTCCACCACCAAGCAGCTCAAGAGCCTGAAGAAGCTGTCCAAGGCAATTTTGCAGGAGACCGACCCGGCGACCGTGTCCAAGTAAGGGAGGCCAGCTTGAGTTCGCTGCTGCGCGCCCAGCTTGCCCCGGCCCCACGCACGCTTATCGACGTCCTCACCGCCACCGCCGAAACTCACCCGGACGCCGCCGCCATTGACGACGGCTCCGGCGACGTGGTGACCTATGCCGAGCTGATTGACCAGGTCAGCGACTTGGCCGCGGAGCTGCACCGCAACGGGATCCGCCGCGGGGATCGGATTGGCGTGCGGATGGCGTCGGGAAGCAGGCAGCTCTACATCGCCATCTTGGCCACCATGTGGGCGGGTTGCGCCTACGTGCCGGTCGATGCCGACGACCCCGAGGAGCGCGCCGAACTGGTCTTCGGCGAGGCGGGCATCAGCGGGCTGTTCAGCGACGAGGGCTTCCGCGTCCTCGTCCCGGCGCGCCCGGGCGATACCGACCTGCCGCACCTTGACGACGACTGCTGGATCATCTTCACCTCCGGCTCCACCGGCACGCCGAAGGGAGTGGCGGTGACCCACCGCTCGGCCGCAGCGTTTGTCGACGCCGAGGCGCGCCTGTTTTGCCAGGACGCCCCGCTCGGACCCGACGATAGGGTGCTCGCCGGGCTCTCCGTCGCCTTCGACGCCTCCTGCGAGGAGATGTGGCTGGCGTGGGGCCATGGCGCCTGCCTCGTGCCGGCGCCGCGCTCGCTCGTGCGCTCCGGTCAAGACTTGGGCCCCTGGCTGATCCGCCGCGACATCACCGTCGTCTCCACCGTGCCCACGCTCGCCGGGCTCTGGCCCGCCGAGGCCCTGGACAACGTGCGCCTGCTCATCGTCGGCGGCGAGGCATGCTCGCAGGAGCTCGTCGAGCGCCTGGCCACCCCGGACCGCGAGATGTGGAACACCTACGGCCCCACCGAGTCCACCGTCGTTGCCTCCGCCGCACGCCTTGAACCCGGCAAGGACGTGACCATCGGCTTCGCACTCGACGGCTGGGACCTCCACGTCGCCGACGACGGGGAGCTGATCATCGGCGGGGTCGGCCTGGCGCGCTACCTCGACCCGGTAAAAGACGCCGAGAAGTACGCCCCCGTGCCCGGCCTCGACTGGGATCGCGCCTACCGCACCGGCGACAACGTCCGCCTCACCGACGACGGTCTGGCCTTTATCGGCCGCGCCGACGACCAGGTCAAGATCGGCGGGCGCCGCATCGAGCTCGGCGAGGTCGATGCCAACGTCGCCGCGCTGCCCGGGGTGTACAACTCCGCCGTGGCTGTGCAGACCACCGGCGCCGGCGACAAGGTGCTCGTCGGCTACCTCTCACCAGAGCAGGGCACGGACCTCGACGTCGCCGAGTTGCGCGAGCGCCTCGCCGAGGTCATGCCCGCCGCGCTCGTGCCGCGCCTGCACGTCATGGAGGAGCTGCCGATCCGCACCTCCGGCAAGGTGGACAAAAAAGCCCTGCCCTGGCCGCTTCCCGCCTCCGTGGAGGTCGCCGGGATGACGCCGACGGAGTCGTGGCTCGCCGAGGTGTGGCTCGATGTTTTGGGGCTGCCGGCCGAGTCACGCGACGCGGACTTTTTCGAGCTCGGCGGCTCCTCGCTCACGGCAGCTTCGCTGGTGGCGCGCCTGCGCGAGCGCGTGCCGACGATCGCCGTGCGCGACCTCTACGACCACCCCCGCCTCGAAGCCCTCGCCGGTGTCATCGACGCCCACGGCGTTGCCGCAGAAGTGGTCACGCGCGATGTCGCCCCGGTCGGGCGCGGCACGCGGGTGGCGCAGACTCTGATCCAGGTCCCGTTGATGACACTGCACGCGGCGACCTTTGTCACGTGGTGGGCGATCATCGCCACCGCGCTGGGCTGGGTATCGCTGAACTGGGTCGCGCTCGCGGTGCTGTTCGTGGTGGTGTGCACCCCGCTGGGGCGCCTTCCCCTCGCAGCGCTCGGTGCGCGCGCGATCCGCGGGCGGCTACAACCCGGCAACTACCCGCGCGGTGGGCGGGTTCACGTGCGCCTGTGGGCGGCCGAGCGCTGGGTCGCGGCAACCGGTGCGCTGAATATTTCGGGCTCGACGTGGGTGGCGTACTTCGCGCGGCTGGTCGGGGCGCAGGTCGGGCGCGGCGTGGACCTGCACACGGTGCCGCCCGTGACCGGCCTTCTCACCCTGGGCGACAATGCCGCCATCGAGCCCGAGGTGGATCTGAGCGGATACTGGCTCGACGGTGACATCCTGTGCGTTGGGACCGTCACCATCGGCAAAGACGCGCGCGTCGGGGCCCGCTCCACCCTACTGCCCGGTGCGGACATCCACGCCGGCGCGCACATCGAACCCGGCTCCACCGTCACCGGCGATAAGCCGGTGAAGAAGGGTGCACGGTGGGCCGGGTCCCCCGCCCGCAAGGTGGGCCGCTCGAAACAGCGCTTCCCCGACTACCACCCGCCTAGGCGTCGCTACTGGGCGTGGCTGTACGGGGCAACCGCGCTGCTCTTAGCTGCCGTTCCGGTCGCCTCCGCGCTGGCCGGTGTGGCGGCCGTGGTGGGACTGATCCGGCTCACCGCCGGCAGCCCGTACGTCGGCGCGCTGCTGTTCGCCCCCGTCGGCGCGCTTGTCTACCTCGCGCTCTACGCGGCTTTCACCTGGGCCGGCGTGCGGCTGTGCTCGCTGGGTCTGCGCCCCGGCGTGACCCCTGTGCGCTCCGCGCAGGGCTGGAGACTGTGGACCATCACGCGCCTGCTGGACGACGCCCGCACCCGCTTCTTCCCCATCTACGCAGGTGGCCTCACTCCGGCGTGGCTGCGCGCCCTCGGCGCCACCGTCGGCAACGACGTGGAAGTCTCCACCGCGGTGATTATTCCGAAGCTGACCACCATCAAGGACGGCGCATTCCTAGCCGACGACACCCTCGTGGGCACCTACGAGCTCGGCCACGGCTGGATGCGCACCGGCGAGACCACGATTGGCAAACGTGCCTTCGTGGGCAACTCCGGCATCACCCAACCGGGCCGCAAGCTGGCCAAGAACTCCCTCGTGGCGGTGTTGTCGTCGACGCCGAAGAAGTCCAAATCCGGCTCGAACTGGTGGGGCTCCCCGCCCGAGCGGATGCGCCGGGTTGAAGTCACGGCTCTGGGTGGGGAAGCGCTGACCTACCGGCCGTCGGCAAGCATCAAGCGCAAGCGCGGGGCGGTGGAGACGCTGCGGCTGCTCGCACCCATGGGACATGCCGTGCTGGCCGCCGCGTTCATCGGCCTCGTGCATTACGCGCTGGTCACGCTCGGCTGGTGGGCGTACGCGCTGGGCGGCGTGGCGTTCATGGGCGTCGGGGCGCTGGCGGTGGCCATGACGGTGCTGGCCAAGTGGGTCTGCGTGGGCCGCCACGCGCCCGGCGAGCACCCGCTGTACAGCTGGTTCGTGTGGCTCAACGAACTGCAAGACCAGTTCGTGGAGATGGTCGCCGCGCCCTGGTTCTTCACCCACGCCTACGGCACGGGCGAGATGAACCTCGCTCTGCGCGCCCTGGGTGTGCGCGTCGGCCGCGGCGCGTGGATCGACTCTTACTGGTTCCCGGAGACGGACCTGTGCTCCGTCGGCGCGGGCGCGAGCGTCGGACCCGGAACCGTGGTGCAGACGCACCTGTTCCAGGACCGCGTGATGTCGCTGGACACGGTTACCATCGGGCGCGGCGCCACTCTCGCGGCGCACTCCGTCGCCCTGCCGGCCGCCGTGATCGGCGACGGCGCGACGGTGTGGCCGGGATCGCTGATGATGCGCGGCGACCAGGTGCCGGGCTCGACCGTGTGGCAGGGCAACCCGATCGAGCCGCGCTAGCGAGGCGCTAGTCCTCCACGACGGTGACGTCGACGCGGATGTTGCCGCGGGTGGCGTTGGAGTAGGGGCACACTTGGTGCGCCTGGTCTGCGAGCTGTTGCGCCTCGTCGTGGGGTAGCCCCGGGATGACGACCTCGAGGGCGACAGCGAGGCCGAACCCCTGCCCCGCCTTGCCGATGGACACGCGCGCGCCCACGGAGGACTCACCCAGGTCCTTCTTGGCCTGGCGGGCCACGCTCTGCAGCGCAGAGTGGAAGCACGCCGCGTAGCCCGCCGCGAACAGCTGCTCCGGGTTGGCGCCGTCGCCGCTTCCGCCCATCTCCTTCGGGATGGCGAGGTTCATGTCGATGCGTCCGTCACCGGCCTGAACTCGGCCGTTGCGGCCGGCGCCGGTGGCGAGCGCCTCGGTGGTGTAGAGGGGTTCGATCTCGATCATGGGAATCTCCTTGGCATTAGGCCTCGTTGTGGCTGCGTTCTGGTTGCGCTGGGCGCTTAGCCTCAGCCCACCTTAGCGCGCAACTAGGTTGTGCACAACCTAATTGGGCGGTGGGTTATACTGTCGGCGTGACCTCTCACCCGCTCGACTTGGACAACCAGCTGTGCTTCTCGCTCTACCGCGCCAGCCGGTCCGTCACCCGCGCCTACCGGCCGCTGTTAGAAGAGCTGGGCCTGACCTACCCCCAGTACCTGGTCATGCTCGTCCTCTGGCAGGCGGGCGAGCCGGTGGGCGTCAACGACATCGGAGCCCGCCTCGGCCTCGACAGCGGAACGCTCACCCCCCTGCTGCGCCGGCTCGACGCCGCAGGCCTGGTCACCCGCGAGCGGGGCCGCGACGACGAACGGCGCAGGGTCATCGCGCTGACCCCGGCCGGGGCCGACCTGCGGGAACGGGCGGCCGACATCCCCGGCCGCATGGCCGAGAGCTACCCTGGCGCCCCCCGCGACCTGCGCGAGCTCAAGGCCTTCCTCGACGACATCGCGCTGCGCCTCGGCTAGTACAGCGGGAACGCGGAGTCCGCGTCGGCGGTTGCGAGACGCAACACGGGGATACCGGTGCCGGTTACTACCCCCGCGCGGGTTCTACGCCCCCGTGAACCGGGGCGACCGCTTCTCCGCGCGCGCCCTCGACGCCTCGACGATGTCCTCCGACTCGAAGGGGGCGCGCATCGCCGCCTCCCTCTCCGCCGGGGAGAAGAGATCCGGCGCGAACTCGCGCTTGATGTTGCGCACGGTCAGCGGGGCCTTGCCCGCGGCCAGCTCCGCCAGCTCCACCGCTCCATCCAGCGACCCGGCGAGCACGTAACCGCAGGCCACGGCGTCGTCGTAGGTCAGGGGCAGCCCGGCGAGCAGCATCGCGCGCGCACGCGAGGCGCCAACCAGCGACGCCAGCGAGCCCGCGACCCACTCGTCCACGCCGATCGCCATGTCCCCCACCGGGATGGAAAACCGCGCACTCGGCGCGGCGACGCGGATGTCGCAGGCCATCGACAACATCATCCCCGCCCCGATGGCGGGGCCGTTGACGTAGGCGATCACGGGCACTTCCAGGGCCCGGATCGTGCGCACGAGGGTGTCGAAGATCTCAAAGAAATCGCCATCGATCTTGTCCTCGCCGAGGTCCGCCCCGGCGCAGAAGCACGACCCCGCCCCGGTCAGCAGCACGGAGCGGGAGCCGGAGGCGTCGGCGAGGGCGCCTACAAGCGCTTGCGCGAGGCCGACAGACAGCGCGTTGCGCTTCTCGTCGCGGTCGAGCGTGAGCACCGCGACGTCGCCGCGCGACTCGGTCTTAATCACCGATCTGGTCGCGTCCGCGCTTGACAATCTGCGGGTCCGGCTCACCGACGACCTCGTGGTCTTTGTTGGTGTACTCGAACTTGCTCAGGATGTAGCGCATAGCGTTGATGCGGGCGCGCTTCTTGTCGTTGGATTTAATCGTGATCCACGGCGACTCGTCGGTGTCGGTGTAGCGGAACTGCTCCTCTTTCGCGCGGGTGTAGTCGTCCCACTTGTCCAGCGAGGCCAGGTCCATCGGGGACAGCTTCCACTGGCGCACCGGGTCGACCTGGCGGATGGCGAAGCGGGTGCGCTGCTCCTTTTGCGTCACGGAGAACCAGAACTTGGTCAGCGAAATGCCCGAGCCCAAGATCATGTTCTCCAGCATGGGCACCTCACGCAGGAACTCGGCGTGCTGCGATTCAGTGCAAAAACCCATGACGCGCTCCACGCCGGAGCGGTTGTACCAGGAGCGGTCGAAGAACACGATCTCGCCCGCCGACGGGAAGTGCTCGATGTAGCGCTGGAAGTACCAGGAGGTGCTTTCACGTGGCGACGGCTTTTCCAACGCGACCGTGCGCGCTCCGCGCGGGTTGAGGTGCTCGTTGAACCGCTTGATGGTGCCGCCCTTGCCGGCCGCGTCGCGGCCCTCGAAAAGAATAATGTGACGCTGGCCGGTGTCCTTTGTCCAGTTCTGCCACTTAAGAAGCTCGATCTGCAGGGCGCGCTTGGTTTTTTCGTACTCGTCGCGCGTCATGCGCTCGTCGTATGGGTAGTTCTCGCGCCACGTTTCAATCGGGGTGCCGTCGGACTGCAGCAGGACCGGATCGTCGTCGTCGGAGTCGTCGACCCAGTAGCCCTCGATCTCGGCGAGGTTGATCATCGGCAGGTCGTCGTCTTTGTGGTCTTGTGCCATGAAGCACATCTTAGCGCCGCGACACCACGTGCGCTGGGCGAGATTGCCCCCAGGTAGGCATAAAAAACTCCACCCCGGAGGGTGGAGAAGCACTGTGGGCTTTTTGGGGCGAGTCGCTTAAGCGATCAGGCCGAGGAGGGTAGCAAGGCCGTCAGCGATGTCGACGAACGGCTCCATGTAAGCGGTCAGGGCCAGGAACGGATCAACCGCGATGTCAGCGAGGGAGGAGCCGAGGTTGAGGGCGGAGGAGCCGTCAACGAGGGAAGAGAGGGTTCCGAGGGTCTGCATGATGTTCTCCTTAAGAGGTGACGTGGGGGGAGGATTAGTCGTTGTTGATCTGGATCAGGCCGCTGCTGAGCTCAACGCTGTCAGAAGAGGTCGTGATGATCTCAGAGCTTGCGTCATCGAAGTTCGAGGACAGCCCGAGGATATCGCTGAATTCGTACACGCCAATGATGTCGTCCAGGCCGCCGAAGACCTTGCCCCAGCCTTCCCAGGTGTCGACGAAGTTTTCGAGGTGAGTGATGATGGTGTTGAGATCCATGTGAAATCCCCTTACGGATATGGTGCCAGTTGCCTGGCGCTTGACGGTGTTTGACACCCCACTTCAGGGCGTCACAGGAGACATATTGCCACAGATTCCAAGTCCGTCAACCCCTGGCTCCAAGTGATTTTCCATGCAATCGAGATGGTTCTGTAATCGAAATGAATCACCAAAGGTTAATACTTTCCCAACCGGATAACGGCGAACAGGAAATACACTTTGGTAGAAATTAACGACAGGTGAACAGCATGTTGATCTCGAGACATTCTTGGGCGGTATCCCGATAGTTCTTTAACCAGCATATTTCGCACGCCGTTCTCCAGATCCACCCCCATTTAGGGGTATCTCCTCAAGTCAACCCTCTATTGCCGCCGGAGGCCTACCTCCCCTTTGCCGCCGGAAGCCATCTAAAGTGTTTTTGCGTACGCAACTTACTACAAAAAGCTTTCGCTAAATCGGTAAAGAGGAGTTAACGCATGACCACTGAAACCCAATGGGTTAAAGCCCCGGAAGGTGACGTGCCCGCAGCCCCGAGCGGCGGTACGACGTACCGGGTGCGCTACCAAGCCCAAGGTGCCCGAGCCGAGGTGCCCATGACCGGGTTGGTCACGGTTCCGGCCAACCCGCGGTCGGACGGCGCGATCGTCAGCTGGGCGCACGGAACCACCGGGCTGTCCACCTCGAGTGCTCCGTCGCTGTATGCGGAGGGCGACCCGATTGAGCGCTACATCCCGCACTGGACACGCTTTTTGCAAGGCTGGCTCGATGCCGGGTACATCGTCACCCAGCCGGACTACGAAGGCCTTGGCGTCGAGGAGGTGGGCGGCACCTACATGCACCGCGGCTCACTGGCGTCGGCAATCAACCGCCTCGTGGAGGAAACCGCGGCGAAGTTCTCCCCCGGCGCGAACTGGGTCAACGTGGGCTTCAGCCAAGGCGGCTACGCCGCGCTTGCCGCCGCCGACGCCCCCGCGGACAACTTGTTGGCCACCATCGCTATCGCCCCAGGCGACACCGAGCTGGTGAACAAGAACCTGCGGCTGATGGGTATCCGCCCCGTCGACGTGGCCAAAATGCTCAAAGGCAAAGGCGTGCGCTTTTTCCCCATCGTCATCGCTGGCGCACTCAACGCTTTCGAAGGTGTCCACGCCTCGGACTTCCTCAGCGAGCGCGGGGCAGAGCTCGTCGAAAAGGCAGAGCAGGTCACACTCCCCGAGCTCACTGACTTCGTCACCGACGTCTCCGGTGGCGAGCTGTTCATCTCCAAGGCGGACACGAAGAAGATGCAAAACCTGCTCGATGAGCAGCGCCTTGAACTGATGGAGCCCAAGGGGCCGATCCTCGTACTCGCCGGCGACAGCGACACCACCATCAACCGCGAAGCCGTCAAGGCCACCATCGCCTCCTGGAAGGGCAAGGGCGTCGACGTTGAGTACCGGGAAGTGCCGGACTCCGACCACAACGGCTCGGTCAACAACAGCTACGACTTGCAGGTGGAGTGGATCGCCCAGCACGTATCGTCGTCGTAGGTGGAGCCATGACGAACACTTTCATCCCTGAGATATCGACTGGAGGAAACCAACCCTCAAGCCCCCAGCGGGTGGAAGTTTACTGCGACGAAAGCAGACACGATCTCATTTCGAGTGCTTATCCGAGAAGCGGGAAAGCCGTTATCGGTTCCCTTTGGATCGATGAATCGTTCAGAGACACATTCAAATCGGATTTCTCCGCTCTGCGTCAGCACTTCAACGTGCGGGGCGAGGTTAAATGGTCCAAAACATCCCCGTCAAGACTGGGATTTTACGAAAGCTTGATCCACTACTTCTTCACCCGCAACGAGCTGAAATTCAGAGCAATCGTTATCGATGCAAAGCAGCTGGATATTCGGCGTTTTCACGATTCGGACGAGGAGGCATTTTACAAGTTCTACTACCAACTGCTCCACCACTGGCTCGAACCTGGCGCAACCTACCGAATCTTTTGCGATTTCAAGATTAACCAGGATCCTCAACGCCTCCCGCTCCTGAGAACCATACTTCAAAATGCCAACCGCGCCTCGACTATCGAGGGGCTATTTGCACTTGATTCGCGAGAGTCGGCGGGTGTTCAACTCTGTGACTATCTCACTGGGGTGACTCAGCGGGCATTCAACCCGCCAGCCACCTTATCCACCAAAGACCGGATTGTGGAGAAAGTGGAAGCGGCCCTTGGACGGTCAATTGGACCCTCGAGTTCGAGCGAGAAAAAGTTTAACGTCTTTAAAATTCGACTCCAAGGATGAAGCCTCATGCCACTCATCCTCCCTAGCGAAGCTGACTATCGGCAATACTATGTCGAAAACTTTTCAAGAGCCCCTCTCCCGTTCCAGACTTCCTCCGGAACTATCCCGGTGTTTTTCGAGGCCGACGGGTTCGATCATGCCTTTTTCGAAAGCTCCCGCAGAGACGGCGCCAAAGACCTCTTCTCCTTGACGCGCGCCGAGCGAATGGGAGACATCGGGGACATGCTCCTCGATAGCTCGCTCGACAGACGTGCAGGCTGGAATAAAAATAAAAGGAAAAATGATCACACCCGTTGCGTGACCATCTCAGACGAGTCCGATTTTGTGGTCGTAGTGCGGATCAGGTTGACTCGCCGATTGACTCTTAAAGGAAAGTTCGTCACCTGTTATGTAGCCGATAATAGTATCGGCAAAATCCGTTGCAGCCCGAAGTGGGACGAGGACCTCTGCACGAAGGTCTTGCTGGAGAAAGTGAAAGGACACTGATTTGCATACGCTGGCTCAGTGTCCGAAGCCTCGATAGATTCTCACACCGTTAGGTGTAGAATTCTTCGCCTACGGTACTCCTTAGCGAGGATAAACACAAGCCAATTGCGGG
>NZ_GG667193.1:154421-192524 GCF_000159635.1 Corynebacterium lipophiloflavum DSM 44291 | reverse complement strand
AATTGCCCTTTTTGGCGTTTCGCGTTAGCAGCAGTGCGCGCACCCCGTCGGGGTGCGCGCACTGCTGCGTCACGAGAGCGTCGATAAGCGAAGCGCTCTTACATCATGCCCATGGCCTCGGGGTCCATGCCAGCGCCCGCGCCAGCCGGCTCGGGCTTGTCAGCCACAACAGCCTCGGTGGTCAGGAACAGGCCCGCGATGGAGGCCGCATTCTGCAGAGCAGAACGGGTCACCTTCGCCGGGTCGTTGATGCCGGCAGCCATCATGTCCACGTACTCGCCGGTCGCAGCGTTGAGGCCGTGACCCAGCTCGAGGTGTGCGACCTTGTCGGCCACCACGCCCGGCTCCAGACCAGCGTTGAAAGCGATCTGCTTCAGCGGCGCAGACAGGGACTCGCGGACAATCTTGACGCCCGTGGCCTCATCGCCTTCGAGACCGAGGTCGTCCTCAAGCTCCTTGGCGGCCTGCAGCAGGGCCACGCCACCGCCGGCGACAATGCCCTCCTCCACGGCAGCCTTGGCGTTGCGCACAGCGTCTTCAATGCGCAGTTTCTGCTCCTTGAGCTCAACCTCGGTTGCGGCGCCGACCTTGATCACAGCGACACCGCCGGCCAGCTTGGCTAGGCGCTCCTGCAGCTTCTCGCGGTCGTAGTCAGAGTCGGAGTTCTCGATCTCCGCGCGGATCTGCTTGACGCGGCCGTCGATCTGAGCCTGCTCACCAGCACCCTGGACGATGGTGGTCTCGTCCTTGGTGATGACAACCTTGCGGGCCTGGCCGAGCAGAGCGAGATCGGCGGTCTCCAGCGAGAGGCCGACCTCCTCGGAGATGACCTGGCCGCCGGTCAGGATCGCCAAATCCTGCAGCATGGCCTTGCGGCGGTCGCCAAAGCCCGGAGCCTTGACAGCAACGGACTTGAAGGTGCCGCGGATCTTGTTGACCACCAGGGTGGACAGAGCCTCGCCCTCGACGTCCTCAGCGATGATCAGCAGCGACTTGCCGGACTGCATGACCTGCTCAAGAACCGGCAGGAGGTCCTTGACGTTGGAGATCTTCGCGGAAACCAGGAGGATGTACGGATCCTCGAGAACGGCCTCACCGCGCTCCATGTCGGTGGCGAAGTAAGCAGAGATGAAGCCCTTGTCAAAGCGCATGCCCTCAGTGACCTCGAGGTCGACACCGAAGGTGTTGGACTCCTCCACCGTGATGACGGACTCCTTGTTCACCGCGCCATTGCCCACGGCGTACATTGCCTCGGCGATCTTCTCACCGATGGAAGAGTCGCCCGCGGAGATGCCTGCGGTCGAGGCGATCTGCTCCTGGGTCTCGACCTCCTTGGCGGTCTCAAGCAGGTAGGCGGAGACCTTCTCGGTGGCGGCCTGGATGCCGCGCTTAATACCCATCGGGTTGGAGCCAGCCGCAACGTTGCGCAGGCCCTCGCGCACGAGCGCCTGGGCGAGCACGGTAGCGGTGGTGGTGCCGTCGCCGGCGACGTCGTCAGTCTTCTTGGCTACTTCCTTAACCAGCTCGGCGCCGATCTTCTCGTACGGATCCTCGAGCTCGATTTCCTTCGCGATGGTCACGCCATCGTTGGTGATGGTCGGCGCGCCCCAGGACTTCTCCAGAACAACGTTGCGGCCCTTCGGGCCCAGGGTGACCTTGACGGCATCAGCCAGCGTATTCAGCCCGTTTTCCAGGCTGCGGCGTGCTTCCTCGTCAAATGCGATCATCTTTGCCATGTGAGTTAGCTGCTCCTCTTACATTGAGAGTGTGTTGGTATACGGCGCCACTCAACGTCGGATTCGAGCAGGCGCCCGCGACGGCACGGCTGGTGAGTGAGGCAGCCTCACCCGCTCAAAAACTTTTAGCACTTGACTTGCTTGAGTGCTAACCCCCATTTTTAGCAGTCTGAGCGGGCGAGTGCAAGATTGGGCGGGATTGACGTTTCGTGGTGGCGGTGGGATGTCACGGTCAGGCGGTGGCGGGGTGCAAAACCCCAGGTCGGCGATGGCAGTTTCGGGTTGACCGTGACATTTGGGGCGGTGGGATGTCACGGTCAGGCGGTGGTGGGGCGGGAAATGCCTGGTCAGTGGAGGCGGTTTTGGCTTGACCGTGACATCTGGAGCGGTGAGATGTCACGGTCAAGCGGTGGTGGGGTGCAAAACCCCAGGTCGGTAACGCCAGCACCAGTTTGACCGTGACATCTCACTCCACCAGGAAGACCTCAGCACATTTTCCCGCGCGCTCGGGTGCTGGGCTCGCATTCAACAACATGGATAAGCGCGGAGTTAATTAGGCTCGCACACGCGCTGGCGGGGCGGCAGCTAGTCCCGGGAAGGTCATTGCGGAACTCACCTTCGACTTCTGGTTTCACCTTCTCGTCCGCCGCCACGCCGCAACCCTCCACCCCAAATTTGTCGCAGCCCTCGGCTATACGCATAGCATTTCAGCGCTGATTACCCGGATCGCCCCCATATACGCCTTGCGTAACCGCTGCTCGCACCACGAACCCATCATCAGGCATGACCTTACGGAAGAAGCAGCTTATGTAGGCAACATTCTGGAGAGCATTCATCGAGTTTCATCGTGGATTGACCCAGAGGCCGGCGAATGGATCGCCGGGAATTCTCGGGTCCCCGAGCTGTATTCCCTCCGACCTACATAGCTTCATCCAGCCGACCCTTCGGGGCGTTCGAAATGTACAAGGAAGTGCCCCGAAACGGGGCTCTCAGCTCATCTGGTCACGCCCTCCGCCCACACCAAAGCCGGCATCCAAAGCGCCGACGCCGCCGGTGGTACGTTCGAGCGCATGACCTCCCCCAACATCACCCCCAACCGCGACCGCATCTTCGCCGACCTGTCCGCACTGGTCTCGTTCAACTCGCCGCACTCCGTGCCTGAGCTCGCTGATCAGCACGAGGCTGCCTGCGCGTGGACGGTCGCCGAGCTGGAATCCCTCGGCTTCGACGTCAAGCGCCACCCCACGATTGACAACGCCGACACCATCATCGGCGACCGCATCGTTGACACCGAGGCCCCGACCGTGCTGCTCTACAGCCACTACGACGTCGTGCCCGCCGGTGATCCGGCGGCGTGGACCTCGGACCCGTTCACGCTCACCGAGCGCGACGGGCGCTGGTACGGCCGCGGCGCCGCGGACTGCAAGGGCAACCTCGCGATGCATCTGGAAGCGATTCGTCTTCTCGACGCCGCCGGGAAAACGTCCGCCAACCTCAAGGTCGTCATCGAAGGCTCCGAAGAGTTCGGCGGGCAGGGCGGTCTCGAGCGCCTCATTGAAACCTCGCCCGAACTCTTCCGCGCCGATGTCATCCTCATCGCGGATTCCGGCAACGTCGCCGTCGGCACCCCGACGCTGACCACGCAGCTGCGCGGGGGTGCCCAGGTCCAGGTCAGCGTGGAAACCCTCGCCGGCGACATCCACTCTGGCGGCTTCGGCGGCGCCGCCCCTGACGCGGCGGACGCGCTCGTGCGTATAGCCAGCTCACTGTTCGACGAGCACGGGCGCACCACCATCGACGGCGTCGACTGCCTGGGCAAGTGGGAGGGCGACGCCTACGACCGCGAGACCTTCCGCAAGGACGCCGGAGCGCTGGAGGGCGTGCAGCTCTACGGCACCGTGGACGACGAACCCGCCGACATGGTGTGGGCCCGGCCCGCTGTGACCATGATCGGGTTCACCTCGCGCCCCGTCAGCGAGGCGCTCAACGCGATCAACGCGCACGCCAGCGCCCAGTTCAACCTCCGCGTGCCCGCCGGCATGAGCGCCGCGGAAACCGCGGAAAAGCTCGAGGAACACATCGTCTCCCACACCCCGTGGGGCGCGAAGGTGAGCGTCGGTATCACCCAACTCAACGAGCCCTTCGCAACCGACATCGACGGCCCCGCGGTTTCGTTGCTCGGAGAGTGCCTGAAAAAGTCGTACGGCCAGGACTCGCTCGCCGTGGTCGGCTCCGGCGGCTCGATTCCACTGACCACGACACTTCAGGAGCACTTCCGGGAAGCGGAGATCGCCTTGTTCGGTGTGGAGGAGCCGCTGTGCGGCATCCACGGGGTGGACGAATCCGTGGACCCGAGCGAGATCGAGCGCATCGCCGCGGCGGAGGCGGAGTTCCTGCTCACGTTCAGTAAGTGAGACACACGGGCGGAAAAATGGGATAGTGATGTTGCGTGCCACATCTTCGCGGAGTAGTGTGATCGCCATGACACGAGCAGTCCTCCTTGTATGCCTAGTAGGTAAGGCTACGCACCCCGGCCGCAGTTAGCCGGCCTTTGTGGCACGGGGAAGTAGTCGCTAGGGCAACCCAGAATCCAAGGACCGGCCTCCCCGCCACGCCACACCAGAAGGACACCGGCTCACCATGGCACACACCGCAACGACTGCCACCCGCTCCACCACTTTCCACGCACCGGCACTGCCGGAAGCCCGCGATCCGTTCCAGATCCGCTACGAAATCGACAGCAAATTGCCTAAAGAGCTGCGCGCCGAGGCGCACGGCATGGACTGGGGCCTGTTCCGCGCCACGTACGCTCCCGCCCCGACGGTTCAGATCGGCCTCGTGGGCGTCGACAAGCTGAACTTCAGCGATCACCGCTACACCGTCGAGGTCACGCAGACCTCGAAGACGAAGGCCCCCGAGTCGACCTACCACGAGGTCACCGCAACCGGCCCGGCGGCCGCGATGAGCGCGATCCTCAACGAGCACGGTCGCTATGTCGAGATCCTCTCCTACCACGAGATCACCCTCTATGAAGCCACTGTTACCTGCGTCAAGGTCGCCCACCAGGTCGACCACACCCGCACCGCGTGGGCTGTCGGATTCGGGCACAGCCCCGCGCACTCCGTCGCCGCGGCATTGTCCTCCGGTGCTCAGCGCATCTACGGCAACCTCTGAAAAACTGGTAGGGTGGTCGGCGTTGGTTGGCCGCGCCGCATGACAACCCATGAAGTGATGAAAGACGCTGCCTCTTTTGTACTCCGGCTTTCCGGACGGGTTTCGCGAAACAGGCGCTGTCCCTGTCCCGTCCACCTTAAGTAAGGAGGGGTACGCGTTGTGCTGTCTCTTTTGATTGCCCTCGTCGGCGCCACCATCGCGGCGCCGCTTCTGCTGCGCACGATCGGCCGTGTCGCATTCGCCCTGATCGCCCTAGTCCCGCTCGCCGGATTCATCTGGATTGCCAGCCTGTTCCACGGCGGGGTATTCGCTGACGGCGGTGCTGTCATGGCGTCCTACCAGTGGATGCCGAGCACGAACCTCACGCTCGACTTCCGCCTGGATGCACTGTCGGGCCTGTTCAGCCTCATCATCCTCGGCTGCGGCTCTCTCGTGCTGTTCTACTGCTGGGGGTACTTCGACTCCAACCCGCGCCGCCTGGCCATCTTCGGCGCGCAGTTGACCATGTTCGCCATGGTCATGTACGGCCTGGTCATCTCGGATAACTTCCTGTTGATGTACACCTTCTGGGAGCTGACCTCCGTCCTGTCGTACCTTCTGGTGGCGTACTACGGCGAGCGGGCGTCGTCACGCCGCTCCGCCATCCAGGCGCTCATGGTCACCACCTTCGGCGGCCTGGCCATGCTCGTGGGCATCATCCTCTTCGGCCAGCAGAGCGGCATTTGGAAGCTCTCCGACATCGCGACGTTCGACGGCGTGGCGGAGACCCCCGGCATCGCCGCAGCCATCATCCTGGTCATGCTCGGCGCGCTGACCAAGTCCGCCCAAGCCCCGTTCCACTTCTGGCTGCCCGGCGCGATGGCCGCCCCCACCCCGGTGTCCGCTTACCTGCACTCCGCGGCCATGGTCAAGGCCGGCATTTACCTCGTCGCCCGCCTCGCCCCCGACTTCGCGGCGGTGCCCACCTGGCACATCGTGGTGTGCGGCACAGGCATCTTCACCATGCTGCTCGGCGGCTGGATGGCGCTGAAGCAGATGGACCTGAAGCTCATCCTCGCCTACGGCACGGTGTCCCAGCTCGGCTTCATCACCGCGGTCATCGGCATCGGCTCGCGCGAGGCCACCATGGCGGGCCTGGCGCTGACGTTCGGCCACTCCCTGTTCAAGGCCGCGCTGTTCATGATCGTCGGCGCGATCGACCACACCACCGGCACCCGCGACATCCGTGAACTGTCCGGCCTGGGCAGGAAAGAACCGTTCGTGGCCGCGCTGGCGTTGATCTCGGCCGGATCCATGGCCGGCATTCCGCCGCTGTTCGGGTTCGTGGCCAAGGAGACCGCCCTCGACGCGGTGCTGCACGAGGAGCTGCTCCACGGCATGCCGGGCAAGATGCTGCTCGTGGGCCTGGTCGCCGGCTCCATCCTGACCATGGCGTACTCGCTGTACTTCATCCACGGGGCCTTCGCCACCAAGCGGGGCGCCACCACGGAGGAAGTTGCGCAGATGGACTCCATCGGCCCCACCCTGTGGCTGTCGCCGGCAATCCTGACCGCGCTCACGGTCGCGTTCGGCCTCTTCCCGGGCTGGATGAGCCGCGCCTTCAACGAGTACCTCAACGTGCGTTTCCCCGAGGTCGAGGGCAACTACCTGGCCCTGTGGCACGGGTTTACTATTCCCCTGCTGCTTACTGGAGTGATCATCGGTGCCGGCGCGCTCATGTTCTGGCAGCGCGACGTGGTGGCCAAGGCGCAGTTCGAGCGCCCCGCGCTTGGCGACGCCGACGATGTCTGGGACAACATCATCCGCACACTGCGCATCGCGTCGCTGCGCCTGACGGCGTCGACGCAGCGCGGCTCGCTGACCATCAACCTGGCTACCATCTTTCTAGTGCTCATGGTGGTTCCCCTGGCGGGGCTCATTCTTGGGCCGTCCACCGACATCCGCATGATTGTGTGGGACAGCCCCTGGCAGGGAATGACCATAGTGTTCATGTCACTGATTGCCGTGGCCGCGACGTTGCAGCGCAACCGGCTCTCCGGCGTGGTCATGGTCGGTTTGACCGGCTTCTCCCTGGCGCTCATCTTCGCTCTACACGGCGCGCCCGACCTCGCGCTGACGCAGGTGCTGGTGGAGACGATCGTCATGGTCGTGTTCATGCTCGTGTTGCGCAAGATGCCCACCGAGCTGGAAAACCGCGGTGACTCGGACGTGCGCCTGCGGGCCTGGCTGTCCATCGGCACCGGCCTGTCCGTGGTCATCGTCGCCATGACGGCGATCTCCTCGCGAATCGCGGAACCCATTTCCGGGCCAATGCCCGACTTGGCATACGAGATCGGCCACGGCCGCAACGCCGTCAACGTGCTTCTGGTGGACCTGCGCGCCTTCGACACCTTCGGCGAGATCACCGTGCTGGCGATCGCCGCCACCGGCGTGGCCAGCCTCATCTTCGGCACCGGCTCCTTCTACCGCGACTCGCGCCGCCCCGTGCTCTCCGCGGCCGTGCCGCGTTGGCTGTCCTCGTCCGTCAACAGCGAAACGGCGCAAAACCGCCACATGATGGTCGAGGCCGCCACCCGCATCCTCTTCCCGTCGATGATGCTCTTAGCCGCGTACTTCTTCTTCTCCGGCCACAACGCCCCCGGCGGCGGCTTCGCCGGCGGCCTCGTCGCCGCCCTGGCGTTCGCGCTGCGCTACCTCGCCGGCGGCCGCGAGGAAATCGAGGAAGCCCTGCCCGTCAACCCCGAGGCCATCCTGGGCACCGGCCTGCTGCTCTCCGCGGCCGCCGCCGTGGCCCCGATGTTCTTCGGCTACCCGCCATTGACCTCCGGCTACATCGAACCCGACCTCCCGCTCATCGGCCAAGTTGCCATCCCCTCCGCCCTGCTTTTCGACGCCGGGGTCTCCGTCATCGTGGTCGGCCTCATCATGCACATCCTCACCTCCGTCGGCGCGCACCTGGACAAGGAAGAGGACGCCCGCAAGCAGCGCGCCCGCGAACGCGCCCGCGCACTGCAGGAGAAGAACGAGAAACGACGCGCGCTGCATACGCAGAAGCGTCGCGAGAGGGCGTCGATAAGCACTAGCGAAACCGAAAGGAGCGAGTAGATGGAAGCGAACCTGTTCCTGCTCATCGGCTCGGGCGTGCTCATCTCCGCCGGCGTGTACCTGCTGCTGGACAAAGCGATGACGCGCATGATCATGGGCATCATGCTCATCGGCAACGGCGCCAACCTCCTGCTGCTGCAGTCCGGCGGGCAAGCCGGCTCCCCGCCCATTCTCACCCGCGACAACGAGCTCTACGGCGAGCAGATCTCCGACCCGCTCGCACAGGCGATGATCCTGACCGCGATCGTGATCGCGATGGCGCTCGTCGCGTTCATGCTCGCGCTGGCCTACCGCCAGTACCGCTACCGCTCCGACGACGTCATCGAACGCGACGAGGAGGATCGCGCCATCGCCGCGCGACCGGTCACCCCGTCCGCGCAGCCCGACCATGACGCGTCCGACGACCCCGAAACCGGCCGCGCCAGCGCGCTCGGTGACGAGTTCGGCCCCCGCTCCTTTGAGGAACCCGTGAAGGAGGCCGACGATGTCCGCTAATATTTTCGACTTCGCCGCCGCCGTGCTGCCCTACGTCGCCTACCTCATCCCGCTGTCCGTACTGCTGCCCGCGATTGCGGCCGCGCTCATCCTGGTCTCGGGCCGCCACCTTGCGCTGCAGCGCACCATCGCGTTCATCACCCTGCTGGCGCTCGCCGGCATTGCCGCGGCGCTGCTAATTGTCACCGACATCTACGGCATCCAGACGGTGCAGCTCGGCGGCTGGGAGGCGCCCATCGGCATCACACTTGTCGCCGACCGCCTGGCCACCATCATGCTGCTCGTCTCCGCCATCGTGCTGGTCGCCGTCATGTGGTACGGCATCTCGCAGGGGCTTCGCGACGGCGACGAGGACGACCCCGTCGCCGTCTTCCTGCCGGTGTACATGCTGCTGACCATGGGCGTGAACCTCGCGTTCCTCGCCGGCGACCTGTTCAACCTCTACGTCGGCTTCGAGATCTTCCTCGTCGCCTCGTACGTCCTGCTCACCCTCGGCGCGTCCCCGGCGCGCGTGCGCTCCGGCATCGGCTACGTCATGGTGTCCATGGCGTCATCCATGATCTTCCTGTTCGCCCTGGCGATGATCTACGCCTCCGTGGGCACCATCAACATGGCCCACGCCGGCGAGCGCATGGAAGCCCTGCCGGAGGGCACCCGCACCGCCATCTTCGCCACCCTGCTCGTGGCGTTCGCCATCAAGGCGGCCGTCGTGCCTCTCGACGCCTGGCTACCCGACTCCTACCCCACCGCAGCGTCCCTGGTCACCGCCGTGTTCGCCGGCCTTCTGACCAAGGTGGGCGTGTACGCGATCATCCGCATGCGCTCCACCGTATTCACCGACGGCTCCCTCGACGGGATGCTCATGTGGGTGGCGCTGGCCACCATGATCGTCGGCATCATGGGCGCCCTCGCGCAGAACGAAATCAAGCGTCTGCTCTCGTTCACCCTGGTCAGCCACATCGGCTACATGGTCTTCGGCGTTGCCCTGGGCACCATGGAAGGCCTCTCCGGCGCCATTTTCTACGCCGTGCACCACGTGCTCGTGCAAACCTCGCTGTTCCTCGTCGTCGGCCTCATCGAGCGCCAGGCCGGCACGTCCCAGCTGCGCCGACTCGGGTCCCTGCTCTACACGGCCCCCGTCATCGCGCTGCTGTACTTCATCCCCGCCCTCAACCTGGGCGGCATCCCGCCCTTCTCCGGCTTCCTGGGCAAGATCATGCTTCTCGAGGCCGGCGCCGCCGAAGGCTCCTGGCTGTCCTGGGTGCTCATCGGAGGCGCGGTGGTCACCTCGCTGCTGACCCTCTACGCCATGATCCTGGTCTGGTCCAAGGGCTTCCTGCGCGACCGCGCCGACGCGCCCGAGGGCCACATCGCCATCGACAAACCCTCGGCGCTGTCCGACCGGCAGTCCACCGTCACCATCGACGAGCGTTCCGACGTCGGCCGCGTCCCGCCCGGCATGCTCCTGTCCACCACGCTGCTCATCGCGGCATCCCTGGCCATCACGTTCCTCGCCGGGCCCATCTCCGCCGTGACCGACCGGGCCGCCGAATCCGCCCAGGACCGCTCCATCTACCGCGACGCCGTCCTGCGCCCCGGCTACACAGATCCGACACGCAACCTCGACCAGACGACGATGCAGGAAGAACGCGACGCCCTGGACATCCGCACCACCACCCCTGCCCCGCCTGAGGGCATCACCACCGCCGCAGTTCCCGAACCCGTGGCGCAAAGCAACCTCATGGGCGAATCCACCCAAGGCGAAACGGAAGGGGAATAAGCTATGCAAGGACTACGCGCCCGAATCCGCCCCCACTTCGTGCTGTGGCTGACCCTCATGTGGGTGATCCTTCTCGGCGAGATCAGCTGGGGAAACGTGCTCGGCGGCCTCGCGCTCGCCCTGCTCATCGTGCTAGCGCTGCCCCTGCCGAAGGTGCCGCGCGACCACCACCGCGTCCGCTGGAGCAAACTCGCCGTATTCGTGATCGTGTGGTTCGGCGACCTCATCGTCGCCTCCGCCAAGGTCGCGTGGCTCGCGCTGCGGCCCGCCGCCCCGCCGCGCAGCGCCATCCTCAAAGTGCCCATGCGGGTTTCCAACGAGCTCGTGCTCTACCTGGCCACCTGCGCCTACAACCTGCAGCCCGGCGGCGCCGTCACCGACCTCGACATCGCCAACCGTGAATGGACCATCCACGTCCTCAACGCCGAGACCGAAGAGGATATCGCGCGGGAACGCCGCAGCGTGGCAAAGCTAGAGCGCCAAATGATCGACATCTTCGAAAGCAGGGGCTAAGCCATGGACCCGAACCTGTACAACATCTTCCTCGGCATCGCCGCCGCCTTTCTCGTGGCCAGCCTGTTCATCATCGGCTGGCGTATTGTCGTCGGCCCCAACTCGCTCGACCGCGTGCTTGGCAACGACGCCTTCACCGCCTCACTGCAGTGCGTGCTCGCCCTCTACATCTGCTGGACCATCGACACCACCGTGGTCAACGCGATGATTGTCATCGCGCTGCTCGGATTCATCGCCTCGCTGTCCGTGGCCCGCTTTCGCCGAAGGGACGACATCTCATGATCACCGACATCATCTCCCTCATCTTCATCCTCCCCGGCGCATTCATGGTGTTCTCCGCCGCCGTCGGATCCGTGCGTTTTAAATCCACCCTCGCGCGCATCCACGCAATCACCAAACCCCAGACCACCGGCCTGGTGCTCATGGTCGTGGGCACCATCATCCGCGTCATCGGCTCCCCCGACTTCGGTGTCCACGAACGCGGCGACATCGGCATGCTCGTCCTGCTCGTCATCTTCGCGCTCATGACCAACCCCGTCACCGCCCAGCGCCTCGGGCGCGTCTCGCGCCTCGAAGGCCTTTACGGCGGCGAAGACGCCCTCACCGTCAACGAACGCCCCGCCCCGAAGCGCTAAGCGGGATCAGCCCCAGGTCAGGGAGGTCAACTCGTCGCAGGCCAGATCGACGGCCGGTTTCCAGTCACGGTGGACGTCGAAAAGCCTGCGCTGGCGCTGATACCCCGCGCCGCGCTCGAGGATCTCCAGCACCAGGTTCAACTCCTCCACGCAGCCGAGATCGGCGGCGACGCCCTGGAGGCTGTCGACCAAGTCGACCAGCTCCTCGGTGACCCAGCGCTCGTCCGTCGCGCGGCTCGTGATCACCAGAGCGTCCATGCCGTAGCGCGCGCCGCGCCACTTGTTCTCCGCCACGTGCCACGGCTGCAGCGTGGGCAGCTGCTTGCCCTCGTCGATCATGCGGTCGTAGTGCACCACCAGGCAGTGCGTCAGTGCCACAATCGCGGCGAGCTCGCGCAGATTCGACGTGGCGTCCGAGATCCGGACTTCGATAGTGCCCCACTTCGCGGCCGGGCGGACGTCGAAATGCATGCTGCCCGTGTGGTTGATCACGCCCGACGTCTGCTGATCCCGCATGAACTGCACCCACTCGTCCCACGTCTGGAACTGGTACGGCATGCCCGCGGTGGGCAGCTGCTGGTACAGCATCGTGCGGTTCGAGGCGTAGCCCGTGTCCAGGCCGTCCCACCCCGGGCTCGAGGCCGAAATCGCCAGCAGGTGCGGGTACTTGGTCATCACCGCGTTGATGATCGGCCACACACGGTCCTCGTGCCGGATACCGATGTGGCAGTGGATGCCCCACAGCAGCATCTGCTGGCCCCAATACTGCGTGCGGTTGATGATCTCCTTGTACGTGATCTTCGGGCTCAGCGGCTGCTTGCGGAAATCCGAGAACGGGTGACCACCCGACGCCCACAGCCGCAGGTTCTCCTCCTCCGCCACCGCGCGCACCTTCTCCGTGGCGTCAGTGAGGAAGCGCAACGCCTCCCCCGTGTTACGGCACACCGGCGTGACCAGCTCAATGGTGTTCTGCAGGAACTCACGCTCCAAGTGCAGATCCGGGTTGCGCGCGGTGACCTCGTCGATCACCTCCGCGGCGCGCGGCACCAAGTCGCGGGTCTGCGGGTCGACGAGGCAGATCTCCCACTCGACGCCCAGCGTCGGATTCGGGGACCTGGCAAAATCACGGAACGGATCCATGAGGCAATGTTAGCCGGTGAGCACGACAGAGATGGCCTCGCGGTTGCCGCGAACCTGATCCGGTAGCGTCGCACCCTGCGGCACGTCCGTAACCGGCGTGGCTACACCGCCCACCTGACGCGCCACCTCAGCCGCAACCTGCTCAGCACCGCTCATCGACGGATCAAAGAACACCGTCGTGCGCGGGAAAATACCGTAACGCTGCTCGGGCAAGTTCATTGTCGTGGAGTCCGCGCTCTTGTTCGCCACCGTGTACTCCGGGGCAAGCTTGTCCGCCGTCGAGCCGGCCAGGCCAGGGTTGGGCGAGTTGTTGAACACGAACACCATTGCGTTTGCCTTTGTCAGCGCCGGTCCCTGGTTGGGCGCGGGGGCTGGTGCTGGTGTGGGGTTCTGGGGTTGGGTTGGGTTCTGGTTCTGGGGTGCCGGGTTTTGAGCTGGGTTTTGGTTCTGTGGCTGGTTCTGTGGCTGGTTTTGGGGCTGCTGCTTCGGCTGCTGGGCGGGTGCCGAGCCCGCCGCCGGGTTCGCGGTGTTTGCAGCTGTGTTCGGTGTGTCCGCGCCGTCCTTCTGCGTCAGAGCGTACAGGCCCCAGAGCAGCAGAATTGAGGCAACGGCTATGAGGATCATCGCCAGTCCCCGCTTCGGGATGCCCCCGGCGACCGCGGCGGTGCTCCCGCCAGCGTCGTCGTAGCCTTCTTCGCGGCCCTCGTCGTAGCCCTCGTCGTAGCCCTCGTCGCGGCGGTGCGAACCGCGGTACTCATCCACCTCGCCCGCGAAGTCGTCGCGGTTTCCGTTACCAGGATTCACAGTAGTCACACTAGCAACACTATTACCTTCGGATCTGCCGCGGGTACTGCGACGCGCCGTGCGGAGCCGCCGCCTCAAGCCTGAACAGAACCTGTTGCACAAAGTCACCCGGCCTCTCCCGCAGATGCCGCGGGCTATACCGCAGAAAAACAAACCCCATGTTCCCCAAGGACTTCTGACGCTCGTACTCCTGCCGGATCGTCAGCCCGGGATCATCGGAATACTTCACGTCGCCGTCGATCTCGATTGCCAGCCAGCCGCCGATAAGCATGTCCATGCGGAAGCCTCCAGCCCACACTTGCAGCTCGATGCCCTGCACACCGGCCTCGATGAGAACGGCGCGCGCGAGGGACTCGTACGGCGATTCCGACTGCGCCGTGGCCAATGCGATGCAACGGCGCACGACACGCACGTGACGCATCGGCCCCGCGGCGGCGAGCTCCCGGTAGAGATCATCGCGCTCGAAGCCGTTGGCGAGAAGCCAGTCGGCCGCGATCAGCCCCTTCGCGAAGCCGTGATCGCGGGCGATGTCGATGAATGTCCGGATCGGCGGGGTCGTCCGCACACCGTAAACATCGACCCACGTGTCGACGCAGCGGCGACGGCACGCCACGCTGCGATCCCTCCGATACGTCGGCGGGACCTCTCCGCTAGGGAGTGCCAGCTCAACCGGCTCCGGCGACAAAGACACCACCCACATGCCCAGCACGCGCGCCGCCGATCTCCCTGTGAGAACTGCCTGGTAGGCATTGCGGCCGCGTGCCAGCGCCTCCACGAAAGCTGTTCGTGGAAAGCCAACCCTGCGAAGAGATCGATGGGCATCGCGATCTGGCCCGCCACCCGGACGAGCCCACTTTTCTCGAGATTCCGGAGGGGATCATCCAACGGGAGCGAGCGCAGGTCGACCAGGGATTCGGCTAGCGGGGAACGCCAGTCCGGTTCGCCGTACGTATTGTCCATATTGGATTAGACAGCTGCTTCGATACCGGGGTTCCCTGAGGCGCAATGTCACGGTGGGCGAGAGTGGCGCAGCAAAAGCCCAGGTGGTCACGGTCGCGAAATTGCCGACCGTGACATCTGGAATGTCACGGTGGGCGAGAGTGGCGCAGCAAAAGCCCAGGTGGTCACGGTCGCGAAATTGCCGACCGTGACATCTCACCCCACAGATCGGTCCCGCACCCGCTGCAAACGCCGCACCAGCTGCGGCCGCGCCGCCAACGCCTCCGAAGAATCCAGCAGCACGTTCAGCCGCTGGTAGTAGCGAATCGGCGTTAGGCCCAGAACGGACCTGATCGCATCCTCCTTCGCACCGACGGACCTGGGGGCGGTGGCTTCGAAGTCCAGGAGTGTGAGGTCGGCGTCGGTAAGCATGCCTAATATATTAAGCATGACAATTCGACCCATCGTGATCCACGGCGACCCGGTGTTGCACGAACCGACGAAGGCGGTCGAGCAGCCGGTTGCTGAGCTGCAGGAACTGATCGCGGACATGCACGAAACCATGGACGCCGCTTACGGCGTGGGGCTGGCGGCGAACCAGGTTGGTGTGCCGCTGCGCCTGTTCGTCTACCACTGCCCCGACGGCGACCGGATGCGCCGCGGCACCGTGATCAACCCGGTGCTGGAAACATCCGAGGTGCCGAAGACGATGCCGAGCGATGACGGTGACGACGACGAGGGGTGCCTGTCGGTACCGGGCGAGTCCTGGCCGACGGGCCGCGCGAGCTGGGCGAAGGTCACTGGCCTGGATGAGAACGGCGACGAGGTCGTGGTCGAGGGCGAGGGGTTTTTCGCCCGCTGCCTGCAGCATGAGGTGGGCCACCTGGACGGTGTTGTCTACACCGATGTGCTCACCGGCCGCTACAAGCGCGAGGCGAAGCGCGTGATCCGCGACAACGGCTGGAACACCCCCGGCAACACGTGGCTGCCGGGCACCGACGAAGACCCGTTCGGCCACTGATGGCCCGATTCTTCCGCTCCGATGACATCCAGCCCGGTGATCGGGTGGTGGTGCGCCAGCGCATCGGTGAGCACTCAAGCGACGTCATCGGGCACGTGATCTCGCTCGATCCGTTGGTGATCCGCCCCCAGGAGGTCGGAGGCTTTCCGTCGTTCAAGGACGCGATCGAGATTGAACACGTCCACATCGTGAAGAAGCTGTCGCCGCGCACGGTGCGCAACAGCGACATCCGCGCGGTCGAGGTTGCTTACGCCAAGGCGTTTCCCGGCCAGGAGCAGGAGCTTATCGACGGCTGGCTCGCACGCGCCGGTGCCGACATCGCCGAGCGCTCTAATTCGGCGACCCCGATTGGCTACTCGGCGGGGTTCAACCCGGTGCCGCTGGACAAGCTCACTGAGTTCTACGAACAACGCGGCAAGCCGCTGCAGTTGCTGATCCCGGAGCGCATTGGCAAACCCGCGCTGAAAATCCTCACCCCGCAGTGGTCGCTCGGGGAGGAGATTTTGGTGATGACGCGCACGTTGGACGGCGGGGACGTCGCTGCGGATTTCGAGGTGCTCGACACCCCCGACGAGGCGTGGCTGTCGATGTACCACTTCCGCGGCCAGCAGCTTCCCGCCGACGCGATCCGCCCCATCGACGGGCGCATCGCGTACGCCAGGCTCACCCGCGGCGGCGAAACCGTGGCCGTGACCAGAGCGACGTTCACCGAGTCGGAGGACGGGCGCGTGTGGCTCGGGTATTCGGCCGTGGAGGTCGCCCCGGAGCTGCGCCGGCGCGGGCTGGGCACCGCGCTCGGTGCGTCGCTGTTGGCGTGGGGTTTCGACCAGGGAGCCGACGAGGCCTACCTGCACGTGCGCGCGGGCAACGCGGCGGCGATCGGGCTGTACCAGAAGCTGGGTTTTGTGGAGCACCATCGGCAACGCTACGCCCTTCTGGGTTAGTGTTGACGCATGCGGATCGCCACCTTCAACGTCAACTCGGTGCGCAGCCGCGCCGAGCGCATCGTCGCGTTCCTCGAGCGCAACGACGTCGACGTGTTAGCCATGCAGGAGACGAAAACCAGCGAAGCGAAGTTTCCCTACGCCGTGTTCGAGGCCGCCGGCTACGAGGTCGCGCACGTGGGGACGAACCAGTGGAACGGTGTCGCGCTGGCCTCCCGGGTCGGGTTAGAGGATGTGCGCACGCAGTTTGACCACCAGCCCGCCTACGAGGGCAGCGTCGAGGCGCGCGCCGTCGGCGCGACCTGCGGTGGGGTGGAGGTGTGGTCGCTGTACGTGCCTAACGGCCGCGAGATCGGCCACCCGCACTACGACTACAAGCTGCAGTTTCTCTATTCCCTGCAGCACGAGGTCGCGGCGCAGACCCCGCAGCTTTTCACCGGGGACTTCAACATCGCCCCGCGCGATAGCAGCGTGTGGGACATCGCCTGGTTCGAGGGCAAGACGCACGTCACAGAGCCGGAGCGCGCCGCTTTCGAGATGCTGCTCGAGGCCGGCCTTGTGGAGATCCGCCACGACGACGCTTACTCCTTCTGGGACTACAAGGCGATGCGCTTTCAGAAAAACCAGGGCATGTTGATCGATTTTCTGCTGGCCACGCCCCCGCTGGCCGGCAAGCTGGTCAAAGCGTGGGTGGATGTCGACGAGCGCCGCGGCAAGGGCGCGAGCGACCACGCGCCGGTGATCGCCGACTTCGACACCACAGCGTTCGCCTACGACGAAGTGCGCTAGATCCGCCATGTCATTCTCACTAGATATCAGTTACTGGCAGCTCGTCGCCATGCTGATCGATTACGCGATCAAATTCGTCATGATCGGCATCGTGCCGTCGAACCGGCGCCCGTCGGCAGCCAATGCGTGGCTGCTGCTCATTTTGCTGCTGCCGTTTTTGGGCCTGCCGCTGTACCTGCTGATGGGCTCGAGCTTTTTCAACCGGCACCGCCACCGCATCCAGCAGCGCGCCCAGGCCGAGATCACCAACGTGCACACCGACATCCCCGACCTTCCGCCCGACGCGGAGATCGGGGCTGACAAGGAGGCGATCGTGCGCCTGCACCGCGCGCTGACGGGTTTTCCCGCCGTCGACGCCAACGTGCGCCACGTCTGGTCCGACTACGAGCTCGCCATCCGTCGCATCGCGCAGCTTATCGACGCCTCCGAGCACTACGTGGACATTGAAATCTACGCTGTGGCCTGGGATGACACCACCGGGATCGTCTTCGAGGCGATGGAGCGGGCGGTGGCCCGCGGCGTGCACGTGCGACTGCTGCTCGACCACATTGGTTCGCTGAAGTACCCCGGCTTCCGGCGCATGACGCGCAAGCTGACGCGCGCCGGCATCGACTGGTACCTGATGCTGCCGCTACAGCCGTGGCGGGGCCGCTTCCGCCGCCCCGACCTGCGCAACCACCGCAAGGTGGTCATCGTCGACGGACACGTCGCCATGATGGGCTCGCTCAACCTCATCGACCGCAGTTACCTGATGCGCAACCACCGCCGGGCGGGGCGGCAGTGGATTGACGCGTTCGTCGAGCTCGAGGGCCCGATCGTGACATCCCTGGAGTCAATGTTCGCCGTCGACTGGTTCACCGAGTCCGGGGAGGCGATTGAGTTGCTGCCGCCGCGTCGGTTGGGTGTCGATAAGCCTGGCGAGCACATCGTGCAGCTCATCCCCTCCGGCCCCGGCTACCAGGCCGAACCGAACCTGCGGATGTTCAACACCCTGATCCACCACGCGCGCGAACGCCTGATCTTGTGCTCGCCCTATTTCGTGCCCGAGGATTCGCTGCTCGAGGCGGTGACCACCGCCTGCTACCGCGGGGTGCGCGTCGATTTGCTCGTCGGAGAGAAGGCCGACCAGTTCATGGTCAACCACGCACAGTCGTCCTACTACGAGCAGCTTCTGCGCGCGGGCGTGCACATCTGGCGCTTCCCCGCCCCGTACGTGCTGCACACGAAGTTCGCGCTGGCCGATCCCGGCCGCCACACGTGCGTCGGCGTCCTCGGCTCCTCCAACATGGACATGCGCTCGTTCTCGCTGAACTACGAAAGCTCGCTGTTTGTCGCCTCCGGCTCGCTTCTCGACGACATGTACACGCTCGCCCAGACCTACATGAACGTCTCCGACCAGCTCACGCTGGAGGAATGGAGCCGCAGGCCGTGGCACCGCCGCTACATCGACAACGTGATGAAGCTGACCTCGGCGCTGCAGTAGGCCCGAAACGCTACACGTCGCGCCGGTGCAGCAACACGACGCCGACCACCCAGGCCACCACGGCCCAGGCGAGGAAGATGCCATAGGAAACCCACACGTCGTCGTGCTGCGCCGGCGCGTTAGTCACGAACGCGTAGTAGTTGGAAAACGGCAGGTACTGAGCAATATCGCGCCCGATGCCCGGGATGAACCCGACGATGGTTTCCACGACGAACTGGAAGGCGAAGACCAACGTGACGGTACCCGCGGTGTTGCGCACGATCCAGCCCACGCCCTGGGTGAGCATGGTCAGCGTGGCTGTCGCCAGCGGCACGGCCCACAGCGCGCGCAGCGTGGCGGGGTTGGACGTCCAGTTTGCAGGCACGTCGGCGAGGGCGTCGGCAAGCACGAATGCGATAATCAGCGCCACCAGCACGGTCAGCGCGGCGAGCACGGCGTAGAGCACCAGTTTGGCCACGGCCACCTGCCAGCGCCGCGGCGCGAGCCGGAAATTGGTGGACTGCAGGCCGAAGCGGTACTCGGTGGTGACCACCATCGCCGCCTGCACGATCACGATGATCGCCGAGATCATGCTCACCGCCATCACCACGGTGATGGGGAAGTACACCGCCCCTGCCGGGGCCGCGAACGCGGTGGCGAAGCCGGCGGCGATCGCCAGGATCAGCCCGGTTGTCCAGTAGAAGGAGGCGGTCGAGCGCAGCTTCGTAAACTCTGCGCGCACAAGGTTAAGCACGGTGTTGTCCTCCTGGGGTGTCCTGGGGTTGCGCCTGGTACTGGATGTGGCCCTCGGTGGAGCGGATGTAGGCGTCCTCGAGCGAGGCGCGGCGCTCGCTTAGCTCCGCCAACTGCACGCCGGCGCGAAACGCCACGGCGCCAATCTCGTCGCAGGTGTGATCCGCCACGGCGATCGTCGGCCTGCCCTCAGCATCGACGCCTAGCTCGAAGCTCACCCCGGCCGCGGCCAGGGCGGTCTCCATCGCGGCCGGGTCCACCGGGCGCACGACGGTGGTGACCGCGGAGTTGCCTTTGATGAAGTCGTGGACCGACGTGTCCGCCACGAGCCTGCCGCGGCCAATGACGATGAGGTGATCGGCGGTCTGCGCCATCTCGGCCAGCAGGTGGGACGACACCAAGATCGTGCGGCCCTCATCCGCCAGGGAGCGCAGCAGGCCGCGCACCCAGCGGATCCCCTCCGGGTCGAGGCCGTTGACCGGCTCGTCCAAGATCAGGTACTCCGGGTCGCCCAGAAGCGCCGATGCGATGCCGAGGCGCTGGCCCATGCCGAGCGAGAAGCCGCCCGTGCGCTTGGCCGCCACGTCGGTGAGGCCGACGAGGCTTAGCACCTCATCGACGCGCCCGGCCGGAATGCCCGAGGCCTGGGCCTGCCACAACAGCGACGCGCGCGCGGAACGGTTCGGGTGCACCCCTTTGGCGTCGAGTAGCGCACCGACGCGGCGCGCCGGCTGGTCCAGGGACGCATACGGGGAGCCGTCGATAAGCGCCGTGCCCGAGGTGGGCGAATCGAGGCCGAGGATCATGCGCATCGTCGTGGACTTGCCGGCGCCGTTGGGCCCGAGGAAGCCCGTGACCACACCGGGCGTGACGGTGAACGTCAGGTCGTCGACCGCGCGTACCGGACCGTACTGTTTGGTCAGATTGTGAACTTCAATCATGCGGTTTAGTATGCCCGACAACCGCGTCGAGCGACGCTTCAAAGCCCGGGTGCAGCGGCAAGGCGCGGATCTCGTCCACTGGAACCCAGCGCAGCTCCGCCGACTCCTCGTTCGGCTCCACCGGGATCGGCTCGCCGGTGTTTGTCGACGCGAACACCGTGGTGTAGGTCCAGCCCGACGCGAACGGGCCGGCCGTGACCATCGCCGAGGTCACCGTGATCAGGGAAGGGTCAATCCCGCACTCCTCCACCGTTTCGCGCAGCGCGGTCTGCTCCACAGTCTCGTGCGAGTCGCGGGCCCCGCCGGGCAGCGCCCAGGTGCCGCCCTGGGCTGTCCACGTCGCGCGGTGCTGCAGCAGAACCCGGCCCCCTGCCTGCAAAAAGAGCCCGGACGCGCCGAAGCGGCCCCACAGTTTCATGCCCGCGGGGCCTTCGACCCAACCGTTGCCGTCGCCTTCCATGCCACCCACTTTAGGCACGCGCGGGCCACGCTAGCCAACAATCGGCTGATAGTTACAGCACGATAAGCTTTTGGCGGGTTATGGTATAGCAATGGTGCAGCAAGCGAGCGTGATCGACGACGCTCCGCTTGACGACGCCTTCGTCGACGAGCTCGAAGCCCTGCCCGAAAACCGCTCCGCCCGCGTCAAGATGGCCGAAACGTTTACCGGCCCGCTGCGCTGGGTGCGCCGCGTTATCGACTTCATCACCACCACCCCCGGCCAGCTGCTGTCGATGATGCTGGTGCTCACGCTGGCGCTGATCGCTGCCGGCGTTTCCATGAGCCAGACCATGGCTGCGCGCCAGGAGGCGATGGACGTGTTGGTCAACTCCACCGAGCCGATGAGCAACTCGGCGCACACGTTGATCACCTCCCTATCGCAGGCCGACACGATTGCCACCTCCACGTTCGTGCAGCCGGGCATTTCCAGCGAGTACGACATGAACCGCTTCATGGCGTCGGTCGATATGGCCGTCATCGCCGCGAACGAGGTGCTCGAGGGCACCGTCGATTCCGGCGCGCGCGACGAGGAAATCCGCCGCCTTGTGCTGCAGATCCAGCGCGACATCCCCGTCTACGCCGGGCTGATGGAGCGGGCGAAAACCAACCAGCGCATGGGCAACCCCGTGAGCGTGGCGTACATGTCGTCGAGCTCGAACGTGATGCGCGAGCGCATGCTGGGCAACGCCACGGAGCTGTTCAACCTCACGCGCGAGCAGGTGGCCGACGAGATGGGCCGCCTCGCCCGCCCGCAGTGGGTGCCGCTGTCGGGCCTCGTCGCCGCGCTCGTTTTCCTGCTGGCCGCGCAGGTGTGGCTGTGGAAGGTGTTCCGCCGCAGGCTCAACCGCGGGTTCATCGCGGCGACGATGATGATGGTCATCGCCATTGCGTGGGCCTCGGCGGCCAACTACGCGGTGTGGCAGTCCGGCCAGCGCGGCTTCGAGCGCGCCGCCACCCCGTGGGAGGAGCTCACCAGCGCGCGCATCGTCGCCCAGGAAACCCGCAACGATGAAATATTCGCGCTGCTGCGCCGCCAGTCCGTCTCGGCCGACGACCTCAACTTCGGCAACACCTACGACTCGATATCGGCCGCGCTCGATTCCGCCTCCGCCACCCCCTCCGGCTCGACGGACCCGGACCTGATCGCCTCGGCGCGCGAAGCCCTGGACCAGTGGGATGAGGCGCACACCCAGTTCGCCCAAACGCTCGGCGACGGCGAGTTCGACACCGCCGTGCAGGTGCTCACCGAGCCGAACCCGGGCGAGGGGGTGGCGTCATCCTCGCGCGCCTACACCAGGCTGGACAACGCCCTGTCCGGGCTGATCGGCCAGTCGCGCCAGGACATGCGCGAATACATCGTCGCCTCCTTCGACGCCACCAGCGCGGTCGCCGGCGCCGTTATGGCCTTCACCGCCTTGTCCGTGCTGTCCATCTGGCTTGGGATTCGGCGCCGACTGAGGGAGTACCTGTGAAAAGGTTCACCAGCGTCGCTGCCGCCGCACTACTCTGCGCCTCCCTTGCCGCCTGCACGTCCGGCGGCGAGAGCCGCGTTGCCACGCCGGCGACGTCGCCGCCGTCGTATAGCGGCGTACCGCTGCCGCCCGGCGCGGTGCTGGACAGGCCCGGGGTGGCCCCGGAGACCGGGTTCGCGCAGGACACCGAGTGGGAGGGATCGCTGCGCCCGGATAACGCGACGCCGGCCGAACGCATCCCGGACGTCGTCGAACGTGGCCGCATTGTCGTCGGCGTCGACCAGTCGCAATACCTGCTCTCCTACCGCGACGTCACCGCAGGCGACCTGCGCGGCTTCGAAATCGACCTGGCGCGCGAAGTGTCCCGCGACATCTTCGGCGACCCCGACCGGGTGGATTTCCGCTTCGTCGGCTCCCAACAGCGCGCGCAGTCATTGCAAAACGGCGAGGTCGACATCGTGATCCGCACGATGTCGGTCACCCCGACCCGCGTTGCCAGCGTCGACTTCTCCACGCCGTACCTGACCTCGTACGTGCGCCTGCTCGTGCCCCGGGACCGGGGTATCTCAAGCGAGGATGACCTCCCGGGCACCACCGTGTGCGTCGTCGACGGCTCCAACCTGGTGCAGCTCGCGCGCGAGATCGCGCCGCAGTCGACGATCCTGCGCACCCGCACTTGGGCGGACTGCCTGATGGCCACCCAACAGTTCCACGCCGACGCGATCCTGGCCGACGGCGCGATCCTTGCCGGCATGGTCTCCCAGGACCCGTACACCACGATCCTGCCGCGGCGCTACGGCCGCCAGCAGTACGCCGTGGGCACACACAAGGGCGACGCCGGGATGACCATGCAGGTCAACTCCACGATGGAGCGGCTGCGTAACGACGGCACCTGGAACGCGATGTACGAGAGATGGCTCTCCGGCAGCCTAGCCAGCCCGTCGATGCCGGAGCTGCGGTACAGAGCTACTTCTGAGGCGAAGGAGCAACAGTGAGCGAGCGCGAGGAAGCGGTAGAAGAAGACACCACCGAGGCCGTCAAGTACGACCCCTTCGCCGGCGACGACCCCGCCACCGAGGCCGTCGCCTTCGACCCGTTCGCTCTTGACGACGACAGTGACAGCGACGAGCGCAGCTACGCGGGCTTGGGCGATATGGCTGAGCTGTTCAAAGACCTTGACGCACTGAGGGAGGGGAGGCGTGAGGAGGACACGTCGCAACGCTCGCGGCGCGAAGCCCTGGACACTTTCCGCGAGCTGCGCGGCGCGAAGCGCGCGGCGCGCGCGGTGGCCGACGGCATGGTGGAGCTGCCGTGGATCGCTCCGACCGACCCGAAGGAGGCGCTGAAAGACCCGACCCGCGCCGTTGTGCAGAAGGGCCTGAACGCCCCGCATCTGCACCCGGGTGACGTGGTGGCCGGCCAGTACGAGATCATGGGCGTGATTGCGCACGGCGGGATGGGCTGGATCTACGTGGCCCAGGACCACAACGTCGCCGACCGTGTGGTGGTGCTTAAGGGGCTGCACTCGACCAAAAACGCCGACGAGGCCGCCGCGGCGGTGGCGGAGCGCGAATTCCTCGCAGAGATCACCCACCCGGGAATCGTGAAGATTTTCAACTTCATCGACGACCCTCGCGTGCCCGGCGGGTTCATCGTGATGGAGTTCGTCGGCGGGCCCAGCCTCGGCCAGCGCAGAAACGAGCAACCCGACGGGCTGCTCCCCGTCGACCTGGCGATTGCCTACATCCTCGAGGTGCTGCCCGCGCTGGTGTACCTGCACTCGCGCGGGGTGGTCTACAACGACCTGAAACCCGACAACATCATCGTCACCGAGGACCAGGTCAAGCTCATCGACCTCGGCGCGGTCAGCGGCATCGGCGCCTACGGCTTCATCTACGGCACCAAAGGTTTCCAGGCCCCCGAAGTGGCCACGCAGGGCCCCAGCATCGCCTCCGACATCTACACCATCGGCCGGACGCTGGCCTCGCTGGTGGTCCACCTGCCGCGCACCGACGGGGTGTACGACCCCGGCATCCCCTCGCCGACCGAGGAGCCGACGTTTCGCCGCTACCTCTCGCTGTACCGGCTCATCCGGCGGTGCTGCCACGAGGACCCGGAACAGCGGTTTTCCACCGTCGGCGAGTTGGAAACCCAGCTCTACGGGGTGCTGCGCGAGTGCATCGCGATCCGCGACGGGCGCACCTACCCCGCCCAGCACTCCCTCTTCTCCCCGCAGCGCACCACCTTCGGCACCAAGCACCTGGTGTTTCGCACCGACCAGCTGATCGACGGCATCAGCCGCACCGTGGAGATCACCCCGCAGGAAGTTGTCACTGCGCTGCCCGCTCCCCTGATCGACCGCCACGACGTCGGCGCCGCGATGCTGCAGGGCACCTCCTACCTTCACCCGCAGGAGACCCTGGAGAACCTGCGCCAGGCGATGCAGACCCCGCAGTACGAGCAGTCCAGCGAAATCCCGTTCGGTGTCGTCCGCGCGATGTTGGACCTCGGGCTGACCTACCAGGCGCGTACCTGGCTCGAGTCGCTCAAGGACCGCCTCAGCCACAACTGGCGATTCCATTGGTACTCGGGGGTCACCAACACACTCATCGGCGACTTCCAGTCCGCTCAGGCCAACTTCACCAGTGTGCTCGTCGCCGTGCCCGGCGAGGCCGCCCCCAAGCTCGCCATCGCCGCGATCGACGAGCTCATCCTGCAAAGCAACGGCTACTTAACGGGGGCATTGCTTGACGACGCCCTCTCCCGCGCCGCCGCCGGTATCCGCACCCACCTGGGCGAACTGCCCTCGGAGGCCTTCGAGGCGTGGCAGTCCAAGGGCGTGCTCGCCGAGGACTGGACCATGCTCAGCGATACCCCGGCTGTCCTGCGCTTCAACGCCCTGCGCCTCTACTCGCTGGTGTGGTTGACCAACCCCACGACGGTGTCTTCGGCTTTCGGGCTCGCGCGGCTGCTGATGGCGGAGCGCGAGGTCGAGCTCGCCGTCGCGGCGCTGGACAAGGTGCCGAACTCCTCGCGCCACCACAGGATGGCGCAGCTCACCACTATCCTCGATCTGGTGTCGGACGAACTGACGGAGTCCCGCATCCGCCGCGCCGCCCGCCGCCTGGAAGAAATCCCCAACAACGAACCTCGGTTTTTGCAGATCAAGGTCTACGTGCTGCGCGCGGCACTCACGCTGCTGCGCGACGCGGGTGTCGACCGCGCCGCCTCCGACCACTCACTCTTCGAGTACGAGTTCACCACCCGCGACCTTCGCCGCGGCCTCGCGACGACTTTGCGCGAACAAGCCCGCATCGCCCCCTATGCACGCCACCGCTACGCGCTGGTGGACATGGCGAACAAAGTCCGGCCGGCGACGTGGTTTTAGGTCCGGGTTTGTTCGGGTTGAGTGCTTCACGGTGGTATCTCGGGGGGTGAGATGTCACGGTCGACGGTTGCGGGGGTGTAAAACCCCAGGTGGCGGGGACGGTTGAGTGCTTCACCGTGACATCTCGGCGGGTGCAATGTCACGGTCAACAGCTGCGGCGGTGCAAAACTCCAGGTGGCGGGGACGGTTGAGTGCTTCACCGTGACATCTCAGCGGGTGAAATGTCACAGTCAACGCCAACAGCGCCACAAAACCCCAGGTCGCGAAACCGCCCAAACGCTTCACCGTGACATCTCAGCGGGTGAAATGTCACAGTCAACGGCTGCGGCGCCACAAAACCCCAGGTCGCCCGACCATCCAACCGCTTCACCGTGACATCCCGCAAACCGAAACGCCACGGTGACCCAGCCTACTGCGCCGCAGCGACCTCCGCTGACTGCTGTGCGATGGCCAGCTCCTCGTTCGTCGGCACGACGAGGACCTTGACGGTGGAGTCGTCGGTGGTGATCTCGCGGGGGCCGTCGTTCGGACCCGCGTTGCGGTTGTCGTCAATGACGATGCCGTAGTTCTCCAGCCCGGCCAGCGCCGCGGCGCGCGTCGCAGCGTCGTTCTCACCCACACCGGCGGTGAAGCTGATCGCATCGACGCGGCCGAGGGCGATCATGTAGGAGCCGATGTAGCGGCGCAGTTGGGTGATGTATACGTCGAACGCCAGCTTGGCGCTCTCGTCACCCTCGGCGATCTTGGCGTGCAGGTCGCGGAAGTCGTTGACGCCGGACAGGCCCTTGATGCCGGACTGGCGGTTGAATAGGGTGTCGATCTCGTCGATGCTCATTCCCGCCTGGCGGTGCAGGTGGAAGATGATGCCCGGGTCGACGTCGCCCGTGCGCGTGCCCATGACCAGACCGGCCAGCGGGGTCAGACCCATCGAGGTGTCGATGGGTGCACCGCCCTTGACTGCGGAACAGGATGCGCCGTTGCCGAGGTGCAGCACAATCTGGTTGGTGTCGGCGCTGTCGCGGCCGAGGATGCCGGGCACCTGGCCGGAGACGAACTCGTGCGAGGTGCCATGGAAACCGTAGCGGCGGACCTGGTTGGCTTCGGCCACCTCGCTGTTGATCGCGTAGGTGGCGGCCGCCGCCGGCAGTTCGCCGAAGAACCCGGTGTCGAACACCGCGACGTGCGGGATGTTGGGCAAAAGGTCGCGCGCGACTTCGATGCTGTCGATGTTGGCCGGGTTGTGCAGCGGCGCGAGCGGGATGAGGTCGCGGATCTGCTCGACCACTTCGTCGGTGATCAGGGCGGGTCCGGAGAAGGTCTGCCCGCCATGGACAACGCGGTGGCCGACCGCAACGAGGTCGATCTGGGTCGGGCCGATGCCCAGCGAGTCCAGCATGGCTACGGCGAGCTGCAGGCCGCCGCGGTGGTCACGGATCGGCTGGTTGGAGTCGTGCTTCTCACCGTTGTGGGTAACCGAAATCCGGCCGTCTTTTTCGCCGATCTTCTCCACTAGCCCGGAGACGAACGCGGTGTCGCTGGCCGACGAGGTCGGATCGACAATCTGGAACTTGATGGAGGAAGAACCAGAGTTGATGACGAGAACGTAGGACATTTACTTCAGAGCTCCTGCCTGGATAGCGGTGATGGCGACGGTGTTGACAATGTCGGGGACGGTTGCACCGCGGGAGAGATCGTTGACGGGCTTGTTCAGCCCCTGCAGGACTGGGCCGATCGCGAGCGCGTCGCCGGTGCGCTGCGCGATCTTGTAACCCGCGTTGCCTGCCTCGAGATCGGGGAAAATGAACACGGTTGCCTCACCCGCCACCGGGGACTCGGGGGCCTTTTTCTTGCCGACGCCCGGGTCACACGCCGCGTCGAACTGCAGCGGCCCGTCCACGATGAGCTCGGGATCCGCCTTCTTCGCCGCCGCCACGGCCTCGACCGCGCGGTCGACGTCCGGGCCGGAACCTGAGGTGCCGGTGGAGTAGGACAAGATCGCAACCTTCGGGTCGATTCCGAACTGCGCAGCCGTTTTTGCGGACACTGCCGCGATTTCACCGAGCTGCTCCGCAGTCGGGTTCGGGTTGACGGCGCAGTCGCCGAACGCCCACAGGCGATCGCGCATAACCATGAGGAAGATCGAGGAGACAACCGATGTGCCCGGCATGGTCTTGATGATCTGGAACGAGGGCTTGATCGTGTGCGCGGTGGTGTGGGCCGCGCCGGAGACCATGCCGTCGGCGATGCCCTTGTGCACCATCATGGTGCCGAAGTAGGAGATGTCCTTCATCGTCTCCCGGGCGTCGTCAAGCGAAACGCCCTTCGCCTTGCGCAGCTCGGCGAAATCCGCGGCGAACTCCTCGAGCAGGTCGGACTCAAGGTGGTTGAGAATCTGGGCGGCGGACAGGTCGATGCCGAGGTCCTGGGCCCGGCGGTCGATGTCGGCCTTGTCGCCGAGGATGGTCAGCTCGGCCACCTCGTCCTCGAGCAGCTGCGCGGCGGCCTGGAGGATGCGGTCGTCCTCGCCCTCCGGCAGGACGATGTGGGCGCGCTTTTCCTTGGCACGGGAAATCAGCCAGGACTCGAAGACCACCGGGGACATCACTTGCCGCGTATCGACTGCGACGAGGTCGGCGTCGGCAAGCTCGGCGGCGGTGAATGCACCGGCGACAACCGCGCCGAGCTCCTCGAGACGGCGCTCAGAGAGCTCAACGTTTGCCTGTTCCCCGGTGACCAGTACGACAGGAATGCCCAGAGTGGCGGCGAGCTCTCCGTCAAAGCTCACGTCCCCCGTACCGACAACCAGCGCTGGGCCCTCAGCGAGTAGATTGGCGTCGTACATTTCCTGGAGATCCGTGCCGTACGAGTCGAGCCGAACTACGCGCAAGCCCCGCTTGGAAGCGAAACCTTCCACGTCAATGCCGTCGTAATTGCGGTTAGCGAGTGTGATGAGCAGCGATTGGTCCGCCATTGTGCACCTTTCGTAGCCGAGTAAAGAATTCGTCGGAAGCAAAACAGTGCCCAGTGTAGCGATCAGGAAAGAAAATGCGCCGCCCGTTCGGCTTGCACACGTGCTTGCTGGACATCTTCAGCCGTCGAGCGCACCACCGTTGTCTCCTCAAGAACGTGGATCGTCGTCTCCTCGACCGTGAGCGCGCGTACCAGCGCCTCGCCCGAGTGCGCCTTGCCCGCCACGTAGCAAGCTGCGCCCGGGGTCATCAACGTGACGTCGATAGGCAAGCCTGCCACCGCACGGGCATGCAGGTCGAACTGGTCGATGCGCTGCGTCGCGAGTGTGACCATCCCATCCGGGCTGGGGCGCGGGTTAACGTCGGAGAAGTAAACCTCGTCCCCGTCGACAAACAACTCGATAGAGTACACGCCCTGCGCCCCGATCCGACCAGTGATTCGCGCGGCGATCGAACGCGCGTTGTCCATCGCGGCCTCCGACAGCGGCGCCGGCTGCCACGCCTCGACTAACCGCCCGGCTTCGTGGCGGGTGCCGATCGGTTCGCAGAACCATGTGGCCAGCTGGCCCGTCTCCGGATCTACCGAACGCGCGGTGATGATGGTGACCTCGTAGTCGAAGTCGACGTAGCGCTCCACGGCTACGGCACCCTCCGGGTTAGTTTCGCGGGCGCGCTGCCACGCGGCGTCGAGGTCATCCGGCCCGTGCACCACCGTGTGCCCGCACCCGCCTGCGCTAATCGACGGCTTGACCACGCACGGGTACCCCACGGCCTCGGCACAACCGGCTAGCTCACCGACGCTGTTGGCGAACTCGTAGGCCATCGTGGGCAAGCCCAGTTCCTCAGCGGCGGTGCGGCGAATCCCCTCACGGGTGCGGGTGATACTGCATGCGTCGAGCGAGGGCACCAGGTACGTCCCGGTCTCCGCGACAAACTTCTCCAACTGCTGCGTTGTCGCAACCTGCCCGTCGCACACCACCGTGATCTCCGGGCGGGCCCACTGCGGCAGCTCTTCGTCCAAGGTTCCCACGTAGGAGTCGAAACCGAGGTCGGCGAATGCGGCAGCGGAGGACTGCGCCACCGGGCCTGTGCCAAGCACGAACACCTGGCGCTGAGTCAGCGATTCCATCTCGGGCTAGCGCTCCATGACGTCGTTGCGCACGATCGTCTGGTCCCGGCCGGGACCAACGCCGATGTAGCTCATCGGTGCGCCGGAGAGCTCCTCGAGGCGCAACACGTAGTCTTTCGCCTTCTGCGGCAGGTCATCGAACTCGGTGACGCCGGTGATGTCCTCGTCCCAGGCCGGCATCGTCTCGTAGATCGGCTCGGCGTGGTGGAACTGGGTCTGGGTCAGGGGCATTTCGTCGAAGCGCTCGCCGTCGACGTCGTAAGCCACGCAGATCGGGATCTCGCCGATGCCGGTGAGTACGTCGAGCTTGGTCAGGAAGTAATCGGTAAAGCCGTTGACGCGCGAGGCGTAGCGGGCGATCACCGAGTCGTACCAGCCGCAGCGGCGCTTGCGGCCCGTGTTCACGCCCACCTCGCCGCCGACGGTCTGCAGGTAGTCGCCCCACTTGTCAAAGAGCTCGGTCGGAAATGGGCCGGCGCCGACGCGCGTGGTGTAGGCCTTGATGATTCCGAGCGACGCCGTGATGCGCGTCGGGCCGATGCCGGTGCCCACACACGACCCGCCCGCGGTCGGGTTCGAGGAGGTAACAAAGGGGTAGGTTCCGTGGTCGACGTCGAGCATGGTGGCCTGTCCCCCCTCCATGAGCACGTGTTTCCCCTCATCGAGCGCCTTGTTCAGGGTGTACTCCGCATCGATCACCATGGGCTTGAGGCGCTCTGCGTAGCACATGAAGTAGTCCATCATCTCGTCGACCTCGATGGCTTTGCGGTTGTACATCTTCACCAGCATCTGGTTCTTCACGTCGAGGGCCGACTCGATTTTTTGCCGCAAGATCGATTCGTCGAAAATATCTTGCACGCGCAGCCCCACGCGCGCGACTTTGTCGGCGTAGGTCGGCCCGATGCCGCGGCCGGTGGTGCCGATCGCGCGCTTGCCCAGGAACCGCTCCTGCACGCGGTCGAGTGTCTGGTGGTACGGCGCGACCATGTGCGCGTTGCTGGAGATACGCAGCCGTGTTGCGTCGGCGCCGCGGGCCACGAGCCCGTCGATCTCCTCGAAGAGCGCCTCGAGGTTCACCACCACACCGTTACCCAAGATGGGCACCGCATTCTCTGACAGCACGCCGGCCGGCAGGAGCTTGAGCTCGTACTTTTCACCGCCGACAACGACGGTGTGTCCCGCGTTGTTGCCGCCGTTGGGTTTGACCACGTAATCGACCTTGCCGCCGAGAATATCCGTGGCCTTACCCTTACCTTCGTCGCCCCATTGGGCACCAACGATGACGATGGCGGACATGCTTACTCCTTATATAGGGGGATTACTCGGGTTATTGTAGCGTGATCGCATGCGGCTTCTTCATTGCCAGTGCGGCGAGGACGCGCCATCGCACGCCCCCACCCTTGCGCTACCGCCCATTCCCTCGCGGGCGGACTTACGCCCCTTGGACGAATTGGCCGCGACGCTTTTGCCTGACGACGCCTCCCCCTCCCTCGCCGAAATCCAAGCCTCGCCGAACGTGTCCCACATGGGCGAGCCGCAGCCTGCCCCGCAGCGCCCACTAGAGCGCCTGCGCGTTGTTGTCTCCGGCTCCGACGCCGCGCTCGGCGCCGTACTGACCCGCATGATGCGCGGCGACTACCTGTGGGCGGAGGTAGCGTACGTGCCCACCGACCCGACCTCCCCGGCAGCCGCGTTGTGGGGAGCACCGACCTTTGAGGAGGCCGCCACCGCGCCCGTGGTGCCCTCGCCGTGCATCCGCAACGATTTCGGCCAGGTCGTGGCGGGCTCGGCGACGCTGACGCACATCAACCCGGCCTCCGAGTTCGTCGGCGAGATCGTCGTGGACTCCTCCGTATTGCTGTTTCGCTCCGGCGAACAGGCCTCGGCGAGGTTTTTCGGCTGCTTCGGCGCGAAACTCGTTCCCACCGCTTCGGCCCCCGGGATTGCGGCCGCGCCACTCGTCACCCCTTTGGACACCTCCGGTACGCCGTCGCGGCGCTCGCCCAAGTTGTTGGAGCGCCTCAGCGCCCTGCCGGGTGGACAATTCTTCACACGCAACGCGAGCGTATCCCCAGGTCTTACCGACGGTTCACGTGTTCTTACCGGACGGGCGCTGCAGGCGGGCGGCCACGATATCGCGGTGACGGTGGACGGGGTGCGGCGCCGCCGAGGCGTCGACAAGGCGACCTTCTACAGGCATCTGCGCGACATCCAAAGCGTGCGAATCACCGAGAACTAGTCGAGTGTGATTTTTATCACATTCGCCGTTCCTTAAGCGTTACAAAAGGGGTTCTTAACCGATTTGAGACTTCGCCGCTACCGCCGCTGTCGTTCTGACAGCACTTTTGCGCAGGTCACCGGGAAAGGATTAGAGATGATACCGATAAGCCTGAGCATATACCTCCAACTTTCGGATGATCCCGACTTCCCGGACACATGTTCCGGCGCCACCTCCGAGAGCGTGGCTACATTCGGAATTGTTCAAGCGAACGACCGGCACGGGCCTTGTCACGGGAATTATCCCAAAGGCAGACGGGCCGGAGCAAATTACCAAAGGAGAATCAGACTGATGGCTGACTACAACCGTATTGAAGACCTTGCAAACGCAACCGCATTCGACGTTGATGGCGAGAAGGTAGGCGGCGTCAAGGACGTTTACGTTAACGACACCACCGGCCAGCCGGACTTCGTGTCCGTCAACCACGGCCTCTTCGGTGGCGGCGACTCCATCGTTCCTCTGCGCGGCCACACCCTGCGCGACGGTGAGCTTCACCTCGCATTCCCGAAGGAGCGCATCGACAACGCTCCGAACTTGGACGAGGACGGCCACCTGACCAACGAGGACCAGGAGGCGTTCTACCGCCACTACGGCCTCGAGGGCACCCAGGATGTCACCACCTACGAGACCGACGCACGCCACGCTGCACCGGCTGCAGGTGTCGCCACCGACCGCGCAGACGTTGACGTTGACCGCGACCGCGACCTGGACAACGACACCATCGTCCGCTCCGAGGAGCAGCTCAACGTTGGCAAGGAGCGTGTGGAGTCCGGCCAGGTCCGCCTGCGCAAGTACGTCGTCAACGAGACCGAGACCGTCGAGGTTCCGGTTCAGCGCGAAGAGGTCCGCGTTGTCCGCGAGCCCATCTCCGAGGCTGACCGCGCGAACGTAGACTCCCGCATCGGCGAGGCTGAGGCTTCCGTGACCCTCTCCGAGGAGCGCGTCACCGTGTCTAAGGAGACCGTCCCGGTTGAGAAGGTTTCCCTGGACAAGGAGACCGTCCAGTCCACCGAGCGCGTCACCGAGGAGCTCCAGAAGGAGCGCATCGAGACCGACGGTGTCGTCGTCGACGAGAACCGCCCGGACACCGACTTCGGCGCTAACCGCTAAATCGGCACTCCCCGCTTAACAGCCCCGGCCCTTCCGGCTGGGGCTTTTCGCGTGCCTGCGCAAAAGCCTGCGCGCTTCCGCGGGTACGATGGCCTCCGAACTAGCGCTAGCATCTCCTGCGGAAAGGACTGCCCATGACCACCTACCTCGAGAACCTCACGCGGGAGTCAGGAGTTTGGCAGGGCGTGGAGCCCGACGAGAAGTGGGCGCGCAAGATCGCGCGGCTCAAGCACGAGCGCAACGCAGTGATCCTGGCGCACAACTACCAGATCCCCGCCATCCAAGACATCGCCGACTTCACAGGGGATTCGCTCGCCCTGTCGCGCAAAGCCGCCGACACTGACGCCGACGTCATCGTGTTTTGCGGTGTGCACTTCATGGCCGAGAGCGCGAAGATCCTCTCCCCCACCAAGACCGTGCTCATCCCGGACAAGGAAGCCGGGTGCTCGTTGGCGGATTCCATCACCGCCGACCAGCTGCGCCAGTGGCGCAGTGAACACCCCGACGCCGTGGTGGTTTCCTACGTCAACACCACCGCCGAAGTCAAAGCGCTGACCGATATTTGCTGCACCTCCTCGAACGCCGTCGACGTTGTTGAGTCCGTCGACCCGGACACCGAGGTGCTGTTCTGCCCGGACCAGTTCCTCGGCGCACACGTCAAGCGCGAGACGGGCCGCGACAACATCCGCATTTGGTCCGGCGAATGCCACGTCCACGCTGGCATTAGCGCCACCAAGCTCGCCGAACAGGCCGAGGCCAACCCCGACGCCGACCTGTACATCCACCCGGAGTGCGGTTGCGCCAATTCCGCGATCTACCTCGCCGGTGAGGGGATCATCGACCCGGAACGGGTGCACATGCTCTCCACCGGAGGCATGCTCGAGCTCGCCCACACCGCAAGCCCGGAGCGTACGGTGCTCGTCGCCACGGAGATCGGCATGCTCCACCAGCTACGCGGCGCCGCACCCGGCGTCAACTTCCAGCCGGTCAACGACCGCGCGTCGTGCCGTTACATGAAGATGATCACCCCGGCCGCCCTGCTGCGCTGCCTCGCCGAGGGCAAGGACGAGGTCGATGTTCCAACCCACATCGCCGACAAGGCACGCGCCTCGCTCGAAGCGATGATCTCCATCGGCGAGCCCGGCGGCGGGGAGTAAGCCCATGGAGCCGCTTAAAGAGGCCTACCTGCGGTCCCTGATTGCCGCCTCGCTCGAAGAGGACCTCGCGTACGGGCCCGACGTAACCACGTTGGCAACCATCAGCGCCGATTCCACCTCCCGCGCCCGCTTCGTCTCGCGCGCCGCAGGCGTTGTCGCTGGGCTCGACGCGATCCGCTACGCCCTGGACACGCCCGATTGCGAGGTCACCTTGCACGTCAGCGACGGTGCGCGAGCTTGTCCCGGCGATGTCCTCGCCGAAGTCACCGCACCGACGGGCAGGTTGCTCACCGCCGAGCGCACCATCTTGAACATCCTCAGCCACGCCAGCGGCATCGCCACCGCTACTCGACGCTGGGTCGACGCCGTCGACGGCACCGGGGCGCGGATCCGCGACACGCGCAAAACCCTGCCCGGTCTGCGTGAGCTTCAGAAGTACGCTGTGCGCGCCGGCGGCGGCGTCAACCACCGCATGGGGCTCGGCGACGCCGCCATGATCAAGGACAACCACGTCGCAGCCGTCGCGCGCGGCGGTGGCGAGGGTGTCACCAAAGCGCTCCAAGCCGTGCGCGCCCATGCCCCCGGCATCCCCTGCGAGGTCGAGGTGGACACACTCGACCAGCTCGACGCGCTGCTGCGCCTGAACGAACCCCCGCAGCTGGTTTTGCTGGATAACTTCAGCGTCGCCGACACCGCAGAGGCCGTGCGCCGCCGCGACCACAGCGCCCCAGACTGCGAGCTCGAGTCCTCCGGCGGCCTGACGCTTGAACTCGCCCGCGCGTACGCGGAAACGGGTGTGACCTACCTTGCCGTGGGGGCGCTGACTCACTCCGTGACCGCGCTCGACATCGGCCTGGACTACGCGCAGGACTAGCCGTAGTACTCCGGCGGGTACTGCGGGCTGGCCGAGGTCGGCTCGAGCACCGCGGCCGCCGATTCCCGCGACATCCCGCACACCTGCAGCAGGTCCACGATCAGCGAGCGCGTCTGCGCGAGGATGACGTAGGCCGACAGCACACCATCTTTACCGACGACGTCCATCCCGGCGCGGCCGCCAAGGACACGCAGGTCGTTGACAATGCGCGGGATCGCCACCGACTGCAGTTTGCGCGAATCGACCTCGTAGACATCGGAAATCTCCAGGCACGCCTTGGCGAGGGCGTCGATAAGCTCAATTTGCTCGGGTGAAACCCGGTCGTTGTCGCCGCACAGGATGTGGGCGCGGCGGGCGAGCACGCGGGTGGTGCGGATCGCGGTGTCCACCGGCGGGATCACCATTTCGAGCGAGTGGACGTAGCGGCGCGAGCCCCACAAAAACGGAGATATGCGGGCGGATTCCGCGCCCGAGGCGACGGCCGAGGACATGGCGTCGATGTCTGTCTGCGAGCCGCGAATCAAATCAAGGGCCTCTTCGATCACTTCCTCATTGCCGGAGCGCAGGCCGTCGGCGACGTCGTCAAGCACCGAAGACATGAGCTCCATCACCTTGGAAATTTCCTGGCGCGCCTTCCCCACCGGGCCCTGCGGGATCAGAGCCAGGGTCACCAGCGCGACCGCCGCTCCGACGAAGGCGTCGATCGTGCGGTCGATACCGGTGACCTCCGCGCCCGGCGGCATGATCGTGGCAATGAGCACCGAGCCGATCGCGACCTGATTGTTGACCAGCTGGGAGCGGGAGAAGAACGAGGCGATGAGCAGGGCGCACGCCACAATGACCGCGATCTGCCACCCTCCCGAGCCGAGGCGGTAGAAAAACAGGTCACCGACCGCAACACCGATGACGCAGCCCAGCGAGATGTCCAGCGCCTTGGAAATGCGCTCGCCGCCGGTCATGCCGACGATGATGATCACCGAGATCGGCGCGAAGAACGGCTGCGTGTGCCCGAAGACCTCGCTGGCAATCCAGAACGCAACGCCGGCGGCGATCGCTGTTTGCATGATCGGCAGCAGGCGCTTGCGCACCCGTGTCACGCGGGCGGAAAGGGACAGGTCAACCGAGAGCAAACGCGCCCGCGTACCCATCCTCTCCTTGGCCATGCCCCCACCTTAGCGTGCAAAAAGGCGCCCCGGAGCCGGGACGCCTTGAGACCTTGTTTCTCTACTTGGACAGGGTCTTGCCCACGGAGTGCAGGTCCTCGCACGCCTCGATGACGCGCTCGGACATGGACTGCTCCGCCTTCTTCATGTAGGAACGCGGGTCGTAAACCTTCTTGTTGCCCACCTCGCCGTCGACCTTGAGCACGCCATCGAAGTTGGAGAACATGTGGCCGGCAATCGGGCGGGTGAACGCGTACTGGGTGTCGGTGTCCACGTTCATCTTCACCACACCGTAGGACAGGGCCTCCTCGATCTTTTCCTTCTCGGAGCCGGAGCCGCCGTGGAAGACGAAATCGAAGGGCTTGGAGCCCTCCTCGAGGCCGAGCTTGGCAATCGCGGTCTTCTGGCCCATGTCCAGCACGTCCGGGCGCAGCTTGACGTTGCCCGGCTTGTACACGCCGTGGACGTTGCCGAAGGTCGCCGCGAGCAGGTAGCGGCCGTGCTCGCCCAGCGTCAACGCGTCGATGGTCTTCTCGAAATCCTCCGCCACGGTGTACAGGTTCGCGCCGGCCTTCGCTTCGACGCCGTCCTCCTCGCCGCCAACAACGCCGATCTCGACCTCGAGGATGATCTTCGCCGCGTGCGCCTTGGCCAGAAGTTCCTTGGCAATCTCTAGGTTCTCGTCGATCGGGATGGCGGAGCCGTCCCACATGTGGGACTGGAACAGCGGCAGCTCGCCGCGGTCGACGCGCTCCTGAGAGATCGCGATCAGCGGGCGGACGTACTCGTCGAGCACTTCCTTCTGGCAGTGGTCGGTGTGCAGGGCGATGTTGACGTCGTAGTGCTTGGCAATCTCGTGCGCGAAAGCGGCCAGCGCGGTCGCGCCCGCGACCTTGTTCTTCACGCCCAGGCCCGAGCCGAACTCAGCGCCGCCGGTAGAGAACTGGATGATGCCGTCGGACTCAGCCTCGGCAAAACCCTTGATGGCCGCGTTGATTGTCTCGGACGAGGTGCAGTTGATGGCGGGGAAGGCGAAGCCGTTCTCCTTCGCCCGGTCGAACATCTCGTTGTAGACCTCGGGGGTTGCGATGGGCATGGAATAAACCTCCAGGATGGTTGTTCGTGTGCACCCCCAGTATGCCCGTTTTGGGTCCGCGTCGCAGCCGCCGCTGCCCCCGCCGCAGCCCGTTCGGGGGTCGGCGCTACCCCTGTTCGGAGTCCTTCGGCTGCCCGCCCGCGATCCGCGCCGCTGCCTCCAGGAGCATCCAGCCGGACAGCTGCACGGAAAGGTCCCGCTCGTCGATGCGCACCAGCCCTACTGCCTCGCTTATCGACGCCGGCCCGAGCCCGTAGTTGTGCGGCAGCCGGGCGTCCTCGGTCCATTCGGACGCGAAGATAGGCAGGCCGTCGACCTCGAGCCGGTGGTTCCACAGCGACTCCGCCGACGCCATCACCATGCGCGCGGCGACTTTGCGTGTCGCGATGTTCTCGCGCGAATCCTCCGGCAGGCGCAGCGCAACATCGGCAAGGTAGCGCGCGAGGATCCCCTTGAACAATGCGCCGTCACCGTCGCGCGTTTCATGCGGCGGGCAGAGAATCACACCCTGCGGGGTGGCCAGGTGCAGGGCGATCGCCTTGACAAGTTCGCGAATGTGGGTGATGTAGAACACCGAGGCATCAGCGCGGTGGGAATGGTCGAAGGAATCAATGGGGTCTGTGTTGCCCAGGCCTACGTCGTCACGCAGCGCAAGCGCGATCTCCAGCGAGGCGCCGAGCACCGTGCCCTGGTTGTAGGTGTAGATCTTGTCCACCACCTCGGGGCCGTGCATGC
>NZ_GG667193.1:151570-152675 GCF_000159635.1 Corynebacterium lipophiloflavum DSM 44291 | reverse complement strand
CAGCGAGGTGTTGCAAAACGTAACGGATAAGCACGGCAATTAGGGTTGACCGGCCACACTCGATGTCAACGCAAACACCGAACCACCCAAAATTGCGCTACATAAGGCAAGCTCATAGGCTAATCGTCAATATTCGTGTGGGGGTTGACGTTGATATTATCGATCCATGAATAGTTCTACGGCTCGCAAAATTCACCTTCCTCTTTCCGCCGAAGGGGTGGCGTATTTCGTGGATGAGGCAGGGAGCAAAGGAAGTCTCGGAAAGCATTTCGTAACCGCGGCAGTTAGAACCACCGACCCCGACAAACTAAGTCGAGCCATTAAGGCATGTCGAGACAGAAACCATTTTACTAACGCGGACGAGATCAAATTTTCGAAAGTGAATCGGAATTCCCAGCCTATTCTCTCTGAAATCTTTTCTGAGGCGGTATCTTCAGGATGCACTTTTGGAGCTTTTGTGCTTGATAAGCGTCATTTTGACCCGTGGTCGGATAGAGATCAGTGGCAAGGGCATCTATTTGCAACCGACAGACTGCTGCGTGGACTTATTACTCGTCGCGAAGTTAGCGTTGCACTGCTAGATCATATCGATGTCCCGGTGGGAATTTCATACGGTGATGAACTCGCGGCTTCCTTAAATGGTCGGTTTGGTAACAAGCGTGTAATCACTGCAGTTAGTCTGGATTCAAGGACTTGCCCCGCTTTGCAGGTTGCGGATCTTCTGGCCAGCGCCGTATTTCATGCAAGGAAGAAAATCGAAGACAATGGACTTGAGAAGTTCCTTGAAGATAGAACACCAAAGGCCCGGTTATCTAAAGATATTGCCGCAGCGCTAGGTGAATCACACTTTGCTGATTGCCGGACTCAACTGCTGAAACTTCAAACCAGTCACGAAAAGTCTCTGACGGAGTTGACGAGAGCGAGTAATGAAGTAATCTAGAGGTAGACGCTCAAGCCATAGTCTCAGACTAACAGCGAGTGTCGCTCGGGCCGAGTCTCGGACTCACAACCCGTGAACAGCGGATTTCGTAACCGCAGCTATTACCGTACTTATCGCGACGCCTCACCTAAAAGGTGGGGCGTTTGCTTTTGCAACGTATTCTGT
>NZ_GG667193.1:138731-149888 GCF_000159635.1 Corynebacterium lipophiloflavum DSM 44291 | reverse complement strand
TATTCTGTCACGCTTGGTGCTATACTCGACGCGACGACACCCGACGGCTAAAACCCGTGCGGGTGTTTTTGTATGCCCATACCACGGGAGGCCACATGATGCTGCACACCATTCGCCACAAGCTCATCGAGCGGTTGGCCGGCGCACCCATCATCGACGACCTGAACATCGCCGAGTCGATCTACCCGCTCGCCATGACAGGCACCATCGCCGTGCGGAACCTCGAAAGCGACGTCGACGTCTTCGAGGGCACCGCGGTGGTCAACGCCGGCACCAGCCTCACCATCTGCGCGAGCGGGCAGATCATCGCCTACTACCCAACGAGCGCATACGAAGCCGTCGCAGCACTATGAGCACCAAACCCAGCACCACAGCCCGCGGCTACGGATGGAGACACCAAAAACAACGCGACCGCCTCCTCTACAACCACCAAGACGGCACACCATGCTGGTGGTGCGGACTGAAGTGCCCCAGGTTTTGTTCCGCCTGAGTAGATGGGAAAATTTGGGGCACGTCGAATCGCCTATCGTCCGTTGACCGTTAAGCTTGGAGTACACACCACGTGAACGATGACTACGAAAGCTTTGTCCCAACCCAGGCAGATATACGACCGGAGAGCGCATCCTGGTTCCTCGACGAGGGCGACGACGGTGCCTACCTCACCATCGAGGTCGAGTGTGAATCGCTAGAGGACAAGGACAATGAGGCACTTTTAGACGACTACGTACACGTCGCGGTGGAGTGGTTTCCGCTGCCCGGTAACAACGTAGATGCAATCGTCGGCAAGCGGCTTCAGAGCAACATTTTTGGTGAGCCGGCCGAGCCGACACTGTCCATTGATGGTGCGCATTGGCGTTACGACCACGCCACTGTGGAGATCCTCAAGCACAACGGGGATGACCTAACTGTGCGAATGGAGTTTTCCGGGGACATCGACGGGACTGATCTCGACTCTTTCACTTGCGAGGTCACAGCGACGCGGTAGAGCTAAGAAATCTGCCCCGGCCCTACGTTGGGGCAGAATCACACCACCCCGACCTCTCCGTTCATCGACGTGGACGAAGAGGCCGGGGCAACGCTCTGCCTTTTGTGTTACTGCACCGCGTCGACGCTCAGCGCCTCCCCACCGTCGGCCACATCCACGGCGACGGTATCGCCATCGCGGACATAGCCGGCCAACAGCTCCTTGGCCAGCCGGTCTCCGATCGCCTGCTGGATCAAACGGCGCAGCGGACGGGCACCGTAGGCCGGGTCGTAGCCGCGTTCAGCCAGCCACGCTTTGGCGGAATCGGAAACGGTCAGGGTCAGGCGTCGAGAAGTCAGACGCTGCGCTAGCTGCTCGAGCTGGATGTCGACAATGCCCACGAGCAGCTCGGAGGAGAGCGGCTCGAATACCACCACATCGTCGAGGCGGTTGATGAACTCCGGCTTGAAGTGGCGCTTCACCGCCTCCATGATTTCCTCCCGGCCACCGCCCGCACCCAAGTTGGAGGTCAAGATGATAACCGTGTTGCGGAAATCCACCGTGCGACCCTGGCCGTCAGTCAACCGGCCCTCGTCGAGAACCTGGAGCAACACGTCGAAGACGTCCTGGTGCGCTTTCTCCACTTCGTCGAAAAGCACGAGCGAATACGGCCTGCGGCGCACTGCCTCAGTGAGCTGGCCACCGGCATCGTAGCCGACATATCCGGGAGGCGCACCAACGAGACGCGCCACCGAATGCTTCTCGCCGTACTCGGACATATCGATGCGCACCATCGCGGTCTCATCATCGAAGAGGAACTCCGCCAGCGACTTCGCCAGCTCCGTCTTACCCACGCCCGTCGGGCCGAGGAAGAGGAAGGAGCCAATCGGTCGGTTTGGATCCGCGACACCAGCGCGCGAGCGTCGCACCGCATCAGAGACGGCCTCGACGGCGTCACGCTGGCCGACAACGCGTTCGCCCAGCACAGACTCCATGTTCAGCAGCTTCTCCGTCTCCCCCTGCATCATCTTGCCCGCAGGAATACCCGTCCAGCTGGAGACAACCTCGGCGATGACATCGGGGGTGACTTCCTCGGTGAGCATCGTGCGGCTCGAATCGCTCGCTTGCGCCTCAGCCTCGGCAACCTGCTGCTCCAGCTCCGGGATCCGGCCGTAACGCAGCTCAGAAACCCTGGCGTAGTCGCCGTCGCGCTCCGCGATCTCGGACTCGTTGCGCAGACGCTCGAGTTCCTCCTTCGCAGACTGAACGCTGTCGATCTGGTTCTTCTCGTTCGCCCAGCGCGCCTTCATCTCGCCGAGGGTCTCGCGCTGGTCCGCGAGCTCCTGGCGCAGCGCGGCGAGGCGCTCCTGGGAGGCAGCGTCGGACTCCTTGGCCAGGGCGATCTCCTCGATCTCGAGGCGGCGCACGACGCGCTCGAGCTCGTCGATCTCCTGCGGGGAGGAATCGATCTCCATCCGCAGGCGCGAACCGGCCTCATCGACCAGATCAATGGCCTTGTCCGGCAGGAAGCGGTTGGTGATGTAGCGATTCGACAGTTCCGCGGCGGCAACCAGGGCGGAGTCCTGGATGCGCACGCCGTGGTGGACCTCGTAGCGCTCCTTCAGGCCACGCAGGATGCCGATGGTGTCCTCCACCGTGGGCTCGCCCACGTACACCTGCTGGAAGCGGCGTTCCAAAGCGGCGTCCTTCTCGATGTACTTGCGGTACTCATCCAGTGTGGTCGCGCCGACGAGGCGCAGCTCACCGCGGGCGAGCATCGGTTTGATCATGTTGCCCGCGTCCATGGCGCCCTCACCGGACGCACCGGCGCCGACGATAGTGTGCAGCTCATCGACGAAGGTTATGATCTCGCCCTCGGACGAGGTGATCTCCTCCAGAACCGCCTTGAGGCGCTCCTCGAACTCGCCGCGGAACTTCGCGCCGGCGACCATCGAGCTCAGATCCAGCGAGATCAGCGTCTTGCCCTTCAGCGACTCGGGCACGTCGCCGGCCACGATACGCCGGGCCAGACCCTCAACGATAGCGGTCTTGCCCACGCCGGGCTCGCCGATGAGCACCGGGTTGTTCTTCGTGCGGCGGGAGAGCACCTGAACCACGCGGCGGATCTCGGAATCGCGCCCAATCACCGGGTCGATCTTGCCCTCACGGGCACGCTTGGTCAGGTCCGTGGAGTACTTCTCCAACGCCTGGAACTGGTCCTCCGGGGACTCGGTGGTCACCTTCTTGTTGCCGCGCACTGCGGGGAAAGCTCCCTTGAGCACCTCATATGTGGCGCCGCGCTTCTTCAGCAGCTCGGCGGCCTCGTCGTTGCCGCGGGCGATGCCGGCGAGGAGCACCTCGGTGGAGACGTATTCATCACCGAGCTCTCCAGCGAGTTCCTGCGCCGTGTTGATCGCGTTGAGCGCGTCCCGGTTGAAGTTCGGGTTGGCCATGTTCTGGCCCTCCGCCTTCGGGTATCCCGCCACGATGTCGCCCGCCTCGCGGGCAACGGTGGCCGGGTCGACGCCGGTGGCCTGGAGCACCGGGGCGGCGATTCCGTCTTCCTGGGTGAGAATCGCCTCCAGCAGGTGGGCCGGGCGGATGTCGGGATTACCGCTTGCCGACGCCTTCTGCAACGCCTGCTGAATGGCTTCTTGCGTCTTGGTTGTGGGGTTGAATGATGCCATGAGTGTTCCTTTCACTGTTAGATTCCACCCTACGCAACGCCGGGAAAGTTGAGTCTATTCCACTCAAGGCAAACTTTGTGGAAATCCTCCGAGCGCTAGTCCGCCTTCGTCACCGTTTGAATCCGCATCGACCCGCCTTGAAGACCCCCCTTTCCTTTGCCATGTTTCTTCGCGGGCACCCACTTCAGCGCGAAGCTCATGATGAGCACACCAACCGCAACGGCGAAGGAAGCCCACCCGAAACCAGTTGTGAATCCCGCAATTACCACGATCGGCGCGAGGATGGTCATGCCGATTTCAAAGGGCGCGAAGCCGACGTAGGCCACGCCGTACTCGTTGAGCGTGCCGGATTTCAGCTTCGGGTCGACCATCTTCAGCAGCGCGATACCTGTGGCGACTGCGGCGGTGGCCCAGCCCCAGCCGAAGATGCCACGCTCGAGCCAATTCTCGCCGAAGAACAAGGGCCCCGCCCACAGCATCCACACCACGCAGAAGAGAGTGCCCAGGACGAACATGAGCACCAGCGCCTGCCAGTAATCGGCGAGCGCCGCGGGAACGATCGAGGCGATACCGAAGGCGATCATGTAATCGGTGGCCGCGCCCGAAATCGAGCTGACAGTGTCGCGGTCGAGGTAGTTTTCGCGACCGGCAACGCGCAGCAGCATGCGACCAATCAGCCCCACGACGAAGGACATGGCAAACAGCGGGATGGACACGTTTGGCCACTGGTCCTTGATAAGTCCGTTGAGCAGGTAGGCAATTAGCACCGTAAACACGATGAAACCGCCGTGCAGTGCAAGCGGCTCAATCGACGAGGGGTTGGTGGTTGCCTTGCCGATGGATGGGCGATCCACCTCGTTCTCGATATATCCTGTGCGCAGGTCCGTCGGGAGCTCGCCTTTGAGTTCAGTGGCCCGGCCCGCGCGGATGCCCAAGTTGGCCACGATGACACCGCCGATAATCGCCACCAGCGTGCCCACGGTCGCGGAGGTAAAACCCAGCGAGGAAGCCTCCGCGATACCGATGTCCTCCAGCGAGGACCCCACTGCCGCGGCGGTGCCGAAACCGCCGACGAAGCCGACGGGCAGCATCATCCCGAACCAGGGCTCGGTGCCGAACAGCGGCGCGAACAGGTACAGCCCGAGAAGTATGAATATGCCCCACTGCCCCATGAACATCGCGGTGGAGTAGGCCCACATATTGCGGGCCCCGGAAGCAATGGAGCCACCGAGATCCATGGAGAACGCCATAGAGGCGAACACCACAGCGATGAGCAGTGTGGTGTAGGTGCCCACCTGGTCGGACCAGTTGATCAGCCCGAGTACTTCGGGGCCGATCAGCAGCCCGATCAACCCAGCGGTGATCGGTGCGGGTAGAAGCAGTGCCTGAAGAACCTTGAGTCGGTTGCGCAGGACGTTGCCGACGATGAGCAGGATGGAGATCCAGCCGATATCCGTAAGCAGTGTGTAAGGGGTGTATTCCACAACAGAGACGATATCCGAGCCGCGGCAGTTCCAAAGCATTAGTAGGCTACAAAACTATGGATCGGTTCTCGGAGGAAGTGCGCACGCTGCGCAGCGATCGCGAGCGCGTGCGCGAGCAGCTTTTCAGCGCCATCATCGCCGAGCTACCGCAGGGCGCCGGCATGTTTCCGCGGGATTCGAACAAGGTCTCGCACGAGCTTATCGACGCTCTGACCTACATTTTCCTGACCTCAAGCCCCACGGCGACCCTGCCCGAATCCACCCTGTACACGCTGCGCGCATGGGCCCTGGACCTGCGCCGCTACGGCTTCCCTCCCACCGCTTACGCGGTGTTCGCACGGGTGATCCGCCAGGTACTTTCGGCGGGCATCGAGGCGCGCTTCGTGCTCGAGGACGCCGCAGCCGAGATGGCGCGTACCGCCCACGCCGCCGATGTGGAGGGGGTCCCGGCGGCCGCCGCTGCGCGGGTGACGGCGGTGCGCCCTGAAGGGGACATACACGTGGTTCGCCTCGAAGCGGGGTTTCCCCTGGGCTACCGCCCAGGCCAGTTCATGCCGGTGTTGCAGGTTGGCCGCCAGGGTGTGTGGCGCAACCTCGCCCCGGCGCTGCCGGCGAACCCGGTTTGCCAATTGGAGTTCCATGTCACGTGCGAAATCGAGGTACAGGTCGGCGATTACGTCACGCTCGGCGCGGCGCGAGGCGTGTGGCCGAGCTTCGCGCGCAGCGAGCTCAGCGTCACCGCGGTGGGCTCAGGCACGGCCGCGGCGAAGGCGATCGTGTTTCACGCCCTGGAGATGCCGCAGCCGCCGCGGGTTAGCCTTGCGCTGCTCGGCGAGGTCGCGCAGCGCTCGACCTTCGAACGTCTGGCCGCGGTGTGCGAGTGGTTCAGCATTGTCGAGACCCCCTCGACGTCCGGGGAGGTTGTCTACTGCGGCCCGGAGGTCGACATCGCCGCCTTGAACCCCCCTCCCGGGGTGCTGCGGGTCTGCCCCGATGCCCCGGAGAAGTGGTCGGTGCCGGCGTCCTAGCTGGCGTGTTGAAGCAGCGGCAGGCTGGCGCGGGCCTCGGCGACTGCCGCGATGTCAATGTCGGCGTAGACGATTTCGGGCCCGTAACCTGCCTCGACTATGCGCTGCCCGTTTGGCGAGACGACGACCGAGTGGCCGATGCCGGTCGGCCCGCTGGCCTGGCCCGCGTGGGCCTCTCCCCCGGGCCTAGCCTGGTCGGCCGCGACGATGAACACCCCGGTGTCCAGTGCGCGCGCGACGGTGAGGGTGCGCCACTGCTCGCGCTTGTTCTTCCCGTCGGCCCAGCTCGTGGGCACGACGATCACCTCCGCACCGAGCCGGGCGAGGTTTTTGAACTGCTCCGGGTAGCGGATGTCAAAGCACGTCGCCACGCCCACCACGGCTCCCTCGTGGACGAAGGTGACCAGGTCGGCGCCCGGCTTGACGGTGGCGGATTCGGTGTAGTCCGCGACGTCGAAGGTATGGATTTTGTCGTAGCCTTTGTGCACTCCGTCGCCTGTGATCAGCGCGGTGTTGTAGACGCGGTTGAGCCCGTCCACAGAGTCGGCGGGGCGGAACATTCCGGCGACGATGGTCACCCCCAGTTCTGCGGCCAGCTCGCGCAGCCCGGAGGCAAACGGCCCGTCGAGCTCTTCGGCCTGGGTGTCTAGGCGCCCCTGGTCGAAGCCCTGGCTGGTGGCCTCGGGCGTGACAATCAGCGTCGCTCCGTTCGCAGCCGCATCCCGGATACCAACGGACACGTTGGCCAAGTTCTCGCTTTTATCAGGCCCGGTGGTCACTTGCAACAGCGCGATTCTCATGAGCCCAAGAGTATGTGCACAACCCGGGGTTATCCACAGCCGCCCGCACCTCCCCTTGTTTTCTGACCTGTAGGCGGTAAATCTGCGCCCATGAATTCCATCCAACTCTCTACCGCTACCGCCCAAGCCGCACGCACCGCACTGCTGCCCGTTACGCCCCTGCCCCGAACAAGCCTGCCCGGCGGTTTCACCGCGGCAGCCCTCGAGCACTTCCAAGCCCGCACGCACGTGCTTGTCGACGCCCACCTCAACGCCGCACTCACCCGCTGCGCCGCGATCGCCTCTTTCGCCGATCGGGTCTGTTACATCGACGCCGATACCGCCGCCGCAATCGAAGAGGCCGCGCGCGATGTATAACCCCCGCCTCAACACAGCCGCCGAGCGCGCCGCGTCGGTGGTGCTCGCGCAGACGGCGGCGCTTTGCCGGGACCGGGCAGCGCGCGTCGAGGCGGCGCCCGGCGCGATCGCGGCCACGGGATTTGCCGGGACTGCTGCCGTGATTGGACTGGCTGGTTTCCCGCTGTGGGCGCTGCGGATTTTCTCCATCGCGGCCCTCTTTGAGCACGCGGCGGTGATCCTGGAGTCGTCGGCAAGCGCGCAGGAGAAGCTCAATGGGCTGGCGCACGTTGCGCTCAACCTCCACCTGGCCGAAGTGGTCTACCAGCTCAACACCATCTCCTTCCTGCTCGACCTGCACACCGCCCGGGCACTGCGCGGCCTGCTTCCCGCCGAGGACGGCCTCTCTGACACGCTGGCGGACCACCCCGGCGAATCCGTCGAGGCCATCGACGCCCGCCTCGCCGCCACGCTTCCCGCCAGCACACTGCGCGATATCCGCGGCGCCGGCGGGATGGTGCTGGAGACCGGGCCCGGGGGCACGACAGTCATTATCGGTGACACCGTCGACCCAGCGAGGGTTACCACGATGGTCGCCGGGGTGTCCACGGGAGATCCGAAGAAACTCGCCGGTGAACTGGATAAAGCGCGCTCCGTGGCGGCCGCCGCCGGCGGGGCCGTCGTAGTCTGGCAGGGCTATACTCCCCCGCCGAGCGTGATCCACGGCATCGACCCCTTAGCGGCGCGCACGGGCGGGGTGGCGCTCGCCGAGTTCCAGGCCGCGCTGCGTGAGCGCTACCCCGACGCGCGCCTGACCGTGCTGTCGCACAGTTACGGAACGGTCGTGGCCACCCGCGCGGCGCAGGGCCCGGGGCTTGTAGTGGACGACTTGTGGCTGCTGGGGTCCCCGGGCGTCGGTGTGCCGAGCGTCGACAAGCTTGAGCTCCTCGGAGCCGACCCGCAGGTGTTCGTGGCCGATGCCGACCGCGACCCGATAACCGCGACGCGGTTTCGCCACGACGCCGCGCACGGCTATTCCCCGTCCGCCGAGTCGTTCGGAGCGACACGGATCGACGGCGTGCGCGGCGATCACGGTGCCTATTTCACGGATCCGGCGCTGCTCAGAGCGCTTTCGAAGTCAACCTCGGCAGGTTAGGACGTATCATCGGGCCATGGCTTCCAACTTCGCCCAGCAGCTTGTCAACACCCTCGAGCGCCTCGGAGTCAAACGCATCTACGGGCTCGTCGGGGACTCTTTGAACCCGCTGTCCAACGCCGTGCGCACCTCCAGCATCCAATGGATCCACGTCCACAACGAGGAGGCCGCTGCCTTCGCCGCAGCCGCCGACTCCCTCTCCACCGGCGACCTTGCCGTGTGCGGCGCCTCCTGCGGACCCGGCAACACCCACCTCATCCAGGGCTTGTACGAGGCGCACCGCAACGGCGCGAAAGTCCTCGCGATCGCCTCCCACATCCCGTCGGCCGAGATCGGGTCGGAGTTCTTCCAGGCCACCCACCCCGAATACATCTTCCAGGAGTGCTCGGGCTACCGGGAGGTGGTGCACACTGGCACCCAGGGCGCGCGGGTTTTGCACAACGCGGTGCAGTCCACCCTCGCGGGAAACGGAGTGTCGGTCATCGTGGTGCCGGGTGACGTGTTCACCGCCGAGGTCGCCGATTCCACCACGGTGAGCTCAGCGTACGCCACCGGCGCCGCCAAGCGCGTCTACCCCGACCCCGCCGAGGCCGCGGCGCTGGTGCGCGCGATCAACGAGGCCGATACCGTCACCCTGTTTTGCGGCTACGGCGCCCGCGACGCCCGCGAGCAGGTATTCACGCTGGCAGAAAAGATCAAGTCCCCCATCGGGCACTCGTTTCGCGGCAAGATGTTCATCGCCCACGACAACCCCTTTGACGTAGGCATGTCCGGCTTGCTCGGATACGGAGCCTGCTTCGAGGCGTCGCAGGAAGCAGACCTCTTTATCATGGTCGGCACAGATTTCCCCTATACCGACTGGCTGCCGCACGGCAACGTCGCCCAGATCGACATCAACGGAGCGCACATCGGACGGCGCACTAAGGTAGCCGTGCCCGTGGTCGGCGATGTAGCCAGCGTCATTGACAACATCCTGCCCCACGTCGAGGAAAAGCAGGACCGCTCCTTCCTCGATCGCATGCTCACCCGCCACGCTGAGCTGCTCGAGAACGTGGTGCGCACCTACACCACCCCGGCGCGGGAATCGCGTACCCCGATCCACCCGGAGTTCGCCGCGTCCGTGCTCGACGAGATCGCCGCCGACGACGCCATCATCACCGTCGACACCGGGATGTGCAACGTCTGGTCCTCGCGCTACTTCACCGCCAACGGCCAGCGCGCCGAGCACGCCTCCTACCTGCACGGCACGATGGCCAACGCCCTGCCCATGGCGATTGGCATCCAGGCGGCCAACCCGGACAGGCAGGTCATTTCCTGGTCCGGCGACGGCGGCCTGGGCATGCTGCTCGGCGAGCTGCTCACCGTCAAGCTGCACAACCTGCCGATTAAGACAGTGGTATTCAACAACTCCTCGCTCGGCATGGTGAAGCTGGAAATGATCGTCGAGGGCTTCCCCGACTTCCAGACCGACCACGAGGAAGTCAACTACGCTGCCATCGCCGAAGCCGTCGGCATCAAGTCCTTCCGCGTCGAGGACCCTTTCGACCTTAAGCCCGCGCTTGCCGACGCCCTCTCCCACGACGGTCCCGCACTCGTCGACATTGTCACGGACCCCGACGCACTCTCTCTGCCACCGGACATCACCTGGGACATGCTCACAGGGTTTACCTCGGCCAGCGTGAAGACCGTCCTGGACGGCGGCGTGGGGCGCATGGTCAACCTGGCGCGGCGCAACATCCGCCAGATCGGGGCTGCGACCTCCATCGCGAAAAAGTGACGATCATGTGACCGCAATATTAGTAATTTGTTATCCAAATGGAACACAAGTTCCTGTGGGTTGTCTGTAGCGTAGTTAAAGGACGCATTTGTTCAGATAAGAAATGAAAGGTTGTTTTCCTTATGACTACACCGCAGAACCCGAATGAGACCGGCCGCGTCGCGCGCGTGCGCCAAACCACTACCCGTCGCGCTACCGGACAGGCACCGGCCGGTTCCGAGTCCCGCGCATACGAAACCGTGACCGAGACGCCCGACAGCGACACCACCGGCCAGGAGGCCTGGATCGGCACCCATTCCACCGACGTATCCAACGGCAACGTGTCCTGGGGTGCAATCTTTGCGGGCGTGGTGACCTTCCTCGGTCTCATGATCCTGCTCGGCGTCGGCGCTGCGGCAATGGGCCTGCAGGGCTCCTCCGCCGTCGCCACCGGCATCTTCGCCGTGATCTCCCTGGCAATCGCCTTCGCCGCAGCCGGCTACGTCGCTGGCGCGCTCGGTGTGCGCGCTGGCCTGTTCCACGGTTTCGCCACGTGGGCCACGTCGTTGATTGCCGCACTGGTTCTTACCGGCTGGCTCGGCGCCTCCGTCGTTGGCGGCCTCGGCTCCGTTCTGGGCACCGTCGCCCAGTCCGCCGGTAACGCCGTGAGCGTCACCTCCGAAGACGCTCAGGCTGCACAGGACGCTGTTGATCCGCAGGAGGCCCAGAACGCCCAGCAGCAGGCTCAGCAGACCGCTCAGGAAGCTGCGCAGCAGGCTCAGCAGACCGCTCAGGAAGTCGCCCCCGAGGTTGCCGCTGGCTCCTGGTGGACCTTCGCCGGCCTGATCATCGGCGCACTGATCTCCGCCTTTGCAGGTGCCGCTGGTGCCCGCTCCGTGCTCAACCGCGACGAGAAGCAGGTTGTGCGCCCCGCGAATCGCTAAAC
>NZ_GG667193.1:87307-137658 GCF_000159635.1 Corynebacterium lipophiloflavum DSM 44291 | reverse complement strand
TAAACACTAGCAACGAAAAACTGCACCGGGAACCTCCCGGTGCAGTTTTTTCATGCCTTAGCGTCCGCGGCGACGCATGTTCGGATCCCACGCCACGATTGCGGTTGAGCGGGGCACGTGAACGAGTTCCCCGCCGCGTCGGAAAGCGGACTCGGCGCGGCGGCGAAGCTCGTCGTTTTCCTCCTGCAGCTGTTCGATCTGGCTGGTGAGCTCAATGATCGTCTTGATGCCCGCGAGGTTGACGCCCTCTTCCTGGGACAGGTACTGGATGCGACGCAGCAGGCTGATGTCTCGGCGCGAGTAGCGACGCCCCCCGCCGCTCGTGCGCATCGGAGTCACCAACCCCATCCGGTCATAAGTGCGCAGCGTCTGGGCGTGCATCCCAGTCAGCTCCGCGGCGACGGAAATGACGAAGTACTCCTGGTCATCGCTGTGGTAAGCCACCGTAGATTGGCACCCCCCTTCCTCTTACTTCAACCCGGCCCACCCGGCGCGCGGGTCGAAGCCGGAATCCTTTTCGGCCTGCGCGTAGGCGCGCAGAGCCGAGGTCGCGGCAGCGTCTAGATGGGACGGGACTGCCACTTCCACGGCCACCAGCAAGTCACCCGCGGCACCCGATTTCTTGGGCACGCCGCGGCCCTTGACACGCAGCGTCCGGCCGTTCGGGGTGTTGGCCGGCACCTTGACCTTAACCGGGTTGTCCAACGTCGGTACGGTGACGGTTCCGCCGAGTGCGAGCTCGCTGAAACTCACCGGCACTGTGACCTCAAGGTCGTCGCCGGTGCGCGTGAACACCGCATCCGGGCGCACGTTGACGGAGACGAAGAGGTCGCCCGCCGGCGTGCCGTTCGGACCCGCTTCACCCTGGCCGGCAAGGCGCACCTTCTGCCCGTCGATCACCCCCGGCGGGATGCGCACCGTAATAGACCTGCTGCGCCGCACGGTTCCTGTCCCCGAGCATGTAGTGCACGGATCCTCGATGATCTCGCCCGTGCCACCGCACTGCGGGCAGGGCCGCGCCATGCCGAATGCTCCGCTGTTCTCGCGGAGGTAACCGGTGCCCGAGCATTGCGAACACGTCGTTGTCGTGCCCGACTTCGAACCGGAGCCGTGGCAGGTGGTGCAGGGCGCGTCGCCGGTGAGCTCCACCGGGATGGTGGTGCCCTTCGCCGCCTCGCGGAAGTCGAGGGTTATTTCCGTTTCGACGTCGGCCCCCCGCGTCGGCCTAGCATTCCTGCCAGCAGCGCCGCCGCGGTTAAAGAAGCCACCGAAGATATCACCAAGGCCGCTGTCTCCAGCTTGTCCACGAGATGCGGCTGATCCGAAGATGTCGCCGAGGTCGAAGTCTTGCGTCGACGTGGAGCGAAACCCGCCCGGGAAGCCCGAGCCTCCTGCCCCTCCGAAGCGGCCGAAGCCGCCGGAGTTCACCATAGATTTCAACTCGTCGTACTCTTTGCGCTTCGCCTCGTCGCCGATGACGTCGTACGCCTCGGCTACGCGCTTGAATTTTTCCTCCGCTGACTTGTTACCGGGGTTGCTGTCAGGGTGGTTCTCGCGCGCGAGCTTGCGGTACGCCTTTTTAATGTCAGCGGCGCTCGCCGTCGATGAGACGCCGAGGTCGCCGTAGTAGTCCTTGTTCACCCAGTCCTGCTGCATCGCCATGTCACAGCCTCCTTTCACGTGATCAGTTTGTGTGTGTTGGGGCTAAGTAGTTTTCGTTGAATCTAATCGTGATTAAGGCCGGGGATGAGGCCCCGCGTTGGCGTGTCCTCAGTCCCCGGCCATCTCAACCCTTTAAGTGGAGGGGTTAAGCTCCAGTGCCGCCAGCTGGGTCGGCCGGGTCGGTGATGATGACCATGGCGTTGCGCACGAGCCGGTCGCCGACGCGGTATCCCCTGCGCAGCACGGTCCCGAGAACCTTCGTGTCGCCCTCGGAGAGGTCCTGTACCGCCTCGTGGATTTCCGGGTCGAAGTCCTCGCCCTCCTCGCCGAAGGCGACGACCTTGTGGCTGCCGAGCGCGGAGCGGAACTTGTCCGCGAACACTTTCAGCGGACCTTCATTGAGGTCGCCGTGCTGCTCGGCGAGGTCGAGGTCGTCGAGAAGCGGCAGCATGTCGGAGAGCACGCGCGCTTTCGCCTGCTCGGCGATCTGGCCACGCTCGCGCTCGGTGCGGCGCCGGTAGTTCGCGTACTCGGCGCTCACCCGCTGCAAGTCTTCGGTGCGCTCCGCGAGCTTGAGCTCGGTTTCCGAGATCACTCCGTCACCGTCGGCATCCGGGTTGACCTCGCTCGCCAGAGCGTCCTCGATCTCGGCGTCGGTGATGTCCCCGAGGGGGTCCTCGTCCGCATCGAGCGCCGCGGACTCAGCCGCCTCGTCCGCCAGGGTCTCAGCCTGGTCGGGGGAGACGTACTGCTCGTCCGTGTTCTCTGGAGCGCCGGGGTCATCCGGCATCTGAGAGTTGGTCGGGTTCGTCATCAGTTACGTCCTTTACTTATTGTCGGAGTCGCCGGTGGTGCCGGTCTCCTCGGCGTCGTCCTCGACGACCTCTGCATCGACGACGTTGTCGTCGGCCGGGACGTCAGCCTGGGTGGCGCCGGAGTTGGCCTCGGCCTCGTAGAGAGCCTTGCCCAGTTCCTGGGACTCGGTGGTGAGCTTCTCCACCGCGGACTTGATTGCCTCGAGGTCGTCGCCCTTGAGGGCCTCGTCAACCTCGTCGGCTGCGGCGCTCACACGCGTCTTGAGGTCCTCCGGCAGCTTGTCGGTGTTTTCATCCATGAACTTGCGGGTCTGGTACGCCATGGTCTCCGCGTTGTTGCGGGTCTCCTGCTCCTCGCGGCGCTTGCGGTCCTCGTCAGCGTGAGCCTCGGCGTCCTTGATCATGCGGTCGATGTCCTCCTGGGACAGCTTGGAACCGTCCTGGATGGTGATGGTGTTTTCCTTGCCGGTTCCCTTGTCCTTCGCGGAGACAGAGACGATGCCGTTGGCGTCGATATCGAAGGTGACCTCGATCTGCGGCACGCCGCGCGGTGCGGGCGCGATCCCGCCGAGCTCGAACGAGCCGAGCAGCGTGTTCGCGGAGGCGATTTCACGCTCGCCCTGGAAGACCTGGATCTGCACCGACGGCTGGTTGTCCTCAGCGGTGGTGAAGGTCTCCGAGCGCTTCGTCGGGATCGTGGTGTTGCGCTCGATGAGCTTGGTCATCACGCCGCCCTTGGTCTCGATGCCGAGCGAGAGCGGGGTGACGTCGAGAAGCAGCACGTCCTTGACGTCGCCGCGCAGGACGCCGGCCTGCAGGGCAGCGCCGACAGCGACGACCTCGTCCGGGTTAACACCCTTGTTGGCGTCCTTGCCGGAGAGCTCCTTAACCAGGTCAGCGACGGCGGGCATACGGGTCGAGCCGCCGACGAGGACCACCTGGTCAATGTCGCCGACGGACATGCCGGCGTCCTTGATCACCTGGTGGAACGGGGCCTTCGTCCGATCGAGCAGGTCAGAGGTGATCTTCTGGAACTCGGTGCGCGTCAGCGTCTCGTCGAGGAACAACGGGTTCTTCTCAGCGTCAACGGTGATGTACGGCAGGTTGATGGAGGACTGCTGCTGGGAGGACAGCTCGATCTTTGCCTTCTCGGCGGCCTCACGCAGGCGCTGCAGGGCCATCTTGTCCTTGGTCAGATCAATGCCATTTTGGGCCTTGAACTTATCGACGAGCCAGTCAACGATGCGCTGGTCCCAGTCATCGCCGCCGAGCTCGTTGTCACCGGCGGTGGCGAGCACCTCGACCACACCGTCGCCGATTTCGAGCAGGGACACGTCGAAGGTGCCGCCGCCGAGGTCGAAGACGAGGATGGTCTGTTCCTTGTCGGCCTTTTCCAGGCCGTATGCCAGCGCTGCGGCGGTGGGCTCGTTGACGATACGCAGGACGTTGAGGCCCGCGATCTGGCCGGCTTCCTTCGTGGCCTGGCGCTGGGCGTCCTCGAAGTACGCCGGGACGGTAATGACGGCGTCGGTCACCTCATCGCCGAGGTAGGCCTCCGCGTCGCGCTTGAGCTTCATCAGCGTGCGGGCGGAAATCTCCTGCGGGGTGTACTTCTTGTCGTCGATGTCAACCGTCCAGTCCTCGCCCATGTGGCGCTTGACGGAGCGGATGGTGCGATCGACGTTGGTCACAGCCTGGTTCTTGGCCGACTGACCGACGAGGACCTCGCCGTTTTTCGCGAATGCGACAACCGACGGGGTGGTGCGGGAACCCTCGGAGTTGGCGATGACGACGGGGTCGCCGCCCTCAAGTACCGCGACGACGGAGTTGGTGGTACCGAGGTCGATGCCTACTGCACGTGACATGTAAGTCTCCTTGTTAGATAGAGTTTGTTCCTAAGTTGAATGCGCTTGACTCAACTTCTGACCCCAGTATACATACCAGACTCAGAACCTTGAGTTGATCACGCTCAACCTATCTAACAGGGCGCCGACAAGATTTGTTCCCGCAGCCCGAAAAAATCTTTGTTGCCGCCGCGCAGCGGTCCGAACGGCCCGGCGTTTAGAACAGTCCCGTCGGCTGGTCCGCGTAGCTAACAAGCAGGTTTTTCGTCTGCTGGTAGTGGTTCAGCATCATCAGGTGGTTCTCCCGGCCGATACCAGACTGCTTGTACCCGCCGAATGCCGCGTGCGCCGGGTAGGAGTGGTACTGGTTCACCCACACGCGACCGGCCTGGATGGCCCGACCCGCGCGGTAGGCGGTGGTGCCGTTGCGCGACCACACGCCGGCGCCGAGGCCGTAGATCGTGTCGTTGGCGATGGAGATCGCTTCGTCGAAATCCTTGAACGTGGCCACGGACAGCACAGGGCCGAAGATCTCCTCCTGGAAAATCCTCATGTCGTTGGTGCCCTTGAACACGGTCGGTTCGATGTAGAAGCCGCCGTCGAGGCCGTCGATGCGGTTGATGTTGCCCCCGGTGAGCGTCTCCGCACCCTCCTCCGGACCGAGCTTGAGGTAGCTGGTGATCTTGCCCATCTGCTCCTGCGACGCCTGAGCGCCCATTTGCACGTCCGTATCCAGGGGGTTGCCGGTCTTGATCTGCTTGACCCGCTCTACCCCGAGGGCGAGAAACTCGTCGGCGATGGATTCGTGCACCAGCGCCCGTGACGGGCAGGTGCACACCTCCCCCTGGTTGAGGGCGAACATGGCGAAACCTTCGACCGCTTTGGCCCGAAACGCGTCATCGGCATCCATGACGTCGGCGAAGAAGATCGACGGGGATTTGCCACCGAGCTCGAGCGTGACCGGAATGATCTTGTCCGCGGCCACTTTGTTGATGATCTTGCCCACTTCGGTGGAGCCCGTGAACGCGATTTTGGCAATCCGGTCGGAACCGGACAAGGCGGCGCCGGCCTCGTCACCATAGCCGTTGACGATATTGACCACGCCGGCCGGGATGAGGTCTCCGATGAGGTCCATCAGGTACAGGATCGACGCCGGGGTTTGCTCCGCCGGCTTCATCACCACGGCGTTGCCGGCGGCGAGTGCCGGCGCGAGCTTCCACACCGCCATCAGCAGCGGAAAGTTCCACGGGATGATTTGGCCCACCACGCCCAGAGGCTCATTGAAGTGGTACGCGACCATGTCGTCGTCAATTTGCGACAACCTGCCCTCCTGGGCGCGGATCGCGCCCGCGAAGTAGCGAAAGTGGTCGATGGCCAGGGGGATATCCGCCGCCAACGTCTCTCGGACGGCCTTTCCGTTCTCCCACGTTTCCGCGACGGCGAGCTCTTCGAGGTGCTCCTCCATCCGGTCGGCGATCCTGTTCAACAGCCGCGCCCGCTCCGCCGGGGTCGTCGCGCCGAAGGCGGGGGCAGCGGCGTGCGCGGCATCCAGCGCCTTGTCGACGTCGGCGGCCGTGCCTCGTGCAACCTGGCAGAACACCTCCCCGGTGACCGGGGTGATGTTGTCGAAGTACTGCCCCATTGCGGGCGCGGCCCACTCACCGTTGATGTAGTTGTCGTAGCGCTTTTTGAAGCTGACCTTTGAACCCTGGGTACCCGGGTTGGGATAGACAGTCACTCCCGCCTCCTTTTTCTAGCAAAACTATGGACTGTGACCGAGGTTACACTAGCGGGTGTGGCGTGCGCAATCGGCTGATTCACCGGGGCTTGTTTGGAGCCACCTTGTGGCAGGATTACTTACCGTGGATACCAATCGGGTGAACAACAGACCCCAACAGGGCTCATCGGGCGACAAGAGTCGTGACCCGCAGGCAGTTAAGAACGATCGCGATTTCGTCGGCGCGCTAGACACGCCGGCCGACGAGCCGGAAATGTACCCCACCCCGGCCGACGCCGCCCAGGAACTTTCCGGCCAGGAGATTGACCGCGGCGACGTCATCGCAGCTGACGGCCGAGCGGCGGCAGCGTGGGCACTGCGCTTCATCATTATCGTCGCAGCCACGGCGCTTCTGTTCTACCTGCTGCGTTACGTCTGGTTCGGGTTACTGCCCATCCTGCTGGGGCTCATCATCAGTACAGTGCTGTGGCCCCCGGTACGTGCACTGCGCCGTGTCGGCCTGCCGTCAGCGTTGGCCGTCCTCGTCGTCCTCGTCCTCTCCTTCGCCATCATCGGCGGCATCATCGCCGCGATGGCGCCGATTGTGCGCGATCAAGGCGGCGCCCTCATCGTCCAAGCCCAAGCAGGATTCAACGAACTTCTCCGCCTGACTGAGGAGAACCTCAGATTTATCGAGGCGGAGCGGGTCCAGGAAGGCGTTGCTCAGTTCACCGAGTTCATGCGCGGCCAGGCCTCCAACATCGCATCAGGCGTGTTCAGTGGTCTCGGCGCAGTCGCCAGCGTGGGCACCACATTGGTGCTGACACTGATTCTGACATTCTTCTTCCTCAAAGACGGCGACCAGTTCCTGCCGTTCGTGCGAAAGTACTCTGGTGTGCGCGCCGGCTGGCACCTCACCGAGGTCTTGATGCGCTCCTGGAACACCCTGTCCGGATTTATCCGCACCCAGGCGATCGTTTCCGCCGTCGACGCCGTGTTTATCGGGGTCGGCCTCATCCTGCTGGGCGTCCCGCTGTGGCCGGTGCTCGTGGTGGTCACTTTCTTCGCGGGCTTCATCCCCATCATCGGCGCGTTTACCGCCGGTGCTCTCTCAGTAGTTGTCGCCCTAGTGTCCAACGGTTTCACCAACGCGATTTTGGTTCTGCTGCTCGTCATTGCAGTTCAGCAGATTGAGGGCAACGTGCTGCAGCCGATCCTGCAATCGCGCGCCATGGGACTACACGCTGCCGTCGTTCTGCTCTCCGTCGCTCTTGGTGGCACACTGTTCGGAATCATCGGCGCCTTCCTCGCCGTGCCGGTCGCAGCGGTGGCCGCTGTGTTCCTCGGCTACTGGGCGGAAATGGTCTCGCTGCGCGCGGGCCACATCTCAGCCGACGACATCAAAATAGCTACGCAACAAAGCCAGACGCTGGACTCTAAGGAGGCCTTCCTCGCCGTGCGCGAGCGCATGCGCTCCCTCGCCCGCCCCGGCTTGGGCAAAAGCGACAAGAGTGCGACCAAAGCCGGTTCGACCCGCATTCCATCCGATAAGAAGGCACCGTCCAAGAAATACGACCGCCAAGTCCCGGGCAGGTCGCGCGCTACAGAGCCCGTAGACAAGGACGCGGAGGCGTAACTCGTCTATGCACCGATGAAACCCGGTGGCGAGCATCCCGCAATGCGCGACACCGGGTTTTCGCCTACCATGGGAAGAAGAAACCAGAAGAAAGGATTTATGTAGTGGCTGATCTTAATGGCAAGCGTATCGCAATCATCGCAACGAACCGATTCGAGGACTCCGAGCTGACCTCCCCGAAAGAGGCTGTCGAGGCCGCGGGTGCAACGACCCACGTCATCTCCACCGAGTCAGGTGAGATCGAGGGCAAGAACGGCACGAAGGTTACCGTCGACGTCACCAGCGCAGATGCAAAGGCCGACGATTACGACGCACTTATTCTCCCGGGCGGCACCAGCAACGCCGATACCATCCGCACCGACGCGGATGCGGTCGAGCTGGTGAAGAAGCTGCGCGAGGCGGGCAAGCCCGTCGGCGTGATTTGTCACGGCGGCTGGATCCTTACCGACGCCGACGTGATCAAGGATGTCACTCTGACCTCCTTTAAGTCCTTGCAGACGGACCTGCGCAACGCCGGCGCGACCTGGGTGGACGAAGAGGTCGTCGTCGATTCCGGCTTCGTGTCCTCCCGAACCCCGAAGGACCTCCCAGCGTTCAACAACGCCATTGTCAAGGAGTTCTCGCGCTAGAGCTGACGCGCTTCGGCGGGTCTCTTACTCGCCAACAAAGGCCAACCCCGCGGGGTTGGCCTTTTCTGCGCGCTAGAGCTGACGCGCTTAGTCGATGGCGCTTTGTGCACTTCCCGCAACCGCTGCAGCGATCCCCTGACCCGCCGAGCTGAAGCGCTCACTTGACCCATCGGCGAGCTCGTCCGGGCGCAGCGGGTTTGCCACATCAGGTTGGGCGTAGCTCGGCAGCGGGGGCTGCGATGCGTAGCGTGGCTCACCGAGCGCGGCGAGATACTCCCCGATCGCCGGCAACAACTCGGTCAGCTTGCTCGGCTCAATCCCGGGTGCGAAGTACTGGCTGTATTCAGTCGCTTGAGCGGCGCGCGTCCGATCTGCCGGCCCCTCGTGCTCCAAGGCGTCGAGGATCAACTGGTAGGCGGCGTTACTGCTCAAGATCCCGATGTGCCCCACCAGGTGAGTCGGGCAGACATCCTGCACGGCGATGTTCGCCGCCGAGGATATCGAGCTCACCTGCGTAGCTGGCTGAATGCCTTCATCGGTCAGGCTGTAGACGCTGGTGACGTCCACCGAATCGGGAAGCGGCTGTGCGTGAAGCGCCTGGACGAAATCAGAGTTCGGGTACATTTGCCACGCGATGACGGGGCAGTTGCCCACCGCCCCGCAGACAGGCTCGATGAGGGCCGTGCCGCGGTTTGCCCCGGCCACGGAAATAAAGTCGTCGACAAGCGAGGCGGCCTCGGCGTCGTAGCGCAACGCCCACATGATGGCGGGCGGGCCGGCGCTGTGCCCGATAGCGGCGACCTTGTCGCCCGAACGCTCGTGCGCCGCCTTGATGCCATTGGCCACGTACAACGCGCTCTGCGTGAGGTCGCCGCGGCCGCCGTGCGGGGGCTGCACCCAGCAGACGTCGTAACCCTATGAACGCAACTGCGGGATGTAATTCCACGCGAAAGCGGCGTGGACGGACTCCCCCACACCGGGCACGAGGACCACCGTCTTCTTCGCGGCCGGGTCGGCCGTGGGTTGCGCACACCCGAACGCGGCGTCGAGCTCAGCTTGCGGCGGAACGTAGTCGCCCATCGCGCGGGCATCAAGCCCGTTCACCGTCAGCGGCGCCACCAGGGCCGAGCTGCCGTTGGCCACTTCCTAGGCGTGCGCCGTACAACCCATGGTTGCCGCCAGTAGCGCCGTGGCTGCGGCTACTGCCGCGACGCGCCGCGAAAATACTCTCAATGATCTCTCCCGTCATCCGTGCATATTCGCTTATACATCGGGGTGCGTTATGCAACCGTTACTCTACCCGGGAGAGATGAGTGGCCTTGAAAATCAGGGTCGGCTTCCCTAGCGCGACTTCGCGTGGTCTTCCACGCTCTCGGGGGCGTGCGGGGCAGCCTCGATCCGCTCGCGGTCCGAGGCTGCCTTGGAGTGCTGGCGCGCCTTGACCACACCGCGCCACGACAGCACCAGGCCGATGCCCAAAATCAGCAGACGGGGGATCCACAGGTGACTGTCCAAGCCGATCGCCGTAAGAACGATCGGCAGGTTCAGCATCACGATGAGCGTGCCCACGATTCCGCCCAGCAGAATCGGGTTGAGGCGGGTGACCAACCATGCGGCCAGAGGCGCGGCGATGACGCCGCCGATCAACAGCGCAGCCACGGCGGCCAGGTTAGCCACGAGGTCGTCCCACATACCGAGCACAAAACCCAACGTGGCAGCCAAGGTGACAAAGAATTCGGCGGTATTGACGGTGCCGATGATCCGGCGCGGCTCGGAGCGACCCGCGGACAGCAACGTCGAGGTGGTCACCGGGCCCCATCCGCCGCCACCGGTGGCGTCGACGAAGCCGCCGAAGAGGCCCAGGACCCCGAGGAAGCCGCGGGAGTGCGGTTTGACGCCGAGCTTGCGCCTGGTCAGGCCGCGGGAGAAGCGCAGCATCAGGTTCGCGCCTATCAGCGCGAGTATCAGGGACATGATCGGCTTCGCCGCTTCCGTCGAGAGGTTCGACAGCACCGTCGCGCCGGCGAAAGCGCCGACCGCGCCCGGGATGCCGATGGAGGCGACGACCTTCCAGTCGACGTTGCCGAAGCGCCAGTGAGAGATGCCGGAGACGAACGTCGTTCCCAGCTCAGCGGTGTGGACTACCGCAGACGCCTGTGCCGGACCGAGGCCGGCGAGCATCACCAACATGGTGGTGGATGTCACGCCGAAGCCCATGCCGAGGCCACCGTCGACAAGCTGGCCCGCGAGGCCGGCGAGCGCGATGAGAATCAGCGTCGTGAGGTTGTTCATGTGGGATCCGAGCTTTCGCTTAGGGCCTCGCGGTAACGCGAAGCGACAATGTCCGACAGATCTGTGGTCAGTGGTGCCGAGTGGGTCAGGATCGCGCCTGTTGCGTCCTGGATGCGCCCCAGGTCGCGCGTTGCGCGGTTGAGCAGGAGTCCGTCGGTGACGAACAACGGAAGCAGGTGCATTCGTTCCCGATCCCGCGCGGCGGCTTCAATGCCCGGGTTGCCGATGAGGTCACCAGCACCGGTTGCCGGGACGACGGTGACCTCGCGGTCGAGTTTCTCGGCCAGCGCGGCTCCGAGGGCCGTGGTGCGCGCCGCCGCCTCGAGGTTGGACGTACCCACGGGGTAGAGGATCACCGGAACCGATGGCGGCGAATCGCGCCACACCCGCCGGGCGAGCACATTGACAATGTCGGCGCCCTGGCCGAGGCCGTTCGCCAACGTGAGCTGCACGCCGGTCGCGGCGCGGGCTTCGCGCAGCGCGGCCGGAACGTCGACGGTGGCGTGGAAGGCGCGGGTGAACAACAGCGGCACGACTACGGCGCTTGTGTAGCCCGCATCCGCCGCGACCTCGGCGGCACCTGCGAGGTCGGGGGTGTTGAACTCGAGGTGCGCGTCGACGGCCTCGACACCGAGCGTGATCGCCGCTGCCGCGGTGAGGCGTTCGACACCGCGCTGGGCGACGTCGTGCCTCGAGCCGTGTGACAGGGTGATCAGTGCCTGCATCGCGCTTACCTCAGCCGCGTTCCCACAAGACCCGCGGCAAGTGTGCTGCCAGAGGCTTGGTCGATGAGCAGGAAGTTGCCCACGGCACCGCGCGCGGCGTAATCCTCCACCGGCAGCTCCTGCGCGGTGTGGATGGTGACGTGGGCGATGTCGTTGAGACCGAAGGCGTCCGGGTAGTCGACATCGCCATCGGCCGAATCAATGTCGATCAGCTTATCAACGCTCACCACACGCGCCCTCACAAGCGAGGTGCCCAGCCGCAGTTTCACAGCCTGGCCCGCGGAGATGTTCTTCTCCGTCAGGCCAACGACGGTTGCCACGAACTCGCGCACATGCTCGGGCGGGTTTGCCCCGGCAATCAGCTCGCCGCGCACCAGGTCGATTTCGTCGGCCAGGCGCAGGGCCACGGAGTCGCCGGCCTGGGCCGTTTCCTGCTCCCCGTCAGCGGTGTCGATGTGGGTGACGGTGGTGCTGCGCCCGCCGGCGTGGACGGTGTCGCCGACAGTCACGCTGCCGGCGTTGACCCGCCCGGCGTACGCGCGGTAGTCAGTGGCGTGCTCGCGCAGCACGTACTGGATGTTGAAACGGAAGTCGAGCTCGAGCGCGCGGCCGGAGGTGACGGGGATGGATTCAAGGAGCTCCAGCACCGTCGGGCCGGTGTAGAAGTCCATGTGCGCGGAGCGCTCGACCACGTTGTCGCCCTTGAGCGCCGAGATGGGAACCACGTGTGGGTCCTCGATGCCGAGCTCGGCGGCCTTGGCCTCGAACTCAGCCTTGATGGTGTTGTAGATCTCCTCGGAGTAGTCGACCAGGTCGATCTTGTTCACGCCGAGGATCACGGTTCTCACGCCGAGCAGGGCGGCGACGTTGAGGTGGCGCACGGTTTGTTCGACCACGCCGTTTCGGGCGTCGACAAGCAAGACCACGACCTGGGAGGTGGACATGCCCGTGACCGTGTTGCGCGTGTACTGCACGTGGCCCGGTGTATCGGCGAGGATGAAGGTGCGCTTGTCGGTGGCGAAGTAGCGGTAGGCGACGTCGATGGTGATGCCTTGCTCGCGCTCGGCACGCAGACCGTCGACAAGCAGGGAGAGGTCGAGGCCGTCGAAGCCGCGGTCGGCGGAGGTGCGCTCCACCGACGCGAGCTGGTCAGCGAGCACGCTCTTGGTGTCGTGCAGCAGACGCCCGACGAAGGTGGACTTGCCGTCGTCGACGGAACCGGCGGTGCACAGGCGCAGCGTCTGGCGCTGGGCGAGAAGTTCAGTGGCGCTCATCAGAAGTACCCCTCTTTCTTGCGGTCTTCCATGGAGGACTCGCTCAGTCGGTCGTCGGCACGCGTGGCTCCGCGCTCCGTCAAGGTGGAGTTGGCGATCTCCGCGAGCACGGCGCTAATCGACGTCGCGTCCGACTCAACCGCGCCGGTGCACGACATGTCGCCCACCGTGCGGTAGCGCACGCGGCGTACCTCGAGCTTCTCGCCCTCGCGCGGTCCGCCCCACTCGCCCGCCGTCAACCACATTCCATCGCGATTGAACACCTCGCGCTCGTGCGCGAAGTAAATCTCCGGCAGCTGGATCCCGCGCGCGCCGATGTATTCCCACACATCGGCCTCGGTCCAGTTGGAGATGGGGAACACGCGCACGTTTTCACCCGGGAGCTTTTCGCCGTTGTAGAGATCCCACAGCTCGGGGCGCTGGCGGCGCGGATCCCAGCCACCGAAGGTGTCGCGGATTGAAAAGACCCGCTCCTTCGCGCGCGCCCGCTCCTCGTCGCGGCGCGCCCCGCCAAGAACGGCGTCGTAGCCGACCTCGGCGATGGTCTCCACCAGTGGGACGGTCTGCAGGGGGTTGCGGGTGCCGTCCGGGCGCTCCACGAGGTCCCCGCGGTCGATCCAGTCCTGGACTTTGGCGACACGCAGGCGCACCCCGTACTCGGCGACGATGGAGTCGCGGAACTCGATGACCTCCGGGAAGTTGTGGCCCGTGTCAACGTGGAGCAGCTCAATCGGCATCGCCGCGGGCGCGAACGCGCGGCGCGCCAGCTCAAGCACCACGCAGGAGTCCTTGCCACCGGAGAACAGCAGCCCGATCTTGTCAAACTGCCCCGCCACCTCGCGCAGGATGTGGATGGACTCGTCTTCCAAGTCCTTGAGGTGGGGCGAGATGCCGCCCGCGTGTGCAGAAGTATTCGTGTTCATAGCAACAGTCATCTATAGCCTTTATTCGTGGAGTCCGCATTCGGTCTTGGCGCTAAACGCCCAGCGACCCGCGCGCGGGTCGTCGCCCTCGGCCACAGGAAGCGTGCAGGTGGCGCAACCGATGGAGGGATACCCCTGCCTGGTCAGCGGGTGAATGATTAAGTTGTTGCGTTCCTCGAACGCGTCGGTGTCATCCAACGACCATGTCACCAGCGGGGAAATTTTCAGCCGCCCGGTGGCGTCCAGGGACAGCGCCGGCGCGTTCGCGCGCGTTGGGCCATCGGCGCGGCGCAAGCCCGTGATCCAGCCCACGTAGGGGCTCATGTGCACCGCCAGGGGCTCGACCTTGCGCATGCGGCAACAAGCCTGCGGGTGGGAGCGGTAGAGGTTCGGCCCGTAGGTTTCGTCTTGCTGTTCGCGCGAGAGCACAGCCGTGGCGCGCACCAGCTCGTGGTTGGGGTAGCGCTGCTCGACCTCCTCGGCGACCTCGAGGGTTTCCGGGAAGTGGTACTCGGTGTCGAGGAAAAGGAAGTCAGCATCCGGCAGGTGTCTCTCCGCGAGCTCCGCCAGCACGGTGTTTTCCATGGATAAGGTCACCACGAGCGGGCCCGGGGCGTGCTCGTGCGCCCAGTCGAGGATGACGTCGGCGGGGGCGTCGTAAAGCTCGCGCGCGTGCTTATCGACGAGCTCCTCGTTGCGCTTTCTCACCTCGGGCGCAAGCGGTGTCGTCTCGCGCGGGCCATCGGGGCTGACCTCGGGGTCTGCGAAGTTGCCGGAAGATCCTGAGAGCAGGTTAATCATTGCTAATCCCTTTCAAACGTTTCTCTCCAGTGTTACCTACTTCGCGCAAGACCGCAGCGTGACCGTGCTTGCGCAACGACGCCTGGAAGGCCTCCTCGGTGGACGGCGCGGGAGCGGGGGCGGTGTGCGGGTCGTCCTGGCCGAAAAACTTCACCTCGAAGATGCGCAGGCATTCCCCGCACTTCCAGGCGAAATCGGTCTCCTCGTTGGGGTAGAGGTCCTCCCCCGCGCAGTAGGGGCAGTGCGTGGGGAAATTCCGGTTCGGATTCGGGGCCCGGCGCACACTCACCTCAGGTCCTCCTCATCGGCGCGCAGTAGCCAGTCGCGGAAGATCTCGCCGTCGTGGCGTTGGTCCACGTAATTTTGCACGACGCGGCTGACGTAATCGGTCAGCTCACTGGAGAGCACCTTGTGCCCGCGCAGTTTGCGGCCGAAGTTCGCGCCCTCGCCGATGGTGCCGCCGAGGTGCACCTGGAAGCCCTCGACCTTCTCGCCCTCGGAGTTGACCACCATCTGGCCTTTGAGCCCGATGTCGGAGATGTGGTGGCGGGCGCACGCGTTCGGGCAGCCGTTGAGCGAGATGGACACGGGCGAGTCGAGGTCGCCGAAGCGTTCCTCGAGCTCGTCGGCAAGCTCGATGGCGCGGGACTTGGTGGTGACGTGCGCGAGCTTGCAGTACTCCAGGCCCGTGCACGAGAGCAGGCCGCGGCGGAACTCGCTCGGTTGCGAATACAAGCCCATCTGCTCTAGGTCGCCGCGCAGCTTGTCGACGTCCTGTTCACGCACGTCCAAAAAGAGCATCTCCTTGAACGGCGTAAACCTCAGGCGGGTTAGCCCGTAGGATTCCGCCAGCTCAGCGGCGGCGATGAGCTGCTCGCCGGACATGTGGCCGAGCGTCGGCTTGACCCCGATGTAGAAGTTGCCGTCCTTTTGCTCGTGGACCCCGATGTGGTCGCGGTCCACGAGGTTGTTCGGCGCCTTCGGGCCGTCGGGAAGCTGGTAGCCGAGGTAGTCGCGCTCGAGGATCTCGCGGAACTTCTCGACACCCCACTCGGCGACGAGGAACTTCAGCCGCGCGCGGTTACGCAAGCGGCGGTAGCCGTAATCGCGGAAAATGCGCACCACGTTCGCCCATACCTCGGGCACCTGCTCGAGGGTGACAAACGCGCCAAGCGACTGAGCGAGCATCGGGTTGGTGGACAGGCCGCCACCGACGTAGCACTCGAAGCCAGGGCCGAGCTCGGGGTGCTCGACGCCGATGAAGGCGAGGTCGTTGACCTCGTGGACGACGTCCTGGCGGGCGTTACCGGAGATTGCCGACTTGAACTTGCGCGGCAGGTTCTGGAACTCCTCGTCGGTGACAATCTGCTGGATCTTCTCGATCGCCTCGGTGGCGTCGACGATCTCGTCCTTCGCAATGCCGGCGACCGGGGAGCCCAGCACGACGCGCGGCACGTCGCCGCAGGCGTCCCAGGTGTTCAGGCCGACCGATTCGAGCTTCTCCCAGATCGCTGGGACGTCCTCGATGGCCACCCAGTGCAACTGGATGTTCTGGCGGTCGGTCAGGTCCACTGTGGAGCGGGCCCAGTCCCGCGAGATCTCGCCGACGGCGCGGGCCTGCTCTGTGGAGCACCGGCCGCCGTCGAAGCGGATGCGCATCATGAAGTACTCGTCCTGGAGCACCGAGTTGTCCTGGCCGGTGAACTCGCCGCCGAGGTTCTGCTTGCGCTGGGTGTACATGCCCAGCCACTTGAAGCGCGGCGCGAGGTCCTCCGGCGGGATGGAGGCGAAGCCCTGCTTCGAGTAGGTGTCGATGACGCGCTGCTTGACCTGCATCACGGGCTCGAGCTGCTTGAGTTCCTCGTCGTGGTTCAGGGGCGCGGTGCCGTCGATGAGCCACTGCCCTTCGGGCTTTCTGGCCCGGGCCTTGACTGCGCGCGTTTTCGCGGTGGGGGCTGTCATAACACTCCTTAAATATAGACCGGATGGTCTATTAGATAGCCAGATTTCGGCGCTGCAACGGCAGTCTGCCGGACTACTTTGTCTATGGCAACAGCAGAGGGGGGTTAACCGGGTTTGAACAGGGATTTTTGAGATGAATTTAAAAGATTACCCTGGCCCGTTGAATCAATTTATACGTTGAAACTTGACATGCTGGGGATCGTAGGTAAATTTTCAGACCAAGCGGTCTATGGTTTACCATGGATGAATATAAAACATTGAAAACCCGAAAGGACCCACCCTCTATGAGTCTGCGCGTCGCCGTCATCGGCGCCGGCCCCGCCGGCATCTACGCCTCCGACCTGCTGATCCGCAACGAAGAGCTCGACATCTCTGTCGACCTGTTCGAGCAGATGCCTGCGCCGTTCGGGTTGATCCGCTACGGCGTTGCGCCTGACCACCCGCGTATCAAGGGCATCGTCACCTCCCTGCACAACGTGCTGGACAAGCCCCACCTGCGGCTGCTCGGCAACATCGAGGTGGGCAAGGACGTCACCATCGAGGAGCTGCGCGATTACTACGACGCGATTGTGATCTCCACGGGTGCGGTTCGCGACCGCGACTTGCTGATCCCGGGTGGAGACAAGTCCATCGGCGCTGGCGAGTTCGTCGGCTTCTACGACGGCAACCCCCGCTTCGAGCGTGACTGGGACCTCTCCGCGCGCGAGGTCGCCGTCATCGGCGTCGGCAACGTCGCCCTCGACGTCTCCCGCATCCTGGCCAAGACCGGCGACGAACTTTTGGTCACCGAAATCCCGGACAACGTCTACAACTCACTGAAAGACAACAAGGCCGAGGTTGTCCACATGTTCGGCCGCCGCGGCCCCGCCCAGGCGAAGTTCACCCCGAAGGAGCTGCGCGAACTCGACCTCTCCGACACCATCCAGGTGCTCGTCGACCCGGAGGACATCGACTACGACCAGCTCTCCGAAGAGCTGCGCCGCGCCGACAAGTCCATCGACCTCAACTGCCAGGTGCTCGAGCAGTACGCGATGCGCGAGCCGGATGACGCGCCGCACAAGATACACATCCACTTCTTCGAAGAGCCCGTCGAGGTGCTCACCGAGGGCGACGCCATCGTCGGCGTGCGCACTGAGCGTCAGGAACTCGACGGCGAAGGTGGCATCCGCGGCACCGGCAAGTTCACCGACTGGCCCGTTCAGGCCGTCTACCACGCGATCGGCTACCGCTCCGAGCCCGTCATCGGCGTGCCCTTCGACCACGACCGCAACGTTATCCCCAACGACGGCGGCCACGTCCTTAACGAGGAGGGCATCGAGAACTCCCTCTACGTCACCGGCTGGATCAAGCGCGGCCCCGTCGGCCTGATCGGCAACACCAAGTCCGACGCCAAGGAAACCACGGGCATGCTCTTCGAGGACGCCGCCGCCGGCAAGCTGCACGCCCCGAAGTACCCCGACCCCGACGCTATCATCGCCCTGCTGCAAGAGCGCGGCATTGCCTACACCACCTGGGACGGCTGGTACCGCCTCGACGCCGAGGAGCGACGCCTCGGCGAGACCAGCGATCTTTTGCCGCGCGAGCGCCGCAAGATCGTCGAGTGGGAAGAGATGGTCGCCCACGCCCGCGCCGTGCCGCAGGTGCCCTGACCTCGGTCCTTAGCCCTGGCGCTCCAGCGCGGCGGCGATCAGGCCGTCGAAAAGCGGGTGCGCCTTAGTCGGGCGCGACTTCAGCTCGGGGTGGGCCTGGGTTGCAACCAGGTACGGGTGGACCGACTTCGGGTACTCGACGAACTCGACCAGCGTGCCGTCGGGTGAGGTTCCGGAAATGACCAGCCCAGCTTCCGCGAGCTTGTCGCGGTAAGCATTGTTGACCTCGTAGCGGTGGCGGTGGCGCTCGGTGACGTCGGTGGTGCCGTAGACGTCCGCAACAACGGAGCCCTCCAACAGTGTCGCCGGGTAGGACCCGAGGCGCATGGTGCCACCCAGGTCGGCCTCCCCGGAGACTGCGCGCAGCTGCTCCTCCATCGTCGCGATGACCGGATCGGCGGTGGTCTCGTCGAACTCGGTGGAGGACGCACCCTCCACACCCGCCGCGCGCGCGGCTTCAATCACGATGCACTGCATGCCCAGGCAGATCCCCAAAAGCGGTGTGCCGGTCTGCTTTGCGTAGCGAACTGTCCCGATCTTGCCCTCGATGCCGCGGCCGCCAAATCCGCCCGGGATGATGATCGCGTCGATGCCCTCCATGTTCTTAGCCAGGCCCGCCTCGGTTTCGCATTCGTCGGAGCCGACCCAGCGGATGTTCGCCTTCACCCGGTGGGCGAAACCGGCCGCGCGGACGGCCTCGGCGACGGAGAGGTAGGCATCCGGCAGGTCGATATACTTGCCCACGAGAGCGACGTTGACCTCACCTTCCGGGTTGTGCACGCGGTCGAGCAGGTCACCCCACACGGTCCAGTCGATGTCCTGGAACGGCAGATTCAAACGGCGGATGATGAAGGTATCCAGGCGCTGGTCGTAGAGGACCTTGGGGATGTCGTAGATGCTTGGCGCGTCCGGGCAGGACACCACGCCTTCGCGGTCGATGTCGCACATCAGCGCGATCTTGTCTTTAAGGCCATCGCCCACCTCGCGGTCACTACGCAGCACCACCGAGTCCGGGACGAGGCCGATGGAACGCAGTTCCGCCACGGAGTGCTGGGTGGGCTTGGTCTTCAATTCCTTCGACGGCCCGAGGTACGGAACCAAGGAAACGTGCAGGTAAAAAACGTTTTCCCGGCCGACATCGTGGCGGATCTGGCGGGCGGCCTCCAAGAAAGGCTGGGATTCGATATCGCCGACAGTGCCGCCGATCTCGGTGATGACCACGTCGGGCTTCTCGCCGTGTGCGTCCGGGGCACCCATCGCGATGATGCGGGACTTGATTTCGTCCGTGATGTGCGGGATGACCTGCACGGTCTGGCCGAGGTACTCGCCGCGGCGCTCCTTGGCGATGACCGAGGAGTACACCTTTCCGGTGGTGACGTTGCCGCCGGCCGAGAGGTTGCGGTCCAAGAAGCGCTCGTAGTGCCCCAGGTCGAGGTCGGTCTCGGCACCGTCCTCGGTGACGAAGACTTCCCCGTGCTGGAAGGGGTTCATGGTGCCCGGATCCACGTTCAGGTAGGGATCGAGCTTCTGCATGGTCACCTTCAGACCACGAGAGGTGAGCAAGCGGCCGAGCGACGCCGCGGTCAGGCCCTTTCCAAGGGAGGAGGCGACGCCTCCGGTAACCATGATGAATTTCGTAACCACGGAACTTCAGACTATCAAGTGACAGGCTGCACTGGCAATACGAATGCGGCATCCACCGAGCCTGCGCGCACGCACGACGACATGCCTGTCCGCCCTGGTGTGTAGGCTGACAGAGCCTTACTACCGCTCACGGAAGGGCCATCCCCCCAATGGACCTCGTCAGAATCCTCGCCCGCAGTTCGAAACCCTACGCGGGCTACATCGTCACCGTGGTGGTGCTCCAGCTAATCACCACCCTGGCCACGCTGTACTTGCCCGACCTCAACGCCAAGATCATCGACAACGGCGTGGCCCGCGCCGACATCCCCTACATCTGGCGCGTGGGCGGTGTCATGCTCGTCGTCGCGCTCGTCCAGGTCATCGCCGCGGTCGTCGCCGTCTATTTCGCCTCCCGCACGGCGATGGGAGTCGGACGCGACGTGCGCCGCGCTGTGTTCCGGCACGTCAGCCTGTTCTCCGCCGAAGATATGAGCTACTTCGGCACCCCGACGCTGATCACCCGCGGCACCAACGACGTGCAGCAGGTGCAGATGGTCTACCTACTCTTCCTCAACTTCATGGTCGCCGCGCCGATTATGGCCGTCGGAGGCATCATCATGGCGGTGCGCCAGGACCCGGGGATGAGCTGGCTGGTCGTCGCGGCCGTCGGCGTTCTCGCCGTCGTCGCCGGCGTGCTCATCGCCCTGCTCATGCCGCTGTTTCGCAGCATGCAGGACAAGCTCGACAACGTCAACGGGGTGCTGCGCGAGCAGATCACTGGCATCCGCGTGGTGCGCGCCTTCGGCCGCGAGGAGCACGAGACGCAGCGCTTCACCGCCGCCAACGACGACATCACCCGGGTTTCGCTGAACATCGGGCGGATCTTCGTGCTGCTCTTTCCCGTGATCATGCTCATCCTCAACGTCGCCACCGCCGCGGTGCTGTGGTTCGGCGGCCACCGCGTCGACGCCGGACAGGTCGAGGTCGGATCGCTCACCGCGTTCATGCAGTACCTGATGCAAATCCTCATGGCCGTGATGATGGGCACCTTTATGGCGATGATACTGCCGCGTGCCATCATCTGCGCGCGCCGCATCGAGGAACTGCTGGATCGCCGCCCGACGATCGAGGAACCTAGCGCGCCCGCAAAGGCGCCGTCGCGCGCGGGCGTCGTCGAGCTCGAGGGAGTCTCCTACACCTACCCCGGCGCCGAGGAACCCGTGCTCAAGGAGGTATCGCTGAGAGCTGTGCCGGGGCAAACGACGGCGATCATCGGCTCCACCGGGGCGGGCAAGTCGACGCTGCTCTCCCTCATCCCGCGCCTGACGGCGGCCACGTCCGGGCGCGTGCTACTCGACGGCGTCGACGTGACCGACATGGCGCGCGCCGACATCGTCGAGCGCGTCTCCATGGTCCCACAAAAGCCCTACCTGTTTTCCGGCACGGTGGCGTCCAACCTGCGCATGGCCAAGCCGGATGCCACCGACGCCGAGATGTGGGAGGCGCTGCGCACCGCTCAGGCGCACTTCGTCACCGACTTGGACATGCCCATTTCCCAGGGCGGCACCAACGTCTCCGGCGGGCAGCGCCAGCGGCTGTCCATCGCCCGCATGCTGATCAGCCGGCCGAGGATCTACCTCTTCGACGATTCCTTCTCCGCCCTGGACGCCATCACCGACGCCAAGGTACGCGACGCGATGCGCGCCTACACCGCCGACGCGACAACCATCATCGTCGCCCAGCGGGTTGCCTCCATCGAACAGGCCGACCAGATCATCGTCATGGAAGCCGGGGAGATCGTCGCCCGCGGCAGCCACGCGGAGCTGCTCGAGAGCTCGGAAACCTACCGCGAAATTGTCGAGTCCCAAAGAACGGTGGACGCCTAACATGTCTGAGACACGCACAACCACCCCGGCCGACCCCGCCGATATGACCGATGAGGAGCTCGCCGCCCTCGAGGCGAGCATGGCCGGCGACGACTTCTCCGGCAGCGCACCGCGCCAGGCGAAGCAGTTCTGGCCCAGCGCCAAGCGACTGATCGGGCTGCTCATGTCCCACCGGTTCAAGCTCGTCCTGGTGCTGGCAATGAACATCGGCTCCGTCGTCCTCGCGGTCTACGCCCCGCGCGTGCTGGGCCACGCGATGGACGTCATCTTTTCCGGCGTCATCTCGCGCGATCTCCCCGCGGGGGCGAGCAAGCAGCAGGTGATCGACGGCCTGCGCGCCTCCGGGCAGGAACGCTTCGCCGACATGGCCGAGGCGATGGACCTGCGCCCCGGCTTCGGCATCGACTTTGACCGGCTCGCGCAGCTGATCACCTTCGTCATCGTCCTCTACGTCGTCTCCTCCCTGCTCATGTGGGCCCAGGGTGCGATTTTGAACCGGCTGACCATGGCGACCGTCTTCGACCTGCGCCAGTCCGTGGAACGCAAGGTCAACCGCCTGCCGCTGAACTACTTCGATTCCCGCCAGCGCGGTGACCTGCTCTCGCGCACCACCAACGACGTGGACAACGTCCAGCAGGCCCTGCAGCAGGCGATGTCGCAGATCCTCAACGCCGTGATGATGGTCCTGGGCATCATCGTGATGATGTTCTGGATCTCCTGGCAGCTCGCTCTGCTGGCGCTGGTGGCGATCCCGCTGACCGGCGCGGTGATGGGGATCATCGGAACCCGCTCGCAAAAGCATTTCGCCGCGCAGTGGAAGTCCACGGGTGAACTCAACGGGCACGTCGAGGAGTCCTTCTCCGGCCACGAGCTGGCGCTGATCTTCGGCCGCACCGAGGAGCTCAACCGCGTCTTCGACGAGCGAAACTCCGCGCTCTACGGCGCCGCCTCGCGCGCGCAGTTCCTCGCCAATTCGATGCACCCCATCATGCAGTTCATCTCCTACCTGTCGTATGTGGCCATCGCCGTCGCCGGCGGGCTGCGCGTGGCCTCCGGGCACATGACGCTGGGAGATGCGACGGCATTTATTCAATACTCGCGTCAGTTCAACCAGCCGCTCGGCGAGATCGCCGGCATGGCGCAGATGGTGCAGTCGGGTGTGGCCTCGGCCGAGCGCATCTTCGAGTTCCTCGACGCCGAGGAGGAGGTCACCGACACGTCCGCGGACGCAACCCTGCCCGGGCGCGCCCGCGGCCTGGTCGAGTTCGACAACGTCGACTTCTCCTACTCCCCCGACACCCCGCTGATCCAGGATCTCTCGCTGCGCGTGGAGCCGGGGCGCACAGCCGCGATCGTCGGGCCCACCGGCGCGGGCAAAACCACTCTCGTCAACCTCATCATGCGCTTCTACGAAATCGACGCCGGGGCGATCCGCATCGACGGCGTGGACACGCGCGCGATGACCCGCAGTGAGCTGCGCTCCAACATGGGCATGGTGCTGCAGGACGCGGTGCTGTTCAAGGGCACCATCATGGACAACATCCGCTACGGCCGCCTCGACGCCACCGACGAGGAGGTCATCGCCGCGGCCAAGGCCACCTACGTCGACCGCTTCGTCCACGCCCTGCCCGAGGGTTACGACACCGTCATCGACCAGGACTCCGGGGCGATCTCCGCGGGTGAGCGCCAGCTGATCACCATTGCGCGGGCGTTTCTTTCCCAGCCAACGATTCTGATTCTGGACGAGGCCACGTCGAGCGTCGATACGCGAACTGAAGTGCTGGTCCAGGAGGCGATGAACGCGCTGCGCGCCGAGCGCACCTCGTTCGTGATCGCGCACCGGCTGTCCACGATCCGCGGCGCGGACCTGATCATCGTCATGGAGAACGGCCGGATTGCGGAGCAGGGCTCGCACGACGACCTGCTCGCGGCGCGCGGCGCCTACTGGCGGTTGAACCAGTCCCAGTTCGCCGAGGAAGGCTAGAATCAACCCCGTGAGCACCCCCTACGGCAGGTACCGGTTGAGCGACGCGGAGCGCAACGACGCCATGAGCGCGCTCAGCACAGCACTCGGCGAGGGCCGCCTGACCATGGACGAGTTCGACCGGCGCTGCACCATGATCGCCCAGGCCGAGTTCCAGGGAGATCTCGAGCCTGTGTTCACCGATATCCCGCAGCACCCGGTGCTGCGCGCCACGCCCACCACCGCGGTCGAGGTCTACAGCGCCGACGAGATCGTCGCCGCGCGCCGCGACGGCCAGAAGACCCGCGCGGGGGTGTTCTGGCTGGGCACCCTCGGCTCCGTCGCGGGCACCGCCATCGTTGCCTCCGCCACGGGCGGCAGCGGGCTCGCCGCACTGATCCTGCTGCTCATACCCACCCTGTTCATCCTGCTCTACGTGATGAAGGTGGGCCCCGAATCCTGGTACACCCCCAGCCTGCGCCAGCTCGAGCGCAAGCGCCGGCAGCTGGTGCGCATGCGGCAGCTGGAGATCGAGTCCGCGAACGCGCACGAGGAAGCGTTGCGACGCGCCCAGCGCAAGGCCCAGGTAAGCCAGCTGACGGACGACGCTCTCGATGTCGCGCAGCGGACGGTCAAACGTTTCAGGGGCAAGTAGTATTGACCTATGAGCAAGAAGCAGGCACACGACGAGAACTCCTACCCCGCTAACGACGTTGTCGAGGAAGCGGTGACGGGGGCGTCGGCAAGCGGAAAGCCGTTGAAGAAGCACCGCCACTTCGACGAGGCGGAGAAGCTGAAGAACGTGTTTTACGACATTCGCGGGCCGGTGAGCACCACCGCGGAGGAAATGGAGCGCGACGGGCACACTATTCTCAAGCTCAACACCGGCAACCCGGCGCTCTTCGGCTTCGACGCGCCGGACGTGATCATGCGCGACATGATCGCCGCGCTGCCCACCTCGCAGGGCTACACCACGTCGAAAGGCATCGTGCCGGCGCGGCGCGCAATTGTGACCCGCTACGAGATGATCGAAGACTTCCCCGAGTTCGACATCGACGACGTCTTTTTGGGCAACGGTGTCTCCGAGCTGATCAGCATGGTCACCCAGGCCCTGCTTAACGACGGCGACGAGATCCTCATCCCCGCCCCCGACTACCCGCTGTGGACCGCCGCCTCGACGCTCGCCGGTGGCAAGGTCGTGCACTACCTGTGCGACGAGGACGACGGGTGGAACCCCTCGCTCGAGGACATCCGCTCGAAGGTCACCGACCGCACCAAGGCGATCGTGGTGATCAACCCCAATAACCCGACCGGTGCGGTCTACTCCCGTGAAACGCTCGAGGGTATCGCCGACATTGCCCGCGAGCACGAGCTGATGGTGCTTGCCGACGAAATCTACGACCGCATCCTCTACGACGATGCGCAGCACATCTCCATGGCAGAGGTCGCCCCCGATCTGATCACCGTGACGTTCAACGGCCTGTCCAAGGCGTACCGCGTGGCCGGATACCGCGCCGGCTGGATGGTCATCACCGGCCCGCGCCGCCGCGCCACCGGGTTCATCGAAGGCCTCAACCTCCTGTCCGGCACCCGTTTGTGCGCCAACGTGCCAGGCCAGCACGCCATCCAGGTGGCGCTCGGTGGACGGCAGTCGATCTACCAGCTCACCGGGGCTGGCGGGCGCCTGCGTGAGCAGCGCGACGTCACCGTGCGCAAGCTACGCGAGATCCCGGGCATCTCCGTCGTCGAGCCGAAGGGGGCGTTGTACTGCTTCCCCAAGATCGACACCGAAATGTACAACATCCACGATGACGAGCGCTTCATGCTCGACCTGCTCAAATCGGAGAAGATCCTCATGGTGCAGGGCACGGGCTTTAACTATCCCACACCCGACCACTTCCGTGTGGTCACGCTTCCGTGGGCGTCGCAGCTGGAGAACGCGATTGAGCGCCTGGGCAACTTCCTGAGCGACTACCACCAGCACTAGTTTGCTTGACGACGAAGCGCTGCCTGCCTGAAGGCGCTGGGTGAGATCCCGACGCTGCGGGCGAACGCTTTGGAGAAGGCGGATTCGGAAGAATACGACACCGAAGAACCAACTACTGCGATCGGCTCGTTGGTCTCAATCAACCGGGTTTTTGCGACCTCCATGCGCCAGTTCGTCACGTACGCTGCCGGCGCTACTCCGACGACCTCGCGGAACTTCTCGATAAACGATGTGCGTGACATGGCGGAAATTTTTGCCATATCTGCGATAGCCCACGGTTTTTCTGGCTCATCATGGATTGCGTGTAGGACTCTCCCGATCGCAGGATCAGCTAATCCCGCGATGAGCCCAGGTTCGAAGGAGCTTTCCTCGTAGAACCATTTTCGAATGATCTGCACCACGATGATGTCGGCCAGCCGAACCGCTACGGCCTCCCCACCCAACCTGTCTGCGGAAAGTTCGTCTGCCAAGAGGCCGACTAGCTTCACGACGGACGAAGCGTCGTTCAAATTCATACCTCTTGCAGAGACCACAGGGGGAAGGGCTTGCACGATGTTGTGAACATCTGGAGCGTCAAAACTCACCATCCCGCAGAGCAACCGTGTGAATGATCCGTCGCAACCTACGTTGACGATTGAGTAGTTCTCGCTGAGATACCTCTGGGGCAATTGATCGACCCGGGGAGCTACCGTTCTATCCGGGCTGGCGGAGAGCATGTGCTCCCTTCCGAGCTGCACGAGAGCAACATCCCCTTCCCGGAGTTGGAGCTTCGGTATGCCGTCCGAAATCAACCAGCATGAGCCCTCGGTGACCACATGAAAACTCAGACATTGGGGATCAACTGGCATCCGCAGACCCCAATCACCGCGGGCAGTCGTATTGCAGTAGAACACACCGCTCATACGCAACTGCCTCAGGAAGTGCGCTACCTCCGGTTTCACATTCATAGAACTATGATCGCACCCTCGGAGTTGTCAACTCCACATATCCGGACGATCGGCAAAGAAAAATGGACTGACGGGCCTACTGACGGTCGCTGGCGATTCCTAACGTGAATTGAGCCAGTCTCCGTAACCCTCCCTACTTTGAGAAAAGAGGCCCCGATGTTTGCTATTTCCGGTTCGACGGGACGCGTTGGATCCAACGTTGTCGCCGAACTACTCAAGCACGACCAACCCGTTCGAGCTCTCGCGAGATCGGAAGAATCCTTGAAACAGTGGTCAGCGCAAGGCGTCGAGACTGCAGCGGTTGACCTGCTCGACAGCGCGGCATTGTCCGCGGCGCTGAAGGGTGCGGAGGGATTCTTCGCATTGCTCCCGTTCCACTTCGGTGCAGACGACCTTGACCGCTACGCAGATGCAGTCATCGCATCAGTGCGCTCTGCGGTCGAATCCGCAAACGTTCCTCACGTCGTCATGCTCTCGTCGGGAGGCGCCCAACACGAGCATTCAACGGGCCCAATCACAGGACTGCACCGAATGGAGCAGGCACTCCTGTCCGCTACTCCCCTGCTCACCGCCCTTCGGCCGGGACATTTTCAAGAGAAGTTTCAGGATGTGCTGCCCGCAATTCTCCAGGAGGGCGTGTACCCCGTTTTCGGCGCAGCTGATGAGCCGAAGCCGATGGTCGCGACCAAGGATATCGGTGTTTTCGCCGCACACAACTTGATGAATCCTCCCGTCTCTCAAGAGCCGGTTGACATCATCGGTCCGAGCTACACCGAACGGGACGTGGCCGGTGTGATTGCGGAGCAGCTTCACAAAGACGTGGCGGTCGTCGAAATTCCCGATGAGGCGTGGGAGTCCGAGCTCGAGCGGGCTGGTTTTTCAACCGGCGTCGCTCACAGCCTTGCCCTGATGTACCGGGCGGACAGTGATGGGTTGCTTGCACCTTGCGCGTCGAAATCGATCTCGGCCCCGACGCCGCTTACCGAGACGGTCAGCACCGTCCTGCAGAATCGGGAGGGCGCGTAGATGAATCTTCCCATCATCACCAGTGCAGTGGCGCTTTGCGCAACGGTCACCGGCGGGCTGCTCAGCGGTCTCTATTTTGCCTTTGAGGTCAGTACTCGGAAGAGCTTCGCACGTTTACCCGATGATCAGTACGTCGAGGTCTTCGCAGGCATCAACCAGGCGATCCTCAACCCCCGATTCCTGACAGTATTCGCGCTTGCACCACTGTCCTCAGTATTACTGGCCATCCTCGTACCGACCAGATGGACGATTCTCGCTGCAACAGCGTCGCTCGTCGCACTGGGCATCACCGTCGCGGGAAATGTCCCACTGAACAACTACCTCGACAATGCGTTCACAAGTCAGAATGCGGTGTCCGAGATTCGCGCGAACTTCGAGTCCCGGTGGAACTCGCTCAACGCTGCCCGATGCGTAGCGCAGACGGTCGCTGTTGGAGCGACGCTGCTCTTTGCGCTGAACACGAAGGGATAAAAACCCCTTACAGGCTGCGCCCCAAGGCGTGGATCTCCCAGCCTGCGGCCTGCCACGCGTCGACGGGCAGGACGTTGCGGCCGTCGATAATGCGCTGCTCGGCCACTAGCTCGGCGGCATGCTTCGGATCGAGCTTCTTGAATTCGGTCCATTCGGTAGCGAGGATGACAAGTTCCGCGCCGCGGAGAGCGTCGTCAAGCGAGGTGGCGTAATCCAGCGTCGGGAAGACCTTCTTCGCGTTGTCCATCGCCTCCGGGTCGAACACGCGCACCGCCGCGCCCGCCAGGGACAGCTGACCCGCGACAGCGAGGGCCGGCGAATCACGCACGTCGTCGGAGTTCGGCTTGAACGCCGCACCGAGGACGGTGACGCGACGGCCGATCAACGACCTCAGCTCCTCGCGGGCGAGATCGACCACGCGCTGGCGTCGGCGCATGTTGATCGCGTCGACCTCGCGCAAGAATGTGAGCGCCTGATCGGCGCCGAGCTCACCGGCGCGGGCCATGAACGCGCGGATGTCCTTGGGCAGGCAGCCGCCGCCGAAGCCGAGGCCGGCGCCGAGGAACTTGCGGCCGATGCGGTCGTCGTAGCCGATGGCGTCGGCAAGCTGGGTGACATCCGCACCCACAATCTCGCAGACCTCGCTGACGGCGTTGATGAAGGAGATCTTGGTGGCCAAGAACGCGTTGGCGGAGACTTTCACCAGCTCCGCGGTTTGCAAATCGGTGACCACGAACGGAGTGCCGGTTTCCAGCGGTGTGGCGTAGACCTCGCGGGCGATCTGCTCGGCCTGGGTGTTATCCGCGCGGGTGCCCAGCACAATGCGGTCCGGCTCAATCGTGTCCTTCACCGCGTAGCCCTCGCGCAGAAACTCCGGGTTCCACGCGATCTCCACCTCGGTGCCCTCTTGTGCGAGCTCGTTGGCGCGCTCCTGCAACGCAGCTGCCGTGCCCACCGGCACCGTGGACTTGCCAAAAATCACGTGGCGGCCCGTGAGCTTAGGCACGAGATCCTCGATCACCGCCTCCACGTAGCGCGTATCTGCCGCATACGAGCCGCGCTGCTGCGGAGTACCCACGCCGATGAAGTGGACGTTGGCGAACTCGGCCGCGCGGGCGTAATCGGTGGTGAAGTCAAGGCGCCCGGCGGCGATGTTACGTTCAAGGACCTCCGGCAGGCCCGGCTCATAAAACGGGACCTTGCCCGCCTTGAGTTGCTCGATTTTTCTCTCGTCCACGTCCACGCCCAGCACCTCGTGGCCCAACTCCGCCATGCAGGCGGCATGCGTTGCCCCGAGGTAGCCGGTCCCGATCACCGTCATTCGCATGGGCGCTACTCTAGTCGCGGAAGTTCAAGTACGCGCGGGATGGAGTGGGGCCGCGCTGCCCCTGGTACTTCGAGCCCAACTTCCCCGAGCCATACGGCGTCTGCGCCGGCGAGGACATGCGGAACAGCGCGAGCTGACCGACCTTCATGCCGGGCCACAGAGTGATCGGCAGGTTGGCCACGTTCGACAGCTCTAGCGTGATGTGTCCGGAAAAGCCGGGGTCGATAAAACCGGCGGTGGAGTGGGTGAGCAGGCCCAGGCGGCCCAGCGAGGACTTCCCCTCGAGCCGGCCCGCGAGGTCGGCTGGCAGCGTGAACGTCTCCAAGGTGGAGGCGAGCACGAACTCGCCGGGGTGCAGGACGAACGCGTCGCCGTCTGCCACCTCGACCAGCGTGGTCAGGTCAGGCATCTCCTGCTTCGGGTCGATGTGCGTGTAGCGCGAGTTGTTGAACACGCGGAAGAACCTGTCCATACGCACGTCAATCGACGACGGCTGCACGAGCTCCGAGTCGTACGGCTCAATGGCCAAGCGGCCCGAATCGATGGCGGCGCGGATGTCATGGTCGGATAAAAGCACGCCTGCAAGTCTAGCTGTCAGCGGTTTTACGTTCGGGGTTTGACCGGTGCTACAGTGTTTTCCACTGTGTTTTACGTTTTACGCTGCCGGCGTAGTTTAGTGGTAGAACATCAGCTTCCCAAGCTGAGAGTGCGAGTTCGATTCTCGTCGCCGGCTCCAATTTTCTGAGTACACGGGCAAAAGTGGTAAACCGGCCCCCTGGCTGTTTAAGCTGGGGCGCCGGTTTTCTTCAGTCGGTGGCGGTTTTTGCCGCGACCCCCTCACCACACCAGCCCCGACTTAAAAGTTTTCTGTACCAGTGGCGGTGAGATTGGTGACCCAACCCCCCCCGACATGACCACAGGCTGCGGCCGACAGTTTTAGAGCTAGCCAAGCGTTTCCATCCATTCCTTGACCTGCTGCTCAGACTCCTCGTCACTCAAGTCTTCGACGCGCGTCATGATCGTCCACCGAACCCCGAAGGGGTCACGAATACTGCCATAGCGATCGCCGGAGGCGAAGTAGGCCACTGGCTCGCGAAGTGTGGCTCCATGGGCAATGGCCAGTTCAACTACCCGATCCACGTTCGTGCAGTACAAAGCTAGGGAGAATGCCACCGTATCCGACTCTGGTTCAGAAGCAACGGTGTTGTAGTCAGAGGACGCTTCGCCCAGCTCGAGTCGCCCATTGTCGAATTGGATTTCTGCATGGACCACTGCCTCGTTGTTTGTCATGGCGGTGATGATCTTCGCGTCGAAGACTGAAGCGTAGAAATCCAGTGCCGCTTTCGCGTCTGTGACGGCCAAGAAGGGGGTGATAGTGGAGTATCCGTGTGGCACGCCGTTTGTGGTGTGCGCGCCATCGGCTGGCGTGGTGTTATCGGTCATGAAAATCAAAGTAGAGGGCCCAAGCGACGCTCGCTTGTATATTTGTGCCATGAATGATCCGCTATCTCGCGCGGAGCGGGGAGTACTCAGGCCGGACTTGCTGCCGGTTGCTTTCCGACGACTCGCCCCCGCCGAGAGCATTTCCGGGCTCGTTCGCTGGTGGTGGTTCTCTTCGTGGGACCTTCCACATGGGCAATCGGCGACGCAACAAATTTTGGCCTTTCCATCTTCAAACGTGGTGGTTGAGCCCCACATGGTTGGAATATCCGGGCCCACAACGAAGAGCTCCACCCGAACGTTGGAAGGCAGTGGCTGGGCCGTCGCCGCGCTTTTGCAACCCGCGGCAGTTCCCGCAGTGGTCGGAGATCCCGCACGATACCGCGATAGCTACCGTGCATTGGCCGCCCCGGGACTACTCAAGGATGTGGGGGAAAGCGTCGTAAAGCTTGACGTGGAGGCAGCCTTCTGCGCGTTTGAACATTGGCTGACCAGCACAGTTGGGCCCGTAAGTAGCAATGGCTTGTTGGCCAACGCAGTGATGGAGCGAGTTGAGTCTGATCCCCCGATCCGCAACGTCACGGAGTGGGCAGGCGCCGCGCATGTGTCAGTGCGCACACTGCACCGGCTCACTGCGAAGCATGTAGGGTTAACGCCCCTAGCCATAATCCGGCGCCGGCGGCTTCAAGATGCCGCCCATGAGCTGCGCGCAACCCCGGCGCCGGTGGGAGCCATCGCCGTTCGCATGGGATACGCGGATCAATCGCATTTCACGCGCGAGTTCCGCGCTACGTTCGGGACCACACCATCCGACTACCGGAGGACGGCGCATACCCTCTAGGAAGCAGACGCCACCGTATGCCCTTCCATCACCTGAACCTGGTCACAGGGCAGAGTCGGGTACTTCTGCGACGCGGTGCACGGCGCGATCGGCGTCGGCGAGACCCAGAAAATTGCGTGGCTGCCGTTGGGCCGCTTCTTACCTTGCAACAAACTGAACCGCGGGTGGTACGCGACAGCATCATCGTGGTCCAGCACGAAGTGGTTGTAGACATCGAGTGTTTCCTCTGGGGTGCTAAGCGTGACCCGGTTGCCATCCACTTCGATGATCTCGACCGGCACCCAATCGGCGGCCGGGACTCGGGAAGCGCCTCGGATGCCGGCGATGGAGGGGAGATGGCCCCGGGAAAGCAGGTCGCATTCGCGGGGTGTGACCTGCACACGTTCGCCATTTGGCTGCGGCAGGAGGACAACCTCGCCATCGTCGAACCGCACGGCGTTTCGGGCGGGAGAATAGTCAAACTTTCGCGTGAGTGAGGTGGCGAAGTTCAGCGCGGCCGGTTCAGTAGCAAACGCCCTCGCCACAACTTCGATCTCTGAAGAGAACGTCACCTCTGTTGAGTTGAGGTTTTACATCCTCACTGGCACCCAATCTTCGGGCAGGTCATCGGGAAAGAACATGGACATGTCGTCGGACATGGAAATCTCCTAGAAATATCGCACTTCCGGCGCGCGGTCGCGTCGCCGGCCGATCTTCCCCCGGGAGCACCGTGCGCGATTGCGCGGTTGCTAGTCGACGGGCCGGGAGACCCGAAAAAGCGTCGAACTTCTTGATCGCACCGACCACCCTAACAGACAGCTCGGTCTAGTGCAGCTTAACCCAGGCACCCACGCTCAACCAGCCACTGGTGCGCGTCGCGCTCGGGGCCGTCGTTAAGCAGCGGCGACAATTACCCCAAAAACCTTCGCTACCGTCTTTGCCATACGCCCTCCCTTACGCGCGTCAGAGTCTAGCGCCTTCGCGGAACCCGCATCATTAACGACTACGGTTATCAGCATGGGAAAGCACGCAACAATAATGCCGCCGCGCACACGCTCTACCGCCCGGCTCATCCTCGCCGGGGTCCTCGTCGCAGCCTTCGTCGCGACACTTGTCGCGCTCGCCGTCCTCTGACCGACCGGGCCCGCCCCCACCCCCGGGCCGGGTTTCAAGCAGTCCCAATCCATGGCCGCCGACGCGGTCAACGGCACCGTCATCGACCACCGCCAGGGCCCCTGCTCCTCCCCCGACGTGGGGCGCGTCTTCGAGGGCGAACCTCGCCCCGCCACCCCGCAGCCCGTGCCGCTGGGCACCATCGCCGACGAGCCGGTGTGCGAGCTCTCCATCGTCAAGCTGACATCCGGCCCTGACGTGGGCAAACGCACACTTCTTTCAAGCTCCGGGCTGCCCGGGGAATCCACCCTAGCCACCGGCGACGCGATCACCCTGGCAACCAACACCGACGGCGACACCACCACCTACACGCTTTTGGACATGGAGCGCAGCCAGGCAATCTGGCTGTGGATCGCCGTGGCGGTGATACTCATCGTGGCCATCGGCGCCCTGCGCGGCCTGCTGGGCCTCGTCGGGCTGGTGCTGACCGGGTTGGTCGTGTTCGGCTTCCTCATCCCCGCGCTGCTGCGCGGCACCGACCCCACGGCGGTGGCGATGGCTGCCGGCGCCGCGATCCTCTTCCCCGTGCTGTTTTTGGTTCACGGCGTCAATTGGAAATCAGCGTCAGCGCTCGCCGGAACACTGGCCGCGATGGCGCTGGCGGCGGTACTAGGCAACGTCGCGGTGGACACCTCTCAACTGCGCGGCCTGGGCAACGAGGACAACCTGCTCATCCACCTCTACCTGCCTGAGGTATCCGTCCCCGGGCTGCTCATGGCGGGTTTCATCATTGGAGCGCTCGGCGTGCTTAACGACGTCACCATCGCGCAATCCTCCACCGTCCACGAACTCTTCCTCGCCTCCCCGGAGTCCTCGGCGCGCTCCACCTTCGCCGCGGCATTGCGCGTCGGCCGCGACCACATCGCCTCGATGGTCTACACCCTCGTGCTGGCGTACCTGGGCACCGCGCTGCCGCTGGCCATGCTGCTGAGCGTCTCCGACCGCCCGCTGATGCAGGCGCTGTCCTCCGACGTGGTTGCCACCGAGCTGATCCGCTCGGCGATCGGCGCGATTTCGCTGGTCCTGGCGGTTCCGATCACCACCTTCATCGCCGCGCACACCGTCCGCGCACGCAAGCCCCAATTAGCAGCGAAAATTTGAAAACGCTATGGTTGAGTGTCGGCCTGGAACACGAGACATGTAGCGCACCACGCGCGTAAACCTGATGACGCCACCGAAGCCACTGGTCAGTAACTCGTCTTCTCACGTCACAAGAGGTTCCATGTCTGCTTCGGTTCCCCACCGCCACACCGGCGGTTCGCGCTTCATCATGGTGGCGGCCGCGCTCGCCGCGTTCATCGCCACTTTCAACGAAACATTCCTCAACGTCGGGTTCACCCCGATCATGGCTGATCTCGGCGTCACCGTGCCCACCGTGCAGTGGCTCGCCACCGCCTACATGCTCGGCGCCGCCGTGATGACGCCCACCGCCGGGTTCTTTATCACCCGCTTCGGCACCAAACCGCTCTTCCTCGCCACCACATCCACACTGTTGATCGGCGGTATCGTCACCGCGCTGGCACCGAACTTCCCCTTCTTGCTCGCCGGGCGCATCATCCAGTCCATCGGCACCGGCTTGTTGGTCCCGATCGGCGTGATGATCGCGCTCACGGTCTCCCCGAAGCCGAAGATCGGCAAGTACATGGGAATCATGGGCTCCATGACCACCCTCGGGCCGTCGATAGCCATCTTGGCCTCGGGCTTCATTTTGGAGCTGACCGACAGCAACTGGCGCGCCCTGTGCTGGGCCTTCACCGCGCTATCCGCGCTGGTCTTCGTTGTCGGCGCAGCCACGGTGTACAACATTTCCGAGTCCGAGAAGGCGCGCCTGGATTACCCCTCGCTCGTACTCGTCGCGATCGGCCTGATCGGCCTGCTCTACGGCATTTCCACCATCTTCGGCCCGGCGAAGTTCACCGCGGCCGCCGCATTCTTCGTCGGCGCGGTGGCGCTGGGGCTGTTCGTTAAGCGCCAGGGCACGATTGCCAACCCGCTGATCAACCTCGCCCCGCTGAGGGTCTTCCCGTTTACCGCGGGCGTGGTCATCAACGTCGTCGCGCTGATCATCGTGTTCTCCATGAACATCCTCGTGCCCACGCACCTGCAAAGCGTGCAGGGCACCTCGGGGCTGACCGCCTCGCTCGTGCTTTTCCCCGCGATTTTGTGCGCGGCCGTGTTCGGCCCCATCGCCGGTAACATCTACGACGCGCACGGCGCGCGCTGGCTGCTGCCCGCCGGCATGACGCTGATGGCCATCTTCGCGCTCGCCACCGCGTACACCATGCGTGTCGACGCCCTGTGGATGATCACCCTGGTCTACATCCCCGCGATCGTGGGTTCTGCCCTGACCATCGGCCCAGTGCAGTCCTTCGCGCTGGGCTCGCTGCCCCGCCAGCTCAACCCGGACGGCGTAACGATCTTCTCCACCAGCTTCCAGATCGCCGGCTGCCTCGGTACCGGGCTGTCCACCGGAATCTACGGCGCGGTTCTTGCCCGCGGTGAGGGCACTGACACCGCCAACACCGGGTTCTTTCTCGTCGGCGCGGTTCTGTTCGCCCTGGCCCTTGCCGCAGCCGTGCTCGGCTACACCGGCACGCGCGCAACCGCGGACGCCCCGCGCACGGAAGCAACGCCGGTCGCCCCGGACTCCCTGGTCAGCCGCCTAATGAAGACCGACGTCTACCACCTCGCACCCGACGCCACGATCCGCGAGGCCCTGCACCTGTTCGTGTCCAACCGCATCTCCGGCGCCCCGCTGATCACGAACGGGACGCTGCGAGGCTTCGTCTCCGACGGTGACGTGCTCAACGCCATTAGCGATTCGGTGCCCGCCTTCACCACCCCGTACGCACTGTTGAAGAACGAGGACTCCCCCGAGTTCTCCACGGATGTTTCCGCCGTGCTGGACCGGAGGGTTGCGAGCATTGCCACGGAGCCGGTCATCACCGTCAACGTCAACGACGATCTCGGCCACATCTCCGCAGTGCTCGCGGACCGGCATCTGAAGAAGGCCCCCGTGGTCGACGACGCAGGCCATGTCGTCGGCGTGATCAACCGCTCCGACATCAACCGCTTCCTGGTGAGCACCTACATCGACGCCTAGCTCATCGCGCCCCCGCGGCACTAGGCTTTAGGTATGAAGCTCACCCACCTCGCGCTCCTGGGAATGTACGCCGCTGGCATCTACATCGGCGCCACGCGGCGACCCGAGCTACCGTTTAATGACCCGGACTTCTCACCCTCCCACCCGACCCCGGTGCTGTATGTCCACGGGTTCACCAGCGCCACGAACACGTTCACCGTCAACGCCCTGTACCTGCGCGAACACGGTTATTGGACGTGGGGCTTCGACTACGGCACCAACGATCGCGCGAGCCTGGCCGCGATCATCCCCGTACTGCACGGCTTCGGCGACCTCAACGACCTCGTTCGCGAGCTCGCCGACAACGTGGAAAGGGTCAAAGCCGCGACAGGCTCAGACAAGGTCGACATTGTTGCCCACTCCCAGGGCGGGCTGCTGACCAAGCTCTACATCGCCGGCGGCGGCGCCGAGAACGTCCGCCGCGTCGTGGCCATCGGGGCGAACTTCCACGGCACCGACATCGGCGGGTTGGCCGAGCGCGTCATCCCGTTTATCCAGCGCCGCCCCGGCATCGCCGAGGCCGTCGCCAGCACGAGCGCGCTGCAGCAGCTGGCGGGCTCGCCGTTTTTCGAGGAGATCGGGGACCTGCCCGATTCCGACCCGCGGGTGGTCTACACCTCGATCTACACCCCGGCCGACCGCACGGTCACCCCAAACGAGGCGTCCATCCTCGACAGCGTCGACGGGGCGGACGTGATCAACATCGACCTGGAAAAGGCCTACCCGGGCTTCGCCCCGGTGATCCACTCGCTGCTGCCGCGCGACCCGAACGTCGCCGAGCTGACGCGGTGGGGACTCGAGCGCGAGGCCCACACCCCGCAGTAACACCGGCACTTACGCCGCGCAGCGGAACCCGATATGCGTGGTCGCAGAGTCCCCCAACTGGCCTTGGCGCGCGGGCGGGCGGTAGCGGTGGCAGTACTCGGGCGCACACAGGTGCGAGCCGCCCTTGACCACCCGGCGCGGGTAGGTCTCGCCCGGAGCCGTCGCCACGCGGCGCGCCTCATCCAGGGCTGACGACGGCGCACAGCACGAGCCGGCTCGCTCGACGACACCGCGCGCCGCACCGGACGCGTAGTAGGTCGAGCTCCACTGCCACACGTTGCCAATCAGGTCAGAAAAACCCCACGGGTTACGGCCGAACTGGCCCATCGGCGACGTCGTACCCCATCCCTGGTTGTCGTAGGGGAAGCGACCCTGCCAGGTGTTGGCGCGGACGATCCCGTCCGGCGCGTACTCCTCACCCCAGACGTAGGTGGTTGCCGCGCGCCCGGCGCGGGCAGCGCACTCGAGTTCCAGCTCGGTCGGCAGCCGGCGCCCCGCCCACCGCGCGTACGCCACGGCATCCGGCTAGGCCACCTGGACCACCGGGTGATCCGGAATGTCCTCGTGGCTCACGCCGGACGGCCCGTACGGCGCGCGCCACGACGCCCCAGGCTCGAAGCGCCACCACTGCCGCCAGTCGCGCAGGTCCACCGGGCCCGTGGTGGGCTGAAACACCAGCGCGCCCGCGACCAGCAGCTCCAGGTCGACGCCGGGGAATTCCTCCGCGGATGGCACCCGCTCGGCCACGGTGACGTAGCCCGTCTCTTGGACGAACCGTGCGAATCGGGCATTGGTGACGGGGTCGGCCTCCAGCGCAAACGCGTCGACGCGGACTGTTCGCTGCGGGGACTCCTCAGGGTAGAAATCGTTAGACCCGGCCGTAAAGGTGGTCGGCGCGACGTCGATTAGCTTTGTCAGCCTGGCCATGTCAGCGACCCTACCAGTGGCGAGGTCAGCCCATGTTTGAGTTCTTCCAATCCTTAGCGAGTACGCTCACCACGCTCTTCATACTCACCAGCATGTTCAACGTGGGCCTTACCCAGCACCCGGCGCGCATTGCCAAGCACCTGCGCGACTGGCAGTTTCTCACCCGCATGGTTGTGGCTAACTTCCTAGTCGTGCCCGGTGTGATGCTGTTGTTCATCATCATCACCGGCATCGGCGCGCCGTACTCGGCGGCGCTGATCCTGTTCGCCTGCGCCGCCGGGGCCCCGCTGCTTATCAAGCTAACGCAGGAAAGCGACAACGACATCGCTGCCGGCGCGACCGTACAGATGGTACTCATGGTCTCCACCGTCGGCTTTTTGCCTTTCCTGTTGCCACGCCTTATCGACGGCATCGAGGTCGACGTGTGGCAGATCGCCCAGCCGCTACTTCTGCAGATGATCCTCCCGCTGGCGCTCGGCATGGTCTGCCACGTTGGCGTCGAAAAGCTCGCGGCGACCATGCAGCCCTGGGTGGCGAAGATTTCTAACCTGGCGCTCTACGGGCTGCTCATCTTCACCATCATTGGCTACCTGCCCGAGATGGCGGACGTTGACCTGTGGATCGCGATCATCATCGGTGTCGTCGTGCTTCTGATCGCCTTCTACATGGGATACGGTACTGGCCAGGGCAACACGAACCACGCTCAGCTCGGTGCATTGGCCACCGCGCAGCGCAACACGTTGATGATGTTTGTGCTGCTCAAGCTCGCTACTCGCTTGGGCAACGACTCCGCCATTGCGTTCTTAGAACCCCTTGAAGCGGACATGCCCGGCGGCATCACCCGCCCCTATGCCCAAAAATAGCAACGTAAAGGTCGATACTATGGGGTGGCATGACACAACCCCACATTCTCATTCTCTGCATGGACCAGTGAGACATGCGCATGGAACTTCCCGACGACGTCGAGCTTCCCGCACTGCAGTCGCTGATGGACAAAGGCGTCACCCTCGATCAACACTATTGCACGGTTCCGCAGTGCACACCGTCTCGTACCGCGATGTGGACCGGCCAGCACGCGAAAACGCTGGGCACGTGGGACAACACGGACTTCGCCTGGATCAAGCCGCTGACACCGGACACCCCCACGCTCGGGCACATGATGCGCGAACAGGGCTATTACACCGCGTTCAAGGGCAAGTGGCACCTCTCGGACACCGGCTTTGGCACCTCGGAGGTGCTCGAGAAGTTCGGCTTCTCCGACTACCAGCTCTGGGGTGACAACTGGGGCCGCCCGCTCGAGGGCCAGGTCAAGGACGGCACGGTTGCGATGGAGACAGTCGATTGGCTGCGATATAAAGCACCGAAGGACCAGCCCTGGCTGCTAATCTCATTCATGGTCAACCCCCACGACATTATGTACTACCTGGCGGATCAGGACGAGCTGGGCCACGAAAATGGCGTGATGCGCCCGAAGCTGCACGGTTTGCCCCCATGGCGAAGCTCGAGCGCTGGTGGGACCCTGCCCTTCCGGAATCGGTCGACGACGACATGGCGCAGCAACCGCTAGGCCCGCACAACTACAAGGAGTTCGCGCAGCTCAACTACACCGACGTGCCGAAGGGCCGCGCCGATATTTGGAAGCAGCGTCGCAACTACCTGATTAACTGCATGCGCCTTGTCGATGCCGAGTTCGGCAAGATCCTCGACGAGCTCACCGCCCAGGGCCTGTGGGACAACACGGTGGTCATCTTCACGTCCGACCACGGCGAGATGAACGGCGCCCACGGCAAGACGCAGAAGGGTGGCATCCACTTCGACGAGGCGACCGTGGTGAATATGACAGCCGTGGTCCCCGGCGGGGCGCAGGGCGTCGAGAGCACCGCTGTCGGTTCGCACATCGATCTCGTGCCCACCGCCCTCGCTTTTGCCGGGCTTGACGACGCCACCCGCACTAGACGCTACCCCGCTCTACCGGGCCGCAACCTCTCCGCAGTGCTGACCAACCCAACCTCGACGGTACCGCCGCGCGGCAGCGCCAGCGAGCCCGGTGACGGTGCGCTGTTGATGTGGGAAGGATTGCACCAACTCGACCCGGCGTGGGCTGTGACAGGCGCACTCGGCGAGTTGGTGGACCTGCCGCTGGACACAGAGTTGCGCGAGGAAAAGATGCGCGAAGCGGGTGAGAAGTTCGGCGCGCCCGACTTCACGCGCCGATCCTTCTTCCGCGCGGTCGTCGATGGGCTCTACAAACTGGTGCGTTGGTTCTCACCGGAAGAGTACTGCACCCCGTCCACGGTTGAGGAGCTCTACGCCACCTCGGATGTGTCCCTGCACGATCTGGTGGAGGACCCTAATGAGCTGGAAAACCTGGGCAACCCGGAGCACCCTCGCTACGACGAAGAGTTAGTCGCCACGCTGTTGGCCAAGCTCAACGCGCTGATCGAACGTGAGCTTGGCGACGACACGTGCCCGATGGACCTCGACATGTTCGGCACCCGCGACGTGACCTACTAGCGCGGCGCGCTACTCGCAGCGCACTATCGGCTGCGGGTCGTAGACCGTGGTGGAGGTGTTGCGACTGATCTCATTGCCGCTGAGGTCACGCACAATCCGGGTATCGGAGGTGGTAAAGCCCTGCGCCCCGCCCGAGGGAATGCAGTCACCACTGGTGACGGTCACGGGCTTCGGCGAGGTGTAGGCCCAGCGCCCTCCGTTGATGGACTCCACCTCGACGGTCTTGGTGCCCATCAGGCTCACCGTCACCTCGCCGCCCCCGACGCTCGTGGAAATCTTGACCGGGTGGGGCGAATCGTTGCGGAATTGCAGGTCAATCGCCCCTTCATACACGGTCGCCTCCCTGCCAGCCGGGTAGCGTGAGATGTAGTAGGAGTGCGGGGTGGAGGCGACATCCGTCATGCCGGCAAAGTAAGCCGCGTTGTACAAGGTCGTGGCAAATTGGGAGATTCCGCCACCCACTGCCTTGCCGGGGCGTCCATTTTCGATGATGACCGACTCGACGTAACCCTGCGCGGCACCGCGCGCGCCGGTGTAGCCGTTGAGCGAGAAGGTTTCACCGGGGTTGACAATTGCGCCGTTGACAACGCGGGCCACCGTAGCGATGTTCGTGCCGGATGCGCCGCTGTACCCGCCGGTGGTGAAACTTCCCACCACCTCGTCGAAGGTGGCACGTTGGGCTTCCTCTGTAGTGAAGTCGGCCGGGCGGGCCTTGTATTGCGCGTCCCAGGTGCGCTCGGCGGAACCGATCAACCGCTCGTCGAAACCGTCCATCGCGGCCTCCCAGTCGATAATGGAGCCGTCGACGGACGGTTCCACCCCGCCGCCGGGCAGCACGCGCGCGTTTTTCATCTGCGTCTCGGTCGCAGCGAGCTGCTCGCCCAAGATGCCCTGGGCGTTTTCCACGTTCACCTCGGGGGCGATTTTGCCGTCGACGTTGGGGAACTGGACGACCTCGCCGATGCGCTCTTGGGCAATGACACCGTCGATGCCGTCGCGGCCGTGCAGCGTCAAGGCGCCGGACAGCGCCGCCTTAACCGGCCCGTCTAAGGCTTCCTTGATCGCCTGGTCGCCGATAGCGGGTTCGATCTCGCGCGGCTCGACCTCCACACCGTCGGGGTTGAGCCAGCCGGTGGTGACACGTTCGAACAGCTCGGTTTTGTCAACCTCCTGGCCCGGCACCGGTTCGGTCACTTTCGCCTCGCCACCGTCGATGGCGATCGCGCCGTCGGCGGGGTCGAGGTGCAACTCGCCGGCCACTCGCTCAAGCTGCGGGGTGAGAGCGGCCTCGTTCACGGTCGACACAATGTCGACTTCGCGTGTGCGAAACAACCCGGCGAGGCGAGTGAACGGGTTCGCGGACTCTTCGCCCGCGCTTGCTACGGTCGCCTCCCAGTCGATGCCGAGGCCGGATTCGGCGGGCACGAGCTGCGAGCTTTGCGTCGCTGCCTTCACCGTCACCGGGTTACTCGCCGTCTCGCCGAGCTCTGCTTCGAGCTTCGCGGTGGCCTCGTCGTGGCTCATGCCGCCGATCTCGACACCGCCGACGGCGGTGCCACGCGGCACGTTCCCGCGGTTCATTGCGAGGTCGGCGAGGTAGATCGCGAGCAGCACCGCGAGCACACCGAGCAGCACACCGAGGAGAATCTTCCCGGTGCTGACCCCGCGCCCACCGCGGGCACCTGTTGCATTTACCGTAGTCACCTCAACAAGATTACCTTAGAGCCCGACATCGATTAACTGCTGCTGCGTGCGCACCGCGGCGGCGTCGATGCGCTCGGGCGCGATTGTCCCGTCCGCGGCGGCCGAGGTAACCAGGTCGATAATTGCCACGAGGTCCTCCCCCGATGACCACAGTGCCTGATCCGCCCCGGCGGCGATCGCGTCGCGCACCGACTCCGGGGTGGGGCGGTAGTCCGTGATGCCGCGCATCCCCGACAGGTCATCGGTGACGATCACCCCGTCGAAGGGCTCGCCGCCCGGGTAATCGCCCTCGCGCAGGATGCGGTAGGCCTCCGGGTTCAAGGAGCTGGGCACGTCGCCGCCGCCAAGGCCCGGCACGATCATGTGGCCCATCATCACCGACGCCGTCGGGCGGGAAGGCAGCACCTCTGCGTAAGGCTGCATGTCCGAGCCCTCCAGCACGTCGAGGGGAGGTGTCGTGGCCAGCGTCAGGTGCGTGTCCCCCGTGGCGCGGCCGTGGCCGGGGAAGTGCTTGAAGGTGGGGGTCACGCCGGCGTCGATAAGCCCTTGCGAGAACAGCCCGCCGACGCGCGCCACGTCGCCCGGCTCCGCGCCGAAGGAGCGGTCGCCGATGATGTTGAGGCCGGTGACGTCGAGGTCAAGCAGCGGGGCGTAGTCGACGTTGACGCCGCGCTCGCGCAGCGAGCGGCCGATGTCGTAGCCGGAGCCCTGGATTACTTCGTCCGGTTGCCCGGCCAGCGCGCGCGGCGGCATCCACTGCCCGAAAACCTGCGTGTGGCGCTGCACTCGCCCGCCCTCGAAATCCACGGCGACGGAGAACGGCCGGTCGTACTCGGCGCGCAGGGCGTTGATGTCGCGGCCCGGCTCGACAAGCAGCGCCGGGTCCGCCCACGAGGGGATGAACAACCCGCCGGCGCCCTGATCGAGGGCGAAACGGGCCTGGTCGTAATTGGCTACACCGACGACCATCAGCGAGGCGACCTTCGCGCGCAGGTCGTCCGGGACGCGCTGCGCGGCGCTCGGCGGGGGCGGCGGGGCCGTGCTGGTTACAGTCTGCGTGGAGGTCACCGTCAGCGTCGTCTCCACCACGTGCGGCGCCGGCGCACACGCCAACACCGTGCTGACCAGGGCCGAAGACGTCACCGTGGCCACAGCGATGCGCACTCGGCCCATCCGCGGCCTCCTTTCCTCCCGTGACGCGCACTTACTCTACCTGCCACGGCAAGGCTGCTACGATTGGTCACCATGTCTAGCGCAGTTGCCATTGACGCCACAGGGGCCGCCTCCGCTCCGCGCCGCGCCACCACCAGTGTGCTTGCCAGCGCCGTGGTGGGTGTCGTGCTCGGCGCCATCGGTGTGATCGGCATCGCCGCGTTCTCGGGGCAGTCCACGGTCCCGGCGGGCAACGCGGTCACCGCCGACCAAGCCGTGCTGGGTGGCCCGGAGTACGGCTCCCGCCAGTAGGCGCCCGCGTGCGCGCCCGCCTGAATCACCCCTCCGCCGCCCACCTGCTCGGCTGGTTGGCGCTGGCACTCGTCTCCTTCGCCCAGCCGCCGGGCCAAGTCGCGGCGGACACCAAGTTCAACCTCACCCACAACCCCGGCGCGTTCCTCGCCTCGGCGACGCGCGCGTGGACGGATCACTTCACGCTCGGCCAGATTCAGAACCAGGCCTACGGCTACCTCTTTCCGCAGGGACCGTTCTTCCTGCTGCCACTGCCTGATTGGGTGCTGCAGCGACTGTGGTGGGTGCTTGTGCTGTGCATCGCGTACTCCGGCACGCTCGCCGTGGCGCGGCGCATGGGTGTGCCGGGTGTGATACCCGCGCTGCTCTACGCGCTGAGCCCGCGCATCGTGACGACGCTGACGGCGATTTCCTCCGAGGCGTGGCCGGTGGCGTTGGTGCCGTGGACCATTTTGCCGCTGCTCAACCGGCGCCCGCAGGTCGCGCCCGCGCTGGTGGCGGTGGCCCTGATGGGCGCGGTCAACGCCGCGGCCACCATCGCGGCGTGCCTGCCGGCGTTCGTGCTGCTTGTGTGGCGCCGCGAGTTCTCGCGCGCGGCGCTCTACGTCGCGGGTTGCGTCCTTGTCAGCGCCTGGTGGCTCGGTCCGCTGCTGGTGCTGGGGCGCTACTCCCCGCCGTTTACCGAGTTCATCGAGTCGGCGTTTGTCACCTCTTACTGGCTCAACCTGGCCGAGGTGTTGCGCGGCACGACGAGCTGGGCGCCGTTTGTGGATACCGAGCGCACCGCCGGGTTCCTGCTGGTTTCGGAGCCGGTCTTCGTCCTGGCGACCATGGCCGTCGCCGCGCTCGGGCTGGCCGGACTGGCGCGCGCGGACATGCCCTGGCGCGGCTTTCTCGTGGTTGTGTTCTCGCTTGGGGTGGCCATCTTGGCCACCGCGCACTTTCTGACTTCGCTTTACGACGGCCCCCTGGCCCCGTTTCGCAACCTACACAAGTTTGATCCGCTGGTGCGCCTGCCGCTGGTGCTGGGCGTGGGCTGGGTTGTTTCGAAGGTGCGCGCCCCCGGTGTGGTGGCGGTGTCTCTGGTGGTTGCCGCCGCCGTGGCCCCGGCGTGGTCACTGCGGCTGTTGCCGACCGGCACGTGGTCGGAGGTGTCCCCGGACTGGGTTGCCGCGGGGCACTGGCTTGACCAGCACGTCGGCGCAACCCGCACCGTGGTCATCCCGCCGGCGTCCTTCGCGCGGCAGACGTGGGGGTGGACACGCGACGAGCCGATCCAGGCCGTCGCACACGTTCCCTTTGCCGTGCGCGACGCGATCCCCCTGGTCGATCCGGAGGCGATCCGCGGCCTCGACGGCCAGATGGAGGCCCTCGACGCCGACGCGCTGCGCTCCATCGGCGTCGGCGCGGTGGTCGTGCGCGGCGATCTCGACTCCGGCGCGCGTGGCCGGTGGCCGGGCGAGCCTGAAGTTGCCTTCGGCGACGTGGAGATCCACCTCATCTCCCCCGAGCGCGGCATGATGGTGACCTCCGCTGCGCCCGTGCGCGTCGATGGCGGCGGCGAGGTGCTGGCCCTGTTGTGGCAGCGCTACGGCTACTTCCCCGCCCAGCTGGTGGATTCGGAGGCGCAGATTGTCACCGACACCCCGGCCGCCGCGGTGCGCAACTACGGCACCCTCGATTCGGCCGTCTCGGCGCACCTCGCCTCTCCCGAGGAGGGTGCGGACGTGCGCAACCGCCTGCCGGACTACCCCTCCGCCGGCACGCGCGTCGGGGTGGACATGTCGGGCGGCACCGCTTCGGCGTCGAGCTCGGCCGCTGACGCCACTGCTTTCGGTGGGGCGGATCCCTCGCGCTCGCTCACCGCCGCCTTCGACGGCCTGGAGGACACCGCCTGGTGGCCCGCGCCGGGTGATCTCGGCTGGATTAGCTCGACGGTCTCCGGCGGGCGCGTCACCATCACCGCCACCGACTCCACCGTGGTGCGCGTGGTATCCGGCTCCGAGACCCGGGACCTGACGTTGGAAGCGGGCGAGCCGCGCACGGTCAGCGTCCCCGGCGACACGGTGCGCATCGAGCTGACGGAACCGGTCGGGATCGCCGAGCTGGACACCGGGGTGCGCCGCATTGTCGACGTCCCCGGCACGGCCGACACCTACTTTTTCCAACGCCTGCTCCCCCACACCGACGTGTTGCAGCGCCGGTTCACCACCGCCGCCGACGCGACGTGGCGTTTAAGCGCACCCGCCACCATCGACGGCGAGGCGGTCGAGGGCGAGGTGTTCCTCCCCGCCGGGGCGCACGAGCTAGTCACCGACGCCGAGACCATCACCATCACGCGCGGCGAGGTGCCCACGGCTCGCGCGGAGACTTTCGGGGGCGTGGTGGGGGCGTCGACAAGCGAGCAGCTCATCCTCACCGCGCGCGGCTTCAACGAGGGGCTGCGCGCACGCGTCGGCGGAGTCGAGCTGGAGCCGGTGCGTATCGACGCCGGCATGCAGGCCTTCCGCGTGCCGCCGGGTGTGAGCGGAACGTTTGAGATGCGCTTTGCCGGCGACGCTCCGTACCGGTGGAGCCTGCTGCTCGGCGCCGTGGTCTCTCTACTCACCGTGGCGTTGTGCCTGTGGGTGCGGTGGCGCACCATCTCGCGCTTCACTCCGTCTTCCGCGTCGACGCCGATATCCCCGCTGCTCACGGCGCTGGCGGTGGGCCTTGTTCCCGGCGCGGTTGCGGTGGCGCTGGCGTGGACTGTGCGGCGCTTCACCGCCATCCCGGCGTGGGGCTTAAGCGCCGGCGCCGCCGGTTTCATGGGGCTGTGGCTGGCGCGCGCCCCGTGGCCGGGGGAGAACTACGCGGGTTCTTCCGTTCTGGTGCTCTTCGCCGGGTGCGTGGCCGTCGCGGCGCTGGCGTTTCCCGACGACTAGCGCTGCCCTCCCCTTCCCCCTAAACCCGGACGCCTAAGAGTGCGCCGGTTCCACCGAAACTCGGACCAGGTTAGGGGTGTCCGAGTTTCGGTGGAACCGGGAGGTGACCCAGCGCGCACCCGGCACCTCCACGAGCTCGTAGGAGACGTAGGACACGGCCACGCTAAACGCCACAGTAAATACCAGCACCGCGGCGAAATGCCCGCCAAAGACGGGCACCCCGAGCAGCGGGAAGGCAAACGACAGCACCCAGACGTGCCACAGGAAGATCGAGTACGACCACCTCCCGAGACGTCGCATCGCGCTCGAAGCCAGTACGCCATCCTCGCGCGGCGAGAGGGCAAACGGCGCAACCACCAGCGCCGCGAACAGGGCGCCCAGGATCACGCGCGCGTTGAACTCCGCCGGCGAGGGGTGCTCCAACCCCGCCGGCCCCACGACACCCGCGAACCACGCAACGGGTAGCGCCACAAGTGCGAATGGCAGGCGGGGGCCGCGGTAGCTCACCCCGATCCGCTCCAGCTCCGCCAGGATGAGGCCGACGGCGAACCACAGCACGTACGACGGCGGCCAGATCTGCATGTTCACTGCCGTAACACCCGCAATAGCCCACGGCCACGCCAGTGACAGGGGGATCGTCACGGCGAGGGTGAGCGTGCGGTGGGGCGTCGATAAGCGCAGGTACAGGGGCAAAACCAGGTAGAAGGCCACTTCCACGCAGAGCGACCAGATCTGCGTCAACCCGGCGACGAGGCCGTCGGGAAGGTAGATCTGCACCATGAAGACCTGCGCCAGAACCTGCGGCGGCGAGATGTGCGCCAGCTCCGGCAGCGTCGCCAGAACCACTGCGACGCAGACGAGATAGGCAGGCGCGAGCCGCGCTAGGCGACGGCGGTAGTACCCCGGGCGCTGTCCCCCGCGCGTCAGCAGGAACGCCGACAAAGCGTAAAACACCGCGACGAAGTAATCGAAGCGCTCCAGCACCGGGTGGTACGTCGCGGTCTGGAAGGCGACGTGCGTGACGACGATGCCGAGGGCGGCGACAGCGCGCAAGCCCTCGAGCTCGGGAAGTAGAGTGTTAGCGATATGAACAGTGTAGGAGTCAGGCGGACGTTAGCGAAGTGCCTCGTGGTGCTCGTCGCCGGCTTCGTCCTGAACTTGATCTCGCCGGTGGTGATCGCGCAGCAGCGCACGATCCACCCCGGGGAGACCTCCGTGGTCACTTTCGATGGACCGGCGGAGCTGACGAAAAGGTTCTCGACGTCCGAGGGCCCCGAGTCCGGCCAGGTTGTCATCAACGCCATGACCGTGCTCGGCGGGAACGAGTTGGCTGACTCCTACACCGTCCACGCCAGCACCGCCCTGCCCGTCGATGGCCGGGCGGGGCTGACCTACGTGTTTCCCTACCGCCCAGAGCGGATCTCCTACCCCTATTCCGACCCGTTCGCGCCCGGGACGTTCGACACCCCGGCGCGGCTCGACTACCTCGGCCCGGGCAGCGTCGGCGGCCTGGACACGTACAAGTACCGCGCCAACATCACCGCGCCGGGCTACGAGGCGCAGCGGATCATCGACCTGCAGGTCAGGACGGGTGAGGTCCTGGACGAGACGTGGACGGTACGCGAGGGCCCCGTTGCGGGGCTGTACCGCATGTCGGAGCAATCCCGCGATGTGGCGTGGCAGCGGGCCGCGGCGGAGGTGCATGTGCTGCGGGGACTGCAGGTACTTGCGTGGGTGACGCGCTTTATTGCGGTAGTCGCGCTCGCGTGGGCGGCGGTGGCCGTTGCGCGCCGGTAGCTGGCTGGGCGCGTGGGCCGCTGTCCTCGTTGTACCCGCACGGTGCCGCCGTTCCAAAAAGTCGAACGTTCACTTTTGTTAAACGTTCGTCAATAGCAAACGACTGCTACCATGAGCACCATGGACCACGTGAACTGGGAGAAATGGAATGACAACTTCGCCAGCGCTTCCGTGCCACTCCGGATAATCCTCTCCGAGGGCAAGCCGCTGCTGGAAATCAGCGGAGAAGGCGCAACTTTCCACATCCGGTATGAAGAAAACCCCGACCAGCAACCCTCTTCCCAAACCAGGGTAGCCTCCCACGAAATTCTCCTCGCACCTGCAATTACGCCCCGGGTTGCGGAGCGATTTCGCGAACTCGACCAGGCTTTCGCCGATGGCCGCGGAAATTGCTACATCAACCGGCCAAACCTCTATATCGATGTCAGGGGAAGAACGACCGCCGGCAACAGCCAGGTGAGCTCATCGCGGCGGCGCCGGGGAACGGCCTCCCTCTTCACGCCCCAACGAGCGCAAGTCAGCGCGGCCCTGATTACCACACCAGAACTGCTTCGAGCCCCCATCCGGGAGCTCGCCTCGGCAGCGTGCACGTCCGTCGCAACAGCCCATAAGACTCTTTCCCTATTGGTGGATTCGGGCTACCTCGAAGGCGAACCAGCTTTCTACCGTTTCGCCAACGTGAGGGGCCTCATTGACGCCTGGGTACACTCCTACGCCGGCGGCCTCGGTGCACGCCGGGAGTTGTTTCGAGGGTCGGGAGATACCGAGCTGTTCAAACAAGGTCCGCCGCTTGGGTGGATAAGTGGAGAACCAGCCGTCTCAACTGAAATCCTGGGAGGGCAGAGCGCGCACTTCTACGTCGAGAACCCCGCTGAAATGGCCCGCATTGTTAAAAGCGCCCGGCTGCGCGCTGATCCACAAGGAAATGTGGTGATCAGGAGTTCTTTCTGGAGCCCACGGACTCGTAACACCTCCGCGTTGACGCAGTCCACTTGGTCGTGGCCTGTCGCCCCTGCGATCGTGGTACTGGCAGATCTTCGGTCAGTCGGCGACCCGCGGGTATCGGAAATCGCTGGAGAGCTGGAGACGAGGATCGCCGGGGACCTCGGAGGGTCAGATGACATCTGACGCTGATGATGTCCGCCGGGTGCTGAAGGGAATCTCCGGTGTGGTCGATGTGGACAATTTCATGCTGATCGGGGCGAAATGCCGCGATATCCTCCACGCGGATTTTTCCTGCGAGACCCCGCTGCGGATGACGCGCGATGTCGATCTGGCCATGGCGGCGCAAGGCTTAGAATCCTTCGCCAGGTTGAAGGAGCATTTCTCCACCAAGGACCGACCCTGGCAGGAGATTTGCGTCGACGGCATGCGTTCAGATGTCGTTCCCTTCGGTGCTGTGGAGAATCCTCCTGGTGAAGTTTCACCAGTCGATGGCATACGCTTCAACGTCAGCTGCTTCAAGGAGGTTTTTGATTCCGCTGAGCACAGGGACTTCGGTGATGGACTGTGTATCCGGGTACCGTCCTATCCCGGTTTCGCGGCGCTTAAACTCCACGCCTGGTTCGACCGTGCGCCCGGAGGTGTTTACAAGGACGCATCCGATCTCGCACTGGTGCTAACTTGGTACGAATCCAGGCAAGACCTGTGGGATCTGTTTCCCGATGATGACGAAAACTTCGGGGTTGTCGCCGTTATGACGGCATGGGTATTGGGCAGTGAGATCGCGAAGACTTTGGGGCAAGAGAGAACCGCGGAGCTTCTGCAGCGTTTTGCACAGCACCAGGGGCCGCACCTCGCGGACAAGCTCTTCGAAGGCCGCGGCCCAAGCGCCCCGCTGCAGAGCCGAATTGAGAAGGTCGATGCACTACAAGATGGGTTAAGGCAGGGGTTGGACTGTGAGTGAGCTATACACTCGGTGTGCGGACAGTTCTAAGAACTCTCACCCGCAACGTAGCGCGGTCGCGCTCGCGTGGGCGGCGGTGGCCGTTGCGCGCCGGTAGCTGGCTGGGCGCGTGGGCCGCTGTCCTCGTTGTAGCGGTGACCTGGCCTTTCATGGTGCCCGGCGAGGCGTTCGCGCTGCGCGACATGGTGGTGCTGCCCGAGATGGCGCTCACCCACGCGTCCTTGGGGTTCGGGGACCTACCGGCGCGCAACGTGCCCCAAGACGCGGTGCTGTCGCAGTTGGTCTTTCCCGTCCTTGCGGTGCGCCTGATCGTTGTCGGGGCGGCGTGCGCGGCGGCATGGGCGGGATACCGGCTCGGCACGTCGCCCTTCGCCCGCGCCGCCGCGATGACGGTGGCGGTGTGGAACCCCTTTGTCATCGAGAGGCTTCTACAGGGCCAGTGGTCGCTGGCGGTGGCGGCCTGGCTCATGCCGTTCATCGCGGTCACTGGATCAGTGACAGCAATGTGGGTGGCCTCGCTGACACCGACCGGGGCGCTGGCGGCTGCGAGCCTGTC
>NZ_GG667193.1:55716-86827 GCF_000159635.1 Corynebacterium lipophiloflavum DSM 44291 | reverse complement strand
GTCGGCAATGGCGTTCGCGCCGCGTGCCGAACAGTGGGTGGGCACCCTGGGCGCGCTGGTTGGCCTCGGCGGCATCTGGAATGCCGCGGCGGTGCCACCCTCGCGTTCGATCGGTTTTGCTTTGTTCGGCGTGCTGCTCGCCGTGGTGCTGGCCTGCGGGTGGCGCGCTGTGCCACGGCGCCTGCTCATCCTCGCCGCGGTCGGGTTCACCGTGGCGGTGGCGTCCTGGCTCGGTGGGATCGCCGCCGTGGTCGAGTGGCTTCCCGGTGCGGGCCTGCTTCGCGACGGCCAGAAGTGGGTGATCCTGGCCGTTCCCGCCTACGTTTCTGCCGCCGGCGGCCTCACCCCGCGGCTCGCTGCGGCCGCGTGCGCGTTCGCAGTGCTGCAGGTTCCCGACGCCCCCGCGGCCCTGTCGCCGCTGACTCCCTCCGTGGTCGACGTGCCGCGTATCGACGCCCGGGGCCGCGACATCCTCTTCGTCGACCGGCCGACCCTGCTCACGCGCTCCGACGGAATCCCCGTGGTCGACCCGGCAACCAAGGTGGTCAACGTTGTGGAGTCCGGTGAGTTGCGTATCGGCGGCCACGTGGTCGACGAGGCGTCGACACGCTGGGCGCTCGCCCAATCCAACCCGGACGACACCGCGCTACTCGCCTCCCTCGGCATCGGTCTCGTGGTTCATCCCGACGGCACCGTGGTGGACACCGGTGCGCCGGCGCGCGAGCCGTCGGTGCTGGGGCGAATCCTGTTGTTGGGTTGGTTCGCGGTGCCGCTTGTCGCCTGGTGCGGGTGGGTCCGACGGGCCGGGGTCGAATGTTCGCCGTGAGTGGCGGAGCACCGACCTGTTGTTAACTCAACGTTAACTCTCCCAGCAACACGGAAATAGCTCCCGCCAAGCTGATGTGATATAAATCACAGTTTGACTTTCTCCCTGATTAGAACCTTGCTTACCTGCATCTTTACGCAATTTAGTAGGCTTTCACCCATTACTTGATCGCGCCAATTGAACGGCGCCTTGACCCCGCAGCACCCTACCTCTAAAGTTAACAGCAGTTGAACAACAGGTTACCAAAACCAGTTTCACGAGATTCACTTCCAGACCGGCAGAAAGGACAAGGATCAATGACCGAAGCTCTCATCGACAAGGCCGCATCCGCGCCTCGCACTGCCCGAGCCGTTCACACAGCCCTGGCGAAATGGCCCGAGGATCCGGCCCCGGAACCCGACACACCATTTCTCGAATCCATCACCCCGCTCATTACTGCCATCGCAATGGCAAACATGCGCAGCTAAACATCCATTCACCAAACTTTCGAAACAAGGAGAAAGACCATGACCAACAAGACCACCAAGACCAACGACATCGACTTCAGCATCATCCGCGAGCGCGCACTGCGCAACATCCGCGAGGACCTCATCACTGAATGGTCCAGTGTGTACCCGAGCGAGCTCATCGAAGAGTCCTTCGAGGCCGTCAAGGCCCAGCACAAGGACCGGGCAAACATCGAGGACTTCATCCCCGTCCTCGTCGAGGCGGAAATGAAGGAACGTCTCCGCTCCCGGGACCTCGACGTCCCCGCATAACCGCGTAACCTACTGTTCAACGCATTCCAACGCCCGCCCCACCCGCGCAACCGCGCCACCGGGGGCGGGCGTTGGCCTGTGCACACCCCGGGCGCGCCTACCGGGATCCTTCGCTCCCCGCAATGAGCTCAGAGAACCTGCGGCCCGTCTCCTCCCAGGAGAAGCGGCCCGCCCACTGTCTCGCGTTTTCTCCGAGGCGGGCACGCAGGACGGCGTCGTCAAGCAGGCGCTCAATAGCACTGCGGAACTCGTCCTCGGACTCCACCAACAGGCCGGTTGTACCGTGGACAATTGAATCGCCTAAACCCCCGGCCTCGACGTAACCGACGGTGGGCACGCCATGCTGCGCTGCCTCGATGACCGCGATCCCCCAGCCCTCCTTGACGCTCGGCATCAAGTGCAGTGCCGCGCGTGCGAGCACGGCGTGCTTGTACTCGTCGCCCACGTGTCCGTGGAAAATCACCCGGCCTTCGAGCCCGGCGGCGTGCGCGCGCAGCTCGTCTTCCCACCAACCGGAGCCGAGCACGTCGAGCACCACCCCATCGAGCTCGCGGACAATGTCGATCGCCTGCTCAATGCGCTTGTGCGGCACCAGCCGCGACAGAGTCACCAGGTGAATCCGCCCGTCATCGGGCTGAACCGGCACGATATCGGGCACCGGGTCCACCCCGTTGTGAACCACGGCGATGTCGCGGGCGCGCACACCCAGGGCAATGAGGTCCTCGCGGGAGGCGTCGGACACTGTGACGTACTGCGCACCGCGGTAGACGCGCGGGGCGACGCGACGCTCTAAAAAGGACCCGAGCCGGCCGATGACAGGACCCGCTACCGGCCATTGGCGCAGGTGACTGTGGTGGGTCAGCAGCACCGTTTGAGCCCGCGAGTACAAGCGCGCGAAGAACGGGATGCCGTTTTGAGTATCCACAATCACGTCCGGCCGGTGCCGCCACACCGCCAGCGGCGCGAGCAGGTACACACCGTACTTGCCGCCGGCGCGCTCAATGCGCACCCCATTTTTGACGCTGCGGCGCGGCGCATCGGTGTACGCCGCAGTGCGCAGCACGACCTCGTGGCCCTGGCGCGCAAGATACTCGCCGACGCGCTCGATGTAGCGCTCCGAGCCCCCACCTTGCGGGTGGGACATGTCGCGCCAACACAGCAGCAGTATCTTCATACGTGTGTACCGTACCCGCCGCCTCGCCACCTGGAATCGCTCAGTGCGCCTTCTTCGCTCCTTTGCGTACGAGCAGTTCCGCCCGCGCATTTTCTACGGCGGCCTCGCCCGCGACACCGCGCTGCTTATCGACGCCCTCTCCAACGACCTGACCCACTCACCGCTGCAGGCCAAGAACGTTCTCGACGTCGGCGGCGGACCGGGCTACTTCGCCGCGGAGTTCGCCCGCGTCGGCGCGCACTACGTCGGCCTTGAGCCGGACGTGTCCGAGATGTCGGCGGCGGGCCTCAGCGGCTACGGCGCGGTGCGCGGCGACGGCGCCGCACTGCCCTTTGCCGACGCATCTTTCGACGTCGTGTATTCCTCCAACGTCGCCGAACACATCCCGAACTGGCGCGACATGGCCGATGAGATGATCCGGGTGTGCGCCCCGGGCGGGCTGGTCGTGCTCAGCTACACCGTATGGCTCGGCCCGTTCGGCGGCCACGAGACCGGCCTGTGGCCGCATTATGTGGGCGGCGAGTACGCGAGGCGTCGTTACGCGCGCAAACATGGCCGCCAGCCGAAGAACGTCTGGGGCATGTCGCTTTTCAACGTCTCCGCGACCGACGGCCTGAGGTGGGCGCGCGAGAAAAACCTTGAGTTCGTGGCGTTCCCGCGCTATCACCCGTCGTGGGCGTGGTGGGTAACGCGGGTGCCGCTGGTGCGTGAGTTCGCCACCTCCAACCTGGTGGTGGCGCTGCGCGTGCCGCCCGAAGGCGGCCGGTGAGCTACTTCGCGGCCGAGACGCGGTCGGAGAGCTTCTCCAGCTGGTCGAAGATTTCGCTGGGGACCCGCTCGCCGAGGCGCTCGAAGTAGCGGCGCGAATCCTCGATGTCGCTGGACCACAGCTGCGGGTCGGCGTGGAGGGCTTCCTCCACGTCGGCGAGCGGGGTATCCAGGCCGGTCAGGTCGAGGTCCTCGGCGCGGGCGGTGTGGCCCACGACGGTCTCGTCGGCGCCGACCTTGCCCTCAATGCGGTCGATGATCCACTTCAGTACGCGGGAGTTCTCGCCGAACCCCGGCCACAGGAAGCGACCGTCATCGCCGCGGCGGAACCAGTTGACCAGGAAGATCTCCGGCATGCGCTCCCCGCCGCGGTTGCCCATGTCGATCCAGTGCTGGAAGTAGTCGCCCACGGCGTAGCCCATGAACGGCAGCATGGCCATCGGGTCGTGGCGCAGGCTACCGACCTTCGCCTCGGAGGAGGCGGCGGTCTGCCCGGAGGAGAGCATCGCACCGATCATGGTGCCGTGCTCCCAGTCGAGCGCCTGGGTCACCAGCGGCACGGTGTCGGGGCGGCGGCCGCCGAAGAGAATGGCGTCGATCTTCACACCGTTCGGGTCGTTGAACTCCGGCGCTGCGGTCGGGCACTGCTCGATCGGCACGCAGTAGCGCGAGTTCGGGTGGGCGGCGTCGTGTCCGGAATCCGGGGTCCAGTCGGCACCGCGCCAGTCGATCAGGTGCGCGGGCGCTTCACCGTCCATGCCCTCCCACCAGATGTCGCCGTCGTCGGTGAGCGCGACGTTGGTGAACAGGGTGTTGCCCGGCTCCATCGTGCGCATCGCGATCGGGTTGGAGGCGTAGTTGGTGCCCGGCGCGACGCCGAAGAATCCGTTTTCCGGGTTCACCGCGTACAGGCCGTCGTCCTTGAGGTGCATCCAGGCGATGTCGTCGCCGACAACCTCGGCGCTCCAGCCCTCAAGCGTCGGGGTGATCATCGCGAGGTTGGTCTTGCCGCAGGCCGAGGGGAACGCCCCGGCGATGTGGTAGCTCTTGCCCTCCGGCGAGGTCAGCTTGAGGATGAGCATGTGCTCCGCCATCCAGCCTTCCTCCTTGGCCATGACGGATGCGATGCGCAGTGCGTAGCACTTCTTCGCCAGAATTGCGTTGCCGCCGTAGCCGGAGCCGAAGGACCAGATCTCCTTGGTCTCCGGGAACTGGGAGATGTACTTCGTGGAGTTGCAGGGCCACGCCACGTCCTGTTCACCCTCGGCCAGCGGGGCGCCGACGGAGTGGAGGCAGTGCACGAAGTTGTCGCCCTCGATCTTGTCCAGCGCTTCCTGGCCCATGCGGGTCATGATGCGCATGGACATGACGACGTACTCCGAGTCCGTGAGCTGCACGCCCAGCTTCGGGTCGGGGTCGGTGATGGGGCCCATGCAGAACGGCACGACGTACATGGTGCGTCCCTTCATGGAGCCGCGGAAGTGCTCGCGCATCTCGTCTTTGAGGGCCTCGGGCTTCATCCAATTGTTGGTGGGGCCGGCGTCCGCCTCAGCCTCGGTGGCGATAAAGGTGCGCGACTCGACTCGTGCGACGTCGGACGGGTTGGAGCGCGCCAGGTAGGAGTTGGGGCGCTTTTCCTCGTTGAGCTTGATCAGGGTGCCCTTCTCAACCAGGTCGGCAGCGAAGGCGTCCCACTCCTCTTGGGAACCGTCGACGAAGACCACGCGCTCCGGCTGGAATAGATCCACAGCCTCGTTAACCCAAGCAATGAGGTGTTCGTTGTCGGTGGGCGCTTCCTGCGCCAGCCCCTTGATTGCGGTGGTCATGTACTCTCCTGTGCCTTCGTTGTCGTGGAGTTTTCTCAAGTGCGATGAACTTACACTGGTTGTCCCCGGATACATTCCACTTCAGAACATTCCTGTAGGTTACTAGCCTATCGAAAACCTGCCTCTACGGGCACTAACGGCCCAAACACGTGGTAGATTCCCCGGGCCTCAAGTGACCCATAACACGAAAAACCCACGACGACGCGCCCGTTTGCCACCCCCGTTTTGGGGCCCAATCCTCCCTGTTCCGCCCCCTAAAACGACGCTTTTCCTGCGCAAAGACGGCCGGGTCGCCAGTCAAACATTCCCCTTGCCCGCACCTGACCGGTTTCCAGCCCCATGTGGGGGTAGTTGCGGTGCGCGGCGGCGGGCGTCGGCAAGCACCCGCGTGAAACTTGCATTTGCCCACGTCATGTGCACAATTGACGTGATGAATAATTCTGATTTCCCCCGCACCGAGCGCTCCGGCACCGGTGAACTTTCACACGGACGCCCGCCCCAAACGGAATTCACCACCGGGCTCGACTACCCGCGCCTCGGCTCCGTCACCTTCCGCCGCGGCACCCTCACCGACAACCAGGAAGCCCTCTTCGACGAGCACTGGCCCCGCCTGGGCCGCCTGCTTGACGACGCCCCAGTCAACATCGACGAATGGTTCGGGCGCACCGGCCACCCGACGATCGTGGAAATCGGCTCCGGTACCGGCACCTCGACCGCCGCGATGGCGCCGCTTGAGGCGGAGACCAACATCGTCGCCGTCGAGCTGTACAAACCTGGCTTGGCGAAACTGCTCGGCGCAGTCGTGCGCAACGACATCGACAACGTGCGCATGATCCGTGGCGATGGCGTTGAGGTCCTGGCCCGCATGTTCGAGCCCGAATCACTCGACGGAGTGCGCATCTTCTTCCCCGACCCGTGGCCGAAGGCGCGCCACCATAAGCGCCGCATTATCCAATCAGGAACCCTGAACTTGATTGCCACCCGGCTGAAACCCTCCGGGGTGTTGCACGTGGCCACCGACCACGCCGATTACGCTGAATGGATTGACGAATTGGTCGACGTCGAGCCGATGCTGGAGTTCAAGGGGTGGCCCTGGCCCGAGGCGCCGCTTCTGACCGACCGCCAGGTCATTACCAAGTTTGAGGGCAAGGGCCTGGACAAGGACCATGTCATCCGCGAGTACCTCTGGGCAAAGAACTAGAACCGGGAAGCAGGACGAGAATGCACGACCTCCACGAGATGACCCACCCGTACACCCCCGGCGCGCAGGCCGGCCCCGACAGCTTCCTTCTGGTCTGGGACGCGCCGAACCTCGACATGGGCCTCGGCGCGATCCTGGGCGGGCGCCCCACCGCCGCCTACCGCCCCCGCTTCGACGCGATCGGCCGCTGGCTCATCGCCCGCGCCGAAGAGTCCGCCGCCCAGCTCGGCGAGCGCGTGGAGCCGGAGGCAACCGTGTTCACCAATATCGCGGCCCAAGGCGCAGATGTCGTGCGTCCCTGGGTCGAGGCACTGCGCAACGTGGGCTTCGCCGTGTTCGCCAAACCGAAAAGCGACGACGACTCCGACGTGGACCAGGACATGCTCGCCCACATCGAACGCCGCCGCGACGAGGGCGTGCTGCGCGGGCTGGTGGTCGCCTCGGCCGACGGACAAAACTTCATGCCCGCCATCGAGGACCTCCTCAACGAGGGCATTCCGGTCACCGTCCTCGGCTTCCACGAGCACGCCTCGTGGGCCGTGAGCAACGAGGAGATCGACTTCGTCGACCTAGAGGACATCCCGGGGGTGTTCCGCGAGCCGCTGCCGCGCGTCAACCTGGACCAGCTCCCGGCAGAGGGCGCGTGGCTGCAGCCCTTCCGCCCGCTCACGGCACTGCTGCACAGCTCGCGCGGAGAGCGCAACGAACGCAGCACTGCGCACTCGACCCAAGCGTAAGGAGAAGCACGCGTGTTCTACAACTGGGGCGCTTTCGCGTACCGCCACCGCAAGATCATCCCGGTGGTCATCATCGCGGTCATCATCGCAATGCAGGTGCTTTTCGGCTCGAAGCTCGCCGACCGCCTCTCGCAGGAAGGCTGGGAGGACCCGGGCGCCGACTCCACCACCGCCGCCGTCATCGAGCAGGACACGTTCGGCCGCGACAATTCGGGCGACGTCATCGTGCTGGTGTCCTCACCCGACGGGGTCGCCCAGGGCGAAGTGTTCGACTCCGCGAACCGGCAGATCGAGGCGCTCAAGGCCCAGTTCCCCGAGGAGATCGAAAGCGTCAACAGCTACTTCGCCTCCCCCAACCCGCAGCAGATCACCGCAGACGGCACCAAGGCGTTCGCCGCGATCGGGCTCGCCGGCGACGGGGAGCAGACTCTGCGCGACTTCCGCACCATCGAGCCCGCCCTGAAAGCCATCGAGCTTCCCGACGGCGCGCAGCTCGACATCGCCGGTGCCACCGCCGTCGCCGACGCCCTGGATAAAGGCATGGCCGACGACATCGCTCGCGCCGAGAAGATCGGCCTGATCTTCGTCGCGCTGATCCTCCTGTGGGTCTTCGGCAGCGTCGTTGCCGCGGCGATGCCTCTGGTCGTGGGCGTGCTCTCCATTGCCGGTTCGCTATCACTGCTTGCGATCCTGGCTCAGTTCCAGCAGGTCAACGTGTTCTCACAATCCGTGATCACGCTGCTCGGCCTGGGCCTGGCAATCGACTACGGCCTGTTCATGGTCTCGCGCTTCCGCGAGGAGCTTGACAAGGGCCACGAGGTTGAAGAAGCGGTCGCGGTGACCACAGCCACCGCCGGCAAGACCGTGTTCTTCTCCGCGCTCATGGTCGGCGTCGCCCTGTCCGGGCTGCTGATGTTCCCGCAGGCGTTTTTGAAGTCCGTCGCCTACGGCGCGATCGCCGCGGTCGTCCTTGCCGCGATCATCTCCGTGACCTTGCTGCCCGCCCTGTTTGGTCTGATGGGCCGGCGCATCGACCTGTGGTCGGTGCGCACGACCTCGCGCGTGGGCCGGCGCATCGAGGACACCGTCTGGTACCGCATCCCGCGGTGGGCGATGCGCCACGCCAAGGGCGTTGTCGTCGGCACCACGGCGCTTCTGATCCTGCTGACCGTGCCGGTGGTCGGCATCACCTTCGGCGGGATCAACGAGACCTACCTGCCGCCGAGCCAGGAAACCCGCCAGGCCCAGGACGATTTCAACACCTCCTTCCCCGCCTTCCGCACCGACCCGGTCAAGCTCGTCGTCACCGGTGCCGATAACCAGCAGCTTGTCGACGTCGTCATGCAGGCCCGGCAGATTACCGGGCTCGCCACGCCGCTGGCACCGTCGCACCCGACGCAGGATGGAACGACTATCCTGTCGGCGCCGCTCGCGGACAGAAACGGTGGGGCGGACGTCGTCAAGCAAATGCGCGCCATCGAAGCACCCGAGGGCGTCGAGCTCTACGTCGCGGGCACACCCGCGATGGAAGTCGAATCCATCGAGGCGCTGCTCGCGCGCCTGCCGTGGATGGCGCTGTACATGGTCGCCGCGACGTTTATCCTCATGGCGCTGCTGTTCGGCTCCATGATCCTGCCGGCAAAGGCCGTGATCATGAACGTGCTCGGCATCGGGGCGACCTTGGGCTTTCTCACCCTCATCTTCGTCGACGGCGTCGGTGCCGGGCTGCTCGACTTCACCCCGGGGCCCTTGATGAGCCCGGTGCTGGTGCTCATCATCGCCATCCTCTACGGCCTGTCCACCGACTACGAGGTCTTCCTGCTCTCGCGCATGGTCGAAGCCCGCCACAACAACGCCTCGACCGACGGCGCGATCGCCTACGGCACAGCGCGTACCGGCGGGATCATCACCGCGGCAGCCGCCATCATGATCGTCGTCGCCGCTGCCTTCGCGATGAGCGAGATTGTGATGATGAAGTACATCGCCTTCGGCATGATCTTCTCCCTCGCGCTCGACGCCACCGTGATCCGCCTGCTCCTCGTGCCCGCCGTGATGCACCTGCTGCGCGAGGACAACTGGTGGGCCCCGCGCTGGGTCAAGCGCGTCTACGCACGGATCGGCGAACACTCCGAGCACGTCCCCGCCGGCGCGAACGCCCTTTCCCCGGCCCCCGCGCCCCTCGCGCTGGAGGCCGCGCACACCGAGCTGCACGACGGCGACATCGCAGTCGCCGACACCGTGGTGGACAACCAACCCGCGCGCGGCGGCAGGTCCGTTGCAGACGACCGCGAGCTCATCCCCTTCCAGGAGCTGATGAGGCGGCTCAACGACGAACACGGCGGCGGTCGCTAACCCGTGCGCTCGCAAGTGTGGCGGTGGGTCAGGTGGCTGGCCCCGCTCGCGGTGCTCACACTCCTCGCGGTGGTCTTCCGCGACGAGCTCTCGTTTGTCGGCGAGGCTGCCCGCGCACTTGCCGACGCCCCTGCCGCCCCCGTCGCCGCCGCCATCGCGTGCGCGCTGCTGTCGATCGTGTGCATGGCCGCCGTCATGCAACTGCTGATCAACGTGGAGCGGCCCGTTGCACACCTGCCCCAGGCCAGCGCCATCACCCTGGCCTCAAATGCTTGGTCCACCTCCATCCCGGGAGGCCCCGCCGTCTCGGCGTGGCTGACGTTTCGGGTGCAGCGCTCCTGGGGCGCGAGCGCGGGTGTGTGCAGCTGGTTCTTCGTCGTCTCCGGGGCCCTGTCCACAGTCTGGCTCGTTCTCATCGGCATCGCCGCGGTGATCTTCCTCGGGGCCTCGCTCTCGCTAACGGCGCTGGGTGTCTCGCTTGCCATCGCCGTTGCAACGACTCTTGCCCTCTACTGGGCAACACGCAACCCGGAGCTTTTGAAAAGCTGGGTGCGCTACGTCCCCGAGCGCGTGCGCGGCAAGCTCATCTCCGTGATCGACGAGGTCTCGCGCATCCGCATGTCCGCCGGGCGCTTCGTGCTGACCGCCGTGCTCTCCCTGCTCAACCGCCTGCTCGACCTCGCGGTTTTGTACTTCTCCGTGTGGGCCACCAGCGGGGAGGTACCGCTGAGCAACCCCGGGCTGAACCAAACCACGCTGGCAGGGGTCACCCTCGCATTCGTGATGACCAAACTCGCCGGCGCCGCCCAAGTCACCCCCGGCGGGGTGGGCACGGTCGAAGCAATCGCCGCGGGCACCCTGGTGGCCGGTGGGCTCCCGCTTGTCGACGCCACAGCGGCGACACTCATCTACCGCGGGATCTCGTTTGCGCTCATCACCGCGATCGGGTGGGTGGTTTACCTCGCCACCTACGCCGGGCGCGGGTTCATGCTCGGCGCACCGCAGTCCGACACGGCACCCCGCGTAAGCTCATGAGCATGATTCGCACGAGCTACGCCATCGCAGCCGATTTCGTCGCCATCGCCGCCTTCGCACTCCTGGCCCGGGCCGCCCACCAGAGCGAGGAGATGAAGTTCAACTTCGCGGGCTGGCTGGAAGCCTTCCTCCCCTTCGCCGTCGGAGTCGCCCTCGCCTGGCTGATTACCCGCAAAAACCGCGGCTGGCTGATCTGGCTGATCACCCTCGTCGTCGGCCTGGTCATCTGGGCCTTCTACCGCGACAAGCTCCCCCACTGGTCATTCGTCATCGTGGCGTCGTCCATGTCGGCCCTGCTCATGCTCGGCTGGCGCGGCGTCGTTGCCCTGGCGCAGAAGCGCCGGTAAATGCGAGCCCCATTGAAGCCCAGAGCGGGGCACCAACGGGCGGTAACCGCCGTCAGTGCCCCGCTTTCAAGGGTGGTGGCCTGGCTTACTCGAAGCTGGAACCCCACGCGTAGAGCGGGTTGCCCGAGGACAGCCCAGAGAAGAACCACACGACGTAGTTGAGGACTTCACCGACAATGTCAAGTGCGCTAGAAATCATGATTAACCTTTCGTTTATCTCTACAGAGGTCTGATTGAGTGCTTCTTGGGTAGGTCAAATACCTGTTTCGAAGCAAGCTGGCGTAACGCCCGTCGGAGAGCAAGTCTAGTCTCCGACGGCTGGATCATGGAATCGATGAACCCGCGTTCGGCGGCGACGTAGGGAGACGTCATGGTTTCGTCGTAGAAATCCATGAACATCTTCTTCATCGCGGCGCGCTGCGCGGGGTCCTCCACGGCGGCGAGCTGCTTGCCCTGGATCATCACTACCGCGGCCGCAGAACCCATCACCGCGATCTGTGCGGTGGGCCAGGCCAGGTTGATGTCGCCGGTGAGGTTCTTCGACCCCATCACCGCGTAGGCGCCGCCGTAGGCCTTGCGCACGATCAACGCGACCTTGGGCACGGTGGAACCCGCCACCGCGAAACCGAACTTGGCGCCGCGGTGGATCAACCCGACCTTCTCCTGCTCCACACCGGGCAGGTAGCCGGGAGTGTCCACCACGAACACGAGCGGAATGTTGTAGGCGTCGCAGATGTGAATGAAACGAGCGCCCTTGTCCGCGGCGTCGGCGTCGATGCAGCCGGCGTAGTGCATGGGGTTGTTGGCCACGAACCCGACCGTGCGGCCGTCGATACGCCCGAACGCGCAGATCAGGTTCTCGGCGTAGTTCGCCTGGATCTCCACGATGTCCTCGTCGTCGCCCAGCTGGACTAGCAGGTCCATCATGTCGTAGCCGGCGTTGGTGTCGTCCGGCATGAAGGTGTCCAAGTCGCTGTCGTCGAGCTCATCGTCGGCTGGCGCCCACGCCACCGGGGCCTCGTCGAAAGTTGAGGTGGGCAGCAGCGCCAGCAGCTCGCGAACGTAGTCGAAGGCCTCCTCCTCGCTGCCGACGACCGCGGAGACGTTGCCGTTGAGCTCCTGCTGGGAGGCTCCGCCGAGCTCCGCGGAGCTGATGTTCTCACCCGTGACCTCGCGGATCACGGCGGGGCCCGTGACGTACATTTCGGCCTGGCCCTCGACGGCGACAACGAAGTCGGTTGTCACCGGCGCGTACACGGCGCCGCCGGCGGACTTGCCCAGCATGATCGAGATCTGCGGGGAGCGCCCGCTCAGCGGGAACTGGCGCCGCGCGATTTCCGAGTACATCGCCAGCGACGTCACCGCGTCCTGGATGCGCGCGCCGCCGGAGTCCTGGATGCCGATGACGGGGCAGCCGATCTTGATGGCCATGTCCATGATCTCGGTGACCTTGCGGCCGAAGGTGACGCCGACGGAACCGCCGTAGACGGTTTTGTCGTGGGCGTAGATGGCCACGGGGCGGCCGTCGATACGCCCGTAGCCGGTGACCACGCCGTCGGAGTAGACGGCATCCGGGTCGCCGGGGGTGCGGGCGAGCGCACCGACTTCGACGAAGGTGCCTTCGTCCAACAGCGCGTTGATGCGCTGGCGCGGCGTGGTTTGACCAGCGTCGTCGCGCCTCTTGCGTGATTTCTCCGAGCCCGGGTCCTGCGCCTTTTCCAGGCGCGCACGCAGGTCGGCGAGCTTAGCGGCGGTTGACATTATCAATCCAATCGTTCAAGTGCTTGCCGACGATTCCCACCGCCGGCTCGTCGACCACCGCGAGGTGGTCGCCGCGGAGATGCACGATTTCCAGGTCATCGACGATGGCCCCCCAGCCACCGTCCTCGTCAATGTGGGCGTAGGCCGGCTCGAGGATGATTGCGCCCTCGTGCATCCGCTCCGCGCGGAACAGCAGCACAGGCACGTTCACCCCGGCCCAGCGGGAGAAGTCGAGGTTGCCCAGGATCTGGTTATCCACGAACGAGGCCCGCTGGTGCTCCAGCACACCGGCGGCCAACCCGTGGGCAGAGGCGTCGGTAGTGGCGAGGAACTCACCGAGCATGTTCAGCACGGCGTCTTCACCCGCGCTGTCAAGCAGGTCGTAGGGCACCGGGAAGTCGAGCCCGTAGGTGTCCTTGGCAAACTGCGCGTAGCGTTCCCAGCGCTTGCGCGTCTCCTCCTTCGTCTTCGGGGCGGGCTTGGACGGACGGGTCGTGTCCAGCAGCGCGATGAAGGCGACCTTGTCGTTGCCGAGCTGGTGGGCGACCTCGTAGGCCAGGGCGCCGCCGAAGGACCAGCCGGCGAGGACGACCGGGCGGCCGTCGGAAAGCCGCTCAATGTCGGCGACGTAGGCCGCGGCGCGCTCCTCGAGCGTGCCCTCGAGGCGCTCAATGCCGTAGACGGGAACGTCGCTGGCCAGCCGGCGCGCCAAGGGCTCGTACACCGAGCTGGATCCGCCAGCTGGGTGGAAGACGAACACGCTCGGCTTATCGACGCCCTGCCCACGCTCCCGGAACACCCGCACGTTGCCGTCCACGGGCGTTTCCAGACCCTCGCGGACCTTGTTGGCCAGGGTCTCGAGCGCCTCCGCAGCGCTGACCTCGGCCGCGGTGACCTCGATGCCGGAGCGCTCGGACAGGTGCGCGGCGATCTCGGCGGCGACGGTATCGTCGATTGTCGGCAGCGGGGAGGTCACACCCGCAGCAGCCGCGCCGGCGTACTTCGCCCAGGCCCCGAACACCATGCGCTCGGAGGCGTCGCGGGGGGCGACCCCCACCCCGGCTGCCCCGGCGGCTTCGGCCTTGGCAACCTCCGCCGCGACGTCGCGGTTCGGCGAGTTGTCGGGACGCGGCTGTGGGGCGTCGCTGTCGCCGGCCACGGCCTGCTCGACGATGCGGACGACGTCGGCGACGGAAGCGTCGCGAAGCGTCTGCACCTGCAGCGGCGGGATCTGGAAATCGTTTTCGACGCGGTTTTTAATCCGCATGCCCATCAGCGAATCCAGCCCGAGGTCGATCAGCGGCAGCTCATCGGGCAGGTCATCGGCATCGTAACCCATCGTCTCGGAAACGATCGCGCGCAAGCGCTGCGCCACCGACTCGCCCGAGTTCGGGTCCCAGCGCACGGCCTCGACGTCGTCGACGACGCGAAGCGGCGCCGCCTCGGCGGGCGCGGCTACCTCGGCCACGCCCTGCGGCGAGCTCGGTCCCGCCAGGTCGAGCGTTGTCGCGAAGCCCTCGACGAGCAGGGTTTCGCCGCCGTAGACCGCCACGCTGGTGCCGCCGAGAGAGTTGGAGACGATTGTGGTCAGCTCCCCGTGCGCGGGCAGCACCCCGTGTTCCTGGGTGGCCACAACGCGCGCGCCGGGGCTGACCTGCTCCGCCGCGGCCTCGATGAGTTGGTGGGGGCTGAAGACATGGTCGGCCTGCACCGCGTACGCCACCGTGCCGTCGGGCAGTGCGACCTTGGTGCCCAGCAGCGAGGCGCTGCCGGACAGCGGGCGCGCGGTGGTCCACAGGTGGTTGCGCTTCATCGTCGTCGCCGGCGCGGCGAGCAGCGGGCCCGGGCCGTAGAACCCGGTGAAGTCCACGGGCACGCCCTGGACGTAGAGCTTGGCCGCCACATCACGCAGTGATTCGACCTCGTCAACCTTGCGCTTGGTGGAGTACAACAGCTGCACGTCCGGCTTGCCCGCACTAAACGCGGTGTTCATCATGCCCATCACCGCCACCGGGTTCGGGGCGATCTCGACAAACGTGGTGTAACCCGCGCGCAGAGCCGCCTCCGTAGCGTCCTGGAAGAAGACCGGCTGGCGGGTCATGCGCAGGAAGTACTCGTCGTTGTGCACCGTCTCGCCTGCGGCGTAGACCACGCCGCGGTCGACGGAGGAGTACAGGGGCACGCGCAGCGGCTGGCCGGTCAGCCCGGCGAGCTCACCGGCAAGTTCGCCCATGATGGGATCGAGCATGCTCGTGTGTCCCGCGCCCTTGACCTGCAGCTTGCGGGCGAACTTCTCCTCGGCCTCGAGTGAGCCAACCAGCACGTCGACCGCCCTTGCGGGACCGCCCACAGTGGTCATGCCGGGTCCGGCGTAGACCGCGGGCTCCACGCCCTCGGCCTCGGGGTGGGTGCGCACGAACTCAGCGAGCTCCTCGCGCCCGAGCTCGACGACGGCCATCGCACCCTCGGCATCGGTGCCGGCGATCTGCTCCACGCCCTCGTTCATCAAACGCGCACGGTGGCACGCGATGCGCACGGCCTCTTCACCCGTTAACCCGCCCGCGCCATAGGCCGCGGCCATCTCGCCCATCGACATGCCCATCGTGGCGGCCGGGGTGATACCAAAGCTGGCCAAAAGGTCCGTCTGCGCGACCTGGATAGCGGTGATCGCCACCTGGCCGGTTTCGGTGTCGTAGGTCTTTTCGTCGTCGGTGATCAGGTCCATCAGGGACCAGCCGGATTCGAACCTGACCACCTGGTCGAGCTGCTCCAGACGGCGGCGGAACAACGGGGAGATCTCCACGAGCTTCTTCGCCATCAGCCTGTGCTGCGAGCCGAATCCGGAGTAGACGAACACCGGGCCGACGGGCGCCGGGGAATCGGCCACAGCGATACCCGGCCCGGTCTTGCCCTCCGCCACCTGGCGCAGCCGCTTGACGGCTTCTGCGATGCCCGCCGCCTGCACGACCGCGGCGGAGCGAGCGTGGTTGCGCTTTGCCAGAGAGCGCGCCACGGGCACTAGGTCCGCATCTTTGCGGCCCTCAAGGTAGTCCGCCAGGGCCGCGGCGGCGTCATTGCGGCGCGACGGCAGATGGCCGGACACCGGCAGTGCGACAGCGGGGCTGTCGCTGTGGGCGTCGACAAGCTCAGCTGGCGTCGAAACGGGCTCCGAGGAGTAATCCGCGGGGTCGAAGTCACTCACCACAACGTGGGCGTTTGTACCGCCGAAGCCGAAGCCGGACACGCCCGCGATGCGGCGGCCCGAGTAGCGCGGCCACTCGCGCGGGTCCTGGACCACCTCGATGTGGGCGGCGTCGAAATCGACGTACTCGTTCGGGGCGGTGTAGTTCACCGACGCCGGGATGGTGTCGTGCTTGAGCGCCTCGACCACCTTGATCAGGGCGGCGGCGCCCGCGGCGGACTCGGAGTGTCCGATGTTCGATTTCGCGGAGCCGAGCAGCAGCGGGGCGGCGTTCGTGCGCTTTTGCCCGAGCACGGCTCCGAGGGCGGTGGCCTCAATCGGGTCGCCGAGGATTGTGCCGGTGCCGTGCGCCTCGACGAGGTCGACCGTGGCCGGGTCGATGCCCGCATCCGCGTACGCGCGGCGCAGGACATCGACCTGGGCCTCCGGGTTCGGTGCGGTCAGCCCGTTGGAGTGCCCGTCGGAGTTGGTGGCCGAGCCCTTGATCACACCGTAGATCGTGTCGCCGTCGTTCATCGCGTCGTCGACGCGCTTGAGCACGAGGAAACCGGCGGCCTCCGAGCGGACGATGCCGTCGGCGTCGGCGGAAAACGCGTGGATGCGCTCGGTCGGGGAAATCACCCCGAGCTCGGAGAACATCAACGAGGCGTGCGGGCTGGCCATGATGTTGACGCCGCCGGCGAGCGCCACGTCGCACTCCCCGTCGCGCAACGCGCGCACCGCGTGGTGGGTGGACACCAGCGATGCCGAGCAGGCCGTGTCCACGCTGACGGAAGGTCCGCGGAAATCAAACGCGTAGGAGATGCGGTTCGGAATAATCGCTGAGGACGCCCCGGTCAGGCCGTAAGGGTGCGCCGTGGTGGGATCCGACGACATGAGCAGGCCGTAATCGTTGTTCGAGGAACCAACGAACACCCCGACGGGGGCACCCCGCAGGGAGCTGGCGGGAATGTGCGCGTCCTCGAGCGCCTCGAACGCCAGCTCCAGCATGATGCGCTGCTGCGGGTCCATGTTCTCGGCCTCGAGCGGGCTGAGACCGAACATTTCGTTGTCGAAGGACGCGATGTCGCTCAAATACCCGCCGGCGGTGCTTTCGTCCTCGAGCTTGGTGCGCATGAGGGGGTCGGCCAGGTACTCCGACCAGCGCCCCTCGGGCAGGGGTCCGGTGGTCACCTGGCCGTCGATAAGCAGCTGCCAAAACTCGCTGACGCTGTCCGCGCCGGGGAAGCGGCCCGCGGTGCCGACGATGGCGATGTCGCGGGTGCCCGGTGAATGATCCGCGCGATTGCGAGCGGCCTGATACTGCGGAGCGTCCGGGGTCTTCTGCGCGGTCAGCGCGGCGGCCAACGAAGCGATCGTCGGGTACTGGTAAGCGATCGTCGGATCGATCCGCGTGCCAAGTAGATTCTCCAGCTCACCCGACATGATCACAGCGTCGCGCGAGGACAAGCCGAACGTTTGCAGGGGCTTGGCCGGGTCGATGTCGGCGATGTCGGCTCCCGTGGTCTGGGCAACCCACTCGCGCAACCAGGTGATCAGCTCAGTTTCGTTCATAAGCATTGAGCCTATCGCTCCTCGCTTCTTTCTATCGGTTGAGGTACTTCTGCATGTTCACGCGGCGGGCAATCTTGCCGGAGGACGAGCGCGCGATCTCATTCGGGGCGTAAAACTCCACCACATCGGGCGACACACCGTGCTTGGTGGTCACCGCGGCGCGAATGGAGTCTTCCGCAGCGAGGTCGCCTTCGGGTGAGGCGCCGTCGGCGCGCTCGACGAACAGCACCAGGCGCTCAACGTCCTCGCCCGGAACCGCGAAGGCCGCGACCGAGTCTGCCCGGACGTGGTCGGTGGCCTCCATCACGGTGGCTTCGATGTCCTGCGGGTAGTGGTTGCGCCCGGCAATGACCACCAGCTCCTTGAGTCGGCCGGTGATGTAGACCTCGCCGTCGTAGACGGTGCCCAGGTCACCGGTGGCAAGCCACGAATCGCGCGGCAGGCCCTCGCGCAGGGTCTCGTTGATGGAGTTGTCGAAGGCTTCCTTGGTTTCTTCCTCGCGGTCGAGATAGCCCCCTGCAACGTTGGCGCCGTGGATCCAGATCTCGCCGATGGAGCCGTCCTCGAGCTCGTTGCGGGTTTCCGGGTCGACGATCGCGAAGTCCATCCAGCGCACCGGGTGGCCGGTCGAGGCCATCGCCAGGCCGTCTTCGGTTTCCACGGCGCGGCCCAGGGCGAGCTGCTCGCGGTCGAACCTGGTAAACCGCGGCTCGTCGGCGAGCGTGACAATCAGCGTCGCCTCGGCCAGGCCGTAGCCGGGACGAAGCGAGTCGCGGCGCATGCCGGCAGGCTCGAAGGCCGCCATGAACGTGTCCACACCGGCCTGGGTGACGGACTCGGAGCCGATGATCAGCCCCTCGACGCCGGACAGGTCAATGTCGTCCGATTCGGTGACCGGGGCGTAGCGCGCGGCGACGTCGAGAGCGAAGTTCGGGATGACCGAGTAGACATGCATGTCGTCCGGCTCGTCCGCGCGGCGCGCCAGCTGGTTGATGAAGCGCTTCGGCTGCTGGATGAAGTCACGCGGCGCCATCAGCTCGACCTCGTTGCCCAGCACGACGAGCAGCATCGACACGATGATTCCCATGTCGTGGTGCAGCGGCAGCCAGATCGCGGCGCGCAGCGGCTGCTGGAGCTTGCAGGCGGTGTAAATCTGGATCACGTTGGTGACAATTGATTCGTTGGTCAGCACCACGCCCGCCGGCATGCGGGTCGACCCAGAGGTGTACTGCAGGAACGAGGTGTCCAGCGCGGTATCGGTGCCCTCTGCCGTCTCCAGCGGCTCCCACGACTCGGCGAGCGAGTCCGGCAACGAATCCACCAAGAGGATACGGGGGCGTTCGGCGGCCGGCAGGTCCGCGAAGTAAGCGCGCACGGCAGGCGCGCCCGCCTTGTTAGTCAGGACGGTTTTCGCAGCCGAATCCGCGAGCACGGCCTTGAGGTGCTCTCCGTGTCCCGGCTCGTTCGGGTCGTAGAGCGGGATCGGGACCTGGCTGGCGTACATCGCGCCCATGAAGCCGAACAGATACTCCGGGGAATTCGACGCCAGGATAGCGACGCGGTCGCCGGGATCGCCGACCTGCATGAGACGCGCGGCGACGGCCTTGATGCGGGTGTTGACCTCGCGGCGGGAGTATTCGACAACCGTGCCCTCTGCGCTCTCGGAGTAATCCCAGTAACGGATGTTGGTGTCATCGATGTTGCCCATCTGGGCACCCATGAAGTACAGCATCTCGGTCAAAGCCGGGATGGTGAAGTTTTGCGGAAGGACGATGTTTCCGTCCTCGTCGATGAAGCGCTGGATGATTACTCCGAGATCCATGGGACTCCTTCGCGTGAGTTTTCGGCGGGGCAGGGTTGATAACCCCATTACTATATAGTTTCGTTATCCAAATTGTTACCTGGTGCGCAACTCCTCGTCGATCACGCCACGCGCCCAATCTACCGTCCATTGCGGAGCCGTAGTGCCGTCGATCACATTGGGGTTCGAGGCGTACATCGCGTGCGTGCCGTTAGCCAGCATCAAGTCGCCCGCGCGGGCAATCAAAGTGCGGATATCCTGGGGCGCGTCGCAGATGGAGTCGTCGGGCGCGCAGATCTGAAACGCCCTGTCGGAGACCTCGCCGAAGCCGCCCTCCCGGGCCCCCGTCATGGTCGCCCCGGGGGTGACGGCGTTGACCACTCCCTGGACGGGTTGCAGCGCGATCTCCGCGCCAACGCCCGGAAGCTCGCCGCCGGGGTTGACACCCACACCGTTTTCCCGGCGCCCGTCGGCGATCATCACCGCGCCGAGCAGCTTTTCCGGCGGCACCGGGTGGTTGCGGGTGCCGATCTGGTTAGCGATGTCGCCAGCGATCACCGCGCCCTGGGAGAACCCGGCGATGATGAACTTGGTGCTGGGGCAGGTGGCGTTGACGAACTCGAGCTCGCCGTTGGTGCGCGTCGTGCCCTCCTCGCGGGACTGGTCGTACGACATCTCTTGGCGTCCCTGGTCCGACTGGACGTTGCGGAACTGCGCGGTGTACGGGGTCGTCCACACACGCACCTGCCCGATGTCGTAGGCCTCCTGGAGAGGTCGGCTGATCGAGAGCATGAAGCTGTAGGGGTTCGCCTGCGGGTTGAACGGGTCGTCGTCAGGCGAGCTCTCCCACGTGCCCGGAATCGAGACGACCTGCACCGCGGGGCACCACTCGGGTTCCGCGGGTGGGTCCGGCGACTCGTCGGTCGGCAACGCAATCGGCGGCTCCGGCAAGGTCGGCCCCTCACCGGAGCGCCACTGGGCGATGCCCATCGCGATGAGGATCACCACAATGACGACGGAGACGACGATTAACAGCTTGCGCACAAATGCTCCTTAAAAGAGGCGGCTAGCGTCAGCTAGCACAGGTGCTCGTGCGCGGAGTCGTCGATAAGCGTAGAGACGGCGTCGGGAGCGAGCTCGGTGCGACGCTGCTCGATGAGCTGCCCGGCTACCGCGTCACGAGTGATGGTACTTCCGTCGCAGACACTAACCCCAGTGGCTGTGAGTTGGGCTTCAACCCCTTGGACGTTGATGCCCTGGTTCCTGAGCGCTTCCAGGTAGGCGTCTTCCTCGGGGGTAAACGCCAGAGCCTGCTCCGGCACCGACTCAACTTCCTGGGCGGGCGCGTCCTCGCCTGGGGCAGGGGCGGACGCCTGCGGGGCGGCGGAGGTGGTTGTCGACGTCGTCGCCGTCGTCGTGGTCGCCTCGGTTGCCTCCGCAGGCGTGGTCGACGACGCCGTCGCTTCCGTCACCTCCGAGCTGTCCACGGTGCTGGACCCGCACGCGGTGAGGGCACAAGCCGCTGCGATGGCGGCGGCTGCAAGAAGATTTCTCATGCCCTAGCGCATCCGCTCATTGACAACGCCGTTGATCTCAGAGATCGTCCCGTTCTGGAAGTCGATGGTGCGCCCGCCGGCGGGGATGTCGCGCTGGTCGGAGACAGGCCAGCCGAAGCGGCCCTGTTCCCAGCGGTTTGCGCCCCACCGGTCGAAAATCGCGCCGTAGTAGATCACGTGTGCGCCGGTGGCCGGCGACCAGTAGATGTTGCCGTTTTGGAAAGCCTGGTAGACGCCGCCGTTGACCGAGTTTTCGTTGGTCGTCGGGTAACCGAGCGGGGATGCGGCGGTGTTCATCTCGCCGTACTTCGCACCGATCGCACCGTGGAGAATGTTGTGGCTTCCGTCCGGGTTGCGGGTGAGGTAGCCGTTTTGGAACTTCTGCACGTAGCCGTCGCCGATCTGCTGGGACTCCGCGACCGGGTAGCCCAGGTCACCGCGCTCGTAGCCGTTCTCGCCCCACGCGGTGAACATGTCGCCAGGGATGGCGTACGCGCCGGTGGACGGGGTCCAGTAGATCGAGCCGTTCTGGAAGTGGACGTAGCGCCCCACCCCGTCCGGGGTGGTCATCTCGCCGGTCTTGGGGAAGCCGAGCCAGCCCTGCGGACCACCGAGGCTGTTGTACTTGGCCAGGATAGCGCCGAAAAGCGCGTGCGCCCCGGTGTCCGGAGTCCAGTACGCGGTACCGCCGCGGAAGTCCTCGGCCTTACCGCCGGCAATGTCGTACTCGTTGTTGACGCACGAGCCGATGATGCCGGACTTGGTGGCCTCGGCGATTGCACCGATGGGTGCGCAGTCTGCGCCGCGATCTTCCTTGGACAACCCGAGCGAATCCGCAATGTACGGCCACGCCTGTGACATCTCGAACTGCCAATACTCCCAAGAGTGAACGCCCGAGGGACGGAAGTGGACGATCGGCTTGACTGAGGTGCGCGCCGCGTACTCCAGGAAGGTCTGCGTGGACATGCGCGAGATCACCTCGAGGCCGACGCCCGCCAGGTTCGCCGGGCCGTTGGCCACGGAATCGGGCTGGCCGTAGTCGTCGCGGCCGTTGCCCGCCGAGACATAGACCGTCATGTCCTTGAGGTTTTCGATGCCCAGCTTGGGATCGTGGTCGATCCAGTCCTGCGACCCGACTGGGCCCCACATGGCCAGGGAGTCGTACCCGCCGGCATCCATCTGTGCCGCCTGAATGGCCTGGGGCATGCCCGTCGTGGTGGTGTCCAGGTAGCCGGAGAAGGAGCCGACGAAGTCGAACAGGTGGGGGTTGCGCTCCGCGAGGTTCATCGCGGCGGTGCCGCCCATGGAGAGGCCGACCACGGCTCGCTTGCCGTTGGAGCGGAACTCGTTGTCGAGGATCGGAACGAGTTCCTTCGTCAGGAAGGTCTCCCACTTGTAGTTCTTGCCGTTGTTCGGGCGCTGCCAGTCGGAGTAAAAGGAGGATTCGCCGCCGACAGGAAGGACGACGTTGACGTTCTTATCGGCGTAGAACTGCTCGATGTTCGTCTCGATGGTCCATCCGTTTTCGTCGTCACGCGCGCGCAGCCCGTCGAGCGCCCAAACCTCGGGGAACGTCGCCTCCGGGTTGGAGTGCCAGTCGCGGGCGAGCAGGATCTGCACCTGCATGAGCTGCTCCGGCATCGCCGCCGACTTGATAAAGACGGCGACGCGGCGGTTGGTCAGCCACTCGATGCGGTCGACCGACACCCCGGCGGGAAGGCCCGGGATCTGCGGATTCCTGTCCACCTCGATGGGGGTGCGCTTCGGCGGGTCGGACGGGCGGATGTTGTCGGAGAATCCCGAGCTCGACAGCCCCGGCAGGCTGTTTTGGGCGACAGCGGGAGCCGCGGATGCGCCGACCACCAGCGCGGTGGGGATTGCGGCCGCGATGAGCCAGTTGCGGCTCTGAGTGAGACGCGGGGAACGAAGTTCACGCATGAATATCCTGCCTTTTCCTGTTTGTGGGTCCGTGAAAGGTACGTCATGCGCCCGTTCCGGGGGTTCCCCTCCCCCGGTACGCATGCACAACGAGTTAATCGGTCGCACCGGCTTACTTGTTACGGTACTCGAAAGCTTAAGTTTTACTTGAGAGTTTATACGTGTGACACGCCGCAACCAATGTGACTAAAGCGCATGTTTGCGAGAGATGAGGTTGAGCATCCACTGTCGAGGCACAAGCCGCGACACCGGAAACGCCAGCCACGCTGCCGATCCGCACGCATAGAACGGCTTCGGCTTATCCGCCTCAACTACCTGAGCAATTTGCTTAGCGACGCGCTCGGCACTGATCCCGGAGCGCTCGTTGGCGTCGAGTTGCTCAAGCATCCTGGAAAACTCCTCGACGAACGGCCCGCCCTCGTCGACGTACTTGGTGCGGCGCGCGGACAGGCCCGTGGCGATGGAGCCGGGCTCGACGACGCTAAACCACACCCCGAACGGCGAGTACTCGCGCCGCGCCGCAAGCGCGAAACCCTTGATCGCGGCCTTGGAGGCGACGTAGCTGGAACGGTACGCCAGCGGGAAGCTGCCCAGCATCGAGCCGACCATAATCACTCGACCGCGCCCGGCGTCGCGCATTGCGGGCGCGAGGCGCTGGGTAAGGTCCACGTGCCCGATCACGTTGACTTGGAACAATCGCTCGAGCGCTTCGCGCGGCAGCTCCTCGAACGGCCCCGACTGCGACTCCCCCGCGTTGTTGGCCACAACCTCGGGCGTGCCCACAGCGAGGATCTCTTCCGCGCAGCGCTCGATCGAGTCAGGGTCTTGCAGGTCACGGCCGAGGTAGGTCACCCCGGCAATCGCGTCGGAGACCGACTCCGGATTCCGGGTTGTGCCAATGACGTGGTAGTCAGCGCAAAGCCGCTGCGCTGTGGCGCGGCCGATTCCTGAGGTGGCACCGGTGACTACAGCGAGCGGCTTCATGGCGTGATCTGGGTCCTTCTTACCAGGCGTTCATGACATCGAGGACGCGAGGCTTCGTCGCCTCGAGCTGGCTGCCGAACTGCACCCAGTTGTGCACACCGGTCGGGGTGTAGACCTCGGTGAAGTTGATGCCGGAGGCGCGGGCTTTCAGCCCCCACAGGCGGGTGGTGAAGTTCGAGTACGCCTCCAGCGCAACGCCCGAGGCGATGTGCTGCGGCAGGTAACCCGCGTCACCCGGGCCCGGCACGGCCGCGCCCGCGGAAACGTAGACGTCCGAGTTACGCAGGCCATCCATGTTGAGGAACGGGTCGTTCTCAAAGCGCTCCGGGCTCAAGATCGAGCCGTACATCGCGTTGATGTTGAAGCCGCCACCGTCGAGAAGCGCCAGGCGCAGGGCGGTCTGGCCACCCGGGATCGTTGTGGCGAGGTAGCCCGAGAAGGACAGGACCTGGCGGAACTGATCCGGGTGCTTCGCCGCGAGGTTCATCGCGGCTGTGCCACCCATGGACAGGCCGAGGATGGAGTTGTTGTTCGGCGCGACCCCGAAGTGCTGCTGCAGATAGCCGGGCAGCTCGGAGGTGAGGAAGGTCTCCCACTTGTACACGACCGGGTTGTTGAAGTCGTACGTCGCCGGGGCCCTCCAGTCGGCGTAGAAGGAGGACTTGCCGCCGACGGGCATCACCAGGGTGATGTTGGAGTCGACGTAGGTCTGCGCGGCGTTGACGTCGCTCAACCACGCGTTGGTGTAATCCGTCGCGCGCAGCCCGTCGAGCAGGTAAAGACCGGCGTTGCCGCCGCGTGCCGCCGGCTGGATCTGGACCGGGATGTTGCGACCCATCGAGTCGGACCACACGTCGCAGCGCTGCACCCAGAAAGCGACTGGGTCCCAGTCGCAGGTGCCGGTTGCGTCGGGGCGCAGCCAATCCCGGTTAGCCGCGTGGGCTTTCGGGGCGGCGACAACCATCGACGCTGCCATCGTCGCGATGACGAGCAGCGCCATCATGGCGCGCTTGATGGAAATGCTTGCGTACACAGGAGCCCCCTAAGGCGTTGACACTAGATAGTGACGTTGACGTTATCAACTTGTTGCGTTTGGCGCCAATAGTAAAGTTGCCCTGCCCTCTCATCGAGGGGTAGGCCACGCGATTTGTGGGCCGTGCAGGCCGACGTCTTCCCCGGCCTTTATCCTGCTCAGCGTTTCCTCATCGAGATAGGTCGCGGGGTCGTCGTCAAGCTGCAGGCTCCTCCCCCCGCTTAATGCGAAGGCGATGTTCTTCGCAAACCTGCCCGGGCTCATCGGCTCGCGGGAGGACGCCAGCAGCTCCTGGATCTCGGGTGTGCGCAGCGCCGCGCGCGCCTGAAGCACGCCTTGCTTATCGACGCCCTCCGGCAGCGCATCAACATCCACAGCGGTGTCCGCGATCTGCCACGTAAACGGCAACCACTTGTCGTGACCGATACGCCCCTCCGGGTCGCGCGGCATGCGCGCGGCCAGCGGCGTGGCCAGTCCCACGGTGTCGAGCACGCGCGTGTCCAGGCCCGAGTTCATACTGGTCATGCCGAGGTTGAGCAGGTAGAGGCTCAGCGGGTGGTTGTTCAGATCGGTTTGCGCCTGCGTGCGCGGGCGGGGGTACCAGAAGAAGGTTGCCGGCTCCTCGTCGGTTTGCCCAATTTCCATCTGCGCCGCGTTGAGTCGGTGTGACTCCTCGAGGGCCTGCGGCCAGTTCGACATCAGCTCCCAGGCAAGGAAGTCCTCGGCGTACTTGGGCGCGTCGCCAGGCTCGTGTTTCGTGGCCCAGGCCCAAAATCCCCGTTCGTCCACAATCCAGGTCCCGTCCGGGGCGAGCGAGTCCGGGTCGTACGGGTGCGACTTGGCCACGATTGCGCCCGCCCACAGCGCCACAACCAGCACCACCGCACCGATGCGGCGCGTCAGCGGGACAACCATCACCGGCAGCAGAAGGGCAAACAGCGGCAGCAGCAGCATGCGGCCGTGCATGAAGTCGCCGCCGACACGCAGTACGTAAAGGACGTGGACCACACCGCACCCCAGCGTGAGGAGCACGATCGTGCGCTCGCGACCGTGGGCGCCGCGCATCAACACGATGCCGATCGCCAGCACAGCGGCAATGACCAGCCACAGAGCGTACGGACCGACGAAATCCCACAGGTAGACAAACCCCTGCCCCCAGGCGGAGTCAGACGCCGACTTGGCCACCGCGGTGTGCGGGGTAAGAAGGCCGTAGTAGCCCATCCGGAAGATCTGGTAGGCGGCAGGAACCGGAATCGCCACCAACAAAATCCTCCACCACTTGCCTGGACTCGCGGCCAAAAGCACAATGCCCGTCACACCGCCGTAGAGCGCTAGTTCGGGCCTGACCAACCACGACAGGCCGGACCAGAAGGCAAGGAAGTAGCCCACCTGCGTGGACTGCACCCCGCCGACCGGGCGCGCCCACCGGACCAACAGCGCCCACCAGACCGCGAACCAGAAGATGGACAGACCCCACTCCAGCCCGGAGGTGGCAAAGTCGCGCGCCGGGGGCAGCGCGAGGTAGATGATCACACCGAACGGCAGCACCGTGTCCGCCCAGAAGCGGCCCGTCGCCCACGTTGCTACCGCGCAGGCCGCGACCGTGAAGCCGAGCGCAAGCCACATGGCGACGGTTTCGAGGCGTGCGCCGGTGACCCAGGCGGCGGCGGTGATCGCGTACTGCCACAGCGTCGAGGTGTTCGCCTCCACGCGCTCACCAACATTGAAGACGGGGCCATTGCCGGCGAGGATGTTGCGCACGGTGCGCAACACGATAAGCCCGTCGTCGCTGATCCAGCGGCGCGTCCACCCGCCCCAGAACGCGAAAACACCCGCCACCACGGTGGATGCGATCAGCGAGAGGCGGGCGTTGTGAGTCATTGGGAAAAGTCTAATGGGTCTTTGCCCCCGAAAAGTACATGATGTGGACTTGGGCGTGGCAAAAGATATCACAGTCAACGCTACCGGGCGATCGGCGACCTGGGGTTTTGTGCCCGCGCGCTGGTTGACTGTGACATTGCAGGAGGTGAAATGTCACGGTCAACGCTTCAGGGCGATTGGTGACCTGCGGTTTTACGCCCGCGTGCCGGTTGAGTGTGACATCTCGGGTGGTGAGATGTCACGGTCAACACCACAAGACGATCCGCCACCTGCGGTTTTACCCCCAGCCACCCACTGACCGTGACATTCCACCACCCAAAAAGTCACAGTCAGCGCCACAGCCGCCGTGTTACGCAAAAGCGGGAATGACGTAAACGGCCATCACGATGCAGAGGATCCACGCCAGGGCGAGCAGCTGGAGCACGCGATCTTCCAGCGCGATCTCGTCCGGGGCTCCGCCGTGGCCGGAATCGACCTTCGCGGCGTAGCGCAGGATCGCGATGACGAACGGCACCATTGAGATCTGGTACCAGATGGACGCGGCGCCGTTGATCGAGTTGGCCAGCTGGAAGCCCCACAGCGCGTAGGACATGACCACGGCGGTCGCCGACAGCGTCCACACGAACCGCAGGTAGGTCGGCGTGTAGCCTTCAAGTGCCTTGCGGATCTTCGCGCCGGTCTCCTGTGCGAGCAGTATCTCGGCGTAGCGCTTGCCGGAAGCCATAAACAGCGAGCCGAAGGCGGCAACCAGCAGGAACCACTGCGACAGTTCGATCCCGGCCGCCACACCGCCGGCCATGGTGCGCAGCATGAAGCCGGAGGACACGAGCGCGATGTCGATCACGGGGATGTGTTTCCAGCCGAAGCAGTAGCCGAGCTGCAGCACGATGTAGATGCCGATCACCCACGCCAGGGCCGGATCGGTGGCGAGGAAGGACAGCCCAATCGCGGCGATGATAAGCACGATCGCCATCGTGTACGCCAGGTTGATCGGCAGCATGCCTGAGGCAATCGGCCGGAAGCGTTTGGTCGGGTGCTCGCGGTCGGAGTCGACGTCGCGTGCGTCGTTGACTAGGTAGATCGCGGAGGCGCCGAAGCAGAACACCACGAACGCGATGAGGACGTCGACAAGCGAGCGGGCGTTGAGGCCGTCGAGTCCAGCGGCGAGCGGGGCCGCGAGCACGAGGACGTTTTTGACCCACTGCTTGGGCCGCAGGCCCTTGATCATCGCATCGGCGAGGTTCTTCGGCGGCGTTTTCTGCCGCGCGACGTCCACCCCCTCGGTGTGGGGTTCGGACTTCAGAAACGGCTCATCGTGGCCAGGCGTCGGGTTAACAGTGCTCACCGCGTCTCCTTTTCCAGGCCAATGGCCATTTTCGCCACCCCGGCCCCGATGAGGGACCCGATCAAGGTGTCTGTCGGGTAATGCACGCCAAGCACCATACGCGAAAGCATCATCACCGGGATGCCGACATACGGCAGTCTCGAGCCGGAAATGTCCGCCAGGTGCACCATCGCGGCGGCCGTCGAGCTGGAGTGCGAGGACGGAAAGCTCAGCCTCGACGGGGTGGACACTCCGACGGTGATGCGCGGATCGCTCGGGCGCGAGCGGCGCACAATGCGCTTGAGCACCACCGATACCGCGTGTGCGGTGAAGGTGCCCGCGGCCATCGCTGCCCACTTACGGCGGTTTCGCTTATCGACGCCCGCTCCAACGCCGGCCGTAGCCAGCCAGCCCAGATCGTGCTCGCCGAAATGGCTCAACGCACGTGCCCCTGCGGTGACGCGGTCGCCCAGCAGCGCCTTTTGAACGGCGACGAGGAGGTCAGCCTCACGCTTGCTCATCGAAAATCCTCCCCCAGTTGTCGTGGCTGGTCAGCTCAGCTTTGGCGGCCGTGTACTCGCGCTGCAGCTCGGGCCAGCGCTGCTTGATCTCGGCGTGGAGCTGCTTCGTCTGCGCGGTGAGGGTGTCGGCACGCTGCTTGTCTCGCTTGCGGAACGCGACACCCGTGCCGCCCGCGGTGGACACCGTCGCCGAGTCCACGCGAGAGAGGGTGAACCAGCGCGCCTCCTCCGCGGTGAGGTTGAGCTGCGGCGCCTGCCAGTGCGCTCGGTCTTCCTCCTTGCGCAGGTGGAGCAGCGATTTCGCGGCCCACGGCAGCTTCTTGATCTTGGCCAGACGCCCTCCGATGTTGGCGGTGGGCACACCCGGCGCGCCGGTGGCGGGCGGCAGCTGCGCCGCCGAAGGGATCACCTGCGCATCCGCGTAGTCCTTGCGGATGTTCTGGATGCGCGGCAGCGAGCTTTCCAAAATGTCGAACAGCTGGTCGGGGCCCTTGAGGAAGTCCTTCATGGCCTCAATCTGGATGGCCATGGTGGAGTACTCCATGCACATCACGTGCTTGTACGTGGATTTGAGCATGTTGCGCAGGATCGCGCGCGGGTCGTCGGGGCCGTACATCGCGGCGACGATCAGGCGGTTACGCAGGTGGAAGTACGCCTGCCAGTCAATCGCATCGTCCTTGTCCGCCCAGGCCATGTGCCAGATCGCGGCACCAGGCCACGTCACCGTGGGGAAACCGGCTTCCTTCGCGCGCAGCGCGTACTCGGTGTCGTCCCACTTGATAAACAGCGGCAGCGGCAGTCCCATCTTTTGCGCGACGACGCGCGGGAACAGGTTCATCCACCAACCGTTGTAGTCGACATCGATGCGGCGGTGCAGCGCGCGGGAATCGTACTTCTTGGGATCGAGCTTGTCGGCCTCGGAGCCGATATAGCCCAGGGGGTAGCGGGCGAAGTCGTGGTCGTAGACGGCGTGCTCGGCCGCCCCCCACATAAACGTCGCGCGGTCGACGGCCTCGCCGGTGGTGCGCAGCTGCGCGCGGTCCTGCAGGTTGAGCATCTGCCCGCCGACGAGGATCGGGCTTTTCGCGTAGCGCGCGGCCTGCACGGCGCGCAGGATGGAGTCCGGCTCGATGGCGATGTCGTCGTCCATGTAGAGGATAAACGGGGCATCGGTGCTGTTCAGCGCCTCGTACATAATGCGCGAGTACCCGCCGGAGCCGCCGAGGTTGCCCTGCGGGAAGATCCGCAGTCGCCCCTGCAGCGCGGCCTCGGCCTCGGCGAAGTCCGGTTCATCCGACGGGTGCTGGTTTCCCTGGTCCGGCATGAGCACGTCGGTGATGGCCTCGAGCACAACCGGGTCCTCGGCTAGGGCGTGCAGCGCGTTGACCGCGTCGCGCGGGCGGTTGAAGGTGGGGATGCCGACGGCGACGCGCTTGTCCTCCGGTCCGGTGGTGGAGCCGTCGTCGAGCAACTGCGGCTCGGGCAGCTGATCCGCGCACCACCCGGCGTTGGAGATGGTGGCGTCCGTCTCCGCCGTGACGTCGAACCACAGCCAGCCGCCGTCCTCGAAGTTGCGCAGCTCGAGCGGGATCTCCACGTGCTCGTCGGCGGCCTCAACGTTGATGACGCTGATGCGCACCCCGTCTTCTTTAGAGCGGTAGACGGAGATGGTCACCGCGCCCTCGACGTCGAGGGCGAGGATGACGCGGTCGAGCTGCGACCAGCGGCGCCAGTAGGAGGCCGGGAAGGCGTTGAAGTATGTCTGCAGGGAGACCTCGGCGCCCTCCGGCACGGTCAGCGTCGTGCGGTCGGGCCACGTGACGCGGGCTTTGTTCAGCTCGCCCTCGAGAAGGTAGAGCATGCGCACGTCATGCGGCTCGCCTTTGCGGGGCATGAGGATGCGTTGGAGGACGTCGACTGCCAGTGTGTCGCTCACAAATCTCACTTTCGACTCCTTGATAACGAGATACGTAGTTCAACACTACTGGCACGGCCGGACAAGACGGCGCCTCGACGCGACGGTAGCTACCTGTTCGACCGGAACGCGTTTTCGCGGCCCGAAAAACGGATTTCCGGCGTTCCGGTCGAACACGCGGGCGCGGATGCGCCGCGGCGGCATCTCCGATACGCCGCATCGCGACCCGATACCCTAGAAGCTATGCCCACAACACACTTCGCTATCGGCGGCGCGCTCATTGTGGTGGCCGTCGGCTCCTTCGTCTTCCTCGACGGCTCGACCGCCGTGTTCATCGGCATCGCTTCCGCCATCGCGGGTGCGCTCTTCCTTGTCATGGGCGCGCAGGGCCCGAAACAAGACCCGGACGTCGGGCTGCCCTCGCTCGACGGGACGGTCGTTGAGCCCGATCTCTGGGCTCAGTTCGACCGCGAGCACGGCCTGGGACAGGATTTGCCCGATTTCCCCGATATCGACGACGAGCCGCGCCGCAACACGTAACTTTCACTAGTGCCCGCGCGCCTGCTCCAGCGGTCGCCGTTTTCAAAGTGGGGGCGCAGCTGGTTGTCGAACAGCGA
>NZ_GG667193.1:52027-55234 GCF_000159635.1 Corynebacterium lipophiloflavum DSM 44291 | reverse complement strand
GCTCGGCCATCTTCTCCAGCCAGGCGGCGTAGCCCTCGACGGGCAGGCCCTCCCAGGTGTCGTTGAAGTAGCGGTTGTTGAAGGTGTAGCGCACGGGCAGGCGCGAGATGATCTCCGGCGGCAGGTCGGTCGGGTCGGTCTGCCACTGCTTGGCGGTGTAGTGCTTGACAAAGGCGTCGTACAGCGGCTTGCCGATCAGCGCGATGCCCCGTCCTCCAGAGTGTCGCGATAGGCAAGGAATCTCTTTAGGTTGCGAATGTAGGTGATGTCGAGGAGCTCGGCACCACCGTACCGACCGGAGTCAGCGTTGAAGTCCTCAATGACGCTGACGCAATGAGGGCACTGGTGGTGGACGAAAATTTCATCAGCATGCGTCTGCATGTGCCCGACGATACAAGGAAGTTAAACGCCGAAAATCAACCGCAGGCCGTCGCGGAGGTCCCCGACAACACGATCCGCCTCCGAAGCGGGTGCCCCCAAATTGTCGATCGTCAAGCCGTTCACCAACGCCGTGACCAGTCGCGCCTTTCGCTCAGCTTGGTCCACGTCGCCCAGTGCCTCTACGACCGTTTGCTGGAAGCCGCGGAGCACCTGACTGTAAAGGTCGGCAATCCACTCGCGCGTTGCTGACGCGGAGCCGTAGGTAACCCACATCGCCGCGTCCTCGAGACGCTCGCCGCCAAGGGGGAGAAGTTCAGATAGCCGCACCACCCAGGCCTCGAATTCATCGTCGGGCACTTCTGCCCCGACCACGCGGGCGTTCTGCCGCTGAATGGAGCGGATGAACGCGTGAGCAAGCAGGGTCTCTTTGTTCGGGGCGTGGTACTGCACGGATCCCGCCGCGAATCCGGATTGTTTGGCCACTTCGCGCACGCTGGCTGCGTCAAGGCCCCGCGACGCGATGATGCGGATGGTCGCATTCGCAACGGCAGCGGACGATTCCGAGAACTGGTGGTCCAACGAGAACTTGTTCATGGTTGCACACCAGCCTAGCCCGCCGTACATTCGTAAGGGTCCCTTACGTTCGTACGACAAAGAAAGCGCACGCTATGCAGTCCCTCCTTCCGCTCGTCGGTCTGGCCCTGCTCGACAGTTTGAGCATCGGCACCCTGGTCATCCCGTTGGCACTCATTCTCCTATGGCGAAACGTGCGCGTGCCCGCGCTCGCTGCGTACCTCCTCACCGTCGCGGCAGTGTACTTCGCCCTTGGAGTGGCCATGCTCCTGGGGTTCACCGGCCTCAGCTCGTACGTAGAACGAATCACCGACACCCCCGCTTTTCCCTGGATCACGTTGATCCTCGGCGCGATTCTGGCCGCCTACGGAATCTTCGGACCCGATCCAGTCAAACCTACGCCGGGTGAACTGCCGAAACAGCTGAACAAGCCCATTCAAACCAGCCTGCCCAAGATGGTCCTCTTGGGCTTAGGCGCTTCGCTGACAGAAGCGGCGACGATGCTGCCCTACATCGCAGCGATGGGAATCATCAGCGACTGGGATGCGCCGATGGCGGGACAAGTAGCAGCCATCGCCATATACTGCGGCGTCATGATTGTACCGACGGTGATTCTGGCGGCGATCGCTCTCGTGGCCGGGCAGAAATTCTTCCCCCGCCTCGAGAAGGCCGTTCCCCGCCTTCAGTACGAGGCCAAGGTGACTCTGCTCTGGATCGCGGCGATCGTCGGCATCTACATGGTCGTCAACAGCGTGGGCGCGCTCCGCTAACCGCTAGTGCCCGCGCAGCTGGTCGATGGGCTTGCCGCCCTCGAAGTAGAGGCGGACATGGTTGTCGAAGACGGAGAGGGCGACGCCAATGGCCATGTGCATCTCCAGGTACTGGTAGGTGCCCAGACGGCCACCGAAGAGGACCTTGTTGTCGCGAAACGCGGCGGCGGCGAGGCGTCGATAAGCTTCTAGCTTCGCGCGGTGGGCTGTTGGTGGCGTACGCGCCGCTCATCGATAACCTCCAGGCGGCCATCGCCGAGTTCACCAAGAGCTCGTCCACCGGGGATGAAAAGGTGATCGGCCAAAACATCGAGGAAGCGCTGGTGATCGTGCGTGGGTTCGTCGAGAAGCTCAACGCCCTCACTGGTGAAGAATGGCGCAAGCTCGAAGCCATCGGCGAGCAACGCCAAGCGCGCCTGCAGTTGCTGGCCAAATTACGTAATCCGCACACGGTTGATGAGAACGAGCGCTACCCGCTGGCAAAGGAGTTCAACTCCACCGCCGGCAAGTTGGCCAGGGCGTGGGCGCTTGCGTCCGGGAGCCCGAATGCCAACGAGTACCGCTCCGACGTTCGGTTCTACTCGGACGTGCGCAACCAGCTGATCAAGATGGAAGCCGCCGATCGCCGGGCTAACGGGGAGCCGCTGAGCGAGGAGATCATCACCTTGCTCAGCCAACTCGCCGTGGACTCCACGGCGTCCTCGCAGGTGATCGACGTTTACGGTGAGATCGGCCGCGAGCTACCCAACCTGCAGGACCTGAACATCGAGGCACTCAATCTCAGGTCCAGGGACGAATCCGAGACCGCATTGCTAATCGACGCCCTCCGGCGCGACCTCCTCCAAGAATCCCGCAACGCCACCGGAAATAACGAGGTACGAGCCAAGCAGTTCTCCGAGCGCATCCGCGAACTGATGAACCGGTACACCAACCAGCAACTCACCTCCGCGGAAGTGATCGCCGAACTCATCGAGCTGTCCAAGGAAATCGTCGCGGAGAGCAATCGCGGTGAACAGTTCAGCCCACCCTTAAGCAACGACGAGCTCGCGTTCTACGACGTGATGGACACCAACGGGTCTGCCGGCGAATTGCTCGAAGACGACGTTCTGGCGCAGATCGCCCGCAAACTGGTGACCGCCCTTCGGCGCGACGCTAAAACGGACTGGACAGTACGCGACGACGTCCGCGCCAAACTGCGCCGCTCCATCAGAACCCTCCTGCGCAAGCACAAGTACCCGCCGGAACAGCGCAACGAAGCCGTCGTGCTAGTGCTCGAGCAGATGGAGCGGTTTGCTCCACGGTGGTCGGAGGCAGCGTGATGGATAGAATTGAACCGATTCCTCCCGCGCCAAAGGCACAAGCTGAAGAAATCATCACTCTGCGCCAGATTGAAGCCATCAGAGTGAAACTTCGACTTTTTGACCGTCAGTTGGAAGCTAGCGCTCAAGCAGCAGCATCAGGAACCCCGCAGGAGTTAGCTTTT
>NZ_GG667193.1:44655-50335 GCF_000159635.1 Corynebacterium lipophiloflavum DSM 44291 | reverse complement strand
TTAGAGCCACGCTTTTCCGAGTAGACGACCTGCACGGCAGTCGCCCCGGAGGCGGTGCGCACAGTGCGGATGTACGGGCTCATGAAAATCAATCTAACCGCCCACCCCGAACCCCACCCCCTTAGTGCGGCAATTTCTTCCCGGAGCACGAGAATCTACTGGCCTACGCGTCAATATGTTCTGCGTCACACCATTTTGATAAAAGTCGGGTCCCCTTCGACGAACACAACGCCGAAGTCGAGGTGTGGAAGGTCCGCGGGAAGATGTTCGCCATGCTCACTCGCGGCGTGGTTACACTCAAGGCCGACCCCTTCGAGGCCGAGATGCTCAGACACACCCACGACTGGATCACTCCGGGCTGGCACATGAACAAACGCCACTGGATCTCCGTGGCCGACGGGGTCCTCAACGACGAAGGAGCCGGTGACCGGTTCCTGACGGATTTGGTCACCGACTCCTATCTGCTCGTCGTCGCCGGGCTGCCACGGGCGCAGCGGCCGGTGGATCCGGCCACATTCGGGCGGGGCTAACTTCCCACCGACGCCGCCTTCTTCTTCTGGCGGCCCGGGGTCTGTTTCAGGAAGATCGGCACGAGGATGACACCGACCGCGATGATGAGCGAGAGCCAGCCCAGGCCCGCGGTGAGGCCGGCGAGGACGGCAATCGGCGCGAGGATGGTCATGCCGATCTCGAAGGGGGCGAAACCGACGTAGGCCACGCCGTACTCGTTGAGCGTGCCGGACTTGAGCTTCGGGTCGACGATCTTGAGCAGTGCGATACCGGTGGCCACGGCCGCGGTGGCCCAGCCCCAGGAGAACACGCCGCGCTCGAGCCACTTCTCGCCGAAGAACTCGGGCGAGAGGACGAAGAAGATGAAGCAGCAGTAGACGATGCCTAGGACGAAGAGGACGAGCAGCGGCACCCAGTAGTCGGCGATGGCGGCCGGGACGATGGAGGCCACACCGACGGCGATGAGGTAGTCGGTGGCGGCACCGGACATGGAGCTGACGGTCTCCTTGTCCAGGTAGTCCTTCCGGCCGAGGGCGCCGAGCAGGGCGCGGAACAGCAGGCCGACAACGAAGGACATGGCGAACAGCGGGATGGAGACGTTGGGGAAGATGCCGGTGATGAACCCGTTGACCAGGTAGGCGGCCAGCACGGTGAGCAGCACGAACCCGAGGTGCAGGGCCAGCGGCTCAATCGCCGAGGGGTTGGTCGTGGCCTTACCGATGGACGGGCGCTGCTTGAGGTCCTCGATGTAGCCGGAACGCAGGTCCCAGGGCAGCTTGTCCGGCATGGTCGAGGTACGGCCGGTGCGGATGCCCCAGTTGGCGAAGATGAGGCCACCGAGAATGGCGGCGAGCGTGCCCACGGTGGCGGCGGTGAAGCCGAGGGAGCTGGCGGCGGTGGCGCCGGCGTCCTCCAGGGAGGAACCGACGGCCGCAGCGGTGCCGAAACCGCCGACGAAGCCGACGGGCAGCATCATGCCGAACCAGTCCTCGGTGTCGAACAGCGGCTGGAACAGGTAGACACCGAGGAGGATGAACAGGCCCCACTGACCCATGAACATGCCGGTGGAGTACGACCACATCTGCCGGGCGCCGGTGCGCACCGAGGGGGTCAGGTCCATCGAGTACGCCATGGACGCGAAGACGAAGGCGATGAGGATCGAGGTGTAGGTGCCGATCTGGTCGGAGAAGTTGATCAGGCCGAGGACCTCGGGGCCGAAGAGAAGGCCGAGGAGGCCGGCGGTGATCGAGGCCGGCATGAGCAGACGCTGGAACAGGCCCACCTTGCGCCGCAGGACGTTGCCGATGACCATGAGCAGGGAGATCCAGCCGACGTCGATAAGCAGGCTGTACGGGGTGTAATCCACGGCGCTGTTCACTTCCTTCCGGTGCGCACCGGCCACCGGTTGGGGTGTGCGCTGCGCTGATGCAGTTGTATGGGTGTCCAGATACCTTAACGCGTCCACCCCGCCATCCCCGACCCGGGCGGTCGCGGATGGCGGGGTGGAGGGTGGACGCAGTTAGTAGCGGATGGCCATGCGGCCGTCGACCTTGCCGTGGCGAAGATCCTCGAAGACGGCGTTGACGTCGTCGAGGGAGCACTCGGACACGGTTGGCTTGATCAGGCCGCGGGCGTAGAGGTCGAGCGCCTCGGCCAGGTCCTGGCGGGTGCCCACGAGGGAGCCGCGGATGGTCAGGGCCTTGAACACGATCTCGAAGATCGGGGCCGGGAAGTCCCCCGGGGGCAGTCCGTTGAACACGATGGTGCCGCCCTTGCGGGCCATGCCGATCGCCTGGCCGAACGCCTGCGGGTGGACCGCGGTGACGAGCACGCCGTGGGCGCCGCCGCCGGTGAACTCCTGGACCGCCTCGGCCGGGTCGGCGTGCTTGGCGTTGACGGTGAACTCCGCGCCGTGCTTCTTGGCCAGCTCGAGCTTCTCGTCGGCGATGTCGACGGCGATGACGCGCATGCCCATGGCCACGGCGTACTGGACGGCGATGTGACCGAGGCCGCCGACGCCGGAGATGACCACGAACTGGCCCGGCTTGGTCTCGGAGACCTTCAGGCCCTTGTAGACGGTGACGCCGGCGCAGAGGATCGGGGCGACCTCGACGGGGTCGAAGCCCTCGGGGATGCGGGCACAGTAGCGGGTGTCCACGAGCATGTAGGTGCCGAAGGAGCCGTTGACGGTGTAGCCGCCGTACTCGGCCTGGCTGCACAGGGTCTCCCAGCCGGTGCGGCAGTACACGCACTCGCCACAGGCGGACCAGAGCCACACGTTGCCGACGATGTCGCCGACCTTGACGGTGTGGTCACCGGGGCCGAGTTCTACAACCTCGCCGACGCCCTCGTGGCCGGCGACGAAGGGCGGCTCGGGCTTGACGGGCCAATCCCCCTCGGCGGCGTGGAGGTCGGTGTGGCAGATGCCGGAGGCCTGGAGCTTCACCAGGGCCTGGTTGCGGCCCGGCGTCGGCATCTCGACGTCACGGAGGTTGAGCTCGGCGCCGAAGTCCTCGACGACGGCGGCGCGGAAGGTGGTGTCAGTCATGGGTATCCAATCTTTGGGGGTCGGTCGGGGTGCCCCCCACCATACATAAATGAACCTATGCTGTCCATCACTTTTTCTATTGAGTATGGTTCCCATCACAGTGGTCAAGTCACATACCTTGTTGGCATGTCACATAACAGGCGTAGGGTGACAGGCATGAACCCCGCTGACCTGCAGCACCGCCACATCCCCGCCGTCATCATCGGCGCGGGCCAGGCCGGGCTGTCCGCCGCCCACGAACTCCTCCGCCGCGGGACCCGGCGGGACGACATGGTGGTTCTCGATGCGAACGACGGCCCCGGAGGCGCCTGGCGCCACCGCTGGGACTCCCTCACCCTCGGCCGGGCGCACGGCATCGCGGACCTGCCGGACCTGCCCATGGACCGCCCCGACCCGGACGTCCCCGCCTCCCGGCTGGTCACCGACTACTACGGCGCCTACGAGGACGAGTTCGACCTCGACGTCGCCCGCCCGGCCGCCGCCCACCGGGTCGAACCGACCACCACGGACCCCGCCTCCCCGCTGCGGATCACGCTCGCCGACGGCACCACCTTCACCGCCGACATCGTCCTCAACGCCACCGGCACCTGGGACAACCCCTACATCCCCTACGTGCCGGGCATCGACACGTTCCGGGGCCGGCAGCTGCACACGAAGAACTACGTCCGCAAGGAAGACTTCGCCGGGCTGCGCACCCTCGTCGTCGGAGGTGGGCTGTCCGCCGTGCAGTTCCTCCTCGAACTCGCCCCGGTGACCGAGACGATCTGGGCCACGCGCCGCCCGCCGAACTTCACCCGTCGCGAGTTCGACGCCGGCTGGGGCCTGTCCGTGGAGAAGGCCGTCCGGGAACGCACCCACGCCGGGCAGGCCCCCGCCTCGGTCGTCCGCACCACCGGCATCCCCCAGTGGCCCGCCTACCTCGACGGGGTACGCGAAGGCACGCTCGTCTCCCGGGGCATATTCGACCGGATCACCCCGGACGGCGTGGTCTTCGGCGTGCCGGTGAGCACGGAGGCCGGGGGACTCGGGCTGTCGAGAAGCGAGGACCTGCAGGTCCCGGATTCCTGGGATCCGCTGCCGGCGGGGACCGCCCTCGACGTCGACGTCATCTTCTGGAACACCGGCTTCCGCGCCGCGCTGCGTCACCTTGCGCCGATGCGGCTGCGCGAGCGCGACGGCGGCATCCTCATGCAGGATGAGGTCACCCCCGCACGCGACCGGCGGGTCCTGCTCGTCGGTTACGGTTCCACCGCCTCCACCGTCGGCGCCACCCGCGCGGGCCGGTTGGCCGGTAGAGTCGCCGCGCAGCAACTGACACAACTGGTCTAGGAGAAACATGAAAGCCTTCGGATTCCTCAGCTTCGGCCACTACGCCATCGGCGGCCAGCCCGGCCCCGGCGCCGCCGAGACCCTCAGGCAGGCAATCGAACTGGGGAAGTCGGCCGACGAGATCGGCGTCAACGGAGCCTACTTCCGCGTCCACCACTTCGCCCCGCAGGGCTCCTCGCCCATGCCGCTGCTCGGCGCCATCGCCGGCTGCACGAAACACATCGAGGTGGGCACGGGCGTCATCGACATGCGCTATGAAAACCCGCTCTACCTCGCCGAAGAAGCCGCCTCACTCGACCTGCTTGCCGACGGCCGCGTCGCCCTCGGCGTCTCCCGTGGCTCACCCGAGCCCGCCCAGCGCGGCTGGGAGTCCTTCGGCTACCGCGCCGAGGCGCCCAACGGCGCCGACCTGGCCCGGGCGAAGTTCGAGACCTTCCTCAATGCCATCGACGGCTACGGTGTCGCCACCGCCGCCCCCGCCGAGGAGCAGTACCCGCGCATGTACCAGGCCGGCACCCCACTGCCGGTATTCCCGCACTCCCCGCGCCTGCGCCGCAACATCTGGTGAGGCGCCGGCTCCCACTCGACCGCCGAGCAGGCCGCCCGCGACGGCGTCAACCTCATGAGCTCCACCCTCGTCTCCGAGGCCGACGGCTCCTCCCTCGGCGACATCCAGGCCGAACAGATCAACCGCTACCGCGCCGCCTGGAAGGACGCCGGCCACGACTGGACCCCGCGCGTGTCCGTCTCCCGCTCGGTGTTCCCCATCGTCGATGACCGTTCCCGCGAGCTCTTCGGCCTCCAGGCCACCGGCCGGGATCAGATCGGCTCCCTCGGCGAGGGCACCCCGGTCACCTTCGGTCGCACCTATGCCGCCGAACCCGACCAGCTCATCGAACAGCTGCGTGCCGATGCCGCCGTCATGGCCGCCGACACCCTCATGCTCACCATCCCCAACCAGATGGGCGTGGAGACCAACCTCGCCATCCTCCGGGCCTTCGCCGACCACGTCGCCCCGGCCCTCGGCTGGATCCCGGCCGACCGGGGCCCGGTGACCGGCTACGAGATCGACTAGCTGCCAGGCTTGCGCATCCTGACAGGCGGGGTCGTCAGAGGAGCAGCTCGCCGTCGGCGACGACGACCCGGCCGCCGGCGATGACGGTGTCCCGACTTTTATCAAATTAGTGCGGAAGTCGGTCGTCCTGGATCCCTGAAGCCACCGGTCGCGTAGGCCGGTAGCCGCCGGTTGATGGTGGGATAGCTGGCGGAGGCCACGCCGAGTTCCGCGAGGGT
>NZ_GG667193.1:39058-42970 GCF_000159635.1 Corynebacterium lipophiloflavum DSM 44291 | reverse complement strand
AACATCGGGATTCAAAAATCCACGCGCCCGCAATTAGGCTCTAGTCAGCCCGGGCATCCTGGCTTAGCCAAGTTTTGCACTCTAGCTAAACCTACGGACCCAGAGCCCCAATAGGAATTACTGCAACCCCGTCGCTCCGGCGTAGTGCGGGTCCTCCCGAGGTGATGACCACCAAGGCTGGGTCGTCCTCAAGGTGCCCTGCAAACCGCTTGAGTGTGCCGGCTGCATGCTCAATCACCTCCGGGGTGTAGCCCAATTTCACTTCAACAAGCACGTCTCGGCCGCCAACGTTCGCGACAGCGTCGACCTCTAGTTTCGTGTTTAGCCGAGCGTGGTACACCGTTCTCCCAGTTAGCGCACGAAGTTCGTGCACCACTAATGACTCAAAGAGTTGGCCGAAGTAAGCGGGATCCCGAAGTAGATGCTCAGGCCCTCGGTCCAACGCTGCCATAGCAAAGGAGGGATCAGCGAGATGGCGTTTCGGTGCCTTCCTCAACGTCGCCTTGGAACGTAAGTGCGTGAACCAAGCAGGCTGATCCACGGAGACGAAAATGCTCGCAAGAGCGTCGAGATAGTCGCGTGTTGTTTCCCGTGAGGTATCTGAATCTGTGGCGATGGTTTGCAGCTCCAGTTCGGTGCCCACACCACGGGCTAACGAACGGATCATTCTCAGTACTCGCTCTGAATCACGGTTCACGCCGCCAACTGTGTGGATGTCCACGTTCGCAACGGTTTGTACGTAGTCCCGGACGTTCTCCAACGCATCATCAGTCGGGAGACCAACGTTGTAAGGAAGGCCGCCCCGGCACACGCGTTCCGCCAATTGAGGCAGTGTTAAGTCCGGTGTCGAAAACGGCAATGGGTCACCTGCAACCGCAGCGGCAAGTGAAACCGACCCATCCGATTCCCCGGTTTCAAAGAGGGTCATAGTCGACATCGTCATTCGCGCGAACCGGCCCGCACCCGAGTGGCTCGTCGCGTCCGCCCCAGGGGCCGTGGACCCGGTGAAGATGAACTGCCCCTTCGCCTGACGTTCATCAATAACGTGCCGCGCGAAATCCCACAATCTCGGCTGCAACTGCCATTCGTCGATGAGTCGCGGTGTGGCACCTTCAAGCAGCAGCCGCGGGTCATTATCCATAGCGAGGGTGACTCCGGGATCAGTCTCTACATTAAGAAAACTCGCTGCTTGCTGCTTCGCCGTCTCTGTTTTCCCGCAGCCTTTCGGCCCCTGGATGAGCACGCCGCCCTGCCTGCGGAGCGATCGCTCCAATTCAGCATCCGCCAATCGTGGAATATACCCGTTCACCATACGGCAGCATAGTAGCAGCTACGAACATCTACTTGGCGTTTTGAAAGGGGCTTGCTTGGCGTTTTGAAAACAATCCACTTGGCGTTTTGAAAGCGGTTTACTTGGCATTTGGGAAACGGGGCGGGCCAGAGGCTCGTCGATAGGCAAAGGCCCCTTACTTCTCCCACATCGAACTCGGCGCGGTGAGGGCCTTGCGGTCGCGTGCGAGGATGAGGCGGTCCAGGTCCGCGATCACCGCATCGACGTCCGCGGGGTTGTACTTGCGCTCGCGGCGCGCCTGCTGCAGTTCGCGGCTGGCAGCCCGCAACGCGACCTCCTGCAACTGCGCAGCCCCCGCGCGGGCACGGTCGAAGGCAGCCTTGCGTTCCTCCGAACCGTCGGGGTCCTGCAGGCGCTGCTCCGCGATCGAGTCGAGGCGCTCCTGCATCATCGCGTACGCCTCCGGCGCGTACTCCTCGCCGTGCTCGCGGACCGCCTTGCGCGCAGCGTCGAAGGCGCGCTGGTTCAGCTCCTCGAGTGCCTTGTCGCCGGCGGGGCTGTTTTGCAGGTCAAGCTTATCGACGAGCCACGGCAGCAACAGCCCCGGCACCACCATCGTGCAGGTGAGCACGGTCAACGCGATGACAGAGAGCTCGTGGTGGTAGCTCGTCGCCGACGCCGGGATCGCCAGCACGACCGCCAGCGTGACCAGCCCGCGCATGCCCGCCCACGCCATGAGCAAGACCTCCTGCAGGCGCAGCGGGGAGACGTTTGTGTGGTGCTTTTTCTGGTTGATCTTGTACAGCACCCACATCCAGACAAAGCGCACCGCGAACGTGACGACGGACAGGACCACGCCCACCTTCACCGCCTGCCAGATGTGCGTGCCGGCGGTGTCGATGGCGTCGCGCACGCTCATGCCAATCAGGCCGAACGCCACGCCGGTGAACAGCAGTTCCACCGTCTCCCAGAAAGAGTGTCCGGTGAGGCGGTCCTCGGCGGTCATGGCCGATCGCGATGACGCCGGAGGCGTGAATGGCCTCGCAGCCGGCATAGATGGCGAATGGGAGCACCTAGGTAAACGCGGTGCGGATCACGGAATCGGGTACGGAGTTGGCGAACATGGCGGCCAACCTGCCCACGACCAGGCCGATCAGAACCGCGGCGATGGCGGCGTAAAGGAACTGCAGGGCGCCTTTGCCGAAGTCGACCTCGCCGTGCGCGACCGCGGCTGCCATGGCGACATTGAAGGTCACGATGGAGGCGGCGTCGTTGAACAGTCCCTCCGTCTGCAGCGTGCCGGTGATGCGCTTCGGGATGCCCGCCGGGCCCGCCACTGCGTCCACCGCCACCGGATCCGGCGGGGCGATCGCGGCGGCGAGCACCATCGCGGTAGTTAGGCTCAGCCCCGGCAGCATCAACATCGCCGTGGCGGTCAGCGCCGCGACCGTGAGGAACACCAGGATGATCGACATGGTCGGCACCACGTTGAGCTGGGAGCCGATTTGCCCCCAGCTCGTGCGCCGGGCCAGCGACCACAGCAGCGGCGGCAGGAAGATCGGCAGGATCAGGTGCGGATCGATGGACACCGTGTCGATACGGGGATGAAGATCACCGGCGCGACCACAACGGTCAGACGCGCCGGCCACGGCAGGCCGGTGCGCTCACCGAACGCGGCGACGAGGACGGTGGCGAGCAGTAGTCCGATGATTGCGATAAAGGTTCCCACGGAGGGGCATCCTACGACGCTCGAGCAAAGCCGGTAGCTAGATGGGCATACCTCTCTAAAATTTGCTGCCGTCGCCTCTCCCGCGCTTGCGAACAGGTTCCAATTCAAGGTGCTGAAGTTGTAATGAAGCTGCGAGATTGGCCAGACTGTCGTCAGTGAGCAGATCGGGCTGGCGAACAAGCAATCCGGTCAGTTGCTCCATTTCGTGTTCCGGGATAGATGCAAGCTGCGCGCGGACCTCGTCCAGATTTGTAGCCCCCACGATTTCCGCACCGGTAACCAAACGCATCTGTTCTTCTGCGAAGGCTCGCGCAGCCGCCGCGGCAATCATTCGAGCCTGCGCTTCCGCACTCGACATCTTCGCTCGTGAAGTCCCCTCGTCCTTCTGAGCGAGATCGGAGGACTGGGCTTCTTCAACACGATCTTGATTCTCGCTTGTGGTAGGCCTACTTCGCGCACGAAGAGATCGCCTCTTGACGCGCCGGAACGACCCTGCCCCCTTGTCCCACCACGCTTTGACGCGGGGGGCCGCTAATTCAGCGCCCTTTACTACAAGAGCAGCCAGAGCCCAGGCGATAGCCTCCCTCATCTCATCATCGAGGAATTCCTCCCGCCTGGCGTCACTAGTGACGTATACGGTTTCATGGATAACTTCCGGTTTGAGCTCTGACTCTTCCATTGGCACGAACCGGGCATTGTCCTTGAGCTTTCCGTCGGCATCAAAAAGAGTTTGGTGCCAACCTCCCTCCTTTTAGTTGCCCGGGTGAAGCTCAGGATCGTCCCATTCGTAGTAACCGGCTTGTCTCGGCAAAATATCCCCCTAGTGCCCGCGCGGCTGGTCGATCGCCTTGCCGTCCTCAAAGTAGGGGCGCAGGTGGTTGTCAAACAAGGT
>NZ_GG667193.1:23616-38576 GCF_000159635.1 Corynebacterium lipophiloflavum DSM 44291 | reverse complement strand
GGTCGGCCATCTTCTCCAGCCAGGCGGCGTAGCCGTCGACGGGCAGGCCCTCGTAGGTGTCGTTGAAGTAGCGGTTGTTGAAGGTGTAGCGCACGGGCAGGCGCGAGATGATCTCCGGCGGCAGGTCGGTCGGGTCGGTCTGCCACTGCTTGGCGGTGTAGTGCTTGACAAAGGCGTCGTACAGCGGCTTGCCGATGAGCGCGATGCCGCGCTCCTCCAGGTTCGTCGCCGCGGCGGGATCCTTGTCTTCGCGCTGCGCCTCGATGAGCGCGCGGGCCTCGTCGGGTGAGTAGTAGCGACCAAAGAACTGGTTGATCAGGCCAAGCCCCATGGGGAACTGGTAGGCGGTGCCGTCGTGCATGGCGAAGACGCGGTGCTGGTAGTCCGTGAAGTCGGTGAAGCGGTTGACGTAGTCCCACACGCGCCGGTTGGAGGTGTGGAACAGGTGGGCTCCGTATCTATGCACCTCGATGCCGGTGTCCGGGTCCTTTTCCGAGTAGGCGTTGCCGCCGATGTGGCCGCGCTTTTCCACCACGAGCACGCGCTTGCCCAACTCGCTCGCGGCTTGTTCTGCGACGGTGAGGCCGAAGAACCCGGATCCAACAACGATGAGGTCGTAAGTCATGGCGCCCATTTTCGCACATTCGCTTATCGACGCCTCACGTCCCGACACACCCATAAAGTCTCAATACTTCCTTTAGACTTCTTTCTCCCCTAGAATGCACTTTGATTAACTTTATCCCCTTACTTAACAGGAGCCTTACCGTGCAACAACGTCGACGTCTCACCCGGCCCGCGCCGGGGAAGAACCCGGTCCTGGCCGCCCTGACGACCCTGACAACCCTGGCGCTCGTCGCCGCGGCCGCGTTTGGCGGCAGCAACATTGTCAACGTCCAATCCCTCGGACCTGGCGGCGACGTTTCTGTCGACCTCGCCAGCGAATCCCTCGCTGCCGGCGACAACATCACCGTCGACGACGCGGCCGTGATGACGCAGGGCGGTGAGCAGGTCGAGCACCGCGTGGTCAAGGAGTTCACCCGCGAAAAGCCCTTCTCCGTTGTCGGCCTGACCTGGGAAGACGAGCGCGACATCGTCGCCTACGTCCGCGCCCAGCGCGCCGACGGCACCTGGTCCGAGTGGTACCAGATGGATACGGCCGCCAACGCCGCCGGCGACACCACGTCTGGCACCAAGCACGGCACCGACCCCATCTACGTCGAGCCCACCACCCGCATCCAGGTCTCCACCGCGAACGTCGATTTGCTTGAGGACGGCCGCACCGAGTCCGAGGCCCCGACCACCGCCAACGAGATCGAGGCAGTCTTCGTCGACGGTGGCGAAGGCACCGTCGGCGGCGACATCGCCCCGGTGGCCGAGTCCTATGCCGCCGGCATGCCCAAGGTCGTTTCCCGCGCCGCGTGGGGTGCCCAGGGGTCACGCCAGAACCCGTACTACACCGAGCCGACCAAGGCGATCACCATCCACCACACCGCCGGTTCCAACAACTACACGGCGGCGCAAGCACCCGGCATCGTGCGCAGCATCCAGGCCTACCACCAGGGCCAGGGCTGGGGCGACATCGGCTACAACGCCTTGGTGGATAAGTACGGCAACATCTACGAAGGCCGCGCCGGCGGTCTCGACCGCGGGCCCATGGGCTCCCACGTCGGTTCCTTCAACAGCAACACCTGGGGAATTTCCATGCTGGGCAACTACGAGACCGCACAGCCCAGCGCCGCAGGCGTGAAGGCGATGGGCGACATCATCGGCTGGAAGTCCGCGCAGTCGAAGATTAACCCGCTGGGTTCGACCCAGCTCACAGCCTCCGGAAACTTCACGGGAAGCAAGTACGCCGCCGGCCAGACCGCGACTTTCCCCACGATTAACGCGCACCGCGACTTCCACTACAACACGTGCCCGGGGCAGTACCTCTACGCTCAGATGGGCGCGATCCGCACCGCGGCCGCCGCCAAGGCAACGCAGATGACCGCGGGCCAGGTTGTCGCTCCCTCCTCACCGAGTGCCAAGAGTGACACCACGACCAGCGCCCACAACGTCTCCACGACGGTGACCAACCGCGTCGACGGTCCGTTGTCCAACGTCACGCTGTCCAAGCTCGCCGCGGGAGACCCCACCGCGATCGCCCAGGCAGCAGGCACCGTTGCCGGCGTCGTCATCCTCTACATGCTGCAGTCCGGGGCAGTGACCGACAGCGTGAAGAATGTTGCCGATGTGGAGCTCATCCCGGGCCTGTCACTGTCCTCGCTCGCACCGCAAATCGGCAAAATCCTGCAGTTCGTCGGCGGCGATGAGGCGGCAGACACATGGAAGCAGTTCGAGCCAATCCTCGGCACCCTGCAGGGCGCTGCCACCGGCGTCGGCGGCAACAACTTCGCCTTCTACTCGAATGGCATCGCCGTGCAGAACAACCAGGGCGACATCTACACCCTCGTCGGCGAGCTCGCCGACGCGTGGCTGCAACAAGGCCTCGACGCTGGCCCGCTTGGCTTGCCGATGTCGAACCAGTACAACCCGACCGAAGATGAAGTCAAGGTCGATTTTGAAGGCGGTTCAATCTCCTTCAACCCGATGACCAGGGATGTCAACATCGACGTCAGCTCGCTGCGCTAACGCTTAACCCAACCCGTACGAGCGCTCAACAGCGTTCTCCCACGCCGCAATGAGCCGGTCCCGATCGGGGCCGGCCATTGTGCTGTGCCACGTCGTTGTGTCACCCAGGGTCAGCGGCGCGGTGATAAGCCCCGCCCCGATGCCGGCCGCCGACGCCGCGCCCATCACAGTGGTCTCAATGTTGTCCGGCCGGGAGACACGGGAATCCAACAGGTCGGCCTGCATCTGCATGAGAAGGGCGTTGTCGGTCATGCCGCCGTCGACACGCAGCTCCGCGATGCGCGTGCGCGCATCTTTCTGCATGGCGCGCACGACCTCGCACGTCTGAAAACACGTCGCCTCCAGCGCGGCGCGGGCTACGTGTCGACGATCAGTAAACCGCGTCAACCCCGTTATCACCCCACGCGCGTCCGGCCGCCAGCGCGGCGCGAACAGGCCCGAGAACGCCGGGACGATGACAACGCCGGCGCTGTCGTCCACCTGCGCCGCGAGCGTCTCGCTCTCCGCCGCGTTGCGCAGCATCCCGAGTTGATCGCGCAGCCACTGAATCAGGGAACCCCCGACCGCCACCGAGCCCTCCAGCGCGTACACCGGATCCTGGCCCTGCATGTGGTACGCCACCGTCGTCAGCATCCCGTGCCAGCTCCACTGCGGGGTCGAACCCGTGTTGAGCAGCATGAACAGGCCTGTCCCGTAGGTCATCTTCGCGTCGCCCTCATCCAGGCAGCCCTGCCCAAACAGCGCCGCCTGCTGGTCCCCCAGCACCCCGGTGATGGGCACGCCCGAGAGCGGGCCGCGGCGCCGCACCACCCCGAACTCGCCTATCGACGCCCGAATCTCCGGCAACATCACCCTCGGAACACCCACCTCGGCGCACAGCTGCTCATCCCAGTCCAGCGTCTCCAGATCCATCAGCAGGGTGCGACTCGCGTTGGTCGCGTCGGTGACGTGCGTGGCCTCGTGCCCCTCGTCACCGCGCGCCCCGCCCGTTAAGTTCCAGATCAGCCACGTGTCGATCGTCCCGGCAAGCAGCTCACCCTTCTCGGCGCGCTGCCGGGCGCCCGGCACATTGTCCAAGATCCACGCCCACTTCGGCCCCGCCGGATACGAGTTGTTCAGCAGGCCGGTCTTCTTCTGGAACCGCGCCGGATCCCCGTCGTGGATAGTGCGCGTGTCCTGCCACACGATCGCGTTGTATATCGGCTTGCCCGTGCTCTTCTCCCAGATCACAGCCGTTTCCCGCTGATTTGTCACCCCGAGTGCGGCGATGTCCTCGTCGGTGATGTCCTTGCTCGCCATCGCCTCGACCACGGCCCGGCGCGTGTTGCGCCAGATCTCCATGGGGTCGTGCTCGACCCACCCCTGCCTGGGCATGATCTGCTTGTGCTCGAACTGCGCTTGTGCCACGACCTCGCCTTCGGTCGTTGTCAAGATGAAGCGCGTCGTCGTGGTGCCCTGGTCAATCGCGGCGATGTATGGCATGCGGACAGTGTAGTTTTGATGCCTTTGCGCGGGTTCTGTGCGTTGGTTTTGTGTGGCTGGTTTGTGTGCTTGTTTCTGTGCTGACGTCTAGCAGCTAGACCTCAACGAAACCGCCCCCGCAAAACCCCAGGTCACGGAGCGCCGCAACCGGCACACTCGTGCTGACGTCTAGCTACTAGACCTCAACGAAACCGAGTTATCCACACCCCACCAGTTATCCACAGCCCCGCACCCGCCGCGCCGGGAATGTCCCCCACGCGTGGCAGAATCCGACGCATGGACTCGGGGGAGGAAACGGCATTCATTAAAAGCGTCGCCGCACGCTGCCGCACGTCGGTGGTCACCGGCCCTGCGGCGCTGCGGCTGCACGGAATCAAGACGTACAGGTGGGTCACCATCGTTGACCTCGCACTGCGCGGCACCGCCCGCGCTTTCGACACCACCACACCGAGCGCCGGCCGCACCTACCGCAGCGGCATTCTCCGCCCGGAGGACATCACGACGGTCGACGGCATCGCCGTCGTCACCGGCATCCGAGCCCTCTTCGACACCTACCGCTATCACCCGCGCACCGACGCCCTCGTCGCCATCGAATCCGCCCGCCACCTGCATAAACTCAGCGCCGAGAACCTCCTCGACCGCGCCCGCCAGCTCCCCCGCGCCAAGGGTCTGCGCGGTTTCCGGGAGCTCATCGGATACTCGGCCGGCACGTCGCAGTCCCCGCTGGAAACTCTCGGCCGCGACGGCATCCTGCGCGCCATCGCCAGCGGCACCCTCACCGGCGTGACAAACCTCGAGTTCCAGGCCGAGCGCACCATCCTCACTGCCCGCGGCGAGCCTCGCCGCGCGCTTGTCGACGCCACCATCAACGCATTCCTCGGCATCGAGTTCGACGGGAAGGTGAAGCTGTCGGGAATCTACGGTGACCCGCACAGGGTCATCGAAGAGGAACGGATGAGGGAGAAGCAGCTCCAAAACCTGGGAATGGTGATCTGCCGCTTCGGGTGGGGGGAGGTGGAAAACGGAAGCTACATCGCGGTGCTACAAAATCTTCTGCGGCGGTACCCCGGGACGCGGCCCGCCTAGAACCATTGCTCGAGAACTTTCGCCACGCCGTCCTCGTCGTTGCTCACGGTCACAGTGTCGGCGACGTCGAGCACGACCGGGTTCGCGTTGCCCATGGCCACGCCGAGTCCTGACCACGCCAGCATCTCGCAGTCGTTGGGCATGTCGCCGAACGCCACCACGTCCTCGGCGCTCACTCCGTAGTGCGAGGCGAGGGCGGAGACGCCGGTGGCTTTGGTCACCCCCGGGCTGGAGATTTCTATCAACCCTTCGTCCATGGAATAGGTGATGTGCGCCTCGGAAGTGTCGATGACCGGGGCGATGAGGTCGAACATTTCGGCAGAGTGCATCTCGGCGCACCGGACCAGCAGCTTCGCCGCAGGAACCGAGACGAGTTCTGAGACGGGGGCGACGCCGAAGCGGGGGTCCCACGCATCCGGGTTGTAGTCGGGGGTGACTAGGAACACCTCGTCTTCCGGGTCGAGCGCCGACTGCCCGACGCGTTCGACTCCGTAGCCCCAGCGCACGCCCAGCGGGCGGAATACCGCATCGACGTCGGCGACGACTTGGGCCATCAGCTCGGAGTCGAGCTCGAAGGCGCGCAGCACCTCGTCGCGGGCGGGGTCGTACGTCACAGCGCCGTTCGCGCAGACGCAGACCGGGGAAATGGGGAGCTGGTCCAGCACCGGCATGAGCCAGCGGTGCGGGCGCCCCGTGGCCAGTCCGAAGTGCGCGCCCGAACGCACGGCGCGCATGACCACGTCACGCAATCTGGGGGTGACGCGTCCGGCGCTGGTGAGGAAGGTTCCGTCGATGTCGCTGATGATGAGCCGTGGCGTCACGTCTGATCCGGCCTACTTTCCGTGCTTTCGGTCGGCGCGCTCGGCTCTCTCCCGCCGGTACATTTCCTTGGCTTCTTCCAGGGTGGGGGCGGCGCCGCCCATAGAGGCCGGGATCCACCGTTCGCCGTCGGGGAAGGGGCCGAAGCGCTCCGCGTACTCCGCACGGTTGAGCTCGAGGAGCTCTCCCAGCGCCTGCTTCAGGCGAGCCGTCACTTCTTCCGGGGTTCCCTCGAGGGAGACCGGCTCCCCGTACCGGATGATCACGGGAATTTTGGCGCGCCCGAGGTGGCGGGGCAGGTCCTTTGTCCAGATGCGCTGGGAGCCCCAGATGGCGCACGGGATCAGGGGTGCGCCGGCGCGCTGGGCGATGCGCGCCGCGCCCGTCTTGAAGTCGGAGAGCTCGAAGGAGCGGGAGATGGTGCCCTCGGGGAAGATGCCGACGAGTGCGCCTCTGTTTTGAATCCAGTCCACCGCCGAGTCGATGCTGTCTGCCCCCGCCGCGCGGTCCACGGGCACGTGGCGCATCCCGCGCATGAGCGGGCCGATGACGGGTGCGGAGAACACCTCCTTTTTCGCCATGAAGCGCACGAGGCGCTTGCCCGCGACGTGCGGGCCCACGGCGCTGAAAATGAAGTCGAACCAGCCGGTGTGGTTCGCGGCGATGAGCGCCCCGCCGGTCGCGGGGATGTTGTCCAAGCCGCGGACCAGCGTGAACGTGCCCTGGGCGCGGAATACTTTCTTGATCGCGCTTTCTATCCACTGATAGAAATAGTCCTTGCGCTCCTCCTCGTGGGGCGGCGGAGGCGAGTAGTCGTCGGGGACCTCGAACAGGCCCTGAATTGTCGTCACTGCTGGACCTCCAGGACGTCTTTGCCCACCCACGGGCGCAGCGCCTCCGGCACAACGACGGAGCCGTCCGCCCGCTGGTTGTTTTCTAGGATGGCGACGAGCCAGCGCGTCGTGGCCAGGGTGCCGTTGAGGGTGGCGGCGGTCTGGGTTTTTCCGGAAGCGTCGCGGTAGCGCGTCGCCAAGCGGCGGGCCTGGAAAGTGGTGCAGTTCGAGGTGGAGGTGAGCTCGCGGTAGGTGTTCTGGGAAGGCACCCACGCCTCGGTGTCGAACTTGCGGGCCGCCGAAGAACCGAGGTCGCCTGCGGCGACGTCGATAATGCGGTAAGGCACCTCGACGGCGGAGAGCATGTCGCGCTCAAGCTGGAGCAACTTGCGGTGCATCTCCTCGGCGTCCTCGGGCGCGCAGTAGACGAACATTTCCAGCTTGTCGAACTGGTGCACGCGCAAGATGCCCTTTGTGTCCTTGCCGTAGGAGCCCGCTTCTCGACGAAAGCACGATGACCAGCCGGCGTAGAGCAACGGCCCGTCGGATAGGTCTATGATTTCGCCGGAATGGTAGCCGGCCAGCGCCACCTCGGAAGTGCCCACGAGGTACATGTCGTCGCGCTCGAGGTAGTAGATCTCCTCGTCGTGCGCGTCGAGGAACCCGGTGCCCGCCATGATGTCCGGGCGGACCAGCACGGGCGGGATGACCACCGTGAAGCCGGCCTCGCGCGCTTTTTGGGCGGCGAGCATGAGCATGCCGAGCTGGAGCCACGCGCCGTCACCGACGAGGTAGTAGAAGCGGGCACCGCCGACCTTCGTACCCCGCTTCATGTCGATGATGCCCAGCGCTTCACCCAGGTCGAGGTGGTCGCGCACCTCGAAGTCGAACTCGGGGATCTCACCGACGTGCTCGATAACGACGAAGTCCTCCTCGCCGCCGGCGGGCGCGCCTTCGACGACGTTGGCGATGCGCAGCTGCAGCTTCGCCACCGCCTCCTCGGCTTCATCCTGGGCCGCCTCCGCCTCCTTGACGCGGGCTTTAAGCTCGTTGGATCCCTCGAGCAGCGCCGGGCGGTCCTCGGGGGCGGCCTGGCCGATCTTCTTGCCGAAGGCCTTCTGCTCGCTGCGCAGCTCGTCCGCCGCCTGAATAGAGGAGCGGCGACGTTCGTCCGCCTCAAGCAGCTGATCCACCAGCTGGGGGTCTTCACCACGGGCCCGCTGAGACTCGCGCACGACATCGGCATTTTCACGCAGGAATTTGAGATCAATCACACTGAGCCATCCTACCTTGGGCACTCCAACCCGTGCGCCCGCGAAGCTCTTTTGCGCGGTAAGGCACAATAGGCCACATGGTCTCGACAACATCAGCAACGCGCAGCGTTCTCGTCGCCGTGGTGGCGGGCGCCGTGGCGGCAGGGTCCTACTCGTTCGTTTCCGAGTCGGACGCGGCCTCCTCCGCCGCGTCAACCCCGTCCGCTTCGACGACGGCGGCGTCACCCAGCACGCCCAACTCAACCTCGAGCGTCGCCTCCTTCACCACCGCCGACCAGGGCGCCTGCCTGACCTGGGACGTGGCCGAGGACGGCTCGATCTCGGGTTTCGAGCAGGCCCCGTGCGAGCAGGAGCACCGCTTCGAGGTGTCCGCGCGAGAGGACCTCGCGGCTTTCCCCTCCTCCGAGTTCGGGCCCAACGCGGAAATTCCCAGCCAAACGCGCCAGGCCCAGCTGCGCGAGGAGCTGTGCGGGGCCTCGACGCTGAATTACCTGGCCGGCGTGTACGACCCGAACGGTCGCTACTCCATCGCGTCCATTCTCCCGCCGGCCGAGGCGTGGGAGCGCGGAGACCGCACGATGTTGTGCGGACTGCAGGTCACCGACGCATCCGGCACCCCGACTTTGACAACGGGGCGTGCCGCCGAGCAGGACCAGGCCCGCGTTCTCGATGCCGGCCAGTGCGCCGTAACCGACGCGTCGAGTACGCTTCGCGCAGTCGACTGCGCCGAGCCCCACCATTTGGAGGTCACCTCGGTGGTCTCTATGGCGGAGGTCTTTCCCGACCACACCCCCAGCGTCGAGGAGCAGGACAAGTACCTCGGCGACGTCTGCACCACCGCCGCCCAGGAGTACCTCGGCGGCGAGGAAAACCTCTATCAGGTCGCGCTGCAGCCGTTCTGGACCGCCCTCTCGGCGGCCGCCTGGGAGGGAGGCAGCAGGAGCGTCAACTGTGGTCTCGTCTACGCCAACAACGGGCAGTTCGCCACGCTGACCGGGTCGGCGACGGCGGGCCGCGACGGGTTGCGTATCGACGGCAACCCCCCGCCCGAGCGACCCGAGCGCCGCCCGCTGCGCCAAAACCCGGAATCGAACGCGCCCGTCGCATCCGCAAACCAGGAACCCGGCGCACAGTAAAGCGCAGTAGAGCCATGCTAGCTAGCTACGACGAGTTCGAGGAGATGATCAACGACGCCCTCGACCTCATCCCCGAGCCCTTCGCCCGCGCCATGACCAACCTGGTCATCCTGGCGCGCGGCTTCAACCCGGAGGAGCCGACCATGCTCGGCTTATTCGAGGGCGTGCCGTTGACGCAGCAGCACTCCAACCACTCCGGGTTCCTGCCGGACACCATCTTTGTGTACAAGGACGCCCACGAGGCGGTGTGCTCGAGCGTCGACGAGCTGCGCGAGCAGGTGAAAGTCACCGTGTTTCACGAGGTCGGCCACTACTTCGGGATGGAGGAAGACCAGCTTCACCACCTCGGCTGGGGCTAGTCCAGCGGTGAGAGAGGAAGTGCTTAACGCGTCAAGAAATACATGTAAAGGCGAAATTGTTTCAGCTCGCAACGCTGCGTATAGTTTCGTCTCTACCGATGACACTCAAAGTCCCTCAAGACCAAGATAAGGAAACAGCGGGCGCCGAAACTGAACCTAAGACGCTTTCGGATTTCGCGAACAAGTTCGCCTTAACGGCAAGATTTGCACCAAGACTGATTCCTGATATTTCCACCCCCCATGTCACGATATCCGAATTCTCTCATCGGTTTCGTTTCCCCACAATTAGGGCACTCACGGGTGAGCTCGTGCCCATCGTAACCATTGCTTTGGATACGTGGACGGTCTAGATTTGCCATACCGGTGGTCCTTTCCTCTGATTACCTTAGAGTTCGAGCCACGAGTGACAAGTCGTTGGGCAATTCGCATTTTAACTTTGGCTTACCCGTTCGGTAAAGTTCAAACTTTGAACACTGGGAATAGAGGGCATTTTGTATATTAGGAGAGTCCTGTGACGAATTCGTTGAAGCCGCTCGTGAAGTGGGTCGGTGGAAAACGTCAACTTCTTTCCGAAATTCACCGGCTTCTACCTCCAAGCCACCCCGAGCGTACCTACTTCGAACCCTTTCTCGGCGGTGGAGCAGTCCTATTCTCGCTGCTGCCTAATCGTGCGATAGTGAATGATGTCAACGCGGAACTAATTAATCTCTACCAAATTGTAAAAGATCAGCCAGCCGATCTCATAAATTTAGTAAGTTCATATCCGCATGAAAAAGAGTTCTACTACAGGCTTCGGGATTTGGACCGGAATCCGGTCGATTGGCAAAAACTAACTCGTTTGGAGAAAGCGGCGCGGACGCTATACCTCAACCGTGCGGGTTTTAACGGATTGTATAGAGTTAATGCAAAAGGCCATTACAACGTCCCATTCGGGCGTTACAAGACGCTAAACTTCGACACTCAGAACATTTGGTCCGTCTACGAGTTCCTGCGCAGTACTTCCATTGAATTCAGCTCGGTAGATTATCGGGAGGCTCTAACACGCGCAAAACTGGGCGATTTCGCTTACATTGATCCACCTTACGATCCGACAAACCCCACATCCTCGTTCACAGCGTATACTACCGGTGGATTTAATCGCGAAAATCAAATAGAGCTCCGCCAAGAAATAGACCGCCTCACTGACAAAGGCGTGTACGTCATGCTCAGTAATTCTGCTACAGACTTTGTTAGAAATGAATATTCTGGGTACACAGTTCACACAGTGAAAGCCCGCCGACAAGTTAATTCTAAAGGTACAGGACGCGGATACGTCGAGGAAATTATAGTTACAAACTATGACAAACGAGGAGAGCTACATCGAAACAGAGCTGCGTCTGCAGTTCAATATCCCACCGTCTAACAAACTAGGGAAATTCGATATCGGATGGCTCAAAATATTCAGCCGAAAGGGAATTCTTCAACAAATAGCTACCGACGGTTATGCGATCATCACATCTTTAGAGCAAAAAGAATTTAGTGGCCAGTTGGAACCTCGTCTACTGAATAAACACGATTTTTCCAGTAATCAGCCCTATATCTTCGTCAGAGAGAAACTTGGTGCCCTTCCGATTGAGCGCAATCGGTACCTAATCGGCAAATTCAACCTTTTTCACTCGTTCCCGGATACTGAAAGCTCGCCTCCAAAAACTATTCCTTTTCCGGCCAATATAGAATCCATCGATCACACCGACCTAACTAGCGAAGCTATGGCTCTTCACGCGGCTGAGGTTTCCGGAATCTTTCATGATTTCCTCGAGGTTTGCGACTTACAACAAACCGTGAGTGGCAGAATGGGAACTGGGAGCTTCGAGATGGACTTGAATTCCATTCCCGGTGGCTACACAGCGAAGGTGAGTGGAGCCCAAATAGAAGTCGATGCTGGTTACGAAACCCCCGAAAGTCTCGCCCTTGTAGAGGCTAAGAACAAGTTAAGTTCTGATTTCAACGTCCGCCAAGTCTTCTATCCTTACCGGGTATTTCGCGAAAAAATGAGGACTAAACCTGTTAGAAATATCTACCAAGTTTACAGCGATGGCATCTTCCATCTTTACGAGGTCTTTTTCGAAAATCCTCGGGACCTAAACACCATTCGGGTTCTTCGCTCCGGAAAATATGCCTTTTCTACGGAGAGTGTAACCCGGAAGGATGTTGAAAGAATCGCTTCAAGCTCACAAATTATCCCTCACCAAAAACAAGGAGTTCCTTTCCCTCAAGCAGACGTATTCGCCCGAGTAGTCAACCTCTGCGAGCAAATCCACGCAGAAGGCGCGATGAGCAAGGAAGATATCTACTTGAGCCAAGACTTCACGCCTCGTCAGGCGGACTACTATCTCAATGCTGCACGCTACATTGGGCTTCTCAATTACGACAATCAGTCGCAGTTAGCGAACTTGTCTTGCGAAGGGCGTCAGATTATGGAAAACGACTCCCCTAGGCAGAGGCGTCTCGGATTTGCATCCGCAATTTCCCGCAGAGAACCATTTTTGCTTACACTGCGGGACGCTCTGCAGCACGGTGAGATCCCGTCACGCGAACGTATCTTAGAAAATATGGATTCCGTCGGACTGACGGGCAGCACCTTACATAGGCGCGCGAGCACAGTTGAAGGCTGGATCAAGTGGATACTCGATTTCATCGTTGATTAGGCCAAATCGACGAGCCGATATTGCTTGTATCGGCATTAGGTAGGGCCGGTGCCCACTTCTGGGAGCAATGCAGAACAGGGTCAAAATCGTTATCGTGCCACGTCATTTTGCCCGCAACCACTGTGGATGGATGTGCCCGCGCCACAGAATCGAGCCGAATCGCCCTCGACTCATAGATCAGTCCAGCGGGTACTTGCCCCACTTCACAACCCGCCACGAACCGAACTCGCCGAACGGGTCAATGACCACGTAGTGGCAGTTGGGAAGGTACGACGCCTCCGCGAAGGCCGGGTCGACGTCGGTGGCGTTGGCGGCGAAGGCACGGATCGCGCCGCCATGGGAGACCACCACGGTGTCGCCGCCGGCCTCGACGAGGGGGTCGATCGCCGCGCGGTAGCGGGTGAGGAAGATTTCGAGGGAGTCGCCGCCGTCGATAAGCGAATCAAGCTCCCGCCGGTAGAAGCCGCGGAACGCGCCGTGGTAGGCCGTGTGCGCCTCGAGTGTGTTGAGCATTTCAAAGCGCCCCGCCTGCACCTCGTGGAGGCCGTCGAGCGCGGGGATGACATCAAAATGCTCGCCGAAGCCGATCTCGCCGGTCTGCTTCGCGCGCAGCGCCTTGGATGTGACCACCCGCGCCGGCGCGTAAGCGTCCATGATGTCGCGCCCCGCCGCGGCGGCCTGGGTTTGCCCCAGCTCTGTGAGCTCCGCGCCCGGCAGGGCGGTGTCGAGGTGGCGGCCGACGTTCGAGGTAGTTTGCCCGTGCCTGAGCAAAATGAGCATCTACTTGCCTTCCCGGGCCCTTGCGACCCACTCTTCCGCGGCGCGCAGGCGCGCGGCATCCGCATCTGCGTCCGTTACCGGCTCGCATCCTAGCCGATCAGCGCACGGCCAGGAGCCCAGGAAATCAATCGAGCTCGCCCGCAGGTACAGGTTGCGCAGCGCCTCGGCGAGCGGGGCGTCGTCAATGTGGCCGACGAGGTCGACGAAGAAGTTGTAGGTGTTGCGCGTCGCTTTCGTCGGGCGTGACTCGATGCGGCTTAGGTCAACGCCGCGGAAGGCGAACTCCTGCAGCGCGCCGACCAGGGTGCCCGGCTCGTTCGGCAATTGGAACACCACAAAGGTGCGGTCGTTTCCGGTGCGCGGTGTCGGCGCACCCGCCGGGCCGACGAGCACGAAGCGCGTGCGCGCGGCCTCGATGTCAGCGACCCCCTCAGCGTGGATCTCAAGGCCGAACAGGTCCGCGGCCCGGCGCGGGGCCGCCGCCACATCGACCTCGCCCGAAGCGACGAGCTCGGCGGCGGCCGCGTTCGACGACGCCGCGCGGAACTGCGCGGCCGGCACCTGCGTCGCCATCCAGCGGCGAACCTGCTGGTAGCCGACGGGGTGCGTGGCAAAGCTCGTTGCGCTGGCGAGCGTTTCGCCGGGCCGGGTCATAATCGCGAACGAGATCTCGAGTTCCGTCTCACCGTAGATCTGCACCCCGGGGGCCTCAATCAGCGCGTCGGTGGTGGAGGTCACGGCGCCGTCGACGGAGTTCTCGATGGCAACCACGGCCCACTCGACCTCGCCGGAGCGCACCGCGGCGAGCGCCTGGGAGGGTGAATCGACGGGAACCAGGTGGGCGTCGTCAAGCTCGAAATCCCACACTGCTTGCTCAGTAAACGTGCCGTGCGGGCCAAGGAATGCGACGCGGTTCATGCCTTAAAGTTACTGCATGCGCACTCGTGGAGAGCGGATCCGTGTGGAGATCCTCATCGTGCTCGCCGTCACGTTCGGCTTGTCCGGCGTGCGCTCGCTGTTGAGGCTTGTCGACGCCCTGCTGGCCGAACCCGCCCTCAACGAACAACAGGTGACGCTCAACGACGCCGCCTCCGACGTCTCCTGGCTCGACCTCGCCCTGCAGCTGTGCTCCGCGGCCTCGCTTCTGGCGTGGGGCGCGCTCGCGCTGTTCCTGCTGGATAAGTCGCTGCCGCGGCTGCGGTGGCGCGACTGGCTGCACGGCGCGGGGCTCGCCGCGCTGATCGGGCTGCCGGGGCTTGTCCTCTACGTCACTGCGCTGAACATGGGCTTGTCGAAGCAGGTCATCCCCACCACCGAGGCCGTGCAGGTGCCCACGCTGTTGATGTGGTCCTTCGCCAACGCCTTCGGGGAGGAGACCGTGGTGGTGATGTGGCTGATCACGCGGCTGCGCCAGCTGGGGTGGGGGCCGTGGCCCGCCATCGCCGCGTCCTCGGTGCTGCGCGGTAGCTACCACCTTTACCAGGGAGTTTCGGCGGGGTTTGGCAACATCGTGATGGGCGTCGTCTTCGGCTACTTCTACCACCGCACCGGGAAGGTGTGGCCGTTGATCCTGGCGCACTTTCTTATCGACGCCGTCGCGTTCGTCGGCTACCTGCTCGTGCCCGGATCGCTACTTTCCTCGTTGGGTATAGCGGCGGGTTAAACTGCTGCACATGCCGACCACACCTCACTCGAACGACCCCAGGGACAACCTGGGCGACTACGTGCTGGGCAAGGACGGGAAGCCCATCGTGGACCGCTACGGTCGCCCCGTACGCCGCCGCGTCGAACGCGCCCCCCGGCCCGAGCCCCGCCCGCGCGAGGAGGTGCCCCGCTTCGAGCGGGTGCAGCGCCCGCCGATGGACCACACGCG
>NZ_GG667193.1:17432-23298 GCF_000159635.1 Corynebacterium lipophiloflavum DSM 44291 | reverse complement strand
TGTCGCGCTCGCGCGTGCGCCAAGCACCGCCCGCGGCGGCGCAGGCTCCGGTGCGTGCGCGGAGGCGTCGAAAAGCACCCGGCTGCTTCTCCGTATTCGCACTCGTTGTGGTGCTCCTCATCGCCGGGGTCCTCTTCACCGACGCGCGCTTGAACCGCGTTGACGCGCTTCCCGACGAGCGCATCGCCAACACCGCCGGCACGAACTGGCTGCTCGTCGGCTCCGATTCGCGCCAGGGCCTCAGCGAGGACGACATCGCGCGCTACGGCACCGGCGGCGACCTCGGCGTCGGCCGCACCGACACGGTGATGCTGCTGCACCTACCGCGCACGGGGCCGGCGACCCTGGTGTCCATCCCGCGCGACTCGTACGTCTCCATCCCAGGCTACGGCATGGACAAGATCAACGCCGCCTTCGCCTACGGCGGGCCGAAGCTGCTGGCGACGACCGTGGAGCAGAACACGGGGCTGCGCGTGGACCGTTACGCGGAGATCGGCATGGGAGGGCTCGCGGGCGTGGTCGACGCCATCGGTGGTGTCGAAATCTGCGTCACAGAGCCGATCCAGGATCCGCTGGCCAACCTCTACGTCGAGCCGGGCTGCCAGAAGATGGACGGGCCGACGGGGCTGGGTTACGTGCGCACCCGCGCGACAGCGCTGGGCGATCTGGACCGGGTGAACCGCCAGCGCGAGTTCCTTTCAGCGATTGTCAACGAGGTCACGTCGCCGGCCGTGCTTCTCAACCCGTTCCGGCTCATCCCGCTCATGTGGGCCGTGCCGGGAATGTTTACCGTCAACACCGGTGATCACGTGTGGAACTTGGCGCGCATCCCGCTCGCGATGCGCGGCGGACTGCACACCGAGACGGTGCCGCTCGGCGGGTTTATGGACACCGAGGTCGGCAACGTTATGTTGTGGGACGAAGCGGGCGCAGAGGCGCTGTTTTCGTCGCTGCGCTAAACCTACTTCTCCACCTTGGCGGCTGCGGCCGGGAGCTCGGTCCACGTTCCGGCTGCGACCATGTCGGCCTTGCGCTTGACCCAGAAGTCGGCGCCCTTGATGCCCAGGGCCTCGGGGTCGAACTGCGGGTCGAGCCCGGCCTTCTTCTGGCGGCGGTAGTCCCACAGGCACTTCAGCGCCGGGCCCTGGATGACCAGGATGGCCAGGATGTTCAGCCACGCGGTCGCGCCGACGCCGATGTCACCCAGCGCCCAGGCGGTGCCGGGCGTGCTGGTCGCGCCGACGTAGACGGAGACGAGGATGAGCAGGCGCAGCACCCAGATGATGGCCCGGCGGGCGGTTTCGTTGTTCACCCAGCGGTTGAGGTAGGTGAAGTTCACCTCGGCGAGGTAGTAGTACGCAAGGACGGTGGTAAACGCGAAGAACATGATCGCGATTGCGACGAACGACGGTCCGACACCCGGTGTCAGCGTGTTCAACCCTTCCTGGACAAACCCGGGTCCGACCTCGACGCCGTCGGGGAGCGAGCCCGCGTAGCGCACGGCCCCGTCCTCGGACTGGCCTTCGAAGACCTTGAACATGTCGGTGGAGATGATGATGAACGCGGTGGCCGAGCAGACGAACAGCGTGTCCACGTAGACCGCGAAGGCCTGCACGAAGCCCTGCTTCGCGGGGTGGGAGACCTCGGCGGCCGCTGCGGACTGCGGGCCCGTGCCCTGGCCAGCCTCGTTGGAGTAGATGCCGCGCTTGACGCCCCAGAGGATCGCCGCGCCGAGCATGCCGGAGAACATTGCCTCCTGGTCGAAAGCGGAACGGAAGATCAGGCCGAAGACCTCGGGGATCTGCCCGGCGTTGACCGCAAGGATCACGATGGCCACGATGATGTACAAAACCGCCATCACCGGCACGACGAGGGAGGCGAACATCGCGATGCGCTTGACACCACCGATGATGATGACACCAAGCAGAACCACCATGGCAACGCCCGAGATCCAGGTGGGGATAGTCCACGCGTTTTCAACAGCCGCGGCAACACCGTTGGCCTGGATGCCGGGGAGGAAGTAGGAAGTGGCCAGGATCATGCTGATGGCGAAGATCACAGCGTAGACCAGGGCAAACGGCCGGGCGCTGGTGTGCGCCGCGGCCTTTTCAATATAGAAGGCGGGTCCGCCGCGGTACTCGCCGGTGTCGCGGTCCTTCTCCTTGTAGATCTGCGCCAGGGTGCATTCCACGAACGAGGTTGCAGATCCCAGCAGCGCAACAAGCCACATCCAAAACACCGCTCCCGGCCCGCCGAACGCAATGGCGGTGGCGACACCTGCGATGTTGCCCACGCCCACACGTCCGGCGAGCGAAATCATCAGCGATTGGAACGAGGAAATGCCAGATTCCGATTTTTCACCCTGCGTGATTTGCTTCAGCATGTCGGGAATGCAGCGAATTTGCAGGAACAGCGTGACGATGGTGAAGTACGCGCCGGCGCCGAGACACAGGTACACCAGCCAGTTCGACCAGATCAGGCTGTTGAGCGTGTCGATTAACCCCTCCATAACGGGTTCCTCCCAGTATCTGAGTAGTAGGTTCGAAACATCCTGTGTGAATGTTGGGGTTAAGAATAGACTTTGCGCCTATTAAGCGATAGGTTTTTGCCAAAATTTTTCGCGTGCTTGTCGACGCCCACCTCAACGCCCACTTCTACACCGCACGTGCGCCGCGACGATGTCGTGGATCAGACGCGCGGCCGTGCGCGCCGTGCGCGCGTCAATGTCGTAGCGCGGATTGAGTTCGACCACGTCGACGAGCGCCAACCGCCCTGTGCCGGCCACGGCGGTGGCGATGGCCCGGATTTTTTCCAGGGCGACCCCGAACCCGGCCGGCGCGGAGACTCCCGGGGCGGTCGAGGCGGGCAGAACGTCTAGGTCGATGCTCAGGTGGATCGGCCGCTGCCCAGCAACGCAGTCGAGCGCCACGCGTGCGCACTCGGCCGGGCTCAGCTGCGCGAGCTCGGTGTCGAGCACGGTGCGCACCCCGAGCCGCGCGGCGGTATGAAACAGCGTTGCGGTGTTGTTCGGCTCGGAGACGCCCAGCACCGAGTAGTTGAACTGATCTCCGCACAGCTGCGCGATCTGGGCGAACGGGGTGCCCGACGTGGGGTATGGGGCGTCGCGCAGGTCGAAGTGGGCGTCGAGGTTGATGATGCTCATCTCCCCGCGCGCCTCACGCACCCCGCGGTGGGTGGCAAACGAGGTTTCGTGGCCTCCGCCGAGCACGACGACCAGGTTGCCCGCGGCAGCGAGGTCGCGCACGCGCTCGGAAAGTTCGCGCTGCGCGGTTTCCAGGTCCTCGCCCTGGGTGGTGACCGTGCCGGCGTCGAAACGCGGGGCCTCGTCGTGGATGGCCAGGTCCGCCAGGGCGTGTCGCAGCGCGGCGGGGCCTTCGGCGGCGCCGGCGCGACCGCCGTTTCGCTGCACGCCCTCGTCGGATGAGAAACCAACCAGTGCAACCCCGCCCGCGGCCGCCTCACGGCGGATCACGCTGTGCCAGCGGGCGTGGTCGGGCCTGGGGCCGTCGTCACGCCCTCTCCAAGACTCGAATGGGCTGTACAGCGGTGCAGAGACTGTGTTCACGCCTGCCAGCCTAGATGCGCTCGGCGGCGGGCAGTGGGCTGTTCACGCCGGCAACCTTGTTGCGGCCCGTGGCGTAGTACATGGCGATGCAGGCGACGCTGAAGACCACACCCACGGACAGCGGGGTGCGGAAGTCCGGCTGCCACGCCATCACGCCGAAGGTGAACAGAATAAACGCCAGCGCGAAGTACTGGCCGAGCGGCCACAGCGGCACGCGGTAGCCCAGGGTCTGCGCCTCGGCGGGTGGCATGCGCCGACGCGAGGCGAGGTGTGCGAGCAGGATCATCATCCACACGAAGATGGTGGCGAAGGTGGCCAGCGCGGCAATGAGTGCGAAGACGGACTCCGGAATCAGCGCGTTGAGCACAACGCCGATAACAAGGACTCCGAGCAGGATCACCGTGGTCATCACCGGCACGCCGCGCACCGTCTTCGCCATCGCGGCCGGGGCGAGGTGCTGGTTCGCCAGCCCCGCGAGGACGCGGCCCGCGCCGAAGATGTCGGCGTTGATGGCTGACAGGGCTGCGGTGATCACGATGACGTTAAGTAGAGCGGCGGCCCAGTTCACACCGAGCGCGGTGAAGATCTGCACGAACGGCGACTCATCGCCGGTGATGGTGTGCCAGGGGTTGATCATCAAAATGACCAGGATCGCGAGCACGTAGAACAGCAGGATGCGCGCGGGCACGGTGTTGATCGCCTTCGGGATCGCGCGTGATGGGTCCTCGGCCTCGGTACCGGCCACGCCGATGATCTCGGTGCCGCCGAAGGCGAAGAGCACGAGGATGAAGGATGCCGCCATGCCGGACATGCCGTTGGGGAAGAACCCGCCCTCGTTGACCAGGTTGGCGGGGCCGGTGGTCTCTGCGTTGGCCAACCCGAGGATGAGCACGGCCGCGTCCGCGACGATCATCGCCACCACGGCGCCGACCTTGACGATGGTGAACCAGAACTCCAGCTCGCCGAACACACGTGTCGACGCCACATTCTCCGCGCCCACGATCAGCAGCGCGACGACGATCCACACCCAGCGCGAGACATCCGGGAACCAAAAGCCCATGTAGATGCCTATGGCGGTGAGATCCGCCATGGCCACAATCACCATTTCGAAGGCGAACATCCACCCGGTGAGGAAGCCCGCCGCCCCGCCAAGGTGGGTTCGGGTGTATTCCGCGAATGAGCCGCGCACGGGGTGGTGCACGGCCATCTCGCCGAGCGCGCGCAGCACGAAGTACACCACAGCGCCGCCGAGCAGGTAGACCAGCAGAACCGAAGGCCCCGCGGCCTGGATCGCGCCGGCGGAGCCGTAGAACAGCCCGGTGCCGATGGCGGAGCCAAGCGCGATGAAGTGGAGGTGGCGCGAGGTCAACCCGCGTCCCCCGGTGCGATCCGCAGCTGACGTGGACTGAATCGTCGTCATGGCTGGGAAGTTTAGGACACAGCTACACCCGGATATGACCCGCCTTTCTTTTAGGGGGTCTCACATGCCAGACTTTTGGGCCATGGCACCGAGACAGGTTCCCGCCGCACATAATGCGCTGCGCATTCTCACGCTGCTGTCGCTTTCCGACGTCCCCTTGTCCGCCGCACGCATCCAGCGCGAACTGGATCTCCCCCGCTCCTCCACTTACCACCTGTTGCGGGAATTGGAATGTTCCGGTTTCGTGGTACACCTAGACAACCCCGGCACCTACGGGCTCGGGCTCGCGGCCTACCGGATGTCCTCCGCCTACACCATGCAGCAACCGCTGGTGCGCCTGGCCGCGAAGGACCTCGAAGCGATCGCCGGCCTGGTCGGCGGTTCAACGCATTTGTCGCGCATGGCCGGATCCGAAATCGTCTACCTGCACGAGGCTCGCGCACCCAAGGCGGTCTCACTGGTCACTGAGGTCGGCGTGCGCCTGCCCGCTTTGTCCACGGCATCGGGGCGGATCATGGTGGCGCACCTCCCAGCTGCCGAGGCCAAGGCGGTGTTTTCCACCTCCGGGGAGCAGCGAGCCTACCGCGAGATCACCGCCCGCTTGGCGACGGCACGTGAGCGCGGCTGGGACGAGGAACGCGAAGAGGTCTCACGCGGCCAGGAGACTGTGGCCGTGGCCGTGCTCGACCACCTGGGACGCCCCGCTGCCGCGCTCGCGGCAACGTTCGCAGCCGGGTCTAGAGACGATCGCGAGCGCGCAGAGGTGGTGGGGCGTTTATTGGCCGCCGCGCGGCGGGTGGCGGGGAAGTTTTTTGGTGGGGTGTAGGGCTTTATAAGAGGGACTAGCCTATAGAAAAACC
>NZ_GG667193.1:10441-15609 GCF_000159635.1 Corynebacterium lipophiloflavum DSM 44291 | reverse complement strand
ACACTTTTTGACCCTTAACCCGAAAAACCCCTCCGCAGCCAGTCCGCTGAACGGGTGACTTGTCGCGCGAGGGGATTACAGTGTGAATTGTATAGACGCAAGGAAAAATTTTCAATATCTCGGGGGATCAAGTGCACGCTTTAGTGAAGACCGAATGGATATCCGAAGACCGCCTCAGACCGTATATGGAAATGACGTGGAACTGCAGGGATCTGGCGTGTGAAATCTACGTGCTAGATCGCCGACTGAGCGCCTACCTTTTCCAGGACATTTCCTACCTCGAAGTAGCCCTGCGTAACTCAATAAGCCATTATTTGACCAAAAGGTACGGCGATGACTGGTATTCAAGGGCCGAAATAGGATTCGACAACCGCGTGCGAGAGAATATTTCTGAGTCGTGGGAGAGCCTGCCTAGGAGGTTCACTTCTGAAAATGCGGTGCGGAACAGTAGATTAGGTGGCCGAGTCGTTGCCGCGTCAATGTTTCGAACATGGACAAACATGCTGGATAAAGGAGACACAACCGCGCTTCCCGCACCATTTGACCGGGCTAACCACGACAGAATCTGGACCGCTAGAGCATTGAACCAAGTCTTCCCTGGGGCTCGAAGTCTTGCCCGCCGGCAAGACCCCGACTTTGAGAATCAAGGCCTCACCCGCCAGTGGGTATATACGAAAGTGTTCCCCGTGAGACAGATCAGAAACAGAATTGCCCACCATGAATCTGTGGCCCCGAAAGGCGTTCCAATAACCGGCACTGAAACCCGGCTAACTCCACGCGAATGCCATCAATCCTGCCTAGACCTCGGCTCCATGCTCGACCGGGACCTGCGATCATTTCTGGAGCGCCTTCCGACCTCCAAGGTGTTGGATAAATTGGAATCGACTTTAGGTTCGTTACAGGCCTAACCCCCTAGCGCCCCACCCCACCCACCGGCTACACTTATTCCTCGTCGCGTCTGGCTGTCGCGCGTTTCAACTACATCGAGCCCGGTGAGGGCTCAAGTCACGTACGCATTCTTAAAACGCAAAGGACAGCCATGACCACCACGTACCCCTCCACCGTCACCGTCGGAATCGGCGCGCTCACCATCGACGAAGTCGTCGCCGTCGCCCGCCACGGTGCCTCCGTCGAGATCGACCCGGCCGCACTCACCGAAGTCGCCGCCACCCGCGACCGCATCGAGGAACTCGCCAACGACCCGACCCCCGTCTACGGCATCTCCACCGGCTTCGGTGCCCTTGCCCGCCGCCACATTCCCGAGGCGATGCGCGCCCAGCTGCAGCTCTCGCTCGTGCGTTCCCACGCCGCCGGTTCCGGCCCCGAGGTCGAGCAGGAGGTCATCCGGGCACTGATGCTGCTGCGCCTGTCCACCCTGTGCACCGGGCGCACCGGCGTGCGCCCGGTGGTCGTGGAAACGTACGCCGCCGTGCTCAACGCGCACATCACCCCGGTCGTGCGCGAGTACGGCTCGCTCGGTTGCTCCGGCGACCTCGCACCGCTTGCCCACTGCGCCCTGGCCCTGCTCGGCGAGGGCGAGGTGCGTGTCAAAGGCGGGGAGATCGTCCCCGCCGGCGAGGCACTGGCCGCAGCGGACATCGCACCGCTCGCCCTCAAAGAGAAGGAGGGCCTGGCACTGATCAACGGCACCGACGGCATGCTCGGCCAGCTCTGCCTGGCTATTGAGGACCTGCGCGAGGCCGCCAAGGTGGCCGACATCGCCACGGCTATGACGGTGGAGGGGCTGACCGGCACGCTCACCGTCTTCGCCGACGATCTCCAGCAGCTGCGTCCCCACCCGGGCCAGGCCGGCGCGGCCGCCAACATCCGCGCGGTGGCCGACGGCTCGGAGATCCTTGGGGCCGCTGCCGCCGAGTTCAAGCAGAAGCAGGTCCAGGACGCCTACTCGGTGCGCTGCGCCCCGCAGGTCGCGGGCGGTTTCCGCGACACCATTGCGCACGCGGAGCTCGTCGCCAACCGCGAGCTCGCCTCGGCCGTGGACAACCCCGTCGTGGCCCTGGATGGTCGGGTCACCTCGAATGGAAATTTCCACGGTGCGCCGGTGGCCTACGCGCTGGATTTCTTGGCCATTGTTGTTGCGGACCTGGCGTCGATAAGCGAGCGCCGCACGGACCGCTTCCTCGATACCGCACGCAACCGCGGGCTCAACGCCTTCCTTGCGGATGACCCCGGGGTTGATTCCGGGCACATGATCGCGCAGTACACGCAGGCCGGCATCGTCAGTGAGCTCAAGCGCAACGCGAATCCGGCCTCGGCGGATTCGATCCCGTCCTCGGCGATGCAGGAGGACCACGTCTCGCTGGGCTGGTCGGCGGCGCGCAAGCTGCGCCGCAGCGTCGACGGGTTGCAGCGCGTTCTCGCCATCGAGATCCTCACCGCGGCACGGGCGATCGACATGCGCGGCGCCGCCCCGGCGCCGGGCACGAAGGCGGCGATCGACGTGCTGCGCGAGCGTGTCGACGGCCCGGGCACCGACCGCTACCTCTCTCCCGAGATTGAGCACTCGGTGGCCCTGGTGAAGGACGGATCCTACGTCGAGGCGGTAGAGGCGGTCGTCGGCGCGCTGCGCTAGCCCACCCCAACCACTCCGCGCCGGTGTCTCGCATGTGAGACACCTGCCCAGTTTTTGCCCTTAACCGCCACGATCGCGCCCGCTACCGTCGATCCCAGACATGACCAATGTCACGCAATGTGTGGCGCGATTCGCTTTGCTGTGGCGGGGACAGCCCCGGGACTCCGGCCCGACGCAACAAGGCGAGCAGCGCTGCAGCGTAGCCACGCACGGAAGGGAAGCGCGATGAGCGAAAAGAACTGGGCCGAGGGCGCACGTGAGGTGCGCGCGCCGCGCGGCACCGACATCTCCGCCAAGAGTTGGCAGACCGAAGCGCCGCTGCGCATGCTGCACAATAACCTCGACCCCGAAGTCGCGGAGCACCCCGACACCCTCGTCGTGTACGGCGGAACGGGGCGCGCCGCGCGCAGCTGGGAGGCGTTTGATGCGATCGTCGATACGCTGCGCGAGCTTGAGCCCGACGAGACGCTGCTGGTGCAGTCCGGCAAGCCCGTTGGCGTGTGGCGGACCAACGAGTGGGCCCCGCGCGTGCTCATCGCCAACTCCAACCTCGTCGGCGACTGGGCCAACTGGGAGCACTTCCGGCAGCTCGAGGACGAGGGTCTGATGATGTACGGCCAGATGACGGCCGGGTCCTGGATCTACATCGCCACCCAGGGCATCCTGCAGGGAACCTTCGAGACCTTCTACGCCGTGGCGAAGAAGCTTTACGACGGCACGCTGGCCGGCACTCTGACGCTGACTGGCGGCTGTGGCGGCATGGGCGGGGCGCAGCCGCTCGCCGTCACCCTCAACGGCGGCGTCTGCCTCATCGTTGATGTCGACGAGTCCCGCCTGCGCCGCCGCCAGGAAAAACGCTACCTCGATACCGTCACCACGGACCTTGAGGAGGCAATCCGCCTGGTCACCGAGGCCAAGAAAGAGCGGCGCGCATTGTCCGTCGGTCTCGTCGGCAACGCCGCCGAGGTCTTCCCCGAGATGCTGCGCCGCCACCGCGCCGGCGAGCTCACCGTGGACATCGTCACCGACCAGACCTCCGCCCACGACCCGCTGGCGTACCTGCCCACCGAGATCACCGTCGACGAGTGGCACGCCGAGGCGGCCGCCGACCCGGTGACCTTCACCAAGAAGGCACGCGAGGCGATGGCCACCCAGGTCCAGTCGATGGTCGAGTTCAAGGACTCAGGCGCCGAGGTCTTCGACTACGGCAACTCGATCCGCGACGAAGCCCGCAAGGCCGGCTACACGCGCGCCTTCGAGTTCCCCGGCTTCGTGCCCGCCTACATCCGCCCGCTGTTCTGCGAGGGCCTCGGCCCCTTCCGCTGGGTGGCGCTGTCCGGCGACCCGGAAGACATCAAGGTCACCGACCAGGCGATCAAGGACGCCTTCCCCGACAACGAGCACCTGCACCACTGGCTTGACGCTGCCGAGGAGTACGTCGAGTTCGAGGGCCTTCCCGCGCGCATCTGCTGGCTCGGCTACGGCGAGCGCGCCAAGGCCGGGGTGATCTTCAACAACCTGGTCAAGGAGGGCAAGGTCAAAGCGCCGATCGTCATCGGCCGCGACCACCTCGATTCCGGCTCCGTGGCCTCGCCCTACCGCGAGACGGAGGCGATGTTGGATGGCACTGACGCCGTGGCCGACTGGCCGCTGCTCAACGCCATGACCGCCGTCGCCGGCGGGGCGACCTGGGTGTCCATCCACCACGGCGGTGGCGTGGGCATGGGCCGCTCCATCCACACCGGCCAAGTCACGGTGGCCGACGGCACGCAGCTCGCCGAGGCGAAGCTGAAGGCTGTGCTCACCAACGACCCGGGCATGGGCGTGATCCGCCACGTTGATGCCGGTTACACCCGCGCACACGAGGTGGCCGAAGAGCGCGGCGTGCGCATCCCGATGAAGTTCACGGCACGCGACTAGGGTGCGCACCATGGCTACCCTCCTTACCGGAATCTCGGAGCTGCGCACCGTCTCTGAGCTCGGCACGCTTCACGACGCCGCCCTTCTCACCCGCGGCGGTCTCATCGAGTGGGTCGGCCCCGCTGACCAGGCCCCGCCCGCCGACGAGACAGTCGACCTCGGCGGGCGCGCGGTGCTACCCGGTTGGGTGGATTCCCATACCCACATGGTCTTCGACGGCAACCGCGCGGACGAGTTCGAGGCCCGCATGGCGGGAAAGTCCTACGCCGCCGGCGGCATCGCGGTAACCATGGAGGCCACCCGACAGGCGAGCACGGCGCGTCTCGACGCCCTGGTGGCCGAGCGCGTCGCCGCAGGCCACGCCGGTGGAACCACCAGCTTCGAGACGAAAACCGGCTACGGCCTCGACGTCGCCTCCGAGGCCGAGGCCGCGAAGGTGGCCGCGCGCCACGTCGGCGACGTCACCTTCCTCGGCGCGCATCTCGTCCCGCCAGGTGCCGACCCGGAGACCTACGTCGGCGAAGTCGTCGGCCCCATGCTCGAAGCGGTGCGCGAACACGTGCAGTGGATCGACGTGTTCTGCGAGCGCGGCGCGTTCACCGAGGCGCAGTCGCGCCGCGTGCTCGAGGCCGGCCGTGCCGCGGGCCTGGGCCTG
>NZ_GG667193.1:0-10143 GCF_000159635.1 Corynebacterium lipophiloflavum DSM 44291 | reverse complement strand
CAACCAGCTCGGCGAGGGCCCGGGCGTGCGCCTGGCAGTGGAGCTCGGCGCGGCCAGCGTCGACCACGTCAACCACCTCACCGAGTCCGACATCGAGCTGCTCGCCGGCTCGGAGACGGTGGCAACCATCCTGCCCGCCTGCGACTTGTCCACCCGCGAAAAGCTCGCGCCTGCGCGCACGCTTCTCGACGCCGGCGTGACCGTCGCCATCGCCTCCAACTTGAACCCCGGCACCTCGTTCACCTCGTCGATGAACTTCTGCGTCACCACTGCGGTGCTGCAGCAGCACTTGAGCCTCGACGAGGCGATCACCGCTGCGACCACCGGAGGCGCCAAGGCCCTGCGCCGCCATGACGTCGGCGGCGGCAAGGACCCATCAGGCCGCCCCGCCAAAGGCACCCTGGTGCCCGGCGCGGCAGCGGACCTGCACGTTCTGAACACCACGAGCGCAATCGACCTCGCCTACCGCCCCGGTATGCCGCTGACGTGGCAGACGTGGGTGGGGGGTGATTTGGTGTTCAGCGCCTAGGGCTCAGAGGTAGTCGTAGTTGATCTCGGTCTCTGGGTGGAAGAACAACGCCCCGCCTGCCGCAGGCCGGAGATAGATTGTGTCCCCCTTCTCAATCTCAACCCCGCGCGGGACCTCCACGGTGATATTTTCGCCGCGCACGCTCACGCCAGCATCCGCAGCACAGGTCCCGTAAACGTACTGTTGCGCGCCGAGGTGCTCGATAATGTTAACCACGACCGGCACTGCCCGGCCCGCAGCGCCGGCACCTACTCCAACAATCTCCCAATTCTCTGGGCGCACACCGACTAGCACATTCGCCTCATTGATCTTGGACGCGATCGCGCTCGGGATGTTGTACTGCACGCTTCCAATGGTCGCGGTCGCGTTGTTGACCTCGACGGCGTCGATAAGAGTAATGGCCGGTGTGCCAATGAAACCGGCCACGAAGGAATTGCCGGGGTTGGTGTACAGGGTGCGCGGAGTATCAACCTGCTGGACCACGCCCTGCTTGAGCACGCACACACGATCGCCCATCGTCATCGCTTCCGTTTGATCGTGAGTGACGTATACGGTTGTGGTTCCCAGGCTGCGCTGCAGCTCTAGGATCTGTGCTCGCGTGGACACACGCAACTTCGCATCCAAGTTGCTCAAGGGCTCGTCCATGAGGAATACCTTGGGCTGGCGCACAATCGCGCGACCCATTGCCACTCGCTGTCGCTGACCGCCAGACATCGCCGTGGGCTTCTTGTCAAGCAGGTCCTCGAGTTCGAGCATGCGAGCCGCGAACGCGACGCGTTCTTCGATGACTGCCCGATCCACTTTCGCGTTCTTCAACGCAAAGGCCATGTTCTGGCGTGCGGTCATATTCGGGTAAAGAGCATAGGATTGGAAAACCATGGCGACGTCGCGGTCACGCGGTTGAGTCCGCGCGACATCCTCTCCGTCGATCAGAATCTCGCCCTCGTCGACTGGTTCAAGACCTGCGAGCATCCTCAGTGTCGTTGACTTGCCGCAACCGGAGGGGCCGACCAGAACCAAGAATTCCCCGTCAGCAATTTCGAGGTTGATACGGTTTGCAGCGGGTGGCCGCTCCGGATTGAAGATCCGCGAGGCCTGCCGAAAAACTACTGTCGCCATGGTTTTTCCCTTGTTAGAGCTTCGGCTCGATGTCGCGCTTGACGACTTGCTCGGTTTCTTTGTTCAGCTCGTCAAAGACCGTCTCGACGTCCTCGTTGCCGATGGTGATGCGGTCCAACGCCGCTCCAATGCGCTGGCCGCCGCCAGGAACAAAGACGCGGGCGTAGTCCTGGGGCTGGGTGTTTTCCCCGAGCTGCTCAATCGCGGTGCGCGCATTCGGGTTTTCGTTCAGGAATTGCTCCTCACGCGGGTTGGTGACCGCATCCTTGCGCACGGGCATGTACCCGGTCGCCTGCGAGAAGGTGATCGTGTTCTCCTCGTTGGTCATGAAGTCCGCAAACTTCACCGCGTTGGCTTTGCGTTCATCGGAGATACCGTTCGGGATTGCCAGGCCAGCACCACCAGTTGCCGCAGACGGGCTGGGGCCAGGAAGGAACGTCGTGATAAACGGGACCGTGGCGGACTTGTTCAGCCCCCCTAGCGAGCCGGTGGACTGGAGCAAGCCCGAGACGTTGCCGTTGCCGAAAGCAACGGTCGGATCTGTCGAAATTTCCACGTGGCCCTTTCGCACCTGATCCTGCAGGAACTTGCCAGCCTCAATCGTCCCTGGCGAGGTAAACGTCGGCGTCCACTCATCCGAGTACGCACCGTCGAATGCCCAGACCATGCCCTGGAAGTACCAGTCCAAGTAGTTCGAGCCATCCGGGATCGTCAGCGCAGGCTTGTTCAGATCAGCCTTGATTTTTTGCGCCCACTGATCGAACTCCTGCCAGGTTTCGGGGCCACGGTCCGTGGGCAGACCTGCGGCCTGAAGATCGTCGGTGTTCCAGTACATCAAGTTCGTCGAGCGCGCGTAGGGCACGCCGTAGTGCTTGCCGTTGTACTCGTAGTCGTCGCGAAGCGTATCCACGTAGGACTCGGCGTCAATGTTGTTTTCCTGCCACAGATCTTCCAGCGGGGTCGTCGCCTCGTTGAGCGCGAAGTTGAACCAGGTGACATCGGACGCGACAACGACGTCCGGAAGGTCGCCACCCGCGAGAGCGGCGTTGAAGCGCTGAGCAACTTCCTCGTAGTTGGAGCCCGCCGTCACGAGCTCGACGTCGAGGTCGGGATTCTGTTTCTCAAACTCTTCAATAAGAGCGAGCTCCGTGTCGCGAGAAGAACCCGGGTGGTTCGACCAGAAGGTGATGGTAGAGGGGTCGCCTTCCTGGCCAGCAGAACCAGCGGACATGCTGCCTCCGGCGCAGGCGGTCAATCCCGCAGTGGCGACAAGCGCCATGCCGAGCCCGATGAGGCGTGATCGAAGTGGTGTGCGTGACATGTGAACTCCTTGTTCGTGTTGGTGAGGGCTAACCTTTAACGGCGCCCGCTGTGAGGCCCTTGATCATCTGTCTCTGTAGGACGAGGAAGATGATGATCATGGGCAAGGTGGTCAGGACCGTTCCCGCCATCACAGGCGCCCAGTTCGTCAGACCTTCCGCGTCCTGCAGACGCGTCAGCCCGACAGGCAGCGTGGCTGCCCGTGGGGTATCCGTGATGAGGAACGGCCACAGGTACTGGTTCCATTCGGTGACGACTGTGATCAGGACGAACGCCGAGAGGGTCGGCCATGACAACGGCAACACCACCCGGAACATGGTGGTGAAGAAGTTCGCCCCGTCCATCTTGGATGCTTCGAGGATCTCCCTCGGCAACGATTGGAAGTGGTTGCGCATCAAGAACGCGCCGAAGGCTACGCCCGCCAGCGGCACAATGACGCCGAGGTACGAATCGCGCCAGCCCAGGGAGGCCACCAGCGCGTAGTTGGAGATGATGGTGATCTCGTTCGGCACCATGAGAGCCGCGATGACCAGCAGGAAGAGCAGGTCGCGGCCAGGGAAGCGAAGGAAGGCGAAAGCGTAGGCCGACATCACCCCGAGAATGACCTCAACGACAGTGAGCACGAGGGTGATAATCACCGAGTTACGCAGGTACTGCGCGAAGCCCGAGCTTTGCCACACATAAGAGTAATTCTCGGGTGCAACCGGATCGGGCCAGAATGTGATCGGGTCGGAGTACACGTCCTGGAACGTCTTGAAGCTCGTCACCACGATGAAGTACAGGGGGACGAGAATCAAGAGCACGGCGACTGCGAGCACGATGTAGCCGAAGACACGCAAGGCGAGATTGGGGGTAGAGGACGATCCTGGCGAGTGCCGAACCGGTTCACCCACGCCTTGGGTACCGGGAACCGGGGGCAGTTCGTGCCCTCCGAGGGGCTGCACCACGTGCGACATCTACCTCTCTATCCTTTGCTGGATCTTCAACTGCAGCACCGTAATGGCGAGCACCGCCAGGAACATGATCGTGGCGATCGCCGCTCCGTAGCCGGCCCTGTTATTTATGAAGGTCTCCTGGTACACCTGGTACACCATCGTCGACGTTCCGTATCCGAACGGGCCACCGTTGGTCATCGCGCTGATGATGTCGAATACCTGGAAGGAGTTCAGAAGAACGGTGATAAGCAGGAAAAATGTTGTCCCCCGCAGCTGCGGGGCGATCACCCTGAAAAAGTGCCGCACTGGAGGGGTGCCGTCGATTTCGGAAGCCTCATCCAAATCCTTGCGCCGAGCTTGCAGCGCAGCGAGGTAAATGACGAACGTATATCCCGTGTTTTTCCAAATGTAGGTCGTGGTGACCATAAACAGAGCCCAATTGGAGTTCTGGTAAAAATTCGGCACCGGCAACCCGAAGATCCCGAGCACGTACTGAATGAGCCCGTAGCTCGGGTCAAAAACGAACTGGAAGGCGACACCGATTGCCGCACCGGAGATCACATAGGGGGCGAAGACTGTCGATCGAGCTGCCGAACGCCCGAATAGCTTCTGGTCCAGCAACAGTGCCAACGTTAGGCCGAGCACCATCGAGCCCACGACCGCAGAAAAAGTGAAGACGGCAGTATTGAAAACAACTCGACCTGTCTCCGGCGCCTGGAACCATTGGATGTAGTTGTCCAACCCAACGAAATTCATCGTCGGCGACGCGATGTTCCAGTTAAAGAACGACACCCGGATGTTGTCCACCAGTGGACGGTAGGTGAAGAGGATCAGCAGAATGAGGTTGGGACCAATGAGCAAGGCAGCAAGTCCAACTTGCTTCCAGTCGGTCCGCGCGGAATTGCGTTGCCGCGATGCCCCCGCACCCACCGGGCGGGGGACGTCGTTGACTGCCGGAATAGCCGCGCCCCTCGAGGTCATGACGTGCAGCGTATGGGGCAACGCTGAACGGTTAGTTCATTCCAGCGAAAGACTTGGTGAACAGGCGGTAACGAGGGACTAGATTGTCACCTGCCGCGACTTGATGTTGTCCAGCTGCTTGCGCTCGTCGGCGCTGAGCTGGGCGTCATTGTCGTACTCGGCAGCGATCTTCGTCTCCAGCTCCTGGAGCGCACCGGCGTAGGAGGCCACATCGACGGCCGGGTCGACATCCCACACCGGCACGACCACGCCGTGGGTGCGAAACGCCCCGGCGAACTTGCTTCCCTCGCCGACGGTGAGCTCCCCGCGCGCGGCGATGCGCGCCAGGGCAGACAAGATCTGGTTTTCGTTGTCGTCGGTGCGCACCCAGCGGATGTGGCCCTTGCCGCCGCCCGGGTTAACCCACCAGATTGAGCCCGGCACGTCCGCCTTGATCTGGGTCGATGGGATAACTGCGTCGTTGGCGCGCGACAGGGCCTGCTGCACCTCGGCCGGTATGTTTGCTCCCTTGGGGAACCACCAGGTGAAGTCCTGGTGTTCGGTGATGGTGGGCGTGGTCGAGGCGTCGATAAGCGATGAAAGCTCAGGTTGGGTGCCGTCGGCGACCGTCGACTGCAGCGACTCGCCCGGCTCAGCGCTCAAGACCCAGTTCAGCGCGTAGGCGAGATCGCGGCCGGGGTTCTGCGAGTGGGAGCCGACCTGCAGCGCCACGAAACGCTCGCCGCCCTCGGATTCGGCGCGGCGCAGCGCGGCCCCCGCCCCGGGCAGCACCGTCACAACGTTGACGGTCTCGCCGGCGACCTCGAGGGCCGCCACCGCGGAGGGGACGAACTCCTGAAGCGCAATCAAGTCCGCCTCCGCGGCCAATCCGGCGTACGGGCGGGGGTCTTTTTGCAGCGCCTCGCGCTCGGCGGCACGCGCGGCGAGCTTCGCCTGCCTGCGGCTCATCCCTTCCGGCAAATTCTCAGGGGTCGCTTTCTTGCGGTTCTTCTTAGCCATAGGGCCCAATGCTACCGGGGGCTAGCTCGTTGAGGACTGCGAAACCGGTGCAACGGTGCCGCGGGAAAGAGTTTCCACGGCCAAGTGCGGCAGATCGGTGGCAAACACGTCAACGCCGTTGTCGCGGCACCACAGCATCTGCTTCGGCAGGTTGACCGTCCACGTGTAGGTCTTCAAACCCTTGAACCCCAAAAGCTCGGGCTTGGCCTGCAGGTGCGCAAGCGCCGGGCCGACGCCGTACGGGCGCGAGAGCATGTGGTTTTTCTTGTTCCACTTCTTCTCGCGCAGACGGAATAGGTAGTAGGTCTCCAACTCCGGGGCGAACTCGGTGAAGTAGCGCATCGCCCGGTGGGAAAACGAGATCAGGTGCACGCGCTCGGATTCGCGCAGGCCCGCGTAGTGCAGGACGCGCAGCGTCTGCTCGTCGACTTCGGGGCCGTAGCGGGTGGGGTGCTTCGTTTCCACGTAAATGTGCTTGTCCGGGTAGTCCTGCATGAGCTCAAGCAGCTCGGCGAGAAGCATGATGCGCTGCGGGTTGTCGGGCGTTCCCGCGTTGAGGGTGCGCAGATCCGACCAGTCGGTGACGGACACCCTGCCGCTGCCGTTCGTGGTTCGGTTCAGGATCGGGTCGTGGAAGACAACCAGCTGCCCGTCACGGGAGAGCCGGACGTCACACTCGATGCCGTGAATCGGCAGGCGCAACGCCTCGTCGAAGGCTTGGAACGTCTGCTCCGGGTAGAGCCCCGACGCGCCACGGTGCGCGACGATTCCGGGATCAGTGCTGGTCTCACGCTCTCGAGCTGCGTTACTGCTCGTCAGGATGGTCACGAGTGTTTAACCTACAACTGCTTGCGCCATTGCGCGACCGGAGCGGACTGCCCTCTGCGGGATGCGGTGATTTTTGCAACAATGCTGGTTATGCTTTCGCCTCTGAAGCGCCTGCCGCGCTTCCCCCTCGCAGCCGTCCTCCGCAACCGTGCTGCGGACGCGCCGACGCTTGATGAAGCGATCGAAAACGCTAAGCAGCGCTACACCTTCGGGAGCCACGGCATCCTGGCCGCGCCGCTGATGGTGGCTGAGGTCTGGGCCGATCTCACCCCTGGCCTGCGGCTGAGGGGACTGCGGCGCCTTCCGAAAAATTTCGGCCCAGGTGTTCTGGGCGCGGAAATAGCGACCTGGGGTGCGATTTCACCGTCGCTTCTGCCCCACCGTTGGTGGGCGGTAGCGGCCAACGTCGCGATCTGCCAAGGCGTGGGCCACATCGCGGGCAACGTGGTCAATCAGACCGTCGCGCGCGGTGTGCGCTCGAGTGGGATTGTGCGCGACGAGCGCGTCGGAAAGTGGTCCAATACCGCGCTGCATTGGGGAATGAGCGCGGTAACCGTCATCACTTTCATCCAGTCGGCGCGGCGCCACGTTAAGCAGGTCGATTTGGTGGGCGGCGAGGACGAATTCAGCGTCGCAGAGTCCTTCGTCGGGATCACGCTGGGCACGCTCGGTTACGGGGTACTGCTCGCCACGGGCGAGGCGCTGCAATCGATCGTCGATACCGCGGCAGGGCTGCTGGGCCGGCGCCTGCCGCCGGTGACGTCCTGGCCGCTGGCGATCATCGCCGCCGGAACGGTCGTGGGCGTGTTCACCGACAGGCTCGTCGTGCGCCGCTTCCTCTCGCGCGCGTACAAGAGTGCCGAGGAGCTCGACCGCCAGTTCATGCAGGGCGCGGATCGGCCGACCGAGCCGGAGCGTTCGGGCTCGCCGCATTCTGAGGAGCGTTGGGCGACGATGGGCCGCCAGGGCCGCGCGGTTGTCGCCGGCGGGCCCCGCAAACGCGATATCGAAAGGATCATGGGGTCTGCCACCGCCGAACCGATCCGCATCTTCATCGGGCTTGACGACGGCCGCTCCTACGACGATATGGTAGCCGCGGCGCTGCGCGAGCTGGACCGCACCGACGCCTGGTCACGCACCCACCTCGCCGTGATGTCGGCGGCCGGGACGGGCTGGATCAACGACTTTCTCACCTCCGGGTTCGAGTTCGTCGGCCGCGGCGACACCGCGATCGTGGCCATGCAGTACTCCTACCTGCCCTCCGCCTACTCCTACCTCGCGGACCGCGACTCCCCCGTGCGCTCATCGCGCCTGCTTATCGACGCCATTCGCAAGCGCTTGGGGGAACTTCCCGAAGACTCGCGCCCGAAGCTCTACGTCGCGGGCGAGTCCCTGGGCGCCTACGGCGTCACCGACGCCTTCGACACCATCGACGAGTTCCTCGACGGTGTCGCCGGTGGCGTGTTCACCGGCGTACCGGGATTCTCGCGCAGCCACAGAGAACTGACCGAGAACCGCGACGCTTCAAGCCCGCAGCGCCTCCCCATCGTCGACGGCGGTCGCCACATCCGGTTCGCCGCGCACCCGAGCCACATCCGCCACGACTTCGAGGGCAAGCCTTTTGCCAACGAGTGGGAAGAGCCGCGGGCCGTGTTTGCGCAGCACGCCTCCGACCCGGTGGTGTGGTGGGATTGGAAGCTGATCTACCAGGTGCCGGACTGGCTGAAAGAGCCCGGCTCCCGCGGAGTCGAGGCCCCCCGCGCGCAGCGCCTCGACGTTCCCGCCACGCTGCGCTGGGCGCCGTTTATCACGTTCTGGCAGGTCGGGATGGACCAGCTGGCCTCAAAGGAGTACCCCTCACCACACGGGCATAACTACCACGATGAGACGCTGGCCTACTGGGCGGCGGTGATGGACGTCGACGAGCCGGAGGAAACCCTCGAAGACGCCGCGGGCTGGATCCACAGGGACGCCACCAAGCTGCGCCGCCCACCGGGCGGGTTTCCCAACCGCCACGGGTACTAAATGCCGCAGGCGATTCCCGTGGAGTGGTGCGGGCAGTAACCGCCCGGCACCTTGTGCAGGTACTGCTGGTGGTCGTCCTCGGCGAGGTAGTAGTCGGCGCCTGAGCGCACCTCGGTGGTGATCGGCCCCAGGCCCGCCTGGGCAAGCTGCTCGCCGTACTGGTCCACCCAGCCGCGGATCAGCTCGGCCTCCTCCTCGGTGTCGGTGTAGAAGGCGGAGCGGTACTGGGTGCCCACGTCGTTGCCCTGGCGAAAGCCCTGGGTGGGGTCGTGGGCCTCGAGCCCGGCGCGGACGAGCTCCTTGAGTGTGATGCGCTGCGGGTCGTAGACCACCTCGACCAGCTCGGTGTGGTTGGTTCCTCCGGAGCAGACCTCGCGGTAGGTCGGGTTCGGGGTGACCCCGCCGCCGTAACCGACGGAGGTGGATTCGACACCGTCTAGCTGCCAGTACATTTTTTCCACGCCCCAGAAACAGCCCAGTCCGATGAGCAGCCTCTTTTGCCCCTCGCGCCAGGGGCCCGTAATCGGGGTGCCCAACACAGCGTGGGGTCGGGGCCGGGCCAGCACCGGCTCCTCCCGGCCGGGCAGGGCGTTGCGCGGATCGACGAGTTCAGGTGCGCGTCCAAAAAGAAATCCCATACTCGAGCCAACGCTGCCGGTCGCGGGAATGTTCCCTGAGCATGCGACCCGGGAACACGTCCCCAGGATTTTCCCTATCATGGGATGCGGACCATAAAAACAACCGAAAGGAATTTGAGGAATCATGGCTGTTTACGAGCTTCCTGACCTGCCCTACGCTTACGACGCGCTGGAGCCCCACATCTCCGCCGAGATCATGGAGCTTCACCACTCCAAGCACCACGCCAACTACGTCAAGGGCGCTAACGCTGCCCTCGAGGCACTCGAGGCTGAGCGGGGCGGTGAGGCTAACCCCGATACCCTGCGCGCCCTGACCAAGAACTTGGCGTTTAACTTGGGTGGCCACACCAACCACTCCATCTTCTGGAAGAACATGGCGCCGAACGCTGGTGGCGCGCCGACCGGTGAGGTCGCCGAGGCCATCAACCGCGATTTCGGCTCCTTCGAAAAGTTCCAGGCGCACTTCGAGGGTATCGCTAACGGCCTTCAGGGCTCCGGCTGGGCTGTGCTTGGCTACGATCACATTGCTGGTCGCCTTATCATCCAGCAGATGACTGACCAGCAGGGCAACATCTCCGTTGACTTCACCCCGCTGCTCATGCTCGACATGTGGGAGCACGCATTCTACCTGCAGTACAAGAACGTCAAGGCGGACTACGTCAAGGCGTTCTGGAACGTCGTCAACTGGGCGGACGTCAACGAACGTTACGCGGCTGCTGCCAAGTAAGCACGCTTACTCGATTCTTTGGGCCCCCTCCCCGCGCCCTCT
>NZ_GG667194.1:125148-131789 GCF_000159635.1 Corynebacterium lipophiloflavum DSM 44291 | reverse complement strand
AGTCGAGAGTCTCCTGGACAAGCTGCAGGTCATCGACTTCCGCCCGACACGGTGCACACCACTGGCCCCAAGCGTTGAGGACGAAGACCTCGCCTTCAAAATCAGACAGGCTGATCTCCTCACCCTCCTCCATCAGCGACGGGCCGGAGAAGTCCGGCAGCGGGGCACGGTCCTCCTTTGCGTAGATAATCTCGGTTTGGCCTCCTGGTGAGTGGGACTGGAAGGTGCCCCCGACGGCGACGGAGTTTCGGGCGACATCGCCTGAGGAACAGGCCGTCAGGGTCACGGCGGTGAGCACCGCGGCAACCGCGATGGCGGCTCTGCGGGGTGTGCTCGGCATGGATTAGATCTCCTTATTCCGGGGCGGTGGGGAAGAAGACAGTGTTCTGGCAGTCCCGGAAGACCACAACACCGAGGAAGGTCATCGTGCTGCCCGGTGGGTGGTCTGCAGCGACCCAGCTCACCCCAGCGACCGACCATGCTGTGGGGTTAGGCGTACCGCAGGGAACTCATCATCCCGGTTTCCTGGTGATAAGCGTTGTGGCAGTGAAACGCCCACTCACCGGGGTTGTCGGCGATCAAGTCCGCGTCCACCGTTTCGCCGGGGAGAATGAGGACAGTGTCCTTGCGCAGGCCGCTACTTCCGGGAAGAGCCCAGGTATGCCCGTGCAGGTGCATCGGATGGGGCATGGCCGTGGGGTTGTGCATCCGCATCCGCAGGCGTTGGCCTTCTTGGACTGTGCCCGGGGAATCAGCACCGTCGATGCGCAGTCCCCACTGGTAGGGCATCATCTGGCCGGTTAATTCGACCGCTGTTTCCTTATCCACGTCACCGGCCGGGAGCAGGGCTCGTTCCGCCGGCTCAAAGGACGTCAAGAAGGTACCGGGGGCAGTGAGTTCGGGGAAGGTAGTCTCTGGTGCGGGGGTCTGGCCCGCGGCGGTCCGGATGACGGCAAACGCCCGGTCGTCCTTGCCGGCGGCCAGGGCGGTCAGGGGAAAGACACCATCACCGAGTACCACCTCCACGTCGACGCGTTCACCCATCGAGAGGTAGAACGACTCGATATCGTGGGGACGGACCGGGAAACCGTCGACGTGGGTGACGGTCATACGGTGACCACCGAGGGCCACCTTGAAGATGGTGTCAGCGCCGGAGTTGATGAACCGCAGGCGGGCCTTATTGCCCGGGCGAGCCTCGAAGGTCCGGTGAGCACGGGGAATGCGTCCGTTGATGAGGTAGTGCGGATACATCACATCGCCGGCATCCCCGCCCAGAGCCAGATCGGGCGTGCCGTGGGCCATCATGCCCCCCTCACCACCCATATCCATCCCGCCGTGGCCACCCATGTCCATGTTTCCGTGTCCGCCCATGTCCATCCCCGTCAACATGGTCAGCTGATCTTCGGGACTGCTGCCGTCGATGCCGTCCAGCCAGTCGTCGAGCACGATGGTCCACTCGACGTCCTGGTCCTCAGCGTCTTGCGGGTCACGGACGATCAGAGGGGCGTGCAGACCCCGGTCGAGTTGTAGGCCGGAGTGGGAATGGTAGAAGTAGGTGCCACCGTGGGGGACTTCAAAAACATAGGAGAAAGACTCGCCAGGTTCAATGGGGTCCTGGGTCATGCCGGGCACACCGTCGGCTGCGTTGTGGAGTGCGATGCCGTGCCAGTGGATGGAGGTGCTCTCAGGCAGTTCATTGGTGATATCGACCTGGAGGACGTCGCCGGCGGTGGCCTCAATGGCCGTATCCCCGGTGTCAGAGACGTATCCCCACGTCTTGGCTTCGATGCCGCCGATATCCAGAGAGAGGGGCCGGGCGGTCAGTGTCCGGCGCACCGTCGGCTCACCGAGCGCAGGGGGGGTGGAAGTGGGGCGAAGGGAGGGACCTGGTGCCGGGGCAGCGGGTCCAGGGTCGCTGGTGCAGGCGGCCACGGCCCCGGTGCCGGCGAGGACGAGCCCGCCGAGCAGAAACTGTCGTCGGGAAAACGCGTTCGTCATGATTTAACCTTCCTGGTGTAAGAATTCAGTGACACGGGAGACAGGCGCAGGTGAGGACCCTGCTGAGCCATCACGTCAGGCGCAGGTCTGTGACACAGGTGGCGCCGTCGTCGGTGGTGGAAAACTCCGTGGTGCCGGTACGCCCCTGGTAGCTGACCTCAATCAGGCCGGTGACATCATCGGGAAGCCAGAAGCCAATAAACCCGTTGTCGAAGGTGGTTGTCGCCTCGTCCACCAGCACCTCACCGGTCGCCTCATCGGTGATCGTGACCTGGATATCCTCATTGCTGAGTTCCCCCAGGCAGGTCGTGAGGCTGTGGTAGAAGCAGTCGTGGGTGGAGGTGAGATAGGGTGCGATTGAGACATACGTCTGATCGTCGGGAAGATCGACCATGACTTCCTGGTCACCGCTCGAGAGCAGCAGTTCATCGGCGCGCACTGAGGCGATCAAATCCGTGGGACGCTCAGTGACCTTCTGCCGGTCGAGGTGATCAATGATCTCCACCGCGTCCATGTCGGCCAGGCCATGGGTAGTCAGGAATGTATCCTGGGACACCGTCCCGTCGGCCGAACACCCCGTGAGGGCGAGGGCAAGGGCGGCGACTGCGATTGCTGCTCGTTTCACGTCAATCTCCTTGGATCGTGGTAGGACCGTGAGAAGACACCGCCTCAAGGTCGATGCCATACCTTTATCTAGCACGGGTGCCTGACGGACTAGAAATCAAAAACCCTGCTCACAGCCTTATAGCAGGGCGAAAAGGGGGTGAATTCGGTGAGCTGGGTCACCAGCGGGACACCATCCCACAGCCGTGGGCGATGTCCTTCTACCCGCCCCGGGTATGCGGTGCTTGCAGTGAAATCCTTGGTGGCGCCTGCTGAACCGGCCAGGGGAGGCGATGTCGCCGGCCCGGGGTGGGACACAGGGGTGACGACGGTCGAAGGGTGATGTTTGAAGATTTGATGAAGATTTTCCCGCCGGGCACTGAGCCAGGGTGGTATTCCCCCCAGGCCGGAGCGATACTGGGGTCTATGGCTGACCGCACACCGACCACCGCCACGCCCCCGGGGCGGGTGCTGGTCGTCGATGATGAACGGGCCCTGGCTCAGATGGTGGACTCCTACCTCATCCGGGTCGGCTTCGATACCCGCCAGGCGCACACCGGCATCCAGGCCGTGGACGAGGCCCGTCGCTTTTCCCCAGATGTTGTGGTGCTGGATCTGGGGCTGCCCGAACTCGACGGCCTGGAGGTGTGCCGACGGATCCGCACCTTCTCGGACTGCTACATCCTCATGCTCACCGCGCGTGGCAGCGAGGACGACAAGATCAGCGGTTTGACCCTGGGGGCGGATGACTACATCACCAAACCTTTTAGCATCCGGGAACTGGTGACCCGGGTGCATGCGGTGCTGCGCCGCCCGCGCACCAGCACCACCCCACCGCAGGTGACCACCCCTTTGATCGTTGGTGACCTCATTCTTGACCCCGTCGCCCATCAGGTGCGGGTGGGGGAGACGACCGTGGAGCTCACCCGCACGGAGTTCGAGCTGCTGGTTGCCCTGGCCCTGCGCCCCGGCCAGGTGCTGACCCGCCACGACCTGGTCACCGAGGTCTGGGACACCACCTGGGTCGGTGATGAACGCATCGTCGATGTCCACATCGGCAACTTGCGTCGCAAGCTCGGCACCGACACCCGGGGCCGGGGGTTTATCGACACCGTGCGTGGCGTGGGCTACCGGGTGGGGCAGCCATGAATCACGGACCCGGCCTGACCTTCCGCTTCCTGACCGCCCAGGTGTTGGTCGTGGTGATTAGCCTGCTGGTGGCCGCGACCGTGGCCACGATGGTGGGCCCGACCCTGTTCCATGATCATATGTTGATGGCCGGCCGGGAGGACCCCTCGCTGGAGCTGTTCCATGCCGAGCAAGCCTACCGGGACGCCAACCTGATCACCCTGGCCGTCGCCCTGCCCACCGCCTTGATCAGCGCCCTGCTGGCCAGCCTGTGGTTATCGCGTCGCCTGCGCACCCCCCTGCAGGATCTCACCCGCGCCGCTACCAGCCTGGCGGCCGGCAACTATCGTATCCGCGTGCCCGCCGGAGAAGCAGGCCCCGAGGTCACCACCCTGGCGCATGCCTTCAACACCATGGCCGACCGGCTGGAACACACCGAACAGGTCCGCCGCCAGATGCTCTCTGATCTGGCCCACGAAATGGGCACCCCCTTATCGGTGCTCACGGCCTACCTCGATGGTCTCCAGGACGGGGTCGTGGACTGGAATAATGCCACCCACACGATCATGGCTGACCAACTCACCCGCCTGACCCGGTTGATGGAAGACATCGACGATGTCTCCCGGGCCCAGGAACACCGGATCGAGTTGGACCTGGCGGAGGAAGGGCTCGGGGATCTGCTCCATACCGCCGCTGCTGCCGCGGGGGAAGCTTATGCTGACAAAGGCGTCGATTTACAGGTCGAGACCATTACGGACACCGCCCGGGTGCTCGTGGACCGGCAACGCTTCGGCCAGGTGATGAGCAATCTCCTGTCGAACGCGCTACGGCACACCCCGGCCGGCGGGCAGGTCCGGATCAGCGTCCACCGACAGGGGGCGTCCACCGCGCTCATCCACGTCGCCGATGACGGCGAGGGCATCCCACCTGGCCAGCTCGGACAGATCTTCGAACGCTTCTACCGGGGGGATGCCGCCCGCAACCGGGACAACGGCGGGGCCGGTATCGGCCTGACCATCTCCAAGGCATTGGTCGAGGCCCACGGCGGCACTCTCACCGCCACCTCCCCCGGACCCGGTCGCGGAGCGGTGTTTGCCCTCCGCCTCCCGCTGTCCCCTCCCGACAGTGAGGAGGCTGCTCGGTGACCACACCCTGCCCCGCGTGAGGGCCGTGCCCTCCACCCCTTGAAAATGTACCCCGGGGGGGTATATGCTAGCGAGCGTTACCGCATCCCACCGACCCGTAGGAGCTTTCCCATGATCACCTCCCCGCCCCGCCTCTTGCCGATGGCCTCCCACGGCTGCAGCTGTTGCGGACCTGCCTCACGTGCCGACACCGCCTCCACCCCTGCCGCCAGCGACTCGTCAGCAGGAGGGTCCTCCCCTAGCTACCAGGTCACCGGCCTGACCTGCGGGCGCTGCGCGAAAAGCGTGACCCAGGCCCTTCAGGCCCTCCCCCAGGTCGACGACGTCCAGATTGATCTCGCTGCTGGTAGTGTTTCCACCGTCACGGTGACCGGTGTCGTACCTCCGGAGATGGTTCGCCGGGCCATCGAAGAGGCCGGCTACACCGTCTTATCCTGATCAGTTTTACCCATCATCTTGACCCCGACCGGGTTGAGCGAAAGGAACGTCATGAGCACTCCTCACCATTCCGGTGATCACCATGGTGATCACCCCGCTCCGGAAACAGACCACACCCACCACCCGGATCATGCCAGCCACGAACACCACGCAGATGCCGACACCCACGGCCAGGCGATGCCCCACGATCACCCGCACTCCGCCCTGGACGAAGACCACCACGTTCATGGTCACGGCGAACACGCTGGACACAGCACCGCAATGTTTCGGGACCGCTTCTGGTGGTCGCTGATTCTGTCCATTCCCGTCGTTATTTTCAGCCCCATGGTCGCCCACCTGCTCGGCTACCACCTCCCGGCATTCCCCGGATCCACCTGGATCCCCCCGGTGCTGGGCACAATCATCTTCGTCTACGGCGGAACGCCTTTCCTCAAGGGCGGATGGAACGAACTGAAATCCCGCCAACCCGGGATGATGCTCCTGATCGCCATGGCCATCACCGTGGCGTTTGTCGCCTCCTGGGTCACCACTCTGGGGCTGGGCGGTTTTGACCTGGACTTCTGGTGGGAGCTGGCCCTGCTGGTGACCATCATGCTGCTGGGCCACTGGCTGGAGATGCGCGCTCTCGGGGCCGCGTCCTCCGCGCTTGACGCGCTGGCTGCCCTGCTGCCGGATGAGGCCGAGAAAGTCATCGACGGGACCACCCGCACCGTGGCCATCTCCGAGCTGGTTGTCGACGACGTCGTGCTGGTGAGGGCCGGTGCCCGGGTGCCGGCCGACGGAACCATCATCGACGGAGCCGCCGAATTCGATGAGGCGATGATCACCGGCGAATCCCGTCCCGTCTTCCGCGACACCGGAGACAAGGTGGTCGCCGGTACCGTGGCCACCGACAACACCGTCCGCATCCGGGTGGAGGCTACCGGCGGGGACACCGCCCTGGCCGGGATCCAACGCATGGTTGCCGACGCCCAGGAGTCCTCCTCCCGGGCCCAGGCCCTGGCGGATCGGGCGGCGGCGTTGTTGTTCTGGTTCGCGCTGATCACCGCTCTGATCACCGCGGTGGTGTGGACCATTATCGGCAGCCCGGACGATGCCGTGGTGCGCACGGTCACGGTGCTGGTCATCGCCTGTCCGCACGCCCTGGGCCTGGCGATCCCGCTGGTCATTGCGATCTCCAGCGAGCGGGCCGCGAAATCCGGGGTGCTCATCAAGGACCGGATGGCGCTCGAGCGGATGCGCACCATCGACGTGGTGCTCTTCGACAAAACCGGCACTCTGACCGAGGGGGCGCACGCGGTCACCGGTGTCGCGGCAGCTGTCGGCGTC
>NZ_GG667194.1:114765-124875 GCF_000159635.1 Corynebacterium lipophiloflavum DSM 44291 | reverse complement strand
TGGCGGCCGCGGCCGCCCATCCCGAGGCCTCCCGTCGGCAAATCCGTGCAACTGGTTTCAGCGCCGCCTCCGGCCGGGGGGTCCGGGCCACTGTCGATGGCGCTGAGATCCTCGTGGGCGGGCCGAACATGCTGCGCGAGTTCAACCTCACCACCCCGGCCGAGCTCACCGACACCACCAGCGCCTGGACCGGGCGTGGGGCCGGTGTGCTCCATATTGTCCGCGACGGTCAGATCATCGGTGCGGTGGCCGTCGAGGACAAGATCCGCCCCGAATCCCGCGCCGCCGTGAAAGCCCTGCAGGACCGCGGGGTGAAGGTCGCGATGATCACCGGTGACGCGCAGCAGGTGGCCCAGGCGGTTGGCCAGGACCTGGGGATCGATGAGGTCTTCGCCGAGGTCCTGCCCCAGGACAAGGACACCAAGGTCACCCAGTTACAGGAGCGTGGCCTGAGCGTGGCCATGGTCGGCGACGGTGTCAACGACGCCCCCGCTCTGGCCCGCGCGGAGGTCGGTATCGCCATCGGGGCCGGCACGGATGTGGCCATGGAATCCGCCGGAGTGGTCCTGGCCAGTGATGACCCGCGTGCAGTGCTGTCGATGATTGAGCTCTCGCAGGCCAGCTACCGCAAGATGATCCAGAACCTCATCTGGGCCTCTGGCTACAACATCCTCGCCGTGCCGCTGGCCGCCGGCGTGCTCGCCTCGATCGGGTTCGTGCTGTCCCCGGCCGTGGGCGCGATCTTGATGTCTGCCTCGACCATCGTGGTGGCCCTGAACGCCCAGCTGTTGCGCCGGATTGATCTGGACCCGGCTCACCTGGCTCCGACCGACGGGAAGGAGGAGAAGGCTGCTGTGAGCTCTGCAGCCCCCGTCCGCTGACTTTCAATCCTTCATCGACTCCCCCATACACAACCTCCGAAAGGGAACCCCCATGAAGCGCACCATCACCATCGCCGCTCTCGCCTTGACCTCCACCCTGGTTTTGTCCGCCTGCGCAGATAACACTGAGGGAGAAAACACCGACACCACGACCATCGCCACTACGTCCGCCCCCGACACCACCGAAACGACCGGGGCCACCACGGATCCTGAGACAGAGACGGGGGCGGCCGGAGAGGTCTCCGCCGAGCACAATGACGCGGACATCATGTTCGCACAGATGATGATCCCGCATCACCAACAGGCCGTGGAGATGAGTGAAATCCTCCTGGCCAAGGACGATATCCCGGCCGAGGTCATCGAGTTCGCCCAGGGTGTTATCGATGCCCAGGGCCCGGAGATCGACCGGATGAATACCATGCTCGAGACCTGGGAAGAAGATCCGGTCACCGGTGATATGGGTGAGATGGACCATGGCGGGATGAGTGGAATGATGAGCGAGGAGGACATGACAGCCCTCGAGGACGCCCAGGGCACCGAGGCTGCCCGGCTCTACCTTGAGCAGATGACCGCCCACCATGAGGGCGCCGTCGATATGGCCCGCGATGAGGTCACTGATGGCCAGAACCCGCAGGCCATCGCTCTGGCTGAGCAGGTCATTGAAGATCAGGAGGCCGAGATCGCCGAGATGGAGCAGATGCTCAACGAGCTCTGAACAAGGACATTCCCCGACCACCCCAGATGAGAAACACGACCATACGTCCATCGGGCCAAACCAGGATTTCCGGGAAGGACAATCAGCATGACGAATAAAATCAAGGTTGCAGTAAACGGGTACGGTGTCATCGGTAAACGTGTAGCCGACGCGGTGAGAGCCCAGGAGGACATGGAACTCCTCGGGGTCAGCGACGTCACCACCGATTACCGGGTCGCCACCGCCATCACGCAGGGCATCCCGGTCTATGCCTCCACCGAAGAAGCCCACCAAGAGATGAGCGCTGCCGGATATCCCATCGCCGGGAAACTACCGGACCTGCTCGACAACGCGGATGTCGTGGTGGACTGCACCCCGTCCACCATCGGGGCCGGCAACCTCGACCTCTATCGCACCCATGGAGTCAAGTCCGTGTTCCAGGGCGGGGAGAAGCACAGTCTCACCGGCCACTCCTTCGTTGCCCACGCCAACTATAGTTCCACGCTTGGACGCGACACCACCCGCGTGGTTTCCTGCAACACCACCGGCACTGTCCGCACCCTTATCGCACTCCAGGACGCTGGATTGCTGTCCAAAGCGCGAGGAGTGCTTGTCCGTCGGGCCACCGATCCGTGGGAATCCGACCACTCGGGGATCATGAACACCATAGTTCCCGAAGGTCGGATTCCCAGCCATCAAGGCCCAGACGCCCAGTCGGTGGTCCCCGACCTGGATGTGGTGACCATGGCGGCCAAGGGAGCGCACACCCACAACCACCTGCATTTCTGGACCATCGAGCTAACCCGCCCGGCAGACACAGAAGAGGTTCTCGAAGCGTTGAAGGCGATGCCGCGGATCGCTTTCGTGCGGCGCTCCGATGGAATCGTGGCGGTCAACAGCACCGTCGAATTGATGCGAGATCTAGGCCGGCCACGGGGCGATATGTATGAGGTCGCCATCTGGGAAGATATCCTGACCGTGCAGGGCAATGAGTTGTTCTGGACGTACACGGTCGACAACCAGGCCATCGTCGTCCCCGAGAACATCGACGCAATCCGTGCCCTGGCTGGCACCGTGGAAGACGGTGATGAGTCCATCCAGCGCACCGACCGTGCCCTGGGGGTGCGCGCGGACTTTTTCTCACCTCTGCCCAACGGCTGATTCCAGCAGGAGACACCCACGGCGGTGCCCGACCCAGATCGCTCATGTCCGGGTCGGGCACCGCTGTATAAGCAGTTGATCAGACGCACCGCGCCTTCTCGGAAGGCGTTGTCAGGTGCGTGAGGCTTCCGCGATAGTGTCGATTGTTTCATCCAGGACAGCGTCGAATTCGCGGTCGTCCTGGGTGACGGTGAGCCCTTCGGTCAGGGCGCGGGAGAAACTGGCGATTATTCCGGGGTTGCGTGCCAGGCGAGCGTTAGCTTCCGCGCGGGAGTAGCCGCCTGATAGTTCCAGCACCCGGATCACCCGCCGATGTTCCACGAGCTCGCGGTAGAAGTCATCAGTTTCGGGAAGCGTCAGTTTGAGGATGACCGCCTGGTCCTCCTTCAGCTGGTCGAGCTCTTTGCGCAGGGTCACCCGGAGCTGGTCTTCTACCTCGATCTTCCGGGGGCTGTGGATGTCGACCTCAGGCTCGACAATGGGTACCAGCCCGAACCGGAGGATCTGCTGAGCGATCGCGAACTGCTGCGCAACGACAGCGTCCACCCCTCCCCGGGAAGCCTGATGAACGAGCGCATTTTGGTGCCGAACATGTGCTTGCTTACCGCACGCTCGAGCAGGTTGTCCAGATCAGGGAGGGGCTTCATGACCTGAGCCCCGTGGGTTTCTTCCGCCAGGCCCTTGTCAATCTTGAGGAACGGCACAATGTCTTTGACTTTCCACAGATAATCCCCTGTAGGCATTCCCCCGATGTCGCGGTCCATTGTGTCCTCGAACAAAATCGCCCCGAACATCCGGTCACCGTCGAAACTGGGGCTGGTAATGATGCGCGTGCGCATTTTATGCACCAGACCAAACATCTCCTCCCCACTGGAGTAGGCGTCCTCGTTGATCCCATAAAGTTTCAGCGCTTTCGGGGTACTGCCCCCGCTTTGATCCAACGCCGCGATGAAGCCGGTACCGGCCCTGACCTTGTCGTATTTTCCTACGTCCATGAAACGTCCTTCCGCCTAGCGAGTTGTGACCATGTCGTGGAGCCCACTGTGCCTCGGTCCCAGGCAACTGTGCTCTCCGCCGAAGGGAACCGGTCATGCTCCTGGCTTCGGCCTGCTTGGTAGACATCATGGGTTTTCTCACCTGGTTAGGTCCGGGGTAGATTTGTTCTGCAGGCCGCGTCGTGCCTCGAATAGGTCCGTTGACTCCCCACCGGCGAGTTCCACATACGCTCCCGCGCTCCCCACGTAGATGGGTGGCGCAGTACTGGGGTGTAGTCGGATCAGGAGACTATCGATGCTCAGGGCAACATCGATCAGGTGCCCGCGGTACTGGATCTGGAATTCCACTTTTTCCAGGTGGGTAGGCAGTCGGGGATCGAAGGTGAGGGCGTTGGCTTCGGTCTGAAGACCGGCAAAAGAGAGGGTTAGGATATCCACCGTGCCCGCCATCGCACCCAGATGAGTTCCTGCGCGGGTGGTTCCCTCCTGGGTGTCATCCAGGTCCGCGACCAGGGCTTCGCGGAAAAGGGCCCAGGCCCGGTCCTCGTTGAAGCGGGAGAGCACCGAGGAATGGACCACCCGGCTGAGTGTGGATCCTTCTGAGCTGCGGGACACGTAGTACTCTACGGTGCGTTTCAGGCCGATTCAGTCAGGACCGGCTGAACCGACTGTCTGGCCGGCTTGGCACCGGCCACTAACATCCCCCGACTCGAGCACATCGACTTGGCGCCCCAGCTTATAACCGGGGCGCTAGTTTATTTTCCTCACTGCCAGATATACAAGCCATGTGCCCAAATGCCAGCAGTAGACATCAGTGTCCCACTTCCAATGATGTGGGGCACGTTGAAACGCTCTTTAGCTCTGGATGGTTTCCCAGAGTCCACTGACACGGTCGTCGATCTCCGCGATGATCTCGCGAACCTTCTCCGGCGTCTCATCGGTGGGATCAGTCAGTTCCCAGTCCAGATAGTGCTTACCGGGATAGATCGGGCACACGTCCCCACAGCCCATGGTGATGACATAATCGGCGGCGCGAACCACATCATCGGTCAGCGGCTTCGGGAAAGCCCCGGCCAGGTCGATGCCACGCTCGGCCAGGACGTCCCGCACGACCGGGTGGACCTCGGAGGCCGGCAACGAACCCGCAGAGCGTACCTCCACGGATTTCCCGGCGTAGTGGGACAGCAAGGCCGAGGCGATCTGAGAGCGGCCAGAGTTATGGACACAGACGAACAGCACCTGCGGGACCGTCTTTTCGATCTTGCCCTCAGCCAGCGCCAGCGCCCGGAGACGGTCCTTGGCGAAGCGCTCCGCCAAGATAGGCAGGTGGGTGCGGATCTTGGCGGTGCGTGCCAGCGAGATATAGGACTCGAAGACGTAGCGCTCAATGGTCTCCGCAGAGAACGTTCCCTGGTAGGTGCGGGCGAGCCCTTCGGTGATGCGGGTCAGGATCTTGGTGTGCAGTTCCGGGGTTTCGGTGGTGGACATGACAGACCTTTCCAAAGCAGTAAGGGGAGCGAAAGAGCTGGAGGGAAAAAGGTTAGTTCGAAGAAGAGCCGGAGAAATCAGTGATCAGTTCGGAGACGAGCCCCTGGACCCGGGTGTCGATGTCATCGCGGACCAGTCGCATGCGCTCCAGGCCTTTGATGCCGCGCTCAGAGGGCTCATCGGTGAGCCAGCGCTCCAGGGCGCCCCGGGCGTCGGCGGGCAGCTCCACCTGGGCATCGGCACCCAGGACAATCACCCGGTCGACGCTGCGTAGCAGCTCCGGGTCGATGCCCTTCGGGGTGCCCCTTACATATCGGCCCCAGCTTCGGCGATGACCTCGATGGAGGCGGCATTGAGCTTGGTGCCGGGCTTGGTGCCGGCGGAATGGATCTCCAGCTGGTCACCGGCGTGCTTGTTGGCCAGGGCGGCGGCCATCTGGGACTTGCCGCCGTTGCCGACGCAGAGGAAGAGAACGGAAGGTTTGGTGCTCATGAGGTGATGGACTCCTTGGAAGTGGTGCTATCGCGAGCGGTACTTGACCGGGTAGGGGGGCAGGGTGGGATCCCCGGGGAAGAGCTTCGGTCCCAGCCACAGCATGACGTAGACCAGGCCGACGATGATCAGGCCGGTGCGCAGTTCCGGTTCGTCCGGCAGGAAGGTCCAGGCCAGGGCGAACATCAGTGCCGGGCCCACGATCCAGTTGAGAATGAGTGAAACACTCATCAGGCGTTTGTCAGCGGCGATTTCTTTGGTCTTGTCGTAGCGGACCTTGGCCAGCGGTGGGTACATCATCACCAGCAGGCCCAGGGCGATCGGCAGGGAGATCCCACCGACCTCCATGGAGCCGAGGAAGGGGGCCAGTCCGGGGATGCCGCGGCCCAGAAGGAGGCCGAGCGCCATGGCGAGGATGATCCAGATCGGAATATATTTGTCGAGGAAGGAAATATGGGCGGGTTGAGCCCGGGTCTGGGTGGGTGCGGTCATGCGTCACCTCTCGGTAGTATTGATGTTTATCAATACTCAAACTACTTCCTTAATCGATGCTCGTCAATATATAGTGGTGGCTATGATGACCGCACAGATTCTTCCCCTGACCGACCTGTCCGAGTGTTGCACGCTCGGCGCCGGCCCGCTTAATGATGATGAGGCCACCCGCTACGCCGCGCTGTTTAAGGTGCTGGCTGAGCCGGTGCGTCTGCGGATTCTGTCCCAGTTGGCCGCCGGTGGGTGTGGCCCGGTCAGTGTTAATGAGCTCACGGAACTGATGGGGTTGAGTCAGCCGACGATTTCGCATCACCTGAAGAAGATGACCGAAGCGGGCCTGCTGGAGCGCACGTGTGAGGGACGCACGGTATTGCACCGGGTGCGTCCGGCGCTGTTCGCCGAGCTGCGCACCGTCTTGCAGATCGGCTGATCGCACCCATGGCAGAGCACAGCGACGACAGCTACGAAGCGATCATTATCGGCGGTGGCCAGTCGGGACTGGCCACCGCCTACTACCTGCTGCGGGCAGGCGTGAAGACCCTGGTCCTGGATGACCAGCCTGCCCCCGGCGGGGGTTGGCGGCATGCGTGGCCGTCGATGACGTTGTTTTCTACCGCGGAGTTTTCCAACCTGCCGGGTTGGCCCATGCCCGACTATGACGGGTTTCCCCCGGCTTCCCATGTGGTGGACTATCTCAGTGCCTATGAGCAGCGCTACCGCATCCCTGTGGAACGCCCCGTCCATGTGGACCGGATCGACTTCGACGATGATTGCTACCGCATCCGGGCTGGAGCGCAGTCCTGGACGGCGGACAATATTGTCGCGGCCACCGGCACCTGGTCCGCCCCCTTCGCCCCGTCGTATCCTGGAACGTTCGCCGGCACTCACTGGCACTCGGCGAATTACCCCGGGATCGCACCCTTCCAGGGTAAGCGTGTCGCAGTGGTCGGTGGGGCGAACTCCGGCGCCCAGATCGCCGCGGAATTAAGCCGCGTGGCCGAGGTGACCTGGTACACCCGCGAGCAACCACGCTGGATGCCTGATGAGGTCGATGGCCGGGTGCTGTTTCGCCGCAACCGGCAGCGCGCCCTGGCCATTGGGCGCGGGGAACCGGATCCCGGGGCGGACTCGGAGCTCGGCGATATTGTCGTCCTGCCCGAGGTCCGTGCCGCCAGGGATTCCGGGCGCCTAAAGGCCACCCCGATGTTTAGCTCACTGGATGAGGTCGAGGCTGATCACCTGATCTGGTGCACCGGGTTTCGCCCGGCGATTGGGCCGGTGCGCCGGCTGCTGGAAAACGGGAAACCACAATACCCGGGTCTGCATGTGGTCGGTTACGGCGACTGGACGGGCCCGGGGGCGGCGACGATCACCGGTGTCGGCCCCTACGCCAAAAAGGCCGCCCGCGACATTGCCGACTCTGTCGGCAAGACCGTGAAATGACCCGCCCCACCAGCCACAGGGGCGAGGTGACAAGGCTCTTAGCCCAGGTCGAGCACGGAGCACAGCTCCTGAAACGCTGCCGGGATAACCGTGTAGTACGCCCACTTGCCCCGCTGCTCCCGGGCCAGCAGGCCGGCGTCAACCAGCTTGGTCGTGTGATGACTCACGGTGGACTGATTAACCCCCAGTGGGCCGGTCAGATCGCAGGCACACACAGACTCACACCCCTGGGAGGCGATATGCGACAGCAGGCGCAGGCGGGTGGGATCGGCCAGTGCCTTGAGCATCACCGCCAAGCGCTGCGCGCGGGAGGTATCGAGGGGCCCGCACGACAGGGAGCAACACTCCCGACCATCACCGTGGTCGGGGCAGACGACCAGTTCTTCTAGCGGAGCACTCATGCCCCCATCATACATTGACGACTGTCAAAGTGAAGCCTACGGTAGACATTGGCAACCATCGATATGACGAGGCCACCACTTCACCACTGATCCGCATAGGAGATATCACCGCAATGGCAACACCTCTGGATACGACATCTGCCCCTGATCCGGTCGTGGTGATCGGCGCCGGCCCGGTCGGCCTGGCCGCCGCCGCCCACCTACACGAACGCGGCCTACCCTTCCGGGTGGTCGAGCAGGGCCCGCAGGCCGGGGCGGCGATTGCCCAGTGGGGGCACACCCGGTTGTTCTCGCCCTGGGAGTACAACATCGACACCGCCGCCCGTCGCCTGTTGGAGCGCCACGACTGGAGCGCGCCACAGGATGAGGTCCTGCCCACCGGCCACGAGCTGTCCGCCGAGTATCTCGCACCCATGGCGGCAACTCCGGAGATCGCCCCGGCGATCAGCTACGACACCCGGGTGGTGGCCATCTCCCGACTGGGCATGGACAAGACCCGCACCGCGAACCGGGCAACCACCCCGTTCATCGCCCGCGTCGAGCACGACGGTGGCACGGTCGAGGATACTCAGGCCGCGGCAGTCATCGACTCCTCTGGCACCTGGTCGACCCCCAACCCGCTGGGCCAGGCCGGCCTGATAGCCCCAGGGGAGTATAAGTCCCGCGAGCAGGGCCTGATCACCCAGACCCTGCCTGACGTGCTGGGCCGAGACCGCGAACGCTTCGCCGGCAAGCACATCCTGGTCGTGGGTGCCGGGCACTCCGCGGCCAATACCCTGCTGGAGTTAGGTGAGCTCGCTGAGCAGAACCCGGACACCCGGATCAGTTGGGCGGTGCGCTCGGCGGATGTCACCCACGTCTACGGCGGTGAGGCCAACGACGAGCTGGCCGCCCGCGGGGCACTGGGCTCGCGCCTGCGCCAGCTGGTGGACGCAGGACGTATCACCGTCCACACCTCCCTGACGATCACCGCCTTCGACACTCAAGGCGACCGGCTGCAGGTCCATGGCACCACCCCGGAGGGGGAGAAAATCATTGAGGTCGACACGCTGGTACCGGCCACGGGTTTCCGCCCGGACCTGAGCATCCTCTCGGAGCTGCGGCTGGCCTTGGACCCGGCCGTGGAGGCCCCGGCCCAGCTGGGGCCGCTGATTGACTCCGAGTTCCACAGCTGCGGCTCGGTGGAACCCCACGGTGAGAAGGTACTGGCCCACCCGGAGGACAATTTCTATATCGCCGGAATGAAAAGCTATGGTCGCGCCCCGACTTTCCTTATGGCCACCGGCTATGAGCAGGTCCGCTCGATTGTTGCGGCCTTGGCCGGGGACCAGGAATCTGCTGACGCGGTGCACCTGGATCTACCCGAAACCGGGGTATGTACCACGGATCTGGGTGGGAGCTGCGACGTGCCGGTACCTGCTGGGGTGGTCTCGGAGGAGTCGTCCTCGCAGGGGTGTTGTACGCCGGCACCGCAGCTGCTCACGATCGGACTGCCGGGTACTCACTGAACCGAACGCTGATAGAGGGCAGGTGCACCACTCCGGAAAAGGGTGCTGCACCTGACCTTTTTCGTACAATCCACCGGTGCCTGCCGGGGCTGGATCTGGCTCTAGTGGCCGGCGCCGAGGCGACCGGACAGTCGGTCGAGCCGGTCCTGGCTGGGGCCATCAAGGCCGATGATGGAGACGGTCTTGCCTTTGTCCTGGAACTTCTGGGTGATCGCATCCAGGGTGGCCACCGTCGAGGCGTCCCAGATCTCCGCGGCGATTAGATCAATAACGATGTGGTTAGCCGAATCGGTGTAATCGAACTGGTAGACCAGGTCATTGCTTGATGCCCAGAACAACTGGCCATACACCCGGTAGGTCCGCGTATCGATCTGCCCGTCGTGGTCGGTGTCGATCTCGGAGACCTTCTCGATAGAGACGATATGGGGTGCTGTTGCAAAGTTGGGGCAGTAGGAAGATCGACGTGAAATAATCAGAGCCATGGGTATCTTCTCCGGTCGTCATTTCCCCGTGACGTCATTCTGTGGGCAGTGCGGTGGTACTGCCGCTACGGGG
>NZ_GG667194.1:109671-114715 GCF_000159635.1 Corynebacterium lipophiloflavum DSM 44291 | reverse complement strand
GGAGGAAATGATGACTTCAGCGGGGCGTGCCGGTCGATCACACCACGATTCTCATTGCTGGGTCCAGAAATACGCCCCTGGGCTGGACAAGCAAATACGGTGGTACCGGCAGGTACCTGACTGGCAGGCCAGTTCCTGGCGGGTGGACGAGACCTATATCCGGGTCGGCGGCAGGTGGTGTTATCTCTATCGGGCGATCACCGCCGGTGGGCAGACCCTGGACTTTTACCTCTCTCCGAAGCGGAACGTGGCCGCAGCGAAGCGTTTCCTGGCCAAGGCCCTCAGATCCAATGCGTCAGCCGGGTATCCCAGAGTGATCAACACCGATAAAGCACCCTCCCTGGCCAAGGCGATCTCCGAGCTCAAGGAAGAAGGCATCTGCCCGCCAACAGTGGAACACCGGCAGGTGAAATACCTCAACAACATCCTGGAAGGCGACCATGGTCGGCTGAAGCGGATCCTCGGGCCGAAAGGCGCGTTTAAGAACTTAGACATCTGCATATCGGACGTTGAAAGGGATGGAGGCGATGCACTCATTGCGGAAAGGGCAAGGCACGATGTTTGACCTCACGGGCAACCGAACCCGGATGCGGTGATCGTCAGCCGGGTCTTCGAGACGGCCTGAGAACGCCCACACGCAGCGGCGATCAGGGAATGAGAAACTGAGTTTTTGCGGCTCTCCCCCCAACTTTGCAACAGCACCGGTTGATGTTGCAGGTGGGGATGTGGTCGAGGTTGTTCAGCGGCGCGATCTTTTCGACCAGCAGCACCACAGTGGCCATCAACCCGATCATGCCGCCGCCAGCAGCAGGACTCCCAGCCTCCAGCGGGTAACAGGGGCGGTCAGAGTGGCCTGGCCGCCGTTCTCGACGGGGTGTGGTGGTCGGGTCCCGGCCTGTCACCGGGCGAAACGGGCGATAGCGTCGGTGACTTCCTGGAACTTCGCGTCGGCCTCCTCTCCTCCTAACTGGGCGGAGTCACGGACGCAGTGTTTCATGTGGTCATCGAGTAGTCCCAGGGCAACGCTGCGTAGGGCAGCATTGACCGCGGAGATCTGGGTAAGGATGTCGATGCAGTACTGTTCCTCGTCGACCATGCTGTGCAGGCCCCGGGCCTGGCCCTCGATGCGCTTGAGGCGGGCGAGATAGCGATCCTTGTCGTTGATGTAGCCATGGGTGGTGTGACAGGTGTCGGCCCCACCCGAGGAGGAAACGGCCTGATCAGGGGTGCGAGTATCCACAATGGTCTCCTTGCTGAAAAAAAAGGGGGCAGGTATGTCCTGAGTCAGTTGCGGGTCGATCAGGATGGAAAGCTCGAGGGTATGGAATGAGGCGTGAGGACCTCATGGTCCCCACGCCCTGTGGCGTTACTCGGATAAGTAGTCGGCAGATTGTCGGCCCGGAGGGGCCTGCCGGGTGGGGCCGGGGGAGAGGTCAGGAGCAGGTACTTGGGGACGGAGGTCTGAGTGTTATTGGAGGGACTCAGCCGCAGGAGGAGGACACGGGGTTCCTTATCGCTAGAAAAGGATGCGGATTAGGCGGTGACCGGCTGCCGCACGGAGGGGCGAGCGGGCTGCGGTGAGGAACTGGTGTTGTCGTGGGAGGGCTTGAATCTACGCAGCGTAAGGGAGTTGGAGACCACGAACACCGAGGAGAAGCCCATCGCAATGCCCGCCAACCCCGGGTTGAGGAAACCGATCGCGGCGACCGGGATCAGCACGACGTTGTAGGCGAACGCCCAGAACAGGTTGCCCTTGATGGTGCCCAGCGTGCGACGTGACAGACGGATGGCATCGCCCGCGGAGCGCAGGTCGTTGTTCATTAAGGTGATATCGGAGGCCTCGATGGCCACATCCGTGCCCGCCCCCATGGCCAGACCCAGATCGGCCTGGGCCAGGGCGGCCGCGTCATTGACGCCGTCGCCGACCATGGCGACCTTCTTGCCCTCATGTTGCAGCTTCTCGATGACCGCGACCTTGTCCTGCGGCATGACCTCGGCACTCACGTTGGCCGCATCGATGCCCACCTCTTGGGCGACGGCGGCCGCGGCCTTCGCGTTATCGCCGGTGAGCAGGTACGGACTCAACCCCAGCCTGCGGAACTGGGCGACCGCTTCCGCTGAGGAGTCTTTGATGGCATCGCGCACCACGACCACACCGGCGGGCTGGTCATCGACGTAGACGGCCACCGGGGTCGCGCCCTGCGACTGTGCGTGGTCGAAGGCGGTGGTGAGGTCACGGGGCAGCTGGCCGGCGGGACGGCCGACGGTGACGACGTGACCCTTGACGGTGGCCGTGACGCCCCGGCCGGCGGTGCTGTCGAAGTCGGTGGCCTCCTGGATGTTCCCGGAGCGCTCGGCCTCGGTGACAATCGCCTTGGCGATGGGGTGCTCGGAGCCTGCTTCGACGGCCGCCGACAAGGCGAGGACCTCGTTGTTGGTGTAGCCGTCGGCGGCGTGGACGCCGGTGACCGACATGACCCCGGAGGTGACGGTGCCGGTCTTGTCCATGACGATGGTGTCGACCTGGCGGGTGGATTCGAGGACCTCCGGGCCCTTGATCAACAAGCCCAGCTGCGCGCCCCGGGAGGTGCCCACCAGCAGGGCGGTCGGGGTGGCCAGTCCCAGGGCGCATGGGCAAGCGATGATCAGCACCGCGACTGCGGCGGAAAAGGCCCAGTTCGCCCCGCTGCCGAGGGCGAGGTGGACGATCAGGGTGATGATGGAGACGACAATGACCGTCGGGACGAAGACCGAGGAAATCTTATCCACCAGGCGCTGGACCGGGGCTTTTTTCGCCTGGGCGTCAGTGACCAGCTTGGCCATCTGGGACAGCGTGGTCTCCGAACCTGTGCGGGTGACTTCGACCAGCAGTCGACCGGAGGTGTTGATCGTCGCGCCCGTGACCGGGGTGCCGGGGGCGGCCTCGACGGGAACGGACTCGCCAGTCAGCATCGATTCGTCGATGGCCGAGGTGCCCTCGATGACACGACCGTCGGTGGCGATCTTCTCACCCGGGCGGACGACGAAGACGTCACCGACTGTCAGCTGGGAGACCGGGACGCGGACTTCCTCACCGTCGCGGATCACCGCGGCGTCTTTCGCACCCATGTCCAGCAGGGACTTCAGCGCCGCGGAGGACTGGCCCTTGGCGCGGATCTCAAACCACCGGCCGAACAACAGGAAGGTGATGACTACGGCGATGGTCTCGAGGTAGATGTGGTCCATGCCGTCATGGCGGGGCAGCAGGCTCATCTCCATGACCATGCCGGGGTGCCCGGCGTTGCCGAAAAACAAGGCCCACAGCGACCACAAATACGCAGCGGTAGTGCCCAGAGACACGAGCGTGTCCATCGTGGTCGAGCGGTGACGCAGGTTGGTTAAGGTCGCCCGGTGGAACGGGGCGCCACCGTAGAAGTAGATCAGGGTGGACATGACGAGCAGGGCCCACTGCCAATTCATGAACTGCAGGGACGGGATCATCGAGATCGCGACCACCGGAACGGAGAGGATCGTCGACCCGATCAGACGCGACTTCAGGTCTGTGGCCTCGGCCTCGCGGGCCTGTCCGTGGCGGTCACCGACCACCTCGGTGTCCTCCTCCGGGCCGCTGTCCACGGCGGAGGCGTGTTGATCCCCCATGGTGAACGCGTCGTACCCGGCACCCCGCACGGTTTCGATCAGCCGATCGGCGTCGACTTTGGTGGGGTCGTAACTGACGGAGGCGGATTCGGTGGCGAAGTTGACGGTGGCCTCCACGCCATCGAGCTTGTTGAGCTTGCGCTCCACCCGCCCTGAGCACGACGTACAGGTCATGCCGGTGACGCCCAGATCGACCTGGAGTAGGTCAACCGACGGTTGTGTCTGAATCATCAGTGATCAGTCCTTCAGCAAACAGTGGTGAGGTGCATCTGCGAGGTCCCAAAAGGCCCGCCCACAGATGCACCGTCGGGGATATCGAACCGGCATGGCTGGGCCTGATGGGCATATCCAGCAGGGTTGGCCCGACCGTGTCTACCCGAGGCGGGGACCGGGCCCAGGGATTAGGGCTTGACGGTGTAGCCGGCTGTCGTGACAGCGGCGACAACATCGTCGTCGGTGAAGTTTTCACCCGTGACGGTCACCTGCCCGGTATCCACGGTGGCCTCCACTATGGTCACACCGGCGACCTCGCCGATCTCCTCCTCCACGGAGGACTTGCAGTGTCCGCAGGTCATGCCTTCGATGATGTACTTCTTTGTTACGGCGCTCATCAGATGATCCTTTCCTTGATGTCCTGAAGGGCAAGAGTGGAGATGCCCCAACAACCTTCAACCTATACCCATGGGGGGTATCAGTCAAGGAGGTGTCTGCCCCTAAGCGTCCCGTTCGGCGGGCAGGACTTCCGGAACGGCCGCGATCGTTGCTGCACTTCTTGTACAAAATGTACGTTAAAGGGTATGGGCATCACGGTCACCCTCAGTCAGTTCCGCAGCGAACAAAGCCACTATCTTGATGCCGCCCAACGTGAGCCGGTCACCATCCTCAGTCGCGGGCCCCGCCGCCGGGCGGTGGTGGTCTCCCCGGACTTCTACGACCGGGCGGTTCAGGCGCTGGAGGATGGCGAGGATATCCGTGCCGCAGCGGCTGCCCGCCAGGAGGCGGGCGGTGTCTCCCACGAGGAGTTCACGTCCGACCTCGAACTGGACTGACCTGCCTGTCCATACCTGTGCCGCGGTATTTGATCATCGATAAGCTTTCAACTGCGACAGCCCTTCTCACGCTGGCCCGGCAATGGCAGCAGTGATTGCCACCGCCATCGACGCCCTGGCCCACGTTCCGCCGTCTCGGCGGAGTGGAAAAGTTGCGGGGCGGCGACGGGGAGTGCTGTAGCTGGGTAGTCCACGGCCGTCAATGACGGTGAGCTGATCAGCGTCTCGGTTCCAAGGAAGACAGGCACTCATACTCGCATCGTTGAGTGGGATGAGGCCGGTCCCTGGCGTTCCTGCGCATGACGCATGACTGCCGAACCTGAACAAATAAGGAATGGACAGCTGAGGCACGCTAC
>NZ_GG667194.1:24328-107891 GCF_000159635.1 Corynebacterium lipophiloflavum DSM 44291 | reverse complement strand
CCTCCGGCTGTCAACCGGGGCTAGCCTATGTCCACCAACAAGGGGTCAGGTCCGTTGAATGTCGTCGTTGCCATCACCCCGGTGAAGGCAAGCGTCACGCTGGCCTTCGCATCTGAGTGGCGAATCCACTCGTTCACCAAGGCGAGTGTCTTCCATGCGTGATCTGGGTTTGGCTCAGGCGAGCTGACAGGCGTGGTTGCGCTGAGCGGATGGCCCTCGGTAGCCCATCGTCCACCGCGCCAGGACGGCATTCGAAACATAGCTCTAGAGTACTAAGGTTGACATGAATGCTTCAGGACCGTCCGATAGGCGCGTGTCTCAAGTGGGGGCCACCAGCTGGCAGTCACGGGGTAGAGCTTGAAGGCGGTTTGTGCTCCTGCCCCCGCAGCTGCAGAGCGACCGCAGCGGACGCGCCACCTGTCGATCCAGAGGTTGCTCTGGACTGGAACGTGGTGGAGTTCAAGTTCAACGTGTAACGGCTGGTTGTGACCTTGCGCGCCAATTGTGTGCAACTTGTACAAGTTGTACGATGGTGTCATGACTTCCGTGACTTTGTCCCAGTTCCGTCGCCAGCAGAGCGACTACATTGCCGCAGCTCAGCGCGAACCCGTTGAGATCACGTCGCGTGGCGCGGGCCGCCGCGCGGTTGTCGTGTCGCCGGAATTCTACGACCGTGCGGTACGCGCACTGGAGGATCAGGCTGATATCTGCGCCGCTGCTGAAGCGCGCAACGAGAAGGGGCGCGTCTCGCACGAAGAACTCGTGCGCGAGCTCGGTCTTTGAACCTGCTAGATGTCGTACACAATCACTTATGTCCCTTCAGCAGCGAAGGCGATCCGGAAGCTCGACAGGTCGACGGCACGCCGCTTGCTGGATGCAATCGAGTCGCTCGCAAGCGATCCCTGTCCTCCTGGGAGCATCCAGCTGAAGGGAGGTAGCGGTGAGTTCCGAATTCGCGTCGGAGACTACCGAGTCGTGTACGACATCCACCACGAAGAACTGGTGGTACTCGTGCTCAGGGTCGGGCACCGCCGAGAGGTTTACCGCTGAAAAGGGCTCACACTTACAGGACGCATCCAACGACGAGGCAACGGCTAGCGCGGGTTCAAAAGACCACGGCGACGTGGTCGGTGCGGTCGGCGCGGTTGTTCAGTGCGATGACGTTGCGGCACCCCTCGGGCAGGCCCTGCTGGACGTCCTCGAAGACGCGGACGGTCGATTCCCAGTCGTTGGTGGCGAACATGGGCACCCAGAAAAGGTCCGGCTGGTGAGAGTCGGATATGCGGGTGACGCGGGTCGTGCCGGGGTCGGGGGCGGCAGAGAGCATGCCGCGGCAGGCTGTATCGGAGTCGATGCCCAGCAGCTCCGCGACAGCGAGCGCGATGGCAACGTTTTCCTCGAACTGCTGGTAGTCGAATTTGTTGATAAGCGCGCGCGAGGTTTCGGACTCTTCAGCGACGATCAGCGTCGCGCCGCGCGCCTGACACTTTTCGCGCAGGATGTCGACGACTTTGGGGTTGCGCTCTCCCGTGATGACGGTGCCGTCAACCGGCACGGTGGAGCACAGTGACGCCGCGATGTCCTCCACCGTGTCGCCCATGTCCTCCTGGTGGTCGAGGCGGACGTTGGTGATGATGCAGATCGGGGAGCGCAGGATCACGTCCTGGCACAAAGCTTGGTATTTCGGCTTGACGGCCATGCATTCAAACACCGCGGCGTTCGCGCCCTTGGCTAGCCATTGTTTGAGGATGTCGTACTGCTCGTTGATGTTGGGCGGGCCGACGCGCTTGATCGCGTGCTCGGTGCCTTCGTGGTCGTTGACGCAGGCGTAGGTTCCCGTGGGTTTGGCGATGGTGATGAATCCTTGTGAGCGCAATACTCCGCCGATCATGCGGGCCACGGTGGATTTGCCGCGGATCCCGTTGACGTGAATATTGACATCGAGAGTGTCCAGGGTTGCGGTATAGCGGATTCCGCGGCGACGAAAACCCTCCATGGCGAGGGCGGCAGAGACGCCGGTGGCGGCCAAAAAGGTCAGCATGAAGTGAGCTCCGGGGTAGTAGAAAATGACAACTGTTAAAGTGCCTTCGAGCACGTGATCGAGACGCCCCCCGCGCGGATTTACACGGAGAAAGTGCGGTCTATTCGGCGGAAGGTGCGGGGCCTTGGGCAACGTTATGGGTCAAAGCGGGCGCAAACAATGCACGAAATTAGACAGCTTCCAATTTCACCGCATGAACGTTTTTGCCAATCTAGTAAGGTAGACAAAATGGAAAACGAGTTCGATTGACCCCACTAAGTAGACCGAGCGGTTTACAAAATGGAACCAACTGGTCTATTCTTGCGGCATGTTGTTTGGACAGTTCCCAGAACGCGTCAACGAGTACGCCGCCCGCACAACCGCGATGCTCGTCGTGGCCCTCGCCCTGGCCACGATCGCCGCCTCCTTCATTGCGCCGAGCTCCATTACAGTGGCGCTGAGCGCGTTGCTGGCGGCCGGCTTCGCCCTGCGCGTCTACGCGGGTCCGAAGTACTCGCTGTTCGGGCAATTTTCCGTGCGCTACCTCGCCGACGCCGTCTTCGGCACAACGCACGTCGTCTCGGGCGCGCCGAAGCAGTTCGCCCAGTGCATTGGGCTCGCCTTCTCCCTGACGGCGCTGGTTTTCGCTCTCTTCGGGGCCTTCAGCGGCCTGCAGGTCACTCTCGCGCTGCTGGTCATCGCGGCCTCCGCAGAAGCCTTCCTCGGTTTTTGCGCGGGCTGCTGGGCTTATCGACGCCTCCAGCGCGCCGGTGTGATCGGCGCGGACGCCTGCGAAACCTGCGCCATCTAGTCCAACGGAACCAGAACCAGCGGCTCGGAGGGGGCCGCGGCGGCGCCGCCTGCTTCGGCAGTGATCATGAACTCCGAGGCGTCCCGGAAGCCTGCCACCTCGACCTGGGTGTGGTCGGTGACGTCAGTGGGGTCCATGGAGCCCAGTGAGCGGGCGACATCGGAGGTGTTAACCCACATCTGGTAAACGGTGCCCTCTGGGGGAGGCGGCACGTTGTCGAGTTCGAGGCGGGCGACGTCTCCGCCTGGTTCAAGCGAGATTGTTAGCGTCCCATCGGCCACGTCAGCGGCGTACACTTCGGCCTGCTCCTGGGTCGGGTTGAACGCAACCCACGCACCCGCGCCAACCACTATTGCCGCGGCCGCGGCTGCGCCGAAGAACCACGGCGCGCGCGTGCTGCGCGGCTCATGGGAGCGTTGGGCCACTTCGCGGAGAAGCCGCTTGCGCAACCCAGCGGGTGCTGGGATGGCCTCTGGCGCGGACACGGCGGCCAGGGTATTGCGGTGGATCGCGAGCCAGCGGTCGAACTGCGGCGACCTCGTCGCCTCGGGCCAGCGCGAACGCGCCTCATCCTCGCTAAGCGCCGAGGTTGCCACCAGCGCGGCGATTCCCTCGACATCCGCGGGTGCGGAGTTAGAACTGTTCATTGCCCAGACACCTCCTCAGGCCGGCGAGAGCTTTGCGGATCCTGGATTTGACGGCACTTGTCTCAATCCCCAGCGTAGAGGCGGTCTCAGCCTGGGTAAAACCCTCGAAGTACGCCAGTGACAGCGCCTCTTTCTGACGCTCCGAGATGGCCTCCATGCAGTCGCGCACGGTGCGTCGGGCCTCGTTCAACGCGGCGATGTCCTCGCCGCTGGGGTGCGATTGCGCCGGGGTGCGTTGGGCGTCGAGACGCTCGCGCGCGTGCCGCCTCGATGCGGCGCACCGTGTCGACGGCTCGACGATGTGCGACGGACATGACCCAGCCGGCCGCGGAACCGCGGGCCGGGTCGAAAGACGCGGCGCGGTCCCACACACTGAGCCACGCGTCGTGGGCGACATCATCCGCCAGCGCCGGATCCCTGACCACACGCAACGCGATGCCGTACACGCGCGCGGAATACAGGTCGTAGAGCTCGGCGAACGCGGCGCGGTCGCCAGCGGCGCAGCGCGTGAGCATCTCGTCGGCAACGTCACGCGTCACGTGCAGCGGTGCCTCTGTCAATTCAAATTCCTCCTGCTCATCGTTCGAGCAAGCATAAAACTCCCCATCACCGTGCTGGCCCCGCATGGGGGGAAACTGCAACGCTCGGGTATCCGTTCTAGCGTTGGCGCCGAACACACACTGCAAGGCTCCCGTGGCATCACTTCGGCTTCGGGGCGAGACACCACTTGACCACAAGGATTTCATCAATGAACATCACGTCCTTTGCACGACGCGCATCCATCTCCCTCGCCGTTGCTGCCGGCGCGGCAGCACTCGGCATCAGCAGCGCGGCGGCAGCCCCCGCACCCTCCCCGCTGCCGCAACCCACCCTGGGCAACGTCCAGTTCGCCGGTGCACTTCTGGAGCAGATTGCAGCTAACGGCAACGCGGCCGCTACAGCGGCCAACGCGATTGCGTTGGGTGTGTCTGTCGACGGCGGCCACGCGGTCGCCAACGCCACGAACTTCTCCGGCCCCGCGGCCATCGCCGTCGGCCCGGGCTCTCACGCCGAGGCGTGGGGCGTGAACCCGGGCTTGGCGCTGGCGGTTGCCGGCCCGAACAGCACCGTCAAGGTTTCTGGCACCGAGCCGACCCACTGCGCGGGCGAGTGGGGCCTCGCCGGTGATTTCCAGACTCTGACCGGCTGCGTGGTCTACATGACCCCGAACGGCGCGGTCAACGTCCCGCTGGATTCCCGCCCGCTGCTGAGCTCCTCGCGCTAAGACTGCCCGCCCAGCTCGTGGGTGAGCCGGGCGTGGAACGCGTTCGTGAACTCGTTCATGCCCGTGATCTCCACCGTCTTGCCGTAGCGCTCGTACTTCGCTTCAATCGCATCGAGCGCCGCGACGGTGGAGGCGTCCCAGATGTGGGAGCCGGCGCGATCGATGACCACGTGCTCCGGGTCCGAAGAGTAGTCGAACGCGGTGGTCAAGTCGTTGCTCGAGGCGAAGAGCAACTGCCCGTCGACGTAGTAGCGGGCGGTTTCAGCGTCGGATTCACGGCGGACTGAAAAGAGGTGGGACACCCGCCGGACGAACATCACGGATGCTGTGAGAACGCCGACGATCACGCCGATGGCGAGGTTGTGCGTTGCCACGACAACCGCCACGGTGACGATCATCACGGCCGTCTCGCTGCGCGGCATCCGGCGCAGCGTTGCGGGTGAGACCGAGTGCCAGTCGAACGTGCCCACGGACACCATGATCATCACGGCGACGAGAGCCGCCATCGGAATTGTCGCGACCACATCGCTGAGCGCAACGATGAGGATGAGCAGGAAGACACCCGCGAGCAACGTCGAGATCCGCGTGCGCGCCCCGGAGACCTTCACGTTGATCATGGTCTGGCCGATCATGGCGCAACCGCCCATGCCGCCAAACAGGCCGGAGGCGATGTTGGCCACGCCCTGCCCCCACGACTCGCGGGTCTTGTCGGAATGCGTGTCGGTGATGTCGTCGACAAGCTTGGCCGTCATCAGCGATTCCATGAGTCCGACGAGCGCGAGGCCGAGGGCGTAAGGGGCGATGATCCGCAGTGTCTCTAGTGTCAGTGGTAAGGACGGGATGAACAGCTCCGGCAAGCTGCGCGGGAGCTCCCCCTGGTCTCCGACGGCGGGCACGGCAATGGAAAACACCAGCACAATCGCCGTGACGACGGCGATGGACACCAGCGGCGCGGGAATGGCCGTGGTCACGCGCGGCAACAGCACGAGGATGGCCAAGCCAAGGGCGACGAGCGGGTAGACGGCGAGGGGGACGTCGATAAGCTGCGGCAGCTGGGCGCTGAAGATCAAAATCGCCAGCGAGTTGACGAATCCGACCATCACACTGCGCGGAATGAAACGCATCAACTTAGCCACACCCAGCGCGGCAAGCACGATTTGGAAAAGGCCACCGAGCAAAACGGTGGCGACCAAGTAATCCATGCCGTACTCGCGCGCCACCGGCGCGACGACGAGCGCAACCGCCCCGGTCGCCGCCGAAATCATCGCGGGCCGCCCGCCGACAACCGCGATGGTGATGGCCATGATCACCGACGAATACAGGCCAACCTTCGGGTCCACTCCGGCGATGATGGAAAAGGAGATCGCTTCGGGAATCAGCGCGAGCGCGACTACCAGCCCGGCAAGCGCCTCGCGCAGCAGCGTGCGCGGATTGCGCACAGCTTCGCGTATCGACGCCTGCCCGCGGTAGCGGACGCGGTCATCGGTGGTCACCGTAGTAAGCGGGGGATTCGTCATCGGATGTCCTGGATCGGTCTGGCGGCTGCGGACCAGCCAACTCTAACTGCGGCCTCGCTGGTTTCGACAAACGACGGCGCTCCACGCCCGTGCAGCCACCTTGGGCCCGACGGAGATCCGTGTCGGCGAACATCCTCGTCGCGCCCGAGCGCTAGCGTTACTGCACCTCGATGGCGAGCGGTTCCCTGGCTCGGGGCGGGCCGATGGGCAGCGATGGATCGGATTGCCACCACATCGTCTCCGGGTCAACGGTGAGGGTCACCCGCTTGCCCACGAGCGGTCCCCACTGTGCGGAGTCATCTTGGTACTTGCTGTGCTCTCCGAGGGAGAGCTGATCTTTCGTTCGAGTATCCGTGTCCCCGCCAGGTTGCATCGCGGTGATCGGGGTGGGCGCGTCCAGCTGCAGGACGTAGTAGATGTTCGAAGCCGACTCGCCGTTCGGAGCTGGCTCGCCGTTCATGACTTCTGCAGTAGAAAGCGCGAGCACCGTTCCCGCGAACTGGGTACCCGCCGGGGTCGCGGGGGACACCGCGGCAGCGGGCGGCTGCGCCGGCGCGACACCGAGCGAGGCGAGGCCGGAGCGGTCGGTGGAGTCGATCCACTGGATCTCGTACTGATCTTCCCCAAGGCCCCGGGTCGTTATCTCCCTGCCCGTGGGGACGAGTGTTTTGCCCTCCGGGGCGTAGAGCTTCGAGGTGCTCATCGGCTGCACGGATTGGCCGACAGTCTCCCACAGGCCCTGGCCACTGTTTGAGGCGGAGACCCAGGAACGGGACCCGCCCACACCGGCCGCGCCGTGCACGAGGTAGGAGGTGCCCAGCACGGGTGTCTCACCGGCCGGCGCGGTAGCAAGGTACACGCGGCTGAACTCGGGGGCGTTGACCTTGACCGCCATGTCCGGCTCGTTGTCGCCGCTAGCTTCCACGATGGCGTAGGAGTACGTCCCGTCGGGCGCGAAGCGGGAGCTGGGGTCCGCAGAGTACGGCCCGAGAGAATCCAAGATCCCGGATAATGCTGTCCTTCGAGCGCTGAGGTTTCCGTCTCCGATGGGTTCCGGGGCCGGCGCGGCTGCGTTCGACTCACCGTCGGCGAGATCGTCGGGGTGAGGCACATAGGTGGTTATGGTCACCGTCTCTCGCTGCGATGTCGCGCCAGCGCAGCCGGTGAGAACAACGCAGAAAGCGGTGATGGCGGCGGCTGCAGCGGTGCGCCTCATGAGCCCTACGACCTTTCGCTGACCCAGACCTCAATGTCTGCGGTGACGGCTGTCGTGCCCGCGTCATCGACAAGCGTACAAGCGACGGTGACCAACTGCCCGCCACTGTCGCGGGTGATTGTGGAGAAGTCGGGCCACTGTGCCGCAGCCGTGACGGTCAGGCCCCCGGTGGACTTCGCCGGGTAATCCGCGTGCATGCCGCGGGGGATCCAGCGGTGCGTCGGCGGCACGGTGGCCTCCGCCAATAGACCCATCGCGGCCTCGGCACCGTTGAGCGCGGCAATCGCATGGAACGTGCCGATGTGGTTATTCACGCCCCACCACTTCGGAATGCGGACCGTGCAGTGGCTGCCCGGGACGAGCTCCTGGATACGGGGCAGCACCGTCCGGAAGTACGGTGCCTTGAGTGCGTAGAAGGCCGAAAACAACCCGCGTTTGACGGGAGAAGCCGAGACCTTTTCCCACATTTCAGCAATCTGGTTCGGTGCGGCGGCGCGCGCGGTGAAAGTCATGGGGGACATGCTAGCAGCCGGAAACCATCGGCAACGAGGAAAACAGAAGCAGAATTGCCAGGAAGCCCACATTTTTTCGCGATACGTTGGTGATGTCGATATCCGAAAAAAGCGATCCCACCGAGGTGTCACGGGTGTCGTGGATGTCGCCAGGATTCAACGAAAGGAATGGAAAATGTTTTCCGGGAAATGTGCTGTGACGGCCGCCATCGCTTCTGCTGCCGTACTCGGGTATGCGGCGGTGAAAGGGAACCGCGAGAAGGAGCAAGAAGTGAAGCAGGCGCGCAAGGAGGCGTCGGTGCCGTGAAGTGCGGCCGCAGCCGAGCTCGTGATCGACGAAAGTGCTGTGGGAACGGTGCTAGATTCCGCGGTTCTCGAGACAGAGAAGATCATCTCCGCGCCGAACGGATCCAAGACACTGCTCGTCACCTACGGCGCCCGCAACGCGCACGGCAGCCCGATCAAGGTAACCGGACTCGTGACATTCCCCGAGGGGGAGGCGCCGGAAGGAGGCTGGCCCGTGCTGAGCTACGCCCACGGCACCACGGGCATCACCAAGGAGGCGGCGTCCTCGACTGCGATCGGCACCCACCCCGACCACGAGGCGTTTACCCTGGTCGTCGATTCCTACCTGCAGGCGTGGCTGGACAAGGGCTTCGCCGTGATCCAGCCGGATTATGAGGGCCTGGGCACCTCCGGCAAGGGCACCTACATGGACCGCCACTCGCTGGCCTCGTCGGTCAACGAGATGGTTCGTGCCACCCGCGCAGAGTACGGCTTCGCCGACTCCTGGTACAACACCGGGTGGAGCCAGGGAGGGTTTGCAGCCGTCGCCGCTGCCTCGGCGGACGATGTCGCCACGGGCTTGGAAAAGACGCTGGCGATCGCGCCGGGCGACACTTTTGTACCCTCGACCAAGGTTCCCGGGGTTGCGGCGAAGGCGATGGTTGCCACGATCGACGAGAAGAACCTCGCCTACGCGTCCTACGCGATCAAGGGGGCGATGAACTTCAACAAGGGAATCAAAGCCGATGATTTCCTGAGCAAGAAGGGCAAAGAGGTCATGGACTACGCCTCACGCGTCTGCCTGACCACCTTCAAGGAAGAAAACAAGGTCACCGGCAAGGGGATTTTGAACGACGAGCCGAAGCTCACGGCTTTGCTGGAGCACTTCGCGTCCAATTCCATGGCGAACATGCACCCGACCACCTCGATCTACATCTTCAGCAGTGAGGACGACGAGATCATCACCTTTAGCCAGATCAGCGCCGCGGCGAAGAAGCTCCAGGCCAATGAGGGCACCGACGTCACCTTCGAGGTGCGCACCGGTGAAGGCCACCGCGACATGGTGCGTCGCGCTCTGGAGGATCAGACGCCGTTCGTTCCCGAGCTGCAGTAGTCAAACGTGCAGTCCACCTCGCCCGAGAACATCCTGCTGCGCCTTGCCCGCGAGCACGAGCAGCAGGTTGTGCAGATCTACGCGGAGTTAGCTCACCGGGGTTTCCCGCTGCAGCATCAACGCCCGCACGTGACGGTGACGTTTGCGCACATTATGCAGACCAGGGTCGTCGGGGAGGCGGCGGTAGCGCTGCCGCCGCTGTTGCCCGCGCGTCTTGAGCGGGCGGGGACCGTCATTTTCGGGACGAAGAGAAAGCAGACGGTTGCCTGGCTCCTCGAGGCGCCCGATGCGCTTGACGACGCCGCTCGGCGCCTCAGCGCAATGAACCCCGACGGGCGTGGCCCGCGCTGGATCCCGCACCTGACGATGGGTCTGCGCCTGCCGAAAGCGATGGTGCCCGCCTACGTTGAGGCGCTCGCGGAGGTGACGAATCCGCACCTGCGCTCGCTGACCGTCGAGGTAGCGGCGTTTTATCAGCCGCGGCTCGGGGCGGAACTCGTGCTCTAAAATGGGCCGCGTGACTTCCCGCTATCGCTTCGACCTGCCAAACGACGACTGGTTTATCGGCGAAACCCCCGACGGATACGACTTCATCGTCGCCCGCCGCGGGGCGTTCGACACCTTTCGCCCCAACATCGGCGCCACGACGATTCCTGTCGCGGCGGGCACCGCGTTGTCCACCGTGATGGAGCAGTCGGCGCACGCGACGCGCGAGAAATCCCACAACTTTCGCGTCACCGACGGTCCTGATGACGCTGGGCGCCAGACCCTGAGCTTCAGCGTCGCCGCCTCTTTCGGGGAGCTTGAGCTTACCCAGCACCAGGCGTTCTACGCCGTCGCAGGCGACGAGGGTGAGGATCGCGTCTTGTGCGTGGTCATGTCCGCGGCCTCGCGCGACGCGGGGGAGCTCGTCGGCGATTTCAACGCTTTTTTGGGTTCCCTGCGCTTCGACGATGCGTAAAGGCGAAAACTTCGGGGAGGTGGCTACCACAGTCGCCGTCATCGGCGCCGGCCAGGCGGGCCTGTCCGCTACCTTTCACCTGGCCCGCCGCGGCATCGACCACGTCACGGTCGACGCCTCGCCCAGCCCCGGTGGCGCGTGGCTGCAGCGCTGGGACACGCTCACGGTGAGCAGGCTCAACGGCATCTTCGGCTTGCCGCTTTTCGACGCCCCCACCCTCGACCCGAAGGAGAAAGCCTCGACAGCGGTGCCCGCGTACTTCGCTGACTTCGAGCGCAGCATGGGCCTGAACATCGCGCGGCCGGTGCGCGTGCTCACCGTGCGAAAAAGCGGCCAGGAGTTCCTCGTGGACACCACCGCAGGGCGCATCCGCGCGCGCGGCGTGATTAACGCCACCGGTACCTGGGAGAACCCGCTGCGCGCTGATTACCCTGGTCAGGGCGAATTTCAGGGGCGCCAGATCCACACCCGAGACTATGCCGGTCCGGAGGAGTTCGCCTCGAAGCGCGTTGCCGTGGTCGGTGCGGGAATTTCCGCCCTGCAGCACCTCGAGGAAATCTCGCGGGTCGTCGAAACCAGGTGGTATACCCGGCGCCAGCCCCAGTTCACGCGAGGTTTCGACGGCCGCGTCGTGGAGGCGCGCGTGGCCGAAAGCGTCGCCCGCGGCGAGCCGGGGCACTCCGTGGTGTCGTACACCGGCATAGCTAAGGATGCCCCTTACGTCATCGCCGCTCGCGAGCGCGGTGTGCTCACGCGCCGGGAGATGTTTCGCAGTGTCGCGCCGGACGGTGTGATCGAGGCGGATGGGTCAAAAACCGCGTGTGACGCGATTGTCTGGGCAACCGGTTTCCGGCCGTCGCTAAGCCATCTCGCTGGGCTCGGCGTCGTCAACGAGCGAGGGGGAGTGGCGGTCGACGGCACGCAGGTCGCTGCTGAGCCGATGCTGCACCTGATAGGTTTCGGGCCGTCGCAGTCGACGGTCGGGGCGAACCGCGCGGGGCGGGTGGCGGTGGTGAAAATGAAGCGCGCGCTTGGCGAGAAGTAACCAGACAGTAACGTGCAGTACATGAAAAGGTTACTAATGCGTGCTGTTATTGGCAGGTAGATTTCCGCCGACTTGAAGGTTGTTGATGATGCGCAAGACCCTGACCGCTGCTGCTGTCGCGCTGAGCCTGACCGTGACCCCCGTTGCCAACGCCCAGATGAGCTCGAGCCCCTCGGGCTCCTCCATAGCCCCGGGCTCCTCCGCCCCCGACACCGGCGCCGTGTCCGGCCCGATCTTCCGCGCCGTCACCGGCATCGGCGCGGACGAGAAAAGCGTCAACTTCTCCTGGCGCTCCACCTACACCGGTGATGAGGTTGTGCGCATCCACCCGGTGTCCAACCCGGATGCGGTCATCGAGGTGGCAGGGCGCGAAGCCGATTACGGCGCCATCGCGTACCTGTCCCGCTTCGCCGAGGTGTCCGACCTGACCCCGGGGGAGACGTACTCCTACCAGATCGGTTCCGACGCCGGCGGCTTCAGTGCGCCGGAGAGCTTCACCATCGACGACGGCGACGATTCCTGGAAGTTCGTCGCCGTGACCGACGCCCAGATCGGTGTCAATCTCAAGGTCGCCGAGCAGGGCGCGATGTGGCGCACGACTGCGGGCAACGCAGCAGCGGCCAACCCCGATGCATCGCTGTTTGTCAGCCTGGGCGACCAGGTGGAGGGCTGGGGCGACCTGATCGGCCGCTACGGCCAGTACAACGAGTTCTTCTCGGCCCCGCAGCTGCGCAACTACCGCTTCGCGGCGATTGAGGGCAACCACGAGACGTACCCGAGCGGTGCTAGCACCCGGCACTTCAAGGAGCACTGGAACCTGCCGAACGAGCTTGGGGAGACCTCGAACTACTTCTTCGAGCAGAACAACGCCCTGTTCATCGCGCTGAACTCCAACCGCAAGGACGACGCGGGCCTGGCCGAGCAGGCACAGTTCGTGCGCGACACGGTCGCGGCCCACGGCGGCGACAAGGACTGGGTTATCGTGCTCAACCACTTCGCCTTCCACTCCCACGGCGGGCGCTACACGGATCCGGACATCGTGCGCATGCGCGAGACCCTCAGCCCGGTCTTCAGCGAGGTCGGCGTGGATCTTGTCCTCAACGGCCACGACCACATGTACAACCGCTCGCACCTAATGAACGGGCTCACCCCCCGCGTCCCGGAGGCACTGGCGGCACCGGGCGACGTGTTGCAGAAGGAAGACGGCGAGGTGCTCTACCTCACCTTCAGCACCGCCGGCGGCGGCAAGTTCTACGACTTCGAGGGCAACGACGGAAACGAGTACCCCGGGATGACCCTCGAGCAGTCCCGCGCGGCCGGGTTGAACCAGCCGACGATCGCCCTGTGGAACCAAGATTACACCCCCGACTACGCAGCGGTCGAGGTCGAGGGGGACACGCTCCGCGTGCGCAGCATCAACTCGTTTGACGGCACGGTTGTCGACGACGTCACATTGACGCCCGCGAACTAGTCCCGTCGGGCCGCACCACCACGGGCGATCTCACGGGCCCGCCTTTCGCCGGGCAGCTCGGTGTCCGCGCCGGCCACGACGATGTTGCCGTACGCGCGCCCATAGAGCATGTCCGGGGTGGACACCACCCCGACGTGCGCGAACACCTCGGACATCCCGGCGAGCTCCGCGCTCGAGTGCGGCAGCCCCGGCAGGTCTCCGAGGTTGGCGACATAGAGGCCGCCGGGAGCGAGGGCGGCCCGGGCCGCCCGAAAGAACTCCACCGTGGTCAGCGGGCGAGGGGTTGCCGGGCCGGAGAAGACGTCTCGAACGATGACGTCCTGCGAACCCGGGGCTAGCGCGTGGGTATAGGCGCGGGCCTCGGCGACGACAATCGTGGCGCGGGGTTCGAAAGCCCAGCGCACCAGCTTGGCCAGGGCTGCGTCGACCTCCACGGCGGTATGGCTGCCTCCCCAGCGCTGCTGGAAGTGCGAGGCCAGGACGCAGGCGGCACCGCCGAGGTGGGTGCTGGTAAACGGGGCGTCGTAACGCATCAGCCCCGCGATCCACTCCATGTAGTCGTACTCGAGCACCTCGGCTGCGCCGAGCACGACGTAGGAGGAAGGAACGTCATTGACCTCGAGCGTGTAGCCGCCGTCACGCAGCGGATCCTCGCTGATGCGCGCTGTGCCCGTGTCGATGCGGTAGGTGCCCGCGATGCGCTTCTTCGGCGCGCGCGGCTTACGTGCCACAGCTCGATAGGCGCAGGTGCCGCGCAATTGTCGTGGCATCAACGGGCGCAGTGATCCTCATTGTGGGACATCCGCCTTTCTGAGCTGGTTGGCGTGGGGGCCGGGATGGTGACCAGGCTAGTGCGCCCTGAAGCTTGCTTGTTGGATCGGCGCAGGGGATCAGGGAAAGGCGGTTCGCTTTCTGGGAAATTGTTGTCAGCGCGCGCACGGGTGGCCCCATTATGCAAAGATCATGTTCATGACCGCGACCTACCCTTACATTTCCTTCCACGGCAACGCCGCGGAGATGTTCGCCTACTATCACTCCATCTTCGGCGGTGAGCTCGAGGTTCTCACCTACGGCGAGCAGCTCGACAACGGCGCCGAATTTCCCTTTCCGGCCCCGCGCGAAGCTGTCGCACACGGCAAGCTCACCGGAACGTTCAACCTCACCGGAGGCGATGACCTCTCCGACAACTCCGGAAAGCTCAACCGCGGGGACTGCTCCTTCGTCTACGAAGCAGACAGCGTCGAGGATGGCACCCGCATCATTGAGGCGCTGACGGGCAACGGCGGCCGCGTGACCATGCCCTTCGAGCGCGCCCCGTGGGGCGACTACTACGGGCAGTGCGAGGACGCCTACGGCATGGTCTGGCACATCTCCGCTACCGCTTAGGGGCGCGGTTCCGGGCCCGACCACGACTCGGTGCGGGCGAACGCAGTGCCGATGACCGCGCCGAGGAGAATGACGGCCGCGGGCAGCAGCAAAGAGGTGCCCATCGCTGCGGATAGGGAATCGTGGCGAGCGACCTGGGCGCCCATGAGCGCGGCGACGGCGGCAGACCCGATCACGGCCCCCACCTGGCGCATTGTGTTGTAGACCGAGGAACCGGCACCAGCGAGCTGCGGGTCAAGGTTGCGCGTTGCAATCATCGACAGCGGCCCCCACATCATCGCGTTGCCCAGGCCCGTCACTACCGAGATGGCGAGCATCCAACGCGGGTCGGTCTCTGTGGTGGTGAGCAGCGCCATGAGCACCACAGAAATTCCGATCAGGGCCATCCCGGATATGGCGAACGGCTTCGGCGGCAGCGTGTTGGTGAGCTTGCCGACGTACGGCGATAGCGCGCCGGAGATCACCCCTGCGGGCAGCACCAGGAGCGCGGCCTGGGTTGGGCTGTATCCGACACCCTGCTGGACGTGGATCATCCACGGGATGGCGTAGGTGGCCACGGTAGCGCCGACGGCAAAGATCGCGAGGATCGAAATCGCGTAGTTGCGGTCGTTGAAGAGCACCGGCGGGACGAGGGGGTCGCTTTTCGTGCGCTTTTGCCAGGCGGCGAAGCCTACAAGGAGGGCGAGCCCGACCGCGATGAGGAGCCACGACCAGGAGATGCGCTGGATTTCCTGAATGCCGAAGATGAGGCAGAACATGCCCACGGCGCTAATGATTACCCCGGTCCAGTCGAGGCTGCGGGCCGTGTTCTCGAGCACCGGGACAAAGCGCCACGCTAGGGCGAGTCCGACCACGCCCACGGGGACGTTGACGAAGAAGATCCACGGCCAACCGGCGGCGTCGACAAGCAAGCCGCCCACGAGCGGGCCGGTGATCGTGGCAACGCCGGCGGTCGCGCCCCACACGCCCATCGCGCCGCCGCGCTCGCGGGGGGAGAACGTGCGGATCATCACACTCATCGTCTGGGGGGTGGCGATAGCCCCACCGAGTCCCTGGAAAGCGCGCGCGACGATGAGCGCTTCAATGCTGCCCGCTAGGGCGCAGGCGAAGGATGAGATCGTGAATAGGGCGAGGCCCCCGATGTAGAGCCTGCGGGGGCCGAAACGATCACCGAGGCGGCCTGTGATCAACAGCGGTACCGCATACGCGAGAAGGTAGGCGCTGTTGACCCAGATGACCTGGTTGTAACCGGCGCCGAACGCGTCGGTGATCGCTGGGATCGCGACCGAGACGATGGTGGAGTCGACCAGGATCATGAAGAACCCGATCATCATGGTCCACAGCGCCGGCCAGGGAGAAGTCTTGTTGGGCACGGCGCTTACTCTACGCCCGGTGGATTACTGGGCCCTAGATCTGCAGCCCAGGCACTGCGTTGCGCAGCAGATCGAGGATCTGCGGCAGGAAGCCACCGACAACCGCCGCGATTCCGGCGATAATGGCGACAAACACGGCCAGCGCGCCGAAGGAGGAACCACCGTTTTGGGTCTCCGCAGCGGCCCCTTCAACGGTAACGGGCACAGTGACGTCAGTGCCGGCGTCGGTGGTGATGCGCAGGCTGTAATTGCCGGCAAATTCCTTCGGGATGCCGAAGGTCAGGCTCGCCTTACCGGCCTCGTTATAGTTGGCGGGGCCGAAGTCGTAGTCGATATCGGAGGTGTACTTCAGGTCCCCGAGCTCGATGGTGACCGTCTTGGCTGTCTCGCCCAAGGTGTAGACCAAAGAGGTCAGGTCGATCGTTGCGGCTTCGCCGGCGACAAGCGGAGCGTCGATGTGGACGCCGACGTTCGACTGACCGGTACGCGGGGCGGGTGCGTCGCCGTCACCGAGGTAGGAGTCCAAGTACTCAGTGAACGCCTGGATGTCCAAGTAGCCGAGCTGCGCCAACGGGGTTCCCTGGGCGAGTGCGGTGAAACCGTCACCGCCGGTGAGCAAGAAGGTGGAGCCTGCGACGACGTAATCCTTGTCGGGGTCGAGCGGCTGGCCATCGATAAGCACGCTCGTGATGCGCTCGCCCTGAGCACGGGTCGGGTCGTAGGTGTAGGAGACGTTGTCGGACACACCCAGGGAAAGCATGGGGCGGGATCCTTCAGCGGCCTCTTTCCACTGCTGCTCCAGGGCGGCCTTGAAATCTGCGCCCTTGAGGGTGGTGTAGGTGATCTCGTTGCCGAAGGGCTGGACAGCGAAGGCATCGGCGTAGGTCACCTCGCCGGCCTCGAGGTCGGCGCGCACGCCGCCTGCGTTCATCACAGCGATGTCGGGATTGACTTCGCTGTTGTTGGCGACTCCCCACTTGGCCACGTTGGCGAGCAGGTTGTTGAGCTGGGATTCGACGCCGCGGTTGGAACCGGAATCGGCTCCGGCGTTCGCACCGCGGTACAGGGGGCTATTCAGGGTGCCGATGACCTCGGCTCCTGCGGCATCGGCCGCGGCCTTCGCGGCGTCGATCACGGCCTGGATCTCTGCGTTCGGGGTGTCGCAGGCCACGATGTCCGCCGGACGCAGCAGCTCGGCCTTTTCCACCGTGAGGGTGTCGGTAGAGGGATCGTAGGTGAAGTTCACGTTAGCCAGGCCCTGGGAGTACTGCGCGGCCTGAATGATGAGGGGGGAATCGCCGGTCGGATCGACGTACTGGTGGGTGTGGCCCATGAACACAGCGTCGACGTTGTCCGACCACGCGCTGGGATCGATGTTGCCCTCGTGCGGCAGGGCGATGACGACATCGGCCTCGCCTGAGTCAGTCAGCGCCTTTGCGCGCATGTTGATGGCGCTGACCGGGTTCTCCCAGGTGATGCCTGCGATGCCGGCCGGGCTGACCAGGTTGGGCATGTCGTCGGTAACGGAGCCGATGAAGGCGACCTTGACGCCGTCGAGGTCCATGATCTCGTAGTCCTTCACGCCCGTCGACCGGTCGAGGCCGTCGGCGCCGGCGGCGAGGTAGGTCCAGTTAGCCTCAGGGACGACGCGCGTTGTAAAATCCTTCGCGCCCTTGTCGAACTCGTGGTTGCCCACTGCCGAGACGTCGAGACCCATGAGGTTCATGATGTCGATCGTCGGCTGGTCGTCCAAAATCATTGAGGCAAACGGGGAAGCACCGATGAGGTCGCCCGAGGACGTGAACGCGTGCGCGCGGCCCGCAGCAGCCTCGTCGACGGCGCACTTGAGCGCCACGGCGCCAGGGATCGACTTGTTCGGGTCCTTCGCGTCGAGCTTTTGCTCCCAGCGGCCGTGGAAGTCGGTGATATTGGAGACGGTGAACTCGCTGACGGTCTGTGCCGAGGCGAGCGGCAGGCCGGCCAGCGCGAGGGCGCTGACCGACACTGCGGCGAGGGAAGTGGTTACGGAGCGAAACCGCATGGGGACAGGTCCTTTCACAAAGCACATGCAGGAAGTTATGCGATGATCACCATAGGGTTCCAAGGTGGACCGCAGGTGCAGGCTTGTTGAACAATTGGTTAAGCTTCCCGCATCCGCATGCGGGTATCTTGGCAACCATGAGCTACCTTGATTCCGATTACCTCCGGGGCCTGTCGTCACTGACCGGAAGCGCGCCCGCTTTCGACACCGCCAACCTGCCCGACGACCCCTTCGAGCTTTTTGCCCAATGGTTCGAAGCAGCAGTCGTCGCGGGCTGTGACGACGTGCGCGCCGCGACGGTGGCGACGGTTGACGAAAACGGCGTGCCCGACGCGCGCGTGATGAACCTCATGGAGCTCAGCGACAACGGTTTCTGCTTCGGCACCGGCGCGGACTCCACGAAAGTGGAGCAACTTAGCGACAGCCCCGTCGCGGCGCTGAACTTCTGGTGGCAGCCGATGAACCGCGCGGTGCGCGTCCGCGGAGCCGCGCGTCTCGACGGCGCATCCGACGAGCACGTCAACATCCTGCGCGTCGAACCGGTGCGCTTGGAATTCTTCCAGGCAGTCGACGCTCGCAACGCCACCCGCGTCGAGTACAGCTACGAGGCCAGCGGGTGGGTCGCCACGGTGCTCGACCACTAAGTGCGGGTTGGCGTTGGTGGGGGCGTCGATAAGCGGCTAGTTCGTGGCTTGCTCGAGCAGAGCATCCTCGAGGACCTGCTCCTCGACGGCCGCGGCCGGCTGCTCCTCGACGCTCACGACCTCAGGGGCCTGAATCGCGGGCTTATCGACGCCAAAATACGTGTCCAGGCCCTTGACGTTGAACTGGGTGGAGTTGTAGCGGCTGTTGTTGAACGTGTTCCACTGCGAGATCACGATGTCCATGTTTGCCAGGGTTGAGCCCGGCACGATGTAGGCGCCATAGGGCTGGGAGAAGTTGAGCGGTGTTTGCTCGTTGGTCCAGCTGCCGTGGCGCGCGACCACCGCCACGGGCACCGAGTTCCAATTCTGGGCAAGCGTGTCGGAGACGCGGACCTCGATCTGCAGCGTCTGCTCGTTGAACATTGCCAGCACCCAGTGGCCGTCGATGAAGCGCAGGTTCATCTCACCGGCCTGGACCCCGCTCAAGATCGGCGCGCCGCTTGTCGACCACGAGCCCGTTGCGGGGTTGAATACCTCCCACGCCGAGCGGTCGGCGATGTTGTCGAGCATGAAACGCGACAGGTAGACGGGGTGGTCGCGCTTGAATGACGACGACACCACGTAGATGTAGCCGTCCTGGCCGCGCTCCCAGGAAATCAAGTCACCCATGCCGCTGAGGTAGGTCGTCGGCGTTGTGCCGAGGCTCGCCCACGTGCGCCCGTTGTCCGTTGACTTCCAAATTTCCGTGTGCAGCACGTTGCCGATGCCGCGGTTCCACATGCCCTGCATGTACAGCGTTCCGTCGATGTTAATCATGTCGGAGGGAATGAGCGTGAGGCCGTCGACGTGCGGGTAGTCCAGCAACTGCTCGACTTTATCGCCGGCGTTGAGCGGGCGGATGATCTCGATGATCCCGTTGACTAGCTGCGCGACCACACCCACCGGGCTCATCCACTCGCCGCGCAGGCCGGTCTCGCGGAAGGAATCGCCGAAGATGAGCGCGAAGGTGCCGTTGTCTAGCGGGGCCATGATGCCGAGGTCGCCGGAGCGGAATCCCACCAGGTCAGAGATGCCGGGCCAAGAATGTCACCCATGATCTGCACGATGAACTCTCCGGGCATGACCACAGGGGTGCCCGGCTCGGTGTGGTTGAGATCAGGCGCGGTCGGGCGCGTGCCACTTGAGCTCAGCGAACTTTGTGCAGTCGCCGGGAATGACGCGAGATTGAAAAGCGTCGTTGCGCTGAGAGCAGCGGTGGTGACGAGGGCTAGGGTGCGGGAGGTGATGCGCATGGGACTTCGGGGACTCGCTTCGGTAATTCGGTTCGGGAACGCTGGGGACTATACCGGTCTGGGGGGTGCGCTGGGGAGCTTGTTGGTGGTGCGGGTTTTCTTGAGGTCTAGCACCTATACCTCAGCGCGCCCGAACAAAACCCGAACTACCGACGGTGCCGCCCACCCTTGGAAGCGTCTTGCTGCTCGCGGCGGATGCGCATCTTCTCCACCTCCGTGAGGTAGGCGGCCGACGACGCCCGAAAGCTCGTCGTAGGCGTGAAGTCAATCGAAGCCGGACCCGCCACGGGGCGAGATCGACGAGCCGGCGCAGCGATATCTTCCGGGTCGATCGCAGCGTCACGTTCCACAACCACCGACCACGTTCCGTCGGGGAACGTGACCAAGTTCCAGTCGCGCTCGGGTTCCGGCGCCGGCACAGTTAACGCTGGTACGGGGGCCGGCTCCGTGGCCGGTTCGGAAACGTCGAGGCCAACCATCGCGTCGATGATGTGGGCGCGGGCGTAGGAGGTGGGGGCGTCGATAAGCGACGCTAATGCGGCGTTGTCGGCATCAGAGACGGTGCCCAGTACGCGCCCGTCGAGGGTGATCACGACGGCGTCGCCGACAATCGACAGACCAACCAGCCATTGGCCGGGGGAGCGCGCAGCCAGCTCGGCGGCGCTGAACTCGCCAGTCGCTGTGTTGACGACGACCATGTCACCGGGATCGAGCACGACGGCACCCGCGGGGGAGTTGTTTCGCGGAACGGACACCTCTGGCGGGGGCAGGTACACCTGCACATCGCACCGGCCTCGCTCAGAGTCAAAGCGGGCTCCTGCGATGGTTCTCGGCACGAAGCCAGACGCGTGGATGCGTTCGATGGCGGGGAAGCGGCTGCGCACAGCCGCAGCGATAGCACCGATCACGTGCTCGCCCGCGCGCACTCGCCAGCCGCGGGTCATCGGGTCCGGCTCAAGCTGAACCTCGAGGTAGGTCGTGCCGACCGTTCTCGCAATGTCGCTAAACAGCAACGCCTGGACGAGATGGTCGACGTCAATTTCGTCTGCGGCCCCCCACGCCGACGGCGCGAGGGGGTAGACAGTCGGGCCGCTCACGTAATTAGTGCTCAGCCGCGTCCGCGTCCGCCTTGGTGGCATGGAAGGTGCCCGGCTTGTGCTCCGGAGCCGCGTAAATAGAGTACAGCTTCGCGGGCTCGTCGCCCTCGTTGACGAAGTTGTGCCACTTGCCGGCCGGCACGAAGATGGCGAAGTCGTCGTGGACAACTTCATCGAGCTCAAGCTCGGCCTCGCTGGTGCCGATCATGGCGCGCAGGGAGCCAGCTTCGAGACGGAGAAACTGATCGTGGTCGTCGTGGATCTCGGCGCCGATCTCGCCACCCGCAGGAATGGTCATAACGGTGAGCTGCAGGTGCTCGCCGGTCCAGAGGGTGTCACGGAAGGCGTCGTTGTCCACCGTGGCCTTCTCAATGTCTACTGCGTAGGGCTTCGGGCCGTGATCTCCAGTGCCGTGAGACATACTAATCTCTCCTTACATACCGAGTACGTTTACACCTTCGACGATACCCCTTATTCGGCCTCGGATTTGGCTAGCTTGAGAACCTTCGCAGGTACACCCCGGTAAGCGAGTCGGGGTTCGCGGCGACAGCGCTCGGGGTGCCGTGGGCGACGATGCGGCCGCCAGCGGAGCCCGCGCCCGGGCCGAGGTCAATGATGTAGTCGGCGCGCGCAATCACGGCGGGGTTGTGCTCGATGACGATGACGGTCGCGCCGGCGTCGACAAGCCGGTCGAAGAGGTCAACCAGCGCGGCCGAGTCGGCGACGTGCAGCCCTGTGGTCGGCTCGTCGAGAACGAACATCGTCGCCTTGTCCGACAGATGGCTCGCGAGTTTCAGGCGCTGGCGCTCGCCGCCGGACAGGGTGGTCAGCGGCTGGCCGAGCGTGAGGTAGCCCAGGCCCACGTCGACGAGGTGGCCGGCGATGCGCGCGGCTGCCGGGACCTTGTTCTCGGTGAAGAACTCCGCGGCACGCACGGCGGGCATGTCCAGCACCTCGGCGATGTTGAGCCCGCCGAAGGTGTGCACGAGCACGGCGTCGTCGAAGCGCTTGCCCTCGCACACGTCGCACGTGATGTCGACGCCCTGCATCATGCCCAGGTCGACGTAGACGACGCCGGCCCCCTTGCAGTTGGAGCAGGCGCCTTCGGAATTCGGCGAAAATAGGGCGGGTTTCACCCCGTTGTGCTTGGCAAACGCCTTGCGGATCGGGTCCAGCGCGCCGGTGTAGGTCGCGGGATTCGATCGGCGCGAGCCGCTAATCGAAGCCTGGTCCACCCACACGGCGGAATCATCAAGCGGGATCGCGCGCACGAGCGAAGACTTCCCGGAGCCCGCCACGCCGGTGATCACGGTCAGCGCCCCGCGCGGGATGTTGGTGTCCACACCCACCAGGTTGTTCTCGCTCGCGCCGCGGATCTCGAGTGTGCCGTCGCCCGCCCGGCACTCCGCGTCCGGCTTGAGCCGGTAGCGCTTGTGCAGGTGGCGACCGGTGATGGTGTCAGAGCGCTTGAGCGTATCGACGCCCCCCTCAAACACCACCTCTCCACCCGCGGCACCCGCCCCGGGGCCCAGCTCGACGACGTGGTCGGCGATCTCGATAGTTTGCGGCTTGTGATCAACCACGAGCACTGTGTTGCCCTTGTCGCGCAGCTGCAGAAGCAAGGTGTTCATCCGCTCGATGTCGTCGGGGTGCAGCCCGGCGGTGGGCTCGTCGAAGACGTAGGTCACATCCGTTAGCGCGGAGCCGAGGTGGCGGATCATTTTTATGCGCTGCGCCTCGCCGCCGGACAGCGTCGGCGTCGGGCGGTCGAGGGTGATGTAGCCGAGCCCGATGGTGACGAAGTGGGCCAGCGTTTCGCGTATCGCGAAGGTAAGCGGAGCCGCGGAGGCGTCGTCAAGCTGAGCGAACCATGCGGCGAGGTCGGCGACTTCCATCGCGCACAGCTCGGCGATGTTCTTGCCGCGGATGCGCGACTCAAGTGCGTGGTCGGCAAGACGCGTGCCACCGCAGGCGGGGCACGGCGCGGTGGTGACGGCGCGCTCGACGAACTCGCGCATCGCCTTTTGCATTCCCTCCATTTCCTTGGTCAGCAGGGACTTGCTCAGCTTCGGTATCAACCCCTCGTAGGTGGTGTTGATGCCCAGGAAGTCCACCTTGCGCGGCTCGGCGTACAACAAAGTGTGCAGCTGCTCGTCGGTGAACTCGCCGACGGGCCGGTCGGTGGGGAAGAAGCCGGAGTCCGAGTAGTGACGCAGCTGCCACGACCCGGGCTTGTACCCGGGCACCGTCACCGCGCCCTCATCGAGCGATTTCTGCTTGTCGACGACCTCGTCAACGTCCAGGACCGAAGCACGCCCCGTGCCTTCGCAGTCGGGGCACATTCCGCCGGTGCGCTTGTAATCTTTGAGGACCTTTTTGTTGCCGCGGGCGTCGGTAAGCACGCCCCCGGCGCTGACGGAGGGGACGTTGAAGGAGTAGGCGCCGGGGCCGCCCGCGTTGGGTTGCGCGATGCGGGAGAACAGCACGCGCAGCATGGCGGTCGCGTCGGTCGCGGTTCCGACGGTGGAGCGCGCGTTCGTACCGAGCTGGTTTTGATCTACGATGATCGCCGTGGTCAGACCCTCGAGGCGGTCGACGTCGGGGCGCGCCATCGACGGCATGAAGCCTTGGATAAATGTGGAGTAGGTCTCGTTGATCAGCCGGCGCGATTCGGCGGCGATGGTGTCGAAGACCAGCGAGGACTTGCCGGAGCCGGATACGCCCGCGAACACGGTCAGGCGCCGTTTCGGAATGTCGAGGGAGACGTTTTTGAGGTTATTCTCGTACGCCCCGACGACGCGGATGAACTCGTAGTAGTCCGCCGCGCGCGTGTCACTCATCGGCTCGGCTTGGCAGGCAGCATCTTCTTCACCAGCGTGACGACGCCGACGACGAGAAGACCCGTGATCAGTCCGACGATGAGGGAGACGCCTGTGTCAACGAACCAGCCTGCGACGCCGCCACCGACGGCTTCCTGGCCGGAGACGATGATGTCGTGCAGCCAGTGCAGGCCGAACACCTCGTCGAGACCGCGGATAATGAGGTGGCCGCCGACCCACAGCATGGCGATCGTGCCGATTATGCCGATCGCGCTGAGCACGTACGGCATGGCCTTAACCAGCGCGCGGCCGAAGCCCACAGCATTGCCGCGGCGGATCATGCCGAGGCCGATGTCGTCGATCTTGACCAGCAGGGCCACCGCGCCGTAGACCGCGAGGGTAATAAAGATGCCCACTGAGGCGAGGACCGCCGCCTCCATCCAGATCGGCTCGTCCTTGACCTCGTCGAGGGCGATAATCATGATCTCGGCCGAGAGGATCAGGTCCGTGCGGATTGCACCCGAGACCAGGGCGTCTTCGTCCTTTTCGTCCTTCTCGGTGCCCTGGGCGTTCTCGTGGGTGTCGTGTGAGGAGAAGAACTTGTGCAGGATCTTCTCCGCGCCCTCGAAGCAGAGGTAGGCGCCGCCGATCATGAGGATCGGCACCAGCGCCCACGGGGCGATGGCGTTGAGCAGCAGTGCGATCGGGAGGATAAAGAGCAGCTTGTTGCGGAAGGAGCCCTTTGCAATGCGCCAGATCATCGGCAGCTCGCGCGCCGGGGTGACGTCGCGCACGTACTGCGGGGTCACTGCGGCGTCGTCGATCACCACTCCGGCGGCCTTGGCGGAGGTCTTGGCGGTCATTGCGGCGACATCGTCGGCGGATGAGGCGGCGGTGCGGGCGATCAGTGCGACGTCGTCAAGCAGCGCGAGTAGGCCACCGGCCATGGTGTGCCCCTTTCAGGTAAGGGTGAGAGCGTTAGACATGGAAATCTTAGTGCACCGCATAGCGCCGTGCGGTGGGTAAGGTGTGGTCATGTCTGATCTAGTGACAACCACGGCGCGTGTCGCCACGGAAAGGCCCGCACGCTACGCGAAACAACTGGCCAGCCACCTCGGCCGGAAAATCGAGACTGCCTTCGACCCGGATACCGGCCGCGGCCAGCTCATTTTCCCACCGCGCGACGGTGTCCCGGTGGGCACCTGCGACATGTTGTGCGGGGACAACGTGCTGGTGCTCGCCATGGAGGCGCCGTCTGAGAATATCGACCAGGCTGAGGAGATTGTCGGCAAGCACCTCGAGCGCTTTGAAGAAACTGATGGGCTTGTAGTGACGTGGGTGCGCACGGGGGAGGGGAAGCGGGGGTGAACGGGGGGTAAACTTCGTGGAGCGCGCCGCCTGTAACCAGCGAAAATGCAGAAACTTCGCAGAGAAAATCTAACTTTGTATTGAAAATCCAATTTTTGTGATGAAATATTCGCAATTCGCTTGCGGGTGATCTGGAGTACTTGGTGCACCTGGAGAACTCGGTGGAGCGAAGCGTTGTGCAGTCGGTCGAAGATAAAGGAGATTCGCTTTGCGATTTAAGAAAGTAACCTCCGTGGCAGCAGCCAGTGCACTTGCGCTGGGCCTCGCTGCCTGCGGTTCAGAATCGGGCTCCGGCTCAAACAACGCTCAGGGTGGCGGCGGTGACAACTACGTCCTCGCTAACGGCAGCGAGCCACAGAACCCGCTGATTCCGGGCAACACCAACGAGACCGGCGGCGGCCGCATCGTGGAAAACATCTTCTCCGGACTCGTGTACTACGACGGGGAGGGCAACGCGCATAACGAGCTCGCCGAATCCATCGATCTCGAGGGGGACAAGACCTACCGCGTAACGCTCAAGGACGACATCAAGTGGTCCGACGGCTCCCCGGTCACCGCCGAAGATTTTGTTAAGGCGTGGAACTACACCGTCGAGAACGCCCTTCTGAGCGCTTACTTCTTCGAGCCAATCCTGGGCTACGAAGAGGGCAAGGCCGAGATGGAGGGCCTCGAGGTCGTCGACGACAAGACGTTCACCATCGAGCTGAACCAGCCGGAAGCCGACTTCGTCTCCCGACTGGGCTACTCCGCCTACTACCCGATGCATCCGAGCGCGTACGATGATATCGACGCCTACGGTGAAAACCCGATTTCCAACGGCCCCTACAAGCTGGCCGAGTGGAACCACAACCAAGACGCCACGATCGTCCCGAACGAGGAGTACACCGGTGATCGCGCCGCGCAGAACGACGGTGTGAACTTTGTGTTTTACGCTCAGCAGGACGCGGCCTACGCCGACCTGCTCGCCGGCAACCTGGATGTGCTCGACGCCGTTCCGGACTCCGCCTTCTCCACCTTCCAGGACGAGCTCGGTGAGCGTGCTGTGAACCAGCCTGCCGCCGTGTTCCAATCCTTCACCATTCCAGAGGATCTCGAGCACTTCTCGGGTGAAGAGGGCGAGCTGCGTCGCGCCGCGCTGTCCCGCGCGATCAACCGTGAGGAGATCACCGACACTATTTTCCAGGGAACGCGCACCCCGGCGACCGACTTCACCTCCCCGGTGATCCCGGGCCACTCCGACAGCCTGGATGGCTCCGAGGTGCTCACCTACGACCCAGAGGAAGCGAAGCGCCTGTGGGCCGAGGCCGATGCCATCTCGCCGTTTGCCGGTCAGTTCACCATCTCTTACAACGCTGACGGCGGCCACCAGGCCTGGGTCGATGCCGTGGCCAACTCGATCCGCAACACGCTCGGCATCGACGCGGTGGGCAACGCCTACCCGGACTTCAAGTCCCTGCGTGACGACGTGACCAACCGCACGATCTCAGGCGCGTTCCGTACCGGTTGGCAGGCGGACTACCCGTCGCTGGGTAACTTCCTCGGCCCGCTGTACGGCACCGGCGCTGGCTCCAACGACGGTGACTACTCCAACCCGGAGTTTGACAAGCTGCTCGATGAGGCCGCGAACTCGGCGGACATCGAGGCCGCAACCCCGATCTACAACCAGGCGCAGGAGATTCTCCTTGCAGATCTCCCGGCGGTTCCGCTGTGGTACTCCAACGTCACCGGTGGTTCTTCCGAGAACGTCGACAACGTGACCTTCTCGTGGAAGTCCCAGCCGGTCTACCACGAGATCACCAAGCAGTAACACCCCAGTGTTTGCCCACCACCCCGTTTGCGCTCAGCTTACGGGGTGGTGGCATTTCGCTTCTCTATAGTATTCATTCACCCGCAAATTTAAACCAGAAGAATAGGAGGGTCCGCGAGAGATGCTGCGATACATTGGGCGACGCCTTCTCCAGATGATCCCGGTTTTCTTCGGCGCGACGCTGCTGCTGTACGCGCTGGTGTTTTTGATGCCCGGCGATCCAGTTCAGGCCCTCGGCGGCGACCGCGGCCTGACCGAGGCGGCGCGCGCACGCATTGAGGCCGAGTATAACCTCGACCAACCGTTCATTGTGCAGTACCTGCTCTACATCAAGGGCATTTTCACCGGCGACTTCGGCACGACCTTCTCGGGCCAGCCTGTGTCCTCGGTGATGGCCAACGCCTTTCCCGTCACCATCAAGCTCGCCCTGATGGCGCTCGTGTTCGAGGCTGTTTTCGGCATCCTCTTCGGCGTGATCGCGGGTGTGCGCCGCGGCGGAATTTTCGACTCGACGATCCTGCTCGTGTCGCTGTTCGTCATCGCTGTCCCGTCCTTCGTGATCGGCTTCGTCCTGCAGTACGTCGTGGGCGTGCAGTGGCAGCTGCTGCCGGTAACGGTGGGCCGCAACGAATCGTTTACCGCGCTGTTGATGCCGGCGGTGGTGCTTGGTGCCTTGTCGTTTGCCTACGTGATCAGGCTGACGCGCCAGTCAGTCAGCGAAAACCTGCGCGCGGATTATGTGCGCACCGCCCGGGCCAAAGGCTTGAGCAACGGCCAGGTGATGAACCGCCACGTGTTGCGCAACTCTCTCATTCCGGTGGTCACCTTCCTGGGTGCCGACCTCGGCGCGCTGATGGGTGGCGCGATTGTCACGGAGGGCATCTTCGGGATCAACGGCGTGGGTGGAACCATCTACCAGGCGATTATCAAGGGTGAGCCCGCGACCGTGGTGTCGTTTACCACGGTGCTGGTGATCGTCTACATCATTGCCAACCTCATTGTCGATCTCCTCTACGCCGTTTTAGACCCAAGGATCCGCTATGCATAAGCCAAAGCTTGCCGACGCCCGCCTGCGCCGCGGGCAGGAATACTTCATCGCGGACACCGATGAGACCGGGCTCGGTGCCGTCGATGCGGTGCGCGACGACTCCGCCCCGTCGAGCCAGTGGGGTGAAGCCTGGCGCTACCTGCGCCGCCGCCCGCTGTTTTGGGTATCCGCCCTCTTGATTCTTGTGGCGCTGGCCATGGCACTTGTCCCGAGCCTGTTCACCAGCGTCGACCCGCGCGAGTGCATGCTGTCGCGCTCGCTGGGCGGGCCCGAGTCGGGCCACCCGTTCGGTTTCGACCGCCAGGGTTGCGACATCTACTCCCGCACCATCTACGGAGCCCGCGCGTCGGTGACGGTGGGCGTGCTCACCACCCTGATTGTCACGCTCGTCGGTTCGCTGGTGGGCGCGATCGCCGGTTTCTACGGCGGCATCTGGGACACGATCCTTTCGCGCATCACCGACATCTTCTTCGCGGTTCCGCTCGTGCTCGCCGCGATCGTCGTGATGTCGATGTTCCAGAACCGTCGCTCCATCTGGATGGTTGTCTTTGCGCTCGCCATGTTCGGCTGGACGCAGATTGCCCGCATCACCCGCGGGGCGGTGATGGGCATCAAGAACGACGAGTTCGTCACCGCCGCGCGTGCCCTGGGAGCCTCGGACGCGAGGATCATCTCGTCGCACATCATGCCGAACGCGGCCGCGCCGATCATCGTTTATGCCACGGTGGCGCTGGGCACGTTCATCGTCGCGGAAGCCACGCTGTCGTTTCTGGGCATTGGCTTGCCCACGACCGTGGTGTCGTGGGGCGGTGACATTTCGGCGGCGCAGGCGTCGCTACGCACCCAGCCCATGGTGCTGTTCTACCCGGCTATTGCTCTGGCGCTGACAGTGCTGAGCTTCATCATGATGGGTGACGCCGTGCGCGACGCCCTTGACCCGAAGGCGAGGACCCGATGAGTTCCACGGTGACACCGACAGAGCAACCGCTGCTGGACATCAGTGATCTCAAGATCGCCTTCGAGTCCTCGACCGGCACCGTCGAGGCCGTCCGCGATTTCGATCTGACGGTCTACCCGGGTCAGTCCGTGGCGATTGTCGGCGAGTCGGGCTCCGGCAAGTCGACTGCGGCGATGTCGATCCTGGGCCTTTTGCCGGGAACCGGCGAGGTCAAGGCTGGCTCCATCACGTTCGACGGCAAGGAGCTCACCGGCCTCGACGAAAAGGGCTGGCAGGAGGTGCGCGGCCGCGAGATCGGTCTGGTGCCGCAGGACCCGATGAGCAACCTCAACCCGGTATGGCGCATCGGCACGCAGGTTGAGGAGTCCCTGCGCGCCAACAACGTCGTCGAGGGATCGAAGCGCCACGAGCGCGTCGCCGAGCTGCTGGGGGAAGCTGGCCTGCCGGATGCGGAGCGCCGTGCGAAGCAGTACCCGCACGAGTTCTCCGGCGGCATGCGCCAGCGCGCCCTGATCGCGATCGGTCTCGCGGCGCGTCCGAAGCTGCTCATCGCCGACGAACCGACTTCCGCTCTCGACGTGACCGTGCAGAAGAAGATTCTCGACCACCTCGAGGGTCTCACCCAGGAGCTGGGCACGGCACTGTTGTTCATCACGCACGATCTGGGCCTTGCGGCGGAGCGCGCCGATTTCCTCGTGGTGATGCACCGCGGCCGCATCGTGGAAAAGGGCCCGAGCCTGCAGATTCTGCGCAACCCGCAGCACGCCTACACGCAACGGCTGGTCAGGGCGGCGCCGTCCTTGGCGTCGGCACGCATCCAGTCCGCAAAGGCCAAGGGCCTGCGCACCTCGGAGGCGCTGACCAGCGGGAAGAGCAGCAACGAGGTCGTCGTCGCGGTGAAGAACCTGGTCAAGGAGTTTGACGTTCGTGGCGCGCGCGGGGACAAGAAGCTGCTGCGCGCCGTCGATGATGTCTCCTTTAATCTGCGCCGCGGTTCCACGCTGGCGCTGGTGGGCGAGTCTGGTTCGGGTAAATCCACTGTTGCCAACATGGTGCTCTCCCTGCTCGAGCCGACGAGCGGCTCGGTGGAGTTCGAGGGCCGCGACGTGTCGTCGCTGAAGGGCAAGGAGCTTTTCGCGATGCGACGCAAGATGCAGGTGGTGTTTCAAAACCCGTACGGTTCGCTCGACCCGATGTACTCCATTTACCGGTGCATTGAGGAGCCGCTCAAGCTGCACAAGGTGGGCAACCGCAAGCAGCGCGAGGAGCGCGTCGCCGAGCTGCTCGACATGGTTCATATGCCGCGCTCCGCGATGCGTCGCTACCCCAACGAGTTGTCGGGCGGTCAGCGCCAGCGCATCGCGATTGCGCGTGCGCTCGCGCTCGGGCCCGAGGTCATCGTGCTCGACGAGGCGGTCTCCGCGCTCGACGTGCTCGTCCAAAACCAGATCCTGCAACTGCTGACCGGCCTGCAGGACGAGCTGGGGTTGAGCTACCTGTTCATCACCCACGACCTGGCGGTGGTGCGCCAAACCGCCGACGATGTTGTGGTCATGCGCCAGGGTGCCGTGGTCGAGCAGGGCACCGCAGACGCGATCTTCGACCACCCGGTCGGCGACTACACCAAGAACCTCATCGATTCCGTGCCGGGTCTCGGTATCGAGCTGGGCACGGGGGAGAACCTGGGCATCGAGGTGAAGTAGGGCGCGGAAGACCTCAGCGCGTTCTTGACCTGGTTATGGCAGGTTTGGCACGCTGAGATCTTCGAAAACGGCCGGGGCTCCAAGCGCCGTGGGGGTCCCAGGGCGGCGCCCACACCCCCGCCGACCCAGTCTCCTGCCTCCGCGCGAGATCTAGTACAGTAACCCCCACAACCACATACACACGGGTGCTCCCTTCGTCACTGCGAGGGGGCTGAGACGCGGCGGCGCGATGACCGCTGCGAACCGTCGAACCTGATCCGGGTAATGCCGGCGGAAGGAAGAAGAGTTTTCCATGGTCAGTACTTCACGTGCATCCTCGCGCCTTCAGTGGCGCGTCATCGATATTGTTACCGCGGCCGTGCTCGGCGTGGCGTGCGGTCTCATTTTCTGGGTGTGGAACACCGTCGGCTACGCGGGTTTCACCGCGATGGACGCGCTCACCCCGGGCCTCGGCGGGTTGTTCAACGGCGTCTGGTTCCTCGGTGGCATCATTGGCGGGCTGGTGATTCGCAAGCCGGGGGCGGCGATTTTTGTGGAGGTGCTCGCCGCGTGCGTGTCGGCGGTGCTGGGCAGCCAGTGGGGCATTGAAACCATCTACTCAGGTCTCGCCCAGGGCATCGGTGCCGAGCTCGTCTTCGCCGCATTCGCTTACCGACGCTTTTCTCTGCCCACATCCGTCTTCGCAGGCGTTGGCGCCGGCATTGGTGCGTTCCTGCTGGAGCTGTTTACCGCCGCCAACCTCGCGATGAGCCTGTCGTTCAACCTGATCTACCTCCTGTGCACCGCCATTTCCGGTGCCCTGCTTGCCGGGGTGCTCGGGTGGATGCTGGTGCGCGCCCTCGCGCAGACCGGGGCGCTGGATCGCTTCGGCCCTGGCCGGGAACGTTTCGCGAAGCCGGCGTCGTAAAGCAATGGCCGCGATTCTCGCGCGCGGGCTGGGATACAAGCACGCGACACGCGCCGAGCCCGCGTTTGCGGGCGTGGACCTGACGGTCGAGCGAGGCGAGCGGATCCTGATCTCCGGCAATTCGGGCTCGGGCAAGTCAACGCTGCTGGCCGTGATCGCCGGTCTCGCTTCCGATGGCGATGACGGCCAGTCCATGGGGTCGGTCACGGTCGACGGGACCGTGGGCATGGTGATGCAGGATCCGGACTCGCAGACGATTTTGTCTCGCGTCGGTGACGACGTCGCCTTCGGCGCCGAAAACATCGCGGTGCCCGCCGCGCAAATCTGGCCCCGCGTGCGCTGGGCGCTTGATGCGGTGGGCCTCGACGTGGAGCTCGATCACAGCACGGCGCGGCTTTCGGGAGGGCAGAAGCAACGCCTCGCGCTGGCGGGGGTGCTGGCAATGGGCGCGGATATCATCATCCTCGATGAGCCGACCGCGAACCTGGACCCGAAGGGCCGCGACGAGATTATTCGCGCTGTCGATAAGGTCTGCGCGCAAACAGGCGCAACGCTGGTGGTCGTGGAGCATCGCCCGGCGCCGTGGAGTGCCGTGGTGGAGACCTACTACCGTCTTGATGAAGCGGGGCTGCACCGCATCGACGCGTCCGAGCTCGCCCCCACCCCGCAGCTACCGCCAGCGAAAACGATCCCTCAGCGATGTGCCACGGCGGTGCGCGCCAGCGGGCTGCGCACCCGGTTTGGCCCGCGGCACGACCTAGCGATTGCGCAGGGCTACTCCACGGTGATTACGGGTGAAAATGGCACAGGCAAGACCACGCTGGCGCTGGCCCTGGCGGGTTTGACGGCACCGCGTGCGGGGACAGTGGCCTACAGCGAGGACATCGCGCGGGGGCTGACAAAACCCTCCCACACGTGGTCGTCGACGCACTTGTCGCAGCGGATCGGCTACGTCTTCCAGGAACCTGAGCATCAGTTCATCACACCCACGGTGCGCCGTGAAATGGCGCTGACCGGCGCGCCGGCGCAGCGCGTCGATACGCTGCTTGCGCGCTTGCGCCTCGAGCACCTCGTCGACGCCAACCCGTTTACCCTATCGGGCGGCGAGAAGCGCCGGCTTTCGGTGGCGACGGCGCTGGTCAACGCACCGCGGCTGGTGTTTTTGGACGAGCCGACCTTCGGCCAGGACGACACGACATTCGCCGAGCTCGTCGCGCTTATCCGGGAACTGACCGAGGAGGGCATCACCGTAGTGTCGATCACCCACGATGAGGCGTTCATGGCTTCGCTGGGAGACGACGTGATCGCGCTCGAGGCGGTCGCGCAATGAACGTGCTCAAAACCATCAACCCGGTGACCCGCATCCTCGCACTGGCCCTTCTCACCACGCCGCTGATGCTCACCCTCGACGTCGTCTCCGCCGCGGTGACGGTCGCGCTCACGGTTGCCGCTGCGCCGTTTTGCGGGGTTCCCTGGCCCAGGCTGCTCCGCCGCGCCTGGCCGCTGCTTCTCATCGCGCCGATCGCCGGGATCCCCATGGCGCTGTACGGCCGCAGCGGGGGAGAGGTGTATTTCACCTGGGGGTTGATCAACGTCACGGAGCTGTCGCTGAGCTTGGCGCTCGCGGCGGGCGTGAGGGTGCTGGCGGTGGCGCTGCCCGTGGTCGTGCTGTCCGCCGAGGTAGACCCAACCGACCTCGGTGACGGCCTGGCGCAGGTGCTCAGACTCCCGGAGCGCTTCGTCATCGGCGCAGTCGCCGCGCTGCGCATGCTCACGCTGCTGCGCGAGGACCTCGACGCGATGCGGATGTCGCGCCGGGCGCGCGGCGTCGCCGACACCGGCCGCATCCGCCACCTGTTCTCGCTGGCCTTCGGCGTGCTCGTCATGTCACTGCGCCGCGCAGGCAAGCTCGCCACGGCGATGGAGGCTCGCGGCTTTGGCTCCGGTCCGCGCACGCACGCGCGCGTATCGACGCTTAACGCACGCGACGGCGTCGTCATGGTGGCCTGCCTCGGTGCAGCGCTGCTCAGCCTCGCCATCGCCTGGTACACGGGGCACCTTCGCCCCGTGTGGGCGGTGTCGATTTCGTGACACGCTACACGCTGCTTATCGACGGCCCTTCTGGCGCGGGGAAGACCACCCTCGCCGTACTGATCGGCGAGCGCCTCGGCATCAAGGTCGTCCACCTCGACGACTTTTACCCCGGCTGGGGCGGCCTGGCTGAGGGGGCGCGCATGGTCGCCGACGACGTGCTGCACCCAACCAGGCCGGGCTACAGGCGCTGGGACTGGTGGCGCCAGACGCGCGGCGAGTGGGTGCCGCTCGACCCGGGCGAGGACCTCATCGTCGAGGGTGTCGGTGCGGTGACGGGGGCGTCGATAAGCGCCGCGCGCAGGCTGGGGGATGTGGACACGCTGCGTGTCGTAGCCGACGGCGAGATAAGGAAGGCCCGCGCGCTGGCACGCGACGAGGATTTCGCCCGGTACTGGGACATGTGGGCTGCCCAGGAGGCAGTGCTGGAGCAACCTCCGGTCGACGTCACTGTGTGGGTGGACTAGAGCGCCGGTGCGAGCTCAACATCCTCGGCCCACGTCAGGTCAATGCCAAGGGTGCGCAGCCACTGCATGGCGTCGTCGTCGTGGCGCGTGATGCCTTCCACGGCGTTGAGGGTGATCTCGATGGCCTTCTCGGCTTCTTCGGCCGTGATCAGGCCCGCCGAGGTGGCGGTGGCGAGCTCGTCGATATCGAGCACGGCAATCGGGTTTCCGGTCAGGGAGACCAGGTCCACGTACAGGTCGCGGGTCCGCCACACCGCGCCGTCGACGGCGATGTGGGCGACGTCGAAGTAGAAGTCCTGATCGCGCTCCGCGCCCTCGCGAAAGTGGAAGATGTTGGCGCGCAGCCCAAGGTCGGGCAGAAGCCAGCTTTCCAGGTAGCCGAATTCGGGGTGGTTGGCACCCCGCGCCATGTAGAGGCCGAAGTCGGTGACCGTGAACGTGTCCACCTCGCGCAAAAACCCCTTCGGGTCCGTGTTCGTCTTGGACGCGGTGTCGAAGGTTTCTTGCTTTACCGGGTGGAGGTCAGCGCTCAAGATCTACCTCACATGGAAACTAGTTGCGGTCGGGGCGAAAGCGCAGACGTTGGTGGACGTGCGGACACTTCCTCCGACAACTGCGAGAACCCGGCCTGAACCTGTATCGGCGGTCCCGGACAGGGTGGCCGGTCCTAACGGGTTTATCCGATTGTTATCCAAGGGTGTTACGCCGGTGCGTAGGCTATCGAGGTTGATCCAGTAGGCGTTGAGCAGCCCTTGGTCCGCGGCGGCGGGAGGGGTGCCCAGGGCTGTGAACACAAACGTCGCCTGGCCCGCGGTAGCACCGGGGGCCGGGATCTGCGCGGGGCCGGGCACCGCGATCGCGGAGGCGGTGGAGTGCAGCCCCGGGCCGATGCAATCGAGCGAGACGGTCGGCCAGATGAACTGGGCAAACGCCGGCGCGTCAGAGGGCAGCGGCGGTCCGCCGATCTCGCCGGTGCCCGCGAAGAAGGACACGGCCGCGTGCAGGGCGTCCGCGGCCTCGGCGGGGACAAACGGCTGGCTGGCGAACTCGTTGACCTTCGCCACCGCGAGCGGGGTGGGGCGGCCGAGGTCGTCGATGTAGCGCGAGGCGTCGGGCAGCGCGGACATCTCGGACGCCTGGGCGGCGGGCGCGGCGAACGTGGCGGTCAGGGCCAGCAGCGCGGCGGCTGCGGCGGACGCGTGGCGGTGGCGGCGTCGAGAAGCGAAAGCGGGGGCAGGCACAGCGCGAGTCCTTTTGTGAGGGAAATTAATAAAAGAGAAATTTACTCTAGTCACATTAACCACATCATGGCCGTAGTCAAGTGGTAAGAATGCATTGTATAGGCGATGCGAGTATGGTTTGAGGGGTTATTTACCCCTATTTTTAAAGGAGCACCGGCTCAGTGTCGCATCCTGAATTCCGCAACGTCGCTATCGTCGCGCACGTTGACCACGGCAAGACCACGCTAGTCAACGCGATGTTGGAGCAGTCCGGCGTCTTCGCCGACCACGGTGAACACGGAGATCGGGTGATGGATTCCGGTGAGCTCGAGTCCGAGCGCGGAATCACGATTCTGGCCAAGAACACCTCCATTCGCCGGACGGGTGCGGGTAAGGACGGCCGCGACCTGGTCATCAACGTCATTGACACCCCGGGCCACGCCGACTTCGGCGGCGAGGTCGAGCGCGGCCTGTCCATGGTCGATGGTGTGGTGCTGCTCATCGACGCCTCCGAGGGGCCGCTTCCCCAGACCCGCTTCGTCCTGGGCAAGGCCCTGGAAGCGAAAAAGCCCGTTATCATCTGCGTAAACAAGACGGACCGCCCCGATGCGCGTATCGACGAGGTCGTCGATGAGGCCCAGGACCTCCTGCTCGAGCTCGGCGCCGGGCTGGAAGATCCCGACGCCGCCGACGCCGCCGAAAGCCTGCTTGAGCTGCCCGTGCTCTACACCTCGGGTCGCGCCGGCCGCGCCTCGCTGAACAACCCGGGCAACGGCGAGCTGCCCGACAACGAGGACCTGCAGCCGCTTTTCGACGTCATCTACGACACCTTGCCCGAGCCTTCTGCGGACATCGACGCCCCGTTCCAGGCGCAGGTGACCAACCTGGACTCTTCGTCGTTCCTCGGCCGTATCGCGCTGATCCGCGTCTACCGCGGCACGGTGAAGAAGGGCCAAACCGTGGCCTGGGTGCACTACGACGCCGACGGCAACCAGCACGTGAAAAACGTGAAGATCGCCGAGCTGCTCATCACCCAAGGTCTTGAGCGCATCCCCGCCACCGGCGAGGTTGTCGCGGGCGACATCGCCGCCGTGTCCGGCATCGACGAGATCATGATCGGCGACACCCTGACCGACCCCGACAACGTCGAGCCGCTGCCGCGCATCAAGGTCGACGACCCGGCGATCTCCATGACCATCGGTGTCAACACGTCGCCGTTGGCTGGCCGCGGCGGCGGCGACAAGCTCACCGCCCGCGTGGTCAAGGCGCGCCTGGATCAGGAGCTGATCGGTAACGTCTCGATCCGCGTGCTGCCCACCGAGCGCCCCGACGCGTGGGAGGTGCAGGGCCGCGGCGAGATGGCGCTGACCGTGCTCATCGAGACCATGCGTCGCGAGGGCTTCGAGCTGACCGTGGGCAAGCCGCAGGTGGTGACGAAGGAGATCGACGGCAAGGTCCACGAGCCCTTCGACCACGTGATCATCGACACTCCCACCGAGTACCAGGGCGCGGTGACCCAGCTTATGGCGAACCGCAAGGGCCAGATGACGGGCATGTCCAACACCGGTTCCGGCGACTGGGTCCGCATGGAGTTCGATATCCCGTCCCGCGGCCTGATCGGCTTCCGCACCACCTTCCTGACCGAAACCCGCGGTGCGGGAATCGCCAACTCCTACTCCATCGAGCACCGCCCGTGGGCCGGCGAGATCAAGGGCCGCCCGACCGGCTCGCTGGTCGCCGACCGCTCTGGCCAGGTCACCGCGTACGCGCTGATGCAGTTGGCCGACCGCGGCGACTTCTTCGTCGAGCCGGGTGCAGAGGCTTACGAGGGCATGGTCGTCGGCGCCAACTCGCGCGACGAGGATATGGACATCAACATCACCAAGGAAAAGAAGCTGACCAACATGCGCTCCGCCACCGCGGACGCGACGGTCACCTTGGCCAAGGCGCGTACCCTGTCGCTGGATGAGGCGATTGAGTTCTGTGACGATGACGAGTGCGTCGAGGTTGCCCCGAACGCGATGCGCGTGCGCAAGATCATCCTCAACGCCACCGAGCGTGGGCGCGCGCGCTCGCGCGCGAAGCAGATGAACAAGTAGGTCGCCTCGCTGAAGGGATTGGCGCGCGTGCAGTCTGTTCCGATGCCTCGTTTCACGGCCGTGGCCGGCGCGGCGCTGCTCACCCTGGCGCTACAGGCCTGCGCCGCGGACCCGGGTCCTCCGCCTTTGGTGCAGCAGGAAGAGCTGGACAGGCTCGACCCGACGACTACGTCGGCGGCCGAGGCAGCGCGCCCGGAGCGCAGCGAAATCCGGGTGGGAGCGCAACCTTTGCGCGGCGGGCTCAACCCGCACCTGCTTTCCGACGACACCTCAGTCGTGCAGTCCATCGCGGACCTGACGTTGCCCAGCGCCTACCTCAACGGCGAGCCCAATCGCGACGTGGTGCTCGGCGCGGCGGTGCGCCCGACCTCGCCGGCGGCGATGACGGTGCGCTACGTCATCAACCCGGAGGCGCAGTGGTCCGACGGCACGCCGCTGACCGGCGCCGATTTCACGTACTTGTGGCGAGGCATGTCCACCACCGCCGGTGCGATCGACCCGGCCGGCTACCTCGCGGTTTCCAACGTCCGCGTGTCCGGGCCCGCCGGCAAGACCGTTGACGTGGACTTTTCTACGCGCGTGGAGGACTGGCAGTCGCTGTTCAACTACCTTTTGCCCTCGCACCTGCTTGCCGCCGACGCGTCCGACTTCGCCACCGCGGCACACGACGGGTTGCCCGCGTCCGGCGGGCGGTTCATGCTGCAGTCGGTTGATCGGGGCCGCGGGACAATCACGCTCAACCGCAACGACAGGTTCTGGGGTGACAACCCCGCGCGCGTCGACGTGCTCACCATCAACGCCGTGCGCGACACGACCCAGATCGCCGACCAGCTGCGCTCCGGCCAGCTCGGCTTCGTGGACACAATCCCGCAGGAGACCACCCGCGAGGTTTTCGGGCTCATCCCCGGCACCGAAACCCGGCTTGTCGACGGCCCACGCACCCTCGGCCTGACCCTGTCCACCACCTCGCCGCTTCTGTCCAGCGAGGACGCGCGCAAAGAGCTGCGCTCGCTTGTCGACGTCCCCCTGCTGGCGCGCCTGGCCGCTGGGCGCTCGTCCGAACTTGCCGTCGCGGATCACCGCCCGCCGAGCGATCAAGCGCCGAGCGTGCTGCCGGCGCGGGTAACCGAGGACCGCCCGCTGCGTATCGCCGCCGATGCAGCCGACCCGGAAGCATCCGCCGCCGCCCGCTCCCTAGCGGACCTTCTGGTTCAACGCGGGGTTGCGGCCAGGGTCGTTTCCACCGACACCTTGAGCGTTGTCACAACCGGCCTGCCCTCGGGTTCCGTCGACGTGTTCGTCCACTGGGAACTGGCCCCCGCGAACCTCAACGACGCCGCCAGCCGCATCGCCTGCCCGCCGCAGGACTACCGCTCCGGCAACCTCGCAGGGCTGTGCAGCCCGGAAACGGATGACCTAGCCGGCGACATCCTCACGGGCGCCTACCCGCTGGGGGATGCGCGCAACCTCGTCGATGATGTCCTCAACAGCCAGGCCGTGTGGGTGCCTCTTTTGCACGAGCGGCGGGTCCTCGCGATTCGCAGCGGCATCGTGGGCCCGGACTCCGAGATGGTGATGCGGCAGTCGGGATTGTCCGGCGCGGGAAGCTGGCGCCTCAGCCCGAGTAGCTCGACCCTGATGACAGCCCCTGCGCCAGAGCCTGAGCAGCAACAGTAAGAGACTGCGGTAGCAACAGCCGCCTTTTCGCCGAACGCGGTGTTGATACAGTGTCGGCGCCCGCTCAAGGCATCCGGCCTGCGACCCCAGCGAAAAGATCGAGCGGGCACTATTACGCTGGTGTCGACGCTTGAAGCAACAACAAAGGAGTTCACCCATGCCGCAGCGTGACCTGGCAGGCTACAGGGTTGTGGCGGTGCACGCTCACCCGGACGACGAGGCGATTTCCACGGGAGGCGCTCTCGCTGACCTCGCCGCGCGTGGTGCCGACGTCCTTGTCGTCACCTGCACCCTCGGCGAGGAGGGCGAAGTCATCGGCGACACTTTCGCCGGCCTCGTGGCCGATCGAGCCGACCAGCTCGGTGGTTTCCGCATCGGCGAGCTCGCCCGGGCCTGCGAGATTCTTCGGGTGCGCCAGCGCTTCCTCGGCGGCGCGGGCCGCTACCGCGACAGCGGCATGGCGGGTTCGGCATCGAGCGCGCACCCACGGGCCTTCGTCAACTCTGGCGATGCCGCGGTGGCCGATCTCGCCGGCATCTTCACCGAGGAGCGGCCGCACCTCGTTCTCACCTACGGCCCCGACGGCGGTTACGGCCACCCGGATCACATCCGCGCCCACGAGATCACCCACGCAGCCGCGGAGCGCGTCGGCGGTGTGGGACGCATCCTGTGGGCCGTGCGGCTGCGCGAGGAACTCGAGGCGAACCTGCCCACGACGGTGTCGGAAGGGTGGACAGCGCCGGCGCCGGGCGAGCTGGACGCGGTTGACTCCTGCGACACCTGGGTGGACTTGGACGACCTCGCCTACAGCGCCAAGGTTGAGGCGATGCGGGCGCACGCCACCCAGATCTGGATCGGCGACGGCTTCGCTTCTGCGACCAACCCGCACTCCGCCGTGGCGGCCGGGCCGGTTGCTTCGTACGCGCTGTCCAACCTCATCGCCCAGGCCGTGCTGCGCCGCGAGCACTACCAGTTCGGCGCCTACACCCCGATTGGGCACGGGGCGGGCTTGCTCAGCGGGCTGGCGAAATGAGCGAGCCGGTTGTCCGCGACAACTTCAGTCGCGGCGAGGCGGTCTGGGGGATCATCTGGCTGTGCATTGGCGCGGCGGTGTCGGTCCTTCTCGAGGTGGTCTACCTCGGGGCGACGGTTTTCGGGCTGCCGTTTCCGCTGAGTATCGTCGCTGCGTTCTTCTTCAACGCGGTGCTGACGAAGACGGTGCTGCTGTGGTCGTCGATACGCGCGATTGCTTTTATTCCCCTGGCGGTGTGGGTGGGGGTCTTCCTCGTGCTGCTCGTGGTGCTGCCCGCGGGCGCAACGATGTTGGCGCCCAATAATATTCTCACTGTTGTCTTGATGTTTGCCGGACTGGCCGGAGGTGTGTGGCCCGTTTTGAAACGGGGGTGACATAATGACGGGCATGACTTACATCATTGCTCAGCCGTGTGTCGACGTGCTGGACCGCTCCTGCGTCGAGGAGTGCCCCGTCGACTGCATCTACGAAGGTAAGCGCATGCTCTACATCCACCCGGACGAGTGCGTCGACTGCGGCGCCTGCGAGCCTGCCTGCCCGGTGGAAGCCATCTTCTACGAGGACGACACCCCGGAGGAGTGGGCCGACTACTACGACGTCAACGTCGCCTTCTTCGACAACCTCGGCTCCCCGGGGGGCGCAATGAAGCTCGGCCCCCAGGACTTCGACCACCCGTTTGTCGCCGCTCTGCCGCCACAGAACCAGGAGTAGTATGCCGCGCACCCCGCTGGGCTCGAAGCTGCCCGACTTCCCCTGGGACACGATCGCCGACGTCAAGGAACGCGCCGCCGCGCATCCCGACGGCATCGTGGACCTCTCCGTGGGCACGCCCGTCGACCCGGTGAGCCCGTCGATCCAGCTCGCCCTCTCCGAAAACGCCGCCGAACCCGGTTACCCGCAGACAGTGGGGACCACGGAGCTGCGCCAGGCGATTGTCGACGCCCTGGCGCGCCGCTACAACGCAGTCGGGCTCGGAACCGAGTCGGTGCTGCCGGTGGTGGGCACCAAAGAAGCCATCGCGTGGCTACCCACGACACTGGGTTTGGCCGACTCAACGGTTGCGATCCCGAGTGTCGCCTACCCGACCTACGAGGTCGGGGCGCTCATCGCGGGCTGCCGAGTGGTGCGCGCCGATGCCCCCGAGGACGCCGAGGGTGCAGAGCTGGTCTTCATCAACTCCCCGTCGAACCCGTCCGGGCAGGTGCGCACCATTGACGAGCTGCGGGCGTGGGTGGCCTTTGCCCGCGACACGCAAGCGATCATCGCCTCCGACGAGTGCTACCTGGGCCTTGCCTGGTCCGCCGAGCCGGTTTCCCTGCTCGACCCGCGCGTCACCGACGGCGACAACACGAACCTGCTTGCAATCCACTCGCTGTCGAAGACGTCGAATATGGCCTCCTACCGCGCGGGCTTTGTCGCCGGCGACGAGGCACTCATCCAGGAGCTGCTGCTCGCGCGCAAGCACGCCGGCCTGATGGTGCCCGGCCCCATCCAGCACGCGATGATAGCCGCGCTTGTCGACGACGAGCACGAGCAGCTCCAGCGCCTCATCTACGCCAAGCGCCGCGAGGTGCTTAGCGACACCCTGACCAACGCCGGGTTCAGCATCGACCACTCCGAGGCCGGGCTCTACCTCTGGGCGCGGCGCGAAGGCGCGACCTCGCGCGACAGCCTCGACTGGCTAGCGCAGCGCGGTATTCTGGCCGCCCCCGGCGACTTCTACGGCCCGGCGGGGGCCAACCACGTGCGCGTCGCCCTGACCGCCACAGACGAGCGGATCGCCGCTGCCGCGTCGCGTTTGGTGTCCTAGATGCCCAGCACCGCGGTACGCCTGCGCGCGGGCATCAGGGAGTTTGTGAAGTTCGGGCTCGTCGGCGGCTCCGGCCTCGCCGTGAACCTGGTCGCGTTCTACGTGTTCAAGAAGGCGCTCGAGCTGGGTTTCGGCATTCACGAGGCCGACGCGTTTCTCAACCTCTTTGGCACGCGCTTTAACATCCGCTACTACCACGTGCTCTCCACGGCCGCGTTCGTGGTGGCCAACATTTGGAACTACCAGCTCAACCGTTCGTGGACGTTCAAGCACATCCCGAAGCGCAACTGGTTCGCCGGCTTCTTCCCATTTTTGGCCACCGGCGCGCTCGCGTTCGCCGTCTCTTTGACGTTTATGACGCTGTTGATGAACCCGACTTCGCCGATCGCGCTGCCGGATCACATTTTCGACGATTCCACCGGCCTGCGCACCAAGTCCTACTGGGCCCAGGCCATCTCGACGCTCATCGCGATGCCGGTGAACTTCCTGGTGAACAAGTACTGGGCGTTTCGCAAGCCGAAAATCGCCGGCATCTAAGAGCTGGGCTCTAGTTGTTGTCGTGGAGCTCGGTGTTGAGCTCGACACCCTTCGCCCGCAGCGCCTCGACGGCGCCGGTCAGGGAGTTGCGGCGGAACAGGATGCCGCTCTTGCCGGAAAGCTCAATCGCCTTGATCTCGGCGCCGTCGGTGTAGCCGTACGCCGACGCGACGTCGCCGGTGACCTTTACAAGGGTGCCCGCGGTGACGTAGAGGCCGGCTTCGACGATGCAGTCGTCGCCAAGCGAGATGCCCACGCCCGCGTTCGCGCCCAGCAGGCAACGCTGGCCGAGGGTGATGGTTTCCTTCCCGCCGCCGGACAGCGTGCCCATGATGGAGGCGCCGCCGCCGATGTCGGTGCCGTCGCCGACGGTCACGCCCGCGGAGATGCGGCCCTCGACCATGGAGGCGCCGAGCGTGCCGGCGTTGAAGTTGACGAAGCCCTCGTGCATGACGGTCGTGCCCTCGGCCAGGTGGGCGCCGAGGCGGACGCGGTCGGCGTCGCCGATGCGCACGCCGGAGGGAACCACGTAGTCGACCATGCGGGGGAACTTGTCCACGGACAGAACAACGACGGGGCCCTTCGCCGCGAGGCGGGAGCGGGTGAGCTGGAAGTCGGAGCCTTCGCAGGGGCCGTAGTTGGTCCACACGACGTTGGCCAGAAGGCCGAAAACGCCGTCCATGTTCGCGCCGTGGGGAGCGACGAGCCGGTGGGACAGCAGGTGCAGGCGCAGGTAGACGTCGTAGGCGTCGATGGCGGGCTCGGAGATGTCGGCGATCGAGGTCTCTACCTGGACGCGCGCCACGCCGCGGTCCTCGTCAGCGCCGACGAGGTGGGCAAAGCGAGCGTCCGGCTCGTCGATACGCACCGTGCCGGTGTTCTCCACCGGCTCGCCCAGCTTGGGGGCGGGGTACCAAACATCAAGAACGGTTCCGTTGTGGGTGACGGTGGCGATGCCGCGGGCGCGCGCAGACACAGTGGTGGAGTTAGTCATGCATGACACCTTAGATCATGGTGTGTGCCAAACCCGTCAGGCCCGTCGGGTGAGTGCGGAGATGCCAACGAGCACCGCGGAAAGGGCAAGCACGGCGAGAATCTGGTTGCGCGCGGAGGCGTCGAAAAGCATCAGTGCGACGATGCCGACGAGCGCGACGAGCGTCACGGGTGCGAGCCAGCTGGGCGCGCGGGTGATGTCGTCGCCACTGAGGCGGTCGCGCAGCCGCATGTAGCTCAGGGAGATCATGACCCAGATGACGATGAGGCAGCCGCCGACCGCGGTCATGAGGAACGTGAGCAGCCCCGGCGGGTTCCACCACTGCAGGCCGACGGAGAGGAAGGCGAAGAACACTGAGACCAGCACCGAGTTAATCGGCACGCCCTGGTCGTTGGTGCGGCGCAGCCATGCGGGAGCGTCGCCGTCTAGCGCCTGCTGGTATGCCATGCGCGAGGTGCCGTAGATCTGGGCGTTGAATGCGGAGAGCAGCGCCAGCACGATCACAGCCTCCATGAAACCGACGGCGCCGGGGATGTTCGCCAGGGCGAGGACCTGGGTGAAGGGGGAGTCGGCGGCGGACTGGGCGTCGTCGATACGCGAATACGGCAGCAGCAAGATGATGATGACGACCGAGCCGATGTAGAACAGGCCGATGCGCCAAATGATCGAGCTAACCGCCTTCTTCACGGCGGCCGCTGGGTCTTTCGACTCCGCCGCGGCGATGGTGACCACCTCGATGCCGCCGAACGCGAAGGCGACGGCGAGCAGGCCCGCGGCGATGCCGGCGATGCCATTCGGCGCGAACCCGGACTCGGCAATGTTGTCGAAGCCGACGAAGTTTGTGCCGGGCAACAGGCCGAGGAACAGTGCCGTGCCGATGATCAGGAAGCCGACGATGACGACGATTTTGATCATCGCGAACCAGTACTCGAACTCACCGAAGCCCTTGACCTGGGCGAGGTTGATCGCGGTGAAGAACAGCACCGTGATCAGGGCGGGGAGCCACTGCGGCACGCCGAACCACTGCGACATGATCGCCGCGGCGCCGGTGATCTCCGCGCCGCCGACCATGATCAGCAGGAACCAGTACAACCAGCCGAGCAGGAAACCGGCCCAGTTGCCAAACGCCAGCCTGCCGTAGGTGGCGAAGGAACCAGGGGAGGGATGCGTCGCCGCCATCTCTCCGAGCATGCGCATGACCGCCACGACGATCGCGCCGGCGACGATGTAGGCCACCAGGATGGCGGGGCCGGCCGCGCGGATGCCCGCGCCGACGCCGAGGAACAGTCCGGCGCCGACGGCCATGCCCAGGCCCATCAGCGTCAGGTGGCGGGGCTTCAACCCGGTGCCCAGCGCGGGGTTGCTGGTAGAGGCGGGGGTGTGTTTAGTGCTCAAGGTGGGTCCTCTCGGTGTGCAGCGCGGTGCGCTGTTTGAACGTGTCAGTGTGTGTCCAGACCAGCCCGGCGATGGTGACGACGCCGACGACGACCACCACCGCGAACATTTGGAAGCGGCCCTGCGCGGTACTGAGCATCAGTGCGACGATGCCGGCGGCAAGCGCAATGGTGGCCCACGGCAGCACGCGCGGCGCCCACATGCGCACGTGCGTAATCTCGCCGGATGCCACCAGGCGCGGGTGGAGGCGCAGGAAGGAAAACGCGATGGCGAACCACAAAACGATCAGGCACCCGCCGACCGCGTTGAGCAGAAATGGCAGCAACCGCGGCGGGTTCCAATACTGCAGCGCCACGGCGACGAAACCGAAGAACACCGACAGCACGACGGCGCGCATGGGCACGCCGCGCGAGTCTGTGGCCTGGAAGAACACGGGGGCGTCGCAGCGGTGTGCAAGGTTGTGCAGGAAACGCGAGGAGCCGTAGATCTGCGTGTTGCAGGCCGAGAGCAGCGCGACGACGATTACCGCCTCCATGATTCCGACGGCGCCGGGGATGTTCGCCAGCTGCAACACGGCGGTAAAGGGCGACTCGGCGGCGACGTCCGCGCCACCGATCTCGGAGTAGGGCAGCAGCAGGGTGATCAGGACGACGGAGCCAATGTAGAAGACACCGATGCGCCACATAATCGAGCGGATCGCGGAGTGGACGGCGACCTCCGGGTCCTCGGACTCCGCCGCGGCGATGGTGACCATCTCGATGCCGCCGAACGCAAACGCGACAGCGAGCAGGGCGGTGGCCACCCCGCCGAAGCCGTTGGGCATGAAGCCGACCTCGGCGATGTTGTCGAAGCCCACGAAATCACGTGCGGGCAACAGGCCTAGCCACAGCGCGACGCCGAGGGCGAGGAAGGCGATAATCACCGCGACCTTGATCAGGGCGAACCAGAACTCGAACTCGCCGAACTTGCGCACCGCCGCGAAGTTAATCACGGTGAAGAACACGATGGCGACCAAGGCGGGGATCCACGGGGAGACACCGAACCAGCCGGCGACGATCCGGGACGCGCCGGTGATTTCCACCGCCATGATCATGATCATCATGAACCAGTACAGCCAGCCGACGGCGAAGCCGGCCCACGCGCCGAAGGCCTGTTCGGCGTAGGTGGAAAACGTGCCCGACGACGGTCGCGCCGCGACCATTTCGGCGAGCATCTGCATGATGCACACGGTGATGGCACCGGCAATCATATAAGCAATGACTACGGCTGGTCCAGCGGCTTGAATACCGACACCGGTGCCCAAGAACAACCCGGCGCCGATCGCCGAACCGAGGCCCATCATGGTCAGATGACGGGTTTTCAACCCGCGACGCAACCCGGTGGAGGCACCTGGGTCGCGCGGGGCCGCCGGTTCGGGCGGCGAAATGGTGTGGGACATGCGCTTTAGAATAAACCGGGCGTCGGTGAATTGAGAGCGCAGGGGGTGGGTTTTTCGTGGTGTGGGTTTGGGGTGTCTTCTGCGGTGTGATGTCTGGGTCGTTGGGTTGCGGGGTGTGAAAGCCCTGGTCGGGGTTCGTTGGGTTGGCTTGACTGTGACATCTAACCCGGTGAAATGTCACGGTGAAGCGGCTGCGCGGTGTAAAACCCCAGGTCGGCAGTGCTGGGATCGGCTTGACCGTGACATCCCGGCCACCGAAATGTCTCGGTGAACCACCGGCAGAACCTAAAAACGCCAGGTCGGCCGCCCCGACAACCGCCTGACCGTGACTTCCCACCTACCGCAATGTCACGGTCAACCGACAAAACGCGAAACCCCACTACCGGGGCCGGAGTACCGGGCAGGCGGAGTTCGGTTCGTTGGTGATGCTGATGTCGCTTTGCCCCGCGATGGCCCCGGCGGAGATCATCGCCCCGGAGCGCGAATCGAGGATCGTGGTCGTCGGCTCGAGCATGACGTTGACGCCGATTTCGCAGCGATCGCCCAAATCGACGCCGATCACCCCGGCCGCGGGGCGCAGCACGCAGTCGCGCCCGAGGCGCAGCGGGCTGCGGTTGTGCTGCTGCGCTGACGCGGCGATCAGCGCCGAGGACAGCCCGACGTCGGTGCCTTCACCCACGACGACCGCGGAGGACAGCCTACCTTCAATCCGCGCGCGACCGAGCGAGCCCGAGTTGTAGGAGACGTAACCCTCGCGCATCACGGAGGTGCCGGGGGCGAGGTAGGCACCGAGGCGGACGCGCTCGGCCTCGGCAATGGACACCCCGGACGGCACGACGTAGTCCACCATCCGCGGGAGGCGCTCGATTCCGTAGACGTGGATCTGGCCGCGCGAGCGCAGAGAGGCGCGCACGTGCTCGAAGTTGTCGCTGAGACACGGACCCTTGTTCGTCCACACCACGGGCACGAGGTGCTCCAGGCAGTCGGTCATGTTCAGCTCCAGCGGCTTGACCAGCCGGTGGGACAGCAAGTGCAGGCGCAGGTAGACGTCGTGCGCGTCGATGGGTGGGGCAGAAAGGTCGGCGATGACGGTGCGCACCGGCACGAGTTCGACGAGCCGGTCGCGGTCCATGCCCACGATCGAGAGGAAGCGGTCGGACAGTTCTCGCGCCCCGACGCGGGTGGTGCCGGTGACGAGGGCGTCGACAAGCGGCTCGTCCTCGATCAGCTTCGGCGAGGGGTACCAGGTGTCCAGGGTCGTCCCGTCCATGGCGATGTTCGCGATTCCCGTCGCTTCGGCTCCCAGCGGCATGGGTCTCATCATAAACGTAGGATTGCCGTGTGGCTTTACTCAATCTCTTCGCCGATCCCGTTGACCTGACCGCGGCTTTGATCGATATCGAGTCGCCCTCGCACCACGAAGGCGAGATCGCTGACGCGATCGAGGCCGCGCTGCGCCAGCTCGAGGGGGTTGAGGTGATCCGCAGGGCCAACACCGTGGTCGCCAGGACCCACCACGGCTTGGCGCAGCGCGTCTTGCTCGCCGGCCACGTGGATACCGTTCCCCTGGCCAACAACACGCCGCACCGCCTTGACAACGGCGTGCTTCACGGCTGCGGCTCTGTGGACATGAAGTCGGGCCTGGCCTGCTACCTGGGAGCATTCGCCCGCTTGTCGACGCCTCAGGCCAGCGCATTCGATCTGACCCTCATTGCCTACGAGGGCGAGGAGGTCTCCAGCGAACATAACGGTCTCTACCACCTGGAGCGCGACCGCCCCGACCTGCTCGCTGGCGACCTCGCGCTGCTCGGTGAGCCCTCCGGAGCCATCATCGAGGCCGGCTGCCAGGGCACGATCCGCGTGTTCGTGAAGGCGCACGGCACCCGCGCCCACTCGGCGCGCAGTTGGCTCGGCGACAACGCGGCGCACAAGCTGGCGGGCGTGCTTTCGCGCGTCGCGGGTTACACGCCGCGCAGCGTCACCATCGCGGGCTGCGAGTACCGCGAGGGCCTCAACGTGGTGGGGCTCGAGGGTTTCGTGGCGACGAATACGATCCCGGACCTCGCCCAGCTGACCATCAACTTCCGCTACGCGCCCGATCGCAGCGTCGACGACGCCAAGGCCCACCTGGTCGAGGCGCTGAGTTTGGAGGAGGGTTTGGAGCTGGTGTGGGACGATATCGCGCCGGCGGCGTTGCCGGGCCTCGATGACCCCGTGGCGCGCGACCTCGTCGAGGCCGTCGGCGGGAATTTTCGCGCGAAGTTCGGATGGACGGATGTGGCGCGGTTCTCTACCCTTGGAATTCCGGCCGTGAACTTCGGGCCGGGCGATCCCGGCTTCGCCCACAAGGTGGATGAGCAGTGCCCGACCGAGCAGATTTACACTGTCGCCCGCACGCTCGAGGTCTACCTCGCGGCCACGCCGCGGTAACCCCCCCACGGCCAGGCCCGGCGGCGGCGACCTTGATACAGACCTACTTCACCGACCAACGAGAGGGAAACGTGGCGCCCCACATCACCCCGAAGCCCGAGCGCGACCGCAAGCTGCGCGGGCCGATCATGCTGCGCAGCGACCAGCAGCAGCAGTCCACCCACGACCAGCGTTTGCTGGAGTCCCAGGGCAGCAGTGACCACGACTGGAAGCACGCCGACCCGTGGCGCGTGATGCGCATCCAGTCGGAGTTCGTTGCCGGCTTTGACGCCCTTTCTGAACTGCCGAAGGCCGTGACCGTGTTCGGTTCGGCGCGCCTGGGCGAGGGCACGGCCGAGTACGAGCAGGCGCGCGAGGTGGGTCAAGCGCTGGTGGAGGCGGGCTACGCCGTGATCACCGGCGGCGGGCCGGGGCTGATGGAGGGCCCGAACCGCGGTGCGCACGAGGCGGGCGGGTTGTCCGTCGGGCTCGGCATTGAGCTGCCCTTCGAGCAGGGGCTCAACGACTGGGTCGATCTGGGCTTGAACTTTCGGTACTTCTTCGCCCGCAAGACCATGTTTTTGAAGTACTCGCAGGCGTTTATCACCCTGCCGGGCGGCTACGGCACGCTCGACGAGGTCTTCGAGGTGCTGTGCATGGTGCAAACCGGCAAGGTGACCAACTTCCCGATCGTGCTCATGGGCGTCGATTTCTGGAGCGGTCTGGTCGATTGGATTCGCGGCCAGCAGCTCGCCCGCGGCCTCATTTCCGAGGGCGATGACCAGCTTTTCTTGGTCACCGATTCTGTGGACGAGGCCGTGGCCTACATCGTCGAGGCGCACAAGGTGATGACGGACCAGCGTCTGAAAGGCGTCGAGTAGGACGTGACCGACAAGCTCGCGCGGGTGATGGCGATCATTAACCGCACCCCGGATTCCTTCTACGACCGCGGCGCCACCTTCGGCATGGACAGGGCGCTAGAGCGTGCCGACGCCGTCATCGCCGACGGTGCCTCCATCGTCGATGTCGGCGGGGTCAAGGCGGGGCCGGGTGAGCAGGTCTCGGTGGCGGAGGAGATCGACCGGGTCGTGCCGCTGATCGCCGCGGTGCGTGAGCGCCACCGCGAGGTGAGCATCTCGGTGGACACGTGGCGCGCCCCCGTCGCCGAGGCCGCGGCCGCCGCGGGCGCCGACCTGATCAACGACACGTGGGCGGGCTGGGACCCCGAGCTCATTGAGGCCGCCGGGGCCCTGCGCATCGGCTACGTCTGCTCGCATACGGGCGGGGCAACACCACGCACGAGGCCGCACCGGGTGCATTACGACGACGTTGTCCGCGACGTCATCGCGCAAACAGTTGCCCTGGCCGAGCGGGCGGCCGCCCTCGGAGTGCCGGAGGAGAAGGTCTTCATCGACCCGGCGCACGACTTTGGTAAGAACACCTTTCACGGCCTGGAGATCCTGCGCCGCGTCGACGAGCTCGTCGGCACCGGGTGGCCGGTACTCATGGCGCTGTCGAACAAGGACTTCGTCGGCGAAACCGTGGACCGCCCGGTCGGAGGGCGCGTCGCGGGCACGCTCGCGGCCACCGCCTGGGCCGCGGCGCGGGGAGTGGCGGCCTTTCGGGTTCACGAGGTGCGCGACACCGTCGACGTAATCCGCATGACCGCGGCGATTGACGGCACGGCCCGGCCGCTGAACACGGTGCGGGGCCTGGCGTGAAGGTCAGCGTCGTTATTCCCGCGCTCAACGAGCAAGACACCGTGGCGCACGTCGTTGCGTCGTGCCTTAGTTCACAGGCTCACGAGGTCATCGTCGTCGACTCCGATTCCACCGACGCCACCGCCCGCCGCGCCAGCGAGGCCGGGGCGCGGGTGGTGAACTGGGCTGATGTGCACCCGCAGCTGCCGCCGCGCCCGGGCAAGGGCGAGGCGCTGTGGCGCGGGGTCAACGCCGCCACCGGGGACGTGGTGGTTTTCATCGACGCGGACGTCACCACTGTCGCACCCGCGTGGGTCGACGCGCTCGCCGCGCCTTTCGCCGACGCCGGAGTCCACTTGGTCAAGGCATCGTACCGGCGCGACCTCGGCGAAGTGGCCGGCGGTGGCGGGAGGGTGACCGAACTGTGCGCGAAGCCGCTGCTGCGTACGTTGTTCCCCGAGCTCTCCGACATCGTCCAACCGCTGGCCGGCGAGTACGCGGTCCGCCGCGACACCGCGCTCAAGCTGCCGTTCGTCGACGGCTACGGGGTGGAGGCGGGCCTCCTAATCGACGTCGCCGCAACCTACGGCCGCGAGGCGATTGCCCAGGTGGAGCTCGGCGCGCGCCAACACCGCAACCGTCCGCTTTCCCAGCTCGGCCCCATGGCGGACGTGGTGGCCGCAACCATCCTCGACCGCGCCGGTGTCCTGCCCACGGGAGTGCGGCAGCGGCCGCCGTGGACGCACGTTAGGATGTGACCCATGCTGTCGTGGATCATGCTCATGCTCGTTGTCGCCATTGTCTGCGTAATCGGCGTGATGGCCAGCGTGTACCTCTTCGGGCGGGGCGAGGCGCTGCCGCCGCTGGCGGAGACCACGGACGTGATCGGGCACAACCGCCGCGCGGTCGAGCAGGGCGACATTGGGGCGGTGCAGCTTGAGGTCGTGCACCGCGGCTACAAGATGGACCAGGTGGATGCGCTCCTCGCCCAGCTCGCTGACCTGCACCGACTGACATCCGACAGCGAAGTTTACGGTGCCGCGGTCGAAAACGACGTAGCATTGGGTGAAACGCCTGCGTTAGAAGGAGCACAACCCAATGGCAGCAATGAAACCCCGCACCGGCAACGGCCCCATGGAAGCAGTGGTGGAAAGCCGTAAAATCGTCATGCGCATCCCGTCTGACGGCGGGGGCCGCCTCGTGGTGGAGTTGAACGCCGAAGAAGCCTCCGAGCTCGGCACCCTGTTGCTCCAGGCGGCGGGGGAGTAGGCGCAGTCAGCGCACTGACGCCTTTTCAGTCGGACGGGGGTAAGATCGGCCCATGCTCTCTGACATTGTCGACGTCCTCGCAGACCCCGTCGACGGCACCCGCCTTGCCGGCGCCGACGACTTCACCCGGCTCGTTTCCGAGTCGGGTCATTCTTACGATGTGGCCAAGCAAGGCTACGTCACGCTGAGCGCCGGTGCCGGGCTCAACCACGAGGGCGACAGCTTGGAGATGGTCATGGCCCGGGAGGTGTTCCTCTCCCAGGGCCACTTCGCCCCTTTCGTGGAGGCCGTCACCGATCGCGTGTCCCGCGCGCTGGAGGCCACCTCGGCCGCCGAGCCTGTTGTCGTCGAAGTTGGCGCGGGCACGGGCTACTACCTCGCGCACACGCTTGACAGCATCGCCGGTGTGCGCGGCGTCGGCCTCGACATCTCCGTACCTGCGGCGAAACGCTTGGCTAAGGCGCACCCGCGCGTCGGCGCGGTCGTCGCCGATGTCTGGGAGGGGCTGCCGCTTCTCGACGCCTCCATCAATGTGATCACCGTCGTCTTCGCGCCCCGCAACCCCGCCGAATTCGCCCGCGTGCTGGCCCCGCAGGGTGAGGTTGTCGTGATGATTCCGGGGCACGGCCACCTCGACGAGTTGCGCGCGCCGCTGGGCATCCTCGGGGTGGAGGAGGGCAAGCTGGAGCGCCTCGTGGAACAGGCCGCGGGCCACCTCGAGCTCATTGGCGAACCGGAGGTCCTGGAATTCCCGATGCGCCTCGACCGCGAATCAATCGCCGCGCAGGTGGGCATGAGCCCGTCGGCGCGCCACATTGAGCCGGCAACACTCGACGAGCGTTTGCGCGCGCTGCCTGATCACCTCGCCGTGACGGCGCGAGGCATCATCGTGCGGATGCGCAAGGCCTCAGAGCCCTTGGAGGGCTAGGCGCTGCGGTTCCACTCGTTGAGCACCTGCGCCGACCCGTCGGTGGAGATCCGGATGTCCGCGGCACCGCCGCTTGGCCAGAAGCGCGAGGACATCGCCACTGCGCCGCCGCCGGCGAAAACCTCGATGGTGGAGCTGTCGACCAAGATCGTAATGTTGTCTTCGTCGTCATCGCCGAGCGACGCCGACGCCGGCGCCCCGTCGAAGCGGTCGAGGCTGATCTCGTCGCCGGAGTGCGTGATCACGGCTGCGACGTTGCCGTCGCCGTCGATGATCTCGGCCTTGATCGAGCCGGTTTCGCCGACCGGGATCTCGCACAAGCCAGTCCAAAGGCGGGCGCGCTCGGTTGCGGCCACAGCGTCGGGAATCCCGCGTGGCGGGGTCTGGTACAGCGCCCCGCCCTGCAGGGTGAGCCGACGGGGGATGCTCAAGGTGGTGGCCCAGCCCTCGGCCTCCCAGTTTGGCTCGGTGGTCGGGTCGCCGCCGCGTCCGGAGTCCGTCATCACCCCGAAGATGTAGGCGTGGCTCAGCCGCTCGTCGTGGGTGATGCTGCCCGGGGTGTAGTTGGTGCTGCGCGGACGGGTGAAGTCATGGCCGAAGTCGATGTGGCGCGCTTCCTTGGCCACGGTAAACACCGCGCCCTGCAGGGTGCCCACGATGTAGCCGGTGGTGTCCTTGCCGCGGCGCTCGAGGGTAAACATCAGCACGTCGTAGATGTGCGCGTCGACCTCGTCGCGCAGCCGAATGATGCGCGGGGCGACGAGGCGCTCGGCCGCGGGGTCGAAGCCGGGGTCGCCGTCGAATTCGAGCGGGCCGATCATTCTCCAGGAGGTGCCGTTGTCCGAGCTGAGCACCACGGGCACGGGGGATTCGGGCTCGCCGGTCATCGCCAGCATCAGCCAGCCGGCCTGGCCCTTGTCGCGGTCGTCGGCGTGTTCCCAGTTGGGCACCACGCAGGGGGAGCGGAAGCGGGTGTAGCCGCCTTCGTCGGTCAAGACGCTGCCAAGGCGGCGAATGCCCGGGTCTACCTGGTAGTCCTCGTCGACGTTGTCACAGAGCTCACCCAGGTCGTCCGCGCGCGAAATCTGGATGGACATTCCGGCCTCGGTGACGGAGGTGAAGTACACGTCAGTTCCCTCGCTGTGCGCGACGACGGAGCCTGCGCGCACTCCTATTTCGCCGCCGAACGGCGCGACGGCGTCATTGCACTCCACCCAGTCGAAGGCGGAGCCCTCCGAGACGCTGTGGCCCCAGCGGCTCGGCGCGGATGGCTCCGTGCGGTACTGGAAGAACATGTGCCAGATGTCTTTGCCGTCGCGCAGAATGCCCGCGGAGGCATCGAGGATGCCGCGCTCGACGGTGACGTGTAGTTCAGGTCGGTAAACGCTCATAAAAGTCCCTTTTAGATCAAGCTCTCGTAGATGTTGACGGTCTGGCGGGCGATGGTGTCCCAGGTGAAATCGGTTCTCGCGCGCTCTAGGCCCGCTGCGCCCATGCGCTGCGCCGTGTCCGAGTCAGAGGCAATCGCGTTGACGGCTTCGGCGAGGCCACACTCGAAGGCCTCCGGATCGGCCTCGTTGTAGTCCACCAAGGTGCCGGTCTCGCCGTCGACCACGACCTCGGGGATGCCACCGACGCGCGAGGCCACCACCGCGGTGTGGCAGGCCATGGCCTCTAAGTTGACAATTCCCAACGGCTCGTAGATCGACGGGCAGACGAACACGTCTGCGGTGGCGTACACCTCGCGGATCTTCTCCGCCGGAAGCATGTCCTGGACCCAGAAGATGCCGTCGCGCTGCTGCTGCAGTTCGTCGACCAGCGCCTTGGTCTCCGCCGCGATCTCGGGGGTGTCGGGCGCGCCCGCGCACAGGATCAACTGGATGTCGGTGTCGAAGCGGGAAGCGGCCTTGAGCAGGTGCGGCACGCCCTTTTGCCGCGTAATGCGGCCGACGAAGGCGACGACGGGGCGGGAGGTGTCCACCCCGATCTCCTCGGTGATGGTGGCATCGCCGGGGTACCAGGTGGCAGTGTCGATGCCGTTGAGGACGACGTGGACCTTGGAGTCGTCGATACGCGGGTAGGCCTCAAGGATTGATTTCTTCATCCCGGAGGAGACGGCGATGACGGCGTCGGCGTTTTCGAAGGCGTTCTTCTCCGACCATGAGGAGACGTCGTAACCGCCGCCGAGCTGCTCGCGCTTCCAGGGGCGATCCGGTTCCAGCGAGTGCGCCGTGGCGACGTGGGGGATGTCGTAGAGCAGGCCGGTGAGGTGGCCACCCATGCCCGCGTACCAGGTGTGCGAGTGGGCGACCTGCAGGTTCGAGGCGGCATCGGCGATGCGCAGCCCCGTCGACAGCGTCTTGATCGCGCCGTTGGCGTCCGTTAGCTTCGGGTCAACGCCATGGACGTAGACGTTGTCGCCGTCGCGCGGCTCGCCCATGCAGTGCACGTCAACGTCCACGCCGTCAATCTCGCGCATGAACCGCGTTAGTTCGGTGACATGGACACCAGCCCCGCCGTAAACCTCCGGCGGGTACTCCCGAGTCATCATTCCCACTCTCATGCCCGCCGAGCTTAGTGACGAAAATTCCCGCCTGCAGAAACCTCTAACGAACCGACGCCGTATCGGCTGCAGGATGACTGGGGTTTTAATAGGCTAAGAAGGTGTGAAGACACAGCCCAGAGTTCTTGCCATCGTCCTTGCGGGAGGCGAGGGGAAGCGCTTGTTCCCCCTGACAGCCGACCGCGCCAAGCCCGCCGTCCCCTTCGCCGGAAATTACCGCCTGATCGATTTCGTCTTGTCGAACTTGGTCAACGCCGGTTACATGCGTATCGCGGTGCTGACGCAATACAAGTCGCACTCGCTGGATCGGCACGTCGCCACCGCGTGGAACGTCTCCGGTCCCACCCCGCAGTACATCGCGTCGGTGCCCGCGCAGCAGCGCCGCGGCAAGCGCTGGTTCTCCGGCTCGGCGGATGCGATTGTGCAGTCGCTGAACCTGATTTACGACGACAAGCCGGACTACGTGCTGGTCTTCGGCGCTGATCACGTCTACCGCATGGACCCCTCACAGATGGTGGAAAACCACATCGCCTCGGGCAAGGACGCCACCGTCGCGGGCATCCGCGTGCCGCGCCACGAGGCGACCGCCTTCGGCTGCATCCAGGCCGACGCGGACGGCACGATCACCGAGTTTCTGGAAAAGCCGGTGGACCCGCCGGGCACCCCGGACGACCCGGGGGTGACTTTCGCGTCCATGGGCAACTACGTGTTCTCCACCGAGCCGCTGATCAAGGCGCTGCTCGAGGACGAGCAGAACGACGACTCGGACCACGACATGGGCGGCGACATCATCCCGTACTTCGTGTCCAAGGGCCAGGCCAACGTCTACGACTTCTCCGGCAACGAGGTACCGGGCGCGACCGAGCGTGACAAGGGCTACTGGCGCGACGTAGGTACCATCGACTCCTTCTACGAGGCGCACATGGACCTGATCTCCTCGCACCCGATCTTCAACCTCTACAACAAGGCGTGGCCGATCCACTCCACGGAGGAGGGCAACCTGCCCCCGGCGAAGTTCGTCCTCGGCGGGATCTCGCAGGAGTCCATCGTGGCGTCGGGCTCGATCGTCTCGGGCGCGACGGTGCGCAACTCGGTCGTTTCCACCGACGTGCTCGTTGAAGAAGGCGCCACGGTGGAGGGCTCGGTGCTGCTGCCGGGGGTGCGCGTGGGCAAGGGCGCGGTGGTGCGCCGCGCGATTCTGGACAAGAACGTCTACGTCTCCGACGGCGAGATCATCGGTGTGGACCTCGAGCGCGACCGTGGCCGCTTCACCGTCTCCGACAGCGGAGTGGTTGTCGTGGGCAAGAACGAAGTGATCTAGCGCTTCGTCACGAGCGTCAGGCCGCCGTCGAGAGGCAGTCGCGTGACGACGGCTCCCTCCGACGCCGCGAGCCCGTCCACGTCGTCCTCGGCGGCGCGGGCGGCGTCCGTCACGCGGTCGCGGCGGGTGGCGTCGGTCAGGGTGCCGTCGAGAAGCGAGCCGGCGAGAACGAGCGTGCCGCCGGTGACGAGCAGCGGCCACGCGGCGTCGATGACGGCGCTGAGTTCGGTGGGCTCCACATCCGCGTAGACCAGCTGGTAGGAGGCGGGCGCGAGACGGCTCATCACCTCGAGCGGGCGCGCGGTGAGAAACCTCCCGCGCGAGGCAGCGAACCCACTTGCGCGGAATGCCTCCTTGGCACTCGCCTGGTGTGCGGCCTCCGGGTCGATGCAGGTCACAGTCGCCTTCTGCGGCAGTCCGCGCAGGATGTACAAGCCCACAACACCCGCCGCGGGCGTTACCGCGACCGCGCCGTGGGGCGAGGTGGTCGCTGCGGCCAGCGTGGACAGCAACGAGCCGACGGCGGGTGACGGCAGTGCGAGGTTGTTCTCCTGAGCCTCGGTGCGCGCAATGTCGAAACCCTGCGCAATCTGCTCGGCGGTAGCGGCCGCGCCCGCGACGGGGCGGGAGGCGATGTAGGTGTTCATGGTCGTAAACGCTGTGTCAGTCACGGTCTCAATCCTATGCAACCCTGTGCGACCTCGTGGGGTTGGTGAGCCGTTAGCCATTTGTTACCTACTTTCAGGTATTCCGCAGCCGCTTTGCTGGCATTCGGAATCAATGCGTGCGAACATATATCCATGGATCCGCTGCACGACGCTCCCGACACGCTCACCGGCACCGCCGCCTTCGACGCGGGTGCGGGAGAGATGCCGTCGTGGGCGGAGCTGGTGGCCGAGCACGCGAACAGCGTCTACCGTCTCGCGTTTCGCCTCTCCGGTAACCAGCACGACGCGGAGGACTTAACGCAGGAGACGTTCATGCGCGTCTTCCGCAGCCTCAAGAGCTACCAGCCGGGCACGTTTGAGGGCTGGCTGCACCGCATCACCACGAACCTGTTTTTGGACATGGTGCGCCACCGCGCGAAGATCCGCATGGAGGCCCTTCCGGAGGACTACGAGCGCGTCCCGGGCACGGATATGACGCCCGAGCAGGCGTACTCGGTGTCCAACCTTGACCCGGCGCTGCAGACTGCGCTCGATGAGCTCAGCCCCGACTTTCGCGTTGCGGTGGTGCTGTGCGACGTCGTCGGCATGACGTACGAGGAAATCGCAGCCACACTTGGCGTGAAGATGGGCACGGTGCGCTCGCGCATCCACCGCGGGCGATCGCAGCTGCGGCGCAGCCTGGAGACCCAGGCGGCCAGCGACGAGTCCGCGAAGGAGCTAATCCGCGTCCGCTAGACGGGCGCGAGCGGCGTGGCCACTGGCGAATTCTCGCATAAATGCGTTGAATGGGGGAAAAGGTACACACGCCACTTCAATGAACCGACGCGCGAAGGAGCAGCCCCATGGCGATTCACACGCCCGGCCCTGCGCCGCGGAAGAAAAAGGGGTTTTTCTCGACGGAACACCTCAGCCCCGAGGCCGTGGCCGCTTTCGCGGACCAAGAGCTTTCCGAAAGCGCGCTCCACCGAGCGCGGGTGCACGTTGTTCTGTGCGAGGAGTGCCGCGCCGAGGTCAACCACCAGCGCGCCGCGGCTGAGCACCTGCGCTGCTGCAACGCGGACGACTCCGTGCGGGCACCCCGATCGCTGGTGCAGAAGCTGGCCGAAATGCCCGAGAACAGCCTGCATGAGCAGCCCCGCAGTCTGCGGCCGGTGTCGGAGCTCGTCGAGGTTGCATACCGCGCGCTGTGGGGCCGCGATAGCGGAGGTAAGCTGTAAGCCGTGTTCTCCAGCATCGGATGGGGCGAGATATTTTTCATTCTCGTCATCGGATTAATCATCATCGGCCCTGAGCGGCTGCCCGGGCTGATCGAGGACGTGCGCGCCGCCATTTACGCGGCGAAGAAGGCGATCAACAACGCGAAAAAGGAACTCGACGGGGAGCTCGACGCGTTCGAGGAGTTCCGCGAGCCTTTAAACACCGTGACCCAGTACGCGGCGATGGGTCCGCGGCGAGCGATGGCGAAGGTGCTTTTCGACGGCGACGAGCGCTTCTTCGACGAATTTGACCCTCGCAAGCAGCTCGATGACACTCCCGCGGTGCCGGCCCAGCCAGCGAACCCGGGCCCGCGCCCGAAGCCGGCAGGATCGACCCGGGTGGACGCCACCGAGAAGCGCGGGGGCGACTTCTCCTGGGCTGACATCACTTAAAGCCCGGTTGCTTAGCGCGGGTTGACGCCCAGCCCCTTGCCCACGAGCGAGGTGCGGCGCGTCTTGAGCTTGGCGGCAATCTCAGCGATCGCGCGCGCGGCGGGGGAATCCGGGTTAGAGATGACCACCGGGTTGCCCTCGTCGCCGTGCTGTCGCAGCTGCGGGTCGAGCGGTACGGAGCCGAGCAGCGCGACGTTGTCGGTGTCCGTCAGCGCGCTGAGGCGCTCGGCGACCTGTTCGCCGCCGCCCTCGCCGAAGACGTTGAGCACGCTGCCGTCGGCAAGCACCATGCCCGACATATTCTCCACCACTCCCGCGATTTTCTGCCCTGTCTGCTGGGAGATCGTGCCGGCGCGCTCAGCGACCTCCGCGGCGGCGGCCTGCGGGGTGGTGACGATGAGCAGTTCGGCGTTGGGCACGAGCTGGGCCACCGTGATCGCCACGTCGCCGGTGCCCGGCGGCAGGTCCATGAACAACACGTCAAGATCGCCCCAGTAGACATCGCTGAGGAACTGTTGGATGGCGCGGGTGAGCATCGGCCCGCGCCACACGATCGGGGCATTGCCCTCGACGAACTGCCCCACGGAAATGTGGCGCACCTTGTGGGCAATCGGGGGCATGATCATCTCGTCGACGACCGTGGGCGACATGTCGGTCGAGCCCATCAACCGCGGCACGGAGTGGCCGTAGATGTCGGCGTCGAGGATTCCCACGGTCAGCCCCTGCGCGGCGAGGGAGGTTGCGAGGTTGACCGTGACGGAGGATTTGCCCACCCCGCCCTTGCCGGAGGCGACGGCGAAGACGCGGGTGAGCGATTCCGGCTCGGCGAAGGGGATCGTCGGCGTGGTCTGCTCGCCGCGCAGCTTGAGGCTTAAGGCGCGGCGCTGCTCGTCGCTCATCGTGTGCATGTGAACGTCCACGCTGCCCACGCCGTCGAGCTCCTCGAGCACGGCGCGGGTGTTGGAGGCGATGGTGTCGCGCATGGGGCACGCGGCGATGGTCAGGTAGATGCCGACGGAGACGTCCGCGCCGTCGATCGCGATGGATTCGACCATGTCGAGCTCGGTGATGGGTTTACCGATCTCGGGGTCGTCCACACGCGAGAGCGCTTCGCTGACCTGGTCGTGGGAAAGTGAGGTAGACATTTGCTAGCAAGTATAGGCAGTCGAGCGCCCGTGCTTATCGACGCCCTCCCCGCCCGCGCCGCGCCGTGGCGTAATGTAGTTCCTATGACAACTTCGCATTCTTCTACTTCGAACCGCAACCTTGCTACTGCCCGCCAGCGCCCCGCCGGTTGGCCGGTTGGCTCCTTCGATACCTACGAGCAGGCGCAGCGCGCTGTCGACGGCCTGTCCGACCGGAAGTTCCGCGTCGAGGACCTCTCGATTGTCGGCGTGGACCTGATGCAGGTCGAAAACGTCACCGGACGCTTGACGTGGCCGCGCGTTCTCGGTGCCGGCGCCCTGTCCGGCGCATGGCTGGGCATCTTCATCGGCCTCATCTTCGCGCTCTTCGCACTGCCGGGCACCGGGTGGATCATTTTCCTGTGGTCGATTCTCATCGGCGCGATCTTCGGGGTCATCTTCGCCGCCGTCGGTTACGCGCTCACGGGCGGCAAGCGCGACTTCTCCTCCATGACCACGATTGTCGCCGGGCGCTACGACATTTTGTGCGATCCCAACTCCGCGCCCCAGGCGCGCGACCTGATCGCCGAGATGAACATCGGCGCCGTCCCTACGGGGGAGGCCCAGTAGAACACCGGCGGCGGGTAGGATAACCCGCATGCCACGCTCTGCACGGACGTACACCACTTCAGCGGTGGCGGTAGCTTTAGGCACCGCCGCCGCTTTCGCTATGGCCGCGTGCTCGCCGTCTGCGGAGGGGCAACGCGGCGACGACTTCGTTATCGCCGTCGCCCCGGACTCGGTCGAGCAGGCCATCTTGGGGGAGATTTACCGGGTGCTGCTCGAATCCGTCGGGCACCCCGCCGCCGTGACAGTGGTCGACGAGGCCGCAACAGATCCCGCCGTCGACCTCGTGCGGTCCGGCCAGGCGGACATGGCCATCGCGTGCACCGGGACGTTGCTGTCCCAGATCAACCCCCAGCTCGCCGAGGAGGCGGCCGCGGACATCGCCCACGATGACGCCGCGGGCGACCTCAACGACGACACTGTCTCCGAGACTGTCTACGAGTACGCCGTGGGCTCCTTCCCGGGCGACGTGATGACAGTCGATCCTTCACCGGCCCAAGCGTGCGCCCCAGAGGGCGAGGAGCCGGGGGAAGGGCCGCTGCCAACCAACGTGATCCCCGTGTTCAACAAGGCCGAGCTCAACCGTGGCCAGCTCAACCGCCTGAACTTTGTCAACCGCGTGCTCGCCACGGAAGACCTCACCACGATGATCGATGAGGTCGAGGGGGGTGAAACGGTGCGCAAAGTCGTGGCCGAGTGGATGCTGCAGCGCACGAAGATCACCGTGGACACCCAATCGGAGGACGAGGGCGATACAGGCGAGTCCGACAACGTTATCGAGCAGCCACCGATGTAGGAATCACAATCGGGCCGCGCCCGGCGTTCTCCATGGCGCAGGAGAAGCGGGGCGCGGCCCGGTTGCGTGCGGGAGGTAGTCCGGCTTAGTCGGCGAAGGCTTCGTCGATAAGCTGCTGCTCCTCCTGCTGGTGCACCTTGGCCACGCCGGTGGCGGTGGTGGACTGGGAGCGGCGCGACACGCGCACCATCTCCGGCATGTTGTCCACGAAGTTGCGCAGGTGCTCGCTATAGAACGGCCACGGGCCCTGATTGGCGGGCTCGTCCTGCACGAAGCGGATCTGCTTCGCGTTGGGGTAGTTGGCAAACGCGTCGGACAGGCGGTTGAACGGAATCGGGTGGAGCATCTCGATGCGGATGATCGCGACATCATCGCGCTTGTCCTTCTGGCGGCGCTTGTCCAGCTCCCAGTAGATCTTGCCCGAGCACAGCAGGATAGTGGTCACCTTGGAGTGGTCGGCGCCGTCGACCTTCTTGTTGCCGCGGGCAACGAAGAAGGGGTCGTCGATGACGGATTGGAAGCGGTTGACCTCGATGAAGTCGGCCGGCTGGGACACGGCCGCCTTGTTGCGCAGCATGGACTTCGGGGTGAAGATGATCAGCGGGCGCTTCATGTCCCCGAGGGCCTGGCGGCGCAGCAGGTGGAAGTGGTTGGCCGGCGTCGACGGTTGGGCGATCGTCATGGAGCCCTCCGCGACGAGCTGCAGGAAGCGCTCGATGCGCGCGGAGGAGTGATCCGGGCCCTGGCCCTCGTAGCCGTGGGGCAGAAGCGAAATCAGGCTCGAGAGCTGACCCCACTTGGTCTCACCTGAGGAGATGTACTCGTCGATGATGGTCTGACCACCGTTGGCGAAGTCGCCGAACTGCGCCTCCCACGCCACCACGGCGTCGGTGTTGCCCACCGTGTAGCCGTATTCGAAGCCAAGGCCGGCAAACTCAGTGAGCGCCGAATTGTAAACGCCGAAGCGACCGCCGTTGTCCGCCTCCTGCGCGTTGTGGTCCAGCGGGTTGAAGCTCTCGCCCGTCTCCGGGTCGTAGAGCACCGCGTGGCGCTGGGTAAACGTGCCGCGCTGGGAATCCTCGCCGGCGAGGCGGACGAACTTGCCCTCCTCGGCGAGCGAGCCGAACGCGAGAAGTTCGCCCCAGCCCCAGTCGATGTCGCCCTCGGTGAGCGACGCACCGCGCTTCTTCAAAACGGAGTTCAGCCGCTTGTTCGGCGTGAAGTCCTCCGGCAGGTTGGCGTAAGCCTCGGCGAGCCGCGCGAAAGTCTCCTCGGTGATGTTGGTGTCCAGCCCGCGGGTCAGGCTCTGCGCCTCCGTGATGCCGGTCTGCTCGCTCGGCTTGCCCTCATTCGCCTTGACATCGGAGAAGACCGAGTCAAGCTGGTCGTGGAAGTCCTGGGCGGCGATCTCGGCCTCGTCGGCGGTGATGTCGCCGCGGCCGATGAGATCGTTGGTGTAGCGGGTGCGCACCGACGGGTGGGACTGGATCTGCTCGTACATGAGCGGCTGGGTTACCGTCGGGTCGTCGGCCTCGTTGTGGCCGCGCAGGCGGTAGCAGATCAGGTCGATGAAGACGTCCTTGCCAAACTCGCGGCGGTACTCCGTGGCCAGCTGGGCGACCCAGGCGGCAGCCTCGGGGTCGTCACCGTTGACGTGGAAGACCGGGCAGTCGAAGCCCTTGGCCAGGTCGGTGGCATAGTAGGTGGAGCGGCCCGAATCAGGGGTGGTGGTGAACCCGATCTGGTTGTTGACCACAATGTGGACGGTGCCGCCGACGGAGTAGCCGGGCAGGTTGGACAGGTTCAGCGTCTCCTGCACCACACCCAGGCCGGCGAAGGATGCGTCGCCGTGAAGCATCAGCGGCACGATCGGGTGGTCGGTGCGGCCCTGGCTGTGGCGCAAAAGGTCGTCCTTGGCGCGCGCGATGCCCACCATGACCGGGTCGACGGCCTCGAGGTGGGAAGGGTTGGCGGCCAGGGAGACCTTGATCTCGCCGTCGCCGAACATCTGGATGTGCTCGCCCTCGAACCCGAGGTGGTACTTCACATCGCCCGAGCCGCCCTGCTGCGCCGACTGCATGTTGCCCTCGAACTCGTTGAAGATCGTCGAGACCGGCTTGCCGACGATGTTGAACAGCACGTTGAGGCGGCCGCGGTGCGGCATGCCGATGACAACCTCTTCGAGGCCCTGGCCCGCGGCGGTGTCGATCACAGCGTCCATCAGCGGGATCAGCGTCTCCGCGCCCTCGAGCGAGAAGCGCTTCTGGCCCAGGTATTTGGTCTGCAAAAAGTTCTCGAAGGCCTCGGCGGCGTTGAGCTTCTGCAAGATGTACTTCTGCTCCGCGCTGGTCGGCTTGGGCATGCCCGCCTCGATGCGGTCGCGCAGCCATTCACGCTCGTCGCGGTCGAGGATGTGGGTGTACTCGGCGCCCACGTGCAGGGTGTAGGCGGCGCGCAGGCGCGAAAGCACCTCACGCAGCGTCATCGTCTCCTTGCCGCCGAAGCCGCCGACGTGGAAGGTGCGGTCTAGGTCCCACAGGGTCAGGCCGTGGGTTTCCATCTCCAGGTCGCGGGAGTCCGGCTTGGGCAGGCCGGGCTGCTCCCAGCGCAGCGGGTTGGTGTCCGCGATGAGGTGGCCGCGGGAGCGGTACGCCTCGATGAGCTGCATGACGCGGGTGTCCTTGTTGACGCCCGAGTTGGGCAGGTCCTGGGCCCAGCGCAGCGGCGAGTAGGGGATACCCATCGCGTGGAAGATGTCGTCCCAGAAAGCGTCGTCGATAAGCAGCTGCGAAATCGTGCGCAGGAATTCGCCCGACTCCGCGCCCTGAACCACCCGGTGGTCGTAGGTGGAGGTCAGGGTGACCAGCTTGCCCACGCCGAGCTCGGCGAGGCGGTCCTCGGAAGCGCCGGCGAACTCTGCCGGGTAGTCCATCGCGCCGACACCGACGATGGTGCCGATACCCGTGGTCAGGCGGGGAATGGAGTGGCGGGTGCCGATGCCGCCCGGGTTGGTCAGCTGGATGGTCACACCCGAGAAGTCGTCCATGGTGAGCTTGTTGTCTCGAGCGCGGTTGACGATGTCTTCGTAACCGTCGACGAACTTATCGAAGCTGAGTTTCTCGCACTCCTTGATGGCGGCGACGACGAGCGCGCGGCTGCCGTCTTTCTGCGGCAGGTCGATAGCCAGGCCCAAGTTGATGTGCTCCGGCTGGACCACGAAGGGCTTGTTGTCTTTGACCTTGTAGTTGACGTTCATGCCCGGGTGGAGCTGGGCGGCCTTCACAATGGCGTAGCCGATGATGTGGGTAAAGGAGATCTTGCCGCCGCGGGTGCGCTTGAGGTGGTCGTTGACCAGCGCGCGGTTTTCAAACATGAGCTTGACCGGCATGTCCCTCACGGACGTTGCCGTCGGCAGCGACAAGGACTCGTCCATGTTCTTGGCAATGGCCTTGTAAATGCCCTTGAGCTGGCGCTCGCCCGGCTCGACGCTAACGTCCGCGATCTTCTGCAGCGGGGACTGCTTCGGCTTCGGAAGAACCTTGGAGCGCTTCGAGGCAGCTTCGGCAGCGGCCTGATCCACCTTGGTTTGGCGGCCGTCCTGGCTCGGTGCGCCGGTGGTTCTGGCCACCTTCGGGTCCGTCTTTTCGCGAGACTCCTTCGCGTCGCCGGCCTTCGCGGGACTCGGCGCGGGGGAGACGTTTTTGTCACCAGTGGCGGTCTGCGGTGCCCCGTTACGCTCGAAGAGTTCCCGCCATTCCGGGTCCACGGAGCTGGGGTTCTCCCGATACTGCTGGTACATTTCGTCGACCAGCCAGTCATTTTGCCCGAAAGTACTGTCGCTGCTCACGGCAGGTTCTCGCCTCTCTTCATTGTTTGATTGCGGTAACTTTTATCGACTCTAATTAAAAGCCCCGGCGAGGGTTAACTCGCACCCCTTTAGCGGTGGATTGCCCACATGCGGGCATAGTGCCCACCGGTGCTAAGGAGTTCATCGTGGGTACCGTCTTCTATGATACGTCCTTCGTTGACAACGAGTATTCGGTCCGCTCGGCGCGCCGTCGCAAGGCGGTGCGCGACGATGACCGACGTGCGCCCCACGGTGGTGTGCTCGGCGGCGTCGAGCACGGCGCGTTCGGTGGCGGGGTCGAGGGTGGCGGTGGCTTCGTCGAGAAGAACGACGTCGGGGTGGAGCATTTCCGCGCGCGCCAGCGCGATGATCTGGCGCTGCCCGGAACTCAAGCCGCGGCCCCGCTCGCCAACGAGGTAGTTGAACCCACCGGGGATGGAAGCGATGATGTCGAGCGCGCCGATGCGCTCGACCGCGGCCTCGATCTCGGCTTCGGTGGCGTCGTTGACCCCGTAGGCGATGTTGTCGGCGACGGTGCCCGGAAACAGGTACGACTCCTGCGGAACCTGGGCCAGCGCTCGGCGCCATTCGCTCAGAGGAAAGCTCGCAATATCGCTTGACGACGCCCGCACCACGCCCCGGGTCGGGTCATAGAAACGGGCCAGGAGCTTGACCACCGTCGACTTGCCGGCCCCGGTAGGTCCGACGAGCGCAACGGTGCGACCCGGCTTAAGGGTGAGGTTGACACCGGAAAGCACCGTGGTGGGCTCGGGCGCCTGCGGGTTGTAGGAGAAGCTGACGTTGTCGAAGCTCAACGGCCCGCGGGCGGCGGAGGCGGCGCCTGCGCTCGTCCCGGTGTCGGGCACGGTGGTGCGCGTGTCCAGCAGATCGGTGATGCGGCTGAAGCTCACCGTGGCCTGCTGCCAGGCGTCGAAGGTCTGCCCGAGCTGCTGGATCGGACCGTAGAGCTGGCCGAGGTACATGGTGAACGCGACGAGCACGCCGACAGAGAGCTCCCCGCTTTCCACCCGGCCGGCGCCGTAGCCGACGATCACGGCCGTCATCACCTGGGAGATCGCCTGCATGCCCGGGAAGTACAGGGCCAGCAGGTTGACCGACCTCATGCGGTAGCGGCGGTAGGTTTCGGATTCTGCGGCGAAGTCGGCTTCCGCGCCCGTCTCGGCGAGGTGCATCTGGGAGATGCGGATTCCGCCGATGAGCTCGGCGAATTCGCCGTTGACCAGCGAGACCTGGGCGCGCGCGGCGTGGTAATAACGCTTGGACAGGATGCGAAAGACCACGGTGGCGGCAACGATGACGGGCACCGCGAGCAGCGCGATGAGTGTGAGCCGGCCGTCGGTGGCCACCAGCATCACGGTCACGCCGATCAGCGTGCCCACCGCAACGATTGCCTGGGCGAGCCCGGTCTGCAAAAACGACGACAGTGTGTCGATGTCGGTGGTCATGCGCGTCATGATCCGCCCCGAGAGATGACGTTCGAAGTAGCTCAAACCAAGCTGCTGCAGGTGCGCGTAGCTGCGCAACCGCAGGCCGTAAAGCAGGCGCTCACCCGAGCGCGAGCTCAGCACCGTCATCAGCACCTCGGCGGCCCAGGCGATGGCGACCACGCCGAGAGCCAGCGCGCCGACAGTCCACAGGGCGTCGGTGTCGCCCGGCGCGATGCCGCGGTCGATGGCCGCGCGGATCAGGGTGGGCAGGGCGAGGTCCGCCAGCACGCCGATGACGAGCAGGATCACGGTCGCCGCGATCAGCCAGCGCACGGCCTTGAACAGGTCCGCGACCTTGAAGGTGGACGTGGGTTCGCGCAGCTCCGCGACCTTGGTGTCGGCGAGGTTGGGCTGTTCGGTTGCGCGGGGCAGGGCGTCGACACGCGCGAGCAGCTCCTCGCTGGCGGCGATGGAGCTACCGGGGCCGCTGGTGTTGAAGTGCTCGCGGTACCCGTGGTCGACCTGCGGCCACAGTTCATCGTGAGACGGTTGCGTCCGTCTCGGCGCAGGGGCGTCTGGCGCGGGGTCCATCAGCGCGCGATAGGCGTCGAGGGCGACGATCTCCTCGCGGGGCCCGTCGGCGATGACGCGGCCGCGATCCATGATGACGACCCGGTCGGCATGGTCGACGGTGGACTGGCGGTGCGCCACCGCGATCATGGTCACCCCGCGCAGGTGCGTGCGCAGGTTGTTCAGGATGGCCGCCTCGTTGTCGGCGTCGATGGCGCTGGTGGCGTCGTCGAGCACCATCACGGCCGGGCGCGACAGCAGCGCGCGGGCCAGGGCGATGCGTTGGCGCTGGCCGCCGGATAGCGTCAGGCCACGCTCGCCAACGAGTGTGTCGTAGACCTCGGGCAGGTTGTCGATGAACTCGTCGGCGCGCGCGAGCCGCGCGGCTTCGCGGACCTCGGCGTCGGTGGCCCCGGTGCCCATCGCGATGTTGTCGCGGATCGACGAGGAGAACAAGAAAGCCTCGTCGAACACGCAGGTGACCTTCGAGCGGATTGCCTCCAGGGTCATGCTGTCGTAGTTGGTGGGCGTCAGGGAGGCGTCGAGAAGCGAGACGCTGCCGGCGTCAGGGGTGTAGAACCCGCCGGCGAGCTGTACCGCCATGGACTTGCCCGCGCCGGCGGGGCCGATGACCGCGATGGTTTCACCGGGGGCCGCGGTCAGCGTCAACCCATCCAGCACCTGGTGGCCGCCGGTGGCGAAGTGAACGTCGTCGAAGCGGATGCCGACGCTTCCGGGCGGAGCTGGCTGGGGGGCTGCGGGATCGTCGCGCTCGGTGCGCAGAGTCAGAACCTGGTTGAGGCGATCGACCGAGCTCAAGCCCATCTGCAGGCGCACGTACTGGTTGGTCAGCATCGACAGCAACGACGACATCGAGGTCAGGTACGCGCTGAAAGCCACGAAGGCGCCAATCGTGATCGCCCCACTGACCGCAATCAGGCCGCCGGCGACGATCGTGATCACCAGGGCAATCTTCGGCAACTGGGAGAGCAGCGGCTGGAAGCGCGCCGTGAGCTTCGCCGCCCGCATCTTCACCGCGTACAGGTAGCGGCCCAGCTCGTCGAGGCGATCGATTTCGCGGTCCTCGCGCCCGAAGGCCTTGACCACCCGCACGCCGGAGACGGTCTGCTCGACGTGGCTGGCCAGATCCGCCGCGGTTTGCTGGTTGACCCAGGTCGCGGCGTAGAGCGCCGTGCGCGAACGGTTGGCCTCCCACAGGATCAGCGGCATCAGCACCAACGACAGCAGCGTCAAGCGCACGTCCATGGTCAGCATGACAACGATCGTGGCCAGAAGCTGCAGAGCGCGGGTCACGAACATGGGCGCGGACCCGAGCACCATGTGGAACTGGTTGAGGTCCGTGATCGAGCGCGACACGATCTGACCGGTGACAATGTCATCTTGTCCCGGCCCGTCGAGGCGGTGCAGGGTTTTCAGCAGGCCGACGCGCACCCAGTGCTGGGAGTTCGTCGCCAAAAGCCCCGAGGACCAGCGGCGCATCCAGCTAAGGGCGTAGGTTAGCAGCGCGAGACCCACCATCGACCACGCGATCTCCCTGATCGAGCCCTGGGCCGCACCCGTGGCGACGTCGATCGCGCGACCCGTCAGCGCGGGCAGGGCGACCTGGGCGAAGGCAGCCAAAAACGCTGTGCCGAAGGCGAGGTAGGCGGCCGCCTTGTTTTCGCGGACGACGCGGCGCAGCAGCGACGCCTCGCGCGGCCTAGCCACGGTTGCGTCGAGCGCGGGTGCGCTTGTTATCGCCGGTGTCGCTCGTGTTGTCGGATTCGGACTTCTGGCCGCCGACCGCGCCCGCGATGAAGCTCAAGAAGGCGCGCGGGTTTTTCGCGCGCTTGACCATCTCTTGCTCCTCCGCGGACGCCTCGGCGGGCAGCTCCTGGGCAAACCGCGGCGGCAGCGGGCCGAGGGAGGCCGAGACGTTGTCGCTGACGACGGTGGCGAGCTTGCGGTTGGCGATAGTACCCGCCACCGCGCCGATGCCCAGCGGCAAGAACTTGCCCAGCCAGGTGCGTCGCAGCCGTTTCGTCACCGAGTGCAACGCGGTGCGGGTGAGGATGTTGTTGGCCTCCACCAGCGTCGGCCCGGAAAAGCGCGAGAGCATGTTGGTGCGGGTGAATTTGCCGCCGCTGCCGAGGACGGAATCGACCACGGCGAGGCCCTGGGTGCCGGTGAGGGTGACCAATACGACGGCGCGGCGGCGCTCCGGGTCGTCGATGTCGATGCCGCGCAAGTAGGCGCTGTCCACGGTGTAGAACGCGGCGATGTCCAAGAAGACGACCGACTCGCCGGCGATGGCGGCGGCGCCGGTGATCAGCCCGATGCCGGGAACAGCGGCGGCGAGTCCGGCGCCCGCGCCGGTGCCGGAGACAGTGGTGCGGAAGTGGCGGTCCATCTTCGCCTGCACTTCGGCGGGGGAGGCGTCCGGGTTTTGGCGGCGCAGCCAGTTGACGTGGGCCTTGATGCTGCCCGACTGCAGGTGAACGGTCTTGTCCACCGCGGCAATGAAGCTCTTGCCGATGCGGCCGGCCTCATCCTCCAAGGTCTTTGAGTCGGAGTTGAAAGCGTCGGTGATGACTTCCTTCACCTGGGCGTCGTCGACGGAGCCGGTGCTGTTATTGCGAGGGGAGTCCGAGCGCCCGAAAATCATTGTGTTCTCCGTGGTTAAGTCAATTAAACTCGCCCCAGTTTAAAAGATTGGGCGCACATGTACCGTCCAGCGCGCTGATACGCGCAATCATTCCCACGGTAACCCTTTTGTGAGAATCGCATGGAAGCATTGCTGTGCAGAAGTATCGGTTGAATGGCAAGGAGGCCCGAGTGTCACAACCCGAGGTACGCACCACATCAGGTGTGGTACGCGGCGTTGTCGACCCGATGACGGGGGCGCGAACGTGGCGGGGCGTGCCGTTCGGCGATTCCACCGCCGGCGCCCAGCGTTTCCGCGCCCCGCGGCCGGCGCCGGAGTGGGAGGGCGTGCGCGACGCGTCCGTGTTCGCGCCGCCTGCGATGCAGACCACGTTCAGCTTCAAAGACAGCGTGATCGGCTCCGAGGACTGCCTCTCTCTCGACATTGTGCGCCCTGATACCGACGACGTCTTGCCGGTGGTGGTGTACTTCCACGGCGGTACGTTCATCACCGGTTCGTCGCACGAAAAGGTGCTGCAGGGGCACTTCTTGAGCCAGGCGACGGATGTGGTGTACGTCTCGGTCAATTTCCGGCTCGGCGTTCTCGGGTACTTGGACATGCGCTCGGTGGGAGGCGATTGCGTCGCCAACCCGGCGATCCACGACCAAGTGCTGGCGCTTCGCTGGGTGCACGAGAACATCGCCGCGTTCGGCGGCGACCCGGACGCGGTGACGCTGATGGGGGAGTCGGCTGGCGGGGCTGCGGTGCTGCACCTGATGTGTGCCCCGGCGGCGCGCGGGCTGTTTCATCGGGCGATCGCGCAGTCGCCGCCGGCGGCAAGCGTGCACTCGCGCGTCCAGGCCGCGATGTGGGTGCGCAGGCTTATCGACGGCCTCTCCATGCCCCGGACCACAACCCTGTCCGACCTGCGCGACGTCGACGCCGCGGAGCTGGTGCGCGTGGGCCGCTCAATGATGCTCACCGGCAAGGAGGTCGTGCAGTTCAACACGGCGTTCATGCCCACGGTCGACAACGCGACGCTGCCGGCACACCCCATCGACATGTTCGAGGACGGCCAACAGGCCGCGGTTCCGCTGATCATCGGAACGAACTCGGACGAGGCGAGTTTCGCCAAAGCGATGTACCAGACGATGAAGTCGCGCCAGCGCGCCGCGCGCCGGGCATTGGAGGCGTTCGATGCGGACAACGCGCACCTCGTGATGGAGGCGTACGGGTACGCGGGCGGGCGCGCGGAGTTCGCGGACCTGATCGCTGACGCTGTGTTCTGGGCCCCGTCGGTGATGCTGGCCACGGCGCACCGGCGGCTGGCGTCGACGTGGATGTACCGCTTCGAATACGCCTCGGCGACGATGCGCAGGCTGGGTCTGGGTGCGATGCACTCGGCGGACCTGGTCGCTGTGTTCGGGGACCCGCACTCCACCCGCATGTCCAAGTTGGACCGATTCGGCTCCCGCGAGGCGTTCGCCGAGGTCAGCCGAACCATGCAACGGCATTGGGGGAGTTTCTTCCACACCGGCCGGCCGGGCGGGGAATGGCCGGAGTATGGATTTCGGCACGACGATATCCCCGGGCGTGCGACCGCGGTCTTCGGTGCCGAGAGATTCGTGGAATACGACCCGAAGAGCTCGAAGCGCCTGGCCTGGGAGGACTTCGATATGCGCGAGTGGGGCAACAACCGCGGGGAGCTGATGGAGTCGCTGGCAGAGTTCTTCGGGTTCGACTTGCCGGACACTGACGACGAGTAGAGCGCGAGGTGCGCGCGCCCGGCTATTCGGGGCTAGGCTGGGGCCGTCATGAGGACACTCTTCAGCCACCCACTTGGAAGGAATGGTTCGCCGTGAGCTTTTTCGAGGATATCGCCGCCGCCCTTGACCGTGACGGCATTGAATCCCGCGTGCACGATGAGACCATGTTCGTGCCCATTACTGCCGAAGTGGAGATCCAGTTCGTGGAGATCGACCCGCACCTGCCTGCGGCGAACGTCTACATTGCTGCGGCCGACGTCGACGAGGACGACGACGAGTTCGAGGCCGTTTTGGTCTCGGTCGTGTTCTCAGTCGAGGACGCGGTGGCAACGGTTGCGGAACACGTGGCGACGGACCAGGTAGTGACCGTGCTGCGAGACCTTCACGAGGCCACCGATGAGCGCATCAGTGATCTGGAGTTCTTCCCGGACCCGGTGAATACCCAGCTCATGCGCGCGGAGGTCGGGGACAGCGCTGAACTGCAGGTCCTCGTTGAGGTTGTCGACGGGGAGCCGTGCGCCACCGTGACGTTCGTGGCCCTGTCGGATAACTACGACGATTTGATGGACGACGCCATCGGTGAGCTGTGGGAGTCGGATGGGGATGCGGAGCTGACGGACGAGGATCGCTCGCGCTTGTTTGAAACCATCCACGCGGAGGCCGTTTCCGAGTCGGAGGTTCTCGCACTGGGCAAGTTCACCGATTTCGATCGCCTCTTTGACGTCCTCTCCCTCGCAGCCGACCAGGCGGAGGAGTGGGAGTCGCATTTACTGCCCGTGGAGGACGGGTTTGACGAGCCGGAGGTCTACGACATCTTCGGCCGCGATGGGCTCGACGAGGAAATCGACGGTGCCGACGACGGTGCCGACGACGTTGCTGGCTCCGATGACTTGGACGAGTTCGACGACGATGACGACGATGAAGACTTCGACGATGATATTGACGAAGATGAAGATGACGCGGTAGATGCGGATGACACGCGCATCCCGAACGCCACTGCCGCAGTGGCGCCCGATGCGTCGGACGCGGCCTCGGCGCGCCGCGTCCATAACACCGACATTGACCCGAACACGCAGGTTCCGGTCACCGACGAGGTATAGGGGGCGTCCTACGCGGCCGTCATCCCGTCGAACATCGACGGGGGTGAGGACACGGGCGTGAAGTGGGCGTCGACAAGCCAGACGTAAGTGACCGCCTTGGGCGAGGCGATCTCGTGCACCGCGGCTGCGTAGTCCTCGGTGACTAGTGAGCGGATCCACGCCTCTGCCAGGTGGGGATCAACAATCGCGCCTGAGGTGTCAGTGAAGCGGACCTCGATGAGGTAGGCGGGCACGTGTGGCTCGCCCCACCCTTGTATCCGGGCACGTGCACGTGGCCCAACGCGGCGACGTGTGACCGCCGCTGCAAGAAGCGGGCCGCCGCGGTGGGCGGGGAGGTTTTTCACCGGCGGGCGCCACGCCGCCGTCGGCCGGGCGAGCGAGCGCGGATGGTGGATGATGCTGTGCAGGTCGTCGATGGCGAGCGGGTGGCGCGACGAGATGTCTGATGCAATTTGGGACGGGGTGGATGCGATGTAATCAATGTGCTGTGTCATGGCACTGAAGTTAGAACAACGGTGCGACACGGCTTTCGTGCTATTAGAACATGTGGTCGAATCCTTGCCGGGGCCGGTTCGCTGAGGTCTAGCAGCTATACCTCAGCGCCCGAGATCCTTGCGCGATGGCCTCGGTCTCACCGCAATGAATCCGTCGACGCCCACTAGCCCGACCTCCATGAATTACACCGGAGACGGAAACGGGCTAGCCTGACACCGATATGTCTGAACATCTCACACCCGTGCCGAAGATCCCGCGCACAATCTGGGTTCTCACCGCAGCGGCGTTCATCATTGCCCTTGGCTACGGCTTCATCGCCCCGATCCTGCCGCAGTTCACGGCCAGTTTCGGTGTTTCGATGGTAGCCGCGGGCGCGGTGGTGTCGGTTTTCGCCGCCGCTCGGCTCATCGGCGCACCGGGCGCGGGCATCTTGGTGGACAAGGTGGGGTCGCGACCCGTCTACATCACCGGACTACTGATCGTCGCCGTCGCGACGTTCCTCGTCGCTTTCGCACAGGCGTACTGGCACGTTTTCGCGCTGCGGTTTATCGCCGGGTTCGGGTCGACCATGTTTACCCTCTCCGCGCAGGCGCTGATCGTGCGCGTCGCGCCACCGATGATCCGCGGCCGGGCCAGTGCCGTTTATGCCTCGGCGTTTCTGTTGGGCAACATCATTGGCCCAGTTATCGGGGCGCTTTTGGCGTCGTTAGGTTTCCGCATTCCCTTCGCCGTTTACGGCATCGGCGTGGGCGCGGCCGCCATCATGGTGTGGATCCTCACTTCGACACCCAGGGGGCGCGTCGTCCTGCCGCCGAAACTACCGCCGATGCGGTTGAGCGAAGCCATTAGTCTGCCCACGTACCAAAGCCTGCTTACCTCTGGTTTTGCCAACGGCTGGGCGAACTTCGGTGCCCGGGTGTCGGTGCTTCCCCTGTTCGCGGCCAGCGTGTTCGCCAACGGTTCGGCCGCGGCGGGTCTGGCGCTCACGGCCTTTGCCCTGGGCACCGCGGTCACCCTGCAGTTCTCGGGCAGGCTTGCCGACGCCGTCGGCCGCAAACCCCTCATCATCGCGGGCCTCGCCGCCACGACTGTGTTCACCGGCTCTCTCGGCCTGGCCACGCACGTGTGGTCGCTGCTGCTCCTGTCGGTCCTCGCGGGAGTGGGCGGCGGGTTAATGAACCCGGCGCAGCAGGCCACGCTGGCGGACCTGATCGGCAACGAGCGCTCCGGTGGCAAGGCGCTTTCCACGTTCCAGATGACGATGGATGCGGGCCAGATTTGCGCCCCTATTGTCGTCGGCATGCTCGCGGAGGTCTATGGTTTTGGCGTCGCCTTCGCCTCGTGCGGGGCGCTGACGCTGGCGTCGCTGATTGTGTGGCTGCTGCGTGGACAAGAGACCCGAAAGGAGCTGGCATGAAGCGCGTCGTGTTAGATTGCGACCCCGGCATCGACGACACTCTCGCGCTGATCTACCTGGCGGCCTTGCACCACGAGGGCAGTGTGGAGCTGGAGGCTGTGACCACCACGTCCGGCAACGTCGAGGCCACCCAATGCGCGGTCAACGCCGCGTGGGTGCTCGCCCAGTGCGGCTTGCGCACGATCTCGCTCGCGGCCGGCATGGCCAACCCGCTGGTTCTGCCGCTGACCACCACACCGGAGACCCACGGTGAGACCGGCCTGGGCTACGTGTCCGCGCCCGCGCGCCACGTCGAAAACGACTGGGACATGTTGTGGTGCGACGCCATCGAGCGCGGCACGGACGATTTGCACCTGGTGGTCACAGGCCCCTTGACCAACCTCGCCGCTTTCCGGCGCCTGCACCCCTCGCATTTCGCCCAGCTCAAGCACATCACCGTGATGGGCGGGGCGATTGACTACCCAGGCAACACCACCGACACCGCCGAGTGGAACTTCTGGGTGGATCCTCACGCCGCCAGCGAGGTGTTCGCGCTCACCGCGGTCCCCATCACCCTGTGTTCGCTGGGCGTAACGGAGCGCATGGTGCTCACTCCGGAGACGCTCGCCACCGCGATCGACGCGCTCGGCCCGGCCCCGATAGCGCGCGACCTCGGCGAGATCCTGCGCTTCTACTTCGAGTTCCACGAGCTGGAAAACCTGGGCTATGTCGCCCAGGTCCACGACCTGCTCACCACCATGGTCGCGCTCGGCACGGTGCTTTTCGACGCCCCTTCGACCACAATCTCGGTTCACAGCGACGACGATGACCATCGTGGAACGAGCGCGATTGTTAGCGGGAGAGCCAACGCGTGCGTCGTCGCACGCGCCGATGTCGACGCAGCTCATCGCGAGTTTGTGCGGGCCTGCGGAGTGCACGCGAGGTTCTTCGGCGGCAGCGCTGATCTCGACGCCACGCGCCATGCCCGCGCAGAGGACTAACCATCCCGGTCCGCCAGCCGTGTGGGCTTTTGCGGTAAGAATGGCAGTATGACTACTTACACAACTAACGTCGAGGTCGATGTCCGCAACGTGGACGAGGCGGCCGCAACCGTAAACACTTCTTCCGCCGCCGCTTTCGTCTTTGAGCAGCTTATTCAGCGCGCCGGAACCTTCGGGGCGATTAGCGCCGCCGGGGACGCCACCGGCGACACCTTCCCGGTGAAGGTGGAGGCGGCCAACGTCAACGATGCCGACGATCGGCTGAACGACACCTTCCGTCCCCGCCTGGTCGACGGGGTTGATTACGCGATTTCCTGGACCCTGCCGCGCACCGCCACCGGCGGGTTCTTCGACTAGTTCTTCTGCCGCTTAGGCCTGCACACCCGCCGCCGCGAGTGCTTCTCGGGCGGCGGGTTCTGCAGCTGCGCGGTCCGTGGCAACCAGCCCGATGCGGGTGCGTCGGACAAGGATGTCGTCCACGCTTATCGCGCCCTCGTGGGTGACCGCGTTCGAGAGTTCCGCCCTGGTGATGTCAAGACCCGCGATGCGCTCCGTGGCGTTGTCGAGGGCGCAGGCGGCGAGCACGTTGTACGCCTCTGCGCCGTAGCGTTCGACCAGCGAGCGGGGCGGCATAGTCGTTACTGCGCTTGCGGTGGCGATGTTGTCTGAGCTGCGCGGCGAGCGTTCGAGGGAGGCGCCGACGAGGGCGATGCTCTTCGTCGAGCATGGCGTCGGGTTGGCTGCCTGTCCATCGCCATGTTCGAGGGAACAAAAGAGCATGCCACGCGCCCGCACCAGGAGACGCGGGCGATCATGCTCACGCACGGTGCGACCTCCGTCGGCGAAGGCCCGGCCCGGCAGTGGGAAAAGGAGCGCTTCGGGGCGCCGGTGCTGCGCGATCCACTGATGGACGCCGGCGCAATGTGCGAAACGGTGGAGACCGCGACCGACTGGTCCAATGTGCCGCGCCTGAAGAAGGCCGTCGGCGAAGCCCTCGCCTCCAAGCTCGTCGGGGACTCCCCGGCGCTGATCATGTGCCACGTCAGCCATGTCTACGCCACCGGCTGCTCGCTGTTCTTCACCGTCGTCGCCGGCGGCGGGGACAATCCGGAGGCAGTCGAGCGCAAGTGGCGCGCCGTCAAGTCCGCCGCCACCCAGGCGATGACGGACAACGGCGGCACCGTCACCTACCACCACGCGGTGGGCACCGACCACCTGCCGTGGATGGACTCTGAGGTGGGCCAGCTCGGCATTGACATTCTCAAGGCGGTCAAAAGGGAGATCGACCCGGCTGGCATCCTCAACCCGGGCAAGACGTTCGACCGTCCCGAGGGCGCCCCGCGGACCTTGGAGCGCTAACGGTGGGAGAATCATTTCACGATCGCAATAACCCGTCCGGCTTATTTGAGGTGGGGACGAAAGAGATCAAACGCATTGCGATGATCACCAACCCCGCCGCGGGGAAGGGATCCGCCATGCGCATCGCACAAGATGCGCACGACCGCTTCTCGCACCATGGCATCGATGATGTGTCGCTGCAGGGGGCCACCGCGGAGCGCTCCCTCGAGCTCGCCGAGGCTGCGCTGGAGGAGTCCCGTCTCGACGCCCTGGTTGTGTGCGGCGGTGACGGCCTGATCAACCTCGCGCTGCAGTCTTTAGAGCACTATCCCGGCCTAGTTGGCCACGCCGATCGATTCCAACACCTTACGCAACGTCGCAGCGGAGGCGTCGAAGCGCTCGAATTCTTCCTCGTTCAGGCGTAGCTCGACAACGCTACGCACGCCCTGGCGATTGATGATGGTCGGGGTGCCAATGTAGACATCCTCGCGGGCGTACTCGCCCTGCAACAGTGCCGATACGGGCAGGGCCACATCCTCGTTGCGCAGGATCGCCCGGGTGATGCGCGCGAGCGCGGATCCGATGCCGTAGGAAGTGTTGCCCTTAGCGCGGATGATGTCGTAGGCGGCGTCGCGGGTTGCGCGGAACATCTCCTCAATGTCTTCGTGAATATGCGGGTTCTTTTCCGCCTCCTTGTCCACGATGCGCGGGATTTGTACTCCCGCAATGGTTCCGGAGGACAGCACCGGCAACTCGGAATCCCCGTGCTCGCCGATGACGTAGGCGTGCACAGCCGAGGCAGCAATGCCGAAGCGTTTGCCAAGGTTGTGGCGCCAGCGCGCGGTGTCGAGCACGGTGCCGGAGCCGATGACCTGGTTCGACGGAAGCCCCGTCTGTTTCCAGGTGACGTAGGTGAGGATGTCCACCGGGTTCGTGGCCACCAAGTAAATGCCGTTGAAACCGTTGTCCATCACCTGGCGGTTGATGGACTCGAAGATCTGGACGTTGCGCGCCACAAGGTCGAGGCGAGTCTCGCCCTCGCGCTGTGCCACACCCGCGCAGTTGACCACGATTGCGGCATCCCGGCAGTCGGCATAGGTGCCCACCGTGACCTGGATGTTATGGCCGGAGAAGGGGACGGAGTGGGAGAGATCCTCCACCTGCGCCCACGTCATATCCTCGTTGAGATCTATGATGGCGAGGTGGTCTGTCAGACCCTGGTTAAGCAGAGCGTAGGCGTAGGCGATACCGACGGCGCCAGCACCGATGAGGACGATTTTTGTTCCTTGGGTCACGGTCATGGTGTCCCGCCTTTTCGTGTGGGGGTTGGGCACTTCGGAGTTTATGAGGTGGTGTGGGGTACCGCTACCGATGCGACGGTTTTCGAGGCGGTGATGGCGTCGAAGATTTCCTGGGGAATTGGGTGGTGGAGTATGAGGTCCGTCGTCACCACGTCGAGGTAATCACCGTTGTTGCCCCTCATCGTCGTGTTTTGCGCATCGGTCGAATCGGCTTGGCCTAGATAGTGAAACTCAAGGCCGTCCGCATCTTCGCGTTTAACGAAAAGATGCAACTCAACCGAATTGGACAAAATTGGTTGGAGTTCCTTGCTTTCCAAAGTTCGCCCGTGCCGCGAAAACCAGTGCATGGTGGATCGATTTACGAGATGATCGCCGTACTGCAGGCGCGTATCGACGTCCGGATCTTTGTGGTAGGTGACAAAAATCGGACAGGTACCGGAATGCTTATCGACTTTGTAGCCCATGATTGTGCTCTCCGCATTCTGTTTCCAGTTGAGCAGCCGGCACGCATCTTTGCGCGAATACAGCTTGCCCGGGAGGAGGCGGTCGCCGCTGCCATAGTGCTTGCGATTGATCAGCAGACCCGTCGCGAGGATGTCGTCGACGTGGGCTCGGAAACTCATTTCGGGGTGCGGGTGCTCCGCGGCGTAGGACCCGTAGAGAGAGGCAAACTCGCGACCGAGTCGGTACTGATTGCCCACGCGTTCCACGATTGGTTTCGAGCCATATTTTTGAGCCGTGGCCTTTACAAACCATGACAGGTTCAAGATCCGCTCTACCGATTCGAGATGCTTCGCCGAGGCGTCTAGCCCCTGCCGTTGCAGTGAGTTTCTGAAACTATCGACACTGATCGGGCCGTTTTCGATCAGGGTTCGGAGGAGGAGTAATTCGTGGGGCCGTTTACCGTTCAGCAGCTCAGTAGACAGCATGGACAGTACTGCCGCCTCATGCGAAGAAGGTGGCGTTCCAACGAACTTGAGCGCGTTCAGGAGGGACCAATAGTTCGACGCATTGTTGTCCGTTGCGGCGAGAATGAATGGGTTCATCGACTCGTGGTTTTCGAAGTCAACAAGTGAAGGGATCCTCCCCAACCGGTACTGCAAGTTTAAAATTGCTTCCCGCTTCGCCTTCCGGTCAGCAATGCGGGCCTTTTGCAAAGATTCAACAATTCGCTGCATGGAGACCCGATCGAAGCTCACGGTCGAGGCACCGGCTAAAGGGTGCGTGCGTGTTCGATGCAGTCCCTCCTTGATCACGTCCTTGCTGCCGGATCGATCGCCCGTAAGCGCGACCGCAACGAGAAAATTCGTGGCGTAGTTACCAATCACGTCGATGACACGTAGCGAGCGCTTGCCCGCATATTTGCGCAGGCCGCGGCCAAGTTGCTGGGTGAACACGATCGATGATTGGGTGCTGCGCAACATAACCACCACGTTGACAGGAGGAATGTCGATGCCTTCGTTGAAAATGTCGACCGTGAGGATGTAGTCGATTTCGCCTTGAGCCAGCTTCTCCACGGTGTTCTCACGAGTTTCGATTGAGTCCCCGCCGGATAGCGCGATGGTACGTAGCGGACGGCCATGGACCGATTCTGTGTTTAGCCCCTTGCTTAAAGCGGCCGCTTCGGCGTTGCTGCTGCAGAAGATCAACCCCTTGGAACCTCGCGCAAAGGAGTAGTCTTGAATGATTTTCGCTAGATGATGCACCCTCTCAGGGGCTGCCAACTGTTGCAAGGTCGAGTTATCCGAGATCACCGACCCAAATGCGGATTCGTAGTCCGATACGCCGTAGTAGTCAAAGGGGACAAGCATGTGGTTTTCGAGCGCGTCCTCCAATCGAATCTCGTAGGGCACGTTGTAGTCGAAAAGCTCAAAAACATTGAACCCATCGGTGCGTTCCGGGGTCGCAGTAAGCCCTAGCGTAAAGTCCGCGCGGAAATGGTTGAGCACCTTCTGGTAAGACTCGGCTCCAGAGCGATGGACCTCGTCAACGATGACAAGGTCAAATTGCTTGGGGGAAATCTCGCTCAGCGTGTCGCCGCGGCCTAGGGATTGAATTGTTGCAAAGACCAGGCGTTGATTAGCTTCCTTACGTTGCCCGACGATAAAACCGATATCAGTTGGCGGGCAGGCGAGCACTCGTTGAAACTCTTCAGCGGCCTTGTTCAGAATTTGTTCTCGGTGGGCGACGAAGAGGACACGGCGTGGCTTAATCTGCCTCACTGCTAGTGCCGAAAGAATTGTTTTTCCAGTACCCGTTGCAGAAATGATGATCGCTCGGCGCTCGCCGGCGTCGATAACGCGCTGAAGGTTTTCCAGCGCCTCGGTCTGCATGAGATTGGGCAATATCTCTTCACCGTCATCGCTTAGTGAAATGGGTTGAGACACGTCGTCGAAAATTACTGTGCGCTGCTTCCGGCGCTTTTCGTACTGATCAATCCAGTCTTCGGTCAACACAACCGAATTTTCACGCTGCCATTTAACCGCCCTACTCAGCTGAATCGCGATGTCGCCGTCGTCGTGGCTCGAAAACTTTAGGTTCCACTCGTTGTTGCTGAGTAAAGCGTTCCTGGTCAGGTTGGAACTTCCAACCAGTGCGGTGAGGTGGTCGCTGTGGTGAAAAATGTACCCTTTCGCGTGGTGCGGCTTGCCGACAAGAATCCGTGCCTCAATGTGGTCGAACTTCAACAGTTCGCGTAACGCATCGGGCTCATTGAAGTCCTGGTAATCGGACGTGACAATCGTTCCTTTGCCCTTGAATTGGCTTAGCTGTTGGGTGATTGTCCCAATCCCGTCGGTGGTGACAAACGCTACGGAAAATTGGAATGAATCTGCGCGTTCAAGCTCGGTGCGGAGGACGCCGCCCATCGTCATTGCCGAATCGTTGAGAACTAGCGAGGGACCACGGTCGTGAAATTGGCTGGAATTAGCTTGGATGAAACCGTGGTCGACGGCAGGCCGCAACGTTGCTTTAGAGCTCTCCACGTTGACCCCTTTCAACGAGCAATTCAACAGCGGGAATATCGGCGGGCGCCCAATCCAGCGAAGGAAGGTCCTCAACAGCAACCCAGCGAGCTTCGGAATGCTCAGTCAACACAGGATCGCCGGATACTAATTCGCACAGGTAAGTGGAGAGACTGACGACCCCAAAGTCGTAAGCATGCGCCGTTGTTGTCAGGTGCGCATCCACGCGAGCGTCGATAAGTAGCTCTTCCCTAAGCTCGCGGACTAGCGCGTCCCGCGGGCTCTCACCGAGCTCGATCTTCCCGCCTGGAAATTCCCAGGCGCCGGGAATTGCCTTGTCGGGACCGCGCCGTGCCGCGAAAACGCTGCCGCGGCGAATGAATACGGCTCCGACGACGTCGATCTGGTTCGGCATGGTTGATAGCTTAGGTCAGTCACGCTGCAAGGGGTGCTGGTGACATGGCTCCCATGTCGCCACCGTCGAATAGTAATACCGGCGCGTCTCGCGTAAGGTGGGGAAACAATGAGCACTTCCGAAAACGCTACCGGCAGCGACTTTGAGCCGGACATGAAACTGTCGGAAAATCAGGACACCCCGCAGGTTGTCGTAGCATCTGAGAATGAGGCTGCAGCAGACACCAGGGATGCGGGAGATTCTGAGGACACCGGCGCTTCGGCCGCGGCCGAAGTCACCGTAACTGAGAACGCAGACGCCAAAGACGCGCCTGCACACGCCACTGAGACCGAGAAGGTCTCTGAGCCTGAGGCGGGGGATAAGCCACAGGCCGACGACACTCCCAAGGCTGATGAGCCTAAAGCCGAGGAGCCCAAGAATGGGTTCGAGAAGCTGGACCTGCCCGATTCCGTTATCGCAGCGGTAAAAATGGTCGGCTTCGAGCAGCCGTCGCCCATCCAGGCCGAGACCATCCCGCTGCTGATGGAGGGCCGCGACGTCGTCGGCCTCGCCCAGACCGGCACCGGTAAGACCGCCGCGTTCGCGCTCCCGGTCCTTAGCCAGATCGACCCGCAGCTGCGCCACCCGCAGGCCCTCGTTCTCGCCCCCACGCGCGAGCTCGCCCTGCAGGTCGCCGACTCCTTCCAGTCGTTTGCCGACCACTTAGGCAAGATTCAGGTTCTGCCGATCTACGGTGGCCAGGCATACGGCATCCAGCTCTCCGGTCTGCGCCGTGGCGCGCAGATCATCGTCGGCACGCCGGGCCGCGTCATTGATCACCTGGAAAAGGGCTCACTCGACATCTCCAACCTGCGCTTCCTCGTCCTCGATGAGGCCGATGAGATGCTCAACATGGGTTTCCAGGAAGACGTCGAGCGCATCCTCGAGGACACGCCGAACACCAAGCAGGTCGCACTGTTTTCCGCGACGATGCCTAATGGCATCCGCAAGATCTCCAAGCAGTACCTCAACGATCCGGCTGAGGTCACGGTGAAGTCCGAGACCCGCACCAACACCAACATCACTCAGCGCTACTTGTTCACGGCGCACCGTAACAAGCTCGACGCGATCACCCGCATCCTCGAGGTGACCGAGTTCGAGGCGATGATCGTGTTCGTGCGCACCAAGCACGAGACCGAGGAACTCGCTGAGAAACTGCGTGCCCGCGGGTTCTCCGCCGCCGCGATTAACGGCGACATCGCCCAGCAGCAGCGTGAGCGCACCGTCGATCAGCTTCGCGACGGCCGCCTCGACATCCTTGTCGCCACCGACGTCGCCGCCCGCGGCCTCGATGTCGAGCGCATCAGCCACGTGTTCAACTACGACATCCCGAACGACATCGAAAGCTACGTCCACCGAATCGGCCGCACGGGCCGCGCGGGCCGCACCGGTGAGGCGATCCTCTTCGTCACGCCCCGCGAGCGCCGCATGCTGCGTTCCATCGAGCGTGTGACCAACGCGACGATTGAGGAGATGGAGCTGCCGACCGTTGACGAAGTCAACGAGAGCCGCAAGTTGAAGTTCATGGACTCCATCACCGCCTCGCTCGAGTCCAAGGACCAGGACGTGTTCAAGGCGATGGTGCGCGAGTACTCCAACACGAACAACATCCCGATGGATGACATCGCGGCGGCACTGGCAGCACAGGCGAATGCCGCGGGCGAGTTCCTGATGAAGGAACCGCCGAAGGACAAGCGCGACCGCCGCGACCGCGACGGCTGGGACCGCGACGATCGACGCGACCGTGATCGCGGCGGGCGCCGGGATCGGTTTAACCGCGGCGATAGGGGTGACCGCGGTGACCGTGGTGGGCGCGGGCGCCAGAATGACAGTGAGAACTTCGATACGTACAGGTTGGATGTCGGCAAGCGCCAGCACGTCCGCCCGGGCGCCATCGTCGGTGCTCTTGCCAATGAGGGCGGGCTGAACTCGCGCGACTTCGGCCGCATCACCATCGGCGGCGACTTCACACTGGTGGAGCTGCCGAAGAATCTCGACTCGTCCGTGCTGGATCGCCTGTCGGACACCAGGATTTCCGGCCAGCTCATCAACATCCAGCGCGACAAGGGCGGCGCGGCGCGCAGCTTCGGCGGTGACCGAGGCGGCCGTGGCGGCTTCG
>NZ_GG667194.1:10830-24119 GCF_000159635.1 Corynebacterium lipophiloflavum DSM 44291 | reverse complement strand
CGGACGCGGTTTTGGCGGCCGCGGTGGCCGTGACCGCGACTGGCGCGACTAGTTCGTCAGCCCGAAACGGCTGGATCGGCGCCGGCACTACTTCTGTAGTGTCGGCGCCTATGTGCTGTCTCGGGGTCTGTGGCGCCGCGGTGGTTGAGGTATAGCTGCTATACCTCAGCGCACCAGCGACTGCGCCAGGTGCCGATCCCCAAAAACGCGCCAACGGTTCGGTGGCATAAGAAAATCGGCAACCCGGATGCCCGGGCTGCCACTGAGATGAAACCTCTAGGCGAAGATGCCCGACGGCAGGTACATCAGAATCAGGATGATCATCACGAGCAGGTTGAAAATACCCGCCCCGGAGGTTGCCTTGGCCTTTGCGCCTTCGAAATTAGAGGTGTAGTCGCGCTGGTCCGCTTCCGCCGGGTCAAGGGCGTTGAGAGTGCCCATCATCTTGCGCTGCTGTGGGATGACCATGCCGAAAAGGATGCCCCACGCAATCAGTGCCAGAATGATGGCGGTGTGGAGGAAGTAGTTTGTTTTGTAATTTTCCCAGCCGAAGATGAGCACCACAGCGCCGAGCAACGGAACCAGGGCGGACAGCATGCCGTAGGTGGACGTGAGACGCTGCAGAACGCTGGCGCGGCCCACTGACTCCTGGGCACCGGAACGGGCTTCCGCAGCTTGGCGGGGGAACATGGAGGCGGCAACCATGACGGGGCCGAGCAGGAGGATTGCGGCGGCTACGTGCAGTAGAACGAAGACAGTATTCATGTGCTCCACCTTACAGGTAGGGTCGGCCAATTAGCCCGGTGAGACCCGTGCATGCGCGCCGCGCCGCTCGCAGGTCCGGGTGGGGCATCGCTAGCGAGTACTCCCGGGCGACGGCGACGAGCCGGCGGGCGTAGACACAGCGGGAACGTATGGCGGGCGGCAGCCATTCGCTGGGGAGCTGGTCGGACTTGGACCGGTTCGCCTCGGCGGATGTGACCACGAGGTTTCGGGGATCGTTGGCAAAGGCGATGCGCGTGGGGCCGGGCCAGGCATGTGCGCCGGCGTCCCACGCCGCGGCGAGGGGGTAGAGGTGGTCGATCTCGACATCAGCGGATTCCAATGGGGTGCCCGTGTAGGGGTCCGTGATGGGGCCGGAGACCCACTGGCTGTGCGGGGAGTCGCACGAGACGGCGCCGAACGCCTCGGCCATCAGCGTGTCACGGGTGTCGCATCCGTCGGCGACAGGGGCCCAGCCGGGGCCGAAGGCGTCGCGCTCGTAGCCCAGCACCGTGGTGCGCTGGGCGGGGGAGGCGTTGGTGGGGGCGTCGATAAGCGAGCGCGGGGTGGGGAACGGAATGACCGCGAGGGTGAGGGCGATGAGGGCAGCGAGGTAGTAGCGCACACCCTCTTAGACTTAGGCGTCGGCGCCGCGGTTCCGCTCGAGGGCTTGCTCGAAGCTGGCCTCCGGGTTACGCATCGCGTAGTCATTTACCCGCATCGCCGTATCAAACTCCTCGGCCACGCCGGGCCGGGTACGGGTGGTGGCGGACACGGCGACCATCACCGCGGTGGCGAGGATGACCCCGGGCACGATCTCGTACATCTCGGTGATGGGCGAGTCGACGGAACCCCACATGAACACCGTGACCGCCCCGGTGATCATGCCGGCAATCGCGCCCTGGGAGGTCAGGCCCTTCCAGTACAGCGAGGCGATGACGACGGGGCCGAACGCGGCGCCGAAACCTGCCCACGCGAACCCGACAAGGCCGAGGATGGTGTCCGAGGGGTTGGCGGCCAGGGCAATGGCGACGAGCGCGATGAGCACGACCATGGCGCGCGAGAGCAGGAGCAGACGCTCGCCGGCCAGCTGGCGTTTGCCAAGCACGCGGTAGAGGTCCTCGATCAGCGCCGAAGAGGTGATCAGAAGTTGCGAGGACATCGTCGACATGATCGCGGCGAGCACGGCGGTGAGGACGATGCCGGCCACCAAGGGATGGAACAGGACGCGGGTCATGTCGAGGAAGATGGTCTCTCCGTTGGGGTCGGTGACCTGCGCGCCTGTCTGTGTGAAGAAGACAGTGGCGACGAGCGCGGTGAAGATCGCGCCGATGTAGCACAACGTGACCCACAAGGTGCCGGTGCGGCGAGCCGAGGCCGCCTCAGCCGGGGAGCGCAGTGCCATGAATCGGGTGATGATGTGCGGCTGGCCCATGTAACCGAGCCCCCACGCGAGGTTGCTGATGATCGTCACCGCAGACACGCCGGCGAACAGGTTGAAGTAGGTGGGATTCGCCTCCGGGAACGGCCCGTAGGGGTTCTCAGCGGCAAAGGAGAAGATCTCGCTGGGGGTATCCAGGGCAAACAGGGCGATGACCGGCACGGTGAGTAGGGCGAAAAACATCAGCATGCCCTGCACCACGTCCGTGTAGGAAACGGCCAAGAATCCACCGATGAAGGTGTAGATGACGGTCACGGCACCGATGATGAGCATTCCCGTGAGGTATTCGCCGCCGAACGTCGACTCGAAGTATTTGCCGCCGGCGACCATTCCGGAAGAGACGTAGAAGGTGAAGAAGAAGATGATGATGATTGCGGCCGTGATGCGCAGCACGCGCGAGGAATCTCGGGTGCGGTTTTCGAAGAAGCTCGGCAGAGTGATCGAGTTTCCCGCGACCTCTGAGTATGAGCGCAGGCGGGGTGCGACCCACTTCCAGTTTGCCCAGGTGCCGATCAGCAGGCCGATGACGATCCACAGCTCACTGAAGCCCGCGACGAACAGCGCGCCGGGCAGGCCCATCAGCAGCCACCCCGACATGTCGGATGCCCCGGCCGAGATCGCCGCGACGAAGGGTGGCAAACCGCGTCCGCCAAGGACGTAGTCGTCATACTTCTTTGTCCTGCACCACGAGTAGTAGCCGATGGCCAGCATCGCGGCGAAGTACAGCACGATGGCGAGAATCATCCACGCGTTGTCCACGTTGTCCTGCTCCTTGGTTTCCTAGCGGGTGAAGGTCTCACACAGCGTATCGTGTCGCGCTGGCGTGGTATAAGGGAGGTTATGCCCAATTTCCTCCTGCACGGACTCTGGTTGCCCGAGTCCGGTCTCAACCTGTGGGTTGAGCAGGTGGAGGGACACCGGATTGTGCTTCCGTCCCAGGTTCCTGTGGGCACGTTCCCGCCGGTTGTTGAAAAGCTTGTCGACGACTCCAGGTTCCGTCACCGACGCCGCGTGCGCCTGCAAACCCCGCGCGGAAAGCACGTGGAGCTTCGCGTGCCGACGGCCGCGTTCGCCCCGGCGGAGACAGTCTCTTTCCTCGCGACGCTGATGTTCGTGGACTCCGACTCCCCCGCGGCGACGGCGTCCCAGCGCGCTGCGATCGCCCCGGATCTTCAGTGGTTGATCCGCATGTATGTCGGACTGCACCGGTTCGTGCGCGCCGGGCGGGTGAGCATCCACGTGCCGTATCGCGACGGGCAGTGGTACGCCGAGTGGCAGCTGGGCACGGGGGTGGAAGAGCGCGGCTGGCTCGCCGAGATGGTCGCCGCGGCCCCCGGGGTGCTGGCGGTGAACAACCCGAGCTTGGACGAGGACCTCGCCCACACGCTCGTGCACTGGATCGCCACCGCACAGCTCGAGGGCTTGAACGAGAACACCCGGCCCTACCCGTGGCACGATTTCGTGCACTCGCTGCTCACCGCGTCCCCGTTGCGCCGCGGCGGGGCGGAGCTGACACGCAAGCTCAGCGATTGGAATGGTTCGATCACCGCGGTCAACCTGCAGCTGGTGTTCATCGTGGGGCAGCCCGCCGACGCCGACGAGGGCGCCGACGATGCCGGGGAGGAGGCGCAGTGGCCGGTGCGGGTGCAGGTCCGCTCCGGCACCGATTCGCCGCGGCCGGTGCGCCTGCACGACTACGACGCCGCCACCGCCCAGACCCTGCGCCAGGCTCTGAACCGGGCGGTGGAGGTCAGCGACCTGGTTGATCCTGTTCAACACCCGCGCAGCGCCGGGTCCGCGTTAGCCTCGCCCGAGATGGAGGGGGATTGGGATGCGTACCTGACCACCGATGAGATTGTGCGTTTCGTGCGGTTGGACGCGGTGAAGCTGCGCATGAGCGGGTTTGCGGTGATGCTGCCTCGCGCGTGGTCGACAGCGGAAACCACCGCCAAGCTCAACGTCGCCGCCGAAGCCAACCCGCATGACTCATCCACGGTCACCCACTTGGGTTTTGACACCCTCGTTTCCTACGACTGGAAAATCTCCGTCGGGGACATCGAGCTTGACGACGCCGAAATGGCGCAGCTGATCAACTCCAAATCCGGGCTGGTCAAGCTGCGCGGGCAGTGGGTGCTTGCCGACGGCAACGCGCTGGCCCGCACGCAGCGTTACATGGAAAAGCTCGCCGAAAATTCGCTGGCGCGCGCCGAGCGCGAGGCCGAGACCGCACGGACCCGGGCGGCGCTGGCCGAGGCCAATGGAGCCGGCGACGCCGCCGAGCTGGCGGCAGAGGCAGAGCGCTTGCGCGAGCGCTACGAGCAGCTCAAGGCCTCCGACAACACTGAGGGTGCGGTCACCGCCGCTGAGCTGCGCGACCTTGCCCTGGAATCCGCCGCGGCCGACGATGAGGCGCCGGTGGAGTTTTCCGGCTCGCCGTGGTTTACCTCCCTGGTGGTGGGCACGCAGCGGCCCGCCCCTCAGCGCGTGGACATCCCCGGGTGGGTCAACGCTGAGCTGCGCGAGTACCAGCGCCGCGGGGTTGACTGGCTGTACTTCATGTCGCGCTCCAACTTGGGCGCCGTGCTGGCCGATGACATGGGGCTGGGGAAAACACTGCAGCTGCTAGCCCTGATCGCCGTGGAACGCGAGCGAGGCGAGCACACCGGCCCGACACTCGTGGTCGCGCCGACCTCCGTGGTGGGAAACTGGGCGCGCGAAGCCAAACGCTTCGTTCCCAAATTGAAGGTCGTGGTGCACCACGGCACGCAGCGCCTCAGCGGCGATGAGCTGTTCGGCGAGATCAATGGCGCGGACGTGGTGATCACCTCCTACGGGGTGGCCGGGCGCGATATGGTAGACCTCTCGCGTATTGAGTTCGACCACGTGGTGTTGGATGAGGCCCAGGCGATTAAGAACGCGGGCACGAGGGCGTCGAGAAGCGTGCGCGCGATCCCGGCGAGGCACCGCATCGCGCTGACGGGCACGCCGATCGAGAACAAACTTTCTGAGCTGCGCAGCCTGCTCGACTTTGTCAACCCCGGCATGCTGGGCAGCCAGACCTTCTTCCGCAACCACTTTGCCAAGGTCATCGAGTCGCGCCGCGACCTCGAGCTCGCCGAGGAGATGAGCGAGCGCCTGCGGCGGCTGACCACCCCGTTCATCCTCCGTCGGCTCAAGACCGACCCCGCGATTATCGACGACCTGCCGGAGAAAAACGAGCACATCGTCACCGTGGACATGACGCCCGAGCAGGCGGCGCTCTACACCGCGCTGGTGCGCGACGCCCAGGCCGAGCTCGAAGAGCGCGAGGGCATGGCGCGCAAGGGCATGGTGCTTGCCACCATCACCCGCATCAAGCAGATCTGCAATCACCCCGCACATTTCCTCGGCGACGGCTCTGCGGTCACGCTGAAGGGAAAGCACCGCTCCGGCAAGGTGGCCATGCTGATGGAGCTGCTCGGCGAGGCGATCAACTCCGAGCAGCGGGTGCTCATTTTCACCCAGTACAAGGCATTTGGCGCGCTGCTGCAGCCGTACTTGTCCGAACGTCTCGGCGAGCCCGTGCCGTTCTTGCACGGCGGGGTGAGCAAGGACGCGCGCGACGCGATGGTGGACAGCTTCCAATCCGTGGGCGGACCGCGCGCGATGCTGCTTTCCCTGAAGGCCGGAGGTACCGGGCTCAACCTCACCGCAGCCTCGGTGGTCATCCACCTCGACAGGTGGTGGAACCCGGCCGTGGAGAACCAGGCGACCGACCGCGCGTACCGCATCGGCCAGGACAAAAACGTCACCGTGTACAAGATGATCACCCGCGGCACGCTGGAGGAATCCATCCAGGATGTGCTCGACGGCAAGATGCACCTGGCGGGTACCGTCGTGGGCGAGGGAGAGGGCTGGATCACCGAGCTCGACACCGAGGACCTCGCGCGGCTGATGAGCTACCGAGCGGAGGAGGGCTGACATGGCGCAGCACAACAGGCCGAGAGAAGACAACGTCATCTACGCCAACTTCGGGGCGCGCCGGCGGGTGACTAGCCCGGAGGAGGCGGGTGCCGCGCAGCCTCCGCTGCAGCGCGCCCCGTCGTTCTCGCCCGCGGCGATGCGCGTGTTCAACGCCGCGGTGCGCCAAACCGATCCGGCGCGCACCAAGCGCGGCCAGCAGTACGCCGCCGGCGAGCACGTGCTCGACGTCACCGTGCGCTCCGGGGGCTTCGACGGGGTTGTCGCGGGCAGCCAGAATGACCCGTTTAGCGTCAGCATCCAGCTGCCGCGCCGTGCCCCGACCGACATCCAGGACGCGCTGGACATCATGGCGCGGCGTGCCAACTCGGTGGCCAGGGCACGAGCGGGAGAATTCGACGACGACGTGCTCGACATCTTGCTCGCCCCCGACCCCGCCAGTGTCCGCTTCTTCTGCACCTGCCCGGACCCCGCTGCGGTGTGCAAGCACGCCGTGGCCGTCGCGCATAAAGCCGCCGAGCTTATCCACGCCTCCCCCGAGGTCATCTTCTCGCTGCGCAACTTGAACCTGGCCACCTTCGAGCAGGGGGTGCGCAACCGCGCCGTTTCGGTGGCGAAGGAGAACTCGGAAGAAGGCTCGGAGTACTTCTGGGACGGCCGCGAGATGCCGAAGCTGCCGGAGCCGAAGCTCGCGCCGATGATCGAGGACTCCGACATCGATATGCTGCACCGCGCGATGCAGTCGGTGTCCTTTACCAACATCGATCAGCTACGCGCCGTGGCCGACATCGAAGACCTGTACGAGGAGTTGACCAGGCAGTGATGTCGGGCGCGTTTGCTACAAACAATGCCATGAAACCTCTGACCTTCATTCACACCTCCGACCTGCAGTTAGGCATGACGCGCAAGTTCTTGCCGCCAGAAGCGCAATCGCGTTTCGACGACGCCCGCTTGCGCGCCGTGCACCGCCTCGGCGAGCTCGCCACAGAGCGCGGCGCCGAGTTCATCGTCGTCGCCGGTGACGTCTTCGAACACAACGCCTTGGAAAAGCGCACCCTCGGCCGGGCGCTCGAAGCCCTAGGCAACCTGCCCGTTGCGGTGTATTTGTTGCCCGGCAATCACGACCCGCTGGTGGCGGACTCGGTCTTCAACCGCACGCATGATCTCGACGGCGTGATGGTGCTCGGTTCCAGCGACGTCATCGAGGTACGCGAGGGCGTCGAGATCGTCGGCGCGCCCCTGAAAGCCAAGTACGCCTCGGAGGACTTGTGCGCCAAGGCGCTCGCGCCGCTGGGACCCACCGACGCGCTGCGTGTTCTCGTCGGTCACGGGCAGACGCAGTCGCGCACAGGCGAGGTGGCCCGCGACACCATCGACCTGGACAACCTCGAGACTAAGCTTGCCGACGGCACCATCGACTACGTGGCCCTGGGCGACACGCACTCAACCCGCTCGCTGGGTGACTCCGGTAGCGTCTGGTACTCCGGCTCGCCGGAGACGACCGATTTCCATGACATGAGCCCGGGTGTCGCCGGCGGCGAGGTCGACTCTGGCAACGCGCTGGTGGTGCAGCTGTCCAAGGGCCGCGCGGAGGTGGAGAAAGTACCGGTGGGCGCGTGGGTGTTCCACGCCCTGCACTTCGAGGTCGGTGGTGGGGTGGACGTCGATAAGCTTTTGGCTCAGCTGCGCGCGTACCCGGACAAGGAGCGCACGGTGATTAAGTACGCCATCGTGGGCACGCTCGGGCTGGAGGATACGCGGCGGCTGGAGGAGGGGTTGGCCGAGCTTGAGCCGGTTTTCGCCTCGCTGCGCGAGCGCACCCGGCTGATGGATCTGCACCTTGAGCCCGGCGCCGAGGAGCTGGCGAACCTGCCACTGAGTGGCTTCGCCGCCAACGCGATGGGCGAGCTGGCCGCGGCCGCGACCGGGGGAGACGCCACCGCCCGCGACGCGGTCAACCTGCTGTTCCGCCTGGCGAAGGAGGCTTAACCGACATGAAGTTCCACTCCATTTCGCTGCGCAACGTCCGCGCCGTGGAGCACCTCGAGCTCAACGACATCCCGGACACCGGCGTGATTTTGCTCCACGGTGACAACGAGGCGGGAAAATCCACCGTGCTCGACGCAATCGACGTCGTGCTCAACTTCAAGCACTCCACCTCAGACAGCAGGGTCAAGGTCCTGGCGCCCGCCGGCAAGGACGTCGGGCCCGACATTTCGCTGCGGGCCACGGTGGGCCCGTACACCTTTAGCGTGCGCAAGGTGTTTTTGCGCAAGAAGCGCTCGGAGCTGACCATTACCGCACCGAAACGTGAGCAGTACACGGGCAGGGAAGCCGACGACAAACTCGAGGCCATCCTGGACGAGCACCTGGACAAAACCCTGGCGGCGACGCTGTTTTTGCGCCAAGGCGAGCTGGATCCGGGTATCGCCGCGGCGGGGATCCCCACGATCACCCGCGCCCTCGACACCGGCGAGGCAGGTAGCGGCGAGGTGGCAACCGGGACCGAGGACACGGCGTTGATGCAGCGCATTGAGGCGGAATACCTGCGCTATTTCACCGCTAAGGGCCGCAAGAACGCCGCCTATGCCGACCTGGAAAAGCGCGTGGAGACTACGCGCGCGGACGTGGCCGAGCTCGATGCGGAGGTTGACAGGCTCTCCGGTTTCGTCGACGAGGTCGCGCGCCGGGAGGCCGACATCGAGAGCATCTCCGCGGAGCTGCCCACTGCCATCGCGCAGGAGGCAACACGGGCTGAGGAAGCCGCGGCCGCGAAAGAGCTGGCGGATAAGGCGGCCGCGGCGCAGCAGGCGAAGGAACGGGCCGAGATCGACCTCGAGCGCGCTGCCGAGGACATCGCCGCGCGCGTTTCGGCGCGCGAGCGCGTCGGCGAGCTGGCCGCCGAGGTCGAGGAGCTCGAAGCCAAGCTGGTCACGGCGCGAGAAGCTGCGCGCGGTGAGCAGGCTCGCGTGGTGGAGCTGACCACCGCGCGCGATAGTGCACAGGAGCGCCTCGCGAAGGCCCGCGTGGGTGTCAAGAAGGCTGAGACTGCGCGTCAACGGGTGCGCGCACGCATCCGCGCTGCCGAGCTCGGTGAGGTCATCGACCGCCTCGACGTTGTCGAGAAGGAGCTCGCGCAGCTGCGAGCCGCGCAGCCGGAGAAGCCCGTCACGGACGCCGACGTGCGCGCTGCGGAAAAGGCGCGCGAGGAGCTCGGACTGCAGCGCAGGCTCCGCGACGCCGTGGCGGCCAAGCTGGAGATCACAGCGCCAGCCGGCACCGGCATAAGCGTCGATGGAAAGGCCGTGGACTTCGACGGCGCCGCCACCATCGGTGTCCACCACGGCACGCGGGTCGGCATCGGCGACGCTGAGGTGACCTACCGCGGCGCCCTGGCAACGGAGCAGGCCGCCGAGGAGCTCGAAAACGCGCAGCGGGCGTTCAGCGAGCTACTCGACGCCCACGGCTGCGACGACATCGACAACCTGCGCAGCTTGCGCGACACCCACGCCGAACTCGCCGGGGACCTGACCATGGCGCAGCGGCGCCGGGAGGACATCCTCGGCGCACGCGACGCGGAGGAATTACGCGCCGAGCACGCCCGGCTCGCCGCGCTCGTCGAGAGCGACGGCGCGGCTGGCGAAGACAGTAAGGACAGTGAGGCTGGCGCGCTTAGCGAGGACGCAGCGGAAAAAGCCCTGCGCGAGGCGCAAGGGGAGCTGGACACAGCCAGCGATGCGCTCGAGCTGGCAGAGGGTGCATTGCGGCCGTGGGCGGAGCGCAAAGAGGCCACCGCGCTGGCCGTGCTCGAGGAGCGCGCCGAGGTCAAAAGGGCGGAGCAAGAAGCCGCCGCGGCGGGCCTGAGTGCGGCGGAGGAGAAGGTGCCCACGCAGCAGCTCCAGGTCGCGCGCGAGCGCGCTGCCACCGCGCTGGAAGACGCGAACCAGCGGGTGGACGCGCTGGCCGCCGAACTCAAGCGCGCAGACCCGCAGCTTGCTGCCGACCTTCTGGAAGGCGCCCAGGTCAGGGTCCGCAACCTGCGCACCCGACTGGGGGAGGCCGAGCGCAAGGTCGCGGAACTCTCAGGCCGCATCGAGCAGGCCGCCGGCGTGGCGGAACAGGCGGATCGCGCCGCCGCGGCGCTCGAGACGGCCGAATCCGAGCTGGACACAACGTCGCGCCGAGCGCACGCCGCGCGGCTGCTGCGTGAGACCATGCTGCGCCACCGCGACGAGGCCCGCGCCCGCTACGCTGCGCCTTTTGCCGAGGCGCTCAACCGCTACGCGTCGCGCGTGTTCGGCCCGGATGTGGAGTTCACCCTCGGCGAGTCGCTGGAGATCCAGGCCCGCACCCTGCACGGCGCGACCGTGGAACTCAACCAGCTTTCCGGGGGAGCGAAGGAGCAGCTTGCGTTGCTGGTGCGCTTCGCCATCGCGGAGCTCGCCGGAACGGGCCAGGCGGGAAATAGTCCCGTGCCGGTGATTGTCGACGATGTCCTGGGGGCGACGGACCCGACGCGCCTGGAGCTGATGAACTCGCTGTTTAACCAGGTGGGACGCGAGTCTCAGGTGTTCGTGCTGACGTGTTTCCCGCAGCGTTTGGACCGTGTGGCGGTGGCCAAGGTGGCGTCGATTAGCGAGCTCAAGCACGCGGAGCAATGACAAACCCCCGCCGCGGCCGCGGTGGCCGGGCGGGGGAAAGCGAAATCGCTGCTTAGGCCTTGATGGCGGAGCCGTCGATCTCGATGGTGATCTTGTTGGAGACCAGCATGCCACCGGACTTCAGCGGGGCCTGGAAGTCGATGCCGAAGTCGGTGCGGTCGATGGTGGTGCTGGCCTCAAAGCCCATGCGCTCGTTGCCGAAGGGGTCGGTCTCGACGCCGAACGTCTCCACGTTGAGCGTCACCGGCTTGGTGATGGACTTGATGGTCAGGTCGCCCTCGACGGTGCCGTTGCCGTTCTCGTCGACGTTGAAGGCGGTGGACTCGAAGGTCATCTCGGGGTGCTTCTCAACGTCGAAGAAGTCCTCGCCGCGCACGTGCTCGTCGCGGTCGGAGTTGCCGGTATTGATTGAGGCGGTCTTTATCGTCGCGGCCGCCTTCGAGTTCTCGCCGTCCACGGTGACCTGCGCGGTTAACTCGGGGAAGTTGCCGCGGACCTTGGTCACCATTGCGTGGCGTGCGACGAAGCCGATCTCGGTGTGGGTGGGGTCGAGGTTCCAGGTACCAGTCAGGTTAGCCATAATGAACTCCTTCAAGTTGTTGATGTGTTAACAATCTCCACTATATCGAATTTGCTTGATGTGTCAACTTAATCGCGAACAAAATCTTTCCTGCAGGTCAAAGCGGACATATACGAAAGTAGAGTAAAGGGGTGATCATTTTTGAAGGAGTTGACGCACAAGGTAACCTCATCGTTATGGCTGAACAACCGCGCTGGCTCAACGATGATGAACAGGAACTGTGGCGTCTCATGCTCGCTGCATCACGCAAGGTCGACCGCGTCAACGACGAGACCCTGCAGGCCCGGTCAAACCTTTCAACCTCCGAGTTCGCCGTCCTCGTCAGCCTGTCCGAGGCGGAGGGCAGGCAGTTGCGCCTGCGCGACCTCTGCGCCTCCCTCGACTGGGACCGCTCCCGCACATCCCACCAGGTCACTCGCATGCAGCGCCGCGGCCTTGTCACCAAGTGCAAGTCGCCTGGCGACGCCCGCGGGGTGCTGGTCAAGCTCACTGACGACGGCCTGACCCGCGTCACCCAGGCCGCTCCCGATCACGTCGAAAGCGTGCGCCGCCTCATCTTCGACCACCTAAATCCTGAGGACGTTCCCGCTCTACGACGCTTCTTTAGCGGCATCATGGACGTTGACAACATTCCCGGCATCCCGAAGTGCTCCGGGATCAACAAGTTCGACGATTAAGGGATCTCAGGCCTCCCGTGACCCCAATATCAGGGTCTAAATCAGGGTAAACCCCGTTGTCGGCGCACCGGCTCCCCCGTTGAATGGGAAGAGTCAGATCACACATCCACAACAACGGGAAAGGAACCCACCTGATGTCCAATACCAACAACTCCACCCCCCGCAAACGGCTCACCCGCTCGATCACCGACAGGTGGATCGCCGGCGTCTGCGGCGGAGTGGCCAACTACTTCAGCATCGACCCGGTGCTCGTGCGCATCATCTTCGTCGTTCTAGTATTCGCCGGCGTTCTGCCGGGCGTGCTGCTCTACCTCGCCGCCTGGCTCATCATGCCCGAGGGGGTCTAGCTCCTCCGCCGCCTGGTCGGCCGGGGGCGAATTCGCTGCGCGTTTTTTGCCGGGTAAGCGGGCCGCAATGGCTTTGGGAATCGCTCGTTGGGCCGGCGCCGCGGCGAGGGAATCTGAAATTCCAAGTGTGTCCGCGCGAGCAATGGCGCGACGGGGTGATTCGCTCACCGCTCGCACCGGGTGATAACCTTTAGTGCGCACTGAACAAGTGCATGTCTTCGTAGCTCAGTGGATTAGAGCATCGGTTTCCGGTACCGAAGGTCGCAGGTTCGAATCCTGTCGGGGACACAATTATGCAAAGGGGGTTTCGGACATTATCGGCTCAACGATTCCGAAAATTAAGTTTCGGTCCATTCTTGAGCTGAATCCCTGTGCCGGCCGCCTCGTTCGCAACCTTTGGATGCAAAAATCCCGCCCGTAGAACCGTTTTACACGGTATTCGGACGGGATTTTCGCTATTATCGCCAACCAACACACGATTTCTAGGCCACTCTCTCCGGCTTCGATTCGAAACCGGGTAGGTTGCCTGCTTGCCTATGCCGCAATGGGCGGGGAGTTGCCTGGTGGCGGCAGGAACTCGGGTTGCGATGCTCCTATATTGTGTCAAGCGCTTTTCAGAAATTTTGGTCAAGTCCGCGGGAGTGGTGTATCTGCCCTTTCGATAAAACAAGCAGCGTAACGACCTCACGGACCATCACGAGCTAAATACTGACCCTGGCTCATGCCACATCCTTCCGGATGATCTCAGAAGTAATATCGTCCGAATCGATGATGTTCGCAGTCATCATCACCCTGGTCTGCTCCAAGCTCGTCAACGACATGTACCGCTTCTGCTGGATCCAATCATCATGCTGCTCCGCC
>NZ_GG667194.1:0-9862 GCF_000159635.1 Corynebacterium lipophiloflavum DSM 44291 | reverse complement strand
TGTGTTCATGGGGTCCCTCACCGGCAGTTACAGATACACCACGCTAATGGACTCCACCCCCGACGACACGCTTTAAGCTGTGGATATGGGTTCAAAGGCGCCGGTATTCAGCTCCGGAACAGTCGAAAAAGTGGCCAAGCTCATCGGTGAGGTCTACTCGGGTAGGCAGATCACCTCACTTCTCCTCGACGTAAAGTGTGGGCGGTTCGATCCCGGAGAAGGGATCACGAAGTGGAAGCGAATTGACGAGGCCATTAGTCGGCAGCAGGTTGCCCAAGGAGACGGCCGCCCCCTTCTCGCGGTCGCGTGCAAAGCAGTCGAACCTGGCCGCCTAATGTCCGCGGAGTATCCCGAAGCTGCTGAGCACTTGCATTCGGAACTCGACACAGTCCTATCCACCGAAGGCTACGGGCTAACCGACGACGGGCGGGGCCGCAAACTGGCGCGTAAGGCAACCTTCGAAAAAGCCCGAAACAAGGCGTTGAGCTTGAGAGAGCACCTTCAAAAGCGCGGCTCCCACGCAGAAGTTCTCAAACACTGCCGGGAAGAACTTCTACAAGACGAATCGGACTACTATGAGCTCGTTTTCGAAGCGGCCAAAGGGTTGGAGGATCGAATCCGCCTGCTGTCTAACAGCACAATGGACGGACGCAATCTCCCGCAGAATGTGCTCGGGTCGAAAAATCGCACTGTTCCAATCAATTCGGGTGCAACAAAAACACAGCGCAATGAGCAAGACGCCGTCGCACTGTTCGTTGAAGGCGTGATCGCCGGATTCCGTAATCCGCAAGCCCATGAGACAAGGCTTAGCTGGACAGTGACGAGGGAGGACGCAACCGACGTCCTTGGCTTGATGGCGCTTATCCACCGGCGCCTCGACACCGCGGAGGACATTCTCCGCGGCGGGGGCGCTGACACTGTGAGCTAAGAGCCGTTGATGGCCTTGGTGACTTCGCTCGCCATGAGCTGAGCAATACCCTTGGCATCGAAGCGCTCGCCTTGCTTGACCGTGACCCAATTATCATTTCGAAGCGAGATGAGCGCCGAGGAGACATTAGGTGATCCGTTGATCGGGTTCGTCCAGGTACCGCCGTCAACCACGTACTCATCATCAGGGGTGATTACGAGCCGCTTGTACCTGCCGTCAAAATCCGTCGGCCGGGTCTCCGTCTGGGGTTTTCTCACTTCGATGTCTTCGAACGACTCGGCGAGGGTTTCGCGCACCGTGTCCAGGTCTGTGGTGTGGTGGACAACGTGAACCGACTCGACGTAGTAGTCGTTGCCGGAGGCCGCGAAGATGCGGACGGGTTTATCGAACTTCGCTGAGGAGAACGATCCATCATCGAAAGACGTGGCCGTTCCCGCCTTAACGTGGTCAGTTAAGCCTGGAACCATGTACGCCAACGGCATGTTCGACAATGCAGTTGTCACATGAGCCTGCGCTTCGGAGTCCGTATCGGCTTTCGTTGCGGGTTTCGGCGCGAGCCCCTGCGCCGCCCCGCCCTTCTGCTTAGAGGCAGGGCCGGTGTTAGCGGTGTCACGCACTCGCCGACCGTCTTTGGTCTTGACGAACTCTAAGTGTACTTGACTCGGGCGGTGAGCGGTGTCTTTGCGGCGTGGCATCGTTTTCTCCTTGTGCTACTCGAATGGTGCGCCGGAGAAATTAGCCGGAGGCGTCAAAGTTCTAACCTGCAACGACTGAACGTTCCGTTAGGCAGACCACCACCGGGATACCCGTCTTGCGAATCGCAGCCGCCTTCCGTTTCGCTTTACCTATGTCTGTGGTGCGCCCAAAGAAATCCGAGCCGCACTCGCTCCATACCTCGTAGCACCTGTCATGGAAGCATGTTTCCGCAGGTTCTCGGGGTTGATCCTCAAACGGGTACTGACCCTCCCGTTCCAAGACATGCTGCTCGAAGTGGTCCTCTGCTATCAGCACTCCGTGCTCCCACAGCGACAAAGCTCCAAACAGCGCTTCTGCCTCCAGACAAAGCAATCCGGTTGGCCGGTCTGTGCAACGGAGCAAGGTTTTCAAGAATGCGTGGGCGGCCTGCACGTCTACAGCAACATGCTCGCCGTCGGGTCCGAGAAAGCGGACGGTGCTCTCATTGCGCCGCATGAAAATTTGAAGGCTCGCCAGGCTGTCTCGGTCGAGGTGTAGGTCAAGGTGCAGAAGCACTCGGTCGTTGTCTGTTCGGCTGTGCCGACTGGGGTGGTGGACGTTCATGGGAGCACAGCCTGCCTATTTGACCCGAGTAGTCGTCAACCACGGGGGCAAATGCTCTCTACTCACCAGCGTGACGTTTCAACCGCGGGTCGTCTTCTGATTCGATCCGCTCCCACGTTGCCACGTAGACGGCGGCTTTTTCTCCCTGCGCCAAGCGTTCACCTACTTCACCGAGGGCGGCACGAACCGACCAGTGGACGGACAGAAGCTGAAAGTCCTCGTCACGTACTTCGAGTCGGAAACCCGAGGCGGGGTACGTGTCGGTTAGTGCGTTGCCGTGGAGGGCATAAAACGTGTGGGGTGCAGCCTGGTCAGCCCAGGAGTCGCCGGGGCGTTGTGGTGGAGTCTCAGTCATGGAATGACAGTGTGACGTCGCCGACGGTTAACCGCCAGCACCGGGGGTACACATTACGACCGGAGATGCGACGACAATATGTTCGAATCGAGGCGTTTATTTTCTTCGGGCTTGTCTGACTTCCCCGCTACGATAAGACAGACAACATCAATACCGTCCCGACGAACGAAGCGAGGCAGCGAAGCGGTGGCCGGAGCGAAGCAACTACTTGAGTTGACCTGGTTCAACAAAGACAAGGCACTCATTCCCAGTGAGGAAGGCAAGTACGCCTACGAGTGGGTTGACCCGAAAGACCCCCGCTACTGCGAAACCCGCACTCTCGTCATTGACGAAGTCGTCACCGGCTCGCAGTCTCCAAAAGAGGTGGGCACACAGTACTCGAAACGCGCTGACCTGGAGCCCACGGACGACAACCTGCTCATTCTCGGCGAATCGGGTGACGTGCTTGAGGCGCTGACTCGGGTACCTGAGTTTCGAGAGAAGTACCTGGGGAAGGTCAAGTGCATTTACATTGATCCGCCGTTCAACACTGCCCAGACCTTCGCCAACTACGAGGACAACCTCGAACACTCTGTTTGGCTGACCATGATGCGCGACCGCCTCGTACACCTGCGCAAATTGCTCAGCGATGACGGGTCTATCTGGGTTCACCTCGACTACGCGGAGAACCACCGCATGAGACTTCTCCTTGACGAAGTGTTCGGTAGTGGAAATTTCCTCTCTGAATTCGTTTGGCAGAAGGCGGATGGCCCCCGCAACGACCCTACTTACTTCTCGACCGATCAGGATACGATTATCGCTTATCGTAAGAGCGACAACTTTTCGGTCAACCGTCTACCGCGGCCCGATTCAATGAATACCCGCTTTTCTAATCCGGATAAAGACCCAAAGGGGCCGTGGGTAAAGGGAGACCCTTGCGCACCCGACGCACCCAACAATCAACCGATGGTGTACGCGATTCAGCACCCAATTACGGGAGAACTTATGTATCCCTCGCAGGGAAGTTGCTGGCGAATGTCACCGGCAACGATGTTTGAGGAAATGAGCAAGTGGGCCACCTACGAGTTGCGAGACATCGGGGATCGGGAAAAGCGTGCGGCTGTTTCTGGCGTGCCGGTAACCGAGGCGAGAAACACAGTTCCAGCCATGATGTTGGCAGAGCCACTGGAAGTTTCCGGAGACCGGGTAAGGGCGAAAATTGCATCAGGCGAGACCCTTCCCGAATTGGTTTTCACGAAGAACGGTCTTGGTCGAATCATGCGTAAAGCAAGAATTCCATCGAAAGGAGTGGTGCCGCGAACCCTGCTGTTAAACGAAGAGGTTAGCCACAGCCGTGGTGCGAAAAAGGAATTAGTATCGCTTTTCCCCGGGACCACCGCTTTCTCCACCCCTAAACCCGAGCGCCTCTTAGAGCGCATCATCCACATCGCAACGAACCCCGGCGACATCGTTCTCGACGTATTCGCTGGTTCGGGAACGACCGCCGCGGTAGCCCAAAAAATGGGTCGCCGTTGGGTGACGTGTGAACTTGTCGACGACACCTTCAATTCTTTCACCCGTCCGCGCTTGGAAAAAGTTGTTTTGGATAACGATCCGGGAGGGGTCACTTTCACCAACGAACGGGAGCCAAAGCCAGGTGTTGAGGTCCCAGAGAAATTCGATACGAAGAAAATGGAGGATGCAGCGAAACTCTTGCGAGCGGTTCGCTCAGAACAGGACCTCTCACTAGAAGATGAAGCTGCAATCAAAACGGCCCTGAAACTCATCGCCACACGCCCGAGCACTGTACGGAACTGGCGCGGCGGCGGAGGCTTTACAGTGGCTCACCTTTCGCCTCAATGCTTCGACTACTCACCCGAACTGAACCTCGTCACACTCTCCGAGGCGGCAACCGGGCCGACATTGGTCAACTCCGTGGCTGCGAACCTCAACTTTGCGCTTACACCAGACAACCGCAATTTCGATGGCAAGCGCGGTTCCATGTTCCTCAAAGTCATCGAGGGCCGCCTTGATCGCGAAAAAGTAGAGGAGCTGCTCAGACACCTCGGGGAAGGTGAAGGCGCAACGCTTGCCGCCACGGAACTCGAACCGGGAGTTCGACAATTCGCGAGAACAACTGACCAGCCGTGCCAGATTGTTCACATTCCCAACGACATCTTTAGCTACTCGGGCACGCAGGAGGGCAAGTAGACATGGCACTTCCAATCGCACTTGACCAAGGTCTTATCGACACGATTGCGGCCGAGTTCGACCTGCGCGACCCGAACAAGCGTGCGCTGCGTCAGCTAATTTTCAGCCTGACCGGCGACTTCGATCCCCAAGAACCGATGGTCATGCACATGGCCACCGGAGCGGGCAAGACATACCTCATGGCCGCGCTCATCGAATACTTGGCACGATTCGACCTCACGAACGTGATGGTTGTAGTTCCACCTTCGACGGTCTTGGAGAACAAGACCGTCCAGAACTTCACGCAAGGTTCGCGGCGCTACGTGGGTGGCTTCTCGGCCGCCCCTCAAGTCGTCTCCCCAGGCAACTATGGCGCCTGGCGAGCCGGCCAGTCGGAGCTGTTCCGCGACACCGCCAACGGACCTATGGTCTTTGTCTTCAACGTGACACAGCTCATCGAGCCAAAGAAGGCTGACGCCGCGGCGGGCACCGAGGACGGCACGCGCCGCAAGATTCGAGACCACCAGGAAGAAACCGGATCACTTTACGACCACCTAGTCGGCCTCGATGATCTCGTGGTGATCGCAGACGAGTCGCACCTTTTCGGCTCGTCCGCGAAGGCGTTCAACCAGGCGCTCAAGGACCTCCGCCCCGCGGCAACGATTGGTCTGACCGCTTCGGCATCCGATACGGACCATGTCATCTTCCACTACCCGCTCTACCAAGCCATTGAAGACGGCTACGTGAAATCCCCGATGCTGGTGTACCGCGAGAACGGTTACCCGAAGGACTCCGCAGAAGAACGCCAGCTCCTTGATGCAGTGTCACTGCTGCGCAACAAGGAAGCGGCTTACCAGGCTTACGGTGCAGCAAACTTTCCAGGTGAAGCCGGTGAAGCGAAACGCACAAAACCATTGCTTTTCGTGATCTGTGAAAACGTGGCCCACGCGGGCGATGTGACAAAACTGCTCCAAGGCCCAGGGTATTTCGATGACCCGGACGCGGTGCTCCAGTTCGATAACAAGCACAACGACGCTGTCACGCTGCGGCGCCTAGATGAGCTTGATAGCCCGGCCTCGACGGTGCGGGCCATCGTCTCAGTTGATCGGCTCAAAGAGGGCTGGGACACCAAGAGAGTTGCCGTCATGTGCGCTCTTCGCGCAATGTCCTCAGACATTCTCACCCAGCAGACAATGGGTCGCGGCCTTCGGTTGCCATACGGGGTGAGGACGGGCATCGCGGAGCTCGACCAGTTGGACATCTTGAGTCACAAGTCGTTCAAGTCCCTGCTCAAAGACGAGGACGTGCTGCACTCGTTCGGTTTGGGAGACGCCGCTCAAGGCGCCATCTCGGGAATGGACGTGAAGGAGAGTTTCCTTCGAGGAGGGCAGCAGGTTCAACCACAGCCCGGAGTGGCCGGCCAAGGAGGAGGCCAAAACACCCCAGGTGCTGGTTCGACGGCGTGGCCAGGCCCCCAGGTCGGTGGTAACACTGCCAATGCTGGACAGCCAAGCGCCTCTACCGCTGGGGAGACGACACAGGTCACCGGTGGTGAAAACGGCGGCGTGAAGTTCCGCAGGGTCGGCGACGACGAGTCCATGCAGAACCAGAATCCCATTCCCGCGACGGTAATCAAGGTCAACCACGAGTTCGCAGGGAAAACCTTTCTGTTCCCCTCAACTGTGATGGCGAAAGCGACGTCACCGTTCCTCCTGAGTCATATCGACGACGAGGACATCATCCGGGCTGCGAAGCGTGTCTCAGACTCCAAAGAGGCGCTCACCCGTGAAGAAATCGTGGTCCGGAAGGACAAGCTCGACACGAAACGAAGCGCCGACGCGGAGGTCGAATCGGCTCCCGTGGCGGAAGACATTGTCATCAAAGAACTGACCCGCCGCGTGTTCGGACTCGGTGTGGTTACCCAGGACAAGAAGAACGCCATCACACTGGCTCAGTATGTTCTGCCGACATTCATGGCTAACGCGGGCATCGAACACTGGACAGAGAAGGCGAAGCAGTCCGCTGTTGACGAACTCGTCGCCGTGGTCAACGCGAAAGCGAAAGAGCACGCCAGCAACTTGCAGACCGAAACGACCATCGTTCCGGTGGAGCTGCCGATTGACGAGGTAGTCACGCTTCCATTCGGTAAAGAGGTGCTCGACCAACTGGCGCGGGACCAGCAGTCGAAATTCCAGCCGCGAGAGTTTTACGACGGCTGGAACCGCGGACTGTTCCCCGCAGCGAGCTTCGATTCGTGGGGCGGCGAGTACTTGCTGGCTCTGCTGCTTAACTACACCTCGGACATTGTCTGGTGGAAGCGACTGTACGTCTCTGATCGAGCGTCGATCATGTACACCACCCGCGACACCTACTACCCAGACTTCGTCGCCCAAGATGCTGCCGGCACCATGTGGATCATCGAGGGCAAGTCCGACAAGGGACGAGATGACGAGACGGTTCAAGCGAAACGAGCCGCGGCCCGGGTGTTGGTACGCGAACTGCTCGGAGAGGACGGCTTCGAGGGCCAGAAGTGGGGCTATGTCATTGCCTACGAATCGGACATTCGAGCGTCCGAATCGTGGGAGGACTTGAAGCGAAAGTCGAACCCCGGCTTATAGGGCGATGGATAGCGAAATACTTTGGATGAAGGAAGGCCTAAAGGCTTGGACAAAAAGGGAAAGCCAGATTCGGTAGCAGCACTAACCGGGCTTCTCGACGCGAGAAGAGACCGGATGCTCTACACGTACCGCACTCAAGAGAAAGCAGCAGACCGCTACCAGCAATGGGAACAATGCCGCAAGACCACTTCGATCATTTTGACAGCCTTAACTGCGGGTGCTTTCCTAGCGAGCTTGGGGGGCCTGTTTTTCGATCCCGAGGTCAACGCTGTTCTGGTTTCCGGAGCGGCAGCGTTGGCCACGATGCTTACATTTTTGGGCGAGTCTGTTGACTGGAAGAAGTCTGTAGAAGCCCACAGAGCGGCCGCAGTGGACCTACGTTCCATTCACAATCGCTACGAGTCACTCACCTGGGATATTGAACACGATGCAATCTCTCTTGAGGATGCTTTGGTCAAAAGAGACGAACTGGAAAGGGACGAAAGGAATCTGCTTTCGAAATCACCGCGAACAACGAGTGGGGACTACAACAGGGCTTATGAGGCGATTAACGGTAAAGAAAAACCCCAATCCACGCAGAAGGAAATTGACGCACGCACGCTATGGCGGAGGAAGTAACCGTAGTGGTTCAGAACGAGCTTCTCAGTCAAACATTAGACAACTTGAAAATCGACAATGCGGACATCATCGAGCAACGCCGCGATGAGATTACTAAGGCCTTAAACAAAGAGTTTGCCGGTTCAGAGTCCGACTCTACCAACCGGTTAATGGTTGGGTCCTGGGGCCGCCACACCGCTATACGCGGTATCTCTGACCTCGATATGCTGTACCGTTTACCTGCATTTCTTCGGGACGAATTTGTAGCCAATGGAGGTGCTTACAAGGCACTGAGCAAAGTGCGAACCGCCCTCAAGCAACGGTACCCAAAGACCGCGATTGATGTGGACAGACTCGTCGTGAAAGTCCAGCTTGCTGACTTCAAGTTCGAGGTACAACCGGTTTTCGAAACCGATGAAGGTCATTTCGAATATCCTGATACGTACAAAGACTGTTGGAAATTAACAAAGCCGAGGGATGAGATTGAAGCCATCCGTGAGCTCGATGGATCAACAGGAGGCAAAGCTCGTAAGCTCTGTAAGCTGACGCGTGCTTGGAAGAAGAAGCACGATGTCCCGATTAACGGCCTCCTCATCGACACACTCGTTCATCGTTATCTCACTTCGCAACTAGCCGATGATATGGCGCTTCCCAGATTTCCGATACTGGTAAAAGAATTTTTCGACTACCTCTCCGAGCTGCCCAAGCAGGACACTTGGTACGCGCTCGGCAGCGGGCAGAAGATCACTAACGAGAGGCACTTCCAGAACAAAGCGAAGGAGGCATTTTCACTCTGCCAGGATGCAATCGCGGCCAATGGTAAGTCCACGATGAATCAAAAATGGAGGTCCATATTCGGAAAGTGCGTCCCTCTGGATTCGAACGATCAGGCGCGGGCTACTTCGTTGGAAACCTTCAACTACATCGACACTGAACAGTTCATTGAAGAGCGTTTTCCGGCGGCAGCTATTGTCAGCGAATTAGCTGTCGAGTGCATGGTTACGCAGAATGGCTTTAGATCTGGACCGTTGAGACGAATTCTGGGGACCTACAATTTCCTGCGTCCGAATAAGCAACTTGATTTCACGGTAGATACGAGAGACCTACCGCCGAGAACTGAGCTCTGGTGGAAGGTTCTCAACCGTGGAGACGAGGCTAAACGGCGGAACCAAATCCGCGGCCAAATTTTCAAGGATTCCGGAAAAGGGAAACATCGGGAATCTACCTTGTTTAGTGGCCATCATTACGTCGAGTGCTACGCCATCAAGGATGGCGTTCTGATAGCCCGCGGACACGTAGATGTTCCGATTATTTGAGCCCTACTGTTCGCGCTTGGGGGCGAGTTTGGACTCAATGCGATTTTTCCACGGACCGAAGCCTCCGTTAGAGACCGATCCTGGCTGCTAGATTAATTTTCAGAAACCGCCTGCAAAGCCGGGGCACCACCTTTGCCGGCTTTTACGCCCTTTCTGGTGAGCGCGGAGCAGTGCGAACTGGTTGGGCCGAAAATGGGTGCCGGGGCGGGAAACAAACGTGCGGGCGCTTCCGCGGCAGCGCGTCGTCGCGCCGCAGCATGCAGTGCCCCGCTCGATTCTTCCCAAGGTTTGTGGGTTGCGATGCTCCTATATTGTGTCAAGCGCTTTTCAGAAATTTTTCGTAGGCCGATGCTAATTCCGTCAATGGACGTTTTCCAGTCTCGATGTCACTGATCCTCGCCGGGGCAGAGGGTGTCAGGAAGTTTGTGTGTGAGGCTCTGATCTAGAAGGAGTTTCACCGATAATGACTAAGGTGTCACCGAAGAAAGGCCACGACCCGGCAAGGGTCAATGAGATCAGCGAGAAGCTGATGGAAAATCCTGAACTCGCCAGCTTGATCAGCGAACTGTCGACCTCTGCA
>NZ_GG667195.1:129290-174457 GCF_000159635.1 Corynebacterium lipophiloflavum DSM 44291 | reverse complement strand
GAACACAAAGTCAAACAGCCATGAAATTCACCCACCACCAGAAGTTAACCCAGAAGCAACCTCAACAAGCAGCGGAACAACACACTAACCAACCCACCACACACAACACAAATCCCCAGCTCAAAGCCGGGGAATGGTGATCTACTTAGACGCGCTTGACGCCCGCGAAGTTCTTCTTTCCTCGCCTGAGGACAAGCCAGCGCCCATGGAGGAAGTCGTCGGCCGCGGGAACGAAATCCTCGGACTCGACACGTTCGTTGTTCGCGTAGACGCCGCCTTCCTTGATCGAACGGCGTGCCGCTCCCTTGGAGTCGGCCAGTCCCGCGCCAACGAGCAAGTCAACGATTGTTTCACCCGCATCAGCGGCCGTCTCGTGCACCCGCGTCTCCGAGACAGCCGACGCGAGGGTTCGCTCGTCGAGTTCACGCAGGTCAGCGCGGCCGAACAGGGCCTGTGCGGCGAGTTCTGCCCCGCGGGTCGCTTCCGGCCCGTGAACAAGGTCAGTCATTTCCTGGGCGAGGCGAATTTGCGCTTCGCGCTTGAACGGGCTCTCCGCCACTTCGGTTTCGAGGCGTGAGAGCTCCTCGCTGTCAAGGAAGGTGAACCAACGCAAGTAGCGGATCACGTCGGCGTCCGCCGTGTTCACGAAGTACTGGTACCAGGTGTAGGGCGAAGTCATCTCGGGATCGAGCCAGAGTGAACCGCCTCCCGTGGATTTGCCGAACTTCTTTCCCTCAGAGTCCGTCACGAGCGGAACCGTGAGGGCATGCACCTGCGCGCCGTCCATTCGGCGGTTGAGGTCGACGCCGCCGACTAGGTTTCCCCACTGGTCGCCGCCTCCGATCTGCAGGACACAGTCGTGGTTGCGCCGCAGTTGCACGAAGTCGTTGGCCTGCAAAAGCATGTAGGAGAACTCGGTGTAGGAAATGCCGTCGTTTTCCAGGCGCCGTTTCACCGTGTCTCTGCTGAGCATCGTCGACAGGGAGAAGTGCTTGCCCACGTCGCGCAGGAACGTAATCACGCTCATATCTGCGGTCCAGTCATTGTTGTTGACCAGCAACGCGGCGTTGTCCCCGTCGAAGTCCATGAACCGTGCGAGCTGCCCAGAGATACGCTGCGCCCAATCCGCGACGGTGTCATCGGAGTTCATGGATCGCTCACCTACGTCGCGCGGGTCGCCGATCTTGCCCGTCGCTCCCCCGGCGAGAACGATGGGCCGGTGGCCGGCCATCTGGAAGCGGCGCAGCATCAACAGCGGTACCAGGTGCCCGGCGTGCAGCGACGGCCCGGTCGGGTCGAACCCGCAGTACAGCGTGATCGGCTGCCGCGTTTCCTCGCGGAGCTTTTCCAAGTCGGTGGACTGGTTAATCAGCCCGCGCCATTGAAGTTCGGCGATGATATCCGTGTGGGTTGACATGGAGTGTGAGGGGATCTTTCTGCGCTCGGTGTGCGGTCGCCGTGCTTAGCGGGCCGGGTACGTTTGGGCTTCGTCGATAAGCAGGACGGGGATGCCGTCGTCGATTCGATAAGCAATTCCCAGCCGCTCGTTGATGAGCAGCTGTTCGGCCTCGTTGAAGACGAGTGGCCCTTTGTCCTGCGGGCACGCGAGGACGTCGAGAAGCTTGGGGTCGAGACTCATGAGTGTCATCCTACTTAATGCCGCGCACAGGGGTCTCAGCCCACAGTCGGTGGCCGCGCGCGGCCTCGACGACCCGCTGCCGCTGCTCCTCCACCCGCGGTCGCGCCGTACCTCCGCGCGTGCTGCGGGAGGCGACGGCCCCGTCGATGGTCAGGACTTCCCGAACCTCAGGTTCAAGCCGCTTATCGACGCCCTTGAGCTCCTCGTCCGTGAGTTCAGCGAGGCCCACTCCCCTGGCCTCGGCGATGCGCACGCACGCCCCGGATGCCTCATGCGCCTCACGGAAGGGCACGCCTTGACGCACCATCCACTCCGCCAGATCCGTGGCCAGCGTGTAGCCGGCCGGAGCCAGCTCCCGCATCCGCTCCTCGTGGAACGACAAGGTCGACACCAGCCCGGTGAGTGCCGGCAACAGCAACTTCAGCTGGGCTACGGAGTCGATCACCGGCTCCTTGTCTTCCTGCAGGTCGCGGTTGTACGCCAGCGGCATGGCTTTCAGCGTTGCCATCAGGCCCGCGAGATTGCCGATGAGTCGCCCGGACTTGCCACGCGCGAGCTCCGCGACATCGGGGTTCTTCTTCTGCGGCATGATGGAGGATCCCGTGGACCAGGCGTCGTCAAGCGTGACGTAGCCAAACTCCGGAGTCGACCATGCGATGATTTCTTCCGACAAGCGTGAGAGGTCGACGGCGATTTGTGCCAGGACGAACGCGGTCTCTGCAGCGAAATCGCGTGACGACGTCCCGTCCAACGAGTTGTCACACGCGTCGGCGAAACCAAGCTCAGCGGCAACCGCCTCTGGGTCGAGTGCGAGCGAGGAACCCGCGAGCGCACCCGAGCCGTAAGGCGAGATAGCCAGGCGCTTGTCGAGGTCCCGGATTCGCTCGAGGTCGCGCAGGAGAGGCTGCGCGTGAGCGAGCAGCGAATGGGCCAACAGGATCGGCTGCGCCGCCTGGAAGTGAGTCTTTCCCGGCATGATTGCCTCCGGGTGGGCTGCCGCCTGATTGCTCAGCGCGTCAATGAGGTCAACCACCTCGCTCGCGATGTCGCGGACTGCGTCGCGGCACCACATCCGAAACATCGCCGCGACCTGGTCGTTGCGCGAGCGGCCCGCGCGCAAACGGCCGCCGACCTCGGGGCCGACCCGGTCAATCAAGCCGCGCTCCATCGCACCGTGGACGTCTTCATCAGTCGGCAGCGGCCCGAACGTTCCCGATTCCACGTCGCGGCCTAGCTCATCGAGCCCCGCCAGCATGGTGTAGAGATCTTCGTCGGATAGCAGGCCCGCGCGGTGCAGCACCTTGGCGTGGGCTTTGGATGCGAGAACATCGTAGGGCGCGAGCACCCAGTCGAAGTGGGTGGACACGCTCAGGGCAAACATCGCGTCTGCGGGCCCGCCGGAGAACCGGCCGCCCCACAGGGCGCCCTCGTTTGTCTTGTGCTGCTCAATCAACGCGCGATTCCCCTACTTTCCGGCTTCGCGGTCACGCTTGTTGGCGATCTGGGACGACAACCCGTGCAGGCGCACGAACCCCTTGGCCAGGGTCTGGTCGAACGTGTCGCCCGTGTCGTAGGTGGCCAGGTTGAAGTCGTAGAGCGAATGGTTGGAGCGGCGCCCGTTGACGGTTGCGGTTCCGGCGTGCAGCACCATGCGGATAACGCCGGTGACGTGCTCCTGGGTGGACTCGATGAAGGCGTCGAGGGAGCGCTTGAGCGGGCCGAACCAGAGGCCGTCGTAGACCTCTTCGGACCAGCGGGCGTCGATAAGCCGCTTGTAGCGGGCGAGCTCACGCTCGACGGTGACGTCCTCGAGCGCCTTGTGCGCGGTGATCAAGGTCAGCGCGCCAGGTGCCTCGTAGACCTCGCGGGACTTGATGCCCACCAACCGGTCCTCGACCATGTCGAGGCGGCCGATGCCCTGCGCGCCGGCGCGGCGGTTGAGCTCCTCGATGGCTTCGAGCACGGTGACCTGGCGGCCGTCGATGGCCACGGGCTTGCCGGACTCGAATGAGATGATGACCTCGTCCGGTGCGTTGCCGATCGCCGGGTCCTCTGTGTAGGCGTACAGGTCCTTGGTCGGCGGGTTCCACAGGTCCTCGAGGAAGCCCGTCTCCACCGCGCGGCCCCACACGTTCTGGTCGATGGAGAACGGGGAGGCTGCGGACTGCTCAATCGGCAGATCCTTGCCCTCGGCGTACTCGATCGCCTTGTCGCGCGTCCAGGCGTAGTCGCGCGCGGGGGCGATGATCTCCAGGTTCGGGTCCTGGTTGAGGAAGCCGACCTCAAAGCGAACCTGGTCGTTGCCCTTACCGGTGCAGCCGTGGGCGACGTGGGTGCCACCGTGCTGCTGGGCGGCTTCGACGAGGTGCTTCACAATCAGGGGGCGTGAAATTGCCGAGACCAGCGGGTACTCGTTCATGTACAGGCCGTTGGCCTTGATCGTCGGCAGGCAGTACTCCTCGGCGAACTCGTCCTTCGCGTCGATGACGATGGATTCAGCCGCGCCGCAGTCCAGCGCGCGCTGGCGCACGGATTCCATGTCTTCCCCGCCCTGTCCGAGATCGAGGGCCACGGCAATGACCTCGCCGCCGATCATCTCCCCGAGGTACGGGATGGCGACCGAGGTATCGAGGCCGCCCGAGTACGCGAGCACAACGCGGTTAGTCATGAGCTGAAATCTCCTTGTGATTGTTTAAGACGTGTGTTTTAGGTTACCCGCCGCCCCGACGCGGGCGGCGCGGCGGGAGCCTAGATGGCTCCGCCCGGGATAAATAGTTTCTCCGCGAGGTCCTTGCCCGTGGAAGGATCCCGGGCGAGGACGAAGATCGTGTCGTCGCCGGCGATGCAGCCGGCAACCTGATCAAGGCCGACGCGGTCGATGTAGCTGGCCAAATACTGGGCCGCGCCCGGCGGGGTGCGCAGTACCGCCATCGGGCCGGAGTGGTCGACGGAGACGACGAGTTCCTCGATCATCCGGCGCAGTTTCTCGCGCGGGCCGGTGACTGCGTCACCCATCGCGTCGTGCAGCGAGCTAACCGCGTAAAACGCTCTGCCGCCACCGGAGGGCCGGATTTTTCGGGCGCCGAGCTCGTCGAGATCGCGGGACAGGGTGGCCTGGGTGATATCGATTCCTTCGTCGTTGAGCAGCTCGGAGAGCTGCATCTGCGAGAACACGCGGGCCGTGCCGAGGATTTCCATTATCCTCGCCTGGCGCGCGGTGCGTGACAACGGTATCGCCATCACTGGTTCTCCAACAACCAGACCAGCAGGGCTTTCTGTGCGTGCAGCCGGTTTTCCGCCTCGTCGAACACGCGGGAGGCGGGGCCGTCGATGACTTCTGCCGTGACCTCGTTGCCGCGGTAGGCGGGCAAGCAGTGCAGGAACATCGCGCCTTCGCCCGCCCGGTTCATCACGTCCTGGGTTACCTGGTACGGCAGGAACGGCGTGCGGCGGTCCTTGCCGTCGTTTTCCATCCCCATGGACACCCACGTGTCCGTAATTACGACATCCGCCCCGGCGACGGCGGCCAGATCCGAGGTGACGCTAACCTGCGCACCGGTCTGCGCGGCGCGCGCCGCGGCACGATCGACGAACTCCTGGCGCGGCAAGAACCCCTCAGGGGCGATGATTGCGATGTCCATTCCCGCGGTAGCGAAGCCGATCATGTAGGAATTGGCCATGTTGTTGTCGCCGTCGCCGAGGTAGACGGCCTTTTTGCCGCGCAGGCCGGCCGCGCCCTCGTTCGGGCACAAGTTCTCAATGCAGGTTTGCAGATCAGCGAGGATTTGGCACGGGTGCAGATCGTCGGACAGCGCATTGACGATGGGAACCGTCGCCGTCTCGGCCATCGCGAGCAGGTTGGAGTGGGCGTAGGTGCGCCACACGATCGCCTCGACATAGCGCGAGAGCACCGCACCGGTGTCCTGGTAGGTTTCCCCCTTGCCCATCTGGGAGCTGCCAGTCTCGCTGACAATTGCGTGCCCGCCGAGCTGCGCGATCCCGGCGTCGAAGGAAAATCGCGTGCGTGTCGACGTCTTGTCGAACAAAACAGCCACCGATAACGGGCCCTCGAGCGGGCGCCGCGAAAGGGGCTGCCTTTTGAGTTCTGCCGCGAGCGCAAGTACCTCCGCCTGCTCGGCGGGCGTGAGGTCGTCGTCGGCGAGGAAATGTCGGGTCATCGGTTCTCTTCTCCTTCGGTAGCTGCGGCGATCGAGGCGGCGATGCGGCCCGCGGCGCCGCGGATCTCGTCGTCGGTAATCACCAGTGGCGGGGTCAGGCGCAACACGCGTGACGACGGGGCGTTGAGGATCACCCCGTGCTTAAAGCCCGCGGCGACGGTTTCCTTCGCGATCTCGTGCTCCAGTACGACACCGAGCATCAGCCCCAGCCCGCGCACGGCTTTGACACCGTCGATCTGGGCCACGAGCTCGCGCAGGAGTTCACCCTTGCGCGCCACCTCGGCGATGAAGGCGTCGTCCACGACGTCCAGCACCGCCAGCGCGGCGGCGCAGGCCACGGGGTTGCCTCCAAACGTCGTGCCGTGCGAGCCGGGCTGAAACAGCGCGGCGGCCCGTCCTCTCGCGATGGTGGCGCCGATCGGCAGCCCCCCGCCGAGGCCCTTGGCCATGGTGATCACGTCGGGGACCACGCCCGAGTGCTCGAACGCGAAGAACGACCCGGTGCGGCCGACCCCGGTCTGCACCTCGTCGGTAACCATGAGGATGCCGTGGGCGTCGCAGATGTCGCGCACGCCCTGCAGGAACCCTCCGGGCGCGGGAATCACCCCCGTTTCGCCCTGCACCGGCTCAAGGAAGATCGCGGCGGTGTTCGCCGGGTCCATCTCGACGAGCGCGCGCAGGTAGTCGATGTCGCCGTAAGGGTAAAACTCCACGCCGGCGGGCAGCGGTTCAAACGGTGCGCGTTTCGCGGGCTGTCCCGTCAGCGCCAGTGACCCCATGGTCCGGCCGTGAAAACCGTCGTGCGCGGCCAACACCCGGCGACGGGAAGTCAACCGCGCAAGCTTGAACGCCGCCTCGTTCGCTTCGCCACCCGAGTTGCAGAAGAACACCCGGGCGCTGTCGTCGCCAAGCTTGGCCTTGAGCCGCTGCCCAAGCTCAACCACTGGCTGGGAGGCGAAGAGATTGGAAACGTGGCCGAGGTGCGAGATTTGCCGGGTGACGGCGTCGATCACTGCGGGGTGGGCGTGACCGAGCGCGTTGACGGCGATTCCGGCGAGCATGTCAATGTGCTCGCGACCAGCGGTGTCCGTGACAACCGCGCCGTGTCCAGAGACGAGCTCGATCGGCGGAGTGCCGTAGTTGTTCATCAGGGCTTCACCCCAGTTGTCTAGCGCGCTCATTGCTCGTCCTTCCTGAAAACCGTGCCCGCCGGGTAGGTGGCTTCGTCATAGTCATCCGGCAGGACCATCGTGCCGATACCTCCCATGGTCAAAAGCTCGAGCAGCACCGAGTGCGCGATGCGCCCGTCGATGACGTGGGCGGCTTTGACTCCCCCACTGACCGCCGTGATGCACGCCTGCATCTTCGGGATCATCCCGGAATCGAGCCCGGGCATGAGCGCCTCCAAGTCCGCGAGCTCGAGTTTAGACACCAACGAGTCCTTGTTCGGCCAGTCGGTGTACAGGCCCTCGACGTTCGTGAGCACGATCAAACGCTCCGCACCGATCGCGGCGGCGAGCTCGCCGGCGGCCTCGTCGGCGTTGATGTTGTAGACGTTTCCGTCGTCACCTGGGGCGAGTCCGCTGACCACCGGGATGCGGCCCGCTTCGATGATGTCCATCACTGCGGAGGGGTCGACGTCGACAATCGTGCCCACCAGCCCAATGTCGAGTTGTTGACCGTCGCGCTCGATGAAGCGCTTCTTCGCGCGGAACAGGCCGGCGTCCTCGCCGGAGGTTCCGACGGCGTAGGGGCCGTAGGAATTGATCTTGCCCAGCAGGTCGCGCCCCACTTGGCCGAACAAAACCATGCGGACCACCTCGAGGATCTCCGGAGTGGTAACGCGGAAGCCGCCGACGAACTCGCCGCCCTCGAGCCCGAGGCGGGTCAGCATGGCGGAGATTTGCGGGCCCCCGCCGTGGACCACCACCGGTTTCGCACCGACGGTACGCAGAAAGACCATGTCCGCGGCGAATGCGGCTTTCAGCGACTCGTCGATCATGGCGTTTCCGCCGTACTTGACCACGACGATCTTGTCGCGGTAGTGCTGAAGCCACGGCAGCGCCTCGGCGAGGACGTAGGCGCGGTCAGCGTTGCTTAAGCTGCGGGTGGGTGACACGTTGCTGCCCCTTTAGGTGCTGTATGCGGAGTTGATTTCTACGTAGGCGTGCGACAGGTCCGTCGTGCGTACGGTCGCGGTTCCGGGACCGCCGGTGCCCAAGTCAACGCGCACGTCAACGTCGGGGCCAGAGAGATCCACCTCACGCGCGCCTTGTGCGCCCGTAGAGTCGACGCACACCGCCTGCGAGTTGAAGAACACGGAGATGCGCTCCGGATCCATGTCGGCGTCCGCCATGCCCACCGCGGCGAGCACACGCCCCCAGTTCGGGTCGGAGCCGAACATGGCGCACTTGAACAGGTTGTCTCGCCCCAAGGTGCGCGCGGCGTTGAGCGCCTGCCCGTCGTTGGTGGTGCCCTCCACCGTGATGGTGACACGCTTGGTCACGCCCTCGGCGTCGGCCTGCATCTGGGCCGCAATTGACTCGCACACGTCACGCACCGCAGAGTCGAGCTCCTCCTGACTCGGGGTGATCCCGCTAGCGCCGGACGCCAACGCGATCACGGTGTCGTTGGTGGAGGTCGACCCATCGATGTCGAGGGTGTCGAAGGTGACCTTGGAGGCTTTCTTCAGGGCCTCGGCCAGAGCTTGCGGGCTTGCCGACGCGTCCGTGGTCAGGCAGACCAGCATCGTCGCCAGCGAGGGGGCCATCATGCCCACACCCTTGCCCATTGCGCCGACGGACCACCCGTCGCGCTCGGCGACGGCCTGCTTCGACACCGTATCCGTGGTCATGATCGCCTCGGCTGCAGCAGCGCCCCCGTCCGTGCCTCCAGTTGCGGCGCTCTCGGCCAGCTGGTCGATGCCGGCGCGAATTTTGTCCATCGGGAGCAGGTCGCCGATCAGGCCGGTGGAGCACACCGCGACATCGGTCGCGTCGATGCCCAGCGCGCGACCAACGAGCTCGGTCTCTTCCGTCGCGTCGCGGTCGCCCTGCGGGCCGTTGCACGCATTGGCGTTGCCGGAGTTGAACACGATCGCCTTGAGGGTGCCGTCGGCCACGGCCCTGCGCGAGACCTTCACCGGGGAAGCCACGACGCGGTTGCGGGTGAACACGGCCGCGGCTGCGAACTCCGGGCCCTCATTGATCACCAGCGCCATGTCGGGTTTGCCCGAGGCCTTGATGCCGGCCGTTGTGGCCGTGGCGCGAAACCCGCGCGGGGTGGTTATTCCCGTATGTGTCATGATGTGGGTCGTTTCTTTAATAGTTGTTCCAGAGCTTATCTCTAGGGCTTATTTCTAGGGCGCGACAGCGGCGGTCGGAAGCCCTGCTGCCTCGTCCCACCCGAGCGCAATGTTCATGCACTGCACGGCGGCGCCAGCGGTACCTTTGGTGAGGTTGTCGATGGCTGAGGTGATCAACAGCTTGCCCGCGGCCTCGTCCACCTCGACTTGGATGTGGCACATATTGGTGCCCACGACGTTTTGGGTCTGCGGCTGAATCCCGGCAGGAAGAATCCAGACGAACTGCTCGTCGGCGTAGAACTCCTCGAAGGCCTCGTGAGCGGAGGCGGTGGTCACGCCCTCGCGCAGCGGTGCCGTAATGGTGGTGAGGATACCGCGCGGCAGCGGCGCGAGCACTGGGGTGAAGCTCACACGGACATCCTCGCCCGTGACTTCCCGGATGTTCTGGGCGATCTCGGGGGTGTGACGGTGGCGACCCGCAGTGTTGTACGCCTTGAGCGAACCCATCGTTTCAGAACCCAGGAGGGACACGGCGGCCTTCTTGCCCGCGCCGGACACTCCGGTGATGGAGACGATGCTCAAATCCGGCTCGATCAAACCCCGGGCGACTGCGGGAAGGGCGGCCAGCGTGGCACCCGTGGGAAAACACCCGGGCACGGCGACGCGGCGGCTGCCTGCGAGGACGTCGCGGCGCCCCGGGATTTCGGGGATGCCGTAGGGCCAGCTGCCGGCGTGGTCGTTGCCGTAGTATTTCACCCAGTCGGCTTCGTTGGTCAGCCTGAAGTCCGCGGCGCAGTCGAGCACGAGCGTCTCTTCCGGCAGCTGCGTCGCGATCTCGGCGGAGTAGCCGTGCGGCAGCGCGAGGAACACGACGTCGTGGCCGGCAAGGTTCTCCGGGGTGGTTTTCATGATCGTGCGACCCGCCAGAGAAGGCAGGTTGGGCATGAGCGCAGAAACCTTCTGGCCCGAGTTACTATTGGCAGTCAGGGCGCCGATCTCAAGCTCGCCGCTGTGGTACGCAGGATGGTTCTGAAGAAGCCGCAGGATTTCGCCTCCGGCGTACCCCGTGGCACCCGCCACTGCTACTTTGAGTGTCATAGACGCAGAGTAGCAAACTATGCAATCAACGGCAAATTATACACGCATCTGCGCGCCGAACCTCTCCCGCGCGACCTCCGCCGCCGCAAGCCGCGCCTGCGACGCCTCGTCCTCGGTCAGTGTGCGGTCCGGTGCGCGGAACACCAATCCGAACGCCAGGGACTTCTTGCCCTCACCCAGCTGCGCCGAGCGGTAGACGTCGAAAAGCTTCACGCTCTCGACAAGCTCGCCCGCCCCCTCTTCGACGGCGCGGCGCACGTCCTCCGCGGCAATGCCCTCATCGACGACGAGCGCAATGTCCTGGTTCAGCGCCGGGAATGACGAGAGCACCGGCGCGGGGAGCACGGCGTCAAGCGGCAGCGCCGTGAGGTCGATCTCCATCGCGCACGTCCGGGCCGGCAGCTCAAGCGCCTCGAGAATCTCCGGGTGCAGTTCTCCCGCGAAACCGACCACCACGTCCCCAACCTTCAGCGCGGCGCAGCGCCCCGGGTGCCACGGCAGCTCGGCCGCGGCCTCCACACGCAGCTCCACACCGGCGGCCCGGGCCACCACTCGCGCCGACTCCACAGCGTCGGCCCACGTGTAGTCGCGGCCGCCGCCCAAGGGGCCTGCGTGCTCCCACTGCCCCGTCGCCACTGTCGCGGCGTGCAGGTTCTGCTTCGGTAGGGAGTCGACGAGCTCGCGGATGGTCTCATCGCTCGGGCGCGCTGCCACGCTCGGCATCGGTGACAACTCAGCCCGCGCGACCGCGACCTGCGCCACCGAGTACAGCGCCAGGTCGCGCTTGCCCCTGGCCACGTTGCGCCCGACCGCCTCAAGCATCGACGGCAACACTGTCGTACCGATGATGCCGTAATCCTTGTCCAACGGGTTCTGCACGCGCACCGCGTGGCGGCGCTCATCGTCCGCCGCGAGCCCCCACACGTCAAACGTGTCGTTGGCGATAAACGGCGTCGGGATGACCTCCACGTAGCCCGAGTACGCCAAGGCGTGCGTGACGGCGCGCCGGCGGCGTTGCTGCGGCGACAACCCGCGCCCGCCGCGCGGAGCGGGAAGGATGAGCGGGATCTCGTCGAGCCCCTCGAGCCTGACGATCTCCTCAACCAGATCAACCGGCACGCTCAAATCCGTGCGCCACGTCGGTGGGTAGACGGTCAGCGCCTCGCCATCACCCTCGACACGGCAGCCGACCTCCTCGAGGCGGCGCACGACAGTTTCGCGCGGGTAGTCGACTCCGATGAGATCTCCCGGTCGCGCGGAGTCCATCTCGATCGCCGGGCGCTCGGCAACCTCACCCACGAGCGTTCGCTTGTCGACGATCTCACCACCGGCGAAGTCCACCAACAGGGCACACGCCACATCGAGGGCGACCTCGACGAGCGCGGGATCCACGCCACGCTCGAAGCGTCGAGAAGCTTCCGAGCTCAGTTTGTGGTGGCGTGCCGAGCGCGCCACCGTCAGCGCATCCCACGACGCGGCCTCGAAGTAGACGCTGGTGGTCTCGTCCGAGATCTCCGAGGTCGTCCCACCCATGATCGCGGCCAGGGACTGAATTCCGTTGTCATCGGAAATAACGACATCGTCAGCGGTCAGGGTGCGCTTCGCGTGGTCGAGTGTCTCGAACGTCTCGCCGTCGCGGGCGTTGTGCACGCGCAGATTCCCCGAGACCTTGTCGGCATCGAACGCGTGCATCGGCTGGCCGAGAAGCAGCATGACGTAGTTGGTCACATCCGTCGCGGCGTTGACGGAACGCACACCCGAGAGCATGAGGATGCGCTTGAGCCAGAACGGTGCCTGGGCCTTCGGGTCAATGCCGACGACCTTGCGCAGGCCGAAGCGCTGGGCCTTGGCCGATTCCTCAACGGTGACCTCGATCAGCTCCCCCGTCGGCGCGGGCACGCGCGTAAGGTCGATGCCCGCGACCGCGGGGTCGGCGGCGACATCCCGGTATGACAAGTCGAACGCCGCCGCGACCTCACGGGTAAGGCCGCGTGCAGAGAGGGCGTAACCGCGATCTGGGGTGATGTTGACCTCAAAGACGGTGTCCGGCCCGCCGAGAACCTCGCGAGCGTCCTCGCCCGGGCTTGCGGCGCCGCCTTCGAGCACGATGATGCCGTCGCTCTTGGCGGTGAACCCGAGTTCCGCCTCGGAGGCCATCATGCCGTTGGAGATCTTGCCGTACGTCTCTCGCGCGGAGATTTCGAAACCGCCCGGGAGGACGGCGCCTGGCAGCGACACCACGACGAGGTCGCCCTCGCTGAAGTTGCGCGCGCCGCAAATGATGCCCTGCGGCTCGCCTGTGCCGTTGGCCTGCCCGACGTCGACCTGACAGTAGCGAATCGGCTTCTTGAAGCCCTCGAGCTCCTCAATCTCCAGCACACGCCCGACGACGAGTGGCCCGGTGGTCTCCGGCAGAGGCGCGAAGCCTTCCGTTTCAAAACCGACCCGCACGAAACCGGAATCGAGCTCCTCGGGTGACACCGACCAGTTGTCGTTTCCGGCGGCGCGCAGAAGGGTGGTAATCCACTGTTGGGAAATCAGCATTGTCTGCTCCTCGTTCGTCCTAGTTTTCGCTAACCTGCTACGCCTGCACGCCGAACGGCAGGGTGAAACGGACATCGCCTTCAACCATGTCGCGCATGTCGGAGAGCCCGTTGCGGAACTGTAGCGTGCGCTCCAGCCCCATGCCGAACGCGAAACCGGAGTACTCCTGCGGGTCGATACCCACCGCACGCAAGACGTTCGGGTTGACCATGCCGCACCCTCCCCACTCAATCCAGCCGGCGCCGCCTTTCTTGTTGGCGAACCAGACGTCCACCTCGGCCGAGGGTTCGGTGAACGGGAAGTAGTTTGTGCGCATGCGCGTCTTCGCCTCGGGGCCGAAGAGCACCTTGGCCAGGTGGTCGAGCGTGCCGCGCAAGTGAGCCATGGTCAGGCCCTTGTCCACCGCGAGACCTTCAACCTGGTGGAAGACCGGGGTGTGCGTCGCGTCGAGCTCGTCGGTGCGAAACACCCGGCCCGGACACGCGATGTAGACGGGAACCTCGCGTTCTAACAGGGTGCGAACCTGCACCGGAGACGTGTGGGTGCGAAGCACCTGGCGAGAGCCCTCAGCGCCGACGTAGAACGTGTCCTGCAACGTGCGCGCCGGGTGATCCGGGATGAAGTTGAGCGCATCGAAGTTGAAGTACTCAGCTTCGACCTCTGGGCCCTCGGCGACCTCCCAGCCCATCCCGAGGAAAATGTCCGCGATGTGCTCGGACAGGGCCGTGATCGGGTGCATTGCCCCGGTCTGGTGGCGGGTCGTGGGCACCGTCACATCGACCTTTTCGTCTCTCAAGCGCTGCTCACGGTACTCGGCCTCGCGTTCCTCGCGCAGTTGCGCAAAAGCCTTCTCGACGCGCCCACGAGCCATATTGACCAAGCGGCCCGCGTCTTTGCGCTGGTCTTTCGGGAGCTGACCGAGCGCGCGGCGCGCCTGCGGAATAAACGCCTGCTCGCCCAAGTGCGCACGATGAGCCTCCTCCAGCGCCGCAAGATCGCTCGCCTGTTCAAAGGCGGCAATAGCGGCATCGGCGGCGGCGTTCAACGAGTTCTCGGACAGGTCTACAGACTCAGGATTGGCGGACACACTCGTCCCTTCTTAGGTCGACGGCTAAAACCGTTGATTAGCTTACCTGCGGTCGCGACAACACCTTCGAGGACTCCCACATGCACATAGCCGCCGCGGTGGCGAGGTTCAACGACTCTGCGTGCCCACGGATGGGAATGGAGACGCGGTGGTCGGCGGCGTCGATAAGCTCCTGCGGTAATCCATGGGCTTCATTGCCGAAAAGCCAGGCTGTTGGTTGCGCCACGACCTCTGCCGCATCGTCAAGACTGACATCCCCACCCATGGTGGTCGCCGCGATACTCAAGCCGGCTGCTTTTAGTTGCCCCATTACATCCGAGATGTTGCGCTCCCGTGCAACAGGCACGTGAAATAGCGACCCGGCCGAGGCGCGAACCGCTTTGCTAGATTCCGGGTCCACGGTATCTCCGGCGAACACAACTGCATCCGCGCCGCACACATCCGCAATCCGGATCAACGTTCCAGCATTTCCCGGGTCATTGGTTTCCACGCACACGGCAACCAGCCGCGGGCCGCCACGCAGGACCTTACCGACTGACCACAAAACCGGAGTGCACAGCGCAAAGATGCCCGTGGTACTTACCGTATCCGATAGATGCCGGGCAGCGGTGTCGGTGATCGCGTGCGTGAAAACATCCATGTACCCAGCCGTGGTGAGGATCTCGGCAAACTCACCTGCCGCGCTCTCGGTCGCAAAGACATCGGTCGCCGAGCCGGTAGCCACCGCAGCCTCCACCGAATTGGCTCCCTCAACAATAAAGCGCCCCGCCTTTTTCCGGGCCGCCGCCCTGTGCAGCTTGGCCGCGTTGACGATGCGCGGGGTGCGTTCGGTAAACGCCTGCGAAAAATTGAGTCCCATAAAGCCCAACAGTACTCAACCCATAACCGCACGAAACCCGCCGCGGCGCACATTCCGTCGTGTGGAAACCGTGCGCCGGGCGGGCGTCGTGAAGCGAAAAGCTCTTACGCGGCATTGACTGGGGCGTTGACATCCTCCGGAAGTGCTTTCTTCGCAACCTCGCAGATAGCGGAGAAGGTGGCGAAATCATTGACGGCGAGATCAGCGAGGATCTTGCGGTCGACCTCAACCTCGGCGAGCTTCAGGCCGTGGATGAGACGGTTGTAGGTGATGCCGTTCATGCGGGCAGCGGCGTTGATGCGCTGGATCCACAGCTTGCGAAACTCGCTCTTGCGCTTGCGGCGGTCGCGGTAGGCGTAGGTCTGGGAGTGCAGCCACTGCTCTTTCGCCTTGCGGTACAGGCGGGAACGCTGACCACGGTAGCCCTTGGCGGACTTAAGAATCGCGCGGCGCTTCTTCTTAGCGTTTACTGAACGCTTGACACGTGCCATGAGTCACTTCTTCCTTGTCTTATTCTAAAAAATTTCGGGTTCTACGTGCGCGGCAGGTGACTTACGCCTTGCCGAGGAGGCGCTTCATGCGCTTGACATCAGCCGGAGCAACATCGGTGGTGCCGGACAGCTTGCGGCGACGCTTCGAGGACAGGCCCTCGTTGAGGTGGCGCTTACCGGCCTGCTCACGGCGCAGCTTGCCGGAACCGGAAATCTTGATGCGCTTGGCGGTGCCCTTGTGGGTCTTCTGCTTCATTGTGAAAGCCCTTCGAGTCGAAAACGAAAAAACTACTTCTTAGCCTTGCGGGAGGGACCGAAGACCATCGTCATGTTGCGGCCATCCTGCTTCGGACGGGACTCCACGACACCGAGCTCGCCGATATCATCGGCAAGACGCTCGAGGAGGCGATAACCGAGCTCAGGACGCGACTGCTCACGACCGCGGAACATGATCGTGACCTTGACCTTGTTGCCCTTCTCCAGGAAGCGCTCAACGTTAGCCTTCTTGGTCAGGTAGTCGTGCTCATCAATCTTCGGCCGGAACTTCTGCTCCTTAACCACAGTCTGCTGCTGGTTCTTACGGGCCTCGCGGGCCTTTTGATCCTGCTCGTACTTAAACTTGCCGTAGTCCATGATCTTGCACACCGGCGGCTTCGCATTGGGAGCCACTTCCACAAGATCGAGGTCGGCTTCGTAAGCCAACTTCCGGGCGTCGTCCGTACGAACAATGCCAACCTGCTCGCCGGACGGACCGACAAGACGAACTTCGGGAACGCGGATGCGTTCGTTGATACGAGTATCAGCGCTGATGAGAACTCCTAAACCTAGAAACAAAGTTGATCGCTACCGAACCACCAGTGTCACATCGTCTCCCCACACGAAAAACCCGCGCCATCGAAGATAGACGCGGGAGTTCCTCCGCACAGCACAGCATGCAAAGCACTGCGCTACGCTTTACCCTTCACCAACCGGCAATTCGGCGGCCTCGGGTGGGAGAGACTCCACTTGCGGCTCGGGAACCACATAAAAGTGACCCCAAGCGGTAGTGATTTGAAGATATCATGCCTTTTCTAAAAGGACAAAATCTGACATCGCGACGCGCACCGGCTACTCTGTGCGCGTGCAACCAACGCCATTGACGAGCTACAAGAACATCGATTGGAGAATTGCTGCACTCGGTGTCCTGGCTATCATGATCACGCTCGCGATCACTCCAATGAGCTGGCTCCAGCTTCTGGCAAATCTTACTGCGGTCGCGCTTCTAGCATCTGCGCAACGCTGGCCAATTCTTTCGGGCCTGGCAATGGTCGCTCTATTCGTTTTCATATCCGGCGTAGAGGATGCTCGCGGACTCGCAATCATCCTTTCAGCACCATTCCTAGTGTCGCTAATCGCAATGGTGGGACGCCCGCGGTTCGCAGCTGGAATCGCCGTGGCAATCGGTTACATCAGTTCTACCAGCCCCTTTACTGGACGGTGGATACCCAACGATTTCACCAGCGTCGCCGTTTACGTCGTCGCTTTGACGGCCGGTTGGTGGGGCGGCATTTACCTCCGACGGCAACGCTTGCAGCACGCTGCTCACCAACAACAACTCCGCAATGAATTGGAAGAGCGCCGAGAGCGTCTCGCCCAAGTCCTACACGATTCCGTTGCAACAACTCTGACATCGGTGGTAATGCGTGCTGAAACCCTCGCTTTGACCTCAATCGATAACGAGCAAGCGCGCGAAACCGCGGAGCACATCGCGGATGAAACGCGCCAGGCTATGCAAGAGGTTAGACACCTCCTACACTTCATGCAGGAGAATGAGAACGTATCCGCACCCATTCTAAATCGGACTATTGGGGAGCAGATAGCAGTCACCACTCGCCCGCTGGTAAGCCACGGATTCATTATCGAGGGTGCCGATTCAGCTCGCTCATGCGATTGGTCCTTCCCTCCTGGCTTTGAGCAAGTATTTACGGAGCTCTCCACGAACGCGATCAAATACGCCGTCCCTGGGTCTGTAATCGAGATGCGGATCAACAAGGAGGAGGCTGGTCTGCGCTGCACCATGCGCAATACCGTCCGCGCGGCACGAGGTGCTTCGCATTTGTCATCCCAGCTAGGCCTGCAAGAGTCGCGAAGTGTTGTGTCGCGTTATAATGGTACTTTCAATGCCCATCGCATCGGTCAGGAGTGGGTCGTAGAGTTTACCGTTCCGGAACAAGCGTTACGCTGCTAGACCCGAACTGATGGATACTTTGGTACCGATTTTATGGTTCAATGCTGCATCCCATGGGTCGATACGGAAAGATACAATTATCTCAATGACCATAGAAAGGAGCCCGCGATGAATCACCGCTTCGCATAAACTCTCGCTGCTACCACCCTCTCTTTCGCGGTACTCAGCGCAGTCGCAGCAACTCCAGCTGCGCACGCAGACACCGTGTCGGACGACAGCTACACCCCGTCGATCACCAATTACACCGCTATCACGGACATTTTCTCCTGCAAGTACTACCCGACCCGTATTTGGTGCTAGGTGCTCTCCCACAGCATGACTGACCAGATCAACGTCCTGCTGGTAGACGACAACCCGCTCGTTCTGAGCTCGTTTCGCCACTACTTCAAAAGCACCGACGACATCGTCGTGGTCGCGGAGGCATCCAACGGCGAGGAAGCCCTCGCCCGCCTTCGCGAGCACGACGTCGACGTGATTCTGGCAGATATTCACATGCCAACGATGGACGGCCCAACCCTGCTTGAAAACATCAATAAGCACGAGAGCCGACCCATTTTCATCGCCGTGACGGCTTTCGACTCCGACCGCACGATGATGCGCATTATCCGTCTCGGCGGCGCTGGCTACGTGCTCAAAAGCGAAAAGCCGCAGGCGCTTATCGACGCCGTCCGCGCCGCCACCGACGGGGGCATGGTGGTCTCGCCGCAGGCAATGACCAGGCTGGCGACGCACCTGAAGGACGAACGCAGCACCGACACCTACGTTGACCCGATCAACGAGGCGATGAAGCTGCAGTCATTGAGCAAGTCGGAGCGCAAGGTACTCGTTCGGCTCTGCCGGGGAATGTCGAACTCAGAAATCGCCAAGGACCTCGCTTATTCGGAGTCCACGATTAAGAAGTACGTCTCAAACATCATGGATCAGTTCGGCGCCACCTCGAGGCTCAACCTCGTCGTCAAGGTGCTCAACGCAGAGTATTAATTTCGCCGCTGCAATAAAGGGGCGCTCCGGTGTGTAGCCTGGGCGCCCCTTTTGGTTTAGCCGAAAAGTGGTGCTTCATCCTCGCGCAACTCGGAGTATCGCGATTCAGGAATGGTCGCTGAGTAGGGTTTGCCCTCAGCTTCCCACTGCTGGTCTTCGGAGCAGCGCACGTTTTGCGCGTCCGTGTCGAGCATCATGAAGCCCCACACGAGGTTGCCTTGGCGGCCCGGGCCAAGCTCGTAGGGGCCCACGGTCTGACCGACCGACCAGTGCTGTACGCGCACGTAGATCAGCCCGTAGACCGTGGCCAAATAGCGCTCGATCTCACCTTTCGGGGTGATCGTCGCTGAAATTTGCAGCGTGGACGTGCGCGCCTCAGTGACCTTGTGCGTGACCGGCACGGGGAAGGTGTTGCGGTTTGCCACACTCGCGGCGTCGGTCTGGTCAAACCAGCGCCGCTGCGCGGTGACGTAGATTCCGCCTTGGCCCGGGGTGGCGCACCTGGTTCCCGGCTTGTAGTCGTCGTTCCATCGCTGCGGCAGGATGTAATCCGCGGGCGCCGATGTGTCCGCCTGGGCGACAGGCGCGGCGGCTAGTGCAACCGTCAGCGCGGCGATGGCGGTGGCGAGTCGGCGACGCATTAGCTGAACCGGATGTTGTCGCGGGTGCTGATCTCGACGTGGCGCTCAGCGGGCAGCGTCGCCGTGAAGGTCTCACCCGTGCCGTGCCAGGTGCGGTCTTGACCGCAGACGGTCTTCTCGCCCGAGAAGTCGGAAACAACCCACCCAGCACGCATGACGGCGGTCGTGCCCGGGGCGACGTCGTACGGTCCGACGACCTCACCGACCTCATTCGAAGAGGACTTGGAGTAGCTGGTGGAGAAGGAGATCTTGATCAGGTCGAAGATCGGGAAGTCGACTCCTGCGGAGACTTTCCATTCGTTGGACTTCTTCTCGGTGATGGTGCGGGTTAGCGGGATCGGCGTGGAGTTGTAGTTGGATACGGTCCAGGTGCCGGCTGAGGCGTCAAAGTAGGTGCGATCGATACGGATGGTTTGACCGCGGTCTCCCGGGTTCGAGCAGACGGCTCCGATCGTCGTCGGGTTGGCGGTGCCCATGTCGCGGACGGGAAGGGCGTGGGCGGGTGCTGCGGCGATGCCAGCTGCAGTTGCGAGGACTACTGCCGACGCTGCGGCGCGTACGAAGAGAGACATGGTGGGGGCTCCTTGAAGGGGTAGTTGTTCAGTAGAGGGTTTGGGTAGGAACAGGCAGGCTCGCCCATTCGCTCGGGGTGACATCGAGCGTGCGGACGCTGCCGTCGGGCGAGGTGATAGTCGCGCCTCTGCCCAGAATCCAGCGGGCGCGGTTGCTACTGGCTTCTGGGCAACACGGTCGTAGGTGCGGCTCGCGCCCGACGTGGTGCAGGAATACTCGGAATACTGCACGCGCATCATCGTTGTGCCGTACTCGACGCGCACCCGCTCGCCGGGTTGGAGGACCACTGGGTTCAACGCGGTTCCGACCGGCATGTACGCCCGTTGGACAGCCCCGACGGATTCAAGCCATCCGGCGGGTAGGCGGCCGCCGTTGCCGCGGTAGTTCATCTCGCCGTTGAACTGGGCACCGACGACGTGATCCACGGTCGGCGTGTAGGTCTGCTCCCCGTCGGACCAGTTCAGGAAGTCCTGGGAGTAACCCGGCTTGCGGAACGTGGGCGCGATGCCAGAGATGTCGTGCGGGTACCACAGCGGAATCACCGCGTCGCAGCGGGAGCCGAAGGCTGGCTAGCTCGCGTCGCGTTGCGGCGTGGTCACGGGATTGACCACCCGATCGATGGCCGGATCGGCGATCTTTTCCAGGCTCGGCCCGGTAATGGTGTTGTAGGGCTTGTCGATGGGCTTGCTGTTGGCACCTTGAGCGCGTGCGGGAATCTGCAGCGCCTGCTGGTCGACGGTTCCGTCAGCGTGAATGATGTGCGCGAACGCGTAGCGCTCCGCGGGGCCGGTGCCGCGCACGACATCGGCTCCGGCCATGTTCTGGTAGAACCCGCCCTGGCAGGTGACCATCATGGAGATGAAGTCCTTTTCCAGCGCACCGAACTCAACGCGGAAGGTCTCCCCCGGTGCCAGTTTAATCGGGCCGAATGTCTCGCCCTGTACCCAGCCGTTGTCGGTGGTCAAGCTGATATCCGAGCGCGCGGTTGTGCTCCACCCCGAAGGCAGCTCCGCCCGGGAGTTGGCAGAGATGACGTGGTTGGTGCAACTTTCCACCTCGGCGGTGTAATCGACTGACTGACTCGTCGTGTTTTTGAACTCGAGCACACCGTTGCCGAGGTAGCGTCGGGCCGTCTCGCCGTAGTGCCACTGAGGATAGCCTTGCGCGTGCGCTTCGGCTTCGGTGCAGGTCTGGTAAAGGTCGTGGATTGGGTAACCCTGCGGCATCGGGGGGATGTCCGCGGCGGATGCTGGGGCGGGCCAGAGCGTGGCTGTGGCCGAGGCCGCGGTCAGCACCGCGATGATGGCTGCCTTGATATTCATAGTGCCCTTTGGTTGCCGGGATAAGACTTGTCAAAGAGTACGAATATTCAACTGGCTGTGAAAGTGCCGGGCGGGACCTCGGGACGAAAGTAGATCGTGCTTCACACGCCGAGAATTGGCGTGAGGTGTTGTTTTGCTATTTCTTATCCGGCGGTCTCCACTTTCGTCTCCACCCTTCGAGGGTGTCGCCTACGAGTCCAGAATGCCGGCCAGGAACTGTCCGGTGAAGGATTCTTCCACACCCGCGACATCCTCAGGGGTGCCCTCGGCTACGACGTTGCCGCCGCCCGAGCCGCCCTCCGGGCCCATATCGATAATCCAGTCGGCGGACTTGATCACATCCAAGTTGTGCTCAATAACAAGCACCGTGTTGCCCTTGTCCACCAGGCCACCCAGCACCATCATGAGTTTGCGGATGTCCTCAAAATGCAGGCCAGTGGTGGGCTCGTCGAGGATATAGATCGTGCGGCCATTGGAGCGCTTCTGAAGCTCCGCGGCCAGCTTGACGCGCTGGGCCTCGCCCCCGGAGAGCGTGGTGGCGGCTTGGCCGAGGCGGACGTAGCCCAGGCCGACGTCGACAAGCGTGCTCAAGTAGCGGTGGATGGACGTGATCGGCTCGAAGAACTCGGCGCCCTCAGAGATGGGCATGTCGAGCACCTCTGCGATGTTCTTGCCCTTGTAGCGCACCTCGAGCGTTTCGCGGTTGTAGCGCGCGCCCTCGCACACCTCACAAGGGACGTAGACGTCCGGTAGGAAGTTCATCTCGATCTTGATCGTTCCGTCGCCATGGCATGCCTCGCAGCGCCCACCCTTGACGTTGAAGGAGAAGCGCCCCGCCTTGTAGCCACGGACCTTGGCCTCCTGGGTCTCGGCGAAAAGATTGCGGATCTTGTCGAAGACACCGGTGTACGTCGCCGGGTTCGAGCGCGGGGTGCGGCCAATCGGGCTCTGGTCGACCTGCACCAGCTTGTCCAGGTGGTCGATGCCCTCGATCTTCTTCACCCGCCCCGGGACCTGGCGCGCACCATTGAGCTGGTTCTGCAGCGTCTTCGCCAAAATGTGGTTGACCAGGGTGGATTTGCCCGATCCGGACACCCCGGTCACCGCAACGAGGACGCCCAGCGGAATGTCCACGCTGACGTTGTCGAGGTTGTTCTCGCGCGCGCCGACCACCTTGAGCGTGCGTGACTTGTCAATGGCGCGGCGCTCGGCCGGCACCGCGATCTCCTTGCGCTTTGACAGGTAGTCGCCGGTGATGGAGTTCTTTGCCTTCACAATGCCGGCGGGCTCGCCTTGGTAGACGATCTCGCCGCCGTACTCGCCGGCCCGCGGGCCGACGTCGACAAGCCAATCGGCCTCGTTGATGGTGTCCTCGTCGTGCTCGACGACGATGAGGGTGTTTCCCAGGTCGCGCAGCTTCTTCAGCGTGCGGATCAGGCGAAGGTTGTCGCGCTGGTGCAGGCCGATCGACGGCTCGTCCAGGACGTAGAGCACGCCCGCGAGCCCCGAGCCAATCTGGGTAGCCAGGCGGATGCGCTGCGCTTCACCGCCGGACAAGGTTCCCGCCGAGCGCGACAGGGTGAGATAGCTCAAACCCACGTCGAGCAGGAAGCGCAGACGGGCTTGAATCTCACGCAACACGGCACCGGCGATCATCTCCTCGCGGTAGCCCAGCACCAGATTATCCAGGTACTCGGAGGCCGCCTCGATGGACAATTCTGCAAGTCCCGCGATGGAAAGCTCCCCGTGGGTCGTTGAGGCGAGGCGGACCGCGAGGATCTCCGGTTTCAGGCGCGCGCCCTTACAGGTTGGGCAGGGAATCTCGCGGGTGTAGGCGAGCAGGCGGTCCTTCTGGTGCTCGGATTCGGCCTGCTCAAGTTTGCGTTCGAGGTAGCCGATCACGCCTTCATAGGCCGCGGTGAAACCGCGCTGGCGGCCGTAGCGGTTTTTGTACTTCACACTCACCTTGGTGGACGAGCCGTGGATCAGGTGCTTGCGCTGCGTGGCCGTCAGCGAGGACAGCGGGGCGTGCGCGTCGAAGCCCTCCTCGGCCGCGAGTGCCTCGATGAGCTTGACAAAGTAGCCCTTATTCGGCGATGAGTTCCACGGCTGGAACGCGTCGACAGCCGGGGCGTCCGGATCGGGAACGACAAGGTCGATATCGATTTCCTTGCGGGTACCCAGGCCGTCGCAGGCCGGGCAGGCGCCAAACGGAGAGTTAAACGAGAACGCGCGCGGTTCGTACTCCTCCACGTCGAGAGCGTGGCCGTTGGGGCAGGCCATCTTCTCCGAGAAGATGCGGTAGCGCCCGGGGTCGGATTCATCGGCGTCGACGAACTCTACGGCGACGAGTCCGTCGGCAAGCTTGAGCGCCGTTTCCACGGAATCCGTGAGGCGCTGCTTCTGGCTCTCCTTGACCTGCAGGCGGTCGACGACGACGTCGATGGTGTGCTTGATCTGCTTTTCCAGCTTTGGCGGGTCCGAAAGCTGGTGTGTTTCCCCGTCGACGGTGACACGCGCGTAACCCTGCGCGGCGAGGTCAGCGAACAGGTCCACAAACTCGCCCTTGCGCTTGCGCACGATGGGTGCCAGCACCTGAAACTTGGTGCGTTCCTCGCGCTCGAGGATCTGGTCGACGATCTGCTGCGGGGTCTGGCGGCTGATCTCGGCGTCGCACACGGGGCAGTGCGGCGTGCCGGCGCGGGCGTAAAGCAGACGCAGGTAATCGTAGATCTCGGTGATGGTGCCCACGGTGGAGCGCGGGTTGCGGTTGGTGGACTTCTGGTCGATGGACACCGCCGGCGAGAGCCCATCGATGTAGTCGACGTCAGGCTTGTCCATTTGGCCGAGGAACATGCGCGCGTACGAGGACAGCGACTCGACGTAGCGGCGCTGCCCCTCCGCGAAAATGGTGTCGAAGGCGAGCGAGGACTTTCCTGAGCCCGACAACCCGGTGAACACGACCATCTTGTCGCGCGGCAGGTCAAGGTCGACGCCTTTGAGGTTGTGCTCGCGCGCTCCGCGCACGGTGAGACGGTCAGCCACCTTGTTTATTCCTCCGCTGTTCAAGTAGGTAAGCAACAGCCTCCGAACATACCAGCGAGCGCACCTCGGCCGCTAAGACAGTAGCTAGGCTGGCCCGCATGAGCATTACGTTTACTTTGCACCAGATTTCCGTTTCCGACATGGACAACAACGTCTACCTTCTCGCGAGCGAAGGCAAGGGCCTGCTTATCGACGCCGCCGCCGACGCCCCCGCCATCCTGCGCATGGCCGCGGACGCGGGCGTGGAGATCACGGACGTCTTAACCACTCACCGCCACAAGGACCACACCCGCGCGCTAACGGAGGTTCTCGAGCGAACCGGGGCGCGCCACTGGGCGTCATTCCTCGACGCTCCTGCACTACCCGCGCCGGTGGACGTGGAGCTGCGCGACGACGATGCCGTTGAGTTTCTCGGCCAGCGCCTGAACACGATGATTCTGCGTGGCCACACCCCGGGAGGTGCCGCGGTGGTCGTCGATGTCGACGGCACCCCGAACGCCTTTGTCGGTGACTCGCTGTTTCCTGGCGGTCTGGGCAAGACCGTGGGTGAGGGCGAGTTTGTGCGCCTGTTCAAGGAGGTCACCACGAAGCTTTTCGACGTCTACCCCGACGCCACCATCGTCCGGCCCGGTCACGGTGCGCCCACGACGCTCGGGGACGAGCGCGGCTCGCTAGACGAGTGGTGGCGGAGACGGTGGTAGCTGTTTTTCGTTAGGATTGTGGGACAAGCAAAGAACAGATTCGATAACGAAGAAGGTTTGTCTCTATGATTCGCAAGCTTGCACGCCCCATGCTCGCGTCCGTGTACGTGGTTGACGGCGTCGAAACCGTCGTTAACCCCTCCGCCCACCGCGAGAGCGCGGACTCCGTGCTGCAGAAGCTCCGCTCTGTGATCCCCGCCCCATACCGCGCTTACCTGCCCTCCTCCCCGGAGACCGCCGCGCAGATCGTCGGTGGCGTCAAGGCCGGCGCCGGCTCCCTGTTTGCGCTGGGCAAGGCACCGCGTACCGCCGCGACTCTGCTCGCTGTCACCGCCGTCCCCTCCATCCTGGGCCGCCACGCATTCTGGGAGGCTACCAACGAGGATGAGAAGGCACGCCGCCGCAGCGGTGCCATCACCGATGTCGCCCTGCTCGGCGGCATCCTGCTCGCCACCGTCGACACCGCCGGCAACCCCGGCCTGCAGTGGCGCGCCAAGAACGCCGCCCGCGTGGCCAAGAAGAACGTTCAGCAGGCGCTGCCGACGCAGTCCGAGTCGGAGAAGGCGCTGAGCAAGGCAGGCAACTGGATCTCGGAGACCACCGACCAGGTCACCTCCTACGTCGACGACAACAAGGACGATTGGGCGAAGACCGCGTCCTCCCTCGCGGACGACGCCAAGAAGCAGACCTCGAGCTTCCTGTCCACTGCGTCGAGCTTCATCGATGACGCCACCTCTCAGGCGCAGGAGGCCTACAAGGACGCCAAGCCGAACAAGCTGGAGCAGTTCGTGGCGAAGCGCAAGGTCAACTCCACCGTGAACAACATCGCGGACACCCTGCAGTCCACCCTGGACGACCTCTCCCCGTCCACGCTGGACAAGGTCAAGGCAAAGCGCAAGGCTTCCAAGGTGCAAAGCCGCGCCCAGGACGCGGTGTCCAACCTGCAGGGTGCGTTCTCCGATCTGGATTTGGCCCCTTCGCGCCGCCAGAAGCGCAAGGCCGAGAAGAACGTCAAGCAGCTGCAGAAGCGCGCTGAGAAGGCCGTTAAGCAGGCCCAGAAGAAGCTCGGCTAGCTTCTCGCGAGCTCGCCGGCTCTCCCCCCGTCACCACACCGGTGGCGGGGTTTTGCCGTTGGTAGAATGGCGCTTTCTAAAGTGTCGTTATCTACCCACCAAGGAGGCGCGCGGTTGAGTGGATCGCCGGAGATTGACCGGGAGCAGGCGTACGCGGACATGCTCTTTTCCCGTCTCGACGCCGAGGTGAGCGCAGCCCGCGCCCAGCTGGAGGCGGTGCAGGCCGACGTCGACCCGGACAACCCCGACTCGGACGCGCTGGTGCGGCGCGAAACGCAGTACCACGCGCTCAACGCCAAGCTGGATACGCTCAACGTGGCCGAGGTGGGTCTCGTCTTCGGCCGACTCGACATCGCCGACGAGGACGCCGACAACCCCGTCGAGGGCCGGCCCGGGGTGGATCGCCGCTACATCGGGCGCCTGGGCATGGAGGACCGTGCCGACAACTACCGCACCCTCCTGCTGGACTGGCGCGCCCCGATGGCCAGGCCGTACTATCTGGCCACTACGGCGCACCCGGAGGGGGTGGAGACACGGCGCACAATCCGCATGCGGGGGCGCAGAGTAACCGCCGTGGATGATGAGGTTCTCTCCGGCGAGGGGGCTGCGGGCAGGCTGTCCGACGTCGGCTCCGAGGCCGCGCTGCGGGCCGCGATGAACGCCGCACGAACAGGCAGGATGCGCTCGATCGTCGAGACAATCCAACGCGAGCAGGACGAGATCATCCGCGATGCGACGCGCGGCGTGCTGGTGGTCCAGGGAGGCCCCGGCACCGGCAAGACCGCCGTGGCGCTGCATCGGGTGGCGTACCTGCTGTACACGTGGCGCGAGCAGCTCTCACGCGCCGGCGTGCTCATCGTCGGCCCGAACCCGACGTTTTTGGACTACATTTCCCGGGTGCTGCCCGAGCTCGGCGAGACCGGCGTTGTGCTGTCGACCGTCGACACGCTCGTGCCTGGCTTCGTGCCTGAGTCGAACCGGGAGTCGACCGCCGCGCGCGAGGTCAAGGGCTCGGCGGAGATGGTGACGGTGCTCAAACGCGCTGTGCAGCGACTGGAAACGGTGCCGGACGAGCCGGTGGCCGTCCGCATCGGCTCGGTGACCATCGAGGCAACCCCCGCGATGATCAAGGCTGCCCGCACCCGCGCGCGCCGCTCCCGCAAACCCCACAACGCGGCGCGCCCGGTCTTCGCGGAACACTTCACCCAGCTTTTGGCGGAGGCGCTCGCGCATCGCATCGGCGAGGATCCGCTTGGCGGTGAGAACCTGCTCAGCGCCGCCGACGTCGACCAGCTCCACGACGACCTCGCCGAGGAGCAGCAGGTGCAGGCGCTTATCGACGCCCACTTCCCCGCGCTGGAACCCGCGGCCGTCCTCACGGAGTTGCTGAACAGCCGGGAAGCAATCGCAGACGTGGCCGGCGACTACGACGACTACACCCGCGAGGCGCTGTACCGCCCCCCGGGGTCCCCGACCACTCCCGCCGACACAGCCTTGGTTGACGAGTTGGCCGAGCTCATTGGCGTGCCAGACCCGGAGGAGGCGCGGCGCGCGGAGGACGAGGAGTGGCGCCGGCAGGTCGCCGAGGCAGAGGACGCGCTCGACATCTTGTCCTCGTCGGCATCGACGGACAACGACGACGACCAGTTCGAGGCCGAAATCCTCTCCGCCCACGACATCATCGATGCCGAGACGCTCGCGCGGCGCCAGCGCGTCACTGATGTGCGCTCCACGGCAGAGCGCGCCCGCGAGGACCACACCTGGGCGTACGGCCACGTGATCGTCGATGAGGCCCAGGAGCTCTCCCCGATGGAGTGGCGCATGGTGTTTCGGCGTTCGCCCTCGCGCTGGATGACCCTCGTCGGAGACACCGCCCAAACCTCGGCGCCCTCCGGCACCGACGACTGGGCGCTGGCCCTGGAGCCGTTCGTGGGCTCGCGTTTCACAGTCCACGAGCTGAGTGTGAACTACCGCACCCCGTCGGAGATCATGGCGCTCGCCAACCGCATCCTCGCCCGGATCGACCCGGCCGCACAGCCGGCCACCGCAATTCGCTCCACCGGTCTGCCGGTGCGTTTGCTGCCGACGGGAACGGAGCCTTCGGCCGGCGCGTCAAGCAGCGACGGGCGCACCAGCGCGGTGATTACCGCCGACAACGTCGCCGAGGTCAAGGGGCTCGAGTTCGACCACGTCACCGTCGTCGAGCCGCAGGAGATTATCGACGCCTCACCGCAGGGTTGGCAGGATCTCTACGTCGCCGTGACCCGCGCCACCCAGACGCTGAGCGTGATCGGCGATGTCGAAGGCGGGCTACTTCACGGTGTGGACGATCATGACATCGCAGTCGGACTGCCTGGCCACGTCGGCGGGAACGGAGCCCAGTAGCCTGCCGGTAAGCGTGTTGATTCCCCTGTTGCCCACGATGAGAAGATCGGCGTCAAAGTCGTTGACGACCCCCATGAGGGCCTCGACGGGGGTGCCGGCCCGCGTGGCAATCTGGACGCGTTGCGCGCCCGCGGAGCGCGCGTGGGATTCGGCCCCTTCGAGGTTCGCGCGGGCTTGCTCATCGCCGAGGATGGTCACCGAATCCAACCGTGGCGTGCGGGCGGCCTCCTCGTCGGAGGCGTAGTAGGCCGTTGCGATGATCAGTTCCGCGTCGAATGCCGCGGCGATGCGCGCCGCCCGCTCGACCGCGAGAAGCGATGATCTCGAACCGTCGCTTCCGACGACAACGGTTTTGTAGTCGCGTGCGCTGACCTGTTCCATGTCTAGTCGTGGCCTTCCGCGCGGGTGTCGACCAGCACGACGTCGACGGGGGCCTTCTTCGCCACGTCGCCGGGGATGTTGCCGAAGATCCGGCCGGCCAGGCTGCGCATTCCCTTGTTGCCTACGACGAGCAGGTCCGCGCCCGTCTCCTGCACCGCCTCAAGCAGAGCGTTCGCGGGCATTCCTGGCTTGGCCACCAGGTGGACGCGCGGAGCCTGCTCCGCGCGGGCAATGCTCTCCGCCACGGCGAGGATTCTTCCGGCTTCGTCGTCGGTGACGATATCCACCTTCGACTGTTCCGCATTACTGGAGTTCAGCAGCGAGGTGTTGGTGTTGTAGTGCGCGCAGATGACGGTCAGGTCGGCACCGTACACCCGCGCCATGCTCGCCGCCGCGCGCACCGCCATGAGCGACGTCGCCGAACCATCCGTGCCGACAGCAATAGATGAATACGTGTGCATGAGGGCAATAGATCCTTTCCTAAACTCCAACCTCTTTCATACCACGCAGCTCTTTGCGCAATTCCGCGATCTCGTCGCGCAGCCGACCGGCGAGCTCGAACTTCAGCTCGCGCGCGGCGGCTCCCATCTGCGCGGTCAGGTCGTCGATAAGCTTCTGCACGTCCTTCGATGACATCGAGGCGACATCGGGCTTCTCGACGACCGCAGCTTCGCCGCCGGCCGTCTCTTCGCCATCGGCGTTGTCGTAGACCTGGTCGAGGATGTCCGCGATCTTTTTGCGCAGCGGCTGCGGGTCGATCCCGTGCTCGACGTTGTAGGCCAGCTGCTTCTCGCGGCGCCGCTCCGTCTCCTCGATCGCGTCACGCATGGAGTCGGTGACCTTGTCCGCGTACATGATGACCGCGCCGGAGACGTTGCGGGCCGCGCGTCCGATGGTCTGGATCAGCGACTTCGTCGAGCGCAGGAAGCCCTCCTTGTCGGCATCCAGGATGGCCACCAGCGACACCTCCGGCAAGTCGAGGCCCTCGCGCAAAAGGTTGATGCCCACGAGCACGTCGTACTCGCCGAGGCGCAGCTGCCGCAGCAGCTCCACTCGCTGCAGGGTGTCGATATCCGAGTGCAGGTAGCGCACCTTGATGCCGTTATCCAGCAAGTAATCCGTCAAGTCTTCCGCCATGCGCTTGGTCAAGGTGGTCACGAGGACGCGCTCGTCGCGGCTAACGCGCTGGCGGATCTCCTCGATCAGGTCGTCGATCTGTCCCTTCGTCGGGCGCACGTGCACCTGCGGATCCACCAAGCCGGTAGGGCGGATCACCTGTTCAACGAACTCGCCGCCGGTGGCCTCGAGCTCGTAGTCCCCCGGCGTCGCCGACATGTAGACAACCTGGCCCATCCGCGCCTCGAACTCGTCGAATTTCAACGGGCGGTTATCCACCGCGCTGGGCAGGCGGAAACCGAACTCCACCAGGTTGCGCTTGCGCGACATGTCACCCTCGAACATTCCGCCGATCTGCGGGACGGTGACGTGGGATTCGTCAATGATGGTGAGGAAGTCCTCGGGGAAGTAGTCGATCAAGGTGGCCGGGGCTGAACCCGCGGGCCGGCCGTCCATGTGGCGCGAGTAGTTCTCGATGCCGGAGCAGAACCCGACCTGCTGAATCATCTCCAGGTCGTACTCGGTGCGCATGCGCAGGCGCTGCGCCTCGAGCAGCTTGCCGCGGTTTTCCAGATCCTCGAGCCGGTCCGCCAGCTCGAGCTTGATCGCCTCGATGGCCTTCTCCATCCGATCGTCGGTGGCGACGTAGTGCGTGGCCGGGAAGATGCGCACCTCCTCTTCCCTGCTCAACACCTCGCCGGTCAACGGGTGGATGTAGTACAGCTCGTCGACCTCGTCGCCGAAGAACTCCACACGCACCGCCACCTCCTCGTAGGCCGGGATGATGTCGACGGTGTCGCCCTTGACGCGGAACGTGCCGCGTTTGAAGTCGATGTCGTTGCGTTCGTACTGGACGTCGACAAGCAGGCGCAGAAAGCGGTCGCGCTCCACCTCCTCGCCGACGCGCAGCACGATCGAGCGGTCCAGGTACGACTGCGGGGTGCCGAGGCCGTAGATGCAGGAAACCGAGGCGACCACGACCACGTCGCGACGCGACAGCAGCACCGAGGTCGCCGAGTGCCGCAGCCGCTCAACGTCGTCGTTGATCGACGAGTCCTTCTCAATGTAGGTGTCCGTCTGCGCGATGTATGCCTCCGGCTGGTAGTAGTCGTAATAGGAAACGAAGTACTCCACCGCGTTATTGGGCAACAACTGGCGCAACTCGTTGGCGAGCTGCGCCGCCAGCGTCTTGTTCGGGGCCATCACCAGGGTGGGACGCTGCTGCTTCTCAATCAGCCACGCCGCGGTCGCGGACTTACCGGTACCCGTCGCACCGAGCAGCACGACATCCTTCTCGCCACGGTTGAGCCGCTCATTGAGCTCCTTGATCGCCCCTGGCTGGTCGCCGGACGGCTGGTATTCGGAGATGACCTCGAAAGGTTTTTCGCGCCGCTCAATCTCGCCCACCGGGCGAAACTCGGAATGCGCGATAACCGGGTGCTCTGCCGCAAATGCCATGCCCCCTAGTCTAGCGAGGCGGCGCTAGCGCACTACACGCGCTGTAGCGTCAAGCCATTGCTGTAGCTCGCCGGCGTCGGCCCACATCTCGTAAAGCTCCGAACCGCGGGGGGTAAGGAGATCCTTGACCTTGGATTCAACCCAGCGGCGGTCCTTGAAGGTGAACTGGTAGTCGCGGGCCGACTCGAAGCGCGTGTCCGGCACGAAGCCGTTCATCACCGCGGCGAGAACGACCAGGGCCTGGCCCTGCTCGCTGTCGAGCGGCTCGGTCTCGCACTCGAAACGGAATTGGTCCATGCGAAAAGTACCGTCCGCCAGCTGCTGGACGGTCTCCGTTGCGACATCGTTGTCGAAGGGGCCCCAATTCCACGTACCCATGGGGGATTACATTAGAACACGCTTCTTAATGGGACTTTGCCAATAGTTTAACGGATCACAACATCTTGCCAATGCGGGAAACGACTTCGTTCACCTGCTGTTTAAGCTCCTCGAGCGAGCCGTTGTTGTCGATCACCACGTCCGCCTTCGCCCGGCGCTCAGCGTCGGAGATCTGCCTGCTGATGCGGTTGCGCGCGTCCTGCTCGTCGAGGCCCCTGCTGCTGACGAGGCGGCGAACGCGCTCGTCCGGATGGACGTCTACCACGATGGTTAAGTCCATTTCTTCATCGAGACCCAGCTCCACGAGCAGGGGCATGTCGTAGACTGCCGCGGCCGCGCCCTGCGTTTCGAGTTCAGCGAAGCGCCGGTTCGATTCCGCGCGGATCGCGGGGTGGGTAATCGCGTTGAGCGTGCGCGTGCGCTCCTCGTCCGAAAACGCCCTGCGCGCGAGTTCTGCGCGGTCCAGGCTGCCGTCGTCACGCACAATGTCCGCGCCGAATGCCTCGGCAACCTCGGCTAGAACCGGCGATCCCGGCTCCATGTTGTCGCGCGCGACCTGATCCGCGTCGACGACCGGGTAACCCGCTTCGCGCAGCAGCTTTGCGACGGTCGACTTACCGCTTCCAATTCCTCCAGTGAGCCCGATCTTCAGCATGGTCACATCCTAGTGGGTGTCAAGCGCCGCCAAACAATGTGAAAAGGCCCCCGGAGGGGCCTTTTGACGGTGTGCGCACTATCCGCCGGCGTGCACCAGCGGGGATGTACCCGGCTTAGTTGCCAGCCAGCTTGTCGCGCAGTGCGGCGAGCTGCTCGTCGGAGGCGAGAGAGCCACCGATCGACTCCTCCGAGTCGGAAGCTGCCGGAGCTGCAGCGTCCGCGGACTCGGACGAGTAGTTCGACTGGTCTTCACCCTGGGCGGCAGCCTCTGCGGCGGCCGCGCGGTGGCGCTCGATCTGGGCGGTGTGGGCCTGGTGGCGACGCTCTGCCTCTGCGTAGCGTGCTTCCCACTCCTGGCGGGCCTCGTCGAAGCCCTCCATCCACTCGTTGGTCTCCGGGTCGAAGCCCTCCGGGAAGATGTAGTTGCCCTGCTCATCGTAGGAGTCGGCCATGCCGTAGCGGGACGGATCGAACTCCTCGGCGTAATCCTCGTCGGCCTGCTTCAGCGACAGGGAGATGCGGCGGCGCTCGAGGTCGATGTCGATGACCTTGACCATGACCTCCTCGCCGACACCGACAACCTGGTCCGGGACCTCAACGTGGCGCTGTGCCAGCTCGGAGATGTGGACGAGGCCCTCGATGCCCTCCTGGACGCGAACGAACGCACCGAACGGGACGAGCTTGGTGACCTTGCCCGGCACGATCTGGCCCACGGCGTGGGTGCGGGCGAAGACGCGCCACGGATCCTCCTGGGTCGCCTTCAGCGACAGGGAGACGCGCTCGCGGTCGAGGTCGACGTCGAGAACCTCAACGGTGACCTCGTCGCCGACGGTGACAACCTCAGACGGGTGGTCGATGTGCTTCCACGACAGCTCGGAGACGTGGACGAGGCCGTCGACACCGCCGAGATCGACGAAGGCGCCGAAGTTGACGATGGAGGACACGACACCTTTGCGAACCTGGCCCTTCTGCAGCTGGTGCAGGAAGTCGGAGCGCACGGCGGACTGCGTCTCCTCCAGGTAGGCGCGACGGGACAGGACAACGTTGTTGCGGTGCTTGTCCAGCTCGATGATCTTCGCCTCGAGCTCCTGGCCGATGTAGGGGTCCAGGTCGCGGACGCGGCGCATCTCCACGAGCGATGCCGGGAGGAAGCCGCGCAGGCCGATGTCGAGGATGAGGCCGCCCTTGACAACCTCGATGACCGTACCGGTAACCGGCTGATCGTTGTTCTGCAGCTCCTCGATGGTGCCCCAGGCGCGCTCGTACTGCGCGCGCTTCTTGGACAGAATCAGGCGACCTTCCTTGTCCTCCTTGGTCAGGACAAGCGCGTCCACCTCGTCGCCGACCTCGACTACCTCATCGGGGTCGATGTCGTGCTTGATGGAAAGCTCACGGGTCGGGATGACGCCTTCGGTCTTGTACCCGATGTCGAGGAGTACCTCGTCGTGGTCGACCTTGACGACGGTGCCGGTGACGATGTCGCCATCATTGAAGTACTTGATGGTCGCGTCTACTGCGGCGAGAAAGTCCTCAGCGCTGCCGATGTCGTTGATGGCAACCTGGGGTGCGTTGGAAGTGGGCATATTTGTAAAGTGCTCCGAAAGAATAGGAGATCGAAAGTGGACATGAGCGCGTCTCTCACCTCGGTGATCTCATCTCAGACGCAGTTCAAGCCCTCCTATGTAGCCTTAAACCACCCCTCGACGCAGACACGCCCCTGACAGGGTAGTCACATCTGCCAGGTTAAGCAAATAATGGAAGGGCCATGAAAAATGCCGTACGCAGCGCATTCGCCGTCGAAAGCTAACCGCGCCTTTTGGGACGCAGATGCGGCTCGCTACCACGCCGAGCACGCGGCGTACCTCGCCGACTTCCACTGGTGCCCCGAGATGCTTTCTGAGCGTGACGCGCGTTTGCTTGGCGACGTTTCCCACAGCGCCGTCCTCGAGATCGGCTGCGGATCCGCACCCTGCTCCTCCTGGCTCGCCGACAACGGGGCCGGGTTCGTCACCGCCTTCGACATCTCGGCCGGGATGCTGGCGCGGGCACGCCGCGACGTCTGCCTCGCCCAGGCGGACGTGCTCGCCCTTCCCTTTCGCGACGCCGCCTTCGACGTCGCTTTCTCCGCCTTCGGCGCGCTGCCCTTCGTCCGCGACGTGGGCGCCGCGCTGGCCGAGATCAGGCGCGTTATCGTCCCGGGCGGTCGCTTCGTGTTTTCCGTGGCCCACCCAATGCGCTGGGTGTTCCCGGACGACCCGGAATCGGTGACCGCGGAGATCAGCTACTTCGCGCGCGAGTACGAAGAGTACGACACCAACGGTGTTCTCACCTACGCCGAGTACCACCGCACGTTCGGCGATTGGGTTCGCGCTCTTCGCGGCAGCGCCTTTGAGCTTCTCGACGTCCTTGAGCCCGAGTGGCCGGAGGGCGTGAGCGCGACCTGGGGCCAATGGTCCCCCGAGCGTGGACGCATCTTCCCCGGCACGGCGATATTCGTCACGCGGGCGCGCGGTCAGAGTGCCAATATCCGGGTGTCGGACCATTAAGAGTCGCGCCGACGGTGTCGTCGCCGGGTTGAGTGTAAATGAGGGATCCACCGGCGGAGCTCTTCATGCAGTTGATGGTGTACGTCTGCCCCGTCACCGGGCTGGCCACCTGGAGACCGCGGGCCATTGCGGCCTTCGGCGCTGTCGAATCGTTCGGGTCTACCGACCGCATCTGGTACTCGGCGCTGATCGCGGCGTCGTACATGGCGAGCGCAAACTCGCACGAGGTCGCACTGGAGGCGTTGATCTCGATGTCATCCCCTGCTGTGCCGCAGAACCCGCCCACCTGGCTGGCTTCCTTAGTTTGCGGCACGGCGGTGTTCTCGGGGGCCGGCTTCGCCCCAACTGTGGTTGTCAGCGTCACGGTCTCCGGCTCGGAGGATGCCTCCTCCGGCGCTGAGCAGCCCGCCACGACGACTACAGGAACAATCGTGGCGACCGCGCGGAAGCATGCCTTCATGGACAAGTATCCTATAACCCCGCTACGCCACTGTCGCGCGGATGGCGGGAAACTCCGCAAACTTGCGGCGCACCCCGGGCAGAGCATATTTGGGCAGGCCGCCCACGTCCTCCACGACGAGCTTTCCGCCGGCGCCTTTCCACGTTCCGCGGACGACCCCGTCGACCACGATGGACTTGCGGAAGATTCCCATGTTGCGCGGGGCGAGGTGGGTGTGCACGTCGTCGGTCATCGCGAAAAGTCTGTCCTTGTAGCCGAGGATGTACTCGTCAAACGCCGGGAGCAGGTGCGGCTCACGAAACGTCGAGGCAGGTGTCGCCGCCAGTGCCTCGGGCAGCGAAGCGTGGAAGTAGTCCTCGCCGTCGCGCGCGAAGTCGTCGCCAAGATGCTCTAATGCGACGCGCACCTCGCGCACGCCGAGCTTCGACCACCAGGCAACATCTTCACGGGTCACGGGCCCATGTGCGGTGACATAGCGGCGCACCAGCTCATCGACGGCATCTTGGCGCTGCCCGTTGAAGCGTTGCTCGATCCCGGGCGCGGCGGGCGCCGGGCCTATGAGCTGGTCGCGGCCAAGGTAGGCGCAGGAGCTATCGACAAGCAAGACGTAGCGGGAGCGATACACCATCGCATTGTCCGGGGCCGGGTTGCCGAGAACGCGGGCGACTATTGCCTTGTACTCGGCGCCGTCGACGGGCCCGGATTCGAGGACGGCGCTGCGGATGGCGTCGACATGCGCGGGGCTCACTCCCGCGGCCTCGGCGTTGCGCAGCGCCGCCGCGACGCCTGGTTTCGCGACAAGCTCCGTCATCCAGCGCATGTCCTCGGCCAGCCCCGCGAACACGGTGCCGCGCATCGGGTAGGCGCGAACGATCTTGTGGCTGTCCAGCGCAGCCGCGACAGAGTCGATCCCGCCCGTGTTGCGCAGCGCGATCGACGAAAACACCGTTGTCTCCTGGCCCTGCATCAGCCCGAAGGCGCGCACCGCCTCCGCGGCGCTCGCCCAGCGCGTCCCCACGAGACGTTGCGAGAGAAGCCGGGCCCGGGCCCTAGTGCGCTGCTTCATCCCAGTTCACCCCCGTGCCCGCCGAGACCTCCAGCGGCACGAGCAATGTGATCGCGGAGTCCATTTCGCGCTCGACGATCTCGCGCACCTCCGCGAGCTCGCCCGGGGCGATTTCCACGACCAACTCGTCGTGGACCTGCAGCAGCACGCGAGAGTTGAAGGACTCAAGCGCCCGGTCGACGCGAATCATCGCCACCTTGATGATGTCTGCCGCCGAGCCCTGGATCGGCGCGTTCAGCGCGGCGCGTTCGGCGTTTTCGCGGGCGACGCGGTTGTCGCTGGTCAGCTCGGGCAGGTAGCGGCGGCGGCCGAAAACCGTGGAGGTGTAGCCGTCCCTGCGCGCCTGCTCTACGACATTGTCGAGGTAGCTTTTAACCCCGCCAAAGCGCTCGAAGTAGCTTTCCATGATGCTTTTCGCCTCGCCGGCGGAGATGGAGAGCTGGTTGGACAGGCCGTAGGCGCTCAGCCCGTAGACCAGACCGTAGGACATGGCCTTGACGCGGCGGCGCAGCTCGGGGGTGACCTGATCAATCGGTACGTCGAAGACGCGCGAGCCGACAAAGTTGTGCAGGTCCTCGCCCTCGCGGTAGGCCTCGATCAGGCCAGAATCCTGCGACAGGTGCGCCATCACGCGCATCTCGATCTGCGAGTAGTCGGCGGTGAGCAGGCACTCGTAGCCTGCGCCCACCGTAAAGGCGGAGCGGATCTTGCGCCCGGCCTCGGTGCGCACCGGGATGTTCTGCAGGTTCGGATCCGTCGAGGACAGCCGGCCCGTGGATGCAACGGTCTGCTTGAAGGTTGTGTGGATGCGCCCGTTGTCGGCGACGGCCTTGATCAGCCCCTCGATGGTGGACTTCATTTTCTGGTACTCGCGGTGCGCGAGGAGCTTGTCCAAGAACGGGTGGGGGTTCGTCTCCGCCAACGCCTCGATCTCGCCGGCCGCAGTGGAGTAGCCGGTCTTGGTCTTCTTCGTCTTGGGCAGCTCCAATTTGTCGAACAGGACCACGGAAAGCTGTTTGGGGCTCGACAGATTGAGAGACGGTTCGTCGACAAGCTGCCGGGCTTCCTCCTCGACCTGCGCGACCTTCGCCGTGAAGTCCTTGAGCTGAGCCTCCAGCACATCGACGTCAACCGCGATGCCGGCATTTTCCATTTCAGCGAGGATTGACACGAGCGGCAGTTCGAGATCCGCGTACAAGTCGTAGGAGTCGATGCCGCGCAGCTGGGCGCTGAGCTCCTCGGCGAGCTCGAGCACCGCGGCGGCCGAATCCACCAGCGAGGTGTCTCCGAGCAGGCTGAGCTGGTCGCCGCCGAGGTTGAGCTGGCGCTGCAGGTGGCGCTGATACACATCGTGAAGCTCGTAGGTGCGCTGGCCGGGCCGCAGCAGGTAGGCCGCGATCGCGGTGTCGTGTGCGATGCCGCGCAGCGTGATGTCGCGGCCTTTGAGCATGTGGAAAACGGTTTTCGCGTCGTGCAGATATTTGGGATCCTCCGACTCAACCCACACTTTCAACGCGGAGTCTTCTTGCGGCGAGAGCTCGGGGATTTCCTTGTGTATGCCGCGGCGTTGCTTATCGACAATCGCGAGCGCCGACGCATCTCCCCGCCCGGGGGCGCCGTTGCCGGTAACAACCACCGCGAGGCCCTGGCCTTTGCGCTCTGTGAGCCACTGATCCAGCGGGGTGTCCTCGATGTCGATCTCTTGGAGCTCTTCCACCTCAGGTGCGGGCGCCTCACCCGTCGTGGGAACGGCCGCGAGCACGCGCTCGCGCAGGTTGACACCGAACTCCAGGTTGTCGAACGAGCTGGCAACCGCGTTGACGTCCGCCGGCTTCACCTCCAGATCTTCGGGGCCCACTGGAAGTTCGACGTCTGTCACCATCTGCGTCAGCTCCCGGTTGAGCCGCACCTGGTCGATGCGTTCGCGGAAGTTGTCGCCCGCCACGCCCTTGATCTCATCCGCGTGCTCGATCAGGGAGTCGAGGTCGCCGTACTGGGCGATCCACTTGGTAGCGGTCTTCTCCCCCACCTTGGGCACCGACGGTAGGTTGTCCGACGGATCGCCGCGCAGCGCAGCAAAATCCGGGTACTGCGCCGGGGTCAGGCCGTACTTCTCCTCCACGGACTCCGGGGTAAACCGCGTCATGTTGGACACGCCGCGCATGGGGTAGAGAAGCGTGGTGGAGGCGTCGACAAGCTGAATGTAGTCGCGGTCGCCGGAGACGAGCACGATCTCGAAGTCGCCCGCAGCGCGCGCCTCGGTAACCAGCGTGGCGACGATGTCGTCTGCCTCAAAGTTCTCCTTCGACAAGGTCACGATGCCGAGCTCGCCCAGGACATCCTCGATGATCGGCACCTGGCCCTTGAACTCCGGTGGCGAGGCCTCGCGCTGCGCCTTGTAGTCGGGAAAGCGCTGCGTGCGAAACGTTGTGCGCCCCACATCGAAGGCGACCGCGGCGTGCGTCGGCTTCTCCTCCGCAATGATGTTGGCGAACATCGAGAGGAAGCCGTAGACGGCGTTGGTGTGTTGGCCGCCCGATGTGGAGAAATTCTCCGCCGGAAGCGCGAAGAAGGCCCTGAATGCCATGGAGTGGCCGTCGATAAGCAAAAGGCGTTGAGTCACGCAGCCCAGTCTAGCCAGGCACGCCTACCCCAGCCTCGCGGTGATCCACCTGCGGGAGACAAAGATCGCGGCGCCAATGGCGAACATTACCGCGGCGGTGGTGAGGAAGTACGTCCGTTCCGACGCCGCACTTGTCGGATCGTAGAAGCCCGCGAGCGAGCCCGACATGGCGGTGCCCAGGGCTACCGAGAGCATCCACAGCGCGAACGCGCGGGTGGGAAACGCCGCAGGTGCGACCAGGGTTGCCATCGAGTTGCCGACGGGGCTGAGCATAAGCTCGGCCATGGTGAACAGGAAGAGGATGGCCACGATCACCCAAAACGGCGTCGAGTTCGCCCCGCCACCAGCGAACGGCAGGAAAACGAGCGTGGCCAGGCCGATCACGATCAGAGCCAGCGAGAACTTCGTCGCGTACGACGGCTGGCGCGAACCCAGCTTCGTCCAGACGACGCCGAAGACTCCCGCGAACAAGATGACAAAGAGCGGGTTGAGCGACTGCACCACACCTGGCGGCAGCTCGTATCCGAAGAACATCCGGTCGAGCCGCTCATCCGAGTACAGGGCAACCACCGTGAACTGCTGCTGGAACACCGACCAGAAGGCCACAGAGGCGGCAAACATCGGAATGAAGCCGACCAGTCGCGAACGCTCTTCGCCGGTCACCAGATCCGAGCGGTACATTTGTACCCACAGCGTCACCGCGGTCACCAGGGTCAACACCACGACAATGGTGGAGAGCTGGGATAGCTTGACTGCCCCGGTGGCGATGAGCACGGCCACGATGGCGATCACGGCGAGCGCACCAAGCGCGACCGGCGCGTAGAGTTTACGCGGCAGCGGGTTCGCCACCTTCTGGCCAGAGGTTTCCACAGTGTGGCGACGCATGAGGACGTACTGGAGAAGGCCGATGGCCATAAGCACGGCTGCGGTGCCGAAGCCCCAGTGGAAACCCTTCCAGCCCCAGAACGCGTTGGTGATCAGCGGGCCGAGCAGGCCGCCGATGTTTACTCCCATGTAGTAGATGGAAAAGCCACCATCGCGACGCTTATCCTCGCGGCTGTAGAGATCACCGAGCAGTACCTGGGAGGTGGTCTTGAGCGCACCCGAGCCCACGGCGATGCTGATCAGTCCAATGCCGACCCCGCCCACGCCGGGAATCAGCGCAAGCGAGAGATGGCCGAACATGATGAGGATTGCCGAATAAAACAGCGTCCGCTCGGCAGACAGAATCCGGTCGGCGACCCAGGCCCCGGCAACGCTGGTCAGGTACACCAAGCCCCCGTAAGCGCCAACGATGGACAGCGCCGATTCCTGGCTCAGGCCCGGCCCGCCGTCCGAAACGGAGTAATAGAGATAGAAAGCGAGGAGCGCTTGCAGGCCGTAGAAGCTGAATCGCTCCCACATCTCCACACCGGCAAGATTGGCCAAGCCTCACGGGTGGCCCAGGAACTGACGCTCGCATTCACGTGACTGCGCTGCTGATTGATTGCTCATCGGCCTAGTACATCACTGCGCCAACCGGTTCCGTCAATGAGGTGCCACCATGTAGCGATATAGACCCCTTGGTACATTCAATTGCCGGGGAATAGGGTAAACGCGTTGTCCGTTACTACATGGCGGAACAGCAATAATCACGGTCACAGATAGACAGATTAGTTCATTTTTTATTGGGCGAATCAAGGAAGGATAGTCAATGAAGAAGTTCGACTTCGGCGCGCAGGTTCTCACGGGCCTCGTAGTCGGCCTCATCCTCGGGTTCGTCGCCCGCGCCGGGGATGTCGAGTGGCTCGGCGGGGTGTTGAACTGGACGGGCTCCACGTACGTTCAGCTGTTGAAGCTTTTGATCCCGCCACTCGTGTTCACCGCGGTTGTGACGTCCGTTGCTAACCTGCGCAAGGTCACCAACGCCGCCCGGCTCGCCGGGCAAACCCTTATCTGGTTCGCGATCACCGGGTTCGTCTCCGTGCTCATCGGCATCGCGGTCGCACTAGTCATCCGCCCGGGCGCGAACTCCACAGTGGATCCTTCGGCCGCGGCCGAGCCCTCTACCTCCGGCTCCTGGCTCGCCTTCATTAACTCCGTGGTGCCGGAGAACTTTCTCGGCATCAGCGCGGAGGTTGCCAACGACGGCGAGGTAGCAATCGGGTTCAACGTTCTGCAAATCCTGGTTATCTCGCTCGTGGTGGGCATCGCCGCCATTAAGGCCGGTGCGAAGGCACAGCCGTTCATCGCGTTCTCCGAATCCCTGCTCGAGATTGTTCAGGTCGCGCTCTGGTGGGTCATCCGCCTCGCACCGATCGGCAGCGCGGCGCTGATCGGCAACGCTGTCGCCACGTACGGATGGGAGGCCCTTGGCTCGCTCGGCATGTTCGTGCTCGCCATCTACGTCGGTCTCGCCCTGGTCATCTTTGGTTTCTACCCCGCTCTCCTTGCGCTCAACGGCCTGCCCGTCGCGGACTTCCTCAAGCGCGTGTGGCCCGTGACGACGCTCGGCTTTGTCACCCGTTCGTCCCTCGGCGTGTTGCCCGTCAACCAGCGCACGGTGGAGAAGTCCATGGGCGTGCCCAGCGAATACGCATCCTTCGTGATGCCGCTGGCCGCTACTTCTAAGATGGACGGTTGCGCCTCGGTCTACCCGGCGGTAGCGGCGATCTTCGTCAGCCAGTTCTACGGCCTCCCGCTGGGCATCGCGGACTACTTCCTCATTGCGCTCGTCGCGGTACTCGGCTCCGCGGCAACAGCCGGCACAACAGGCGCGACAGTGATGCTCACGCTGACGCTCTCCACGCTAGGCCTACCGCTCGCCGGCGTCGGCCTTCTACTCGCCGTCGAGCCGATCGTGGACATGGGGCGCACCGCCGTCAACGTCACCGGACAGTCGCTCGTTGCCACCATCGTGGCCAAGCGCGAGCAAATCCTCGACCGCGCCGCGTGGGAAAAAGTCAGCGTCTAGTTAACCCTCGACGGCACCGCGAGCCACAGAGCATTGTCCGAGACGTCTGTGTACGTATCGATCGCGCGCGGGATGTGATTCGGCGAAGTCACTAGCACACCGACCGGCATGACGTTGGCTGAGCTACCCGCGCTGTCGGCGGTGGCCAGGGCGTTGCCGACCGTCGAGTAAGCGCTCGTATCCATGCTAATCCGGGAAGGGTCCACGAAGGTTCCGACAAGGAAGTCGCGCATGTACTCCGCCTCGGCCTGGCACCCGGGTTGAGTGTGGCCACCGGTGACCACGATCGGGTTGGCCGGGTGCAGCAGCGCGACGCCACGAGCGGTGGCGAGGCGGTCATTGAGGACCGCCGGAGCCGAGCAGTCGGGGTTTAGCCGCGCGCCCAACACAACGATGGGAACACGGGGGTCGGAAAGGACGGCGTGGGCTGCAGCCACACCGAGTGGCGACGCCTTCAGGCCCGTGAGCAGACTGGACGTGCTCGAGCCCACTGCCTGTGCGTTTGCCGGAGCGAGCGTCGCCACGCACGCCATAGCCGCGGCGAGCGCAACCGCAATTGTGCGCCGCATCACAGCGAGGCCACCCGCCCGTTTAGACTTTTTGCCACCTTGAAACTCCGTTCCGTCGCCGCAATTGTTGACACACATTGTCACACCGCCGTCAGTCTAGCTGCCCGCTGTTTCCAGGGGTAGCCCCGGGGTGACCACTACTTACTTCTCCGTTTGGACGCGATCGAGCTCGGCCGCGATGCTCGGCCACAGCTGGTTGAGCACGTGGTCCCAGGTCAGCACCCCTCGCACCACCGTGCTGTCGGTGTCATCGGTGACCACGACAACCTGCTCGTTACTCATGCGCATCTGCTCCAGCGCGTCGGCGATGGAAGTTTGCGCCGACAGGGAGAGCGCCGGACGGGCGAACTGCGCTGCCGGCGCAGTGGGGACAGCGTGGAGCGTGTCGCGGACGTGGACGACGCTGGGGCCGTCCTCGAGAAGCACGCGCAAGTCGCCGCTTTCCAGTGCGGCTCGCTGCACGTCTGCCACCGTTGCGTCGTGCGGCAGAGTGCTTGGGTGCGTTAGCGCGGAATCCACTGTCTCACGCTCGAGCTGGATAACACCGGTGATCTGCGCGGCGGAAGCGCTATCAAGCGCGCCCGTCTCGTGCGAGTGTTGGACCAGCAAATTCAGGGTTTCAGAGTCGTAACCGCGCGCGGCTGCGCGATCCACGGGCTGCTGACCTGCTTTGACCACGAGGCGGTTGGCTACCCGGTTAATCCACGTCAGCAGCGGCCGGAACATCGCAATGAATCCGCGGGCCGGGATCGCGATGACCCGCAGCGCTGTGTCCGGGTGCGCGATCGCCCAGGACTTCGGTGCCATCTCCCCAATGACGAGGTGGATGAACGTGACAACAAACAGCGCCAGGATAAACGACACCACGTCAGCTGCTGCGTAAGGCAAACCGATTGCCGTAAATAACGGCATCATCGCGTCGTGCACCCAGGGTTTGGTGATTGCGCCGAGCGCGAAGGTGCAGGCCGTGATGCCGAGCTGTGCGCCGGCGAGCATAACCGTAAGCTCGTTGAGGCTGCGCAGCGCCGCGCGTGAGGCCGCAGAGGTCTCCGCGGTCTCCTCAAGGCGGTGCCGCCTCGCGGCGAGCAGCGCGAACTCGATGATGACGAAGAACGCCGATAGCGCGATCAGCGCGATCGTGGCCGGGAGGGCTACGTACCACTGAGTCATAATGCGTCCCCTTCTCCCTCTAGGAGCGTGAGCTTGACGACGCCTGGCACGTGCTTTTCCACACTTTCAACCTCAGCCCGCAAAATGCGCACAGGGGCTTCATCCCCGTCGAGGTAGTCATCAGGCTCCGCCGCGAGCGCAATGTCGTGGGCTTCACCAGAATGTACGAGACCGCCGGCCTCAGCAAGAACGAGACCTGAGATGGTTTCGAAGTCGCCGGCGGGCAGGTCGTGGCCGATGGCGCGCTCGACCTCGTCGAGCGGTGTGTCTCCCCCGACGATCCATTGCTTGTCTCCCGCCACCGCAATCTCCGCAGATACAGGCAGGTCGTGCTCATCGGCAACATCGCCGAGGATTTCTTCCGCCAGGTCTTCCTGGGTGATGATGCCGATGAAGCCACCGTACTCGTCAATCACGCTGGCGAGGCGTTCGCCCGCACTACGCAGCTCGGTCACGGCGTTGGGCAAAGTCATCAGCTCTGGGACGACGACTGCAGGCCGCATCAGCGCGTTAACGGGGGTGGCGTCGGGGAGATCGGTACCGAGGACGTCAAGCAGATGCAGCACGCCAACGGGAACGTGCTCCGCGTCGATAATTGGGTATCGCGTGTGGGCGCTCGCCATCAACTCGCGCGCGTGTCCAATGGTGTCCTTGGGCGAAAGGACGTCGACACGCGAGCGCGGGATCATGGCGTGTCCGACATTGCGATCGGGGAAATCGAGCAATCTGTCAAGGATCATGAAGGTGCGGTCGTCGAGGTCTCCACTCTCCCGCGACTGGCTGAGGATGTGGTCGAGGTCCTCCGCAGTGGCTGAGGAGTCAATGTCCTCGACCGGTTCGATGCGCAGCAGCTTCAAGAATGCGTTGGCGGAGACGTCGAAGAACGTGATCAGCCATCCGGTTAGCTTGAGATAAAGCGTGGTCGAGGGCGCGAGGGCGAGCGACGACTTCATCGGCGCGGCGATCGTGTAGTTCTTGGGAAAGAGCTCACCGAAGATCATCTGCACGATTGTCGACAGCGCCAAGGCGAGCACCGTGCCGATGCCTATGGCCACCGCAGGAGAAATACCCACTCCCCCGAGCAGCGTGCCCAGCGCCTCGCCAACCAGCGGCTCCGCAACGAAACCGACAAGCAGGCCGGTGACCGTGATGCCGAGCTGGGCGCCGGAAAGCATAAACGAGGTCCGGTCAGTGATTTTCATTGCCTTCGCCGCTTGTGCGTCCCCGCCCTCGGCCCGCGCCCGCAATTGTGTGCGGTCGACGGACATGTAGGCGAATTCCTGGGCGACGAAGTATCCGTTGGCCACGATGATTACACCGATAACGAGGAGGCCCAAAAGTAGAGCGCCTATTGCGGCTAGCACGCGTTCACCTCCCCTGCGCTCGCCAACGCACCGCAGGTGAGTCTATGACGGGTTGTCCATCCGGGGGGCTCCATTCGGAGTTTTTACCTCTTTGTGTAGTTGGGTGAACGGGACGGCCTGTGCACGACCCGGTCGGAGCCGTGAACATAACCGTTAATAGTGTACAAGTTTTCAGTCATATTTCGAATAGCTTGTGCCACAGTTCAGTATCTCGGGTGCAGTGGTCATCCGCCCGGTTGGAGGTTACGACAGGCCCGTCTTCTTGGGCCACGGGCTCT
>NZ_GG667195.1:104041-127678 GCF_000159635.1 Corynebacterium lipophiloflavum DSM 44291 | reverse complement strand
ATTGGCGCACTATAGTGACACACGTGTACTAACCGTTAGACCGCCGTGGTGTCGCGCTCACTGACGGCCTTGAACACGGCGTCGCGAGCTCGGGAGCGTCGCGATTTCACCGTGCCAGGTTTGACGCCCATTTCGCGGGCGGCGTTTTCCACGGTGAGGCCGGCGACGTCGATAAGCAAAAGAGGCTTCATCCCCAGCGGCGTAGAGTGGCCTCGAAAGTTCGCACTCATAGCGATCATGGCCCTCATCTTGTCTGCTCTAGCCTTCGAAACCTTCAGCGGCTCGGTGACGACTAGCACGATTCCTAGCTCTCAAGCGCGACGGCGGTCGAATAAATCCAGCCAACCCGCGGAAAATGGCCGCTTCAACTCACAAGTGCCCCAGGTGAGACTCGAACTCACACTGGACGGGTTTTGAATCCGTTGCCTCTGCCAATTGGGCTACTGGGGCGCGGGAGTAAAGCTTAGCGCAGCAGCGAGCGCCGGCGGAAATCTGGTGCGTGCACCCCCGGAGCGTGGGGCGTCGACAAGCAAATGGCACGATGGGTTACCGATGCGTAGCCTTGCGTGGGTGACCACAATCGATCGAACGTATCGCGTTCTTGACCGCGGACCGCGCCCATCGACGAGGGGTTGGGCCCACCTCATCGCCGCGTTCGTCGCGGCGATCGGCTCTGCGGTGCTGATCACCTTCGCGTGGATGACCCTGCGGCCCGCCGAGGCGCTGAGTGTGAGCGTGTACTGCGCTGGGTTGATCCTGCTGTTCGCGGTGTCCGGGCTCTACCACCGCGGCCCGTGGAAGTCGGCTGAGACGGTCCAGTGGTGGCGCCGCGCGGACCACTCCACCATCGCCATTTTCATCGCCTCTACGTACACGCCGTTGTGCACCATCCTGCTGGAGCCGCCTTACTCGACATGGTTGCTGGTCATCGCCTGGGCGGGCGCGGCGCTGGGCGTCGTACTGAACATGGTGTGGATCAACCACCCCAGGTGGCTCGACGTAGCGGTCTACATCACTCTCGGCTGGCTTGTCCTGCCCATCTTGCCGGTGCTGCGCACCGAAGCGGACCCTGAAGTGATCCTCTTGCTGTTCTTCGGCGGAGTGGCATACACGGTCGGCGCGATCATTTACGGCTTCAAATGGCCGGGCCGCGAGGCCCGCCACTACGGCTACCACGAGCATTTTCACACGTTGACGATTGTGGCTGCGGCCTTGCACTTGGTGGCGATCTGGATCATCGTCGTTCAGGCAGGCCAGCCCGCATTGCCGCAATTGTAAAACGTCAGCGGCGCTGGTTATTATGCAGCAATGCGTAAGTCCTACAGTGTCGCCGCGGTCGTCGGCAGCGCCCTGCTGCTGACCTCGTGCGTGACCAACGCCGAGGGCGGAAACCCCGAAGGCTGGGAGCCCGTCGAGGTGGAAGCGGTGCCAGAGATCGCCGCGATGGTGCCCGAGAGCGTCGCGGCGGACGGCAAGCTGTCGGTGGGCACGAACCCACCGTTTGCCCCCTTCGAGTTCAAAGACTCCACAGGCAACCTCATCGGCGTCGAGCTCGACCTCGGCCGGGCGCTGGCGCAGGTCATGGGCCTCGAGTTCGACCCCCAGGAGATGGACTTTTCCATGATCCTGCCCGCAGTCCAGGCCGGCAGCCTCGACGCCGGCATGTCCGGATTCACCGACACCGAGGAGCGCCGCGAGTCCTACGACTTCGTCGACTTCCTCTACGCCGGAATCCAGTGGGCACAGCAGCCCGGCAACGACGTCGACCCCGCGAACCCGTGCGGACTGACCGTTGCGGTGCAGCGCACCACGGTCTCCGAAACGGACGATGTCCGCCCGAAGAGCGACGCTTGCGCCGCCGCGGGCGAGGATCCGATTACGGTCTTGTCCTTCGACACCTCCGACAACGCCGCACTCGCTGCCCTGACAGGGCGGGCCGACGCGTTCAGCGCCGACTCCCCCGTCACGGCCTGGGCGGTCGAGCGGTCCGACGGCGATCTGGAGCTCGTCGGTGAAATGTTCGACGCAGCCCCCTATGGGATCGCCGTGAACAAGAACTCGGAACTCGGCCCCGCGCTGGCCGCTGCGATGCAGCACCTCATCGACACCGGGGAGTACGCCCGCATCCTCAACCAGTGGAACATCGACTCAGGCTTAATCGACGAAGCGCTGATCAACGAACAGCCCCAGCAAGGAGCAGCATGATGGCAACAACACCACCCGAGCGCATCGAGGCCAAGCCCCTGCGCCACCCCGGGCGCTGGATTCTCGCGGCAATCATTATCGCCCTAGCGGTCTGGTTCATCATCGGCGCGGCCCGCAACGATGCCTACGGCTGGGACACGTACTTCCGCTACCTTTTCGATACCCGCATCGCCATCGCGGCGTTGCACACCCTGGCGATCACGATCCTCGCGATGCTGTTCGGCGTGGTCGGAGGCGTGCTTCTCGCGGTGATGCGGATGTCTCCGAACCCGGTGTTCAAGACCGTGGCGTGGGTGTTTTTGTGGATCTTCCGCGGCACCCCAGTCTACGTCCAGCTCATCTTCTGGGGATTGATCGGCTCGATCTACGACACCTTCAACCTCGGGGTCGCCGAGATCCCGCTCGAGCCGTTCACCTCTTCGGCGTTCCTGCTCGCCGTCGTCGGACTGGCGCTCAACGAGGCGGCCTACATGGCTGAGATCGTGCGCTCAGGCGTCTCCTCGGTGCCCGAGGGCCAAATTGAGGCCTCCAAGGCGCTGGGGATGAGCTGGTCGCAGACGATGAAGCGCACGGTGCTGCCGCAGGCGATGCGCATCATCATCCCGCCGACGGGCAATGAGTTCATCTCGCTGTTGAAGACCTCGTCGCTGGTCGTCGCGGTCCCATACTCGCTGGAACTCTACGGGCGCTCCATGGACATCGCCGCCGCATTGTTCGAGCCCGTGCCCATGCTGCTCGTCGCGGCAACCTGGTACCTGGCCATCACCTCGATCCTCATGGTCGGCCAGCACTACCTGGAGAAGTACTTCGACCGTGGCGCAACGCGCCAGCTCACCACCCGCCAGCTCGCCGCGCTTGCCGACGCCGAGGGCACCATCCCGGCCAACGTGCAGCTTGTCGACGCCCCCGAGCCCAAAGGACGCTAACTTATGACCACTCCCATGATTCAGGCCGTAAACGTCTGGAAGTCCTTCGGCAACCTTGACGTGTTAAAGGGCATCGACCTGACCGTTGCTCCCGGCTCCGTGACGTGCCTGATCGGCCCTTCCGGCTCCGGTAAATACACCTTCCTGCGCTGCGTCAACCACTTGGAGAAGGTCACCGCGGGCCGCCTCTACGTCGACGGCGAGCTCATCGGTTACCGCGAGCGCGGCGGCACCCTGTACGAGATGTCCGAGCGTGACGCCGCGAAACAGCGCCGCGAGATCGGTATGGTGTTCCAGCAGTTCAACCTGTTCGGCCATCGCACCGTGCTCGACAACATCATGGAGGCGCCGATCCACGTCAAGGGCGTGCCCGCCGCCAAGGCGAAGGAGCGTGCGCTCGAGCTGCTCGCGATGGTCGGCCTCGAATCGAAGGCGGCGGCGTACCCGATCCAGCTCTCGGGAGGTCAGCAGCAGCGCGTCGCCATCGCGCGCGCGGTGGCGATGGAGCCCAAGCTCATGCTTTTCGACGAGCCGACCTCAGCGCTCGACCCCGAGCTCGTCGGTGAGGTCCTCGGCGTGATGAAGCGGCTGGCTGACGACGGCATGACCATGCTCGTGGTCACCCACGAGATGAACTTCGCCCGCGAGGTCGCCGACCACGTCGCGTTCATGGCCGAGGGGCGCATCGTGGAGTACGGAACACCCGCCGAGGTGCTGGACAACCCGAGCCAAGACCGCACTAAGTCGTTTTTGTCCACCCTGTTCTAGGGACTCTGGCGGTACTTCTCCTTCATCGCCGCCAGCACGATCTCGGGCACCAGACCCGTGACATCGCCGCCGTACTTGACAACCTCCTTGCACAGCGAGGAGGAGGTGTAGCCGAACTTCTCGTCGGTGAGCAGGAAGTACGTGTCCACCCCGGAGAGCCTGCGGTTCATCTGCGCCATCGGCAGCTCGTACTCGTAGTCCAGCGAGGAGCGCAGGCCCTTAACCAGGGCGGTGATGTGGTGGGCGGTGGTGTAGTCGACCAGCAGCCCGCCCCAGAAATCGACGCGGATGTTGGGGACGTCGGCAAGCACCTGCTCGATCAGCTCAACGCGCTCGTGGACGGTGAACAACCCCGAGGTTTTCGCGGGGTTGCCGGTGACGAGGACAACGACCTCGTCGAAGTGGCGCGCGGCGCGGGTGAAAATGTCTACGTGGCCGTTGGTCACCGGGTCGAACGAGCCCGGGCACACTGCTGTGGTCATGGGGTGGGATCCTTTCGGGGGCTGGAGTAGACGGCCATATCCATACGCGCGATGCCGTACAGGCGCTTCTTCAGCTTCTGGGTCGTCGGGGTGAACGCCTCGGGCCAGGCAGTCTCCGGGCTTTCACGGTGGCGCTCGACGACGACCACGGCGCCGTCGACAAGCGCGGGCTCAAGGGCTGCGAGCATCTCGGCGACGGACTCGTCCGCGAGGTCATAGGGCGGGTCGGCAAGCACCATGGAAAAGTGGTTGCGCGGCGCCCGGGCCAAGTAGGTGGACGCCTTGACCGGCTCGACGTGCACGTTCGGGTGGCCGACAACGGACGCGTTGTACTCAATGACTTTGACCGCGCGCGGGTCGTTTTCCACGAGCACCACCTCCGACGCGCCGCGCGAGGCCGCCTCGAGACCCAACGCGCCCGAACCGGCGAACAGGTCGAGCACCGTCTGGTCGATGAAACCAAAGCGCACCTGCAGGGAGGAAAACAGCCCCTCGCGCGCGCGGTCGGAGGTCGGTCGCGTCCCCTCAGGCGGGACCTTGATCTTGCGCCCGCGCGCCTCACCGGAAATGATGCGGTTCATGCACCCCACCTTAACCGGTGTCAGCTCTTGTCCAGGTATTCCCACTCCTCCGGAACCGTGGACATCAGCGTCTCCATCGCGCCCCGCGCCAGCTGCGGGTGCTGCTCGACGAAGCGCTCCGCGTCGTCGTAGGCGCGTTGCACGATGTCGAAGTCGTCCACGAGGTTGATCAACCTCAGCGTGCGGTGGCTGCCCGACTGGTTCACGCCCAGGATGTCGCCCTCCTGTCGGGTGCGCAGGTCGAGCTCTGCCAGCGCGAATCCGTCGGCGGTTGCTGCGACCTGGCACACGCGCTCGAACGCCTGGGAGTCCTCATCGGCGAGCGTGTGGAAGAGACACAGCGACTGCTTTCCGCCACGGCCGACGCGCCCGCGCAGCTGGTGGAGCTGGCTCACCCCGAAGTGTTCGGACTCGCGCACCATCATCACGGTGGCGTTGGGCACGTCCACGCCCACCTCGATGACCGTGGTGGACACCAGCACGTCGATCGCGCCGGCGGCGAAGTCCTTCATCACCGCATCCTTGTCCTCGCCCTTCATCCTGCCGTGGAGCACGCCCACGTCAAGGTCAGCGAACTCGGTGGCGGAGAGCATCGCGGCGGTAATCAGCACGCCGCCGTCGCCGTCGATGCGCGGGCACACGATGTAGGCCTGTCGGCCGGCCTGGGCTTCCTCCCGGATTTTCTCCCAGCCACGTTCCACCCACGCCGACTTGAACTGCGGAACGACGGAGGATTGGATCGGTTTGCGCCCACCGGGCAACTCGCGCAGGGTGGAGATCTCCAGATCGCCGAACACGGTGATCGCCATGGTGCGCGGAATCGGGGTGGCCGTCATCACCAGCACGTGCGGCGGGCTATCGCCGCCCTTGGCCCGTAGCGCGTCGCGTTGCTCCACGCCGAAACGGTGCTGTTCGTCAACCACCACGAGGCCGAGGCGGAAAAACTCCACGCTCTCTTGGATCAGCGCGTGGGTGCCCACGACGATGTCGGCCTGGCCCGAGACGATGTTGAGCAACGCCTCCTGGCGCTGCGCGGCGGTCATCGACCCCGTCAGCGCCACAACGCTCGTGGTCAGGCCGGCGCGCAGCGCGGTTTCCTGCAGCGAGCGGGCGTGCTGCATGGTCAGCACCTCCGTGGGCGCGAGCAGGGCGCACTGGGAGCCGTTATCCACCGCCTGGAGCATCGCCAGCAGGCTGACGATGGTTTTGCCGGAGCCGACCTCGCCCTGGAGCAGCCGGCTCATCGGGCGCGGCCGCGACATGTCCGCGGTGATGTCGGCCAGTACCTGTTTTTGCCCGTCGGTCAGGGGAAACGGCAGGTTGCCCAGCAGCTGGTCGAACTGCCCGCCGCGCACCGGGGGCAGCGCGGTCGCGTCCTCGAGCAGGCGATCCGCGCGGCGCACCGCCATCACCAGCGCGATGCCGCTGGCCTCCTCGTACTTCAACCGGCGACGCGCCGCGTCCGGGCCGGCCGGGCCGGGCTCATGGATCTCGCGAATCGCCTTGTTCAGCGACGAGTAGCCGATCGGGGTAAACCCGAGTGGTTCCTCAACCGGCGGCAGCGTCTTCAGCACCGCGTGCACCGCGCCCATGATCGTCCATGTGCTCACCTTCGACGTCGCAGGGTACAACGGCAGCCATTCGCGGCCGGAGAGGATCTCCTCCAGATCACCGAAGTGGGACAGCTGCTTCAGCGCCCCGGTTGCCTGGGTGGGGCCGTCGAGAAGCACGAAGTCCGGGTGCTGGAGCTGGGGCGCCGAGCGGAAGAAGCTGAGCTTGCCGGTGAGCATGACTCGCTTGCCTTCGGTGAGCGCGCGCATGGCGAAGCGGGAGCCGAAAAAGGTCGCGCCGATGCGGTAGCGGCCGTCGTCGACGGTGATTTTGTAGATCGGCTTGCCCTCGCGCGGGATGAAATGGGTATCAATGACGCGGCCGATGATGCTGATCGTGTCGCCCTCGCGGGTGCCTTCCAGCTCGCTGCCCGCGCCGTAGTGCAGATACTTGCGCGGGTAGTGGCGCAGCAGGTCGCCGCACGATTCGATACCGAGGTGCTTGTGCAGGGCTCGGGCCTGCTTAATGGGAATGACCAGATTGAGCGGGCGCGGATCGATGGTCCCCAACACGGCGCTACTCCACCCCGATCTCCGCTATCGCACCCAGGCTATCGGCTGGGTAGATGCGCACCTCCGCGCCCAGCGTGGTGGACAGCAGTTCCTGGTCGAGCGAGGGGATCGCCACCGGGTCGTAGAGCACGGAGATCAGCTCCCCACCGCCTTCGAGAAGGCTCGCGCAGGCCGCGGCGACGGCATCTGCGGGCGCCCCGGAAGCGTGGGCGTTGTCTTCGTGGGTGACCACGCCCGTACGCATCTCCTCCGCCGCCTCGGCCATCGTCTCCGCCGCCACATCCACCGGCAGGGCCGCGTCGTGCACGGCGAGCGCCGCTATCCCCGTCACCAGGCGCACCGTCGGCAGCACCGAGACGTGCTCGACGGTCTCGCCCGCCGCCTTTTCGACGCCCGCCACAGCCGCCTCGCTCATCAGCCCGTTGGGCAGGAAGACGACCTCGCGCGGGCGGGCCTTGGCAATAGCCGCGAGGACGGCCTCAACCGTTGCGGCCTCGTCCGCCTCCGGCGCGATGGTTGCGGCGCCGGCCCCGGAATAGAGCTCGGCGAGTGAGCCCGGCGGGGTGATCGCCACGATAAGGCGCTCGCTGGTGGCGGGTTCCTCGACGTCGGGAAGAACCTCGAGGCGCAAGTCGGACACTTCGCCTAGGGCGAAACTGGCCTCGATCAAGGCCCCGGCGTTGACGGAGTGGACGTGCACCTTGGCCTCGGTGTCGCTGGCGCGCGCGATGACGAGGCTGTCGCCCCCGGCGTCGAGAAGCGTGCGCTCGAGCTCGTCAACCGGGCCGGAAAACATGAACATGATCTCGAGGTGAGCGGCAGAACCGTGGCTCTCCCCAACCGCGCCCGGTGCCTGCGGCTCGCGCGGGGTCTCCCCCGTGACCTCGGCGAGCAGCTCGTCGAGCAGGATGACGAGCCCGGTGCCTCCGGCGTCGACGACGCCGGCGTCGCGCAGCGCCGCGAGTTGCGAAGGTGTGCGCTCAAGCGCCTCGCGCGCGGCCATCGCCGCCGCCTCAACCACCTTGGCCAGCGGTTTGCCCACGGCATCGCGGGCGGCGTCCGCGGCGGCGAGCAGCACGGTGACCACCGTGCCCTCGACCGGATCGACGATCGCGCGCTCGACGAAGTCCACGCCCGAACTCAGCGCCTCGGCCACGACCTCGCCCGTCACCTCCCCTCCGCCGACGGACTGGGCCACGCCCCTGATTACCTGGGACAACACCACACCGGAGTTGCCGCGCGCGCCGCGCATGCTGCCGACCGCCAGCGCCTCGGCCACCTCGACCAACGAGGCCGACTCATCGAGCTTCGCGGCCTCGCGCACCGCCTCGGCCATCGTGTGCGCCATGTTCGAGCCGGTGTCCGCATCCGGGACGGGAAAAACGTTGAGCTGGTTGATCTCCACGCGACGGCGATCGAGTTCAGATGCCGAGCGCTGCGCCCACGACAGGAGGTGGGCGCCGTCGAACACTGGCTCGAGCGCGGGTGGGTTAGCCATGGCACCCGAGTTTACCTGCAGCACCCGACGCGCGGACAACGTGCTCACAACGACCAATCAACCGGGTCCGCACCCTGGCTGACCAGCAGCTCGTTCGCGCGGGAAAACGGCCGGGAGCCGAAGAACCCGCGGCTGGCCGACAGCGGCGAGGGGTGCGCCGACTCAATCATCGGGGTGTCGCCCAAAAAACGTGCGGCGCTTTGCGCGTCGCGGCCCCACAAGATGGCCACCAGCGGGCTGCGGCGCGCACCCAGCGCCCGAATCGCCGCCTCAGTCACCGCCTCCCACCCCTTGCCGCGGTGCGACGCCGGGGCACCGGGGCGCACCGTGAGCACCCGGTTGAGCAGCAGAATGCCCTGGGAGGCCCAACTGCTCAAGTCGCCGTCCGCGCGAGGGGCGATCCCGAGGTCCGAGTGGAGCTCTTTGTAAATGTTGACCAAGGACCGCGGCGGGGCAACCCCGGGCTGGGTGGAAAAGCTCAATCCCATCGGGTGCCCGGGCGTGGGGTACGGATCCTGCCCGAGGATGAGCACGCGCACCTCGTCGAAGGGGTCGGCGAACGCGCGCAGGATGTCGTTTCCGCGCGGCAGGTACTCGCGCTCGGCGCGCAGAAAGTCGCCCATCGCATGGATCTGATCGGCCACCGGGGCGAGCGGCTCCTGCCACGAGTCGTGGACTGGTAACCGTGACGTGTGCGTCATGAAAAACTCTCCCATCCTTGGCTGTATGCCGGGGTGGAGCCGTCGACAAGCACGCCCGCGCCCTTGCGGACCTCGCCGATGGTGCGAAAGCCGACCGGGGCGGAGCCGTCGATCGTGCCGAGCAACGTGTGGTCTTCGCCGCCGCTTAAGACCCACTGCCACGGGTCGATGCCGAGCAGCTCGCCCGCGGCGACCTGCAGCTCATCCGGGGCGAGCGCCGCGGAATCGAGGTCGATGAGCACCTTGGAGCGCTCCGCCAACACGCCGACATCACGCACCAGCCCATCGGAGTTATCCGTCATCGCGGTCGCCCCGGCGGCCCGCGCGATCATGCCGCGGCCTGGCGTCAGCTCCGGCGCCTGGTAGGCATGCACCAGCGGGTGCAGGTGCTCGGGAATGTCCGCACCGGATTGCAGCAGGGCGAGCCCGGCGGCGGAGTAGCCGATCTTGCCGTGGGCGACAACGCGCTGGCCCGCACGCGCCCGATCCAGCTCAAGGGGAGGCAGGCTGCCGCCGAGAGAACCCACCGCACTGATCGACAGCACCAGCGAGGCGCCGCTGGTGACGTCCCCGCCGACGAGCTCGGATGTGTACTCGCCCACCTTCGACTGGATCCCGGCGGCGAATTGACGCACCACCTCAAGCGGCAGCTCGGGCGGGGCGGAAAACGCCAGCACCGCGGCGATCGGCCGCGCACCCATCGCCTCGATATCCGCGAAGTTTTGCACCACGGCCTTGCGCCCCACAGCAAACGGCGTTGTCAGCTCGGGCGCGAAATGGCGGCCCTCGACGAGCATGTCTGTTGTGACCACGACGCGGGAGTTCGGCACCGGCGGGGTCAGCACGGCGGCGTCGTCACCGTTGAAGGGCGACGGCGCCTCGCCGAGGATCGCGCGGATGACCTCGTGCTCGCCCACCTCTCCCAGCGTCGGGCCGGCGGTGGGAAAGCCTGTCTCAATCACGGGTGACGTGCGCCTTTCGTTAGAATGCCTAATCATGAGCAAGGATTCCGCTACCCCGATTCCCAAGCCATTCATCGTTATCAGCCTGGTCCTCGCGGTGGCGCTGATCGTCGGAGTCCTCGCCGGAGCCAAAGTCTACTTCAACCGCGTCGCGCTGACGCCGGTGTCCATGCCCGAACTGCCCTCGCCGCTGGCCGGCTCGCCGGAGTGCGCCTCGCTTCTCGACGCTCTTCCCAACACGCTGATGGGCCACAAGCGCGCCGAGCTCGCCGAGCCGGCACCCGCGGGTGCCGCGGCGTGGCAGTCGTCGTCCACCGAGCGCGTCACGCTGCGCTGCGGGGTGGACATGCCACTGCAGTACACCGAGTACACCCCGACGTTCGAGGCCGGCGGGGCGCAGTGGATGCGCATCGACGATCCCATCGCCGGCTCAAACCTGACCACGTGGTACACCACCGACCGCTCCCCCGTCGTCGCCGTCACGGCGAACGGCGGTACCGGCGACGCCGCACGCGCGCTTGCCGACGTTAACGCCGCTGCGTTGCCGGAGGCGACCCATACTCCCGCCCCCGCCCCGCTTTCGCAGCTAGCCGATGGCCCCGCCACCGAAGCGGGCACCTGCGACGCACTGCTATCCGCCCTGCCGCAGTCTCCCGCCGAGGGGTACACGCGCCTCGACGTCGAGCAGGAACGCACCGTGGCCTGGCAGGCTGAGGGCAAAGAGCCGATTCTTCTGCGCTGCAATGTCGCTCCACCGGAGAACTACGAACCCGGCCTGCAGCTCTACCAGATCAACGGGGTGACCTGGTTTGAAGACACCGAGCTCGCGGACAACCCCAGCGCGTCTACCTGGTTCGCGCTCGGCCGCGACGCCGTGATAGCCGTGCACCTTCCCCAGGGCGAGGGCAACGCCGCGGTGACCGCGCTGTCGGAGGCTATCGAGGCGACCGTGCCAGCGCGGTCTGAATAAGGGTGTGCAACAGCTCGGGGTAGCTCACTCCCGAGGCCTTCCACACCTGCGGGTACATCGAGATCGGGGTGAAACCCGGCATGGTGTTGATCTCGTTGAGAACCGGCCCGCGCTCGGTGAGGAAGAAGTCCACCCGTGACAGCCCGCGGCAGCCGAGGGCGCGAAACGCTGTGATGGCGAGCGAGCGAATCTGCTGCGTCACCTCCTCGCTGTAGGGCGCGGGAATGGTGGCGGTCACCCCCTCATCGAGGTACTTCGTTTCAAAGCCGTAGAAGCCCTCCTCACCGTCCTCGGTGCCGTTGAGCGTAGCGGGCACGGAAGCCTCGACGCGACCGTCCGGGTACTCGAGCACGCCGACCTCCACCTCGTCGCCGACAAGCTCCGCTTCGACAATCGCCTTGGAGTCAGACTGCAGCGCGACGGCGATCGCGTCGTCCAGCTCAGCCCAGTCGCTGACCTTGGACACACCGATTGAGGAACCACCCCGGGCGGGTTTGACAAAGACGGGTAGGCCGAGGCGCTGCTTGGTGGCGTCGTCAAGCGACTCGCCGCGACGCACGATGACCTCGTCGGTCACCGCGATACCCGCAGAGGAGACGAGCCGCTTGGTGTATTCCTTGTCCATCGCGCACGCGGAGGCGAGCACGCCCGGTCCGACGTAGGGCAGGCCCGAGAGCTCGAAGAAGCCTTGGATCGTGCCGTCTTCGCCGTACATGCCGTGCAGCACGGGGAAGGCGACGTCGACGACCTCGAGGACCTCGCCGGTTGCGACGTCCGAAATCGTGCCGCGGCGCTGCGGTGTCGCCGTCAGCGCCACCTCGCGCCCAGGCGCGACCTCGGGCAGCGTCGCGCCGCCGACAGGGTCGATACTGCCGGTGACCCACGCGCCCTCGCGGGTGATGCCGATGGGGACGATCTCGTAGGTCTCCTTCGGCAGCTGCGCCATAATTGCCCCGGCGGAGATGCAGGAGATGGAGTGCTCGGTGGAGCGGCCACCGTAAATTACTGCTACACGAATCACGTGTCGAAGCCTACAAGGCGTTACTCGGACTTTTTCGAGCGACCCATCAGCGCCACGATGGAATCTTCGACCCCCGCACCCTCATGGCACACCGCGCGCACCGCGGTGGTAATCGGCATGTCCACGCCCGCCTCCGTGGCCAGCTGGTAGATCGACTGCGAAGAAATTACACCCTCGGCGACCTGCCCCTTGGTCGCCGCCTTGGCCTCCTCCAGACTCGCCCCCGCGCTCAGCGCCGCGCCGAAGGTGCGGTTGCGCGACAGCGTGGACGTGCACGTGGCCACCAGGTCACCCATTCCCGCTAGGCCGGAAAAGGTGCGCGGATCGGCGCCGAGCTCAATGCCGAGGCGCGCAATTTCCGCCAATCCGCGCGTAATCAGCGTCGCCTGCGTGTTGCTTCCCAAGTTCAACCCCGCCGCCATGCCGCAGGCGAGTGCGATGACGTTCTTGCAGGCCCCGCCGAACTCCGCGCCGACGACGTCGGTGTTCGTGTACGGGCGCATGTAGCGCGTCGAACACGCCGCCTGGAGCAGCTTCGCGCGGTTGAGGTTCGTGCACGCGATCACCGTGGCCGCCGGCTGCTCCTCGGCCACCTCGCGCGCTAAGTTGGGCCCGGTGAGCACGGCGATACGCTCCTCGTTCGCCCCGGTGATCTCCGCGATGATCTGGGACATGCGCAAATGGGTGCCGTACTCAATGCCCTTGGAGATGGACACTAGGGTGGCGTCGGCAGGCAGCAGCGGTTGCCAGACCGAAAGGTTCTCGCGCATCGTCTGGCTCGGGACCGCAAAAGTCACGATATCCGCGCCGTCCAGCGCTTCTGCGGGATCGGCGGTGGCAACCAACGCCTGCGGGAGGGTGATGTCGGGCAGGTAGTCGGCGTTGACGTGCTCGGCGGTAATCGACCGCGCAAGCTCCGCACGCCTCGCCCACAGGGTGACCGCGTTGCCGGCGTCGGCAAACACTTTCGCCAACGCCGTACCCCACGACCCTGCGCCCATCACCGCTACGTTGACCATCGCACGCTCGCTTTCCTTGAAGTCTTCGACAGCACCCCCGGGGGCATGTACCGCCCAAGATTAGCCGGATGCGGTGCGCGACACGCGGGCGGGTGAGTTCGCACTACCGCGGAGTGTGCGCCACAATGTCTCCATGGCATCTAGGGCGACAATGCACGAAACAGACAAAGACGACCGCGGAGAGATGTTCCTCACGGGCCGCCACCAGGAAATCCCGCGCCACCCCGAGCGCGAATTCAACAAGACCACGCTCGCGGCCGGTGCCGTGCTGTGGCGTGGCGACCTGGAGGCTGTCGAAAAAATCGAGGTCGCCTGCATCCACCGCCCGCACTACGACGACTGGTCCCTGGCCAAGGGAAAAGTCGACCCCGGCGAGTCTCTCGTCGCAACCGCCGTGCGCGAGATCAAAGAAGAGACCGGCTACGACATCCGCCTGGGCAAGCTTTTGGGCAAGACCATCTACCCGGTGAAAAACACCACCAAGGTGGTCTATTACTGGACGGGTCAGGTCACCGGCGGCGAGTTCACGCCCAACAGCGAGGTCGATGAGATCCGCTGGCTGCCCCTCGATGAGGCCAAGGAGCTGCTCACCTACGACCTCGACCGCCAGGTACTTCACAAGGCGGAGAAGCGCTTCCGCCTGCCCGCCACCTCGCGGATCCTCTACGTGCGCCACGGCCGCGCCCACGAGCGCGAGAAGTGGAGCGGCGACGACAACCTTCGCCCGCTAGACAAGAAGGGCCGCCGCCAGTCCGAGATGCTGGTGCCCATGCTCGCCCCGTTTAACCCGCAGCGCATCTTCTCCGCCGAGCCCGACCGTTGCCGGACCACCGTCGCCCCGCTTGCCGACGAGCTCACGCTCGACGTCGAAGTCAACGAGCTTTTCGGCGAGCGCGCCTGGGTGGATAATCAGGTGGCCTGCAAGCAGGCCTTCGCGGACGTCGTCGCGCTCGGCGGGGTGAGCGTCATCTGCTCCCAAGGCGGGATCATGCCGGACATCATCGCCTGGCTCTCCGACACCGGAAGGCTGCCCATTGACGGCCCCATCTCCGTGAAAAAGGGCGGGGTCTGGGTGCTGTCCTTCAACGGTGACGACCTCACCGGTGCCGACTACATGCCCTCCGCCCTGCCGGTGCGCTAGCGGCGCTACACGCTGGGTTTGAACGTCGGCCGCTGCGACTCGAAGGCGTCGATCGCGGGCTCGTCGCGAAGCGTCAGGCCAATGTCGTCGAGGCCCTCGATGAGCCGCCAGCGGGTGTAGTCGTCGATGTCGAAGGTGTAGGTGTTCTCCCCGACGGTGACGGTGCGGTCCGCGAGGCTGACGGTGACCTCCATGCCCGGGTTCTGCTCGAGCTGCTTCCAGATCAGCTCGATGTCGGACTCGCTCATCACGCCCGCCAAGAGCCCGGCCTTGCCGGCGTTACCCCGGAAGATGTCTGCGAAGCGCGGGGAGAACACGGCGCGGAACCCGTAGTCGCCCAAGGCCCAGACAGCGTGCTCGCGCGAGGAGCCGGTGCCGAAATCCGTTCCGGCGAACAGGACCGAGCCGTCCTTGTACTCATCCTGGTTCAGCACGAAATCCGGTTCATTGTCGCGCCAGTTGGAAAACAGGCCGTCCTCGAACCCGCTGCGGGTGACGCGCTTGAGGTAGCGCGCCGGAATGATCTGGTCGGTATCCACGTTCGAGCGCGTCAACGGGACGCCAACACCGGTGTGAGTGGTGAACTTTTCCATTCTCGTGTGCTCCTTCTTAGAGGTCGGCGGGGCTGGACAGGTGGCCGGTGACAGCGGTGGCGGCGGCGACCAGCGGTGACACCAGGTGCGTGCGCCCGCCGGGTCCCTGGCGGCCCTCGAAGTTGCGGTTCGACGTAGAGGCGGAGCGCTCACCCGGCTTGAGCTGATCCGGGTTCATGCCCAGGCACATGGAGCAGCCGGCGGTACGCCACTCTGCACCGAACTCGGTAAACACCTTGTCCAGGCCCTCCTCCTCGGCCTGCTGTTTAACCATGGTGGACGAGGGCACGACCATCATGCGGGTGCCGTCTGCGATGCGGCGGCCCTTGAGAATCTCGGCGGCGGCGCGCAGGTCCTCGATGCGGGCGTTGGTGCACGATCCCAGGAACACGGTGTCGATCTTGATGTCGCGCAGCGGCGTGCCCGGCGTCAAGTCCATGTACTGGAGAGCCTTTTCCGCGGCGCGCTTCGCGGTGTCATCGCCGAAGGACTCCGGATCGGGCACGTTCTCCGACAGCGGCAGGCCTTGGCCCGGGTTGGTGCCCCAGGTGACAAACGGGGTGAGCGCGGAGCCGTCGATCTCGACGACGGTGTCGAAGGTGGCGCCGTCGTCGGTAGGCAGGGTCTTCCAGTACTCCACCGCGGCGTCCCAATCGGCGCCGGTGGGGGCGTACTCGCGGCCCTTGACGTACTCGAAGGTCTTCTCGTCGGGGGCGACCATGCCGGCACGGGCTCCGGCCTCGATGGACATGTTGCAGATGGTCATGCGCGCTTCCATGGACAGCTTGCGCACGGCCTCGCCGCGGTACTCGATGATGTGGCCCTGGCCGCCGTTGGTGCCGATCTTGGCGATGATCGCCAGGATCAGGTCCTTGGCGGTCACACCCTCGGCGAGCTCGCCGGAGACCTCGATGGCCATGGTCTTAAACGGCTTAAGAGAGAGCGTCTGGGTGGCCATGACGTGCTCGACCTCGGAGGTGCCGATACCCATGGCGATGGAGCCGAACGCGCCGTGGGTGGAGGTGTGCGAGTCACCGCACACGATGGTCATGCCCGGCTGGGTGATACCGAGCTGCGGACCGACGGTGTGAACGATACCCTGCTTCACGTCGCCCATGGAGTGCAGGCGCACGCCGAACTCCTCACAGTTCTTGCGCAGTGTTTCCACCTGGATGCGTGAGGTCGGCTCCTGTATTTCGAGCAGGTTGCCAGTTTTGATACCCAGGGTGGGCACGTTGTGGTCCTCGGTGGCCAGGTGCTGGGCGGGGCGTCGGATTGTCCGTCCCGACATACGCAGCCCGTCAAAAGCTTGCGGGCTAGTGACTTCGTGGAGGAGTTGAAAATCGATGTAGATCAGGTCAGGGTCGCCGTCTGCCCCCTTTGTCACCACGTGGTCCTGCCACACTTTCTCGGCGAGTGTCAAAGGCTTGTCTGCCATCACTTTCCTCCTCTGGTAGTCACGAACATTCCCATTATGCGGAATGCTAGTATCCATCGTGTGAGACAGTATAGCGAAGACTCCGGCATTAAAGTGCTCGACCGCGCCATCGCCATCGTCCGCTCCGTCGCCATGGGCGACAAGTCGTTGGCGAACCTAAGCGAGGATACTTGCCTGCCCCGAGCCACGACACACCGCATCGCCACCGCGCTCGAGGTACACCGCGTGCTCACACGCACCCCCTCCGGCGAATGGACCATCGGCCCCGCACTCGCCGGTTTTTCGGCCAAGGCGTCACCGCGCCTGCTCTCTGCGGCCGAGCCGATCATGCGCGAGCTGGTCACCACGACCGGAGAATCCGTACAGCTCTACGTACTCACCGGCAACACGCGCACCTGCATCGCCGCCGAGGAGCCGCCCAGCGGACTGACCTACACCGTGCCGGTGGGCTCGCAGCTTCCACTGACCGCGGGCTCCGCGGCGCGCGTCTTCGCCGCCTTCGACCTGATTGCGGACCACCCGTTCCCCGAGCCCGAGCTCGACCGGGTGCGCAACGATTACCTGGCCGAGTCCGTCGCCGAGCGCGAGATCGGCCTAGCCAGCGTGTCCGCCCCGATCACAGACTCCGCGGGCCACGTGCTGGCGGTGCTCTCAGTATCCGGGCCCGTTGAACGCCTCGGCCCGCGACCCTGCGACACCTGGGGAAAGGTAGTCAGCGCCGCGGCCACCAGGCTCAGCAGCGCACTGTAGGACATCCCGCCAGTGCGATACTGCCCGGAAGCGTGAGGAACTTCTGCGCCCGCGCATCCGACTACCAATAAAGCCTTCTTTGTCAGTTCCGGCTTTGCGCGTACCCCGACCAACTTGTCCGCCTCTGATAGTTAAACCAGCTAGGAGCCAGCACCATGGAGCTTGATCTCGTCGATCTCTCCCGGTGGCAGTTCGGCATCACCACCGTCTACCACTACATTTTCGTTCCGCTCACCATCGGGCTCGCCCCGGTGGTTGCCATCATGCAGACGCTCTGGCAGGTAACGGGCAAAGAACCCTGGTACCGCGCCACGCGATTCTTCGGAAACCTGTTTCTGATCAACTTCGCCATGGGTGTGGTCACCGGGTTGGTCCAAGAGTTCCAATTCGGTATGAACTGGTCCGAATACGCCAGCTTCGTCGGCGACGTCTTCGGCGCTCCCCTCGCCTTCGAGGGCCTCGCGGCGTTCTTCTTCGAGTCCGTCTTCCTCGGCGTGTGGATCTTCGGCTGGGGACGCGTCCCCCGCTGGGCGCACCTGGTCTCAATCTGGATCGTCGCCGTGGCCGTGAACGTCTCGGCCTACTTCATCATCGTGGCCAACTCGTTTATGCAGCACCCCGTCGGCGCGCGCTACAACCCCGAGACCGACCGCGCCGAGCTCATCGACTTCGCGGCGCTGCTGACCAACCCCACGGCAGTTCAAGCCGTGCCCCACGCCATTTTCGCCGCCTGGATGCTCGCCGGCACCTTCGTCTGCGGCATCGCCGGCTGGTGGATGGTGCGTGAGGCGCGCCAGGGCGACCCCGACAGCACCGCGGCGACGATCTGGCGCACCTGCACGCGCTTCGGGGCGTGGATCATCCTCGTCTCCTCAATCGGAGTTGCCTTGACCGGGGACGCACTGGCCAAGCTCATGTTTGTCCAGCAGCCGATGAAGATGGCCTCGGCGGAAGCGCTGTGCCACACCGAGACCGATCCGTACTTCTCGATTCTGTCGGTGTCGACCATGAACAACTGCGAAACGGCGATTCACTTAATCGGCGTCCCGTTCGTGCTGCCGTTCCTCGCGGAGGGTCGCTTTAGCGGCGTGACCCTGCAGGGCGCGATGGACCTCAACACGCAGTACCAGGAGCTTTACGGGCCGGGTAACTACATCCCGAACCTCTTTGTCACCTACTGGTCCTTCCGCCTGATGATCGGTTTCATGGCCGTGCCCGCCATCATGGCGGTCGTCGCCCTGTGGAAGACCCGTAAGAAGCGCGTCCCCTCCGAGAACTGGATCCAGATCGCCTGCCTGGCCGCGCTGCCCGCGCCGTGGATTTCCAACTTCTCCGGCTGGATCTTCACCGAGATGGGCCGCCAGCCGTGGGTGGTCCACCCCAACCCATCGTTCCAGGGAGTCGACGGACCCAACGGGGAACAGAACATCCATATGATCGTCGACTTCGGCGTCTCCGACCACCAACCATGGCAGGTGTTGTTAAGCCTCGGGGTGTTCACCGCCCTCTACGGCATCCTCGCCGTGATCTGGTTCGCGCTGATGCGCCGCTACACCCTCTACGGCCTCGACCAGCCGGGCATGTCCGCCGGCGACGCGGCCAACCCGGCGGCGGCTTCTTACGGCCCGGCCGACGACGCGGAGCTCGAGCCGTTGAGCTTTGGCGTGACGACGTCACCGGGGCGCGGCGATGGGGCATCGACAAGCATTCGCGGAGATAAAGGAGAGTAGCTGATGGATCTCAACACGATCTGGTTTCTGGGGATTGCCGTGCTCTTCGCTGGCTTCTTTGTGCTCGAGGGTTTCGACTTCGGCGTGGGCATGCTGCTTCCGTTCGTCGGAGGTGACACGCCCGAGGACAACGACCGCCGGCGCACCGCGCAGGTGAGCACCATCGGGCCGCTGTGGGACGGCAACGAGGTGTGGCTCGTGACCGCCGCCGCGGCCATCTTCGCGGCCTTCCCCGAGTGGTACGCAACCCTGCTTTCGGGGTTCTTCTTCCTCTTCGTGCTCATCCTCGTCGGCCTGATTGTGCGCGGCGTCTCCCTCGAGTGGCGTGTAAAAGGCAAGACTGCCCAGTGGCGCCGCCGCTGCGACATCGGCACCACCTTCGGCTCCTACCTCCCGGCTTTTTTGTGGGGCCTGATCTTCACCAACCTCGTCGCCGGCGTGCCGCTCAACGACAAGGGCCGAATCAGCTCCTTCACCGACGGCTTTGTCGGCCTGTTCAACCCACTGGGGCTTGCCGGTGGCCTCGCTTTCGTGCTGCTCTTCGCGCTGCACGGCGCGATCTTCGTCGCGTTGAAGGCTCACGAGCCGCTGCGCGGCCGCGCCCGCACCCTGGCACTGCGCTGGCTCGCCGCGCCGACCGCGATCGTCTCCCTGCTGTACGTCGTGTGGCTGCAGAACGTAGCCGGGGCGCAGTGGACTTGGATTGCCGTGGCGGTGGCGGCGCTTGGCATCGCCGCGGCGATCGGCGCAACCTTTGCCAATCGCGATGGGTTCGCCTTCGCCGCCACGACCATAGCCATCGCCGCAGTCTGCGTGGTGCTGTTCGGCTCCCTGTTCCCGGACGTCATCCGCTCGACCAGCGCCCACCCGGGGTGGGACATCTACTCCGCGGCATCGAACCCGTACACCCTGCGGATTATGAGCTGGGCCGGGATCATCATCCTGCCCGCCGTGATCGTCGCGCAGGCGTGGTCCTTCTGGTCCTTCAGGCAGAGGGTGAAGGTGTAAGAAGCACCGTGGCCTCCCCTGTCGACCCCCGCCTCGTGCGGTTTGCGCCCCCGGTGCGCCGGTTCATCCTGCGCACGGGAATCGCTCAGGGGGTCACCACCGCTCTCGTCGTCGCGCGAGGTGCGCTCCTTGGTGTGATCGCGGCTTCCGCCGTTGAGGGGCGCGACGTGAACTACGTATTGCTGTTCGCAGCGCTCGCCGCTGTGATCCTCGCCCACAGCGCGGCGGCAGCGGCGGCGCAGCGCGCCTCGCTCCACGCCGCTGGCGCCACCATCGACGTGCTGCGCAGCAAGGCGCTGACCGCGCTGGCGCGCCAGGATCCCCGCGCCGTCGAGCGCGACGCCGCCCTGTGGCGCCACGTGCTCACCCGCGGCATGGACGACTTCAGGCCCTACCTCACCGATTTCCTGCCCTCGCTGGTCGCAGGGGTGATCGCAACGCCGATTGCGCTGGTCGCGGTGTTCTCCTTCGACGTCGTCGCCGGAGTCTTCGCGCTGGTCACCCTGCCGCTGATCCCGGCGTTTATGGTGCTCATCGGCACGCTCACCGCCGCGCGCACGGAGCAGCGCCTGCGTGTTTCCACCGCGCTCGGCCACCAGATTGCGGACTTGCTGCGTGGAGCGCCGACGCTGCGCGCGATGCAGGCGTCGACACGCCCGGGCGAGCACATCCGCGACGCCGGTGCGCGGCACGCGGCCTCCACGATGGGCGTTTTGCGCCTGGCGTTCCTGTCGTCGTTCGCGCTCGAGTTCCTGGCCACGCTCTCCGTCGCGCTGGTCGCGGTGAGTATCGGCCTGCGCCTGGTCTACGGCGACATCAGCCTGCTCGCCGGCCTAGTCGTGCTCATCGTGGTGCCCGAGGTGTTCAACCCCGTGCGCAAGGTCGGCGCGAACTACCACGCCGCCGCCGACGGGCTCGAGGCGGTGGATAAGGTGCTATCGCTTATCGACGCCCCCACCGCCACCGCTGGCTCCTACCTCACGCCTGCTCGGTCCGGCGTGGAGGTGGACAGCCTGAGCGTTACCGGGCGCGACGGCACGCTGCCCCACAACCTGTCGTTCCGTGCCCACCCCGGCGAGGTCACCGTGCTGCGCGGGCCGAACGGGACGGGCAAGTCCACGACCTTCCTCGCCATACTTGGCGCGCTGCCCGATACCGACGTCAGCGGGCGCATCGCCGTGGGCGGCGAGGTGGCCTTCCTCGCGGCGCGGCCCGCGACGGTGCCCGGCACCGTGCGCGAGAACCTCGAGCTCTTCGGCGCGCCCGTCACTCCCACCCCGCTGGCCCCGACGGTCGAACCCGAGCGCTTCATCGACCCTGCCTCGCGCGGCGTCTCCGCGGGCGAGCTGCAACTGATCGGCTTGACCCGCACCCTCGCCTCGCCCGCGCCGATTGTGCTTCTCGACGAACCCACCGCGCATCTGTCCCCCGAGCGCGTCGCCGAGGTGCTCGACGCGATCCGCGACGCGGCCGAGCGCGGGCGCACGGTACTGGTCGCCAGCCACGACATGCGCGTCGCCGAGGCCTCCGACAAGGTGGTGGACCTGTGAGAAACGCCATATCCTTGCTGCGGGTCGCGGGGGTCAAACCCGGGGCCGTTGCGCTGGCGGTCGCCGCCGCAGCGGTGACGCTGCTGTCCGCGCTGAGCCTGACGGTGCTGTCCGGTTGGCTGATCACCCGGGCGTGGCAGATGCCCCCAGTGCTGCACCTGTCCGTGGCGATCACCGCGGTGCGGGGTTTGGGCATCTCTCGCGCAGTGTTTCGCTACATCGACCGGATCGTCGCTCACCAGCTGGCGCTCGGTGCGCTGAGCGAGCTGCGCGCGAAAGTCTACGACGCGCTGGCCTCGTCCGCTGCGACATCGCGCGGACAGGGCCACGTCTATGTGGTCGACGACACCGAGCGGGTCACGGACTTTCTGGTGCGCAGCCACATCCCCCGCCTCGTTGCGGTGGTGGTCTCCCTCGCCGCGCTGGGGCTTGCGGCGTGGCTGAGCCCGCCGGCCGCGTTGGTGATGGCGGCAGCTCTCGCCGTGACCGGTTTCTTGGTGCCGCGCATCGCCGCACGCTCGAATCGCCGCGCCCGCGAGGTGGAGGAGTCCACCGAGTTCGCCGTCGGCCTCGATCAGGTGCTGCAGCACCGCGTGGAGTTCGCCGCGGCCGGTCGGGCCGAGGCTTTGATCGGCGAGGTTGCGGAAGCGTCGCAACGCGTCACGCGCGAGAAGCTCGCCGCGCAGCGCTCAACCGTTGCGGCCGAGGCGATCCAGACCGTGGCCACGGGCGCTGCGGCGCTCGGCGTGGCGGCGATCGCGGTGGCTACCTACAGCGGGAATCCGACCTGGTTGGGCATGTTGCTGATGCTGTCGCTGGCGGCGTTCGAGTCCCACGGTCCCCTGCCTGCCGCCGCGCGCCACGCCGACGACGCCGCGCGCGCCGCATCGCGCCTGAGCAACCTGCTGAACACGCAACGCGCCGATGTCGCTGGACCCGCGGTGTCCGACACCGTCGAGGCGCGCGACCTGCGCACCATCTACGGCGATACGGTGTGGAATCTCCGCGTGGAGCCCGGCGAGCGCCTGCTCGTGCGCGGGCCCTCGGGCTCAGGCAAGACCACGATGCTGGAAACGCTCGCGGGGTTGGTGCCCGCCGCCTCGGGCGAAGCGACCGCCCCGGCAAGCACCAGGTTCTACGCGGAGGACGCGTGGGTGTTTTCAACCTCGGTGCGCGAGAACCTGCGCGTGGGCACGCCCGAGCTTGACGACACCCTCGCCACGCGCGTCCTCTCCGCCGTCGGCTTCCCCTTCGACTTGGACTTTGTCCTCGACAACGGCGCCGACTCGCTCTCGGCCGGGCAGCGCCGCCGCCTGCTGCTCGCCCGCGCGCTGTGCAGCGACGCCGACGTGCTGCTTCTCGACGAACCCACAGCGCACCTGACCCCCGACGACTCAGCCGATCTAATGCACATGCTGCTCAACTCGCCGCTGCCCGGGCCGAAACCGCAACGCACCGTGATCGTCGTGGCCCACGAGAACTAGCCGGGCTGGTCGATCGGGTCAAGCTCGCCGGACGGCCACACCACGTTCTTCGCCAGCGGGATCTGGTGCGAGGCCGACTCCAGGATGTGCATGAAGTACCCGGCGGTGTTGGGGATTGCGATGATGTCGCCGGCTGAGACCCCCTGGGGGAAGCGGATCCTGCGGCGCAGAATCACCTCGTCCTCGATGCAGTAGGCGCCGACGAGGAAGGCCTCGATCTCCTCGCTGGCCGGCGTGCGCTTGACTAGGATCGGGTCGACGAGGTAGTCGTCCGAGGTGGTGCGGCACTGGGTCCGGTTCATGTGCAGGCCGACGAGCGGGAGGCCGTCGCTACGCGTCTTCACGAAGGCGACTTGGGCGAGGATCACTCCGCAGCCGTCGAGAAGCGAGCGGCCCGGCTCAAGGTGGAGCCGCAAGCCGCGCGCGGTGAGCGCTTCGGCGACCCCGCCGGAGAGCACCTCGTCCAGCCACGGCCCGCGTGTGGGCCGCTGGTAGTACGGGTAGGTGGTGGCAAGCGGGTCGGATCTCCACGTGAACGGGGCGGCGTAACCGGCCCGCTGGGCGGCGATGGCGGCCTGGTAGTCGGCCCACTGCTCGGCGTCGTCGAGGTAGCTCATGGGCACCCCGCCGCCGATGTCGATGAACTCCGGGGTGTGGCCTGCGGCGGTCAGTGTATCGGCGAGCTCC
>NZ_GG667195.1:95325-103066 GCF_000159635.1 Corynebacterium lipophiloflavum DSM 44291 | reverse complement strand
GCACCGACTAGGGTGCCGTCGACGACGCCGGGGGGCGCGTTGACGGCGTCGACGACCACGTCCGCCCCCACCTCGCGGGCGAGGTCACTGAGACTGTCGCCGCCGCGGCCCAGCAGGTCGGTACGCACCCGGCCCTCGTCGATCGCGCGGACGAGGTCACGGGCCGTCTCGGGCGGCGGGCCGAACGCAACCCGCTCGAGGATGCGAGTGAGCCGGTAGAACCGCTCCCCGCCCAGGCTCTCCCGCCCGCCGAAGGACGCGCGCTCGATCACCTGCGGGTAAAGGGTGCGGAACGTGTAGCCCACCGCAAGCGCCGCCGTCCACGGCCGCGACCCCTCAGCGGCCGCGAGGGAGGCGTGCAGCTCCGCGACCGCGTCCCCGGTGAAATCCGTGCCTGTGAGAACTGCGTTGACCTCCTCGAGGCCGCCGTCCCCGCCCTGGGCCTCGAGCACGCTTAACGACGCCTCGGCGACGGCCCCCACGAACTCCTCGTAGGAGCCGGAGGAAAGGATGGCGTCGGCGAAGCCTCGTAAAGCGGGCTCGAGCGCCTTCTCGTCGGCCGGGTACGCCTTGACCTCCATGAACCGCCCGGAGCGGGAGACGGGGTAGAACGCCTTCGCCGGGGCGTAGCGGGTGACGTCGATGAACGTCAGCGCCGCGCCGCGCACGAGCACGGTGTCCGCGGGCGAGATCGCATCCAGGTTGTGGTGGGGGTAGGCGGGGATCGCGCCGTCGACCGGGGCCGCGGGGGCGTGCCCGGTGCACACCAGCACCTCGTCGAACACCGTGCCGTCGACCTCGAAACCGGCCCCGTGCGCGTCTAGGTCGCGCACCTCGACTTCGCGGAATGTCACCGCGCAGCCCCGCGGTGTGTTGTTTTCCAGCGCTCGCCAGGACGCGGCCAGGAACTCACCGACCTCACGGCGCGGCGGGAAGGAGTCGTTCGCGCCGCGCCACGCGTTGAAGGAGCCGAGGCGGGACTCGATCGCCGTGGCGGGCACGTTGAGCAGCCACTGCCCCGGCCCGGCGGGCTGGAACGCGCCCGTGGCGCTCGCGCTGCCCAGCGGCCCGTCGTTGAACACCGTCAGGTCGATGCGTGCCCCGCGCTGGCGGGCGCGCTCGAAGAGTTCCTCCGCCGCCCACAGGCCGCGCGGCCCGGCCCCGATGATTGCTACCTTCACCCGATGTTCCTTTCGACCCATTCGTCGTTGTAGACCGTGTCCAGGTACGCGCGGCCGTCGTCGTGGAAGACGGCCACGATCTCCGCGCCCGGGTTCTTTGCCACCAGCTTATCGACGCCCCACGCCACCGCGCCGCCGGAGGCCCCCGGCATGAAACCGGTGGTCAGCGCCGTTGCCCGCGCGGCCGCGACCGCGTCGCGCGCGCTCACCCGGATCACCTCGTCGGGGACGACCTGGGTGGATAGCTCGGTGACCATCCCGGCGCCGTAGCCGGGCAGGACGCGGTCGCCACGCGCGCCACTGAACAGGACGGAGCCCTCGGCGTCGACCGCCACGACGCGGGTGGGCAGGTTGTGCTCCCGGATGTGGGCCAGGCACCCGCCAACGGTGCCGGTCGTGCTGACCGCCACCGCGAGGATGTCCGGCGCGTGCCCGAGCTGCTCCGCTATTTCACGCATCGTGCCCTCGCTGTGGGCGGTGAACGCCGCCCGGTTCGAGTACTGGTCCAGGTTGACGGCGCCGAGCTCGGTGACAATCTCCGCCACCCGCGCGCGGCGAGCCGTGAGCCAGTCCCCTGTTTCGGGGTCCGGCCGCTCGACCTCATGGATTGTGGCCCCGAGCGCGCGCATATGTGCCAGGGTCGCGGCGTTCGTGCGCGTGTCGACGACACAGTGGAACCGCCACCCCCCAATGACGGCCTCGCGCGCAAGCGCCACGCCGAGGTTGCCCGAGCTCGACTCCACGACCACACTGCCGGGACCAATGACCCCGCGCTCCATCGCGTCGCGCACAAGCGCCCTTGCGGTGCGGTCCTTCGCGCTGCCGCCGGGGTTGAAAGACTCCAGCTTGCCCCACACAGTTGCGCCTGCATTGGGGAGACGGATGAGGGGTGTGCTTCCGACCGCGGAGAGCAGGCCAAGATTCTCGCTCTTTTCCATGAGAAGCATCTTATGCGTTTCCTATCGCCCCCGCGATTAGCGCCTACAATTCTAAGGCATGGAAAACACTTCCGACAACCGATTCGACAACGGCATGGAGGTGCGCCGCGCAGTGATGAGCGACGCGTACGTCGACAACGCCATCGCCAGCACGACCGGCACCGACAGTGAGGCGCTGCAGAACCACGTCACCGCCACCGTGTGGGGCTCGGTGTGGACGCGCGAGGGGCTCAGCCGCCGCGACCGCAGCCTGCTCAACATCGGGATGCTCGTTGCCCTGCGCGCCAACGAGGAGCTGCGCGGCCATGTGCGTGGCGCTCTCACCAACGGCCTGACCCGCGAGGAAATCACCGAGGCGATCATCCAGGCCAGCGGCTACTGCGGGGCGCCCGCCGCGCTGTCCGCCATGAAAGTGGCCCAGGAGGTGCTCGACGCCGAGCTCGGTCCCAAGAGCTAATCCACGCCCAGCACGCCGCGCACCCTGACGCGCACGGCACCGCCGACCCAGAGCGTCTCGCCGTCATCGTCAAGCTCGATCCTGCCGGCGCGGCCCAGGTATCCAGAGCTTGACTCGGCCACGATTTGGACCGATCCGAGCACACGCTTTCTCCCTGCACGCTTGCGCCTCCCACACATGGAGGCGACGGTGCGGTGCGTTTCCCTAATTCCCCGCTCCGGGGTATGCTCGCCCCGTGAGAAAAAGCGGGCAGATCCTTGGACGAGACCTACGTCGCCTGTTGCGCGTTCCCCGAGCCTTCATCATCATCGTCGGCGTGCTCATCACCCCCGCACTTTACGCGTGGTTCAACATCAACGCCTTCTGGGAGCCCTACGACCACACCCAGAACATCCGCATCGCGGTGGTCAACAACGACCGCGGTGCCTCAACTGATCTCGTCGGCGAGGTCGACGTCGGCGAACAAATCGCCGAGCAACTCCGCGACAACGACAAAATAGGTTGGGTGTTCCTCCCCGAGGACGAGGCCCGTGACGGTCTGATGCGGGGCGACTACTACGCCATGTTCCTCATCCCGCCCGAGTTCAGTGAGGACTTGCTGAGCCTGGTCAGCGGGACCTACACCCAGCCCGTGCTGGAATATTACGTTAACGAGAAGAGCAACGGCGTCGCCCCCTCCATCACCGACGCCGGCGCCTCGGCCGTCGACGCCGCGGTGTCCTCGGCGTTCAAGCAGAAGGTCGGAGAGGCCGCGGCGACCGAGCTCCGCGAAACGGGCCTCACGCTGCGCGACAACGCAGACGAGGTACGCGGAAGGGCCGCCGGAAGCTTCGCTGACATCGCTGCCGCCCTCGACGCCGCGCAGCTACGAATCAGCACGATGAAGCAGAGCGTCTCAGGCGCTCGGCCAGTCGTTGGCGAGCTGAGCGCCCTCGTCGAATCCGTCGACGACACCCTCGGGTCGGTCGACTCGTCCCTCGGCGAGGCCGAGGGGATCATCGCCGAGCTGCAGAGCTCCGCCGCCGGGTTCACCGCGGACACCTCCACTGCGCTTGTTGAATCCACCAACGCGCTCAGCCTCGGCGCCGCCTCCGCCAACTCCACCATCGCGGGCGCTACGGATCAGCTCGGCACCGCTCAGGGGCGCGTCCGCTCGGCCATCAGCGAGGTAGACGGGGTGGTCGAACAGGGCGAGTCCGCCACCGCTCAACTGCGCGCCCTATCAGGCAGCGCGGCCCTGTCACCCGAGATCCGCGCCCAGCTCGATTCCGCGGCCAGCGCGTTGGAAGAGCGCACTACCGCCTCCCGTACGGTCCTCGACGGCCTGAACGAGGTAGACCGCAGTACGGGTGCGGTGCTGGCGTCGATTAGCGAGCTCGGCACCTCCCTTGAGGACGCAACCTCAGAGGCCAACGCCGCTGCACGCGCTGCGAGCCAGCAGATTGGGGAGTCCGTGCCCGCGCTCAACGCTTCGCTCGCCCAGGCGTCCGGCAGCGTTGCCTCCGCGCGCGGCGCGCTGAACAGCCAGCGCGCCTTGCGTGATGAGACGATATCGCTGCTTGCAGGGGTGGACAATCAGCTCGCGGCCAGCCTTGGCATCCTCGACGACGTCTCGGGCAATCTCGGCACGCTCGCCGACGGCGCCCGCTCCGCCCAGTCCGACATCAACGCCCTCCTGGCCACCTCCGACTCGGGGGCCCTCAACACTGTCACGAACCTCAACCCCGCGAAGATCGGCGAGTACATCTCCTCGCCCGTCACCGTCGAGCAGCAGGCCGTCTTCCCCACCGAGAACTACGGCAGCTCCATGGCCTCCTTCTTCACGAACCTGGCCCTGTGGATCGGCGCGTTTATGCTGACGATCATCTTCCGCGTCGAGGTCGACACCGAGGGCTTCCGCCGCCTCACCGTCGGCCAGGCCTACCTCGGCCGCTTCCTCCTCTTCGCCACGCTCTCGGTGCTCCAGGCCGTCGTGGTGACGCTCGGCAACGCAGCCTTCGGAGTGCAGATGCAGTCTTTTACCGCCTTCCTCGCCACCGCGATCGTTACTGGCGTGGCGTACACAGGAATCATCTACTCCATCGTCTCCGCGCTCGGCCACATCGGCCGCGGCATCGCCGTGTTCCTCGTCGTCATCCAGATTCCGGGTGCATCCGGGCTCTACCCCATCGAGCTGATGCCCGGCTTTTTCCGCCGAATCTACCCGTTCCTCCCCTTCCGGTACGGCATCGACGCAATGCGCGAAACCATCGCCGGATTTTACGGATACCACTACTTCCGTTTCATGGCGACGCTTCTCGCCATGTCCGCCGTGGCCTTCGCCTTGGGATGGTTGTTCCGCCTCACATCCTCACACGCAAACCTCTTGTTCAACCGCCAGCTCGCGCGCACCAATTTGATTACCAACGAGAAGGTCGAGGTCATGGGCTCGCCCTACCGCGCGTCCGACATCATGGCCGCACTGTCTGATCGCGAAGAGTTCCGTGGGGTTGTCGAGAAGCGGGCGCGGATGCTCAGGGAAAACTACCGCACCCTCATCTTCGGCGGGATCGGCGCGGGCGTTCTCGGCATCGCGATCATCACCCTGCTGACAATGCTTCTTCCTACCGACAAGACCATCATGCTCGCCATCGTGGTGGGCTGGTCCCTGCTGGTCATCCTGTACCTCGGCGCGGTTGAGTACTTCACCCAGAGCCTCGTCGACGCCGAACAGGTCTCCCTTCTCGGTGAGGCCGAGCTGCGCGACGCCGTGATCCACCGCCACGACTCCGCCGGCACGAGTGTCACCATCCGGCCCACCGGCGGGGAAAGCGAGGCCACCCAATGAGAACCGTCTTCTCCATCGCCTACAACGACCTGCGCCGTCTCTACACCAACGTCATGGCGGGCATCGTCATGGTCGGCCTCATCGCCATTCCCTGTCTCTTCGCGTGGTTCAACGTGCTGGCTACGTGGGACCCCTTCCACGATACGGAGCGCCTCCAGGTGGCGGTGGCCAACACCGACGAAGGACACACGAGCGACCTCACCCCGCTGTCCGTCAACGTTGGCGACATGGTGCTCTCCCAGCTTTACCGCGATAAATCGATGGACTGGGTGATCACCGACGCCGACGACGCCATTGAGGGTGCGAAGTCAGGCGAGTACTACGCCGCGATCGTCCTTCCGCCCACATTGAGCGACGACATGTTCACCTTCTACGCCGGCAACTCCGAGCCCAGCCGGATCGACCTCTACGTCAACGAGAAAAAGAACCCCATTTCCCCGCTGCTCGTCTCGAGCGGGGCGCAGGGCGTCAGCGCCCAAATTAGCGCGTCGTTTACCAGGGCGCTGGCCGAGGTGTCCTTCGGGCTAATCGAAACAGCCTCGGACTTCTTCAACGAGGCGGAGACCCAGCAGGCGCTCGACTCCATCGAGAAGCGCACCGCCAGCGCCCGCGACCAGCTCCTCTCCATCGCCGACACCGTCGATGCTCTCGCCTCCCTCACCGAGTCGAGCGTGCCGCTCGTCGACAGCGCCGAGCGGATTTCCGCGGCGCTGGGCGACTCCCTCGACCAAGTGCGCCCCGTCGACCTCGGGGCCACCGGGGCGGGCCTCGGCGGAGACGGCGCGGCGCTTGCGGCGGCGCTGGGGGCGACGTCGGAAAGCTTTGCCGCCGTAAGCGACCGCGTCGACCAGCTGATGGCGGACTCTTCCGCCACCTCCCAGGCCACCGCCGCGAGCCTGACGGACATCGCCGCGCGCGTCGATGTCCAGGTGAAGCAGTACACGGCCCTGCGCGACACCATCAACGGCCAAGTCGCCCCAGCGCTACCCCCCGACGCCCAGCCGGGGGCGCGCGCGGTGGTCGGCCACCTCGACGACGCCATCGCCCGCCAGACGGCCGTGCGCGACCGGCTCAACGACGCAGCCGCGCGCCTCGCCGCCGGGCAGGGTGGACGCGGCAGGGACAATGCCGAGCGCCAGGCAATCAAGGACTCCATCGCTCAGGCCCGCGAGGCGATGGACTCGGCCCGGGCGTCCTACGACACGGGGCTCCGCCCCCGCCTCGAGGCGCTGTCGAGTTCGCTGGACGACGTCCGCGCAGACGTCGACAAGGTCCGCTCGGACATGGACAACGTCTCCTCCGCCCTGGCCAACCGACCAGGTTCGCTGCGCGACACCCTGGCGGCCTCAGGCGACAACCTGCGGGACACCGCCGACTCGTTGCGCTCCAACGCGGCGACGATGCAGGAAGCGCAGCAGTCAATTGCCAAGGCGCGCTCCGACGGCGACCTGACACAGTTGGCCGACCTCGTCTCCCGGCACCCGGAGCAGCTGGCCGACGCCCTTGTCGACCCTGTCAAGGTGGAGCGTAAGGGTGTTTTCCCACGCGTCAGCTTCGGCGCCGGCATGGCCCCGCTCTACACTGTGCTCGCCCTGTGGGTGGGCGCCCTGCTGACGTCGCTGGCCGTGCGCACCGACGACAGCTCCATCGAACAGAACGTGGTCGTCCCCAGCCAACTCACAGCGGCCCAAAAGTACCTCGGCCGCTACCTCACCTTCGTCACCACCGGGCTAGCCCAGTCCACCCTTCTGATGGCGGGGCTCATCCTGTATGTCGGGATCGAGCCCGCGCATCCGTTCCTCCTCTTGGTGGCGGGATGGGTCTCGAGCCTGGTGTTCCACCTCATCTGCTATACGTTGGTGGTTTCTCTGAGCAATACCGGCAAGGCCATCGGTGTGCTCATTCTCGTGCTTCAGGTGTCGGCGGCGGGCGGCGCCTATCCGCTGCAGCTGCTGCCGGGCTGGGTGCAGGGGATTAGCCCGTGGCTTCCCGCGACCTACTCAATCCGAGCGATGCGCGCCGCCATCTTCGGCACGTATGGCTGGGATTTCTGGCGTGCCCTCGGCATCCTCGTACTTTTCTCGCTGCCCTTCCTTGCCCTCGGCCTCTGGCTGCGCCACCGGCTGAGCCACGCGATCAGCCGCATGGACAAGGCGGTCGCGCAGACCAAGGTGATGATGACCTAGGCACCCGCGTGCTCGCCGCCCCTTCAAATCGTCGTGTGGTGGGCTGCTTTTCGGAGAGCATGCGATCGGCTGTGTTCGACCGGAACGCGACCACGGGGGGTTAAGGGTCAAAAAGTGTGTCCGGAATCGCCGATTTTCGGTGGTTGACCTGT
>NZ_GG667195.1:51877-93992 GCF_000159635.1 Corynebacterium lipophiloflavum DSM 44291 | reverse complement strand
ACCACGGGCTCGTAAAGGGCCGCCGAGCTGGCTTCGCGTCGAACACAGTCGATAAAAAGCGAGGCAGCTGGTAAAAACCAGCTGCCTCGCACAATCTGTACCCCGTACGGGATTTGAACCCGTGTTACCGCCGTGAGAGGGCGACGTCCTAGGCCGCTAGACGAACGGGGCGCGTTCGCTTTGTGTTTGCGACTTGTTAACCATAAAGCACCGCCACGAAAACCAACAAACCGGCTGGTCACAGGCAAATCCCCGCGGTGAGCGTCAACGCCGCATCCGGGGTGTTCTGGTGCGAAAGTATCGTCGGACCGGGCTGGTACATGCCCGCATCCGCGTCCGCAGTGTTGTGGAGAACTATCAGCTCCGAGGGCGTTGCGCGCTCACCGCGGGGTCGCGGTGTGCGTAGCCGGTCTTTCGGGTTTTACCCTTGCTGACCTGCTACAACTGAACATACTCCCCCGCCCCGCCGGTGGGTAGAGTGCGGACAAAAACGGAACTGGTTATAACCCGCGTCGCGGACCACCCCCAGCTAAGCGGTGATGCTCGACAAGGTGGTAGGGGGTAGTGGCGCAGGTCACTCCACGCCGAGGGCGGGGCCGATCGTCTTCCACGTCTCCCGAAGCTGGCGGCGGAACAGGCCCCAGTTGTGCGTGCCCTCATCGAACTCGTAGAAGTCGATGCTCAGCCCGGCCTCCCGGGACTCGTCGACGAAGTAGCGCGTGCAGGTGTAGTTGAACTGCTCGTCGACGACAAGGAGGGGCGCCGGCGAATCCTTGACTTCTTGATCGGTCTCGTGAGGCACCCCGCGCGACGCCGCGGCGAAGAGTTTCAGGTCGCGCATGTCTTCGAGATTGAGGATCGGGGAATGCGCCGCCCACGCAGGATCGGCGGAGCTGCCCCACATGTTGGCGGGATCCGCCCCGTAGAAGCGCACGGTGGAAGAGGCGAACGCCTGGCCGAGCACCCCCGTTGTCGACGGGCAGCTTGAGTAGGAGCCCGCCACCTTGAACCGGTCATCCATGGTGGCTATGTGCATGGCGGGCCCGCCCGACATCGACATCCCGGCGATGGCGTCGTTGCCGGTGCCGTGGAAGGCGGCGTCGATAAGGGGCGGGAGCTCCTTTGTCAGGTACGTGGTCCACTTGTACAGGCCCAGTTTCGGATCCTCCTGCGCCCAGTCGGCCTGCTGGGATCCGATTGCGCCGCGCGGGGTGACCACGTTGATGAGCTTGTCGCGGAAGAAATCGGGCGCGCCACCCTCCCCCGTCCAGCCACCGCCGCCGGCGCCGCCGAGGAGGTAGAAGGTCGGACGCGGCGTGGTGTTGTCGGTGCCGCCGGCGGGCAGGACGAGGTCGTTGGTGATGTTGCGTTGCATCGACGGCGAGTAGACGGTCAGCGTGTACAGGTTGTCGCGCACGTGCTCCAGACTCACGAACTCCGCCGGCGGGGCGTCCGGGTCGGGGAAGGTGCTGTCCAGGTCGACGGTGCTGGACCCCAGCCGGGAGCTGCCCTGGAACGCGAAGCGCTCGAAGGACAGGTAACCAAAAGGCCCCCCATGAGCGCTGAGATCACCAGCGCGGGAAGCGCAACTGGGTGGATGTCCGAGCGGAGGCTGGAGAACGCGGCGGCGACGGAGGAGGCGTCGATGACGCTCGAGTTCGCATCCGCCGGCTGGCCTGTGAAGAGGGACGACTGGGACGACTGGGCGGATGCTGAGGGCGCGGTCACGGTGGAGGCTGTCAGCGCAGCCGCCACGCACAGCGCCACACCGCGGCGGGAATGAAATTTCACGGGCAAAACTTTATCAGTTCACCCCCAGTGCCGGGCCAATGGTTCCCCAGCTCTCCCGCATCAGTTTCTCAAAAAGCCCCCACGTGTGCGTTCCCTCCACCGTTTCGTACCACGTGACGTCTAGCCCCTCCGCCCGAGCCTGCTGGGCGAAGTACAGCGAACAGGCGTAGGAGGCGCCCTCGATCAGCATCGGGTTGGCCACGCGTTGCGACGAGTTGTCGATCCCGTCAATCGGCCCCGGCACACCCTGCGCCGCGGAGACGAACAGGGCGGTGTTGTGCAGGTTGTCCAGGTGCAGGACGGGAGAGTGCGCCCCCCAGGCCTCGTTGCCCGGCAGCCCCCACATCAGGACGGGATTCCCGCCGTTCATGGCCACCGCCGAGGACGCGTGCACCCCGCCGAGCAGCCCCGTCGTCGACGGGCACCCCGAGTACGACGCCGCGGCGACGAAGCGCTGCGGATCGTAGGACGCAATGGAGATCGCCGGGCCGCCCGACATGGAGATCCCGGCGATCGCGTCGCGACCGGCGCCGTTGAAGGTGGCGTCGATAAGCGGCGGAAGCTCCCTCGTCATGTACGTCAACCACTTGTTCGTGCCGGTGACGGGGTCGGGTCGGTACCAGTCCGCCTGCATGGACGAGACAGAGCCGAGCGGGGTGACTACGTTGACGTTCTTGCCGGCGAAGAACTCCTCATAGTTGGACATGGTGCGCCAGCTGAGCCCGCCGGCGGCGCCGTCCGCGCCCATCATGAGGTAGAACCTCGGCCGCGGGGCCGTGTTGTCCGGACCGCCCGGGAGGATGATCTCGTTGGTCACTTCGCGCTGCATTGCGCCGGACCAGACCACGAGCTCGTAGACGTCGCCCTCGATGTGCCGCAGGCTGCGCAGTTGCGCCGGGGCGGCGTCGGCGGCGGGGAAGGTTGGCGCGGCGTCGGTAAGCGCGGAGCTCAGCGCCGAGCCCGTGGATCCGATTCCCTCGTAGAGGGCCGAGCCGAGCACTCCCCCGCCCAGGGTGGCCACGATCAGGGTGGGCACCGCCTAGGGCGAGATGTCGGACGACAGGCTCGAACCCGCCCACGGCAGGCTCGACGCGTCCAGCACGCTCGAGCCCGTGGAGCTGGGTTGACCGGAGAGCGCCACCGCGCTCTGGGTGGCTGTCGCTAGTGCGAGGGCGGCGGCCGCGGCTGCGGTGATGAGGCGTCGTTTCATGCGCCTCACCTTACAGAAGCGCCCACCCCACGAGCGCCGCGCCGATCACCACCGCCCACGCCGGCAGCTTCCACGCCAGCAGCGCGGTGAACGCGGCGCCCGCGACCGCCATCGTCGCCACGCCCGTGACACCCGCGGTGAACACGGGGGTGTAGAGCGCCGCGGCGAGAATGCCCACCACGGCGGCGTCCGCGCCGGCGATCGCGCGCGCCGCCTGTGGCTGGCGGCGCAGCACGTCCCAAAACGGAAGGGTCCCCAGCACGAGCAGCGCCGCGGGCAAGAAGATCGCTATCGTGGCCACCGCGGCCCCCAGCACCCAGTGCACCCCCTGGGCCGAGGCGCCGAGGAAGGACGCGAACGTGAACAGCGGCCCGGGCACCGCCTGCGCGGCGCCGTATCCGGCGAGGAACGTGTCGTGGTCGACAAGCCCGGTGGGCACCGTCGCGGACTCCAAGAGCGGCAGCACGACGTGCCCGCCGCCGAAGACGAGCGCGCCGGCGCGGTAGAAGGTGTCCATGATGGTCAGCGCCACGTTGTCGCGGGCGCTCGCGATCAGCGGCAGCGCGGCGAGCAGGATGGCGAAGAGCGCCAGGCAGACGACGGCGACCTGCCGGGACACGCGCGGCGCAAAGCTTGTCTCGGCGTTATCAACTTCGGGGCTCTGCAGCAGGGCGTAGCCGGCCAGCATGCCGACGATGATCGCGCCTACCTGTACAAACGGGTTCGGCACCAGGAGGACCAGCAGGAACGCCGCCAGCGCGATGCCGGCGCGGATTGTGCCGGAAATGAGCGAGCGCGCCATGCCCAGCACCGCGTGCGCCACCACCGCGACCGCTGCCGCTTTGAGCCCCACCAGCCACCCGGCCCCGGAGATGTCGCCGAGAGCCGCGACGCCCAGCGCGAAGGCGACGAGCACAATTACCGACGGCATCGTGAACGCGAACCACGCCGCCACCATCCCCGCGTACCCGGCGCGCTGGAGGCCGACGGCCATACCGACCTGGCTCGACGCCGGCCCCGGCAGGAACTGGCACAGGGCGACGAGGTCGGCGTAGGTCTTCTCGCTCATCCACTTCCTGCGGCCGACGAACTCGTCGCGGAAGTATCCGAGGTGGGCGGTGGGGCCGCCGAAGGAGGTCAGGCCCAGTCGGAGGAACACCAGAAACACCTCGAGGGCGCTTCCTGTGGATCGTTGAGTAGACATCGCTGCTTAGGGTCTCACACATCGGGGGGTGCGCGCAGCGCGGGAGGTGGTGCGAAGTGGTGGTGGTGAAAATTGTTGGGCCGGGGGCCGAACTTTTTTCAGCTCCGACAGTCCAGATTCCCCGGCGCCGAACATTCTTCACTGCACAATCACTGCGCCGGGCGCACGGGGTGCCGGATGACCGTCCTCATCTTCTCGGGCGCCACCTTGGACGGGTCGCTGAGGTAGATCTCGTGGTGCCAGCGCTGTGGCCCGAAGTCCACGACGTAGCCTGCGGACGTCGCGTAATCACTCATCATCTTCACCGTCTCGGGCTCGGTGTCAAACGACCCGACGTGCATAGCCTGGACGCACAGGCCCTCCTCGATGGTGAGGAACTCCACCGCGCTGAAGTCTTTCCCCTTCTTCTGGGTCACGCGGTCCACAGCCCAATCGACATCCTTCTGGCGGATGAAGTCGGGCACGCGAATCGCCGAGACCCAGCGCAGCGCGTCCTTGTCGTCCACGCCGTCGACACCCGGCTGCCACCAGAACCCCTCGAGCGGCGGGACCACGTACGCGAAGAACCCGTCGATGACATAGTCCGTCTTGTAGCTCATCCGCAGCGCGTATGCGACGGGGTACTGCAGCGCAATCGCCACCTTGTACTCGCCACCCTCATCGTTAGGGTTCCCGCGTCCGCGCACGGCGAGGAAGTTCATCGCGGGCACGTTTACTATCGACGCCCCCGGGCCAGGCCTGTAGAGCTCCTTCTGCTCCTTCTTAAAGTCGTAGGCCATCAGTTATCAGGGTGCCTGGGGTTCACCAAGCCGGAGCCGTGTGGCGCGTGGGCCGGGTCTTCGCCCTGCTCGAGCTGGCGGTTGTGTTCGTCCACGAAGATCACGCGCGGGGCGTAACCCACGAGCTCGCTCTCTTCGTACTGGGCGTAGCCGATGATGATGACCAGGTCGCCGGGGTTGATCAGCCGCGCGGCGGCCCCGTTGATGCCGATGACCCCGCTCCCCCGGTCCCCCGTAATGGCATACGTGGTGAGCCGGTTGCCGTTGTTGATGTCGACCACGTCAATCTGCTCGCCTTCGAGGATGTCGGCGGCTTCCATGAGGTCAGCGTCGATCGTGCACGAGCCGACATAGTGGAGGTCCGCCTGCGTGACGGTGGCGCGGTGGATTTTGGACTTGAGCATGGTGCGGATCACATCGGCAAGTGTAGTCCGCAAACGCAGTTCGACCGGAACGGCCCGGTACCCCCTGAAAAGGCCCCTCAGCGACGTTCCGGTCGAACAAGGACCCGGCTCACGCACAAAAAAGCGAGACAGCCAGTGAAAAAGAACCGACTGCCTCGCTTGCGTTGTACCCCGTACGGGATTTGAACCCGTGTTACCGCCGTGAGAGGGCGACGTCCTAGGCCACTAGACGAACGGGGCATAGAAAGAGCGGATAAATCCGCTGCTGGCCTACCTGGACTCGAACCAAGAATGACGGTACCAGAAACCGTTGTGTTGCCAATTACACCATAGGCCAATCGTTTTCCAGTGCAGTAACTCCCGCGCTGAACAACGTTGATTACTATAGCCAGAAGGCTCCGTGGCGAACAAATCGCCAGCTCACGGCGCCTCAATGACACCGATGTAGTTCTATTCGGAAGCCTCGAACGGGGTCACCGCGCGCGCCGCGCGCAGCCGCGTGAGGGTGGACTCCTTGCCAAGCAGTTCCATGGACTCGAACAGCGGCGGGGAGACGGCCTCACCGGAGACGGCCACGCGCAGTGCGCCGAAGGCCTTGCGCGGCTTGAGCTGGAGATCCTCGATGAGGGCCTTGTTCAGCGCCTCCTCGATCTCAGAGGTCAACCAATCCTCCACGGCCTCCAGGGCAGCGATGCCGGCGTCGAGCGGCGCCACGGCGTCCTCCTTGAGATTCTTCTTCGCGGCCTTCTCGTCGAGCTCGAGGTCGGCGTCGGCGGTGACGAGGAACTTGAGTAGGCCGTAGGCGTCGGCAAGCACCTTGATGCGCGTTTGCACAAGGTCGGCGGCGATGGCGAACTTATCGGAAGGGTAATCGGCCGGGAAGTCGGTGTACTCGGTGAGGTAGTCGCGCAGGCGCGCAGCGAAGTCGGCCGGCTCGAGCAGGCGGATGTGGTCGGCGTTGATCGCCTCGAGCTTCTTCTGGTCGAAGCGCGCCGGGTTGCCGAGCACGTCGTTGACATCGAAGGCGGCAATCATCTCACCGACGGTGAAGATGTCGCGGTCGGCGGACAGGGACCAGCCCAGCAGCGCGAGGTAGTTCAGCATGCCCTCGGGGATGATGCCGTTGTCGCGGTGGTTGAACAGGTTGGACTCGGGGTCGCGCTTGGACAGCTTCTTGTTGCCTTGCCCCATCACGAACGGCAGGTGGCCGAACTCCGGAACCGTGTCTGTGATGCCGATGCGCTTCAGAGCCGCGTACAGCGCGAGCTGGCGCGGTGTGGAGGACAGTAGGTCCTCGCCGCGCAGGACGTGGGTGACGCCCATCAGGGCGTCGTCGAGCGGGTTGACCAGCGTATACAGCGGAGCGCCGTTGGAACGCGCGACGACGTAGTCCGGTTGGGTGTGGGCCTTGAAGGTGACCTCCCCGCGCACCAGGTCATTCCACGTCCAGTCCTGCTCGGGCATGCGCAGGCGCCACACGGGCTCACGACCTTCGGCCTTGTACGCGACAATCTGCTCCTCGGTCAGCTCGCGGTCGAAGTTGTCGTAACCCAGCTGCGGGTCTCGGCCGGCCGCTTTGTGTCGCTCGGCAACCTCTTCGGCGGTGGAGTACGCCGGATAGACCTCGCCGGCCTCAATCAGCTTGTTGAGCACGTCCTTATAGATGTCCATGCGCTGCGACTGGCGGTACGGCTCGTGCGGGCCTCCCTTGCCCACGCCCTCGTCCCAGTCGAGGCCGAGCCACGTGAGCGAATCGACGATCGCCTGGTACGACTCCTCCGAGTCGCGCTTCGCATCGGTGTCCTCGATGCGGAAGATGAGCTTGCCACCGCTATGTCGCGCCTGCGCCCAGTTGAACAGCGCGGTGCGCACCATGCCGACGTGCGGGGTTCCTGTCGGCGAGGGGCAGAAACGGACGCGCAAGTCGGGGTTTGCACCTGTCGTCGTGGAGGAATGAGTCATGGGTTCAATCGTAGCGTGCGTTCTCAGCCCCCTCTCCGCTGCCCGCGGGCGGCACAGTACACTTGTCGCTCATGCAATCCGCACGCCCCGCCACAGCGCCCGACTTCCTGCTGTCCCGCAGCCACGGTTCGGTGCGCACGCAGGGCTGCGCTGGGGCGTTTACCGACATCGACGAGGCGATCGACGCCATCGACCGCGGTGCCGTGGAAATGATCGTCGGTGCACTGCCGTTCGATCAGGACGCCGAGGCTGCGCTGACGGTGCCGGACACCATCGTGTGCGAGCCTGGCACGCTCGAGCCGCACCCCTTCTACCGCGTCGGTCAGGGCTCCAAACTGAGCGCGCGGGTGTGCGGGTTCGATCCCTCGCCCGTCGAGCACCTGCGCCGCATTGAGGCGGCGGTAGCGACGATCCAGAACTCCGCACTGGACAAGGTCGTCCTCGCCCGCGCCGTTGACATCGCCTTCGACTCCCCCGTGGATCCGCGCCTCGTGGCCGCGCGGCTGATTGATTTGTCCTATACCCGCGACGGTTTCATCGCGGATCTGACCCCCGCCGGCTTCCATGGCCACATGCTCGTCGGTTCCTCCCCGGAGGTGCTCGTGCGCCGCCGCGGCAACCGCGTCAGTTCCTACCCGCTGGCCGGTTCTGCGCCGCGCGTGCTTGACGACGCCTCCGCTGACCGCGCGGCCGCTAAAAACCTCTTTGAATCGACAAAAGACCTTGTGGAGCACGCCTTCGTGGTCGACCACATCCGCAGCGTGCTTGGCCCCCTGTGCAGCTCGCTCACGGTGCCCGAGCGCCCGATCGTGGACAAGACAAACGAGATGTGGCACCTGGCAACACCGATCACGGGAGTGCTGAAAGACCCCGCCCCGAGCGCCCTCGACCTCGCCGAGCGCCTCTACCCCACCCCGGCTGTGTGCGGCACACCGACAGAGGCGGCGAAGGCCTTGATCTGCACGGCCGAGACGGACCGCAGTTTCTACGCCGGCGCGGTGGGTTACACCGAGGCGAACGGCGATGGCGAGTACATGGTCGCGATTCGCTGCGCCGAGGTCAGCGGCGACGGCACCACGGCCCGCGCCTGGGCCGGCGGCGGGCTGGTGGCGGACTCCGACCCGCAGGCGGAGCTGGATGAGACGACAGCCAAGCTGCGCACCATCATGCGCGCGCTCGGACTGTCCCTTTAGCTAACTAGGCGCGCTCGACCGGGTTGGCCAGGCTGCCGATGCCGGGGATTTCCACCTCGATGCGATCGCCCGGGAACATCTCGGCGGTGCCGGCCGGGGAACCGGTGCAGATCACGTCGCCGGGCAAAAGGGTCATGGACGCGGTGATGAACTCGATGATCTCGCCGAGGTTCAAGATCATCTGGTTCGAGTTGGAATCCTGCTTCGTCTCGGTCACGCCGTCGCGCGTCAGGTGCGCCTTGATCGGGGTGTTGGTGAAGTCGAGCTTCTCCAGGTCCGTCTCGATCCACGGCCCGAGCGGGCAGAAGGTGTCGATACCCTTCGCCCGCGCCCACTGGCCGTCAGCGAACTGCAAATCGCGCGAGGAGACATCGTTGACGATGGTGACACCGCGCACCACCGACTTCCAGTCCTCCGCCTTGACGCTCTTGCACGGGGCGCCGATGACTAGCGCCATCTCCCCCTCGAACTCCACCCTGGTGGCGAACTCGGGGATCTTAATTGGGGCCTCGGGGCCGATGACTGCGGTCGGGGGCTTGAGAAACAGAGTCGGCGGAAGATGCTCGGCGGACTGCTTGAACACCTCGGCGACGTGGTCGGCGTAGTTGCGGCCGATCGCAACCACCTTGGAAGGCAGCATCGGGGCGAGCAGGCGGACGTCGGCTAGCGGCCACTCTTTGCCCGTGTACTCGGGTTCTGTGAAGGGGGTTCCGGCGATAGCTTTCGCGGTGGTACCTTCGTCATCGATGACAGCGAATGTCATTCCTTCAGGGGTTGCAATTCGTCCAAAGCGCATGCCGGCGAGATTACAGCAACGCTACGAAGCCGTCAGCGCTAGGTAGAGCTCCGCGCACGCAACGGCGTCGGTCAGCGCGTTGTGGTTGCGGTAGGCCGGCAGCCCGTAGCGTTGCCGCACCCGCGCCAGGCGCAGGTCTTCGCCGCGAGGGTAGGTTGCCATGCGCTCCATGTGACGGCGCTCGAGCGCGAACGTGTCCACCACCTCGTCCTCCCGCAGCCGCCAGCGCGTGCCCCTCACCTGCTTGAATGCGTGGCCGATAAACCCCAACTCCATCTGGGCGAAGTGGGCCAGCAGCTTGCGGCCCGCGATGGCGCGCTCAAAGTGCTCCACAATTTCGGCGATATCCGTCCCGCTCGCTAACACATCGTCGTCGGTGACCCCGTGTAGCGTTGCCGAGTTGCCTACCGACGCCCCGGCGACGACGAAGTGGGCCGCGCCCGATAGGTCGATCACGCGGTCGTTGACGGGGACCCAGCCGATCGAGACGAGCTGGTCGCGCTCGGGCTTAAGCCCCGTGGTTTCGACGTCGACGGCGAGCAGGTGGGCGTCGACAAGCTCGCGGCGAGGGGGTGAAAAGCCGAACACGCTACACCGACCTGACCGGGTACTTGTTGCCGAGCGCCGACTGCAGGTTCTTGATCACGCCGAAGGCATCGCGCAGCGCGTCGCGCTCGCGGCTCGGTAGCGCCTTCGGGTCAATGTTGTAGTTCGGCCGCTCGCCGCGGCGCAGCTGCCTCGTCTGCTGTTTCAGCGCAAGGTCCGTGAGGTACTCGTAGGCGCCGAGGAGGTCCTCCGCCCCCTTGACAGACACCGACGAGCCAGCCGAGGCCCTGATGCGGGCCAGGGTGTCTACCTCCCCCACGCCCGCAGTGATTGCGTAGAGGCGAGCCATCTGCACCACCGCGGCGGTGCCGCCCTTTTTCACGTCGAGCGTGTCGGCGTACTCACCACTGCGCTCGACCACGAACCCGCGGAAGAAACCGATCGGGGGCTCGCGCCACGTGGCCAAGGCGGCGAGGTGCGTGTGCAGGCGCTTCGAGCCGCGCGCGGCGACCACGGCGTTGTCATGCACGCGCTGCGCCATCTGTTCTCCCCCGAAAGCCGAGAAGATGCAGCGGAAGTCGAAGAACACCTGCGCGTTGAGCAGGGCATCGGGCTCAGGCGCGGTGACCCACCCGTGGAAGGTGTCGTTCCACTGCGACTCTGTCATCCGCCACTGCGGGTTGTGCGCCATGATGCCCCCGGGGCACAGCGCTTGCCCCGCTTCTGCGAGGCCGGAGCAGATGTAGTCGCCGAGGCGCGCGAAGTAGTCGCCGTGCAGCGCGGCGTCGAAGGAATCATCGAGCACCAACGCGTTGTCCTGGTCGGAGGCGGGGCCCATCTCGCCGCGGGCTTGGGATCCGACGGCGACGAACGCGAATGGGACGGGTGGCTCGCCGAGCTCGGCAACCGCCAGCGCGTATAACCTGCGCGCAATCGAATCGGCCACACCGGTAAGCAGGCGCTGGGACTCGAACGCGGAGGCGCCGCGGTCGAAAAATCGCGCTGCGACCACCGCGCCGCGCTCGTAGGCTCCGGCAAGTTGGGCGCGGCTGCTCTTTTTCACGTCGGCGGCCATGTAGATCGGATCAGCTTTGAGCTGCCGCATGATGTCGCTGCTTGTGGCCACACCGATAATTTCCCCGCCGTCGGTCACCGGCAGGTGGTGGGTGCCGAGATCGCCCATCACCAGCATCGCCTCGAACACCAGCGCGTCGCTGGCGATGGTGCGCACCGGCGACGTCATCACCTCCCGCAGCGGAGCCTGCGTATCGACGCCCTTCGCCACCACCCGGGAGCGGAAATCGCGGTCCGTGACAATCCCCGGCTCCGTCGCACCCGTGACGATCAAGCTGGAAATCGCGTGCTCATCCATCAGCCGCGCCCCCTCGGCGATGGTGGCCGCCCCGTCGACGGTGATCAGCCGCGCCCCCGCGACCAGCTCCCCGACCGGGGTGCGCAACACGTCGGACGCCGCGGAGTCCTCCTTCAGCTCATCGGCGGCCGCCTTGATGCGGCGGGAGGCGGTGTCGAAGTAGCGCAACGTCTCGGGGAAGGCATCGACGAGTGCACGGAAGGGCGTGCGCGGCAGCATATAGAGGACGCTGTCTTCCACCGCGGCCATCATGTAGCGCGAGCGGGGGTCGTCGACAAGCGTGGAGTAGCCGAAGGTGCGGCCCACATCCCTGCGGTCGAGCAACGAATTGTCCGGGCCAACGACGTCGATGGCGCCGGAGCGGATGATGTAGAGGGTGTCGTTGACGTCGCCGTAGTTGATGACCGTCTGGCCGCGGCGCACGTAGGTGATGCCCATGTGCTGCGGCAAGCCGTCCAGCGTCTCCGCTGGCAGGTGGGCGAACGGCTCGTGGTCGGCGAGGAAAGCGCGGACCTCGTCGAGTTCGACTGTCATGCACCTATTTTACTGGTAGCTGACAAACCACGGGCGCGGTTCGACCTCCAGATAAGTCTGTTCGGGGGTGAACATCGGCTGGTCTTCGTCGATAAAGTTCTTCCACGCCATGAAGAAGTTCGGGTCGAGGCCTTCGCGCAACACGTTCCAGGTGTCGTACTTCTGCCCGGGGCTGCCGTGGCCATCGGCGTGCAGCACGTAGGCCAGCTCCGGGTGAACAGTCTGGATGTTTTCGCGATCCGGGAACATCGCCACCTGGAACTGGTGCAAAACGAACGCTTTCTGCGGCAAGTTGTTCTCGCGCACGAGCTGAGCCAGCCAGTCCGCAACGACGTTGATCTCTTCGGCGCTGGCGGAACCAACGCGCGACAGCGGCGCCTCGCCCGGGTTAAGCTTCCACTCCGAATCGAGGGCGAGGCCGACATTCGGGCGCTTGAGCAGCTCCTCGTAGAGCTTTGCCTGGTGCAGGAAGTCGCCTTGGCCCGGCTGCAGGTCCAGCACGGCGTAGCCGCCGGCCTCGGTGATGGCGTCGATCCACGGCACAACCGTCTCCATCGGCGCCTCGTTGGAGTAGTCGCCGTCCTCGCCCGGAAATTCCGAGGCGACGGTGACGATGATCTCGAACGCCGGGATCACCGGCTGCTCCTCCATCGGCTGGTACTGCTGCGCATACTGCGTTGCTAGCGCAGCGGCAGCGACAGGGTCCTGTTCGCCCATCACGCCGAGCTCCGGGGCGAAGCTGTGCCCGTAAAGCGCGATCATGCGCCGGCCAGGGAAGACCAACCCGCCGCCACCGGGCAGCTCTCCGGCAGCGGCAAGCTCGACGCGGTGCGCGTACTCCTCAGTTGTGCCCCACTGACTGCCCAGTGCGAGCGTGTCCTGCCCGGTGACGGTGCGCATCGACTCGCTGGTCAGGCGCGGGTCCGGGACCGCAAGCACGTCGAGCTGCGCGCCCGCTGCCCGCGCGGTCGCAGCGGCGCCCAGGGAGGTCTCCTCAGTGGCTAGCATCTCGGGCAGCTGAAGCTCGACCGGGTTCGCGGGCTCGAGCGCCGCGATAGCCGCGACATCGCTTTCGGCAGAGTCGGAGGCGACCGGCGCGGTCTGGGCGAGCACCTCATCGTCGCCGGGCACGTCGATGACGCGCTTGGCACCGAGGCGCTGAATCTCGGCGTCGACGGCAGCCTCGGCGCCACCTGCGCGCACGAGCAGCGGGGCGCCGAGCTCGGCGGCTACCGCGGCGCCGTGGAGCTGGGCGTCGCGGCTTGTCGACGCCACCACCACCGCCTCGGAGCGCTCGAACAGCCGCCTGGACACATCGATTCCGGTCCCGTCGGCGTCGCTGAGCACCTCAGGCCCGCTGGTCTCCAGCCGCGGCGACTCCGCGGGAGTACCACCGCTGCCGCACGCCCCGGCAAACAGAGCTGACAGTGTGACAGCGGCGGCGATCACGGCGCGCGGGCGCACGAAAGTGGTGGTCATATAAGAGTGTCCTTAAACTTTGGGCGGTAACGCGAACCACCCTACTTCAGCGCCGCGACAATGCGGTCACCAACCTCCGTGGTGCTCACGGGGCCGGCCTCGCGCGCCGCGACGACGGCGGCGACGACTGACTCGATCCGCTCGGCGGCGGATGCGTCGCCGAGCCAGCGCAGCATCATGGCAACCGACAGAATCATCGCGGTGGGATCGGCGATGCCCTTGCCCGCGATATCCGGAGCGGAACCGTGGACCGGCTCGAACATGGACGGGTTGGTGCGCGAGGCGTCGATGTTGCCCGAGCAGGCCAGGCCGACGCCGCCCGTGACCGCCCCGGCGAGGTCGGTGATGATGTCGCCAAAGAGGTTGTCGGTGACGATGACGTCGTAACGCTGCGGGTCGGTGACCATGTAGATGGTGGTGGCGTCGATGTGGTTGTAGTCGACCGTAACTTCCGGGTACTCGGTGGCGACGGCGTCGACCGTCTTCTGCCACAGCCCGCCCGCGTTGACAAGGACGTTGGTCTTATGCACGAGCGTGAGGTGCTTGCGGCGCTGCATCGCCAGTTCGAAGGCGTAACGCACGACGCGCTCGACCCCGAAGCGGGTGTTCTGCGAGACCTCGCACGCCACCTCGTGCGGGGTGTTGGCGCGCAGCACTCCGCCGTTGCCCGCGTACAAGCTCTCGGTGCCCTCGCGCACGACCACGAAGTCTATGTCGCCGGGTTTGGCCAGCGGGCTGACCGCCGTCGGGTAGAGCCTCGAGGGGCGCAGGTTGACGAAGTGATCCAACGAGAAGCGAAGTGGCAGCAACAGCCCGCGCTCGAGCACCCCGGCTGGCACGCGGGCCGGGTCGCCGATTGCGCCGAGCAGGATCGCGTCGTGCGCGCGCAGGCTCGCCAAATCGTCGTCCGTGAGAAGCTCCCCGTTGCGCAGGTAGCGGCGGGCGCCGAGGTCGTACTCGGTGGTCTCGACATCGTCGCGTACCGTGCGCAGCACTTTCAGGCCTTCGGCCATGACTTCGGTGCCGATTCCGTCGCCAGCGATCACCGCAATTTTCATGTTGTGGGAGTCCTTCCTTACTGCTTACACAGCGTTCACAGTGTGACCGGTTTAGCCTAGCAGCACCGGCTACCGGGGTTTGCGGACTCGCGCGCCCAGCGCTGCTTCCAGTACTCCTTCTCCGTCGGCGGTTTGGCGTCTGGGTGGTGCGCGGCGAGGTGCGCGCAGTACTTGGCGTAGTCGTTGTCGCCCATGAGCTCCTTGATGTACCACGTCACAGCGCTGATCGCTTTGAGCACCATCTAGTGCGCACCCCCGCTGGAGTCGAGAGTGAGCCCCAGCTCATCGGCGACCCGCTTCTCCTCCGAGCTGGCGGCCATGCCACGCGGGATGAACCGCGTCGACGGGTGGTCCGGCTCCTCACTCGTGGGCACGCGCAACCCCGCCGATTGCGCTCGCAGAGCCTTGACGACGGCCACGAGCGCGGTGATCACCACGATGACAACCAGGGAGGCGAACAGGATGGACAGCGCGCCCTGGATGTAGGTGTTGCGGATCACCGCGTCGATCGCCTCGGGTGACTTCGCGTTGCCAAACTCGGTCAGCCCTTGAGCCTTCGCGTCACGGAAGCGCGCGTTCTGCGCGAAGTAGCCAATCGCCGGGTTGGAGTGGAAGATCTTCTGCCAGCTCGCGGTCAGCGTAACCACGAGGTCGAACACGAGCGGGACAACCGGTATCCACACCCACTTGTAAAGCCCCTTCTTCACCAGCACGACGGTGACCAGGGTCAGAGCGATCGCGGCGAGGAGCTGGTTGGCGATGCCGAACAGCGGGAACAACACGTTAATGCCGCCGAGCGGGTCGGTCACACCCATAACCAAGATCGCGCCCCACAGGCCGCACACCACGAAAGTGGAAATCCACGACCCAATCGTCCAGGACTGGTCTTTGAACTTGCCCAGACCCGGGACGGAACCGAGCGTGTCCGACATCATGAACCTGGCTACGCGGGTGCCGGCGTCGACGGTGGTGAGGATGAACAGCGCTTCAAACATGATCGCGAAGTGGTACCAAAACGCCTGCAACGCCTCGCTGCCCAGCAGGTTGGTCATGATCTCGGACATTCCGAGTGCGAACGTCGGCGCGCCGCCGGTGCGGGAAACCACGGTGGCCTCCCCGATGGCGTTGGCGGTCTCGGCGAGCTGCTGCGCCGTAATCGGGTCGCCCGGCAGGTTGAGCGTGGCGACGAATTCCGCCGCGCCCTCCGGCGTACCCTGCGTCACCGCAGCTGGAGAGTTGACCGCGAAGTACAGGTGGCGGTCCAAGATGACCGCGGTGATCATCGCCATCACCGCGACGAAGGACTCCACCAGCATGGAGCCGTAGCCGATGCTTCGCATGTGCGATTCTTTTTCAATCAGCTTCGGGGTGGTGCCCGAGGAAATCAGGGCGTGGAAGCCCGACAGCGCGCCGCAGGCGATGGTGATAAACAAAAACGGGAACAGCGACCCGGCGAACACCGGCCCGTTGCCTTCGATGGCGAACGAGGTAATCGCCGGCATCTGGATCATCGGGCGGTCGATGATGATCGCGACCGCAAGCAGCGCAACGACGCCGACCTTCATAAACGTCGACAGGTAGTCGCGCGGCGCGAGCAGCAACCACACCGGCAAGATTGCCGCAACAACGCCGTAGATGATCAGCGCGAACGCCAGCGCCGTCTTCGACAGGGTGAACACCTCCGCACCCCAGGCGGTGTCGGCGACGTAGCCCCCGCCGATGATGGCGGCCAGGAGCAGGATCACGCCGATGGCGGAGACCTCGGCGACTCGGCCCGGGCGGATAAAGCGGGTATAGCAGCCCATGAACAGCGCGATCGGGATGGTCATGGCGATGGAGAACACGCCCCACGGCGAATCGGCCAGGGCGTTGACCACGATCAAGGCGAGCACCGCAATGATGATGACCATGATCACCATCGTGGCGAAGATGCCGGCGGCACCACCGACGCGGCCGACCTCGTCGCTGATCATCTGCCCCAGCGAGCGGCCGCGCCGGCGCGTGGAAACCCACAGCACCAGGTAATCCTGCACAGCACCCGCGAACACGACGCCGATGATGATCCACAGCGTGCCCGGCAGATACCCCATCTGGGCGGCCATGACGGGCCCGACGAGCGGGCCGGCGCCGGCGATGGCGGCGAAGTGGTGGCCAAACAGCACGCGCCGGTCGGTGGGGACGAAGTCCTTGCCGTCGTCGATGTACTCGGCTGGGGTCGCGCGGTTGTTGCGCGGCTTGACCACGTTGTACTCGATCAGGCGCGCGTAGAGCGTGTAGCCGATGATGTAGGAGCCAATCGCGGCGAGCACGAGCCATACCGAGCTGATCTCCTCATCGCGGTTAAGCGCGAGCACCGCCCAGCCCAGCGCCGCGATGACGGCCGCGATGGCGATGACGACGCGCTCGACAGTTCCGATGGCCTTTTTCGGCCGAACCCCAACGACGTGCTCGCGCCCGTCGGGCGTCGTTGAGATCTCAAGCCTGTCCGCGTCCGGCCTCTCGCGCATCCCGTTGACTTTTACGCTCATCCCACTCTCCCTTCCTCGGTGATCGGTGTGAGACAGATCATCTCACGAAGACCGAATCGGGAGGTGAAAATTGGGAAAACTACAAGCGGCTAGCTCAGGTCGATCTGGATGGAGCTTGCGTCGATGGAGGATGCGATAGCCGCCTCGAGCTCTTCCGGAACCTCGCGCTCAACGCGCAGGATGAGCACGGCGCCGTCCCCCTTCGCGGCCTGGGTCAGCGCGGCGGCTTCGATGTTGATGCCGGCCTCGCCCAGGGTGCTGCCCACCTTGCCCAGCGCGCCCGGGGCGTCGGTGTAACGCAGGAACAGGTTGCGGCCCTCGGCGCGCATGTCCACACCGCGGCCGTTGATGTTGACGATCTTTTCCACGCGATCCAGCCCGGTCAGCGCACCGGTGATGGTCGCGACCTCGCCGGAGGCCGAAGCGACCTGGACCTCGAGCGCGCTGCGGTGGCTGCGGGCCTCGCTCGCGGTGTCCACGGTGTACTCGAGACCGCGGGACTCCGCGATCGACGGTGCGTTGACGAAGGTCACCGGCTCGGACACGATTCCGGAGAACAGCCCGCGCACCGCGGACAGGCCGAGGGTATCCACGTCCTCGGTGGACAGCTCGCCGCGGGCGGTGACGCGCAGGGACACGGGGGCGGCGTCGAGAAGCTTGCCGGCGATCAGGCCCAGCTTGCGCGAGAGGTCGAGCCAGGAGGAGACCTCCTCGCCGACGCGGCCGCCGGTGATGTTGACAGCGTCGGCGACGAACTCACCGCGCAGCGCCTTGAGCACGGAATCGGCCACATCGGTGCCGGCGCGGTCCTGGGCTTCCTCGGTGGATGCGCCGAGGTGCGGGGTGACCACGACCTGGTCCAGAGCGAACAGGGGCGAGTCGGTGCACGGCTCGGAGGAGTACACATCGAAGCCGGCGCCGCGGATGCGGCCGGACACGATGGCGTCGGCAAGCGCCTGCTCGTCGATAAGCCCGCCGCGAGCGGCGTTGATGATGACCTGGCCCTGCTTGGCCTTCGCCAACAGGTCCGCGTTGAACATGCCCGCGGTTTCCTTCGTCTTGGGAAGGTGGATGGTGACAAAGTCCGCCTTCGCCATGAGCTCTTCGAGCTCCACGAGCTCGACGCCGAGCTGCGCCGCGCGGGCCGGGTTGGCGTACGGGTCGTAGGCGATGATGGTGGTCTCGAACGCGGCGAGGCGCTGAGCGAACAGCTGGCCGATGTGGCCGAAACCGACGATGCCGATGGTCTTGCCGAAAACCTCCACGCCCTTGAACGCGGAGCGCTTCCACTCTGCGTCGCGCAGCGTCTTGTCCGCGGCCGGGATCTGGCGGGCGGTGGCCAGCAGCAGCGCGATTGCGTGCTCGCAGGCGGAGTGAATATTCGAGGTCGGGGCGTTCGCGACCATCACGCCGCGCTCGGTGGCGGCGTCGATGTCGACGTTGTCCAGGCCAACGCCTGCGCGACCGATGATCTTCAGCTGCGGGGCAGCCTCGATCACCTCGCGGTCGACGGTGGTGGCGGAACGCACGAGAAGCGCGTCCGCCTCGGGCACCGCGGCGAGCAGCTCGGCGCGGTTGGGGCCATCCACCCAGCGGACCTCAACCCCATCTCCGAGCGCGTCGACGGTGGAAGGGGCAAGCTTGTCAGCGATGAGCACGACTGGTTTGGACACTGCGATGATCTCCTGGGTTTTGATGGCGGGAGCTAATAGGACGTTGTTTATCGTAACCTCCCCGGCCGTGCGACGAAACACCGCGTAATTAATAATATTCTTCGGCCTGCATGATGCGCCGCGGGAGCTCCTGCTCCGTGCCGAACTCGGGCCCCAGCGCCACCAGCGGCTCGTCCGCGAGCCCCGCAAGCGCGAAAAGGGTCTCGCGCGACTGCCGCGGGTCGGGCTCGTCGACAACCGCGACGCGGGCGCCGAAACTGCGCGCGTTGCTCACCGCAGGCAGCGGACTCTCCGGCGTGGCTACGACCAGTGGCGCCATGTCGGCGTCCCGGCGCGACTGCAGCGGAAAAGGCGCAGCCTCCGCGCCCTGTTTCGTCGCCGGGGCGTCGCGGGTGCGCAACCACACCGGCGGGTTGCCGGCCAGCGACGCGACCGCGGTGACGCTCTCGCGCGCGTCGGTTGTGTCCACGATGTCACGGACATCGAACGCCAGGCTCGTCATCGTGTGCAGCGCCTCGAGCCCGCCTGGGTCACGTTGGACATTGACGTACCCGCTGGCGGGAGCGAAAGCAACGTCGCCGACGGTGAGCACCGTGTGCGCCCCGAGCCGCTGAATCTCCTTCACGACGTCCGCGTGGTTTTCCGGGGCGTAGACAAGCAGCGGCGCGTGCGCGGTGACGGCAATCGACGCGCCGCGCAGCTGGGCCTCCACGGTGGCGTCGGTGACCACGACTGTCTCTGAGGCGGGGAAGAACAGCCGGGAGCTTTCAAACCCGAACGGGTCGTCGAGCACGACTGGGTGGGGCGCGAAGCGCTCGGCGACATGGCGGGCCTGGTTCTGCGTGCGGGCGTCGTCAAGCGGCGATGGCTCAGGCCCGGGCGAGCAGGCACTTACACCGAGCGCCACGGCGATGAGGGGGACGGCAATGCGTGAGCGGTTCATGAAATACGTCGTCGCGCTAGCTTTCTTCCACCGGCTTGCCCATCGCGTGCTCGATGATCGCGACCAGGCGATCGAGACGCTCGCGCAGAAACGTATCGACGTCCGAGGCCATCAGCGTCTGTGGGTTTATCTCGTGGGCGGCGAGCATCGCTTCGAACTCGGCGTCTTCCATGAGGCACTTCGACTGCAACCGCGGCAGGTAGCGCTTCGGCTCGTTTCCCTCGATGAGAATGCGGGTGCGCACACCCATCGGGGTGCGGTTGACAACGGACTCCGCGAGCTGCGGATCGACCCCGCGGGCCTCACATACCCCACGCGGAAAGACCAGCTCAAAGGTGGGTTCGAGGTGATCCATGGTGTCAGGCTCGAACGCTTGGCCTGTCCGCCAGTCGCGAGCGCCGCGCGCCATGAGCAGCGCAAACAACGCGCGGTACACGCCGGACTCGGGCCCCGCGGAGACGATACGCGCGCGAGTGCAGCGCGCGTCCTCAACCGTGCGCGGCGTGGTGTCGGTCTCCCCCATCACCCACGGCGTGACCTCGTCGACGTCCGCCCCGGCGCGGATGATCGGCGAATGCGCGCCATAGAGTTCACCGAAGATGCCCGACCAGAACCAGCGGTTGAGGCGATCGCGCGCCTGCTCGTTGTCCAGCACTCCGGGGCGCTCCGCCAGCCGCGCCTGGACGACAGCGAGCGTGACCAGTTGCGCGGTGTACGGGACCTGGTCGGTGGTCAGCATCCTGCGCTCGGCGAGGAACTCCGCCGCAGCCGCGAACCCGGCGGCGACCTCGTCCGCGTGCGCCAGGTAGCCCTCCAAGTCGATGCTGAGGATGTCGCCGCGGTGCCCGCAGGCGGGGCCACGCCGCCCAGTGATCAACAGTGACATCGCACGCAGATACTCGATTCGACCGATGTGGTCCAGTGCGGGGTGTTCACGCAGTTGCTTCTCGACGCCCGCCCAATGCTCCGCCAACACAAACTCCGAGTCCTGGAGTGCGTACGTCGCCGTGAGCAGCTCAAAGACGTCCATCTGCACACCCGCCGAATTGGCATGGGCGAAGATCTGCCCGATGCCCACGAGCGAGGTGTCGCGGTCAATGCGCACCATGGGAATGTCGTAAGCGGGCAGTTGGCTGACCACGCGCGACTGAAACGCCGCGGCGGCCTCACGCATCTGCTTGTCCATCGTGGTGGCCGCGATGTCGAACAGCAGTGAGTTGGCGCCGTCGTCAAGCAGGGCTGAAACGGGGATTACGCCGTGCTTTAGCATCGCCTCGCGGGAGTCGAGCCCTCCGTCGATGGACGGGCCGAAGTGGGAACGGACCTCGCCGTGGGTATCTACGGCAAAGACCGACTCAACGGGCAGCGGGTCAGCCGAGACCGCTCGGCGGATGTCGATGAAGAAACGGCGCTCGATGCGGTTTTTCAGGAAATCAACGGTAGGCACAACCCCGTCGCCGCTGAACGCGTGGAACAGTGAGGTGAGGCGCTGCTGGCCGTCGAGAAGCAAAAGCCCGGGCTGGACCTGAGCCTGCGGGGCACCGTCGAGCGGGCGCGATTTGAAACGGGGAGCGACGTTGCGGGTGTCGAGGGCGAGCAGCGACCCGATCGGGTAGCCGCGCAGGACGGAGGTGACGAGGGTGCGGGCACGGTCGACGTCCCAGATGTATTCGCGCTGGAAATCGGGAAGCTGGAGCTCGCCGCGGTGCACGCGCGCGAAAAGGTCGGACAGCGAGTAACTCGGCGTGGTGAAGCCCATGCCCCACACTCTAAGACAAAAACAACGCCCCTACCTGCCAAGTGAGACGCCGCACGCGCGCTCGTGGTCGGTGTGGCCCGGTAGTTCTACCTGGATTGTTGGATGGTCGACGCCGAGGTCGGTGAGGCGCTTCTGGGCGGCGTCGAGAAGCGGTCCGCGAGGCACGTCCTCATGCGCAACGAGGTGCGCTGTGACGACCACGTCGGAGCCGCCGAGAGACCAGACGTGAATGTCGTGGACGTCGATGACACCGTCAATGGCCCTGAGCGCGGGTTTGATGCGCTGCGCCGCGAAACCCTGCGGAGCCTGTTCCAAAAGGACGCGAAGCGATTGCCGGAGCAGCTGCCAAGCCCGCGGCACCACCAGAGCGGCGATGATCAGCGAGGCAATCGCATCGGCCGGGGTGAATCCGGTCACTGCGATCACGGCTCCGGCTGCAAGCACCGCGATGGATCCTAGGAGGTCGACGATCACGTGCAGGAAGGCACCGTGGACGTTGATCGATTCCTCTTTATGGCGGTGAAGCATGGCCGCCGAGGCGGCGTTCGCCACCAGACCGACGACCGCGAAGACCATCATTGCTCCGGTGTCAACAGGTGCCGGGTCGTGCAGGCGCGAGAAAGCCTCAAGGACAATCAACACCGTCACTGCGATGACGGAGACCGCGTTGACCAACGCGGTGAGAACCTCGGCGCGGGCGAAGCCGTAGGTGGCCACGGCCGTGGAGGCGCGCTGGCTGAGCAGCGTGCCGATGACCGCGATCAACAGCCCTGCCGAATCCGAGAGCATGTGCATCGAATCCGCCATGAGCGCCATGGAGCCCGAGATGTAGCCGCCGACAAACTCAACGAAGAACACTGTCGCGGTGATCGCGAGCGCCGCTATCAGCGCGCGGCGCGGCGCGGTGGACGGCGAGTGTTCGTGTGAGTGACTCATGCGACACACTTTAGCCTTCCCGCAAGGTAAATGACAACCTATTGAAAATCTCCCCAGGTCCGTAAAACGTAGCCCGACTAGGGACAATGCCCGACGTTGCAACTCCGTTACACAAACGTAAGCGCATGAACGCTTAAGGTGTTGTTAACCTAGAGGGGTAGTCCACTGCGGGCACTCAGCGATACCGTTGCGAGCCCACAGCCGGACACTTGCCATTGCTGGCAAGTTAGAACGCATTAAACGAAAGGACATTTTCATGACTAACCACAACATCACCCCGGATCCAAAGGACCCTCGCAACCTCGACAAGGATGCGGTCACCAACGCTGACGTTACCCGTGTCGAGAAGGTCACCACCCCCGAGACCACGACCCCCACCGCTGGCTCCACCGCCGTGTCCTCCAACGAGGGTGGCGGCTGGTGGAAGTGGCTGCTGGGCCTTCTCGCACTGCTGCTCATCGGTTGGCTGCTGTGGTCCCTGTTCTCCAACAACGACGATGAAGCCGCCACCACCGGCGAAACCTCCACCTCCGTTGTTGCAACCGAGACCGAGAACGTCACCGAGACCGAGGTTGTCGGCGGCACTGAGTCCGAGCCGGCTAACGCCGTCGAGAGCGCCACCGAGGGCGCCGGCAACGCCGCTGAAAACGCTGGTGACGCCGCCGAGAGCGCTGCCCAGAACGCCGGTGACGCCGTTGAGAGCGCCGTTCCCACCAACTAGTAGCTAGCTCGGCCACACTCGGCCGTCGAGTTCCACCCCGCCCCCTGCTCTCGCAGGATGTGGGGTTTTTCTCGTTTACTTGCGGGTGGCGAATGCATTGGGGCGTCATAGGTCCGCGTTTCGGTCTTTGGGGTAGCAGAGTCAAAACGTGGAAGTGCCCTCTATCAGGCAGGTCGCTCCTAGACTCCGCATTGCGGACTCTGCGGACTCCGCCGGGGTAGTGTCAAAACGTCGAAATGCTCTCTACCGGGCAGGCCACACCTGGACTCCGCATTGCGGACTCCGCCACGGCAGAATGACCACTCCGCATTGCAGACTCTGCGGACTCCGCTTTCCGACGATCGCATCACCCAAATCAATTCCGCATTGCGGACTCCGCGCACCGCGCTTCCCGACGATCACATCACCCAAACCAAATCCGCATTGCGGACTCCGCCACAGCAAAGTGAAACTGGATCCAAGTTGGGCACGCCAGTGTGAACCGGGAGTGCTCCCCACCTCCGGCCTTGGGACAAACCTATCCACGACAAAACCCGCCGCCCGGGGAGGGCGACGGGTCCGTATAACTAACTTTTACTGAGCGGTGTCCGTGAGCGGGTTCTTGACCCAGCTCATCATGTCGCGCAGCTCGGCACCGGTCTTCTCGATCGGGTGCTGGGAGATCTTGCCGCGCAGGCCCTCGAGCTCAGTGTTGCCGTTCTCGACGTTGGCGACGAGGCGGCGGGTGAACTCGCCGGACTGGATGTCCTTGAGCACGTCGCGCATGCGCTCCTTCGAGCCCTCATCGACGACGCGCGGGCCGGACAGGTAGCCACCGAACTCAGCGGTATCGGACACCGAGTAGTTCATGTTGGCGATGCCGCCTTCGTAGATGAGGTCGACGATGAGCTTGATCTCGTGCAGGCACTCGAAGTATGCCATCTCGGGCTCGTAGCCGGCCTCGGTGAGCACGTCGAAGCCGTTCATGATGAGCTGCTCGAGACCGCCGCAGAGAACAGCCTGCTCACCGAAGAGGTCGGTGACGGTCTCCGCTTCGAAGGTGGTCGGGATGACGCCGGCGCGGGCACCGCCGATTGCTGCGGCGTAGGACAGGGCGAGTGCCTGGCCGTTGCCGGACGGGTCCTGCTCGACGGCGATCAGAGCGGGAACACCCTTGCCGTCGGCGAAGGTGCGGCGGACCAGGTGGCCCGGGCCCTTCGGTGCGACCATGGCGACGGTGATGTTGTCGGCGGGCTCGATGAGCTTGAAGTGGATGTTCAGGCCGTGGCCGAAGAAGAGGGCGTCTCCGTCGTTAAGGTTTGGCTCGATGTCGTTTGTGAAGATCTCAGCCTGGGAGGTGTCCGGGGCGAGAAGCATGATCACGTCAGCCCACTTCGCGGCCTCAGCGTTGGACTTGACCTCGAAGCCAGCCTCCTTCGCCTTCTCGGCGGACTTGGAGCCTTCGCGCAGGCCGATGACGACCTCCACACCGGACTCGCGGAGGTTCTGAGCGTGGGCGTGCCCCTGCGAGCCGTAGCCGATCACGGCGACCTTCTTGCCCTGGATGAGGGAGAGGTCGGCGTCCTTGTCGTAGAAGACTTCGATTGCCATGGAGGAAACCACGTACCTTTCTTAGTATGTGAGACGGTTGTTTCAAATTATGCCACAGTGGGCGTGGGCTTCGTCGGTAGACCGTGCTACTTCGAGGTGCCCATTGCCTTCGGGCCGCGGTTGAGCGCGACCTGCCCCGAGCTGACCAGCTCGCGGATCCCGAAGGTCTCCATCACGTCCAGGAACGCGCGCAGCTTCGACGGCGTACCCGTCGCTTCAATAACGACGGACTCCGGGGCGACGTCGACGACGCGGGCGCGGAAGATGTTTGCCGCATCGACAACCTGCGGACGGTTCGAGTTGTCGGCGTTGACTTTCACCAGAAGGAGGGATCGCGCGATGGTGTTGGCGTCGTCAAGCCGCGTGACCTTGAGCACCTGGATGAGCTTGTTCAGCTGCTTGGTGATCTGCTCGATGTGGTACTCGCTGGCGTCAACGACAATGGTGAGCCTGTTTACGCCCTCGGTCTCCGTGTTGGCGGACACGAGAGAGACGAGGCTGTAGCCACGGCGCGTGAACAAGGCGGTGACGCGGGTGATGATGCCGTCGAGGTCAAGGACGAGGACGGAGAGGATATGGCGGTTTGTCTCTTCTTTGTTCATGTCAGTTTCCCTTCTCGGTCTCGATCTCAACGACATCGTCGATGTCCTCAGGCGCCTCGCCCGCGGACTCCTCGAGGTCGAAGAACGGGCGGATGTTCATCGCGTACTGGATATCGGAGTTGGACGAGCCCGCCGAAATCATCGGCCACACCTGCGCATCCTCGCCAACGATGAACTCGATGACAACGGGGCGGTCGTTGATCTCGCGCGCACGCTTAATTGCCGGGAGGACCTCCTCCTCGGTGGTCACGCGGATCGCTTCCGCGCCCAGGGCTTCGGAAAGCTTGACAAAATCCGGGACGTACACATCCCCGCCGAGCTTGGTGTGCGAGTAGTGGCCGCCGTAGAACAGCGTCTGCCACTGGCGAACCATGCCCAGGTTGCCGTTGTTGATCAGGGCGACCTTGAACGGGAAGCCCTCCATCGCCGCGGTGGTGATCTCCTGGTTGGTCATCTGGAAGCAACCGTCGCCGTCGATCGCCCAAACTTCCTTGTCCGGAGCACCGGCCTTGGCTCCCATGGCAGCGGGGATTGCGTAGCCCATAGTGCCCAACCCACCCGAGTTCAGCCACGTGCGGGGCTTTTCAAAGTCGATGAACTGCGCCGCCCACATTTGGTGCTGGCCGACGCCCGCAACGTAAATGGCGTCGGGGCCGACCTCGGCAGACAGGGTCTCAATGACGTACTGCGGCGACAGCGACCCATCCGACTGCGGGTCGTAGCCACGGGGGAAGCGCTCCTTGAGGCCGTTGAGGCGCTCAATCCAAGCGCCGATCTTCGGCGTGGTGGCCTTGCCGTCCTTGAACGCGTCGGTCAGCTGCGACAAAACACGCTTCGCGTCGCCGACGATCGGCACGTCGACCTGGCGGATCTTGCCCACCTCGGCGGGGTCGATGTCCGCGTGGATTGTCTTAGCCTCAGGCGCGAAGGTGTCGGTGTCGCCGGTGACGCGGTCGTCGAAACGCGTGCCGATTGCGATGAGCAGGTCGGCCTCCTGCAGGGCCCCGACCGCGGGAACGGAACCGTGCATGCCCGGCATTCCCATGTACAGCGGGTGGGACTGCGGGAAGACGCCGAGCGCCATCAGGGTGGTCACCACGGGAACACCGGTCTCGTTGGCGAACGCGAGCAGTTCCTCGTGCGCCTCCGCCTTCAACACGCCGCCGCCGATGTAGAGCACGGGGCGCTCGGCCTGAGCGATCATGCGCGCGGCCTGGCCGATCTGGCGGGAGTGCGGCTTGGTGTTCGGCTTGTAACCCGGCAGATCCATAACCGGCGGCCAGGTGAACTCGAACTCCTCGTTTTGGACGTCCTTCGGAATGTCCACCAGCACCGGACCAGGCCGGCCCGTCGAGGCGATGTGGTGTGCTTCGGCGATCGCCGCCGGGATATCTTCGGCGCTGCGCACCATCACGTTGTGCTTCGTAATCGGCATGGTGATGCCGCGGATGTCCGCCTCCTGGAAGGCGTCGGTGCCGATCAGCGGCGAGCCGACCTGGCCGGTGATGGCGAGGACTGGAACGGAGTCGAGGTAGGCGTCGGCAATCGCGGTAATGAGGTTGGTCGCACCGGGCCCGGAGGTGGCGATGCACACACCGACCTTGCCCGAGGCCTGCGCATAGCCGGTCGCGGCGTGGCCTGCGCCCTGCTCGTGGCGCACGAGGACGTGGCGCAGCTTCTCGGCGGCAAACAGGGACTCGTACAACGGTAGGACGGCACCGCCCGGCAGGCCGAATACGATGTCGGTGCCCAGCGCTTCCAGGCTGCGGACGACAGCGTCCGCTCCGGTCATGCGCTCAGGCGAGACCTCTTCGGGTTTGCGGGCCTTGGGTGAGGGCTTTTTGGAAGCTGCCACGGGAGATAGCTCCTTGTGTGTTTTTAAACGGGTGGAGGGGGGTTGAAGCAAAGAGAGACCAAAAAACGAATGCCCTCGGTCCAGCACTTCAGGTGCTGTCGAGGGCGCTTGTTGAGGGACTGAGCAGAAGATCAGACCGCTACGGCAAGCGCCGCACCGGCAATAATTACTACTAGTCCCGAATTGATCATGCCCACATCATACACAGCGCCGCCGTTTTCAATACTCAACAGGTGCTCGTTAGGCGCTACTGTATGAAGGCACTATGCTATTCGCCTACATCGTCGAAGAAGCGTGGCGCTGGGTCGCCAACACCGGAATCAACCTCGCACTGCTGATTATTCTCGCGATGCTCGTGCCCCGCGCGGGCCGCTTCGCCAACCGTGTCGCTGAACGACGCGCCAACGCGCTGTCGGACTCGGATGAGTCGAAGAGCCAGCTGGCCATCGCCGGTGTGGGCATCTATATCGCGCAGGCGATCGCGTTCTTCCTCATCCTCGTCTTTTTCCTGCAGGAGGTCGGCTTCTCGCTCGCCGGCGCGGCGATTCCGGCGACAGTGGTCTCGGCCGCGATCGGTTTCGGCGCACAGAACATCATCGCCGACTTCCTCGCGGGGTTTTTCATCCTGACGGAAAAACAGTACGGCGTGGGCGACTTCGTCACCTTTGAAGGCAACGGGATCGAGGTCTCCGGCGACGTCATCCAGATCACGATGCGCGCGACCCAGATCCGCACGATGGAGCAATCGACGATCAGCATCCCCAACTCGACCGCGCGCATCTGCATCAACCAATCCAACTACTGGGCCTCCGCGGTGGTCGTCATCCCGGTCCCGCTGCTCGGCTCGACCAGCGCCGACGAGGCCGTCGCGCGCTCGGAATCGGCCGCCCGCCGCGCGCTGAACAGGGCAGATATTCGCCCCAAGCTTCTCGACGACCTCACGGTGCACCCCGCCGTGGACGTCAACCCCCCGGCCACCGTGGGTATGCCGTGGACGTTGGACATGCGCTTCATCGTCCGCGTCGAACCGTTGTCGCAGTGGATGGTCGAGCGCGCGATCCGCCTGTCGGTCCTCAACGAGTTCTGGGAGGAGTACGGCTCAGCCACCACCATCGAGGGCACTCGCCTCGACCACGTCGTGGACCACACCGAGCACTTCAACGGTGTTGACCGCTACCCACCCACCGAGTACATGCCCCCGGTCAGCCCGCTGAGCACCCAGCGCAGCGACCACGACGACCTCACCCCCGCCGATCCCGACGCGGACCCGGCGACCGACGTACTCGCCGATCAGGAAAAGGCCATGCCCCGCATGGCATTCGGCGGAGCATTACGCTTGTCGACGGCCCTGCTCATCGGCGCCTTCATCATCCTGCTCATTATCCGCGGCCTCACGCTCGACCCTGACGGCGAGGGCGCCGGCAGCGGCTGGCTCGCACCGCCGCCGGAAACCCCCACCTCCGAGACCGAGGTGCCGGTCGAGACCTCTGAGACCCGGGCGCCCGCCCCCGCGCAAACCCAGACGCAGACACGGCCGCCGGCGCCCAGCACCACCGCGCCGACGGCGCCCCAGACTTCGACTCCCACGCCCGCACAACCCAGCGCTCAGGGCGAGCCCACGCAGCCGCCGGCGCCGAACGCGTCGGAGGGGGCGTCGATAAGCGAAGCTCCCCCTGCCGAGGCCGCAAACCCACTTGGCTAGCATGTAGCCATGACTGATTCGCCCCAGGTTTTCCGCCCCTCCCGAGAACACGTGCTCGCCATCGCGCTGATGACGGGCATCGCGCTGATCGGGATTGCCTGGGCCCCGCTGATTCTCGGCTGGCTGCTGATCATTCCGGCTGCGTACCTCGTCTGGGTCTTTGGATCCGCGACGAAGGTGGACGGCTCGGGCATCTCGGTGAAGTACCCGGTGCGCCCCAACGCCTCGATCGCGTGGGAGGACCTATCCGGTATCGCGTTCAAGGGCGCCAGGGCGCTGGCCACCACCACTAGCGGCAGGGAATATCCGATGCCCGGTGTAACGTTTAACTCTATACCCGAGCTTGCTCTGGCTTCCGGGGGTCGCATCCAGGATGTCATTACCGCCTCCGCGGAGGCCGCCGATGGCAAGTACGAGGTCATCGACCGCGAAGGCCACAAGGTACTTCTCAGCCGCGAGGAGTATGACGAGTACCTGCGCGATCACCCGACCACACCGGGCCCCCGGCCCGACACCACCACCAAGGAGTAAAAAGCTGTGATCCCCTTACGCTCACGAGTTACCACTGTCGGCCGCCAGGCCGCCGGAGCACGCGCGCTGTGGCGCGCGACCGGCACCGGAGAGAAGGAATTCGGCAAGCCGATCGTAGCCATCGTCAACTCCTACACCCAGTTCGTGCCCGGCCACGTCCACCTGAAAAACGTCGGCGACATCGTGGCCGAGGCGGTCCGCGCGGCGGGTGGCGTGCCCAAGGAATTCAACACCATCGCCGTTGACGACGGCATTGCGATGGGGCACTCCGGCATGCTGTATTCCCTGCCTTCGCGCGAGATCATCTCCGACTCCGTCGAGTACATGATCAACGCCCACACCGTCGACGCGATGGTGTGCATCTCCAACTGCGACAAGATCACCCCCGGCATGCTCAACGCCGCGATGCGCTTAAACATCCCGGCCGTTTTCGTCTCCGGCGGGCCGATGGAGGCCGGCAAGGCGTTCTCGGTCGGCGGCGTGACCAAGCCGAAGTCTGACCTGATCGACGCGATCTCGCTGTCCGCCAACGACGCCGTCTCCGACTCCGAGCTCGAGTCGATCGCCAACGCGGCCTGTCCGACCTGTGGTTCGTGCTCCGGCATGTTCACCGCGAACTCGATGAACTGCCTCACCGAGGCCCTCGGTTTGTCTCTGCCGGGCAACGGCACCACGCTGGCGACGCACACGGCACGCCGCGCCCTGTTTGAAAAGGCCGGTCAGACGATTGTGGAGCTGTGCAACCGCTACTACGGCGAGGGTGACGAATCCGTCCTGCCGCGCTCCATCGCTTCCGTCGACGCGTTCCGCAACGCCATGGCGCTGGATATGGCTATGGGCGGATCGACGAACACCATTTTGCACGTCCTCGCCGCCGCCCAAGAGGGCGAGGTGAACTTCGACCTGCACGACATCGACGAGCTCTCCCACAAGATCCCGTGCCTGTCCAAGGTCGCTCCGAACGGCGAAGCCCACGTGGAGGACGTCCACCGCGCCGGCGGCATCCCCGCGATCCTCGGCGAGCTCGACCGGGGCGGTTTGTTGAACAAGAACGTCCACACCGTCGCCTACCCGTCTTTGGATGAGTGGCTGGCGGACTGGGACATCCGCGCCGAGTCTCCGCTCCCCGAGGCCGTCGAGCTCTACCACGCAGCCCCCGGTGGCAAGCGCACGACGGAGGCGTTCTCGCAGTCGGCGCGCTGGGAGTCGCTGGACACGGATGCCGCCAACGGTGTCATCCACGACGTCGACCACAGCTTCACCTCCGACGGCGGCCTCGTTGTCCTGCGCGGCAACATCGCCCCCGACGGCGCGATTCTGAAGACCGCGGGCGTCGAGGAGGGACTGTGGGAGTTCAGCGGCCCCGCCCGCGTTCTCGACTCACAGGAGCAGGCTGTCTCCGTCATCCTCAACCGCGAGGTTCAGGAGGGCGAGGTCATCGTCATCCGCTACGAGGGCCCCGCGGGTGGTCCGGGCATGCAGGAGATGCTGCACCCGACCTCGTTCCTCAAGGGAGCGGGCCTGGGGACGAAGTGCGCCCTGATCACGGACGGCCGCTTCTCCGGCGGCACCTCCGGACTCTCCATCGGGCACATCTCGCCCGAAGCCGCGCACGGCGGCCTGATCGGCCTGGTCGAAGACGGTGACACCATCAGTATCTCGGTGTCCAACCGCGAGATCCGCCTGGACGTGGACGAGGAGGTCCTCGCAGAGCGCCGCTCGAAGATGGAGGCCTCCGATCGCCCCTGGACGCCGAACCGCACCCGCGAGGTGACCAAGGCGCTGCGCGCTTACGCGAAGATGGCAACCTCCGCCGATAAGGGCGCTGTCCGACAGGTGGACTAGGCTGGCCCGGGTGAAAACCCACCTGCTCACTTTTGTCACGGTCCTCGCCGCGGTGATCGGCACTGCGGCGACGGTCATCCTGATGCTGGCGACCGATTTTCCGGTCGACGTAATCATCTACCGCGAGGGGGCGCGCGCCTTCCTTGAGGGCAGGCCGGTGTACTCGGAGCCGATGTACGCCGCCGACGTGGCGCTGCCGTTTATCTACCCGCCGTTCGGCGCGCTAGTTCTCACCCCGCTGGCGATGGCCAGCTGGCTTTCCGACGATGCCCTGGGCAACGTCGTCATCGCCCTTTCAGCGGCCGCTCTACTGGCGTGTCTGTTCTTCGTGCTGCGCATCGTAACCCGCGCTCGCCTGCAGACGCGCCAGCTCGTCGCGCTGGTTGCCGCGGCCTGGGCGTTCGGTGTGTCCATCGAGCCGATGCGACTGAACGCGACGTACGCCCAGATCAACGTGGTCATCATGACCCTGGTGGTACTGGACATGGTGCCGCGCAAGCGCTGGCTGCCGCAGGGCTCGCTGATCGGCATTGCCGCGGCCATCAAGATCACCCCGCTTGCGATGCTGCTGTATTTCCTGCTGCGCCGCGATGTGCGAGCCATCGTTGTCGCCGGGTTATCCGGGCTGATCGCCACCGCAGTCGCCGCGGTGGTGCGCTGGGACGCGACACGCGAGTTTTTCGGGGTGACGCTGCTGAACATGGGCACGACCTCGGAGTTCGGGGTCGATACCACGTATCAGTCCAACAGCTCGCTCAAGGGCATGGTGATGCGCTTCTACCCCAGCGGCGAGTCGCTGGCCGCGCACGGGTTGTCGTCGAACCTGATCTGGGCGGCGTTGAGTGTGGCCACAGTTGTGCTCGGCGGCTGGCTGATGGTCGCTCTGATCCGCCGCGGTATGCTTGTCGACGCCGCTTTGGCCAACGCCGTGATCATGCTGTTGATTTCGCCCGTGTCGTGGTCGCACCACTGGGTGTGGCTGGCGCTGATTCTACCTGTCGCGTGGTGGCGGTGCGCCACCGTGTTGAACTGGCCCGTGTTCTTTACCGCCGTGGTGGCGGTGTTCACGGCCACCGTCGTCGCGGTGCCGCCGAAGTGGTGGTTCGGCGACGCGATCGAGGTGCACGAGCTTGCCCTGTGGGCGAAGATCCTGGTTTCCGACTACGTCTGGCTGGGTATCGCACTTTTGGTCGCGTGGGCGTCGGCGCTGCGCGGCATTCCGGTGTTAGGCGATCGGGTTGATGCCGGTGCCGAACCACCACATCAGCGCCGCGGCGGCGATGCCGAGCACGGCGAAGATCCAGGACGAGGCCAGCGGGCGACGCGCCCAGCCACGTCCTGAGTCCACGGCGTAGAAGCCGGGGCCAGTGAACTGGTGGGCCAGGGCGATGCCGAGCAGGATCATAGTGAGCCACACTTCTGCTCCCCAGCCTATGGGGTTGAACCCCGTGCCGGCACTGGCCGCGGTGTGGGCGGCCATGAATCCGGTCACGGCGATGGCGACCATCGCGGCGACCGGGCTGAGCAGGCCGAGGACGATAAACACGCCCGCGGCGAGCTCGAGGGTGGGAACGACGACGGCGAGCACGTTGCCGTAGGTGTACGCGCCGAACTGCGCTTCCAGCCCGGCGATGCCCTCGGCAGCGCCGAGTTGGAAGAAGGTTTGGATCGCGTGGAACACGAGGTATCCGCCGAGCACGAACCGGAGGATCAGCAGTCCGAGATCGATGGTGCCACGACGCGCGTCGACCGCCGTGGTGACGGGTTCCTCTGCATAGACAGGCTCGATGTAGGCGGGCTCCGCGACGGGCGCGACAAGAGGCGCGGGGTCCGGGTCGATCGACTGCGTCGGCTGGCTAAGTGAGGTGGGGAACACCTCGGTGGGCGCTGCCTTGCCGCTGCGCTGGTAGACGTCTCCCGTGTCGGTGGGTCGGATCCGCGAGGTGGCCCCGCCTTCGTCGTAGGTGGGGACGTCTTCGAAGCCGTTGAAGTCGTCAGGTGTGACATCTTGGTAGTTGTTGTTCGTCATAGGTTAAAAACCTATGCCAGGTGGCGCGGTTCGCGCCGGAGCGGAACCGGCGCGCCCCCACGAAGTTTTGTTGATTAATCACTATTTTTCGGGGACACTGGGGTTATGGATAAGTCACAGTGGAAAAACGCACCCCAGAATGCCGCGACCGACGGCGCCTACGAGCGCGACACGACCTACATCGAGGACCGCATTGTTGCGGACGTCGATAAGCAGCATGCAGGTAAGGGTGAGCTCTGGCCTGTTGAAGCAGGCCGCTACCGCCTCATGGCCGCGCGCGCATGCCCCTGGGCACACCGCACGATCATCACACGCCGCCTCCTCGGGCTCGAGGACGCCATCTCGCTTGGACTAGCCGGGCCGACCCACGACGCGGACTCGTGGGTCTTCGACGTCGACCCCGACGAAAAAGACCCGGCCACCGGTCTGCACAAACTAAAGGATGCCTACACCAACCGCTTCCCCGACTACCCCAAGGGCATCACCGTGCCCGCCATCGTGGAGGTTGGCACCAACAAGGTGGTCACCAACTGGTTCAGGCAGATTCCCGTTGATTTCAACAACGAATGGACCGAGTTCCACCGTGAAGGCGCGCCCGACCTCTACCCGGAGGCGCTGCGCGAGGAGATCGACCAGGTTGCCGACAGGGTGTACAAGTACGTCAACAACGGCGTCTACCGCTGCGGTTTCGCGGGCACGCAAGAAGCGTACGAAGAGGCCTACCACGAGCTGTGGGAGAACCTGGACTGGCTTGAAGAGCGCCTCGGCCAGCAACGCTACCTTGTAGGCAACCAGATCACCCTGGCTGATATCTACCTCTACCCCACCCTCGTGCGTTTCGATCCCGTCTACTACGGCCACTTCAAGGCATCCCGCACCAAGATCGCAGAGATGCCCAACCTGCGCGGCTACCTCCAGGAACTGTTCCAGCTTCCCGGCTTCGGCGATACCACCGACTTCACCGAGATCAAGCAGCACTACTATATCACGCACGCCGAGGTAAACCCCACGGGCGTGGTTCCGCTCGGCCCCGAGCTCGACTGGCTGGCTGAGCAACACGACCGAAACCGCTTCAGTGGCTCCCCCTATGCCGAGGGGTCATCGAACCCCGCCCGGTGCGCGCCGGCGAAGAAGTGAAAAACCCGCAGCCCTTCCAGCAGTAGCGAGACTGAAGCGGACCTGCGGTCGGGTTTTGCTAGCCTGTACGGGTTGTAATGTGCCCCTTTTAATTCATAAAGCAGGTTAGGAAACTCCATGAATAGAGCAGTCAAGGTCGCTCTCGCATTCGTCGGCCTCCTCGTCGGCGCGGGATTCGCGTCCGGACAAGAAACCATCCAGTACTTCCTCGCGTTCGGTTACTGGGGAATCGTCGGCACGATCGTCGCGGGCTTGGTCATCGTGCTCGTCGGCTCCACTCTGTTCCAGCTCGGATCGTACTTCCTGGCCGACGACCACAATGCCGTGTTCAAGTCGGTCTCCCACCCGGCAGTGGCGCGATTCATGGATATTTCGACGATGATCACGCTGTTCGCCATCGGTTTTGTCATGGTCGCGGGCGCAGGTTCCAACCTTGAGCAGCAGTTCGGCCTGCCCACGTGGGTCGGCGCGGCAATCATGACCGTTGCGCTCCTCGCCTCCGGGTTCCTCGACATCGACCGGCTGACCAACGTGATCTCCTCGATCACGCCGTTTCTCATTGTGGCTGTACTCGGTGCGCTGGTTGTGACCATCCTCAACATGCCCGACAACTTCTCCGCCATCAATGAGCTGGCGATGCAAAATGAGCCCGCGTCGGGCGTGGGCAACAACTGGCTGCTCTCCGCATTGAACTACGCGGCAATGTGCACCATCGTCGCGGTGTCGATGATCCTGGTCATCGCGGGTTCGCAGCTCAACCCGCGCGAGGCCGGCATCGGCGGGCTGCTCGGCGGCATCATCTTCTCCTCGCTTCTGGTGATCTTGGCGTTCATCATCTTCGCTAACATGGAGCACGTTTTCGGCGCGGACCTGCCACTGCTGATGGTATTCGACAACATGCACCCCGCCGTCGGCGTGGTCGTTGCACTCGTCATTTATCTGATGATCTACAACACCGCCGTCGGCATGTTCTACGCCATGGCACGGCGGCTGTCGGCTACAAACCACAGCCGCTTCCGCCCGATCTACTTCACCGTGGTTCTCATCGGTTTCGCGCTGTCATTTATCGGCTTCGCCGACCTGCTCGGCTGGGTCTACCCCATCCTGGGCTACCTCGGCATGGTGCTCATCGCGGTGATGGTCTTCGCGTGGTTCAAAGACCGCACGCTGATCAAGAACGAGACCTTGCGCCGCCAGCGCCTCGCCGCCTTGGCCGAGACGGCCCTCGAACCGACCGAGCGCGATCTCACGGACAGCCAGCGCACCGAGGTGGAGGAGCTGGCCGCGCAGTCCAACGTCGAGGAGACCACCTTGTGGCAGTCGGTGCAGGAAGAAGTCGCCGCGGCCCTCGATTCCGACCCGGAGAGCGAGTTCTCGTTGGAGGAAACGCCCGCCCTTGACCCGAACTCCAAGGAATACGCTGGCGCGCCCGAGCCGGCCGGCGACACCCCCATCGACTGGGAGGCCTACGACGAGGTGTACAAGACCGGCAGCTTCCCGGCGGTGCGCCCGGCCGATAAGGCCGGGCCGGGCGACTAGCCCAGCTTCTGGGAGATCAGTCGGTTGACCTGGCCCGGGTCAGCCTTGCCCTGGGTCGCCTTCATCACGGCACCCACAATCGCGCCGGTGACCTTCGTGTTGCCGGCGCGGTATTTTTCAACAATGTCGGGGTTGGCAGCCAGCGCGTCGTCAACGGCCTTCTCGATCGCGGAATCATCTCGCACAACCTCGAGGCCCCGCTTCTCGACGACCTCATCAACGCTGCCCTCGCCCGCAATGACGCCGTCGATGGCCTGGCGCGCGAGCTTCGTGGTCAGCTTGCCTTCCTTCACCAGCGCAACGACGCGGGCAACGTCGGCCGGGCTCACGCCGATCGCGTCGAGGTCCTTGCCCTGCTCGTTTGCCTTGGCCATGATGTAGGACACCCACCACGCCCGGGCCTCGTCGGGGGTCGTTCCCGCCTCGACGGTATCGGCGACCAGGTCCAGCGCGCCGGCGTTGACGAGGTCGCGGAACTCCTTCTCCGGCAGCTGCCACTCCTCCTGGATGCGGGCGCGGCGCACCCACGGCAGCTCCGGCAACGTCGCGCGGATCTCTTCGACCCACTCCGGCTTGGCGATCACGGGAGGCAGGTCGGGATCATTGAAGTATCGGTAGTCGGATGCTTCTTCCTTCGGGCGGCCCTTCGAGGTGGAGCCGTCCTTCTCCTGGTAGTGGCGCGTTTCCTGGACGATCTCCCCGCCGTCGTCCAGCACCTGGGCCTGGCGCTGCATCTCGAAGCGCACTGCCTGCTCGACGGACTTCAGCGAGTTGATGTTCTTCGTCTCGGTGCGGGTGCCGAACTTCTCCTGGCCGATGGGCCGCAGCGACACGTTGGCGTCGCAACGCATGGAGCCCTGGTCCATGCGTGCGTCGGAGACGCCGAGAGCCTTGACCAGCTCGCGCAGCGCCGAAACGTAAGCCCTGGCCACCTCGGGGGCGCGCTCGCCGGCGCCGATGATCGGCTTGGTCACGATCTCGATAAGCGGGATGCCCGCGCGGTTGCAGTCGACCAGCGAGGCGGTCGCCCCGGTAATGCGGCCCGAGGCGGAACCGAGGTGTGTGAGCTTGCCGGTGTCCTCCTCCATGTGCGCGCGCTCGATCTCCACGCGCCACTCGGTGCCGTCGTCAAGCAGCACGTCGAGGTAACCGTCGTACGCGATCGGCTCGTCGTACTGCGAGATCTGGTAGTTCTTCGGCTGATCCGGGTAGAAGTAATTCTTCCGCGCGAACCGCGAGCTTTCAGCGATCTGGCAGTTCAGCGCCAGTCCGATCTTGATGGCCCACTCCACACCCTTGGCGTTGACGACAGGCAGTGCGCCCGGCAGACCCAGCGAGACCGGGTCGATATTGCTATTCGGCGCCGCCCCGAAATGCGCGGACGAGGTGGAGAACATTTTCGTCTCCGTCGCCAGCTCGACGTGCACCTCCAAACCCATCACGGGGTCGTACTTCTCCAGGACGTCGTCAAAATCCATCAGGTCGTAGGCAGTCATGGGTGACAGTCTAGTTCGCCGCGCTCAGCCCCACCGCAATGGTTGCCGTAGGGTGCAGCCGCGCTTCCAACCCGCACTTCACGGTCGGCCACTCGTAATCCAGGATGGAGTAGATGCACGAGTCGCGCACGGTGCCGTTGTTCATTATGCGGTGGCGCCGCAGCGTTCCTTCGAGCGTGGCGCCGAGCTTTTCCAACGAGCGCCTCGACTGCATGTTCATGGAGTGGCAGCGAAACTCCGCGCGCATAAAGCCCAGTTCTTCGAAAACCCGGGTGAGAACAAGCAGCTTGACCGCGGGATTGACCGCGCCGCCTTGGGCATCCGGCGAGATCCATGTGTAGCCGAGTTCGCAGTGCCGGTTGCGTTCGTCGATGTTGTAGATGCACGTCACGCCGATCGCTCGGCCGTCGCGGAGAATCGCCCACGGCACGTAGTTGTCGCTCGCGGTGAGAAACTCGATCTGCTCATCGACGCCGTCCGGCGCAGGCACGTGATCGACGTACCACGTCGTGCCCAAATCCCCGACGGCGCGGCGCAGGTCCGCGGAGTGTGCGGGACTAAGTGCTTCCAAGCTGACGAAACGGTTGTGCATGGACACCGCCTCGTGCGGGTTCGGCTTCGACGTCATGCTGAGAGTCTACGCGCGGCGCGCTCGTCCGCCCGCCGGGCGATGAGCACGACGACGGCGCCGGACAGGTTGTGCCAGACGGAAAACACCGCCCCGGGCAGCGCCGCCAGCGGGCTGAGGTAGGTTGCCGCCAGGGTGGCGGCCAGCCCGGAGTTTTGCATCCCCACCTCGATGGCCATCGTGCGGCTGACGGGCTCTGGTTGGCGGGTGAGCTTGCCCGTGAGATAGCCCAGGGCGTAGCCGAGCACGTTGTGTATGACGACAGCGCCCAGCACGATCAGGCCCGCCTCGACGATCTTGTCGCGGGAGCCGAAGACCACGATCGCCACAATCGTCGAAATTGCAACGACGGAGATCCACGGCAGCACCGGCAGGATCGCCTCCACCACCTTCGGAGCCACCGTCCGCAGCACCAAGCCCAGAACGACGGGCACGAACACCATCTTCAGAATGGACAGCGCCATCGATGTGGCGCTGACCGGCATGTACTGCCCCGCCAGCCACAGGGTCAGCACCGGGGTGATCAGCGGGGCCAGCAGCGTCGACACCGAGGTCATGGTGACGGACAGGGCGACGTCGCCACGCGCAAGATAGCTAACGACGTTCGATGAGGTGCCGCCGGGCGCACAGCCGACCAGAATCACGCCCGCCGCGATCTCCTTCGGCAGGCCGAGCAGGAAGGTCACAGCCACCGCGAGCGCGGGCATGATGACGAACTGCGCGATTACGCCGATCAGCACGGGCAAGGGGCGGCGCGCGACGAGGGCGAAGTCAACCGGGCGCAGGGTCAGGCCCATGCCGAACATGACGATGCCGAGCAGCCAGGTTGTCCACCCAGAGATCGGCTCGATCACCGCCGGGGCGAAGTAGCCGAGCGCGCCGCCCGCGATGACGAGCAGCGGGAAGCCGAGCGCAGCGATGTAGGCGGAGCGATCGGTGCGGAGATCCTGTGAGCTGTCCATGACATGGGATGCTAGTCCCAACAGCTGGAACTACCCAAACATGGTCTGGGCCGTACGGTAGCGGCCCTCCGGCACCTGCTTCAGGTGCGCCACCGCGCTCTCCAGCGGCACCAGCTCAATGTTCTCGCCGTGTAGCGCGACGCACGTGTCGAACCTGCCTTCGTGGGCCGCGCGCGCGGCGTTGACCCCGTAACGGGTGGCCAGCACGCGGTCGTAGGCGGTGGGCGTGCCGCCGCGCTGGATGTGGCCGAGGACGGTGGTGCGAACGTCGTATCCCAGACGCGACTTGATCTCGTCGGCGATGATCTGGCCCATGCCGTTGAACGTCTTGTGGCCGAATTCGTCCTCCTCGCCCAGGCCCGCGTCCATCGTGCCCTCCTTCGGCACGGCGCCCTCGGCGACGACGATGATGCCGTACTTCTCCCCCATTTGGAAGCGGCGCTCCATCGCCTTGCAGATCTCCGCGATGTCGAAGGGCTGCTCCGGGATCACGGTGTAGTGCGCCCCGCCCGCCATGCCGGCGTGCAGCGCGATCCACCCGACGTGGCGGCCCATCACCTCGACGATGAGGATGCGGTTGTGCGATTCCGCCGTGGTGTGCAGGCGGTCGATCGCGTCGGTGGCGACAGAGACGGCGGTATCGAAGCCGAAGGTGTAATCGGTGGCGGCGACGTCGTTGTCAATGGTCTTGGGCACACCGACGACTGGGATGCCGTTGTCGGAGAGCCACTTCGCGCCCTTGAGAGTGCCTTCCCCGCCGATGGCGATGAGCGCGTCGATGCCGGCGTCGTCGAGATTGCGCTTGATCGTGTCCAGACCCGCCTTGAACTTGTCCGGGTGGAGGCGGCCGGTGCCCAGGATCGTGCCGCCGCGCAGCAGGATGGAGTCGATGAACGCGTCGTCGTAGAGGTCCATCCTGCGGTCCTCGATGAGGCCTACCCATCCGTCCAAGTACCCGACCACGGTGGAGCCGTACTGTGAGCTGGCGGTGCGCACAATTCCGCGGATCACCGCGTTGAGTCCCGGGCAGTCTCCACCTGATGTGAGTGTGGCAAGTCGCATGGTGTACACCCTAGCGGGTTTTGGCGATCACGTCCCTGCGCAGGAATGCTGTACTGACAAGCCCCAACAGCATCGCCACAACAGGCAGCACAATCGCGCTCGCCGCGGTGGAGGAAACTTCGCCGCCGGCGAGCACCGCCCCGACGAGCGCCACGCCCAGCACTGAACCGACCTGGCGAACCGTGTTGTACAACCCGGAAGCCGCGCCGGCGGCGTGATCGGGCACGAACCGCATCGTCGTCGTCGCGTTCGGCGCCCACACGAACGCGCTGCCCACCCCGAGCAGCGATGTCACCACGGCAAACAGCAACGGCGGCGCGGCCAGATGGATCACCCACCACGCGAGCCCTAAGCCCGCGACCATAAAACCGAACCCTACCGCCGAGAGCATGCGCGGGCTGACCCGGTCGCTGAGCTCGCCCGCGACCGGTGTCAGCGCCATCGCGAGAAGCGACATCGGCGCGGTGAGCAGCCCCGCGCTTGCCGACGCCACCCCGGCCACACCCTGCAGCCAGTACATGATCGGGATGAACATCGAGGCCACCGCAAAACCCATCATGGAAATGCCGAACGTGCCCGCCGCGAAGTTACCGTCCGAAAACAGACGCACCGGCACCAACGCGTCTTCTCCCTCGCGTGCCTGAATGCCCAAGAACACCGCGAGTACAGCTGCGCCAAAAAGCGCCGGGGCCCAGGCGAGAAACTGGATGCCGTAGACGAGTGCGCCGAGCCCGACGAGGGACAAGGCGGTGGAGAGGGCGTCGATACGCGCGGGCGAGACCGGCAACTGGGGCAGAAACTTGATCGCGAGGGCGAGGCCGAGCAGCGCGATTGCGGCCTGTGCGGCGAACGCGGCGCGCCAACCGGCGCCGAGGAGGACTCCGCCGAGCAGTGGCCCCAGCAGCGAGCCGACGGAGCCGACCACTCCCCAGGCGGCGAACACCCTGCCGCGGCGGTCGTTGGGCACGAACCTGTTGATCATGGCGAAAGCCTGCGGCAGAAATGCGGCGCAGCCGAGTCCCTGGAGTGCGCGCGCCACAACGAGCGAGGCCAAAGACCACGACGCGGCGGCCAACACAAGCGCGCAGAGGTACAACGCGATGCCGGCGATGAAGACGCGACGCTGCCCGAAGCTGTCGCCGAGGCGGCCCGCAACCAGCATGGGCACCACCGTGCAGATCAGGTAAACGCTGGTCAGCCACACCGCCGCGCCGACACCGAAGGGCAGATGCGGGGTGAGCACGGGAGTGAGCCCCTGATCGACCATGATCAGGAAGTAGCCCGTGGCAAGCGCCGCGAGCGCTGAGACCGGTGCGCTAGCGGCGTCCGGCTTCAAAGGCTGCACCGACGCGATACATCTTGTCGTCCTCGAAGGCCGGGGCGATGATCTGCAGGCCGACGGGCAGGTTCGTATCCGCGGCGGTGCCCGCGGGCACGGACATGCCGGGCAGGCCGGCGAGGTTGAGCGGCAGCGTGAACAGGTCGAAGTTGTACATCGCGAGCGGGTCGTCAACTTTGTCACCGAGCTTGAACGCCGTGGTGGGCACGGAAGGACCGGCGATGACATCGACGCTTTCGAAGGCGCGGGTGAAGTCGCGCGCGATGAGGGTGCGCACGCGCTGCGCCTGCAGGTAGTAGGCGTCGTAGTAGCCAACGGACAAAGCGTAGGTGCCCAGGATGATGCGACGCTTGACCTCGTCGCCGAAGCCCTCGCCGCGGGTCAGGGCCATGACCTCCTCGGCCGAGCGCGAGCCGTCGTCGCCGCGGCGCTGGCCGTAGCGCATGCCGTCGAAGCGCGCGAGGTTCGACGACACCTCTGAGGTCTGGATGAGGTAGTAGGCGCCCATGACGTTGTCGAAGTTCGGGCAGTCGACCTCGACGATCTCGGCACCCTGGTTCTCAAGCTGGGCGAACGCGGCGTCGATGACCTCGTTGACGCCGTCCTGGGTGCCGGGGCGGGCGAACTGCTTGACGCGGCCGATTCTGACCCCGCGCAGATCGCCGGAAGCTCCTTCGCGCGCCGCGGCGACCACGGGCGGGACGGCGCTGTCGACGGAGGTGGCGTCGAACTCGTCGTGGCCGGCGATGATCTCGTGGAGCAGAGCCGTGTCAAGCACGTTGTTCGCGCAGGGGCCGACCTGGTCGAGCGAGGAGGCGTTGGCGATCACGCCGTAGCGCGACACCCCGCCGTAGGTCGGCTTCGCGCCGACGGTGCCGGTCAGGGACGCGGGCTGGCGGATCGACCCGCC
>NZ_GG667195.1:34774-51429 GCF_000159635.1 Corynebacterium lipophiloflavum DSM 44291 | reverse complement strand
GGTGCCAATGCCGAGTGGCGCCTGCCCGGCCGCGAGCGCGGCCGCCGTGCCGGAGCCGGAGCCGCCGGGCACGCGGGTGATGTCGTGCGGGTTCTTCGTCGGGTAGTACGCGGAGTTCTCGCCGGAGGAGCCCATCGCAAACTCGTCCAGGTTGGTCTTGCCGATAATCGGGATGCCGGCGTCGCGCAGCTTGGTCACCACGGTCGCGTCGTAGGGGCTGATGTAGCCTTCCAGCAGCTTCGACGCCGCGGTGGTCGGCGCATCGGTGGTCACCAGCAGGTCTTTCAGCGCCAACGGCACACCGGCGAGCGCGGAGGCCGGGGCCTGACCGGCCGCGACCTGCGCGTCGACAGCATCGGCGACGGCGAGCGCGGCGTCTGCGCTGACGTGGAGGAACGCGCCCAGCTCGGCGTCGGTCTCGGCGATGCGGTCCAAGAACGCCTGCGTGACTTCGCGCGAGGTCACCTCACCGGACTGGATCTTGGCGGCGAGCTCGTGCGCGGGCAGGGCGATGAGCCCCTCGGAGGGAATTACGTAGTTAGTCATGTCTAGTCCCCTTCTCCCAGAATCTGCGGCACCACGAAGCGCTCTTCCTCCACAGCGGGGGCCTGGTCAAGCGCCTGCTTTTGGGTCAGGGTCCGCTTTTCCACGTCCTTTCGCATCCCGGCGTCGATGGAGTGCGGGTGGCTCATCGGCGTCACACCTTCGGTATCGACTTGGCGCACCTTGGACACGGCGTCGACGATGTGGTCGAGCTGCGGCGCGATCTGGTCGAGCTCCTCATCGCTGAGCGCGATGCGGGCGAGACGCGCGATGCGCGAGACCTCGTCTCTGGAAATTTCGGACAATGTCTTTCCTAACCTTGAAGCGACGGTTGCGATATGAAAACGACCTCATCTTACGTCACGGCGCACTCACTCCGGTTGGGGGAGGTGTTTGGGCGCGGTGATATAACTTGTGTTATGTCTTACCTCATCCGCGTCCACCTGCCGGACGTCCCGGGCAGCCTCGGTGAGCTCGCCGAGGCTTTCGGCATGATTGATGCCGACATCCGCTCCGTGGACATCGTTCAGATGGATCGCGCGGGTGTAGTAACCGACGACATCGTCGTCGAACTTCCCACGGGCACACTTGTCGACGCCCTCATCACCGCGGCCCGCTCGATCGAGGGCGCGGAAGTTGATTCGATTCGCCCGTTCACAGGCACCGTGGATCGTCGCGGCCAAATTCAGATGCTCGCCCGCATCGCCGACACCACGGGCGACGTCACCGCCGCGGCGCAGGAGCTCGTCAGCGTGATGCCGCAGGCCATGACGTCGTCGTGGGCGGTGGTGCTGCGCGACACGTCCGAGGGGCTGGAGCGCGTCGCGGCCTCCCAGGCGGCGCCGGGTGACGACGGTTCCAAGCCCACGCTCGTCGACGTCACCACGGCGCGGATCTTGCAGCGCGACTCCGACACCTGGGTGCCGGAGGCATGGTGGCTGCTCGACACCACGCTGGCTATCACGCCCTTGGCCGGCACGGATCTGGTCCTTGTCGTCGGCCGTGTCGGCGGGCCGGACTTCCTCGCCTCCGAAGTGACGCAAATCAGGGACCTGGGACACATCATCGGCGCGATGCTGCGCTAAGTATTCCACTGCCACCCGACCTCCGGCCGCGTTTGCTCCAATTTGTGCAGCGCTCAAATAAACTCCGCCGGTCGATGGCACTGACGTTTTCCGTTGCCGGCGTGCTGGCCATCACAGCAGTGTGCGGGGCTTTCCTCATGCTCGACGTCGTTATCCCCAATTGGTTCGTCATCGTCGCCAGGTGGATTCCCGCCATTGTCGCAGCAACAGTGATCGTGGCGTATCGCCAGCGCGACGTGCTGGGCTGGTTTCGGCTTCGCACCCCCTGGCGCAGAGCCGTCATCGGCAGCCCGGTTGCCGTGGGTGTGCTGCTGGGCGCCTACGCCATCGCGGCGGCCGTCGCGCTTGCTGCTGGAGTTGGCGAGCCCCATTCGGCCAGCTTCTACCTGCGGGCGCTGGCGTTCATTGCTCCGGCGACACTGCTGTTCTCACTGAGCACTCTCGGCGAGGAGGTGGCATGGCGCGGGTTCCTTCACACATGCCTGGGCGATACCGGTGTTTGGCGCTCCTCGGCCGTAATCTCGGGGCTGTGGGTGATTTTCCATCTCCCGCTCCACGGGACCATGGTCTACCAAGGCGTCCTGCCGCTGGATGCTGCGCTGACCTCGACGCTTACGCTCTTCGCGCTCGGTTTGTTGCTCAGCGCGACAGCCCACCGTTTCGGCTCTCCATGGCCGGCTACCTTCGCGCACGCTCTGCCCCTGTCCACTTTGAATCTGATCAGCCTGCCCGCCGGCCCCAGCACCGCCGACCATTGGGTAGTCGCGGGCATCACCTTCACAGCTCTCGTGCTGGCGGCTGTTGCGCTTGCCCCCGGCCGCCGGTCGGCGGGGACGTCAACGCCCGCACCATGAGGCCGCGGACAATCTCATCTCCGGCCCGAAAATCAAGGCCGGGGCCAGCCTGACCGATCATCGCCGCCGTCAGGGGGTATCGCAACATCTCCTGCCGTCCGAGAGCGCGGGCGAAACCGGGGGTGACACCGTTGTCGGCGGCAATGAGGGCATGCCCGTAGACCCACTCGGTGAGCACACCGGTGATGCCGGCCGCAGCCTCGGCGCTGTGCCCCACCGCAACCTGGAAAAACGTCAGCAGTGTTGAGTTTCAGGGCGTTGGGTCCCGCGATGCGCTGTAGCGCGAGAAGCTGGGCGTGACCGGGGTTATCGGTGAAGAGCTTCTGCACGTGCTGGAGGAAGGTCGCAAGCGCGGTTTCGGGATCGTCGATAAGCAACAGCCCTGTATCGATTGCTCCGAGGAACCTGTCGCCTAGCTCTGTCCGGATCTCCTCCAGGTCGGCGGCATAGGTGTAGAGGGCTGTGGGACTGACCCCGGCCTGTTTCGCGATGCGGCGCTGCGTCAGCGCTCCGGGCCCGTGGCTGGCGAGAAGTTCCTCCGCGGCCAGAAGGATCGTCTCGGCGGAGATATCGCCCCTCGGACCCCGCTTTCCCGTTCCACCAGCCATGGGCTGATCGTACCGCGTGCGTTGGGGACGAACCGCGAAGACCTCAATGCGCTATCGGGCCGCAGAGTTAGTTGGGAGCCTTCGCTTCTATATTTCTGTTATTCTAGAATCATGAACATAGACATTTACCGCGTCGCCGCCCTCGAGCGGCGCGTCGCGCAGCTCGAAGCCCATTTCACGCCCTCACAACAACAGCCCCCCGCCTTCGCCCTCATCGAGGCGATCAAAGACAACGACGACCTCATCGACGGCGCCGTCACGTTCGGCGGGGCCGTCGACACCGGCATCGGCCACTACGAATACGAGTGGTCCCGTCCCACCCACTGGGTTACGGACAGCCCCTGGGAGGACGAGATCTCGCGCCTGTCCGCACTCGCCCACCCGCAGCGTGGAGAGATCCTGCGCCGCCTTTTGGGAGCTCCCGCCACTGTTGCCGAGCTCGTGTCGGAAGGCATCGTCTCCTCCACGGGTACGGCCTACCACCACCTGGGCGCGCTACACGCCGCGGGTTGGGTGACCAAGCGCGACGGCGGGTACGCCATTCCCCCCGCCCGCGTCATTCCACTGATGGTGATCATCACAGCGTGCGAGGCCCACTGATGAAACCGACTGCTCTGGCCGCCAGCGGCCTCGCCGTAATCGCCACACTGACCGTGATGCTGCTTCTCGGGCCCCGCCCGATCACGGTGGGCACGCACGCCACGGGAGATGCGTCCGTCTCCAGCGCGCTTCGCAACAACGCCGAACCCGGGCACAACGACCTCGCCGCCTTCTTCCTCGACAACGGCGACGTCCGCTTTGGCGGCCTCGACGCCGACGAACACACCGAATTCGAAATCGGCTCCATCACCAAAACCTTCAACGCCGAGCTACTACGCCAGCAGATTGCAAGCGGCGACATCACGCTTGCAACAACAGTCGGCGAGCTTATCGACGTCCCCGGCGCCCCGATCGCCGACGTCACCATGGAAGAGCTCGCCAACCACACCGCCGGGTTGAGCTCTGTGCCCGCCGAACTTTCAAGCAGCCGCCTACCTGTGGTTTTATTCCACGGCAACCCCTACCGCGAGGCGACAGCCGATGAGATTATCTCCCACGCGGGCGACGCAGAGCTGAAAAATCGCGGCCAGCGCAACTACTCCAACTACGGCCACGCCCTTCTCGGGCAGCTTCTGGCCCGCAACGCGAACGTCAGTTACGAGGAATTGCTGCGCACCTCAATCCTCGAGCCCGCGGGCATGGATGAGACGTACCTCGCGACGTCCGGCTCCGGAGAGTACAGCTCCCGAGGACTCGGCTTGCAGGGTCGCACCGTTGAGCCCTGGGACATGGACGGCTGGGCCCCGGCGGGCGCGATCCGCTCCACCCCGGCGGACATGGCGAAATACGCCCAATGGGTCGCCGACCACTGCCGCCCCGAGTACGGGTGGAGCCACCGGGAGATAGGTGGGACCGAGTACACCTTCCACAACGGCGGGACCGGAGGTTTCCGGACCATGCTCCTGTGGTCCCCGGACGGCGAGGATGCCGTGTTCGTCGCTAACTCCAGCAGCATGTGGGTCGACGGGCTCGCCGTGGACCTGCTCGAAGAACTCGAAGGGACAGATAAGTGATGATCAGCTACATTCTTGTCGCCACGTGCGTAGGTGCGTTGGCCTACGAATCCTTCCGGGCGTGGCGCCGGCCAACGTGGTCGCTGAGCCACATGGTCAGCCCGGTTTTTACCGTGGCCGTCATCCTGCTGCTGTCGCGCGCTATCGTGTGGTACGAGGCTGTACCGTTTTGGGTGTGGCCGGCGCTCGCGTTCCTCGCCGCCGCAACCGTCGGGTTAGCGGTGTACAAATACGCCGCTACTGCGCCGACCCGGTCTGAAGCAGCTGCTCAAACTGCTCCTCGTTGAGGATGGGAACGCCAAGCTCGCGCGCCTTGTCCTCCTTCGATCCCGCGTTTTCTCCCACCACGACGTAACTGGTCTTCTTCGACACCGAGCCGGCCGCCTTCCCGCCGCGTGACAGGATCGCCTCCTTCGCCTCGTCGCGGGAGAAGTTCTCCAGGGTTCCCGTCACCACGACGGTAAGTCCCTCGAGGGTCTGCGGGGCGGCATCGGTGGTGTCGTCGACCATGCGCACCCCGGCCTTAGCCCACTTGTCCACGATGTCGCGGTGCCAGTCCACCGTAAACCAGTCCTTGAAGGATTGCGCGATGACCAACCCCACGCCGTCGGTGTCGGCGAGGTCGGCTACGGGGGCGTCGATAAGCGCCTGCATTGAGGCGTAGCGCGCTGCGAGCGCGCGGGCGGCGGTGGGCCCGACGTGGCGGATCGAGAGCGCAACCAGCACTCGCCACAGTTCGCGCTCGCGCGCGGTGTCCAGGTTGGCCAGCAGCTTCTTGCCCGCGGCGTTGACGTTGCCCGCCTTGGTGGTGTAGGCGCTGGACTTTTTGAGGTCTTCCTCGGTGAGGTCGAACAGGTCACCCTCGTCGACGAGCACGCCCGAGTCGATGAGGTCAATCGCACCCTTCTCCCCGAGCGCCTCGATGTCGAACGCGCCGCGCGACGCCAGGTACTTCAAGCGCTGCGACAGTTGCGCCGGGCACGAGCGCGTGTTCGGGCAGCGCCAGTCCGCGTCGCCCTCCTTGGCCGGCGCAAGCTCCGTGCCGCACGCCGGGCAGTCCTTCGGGTAGATGAACTCGCGCTCGCTGCCGTCGCGCAGATCCGCGACGGGGCCCAGCACCTCGGGGATGATCTCGCCGGCCTTGCGGATCACCACCGTATCCCCGATGAGCACGCCCTTGCGCTTGACTTCGTGCTGGTTGTGCAGGGTCGCCAGCGACACCGTTGAGCCGGAGACGAACACCGGCTCGAGCACCGCGAACGGGGTGGCGCGGCCGGTGCGCCCGACGGAGACCTCGATGTCGAGCAGTTTCGTGGTCACCTCCTCCGGCGGGTACTTGTACGCGATCGCCCAGCGCGGCGCGCGCGACGTCGCGCCCAGCGAGCGCTGCGTGGCGACGGAGTCCACCTTGATCACGACCCCGTCCATCTCGTGGATCGCATCGTGGCGGTGCTCGGCCCAATAGTCAACGGACTCCTGGACCTCATTCGCCGTCTCAGCGCGGCGCGTGTACTCGGAAACGGGAAGGCCCCACTCCGCGAGCTTTTCGTAGGCCTCGAACTGGGACGCGGGCGAAAAACCCTCGCGCGCGCCGATGCCGTGGCAGATCATGCGCAGCCTGCGCTTCTTCACGTCCTCCGGGTTCTTCTGGCGCAAGCCCCCGGCGGCGGTGTTGCGCGGGTTGGCGAAAGGCTTTCCGCCCTCTTTGATGCGCTGCTCGTTGAGCTCGGGGAAGTCCTCGGGGCGGATGAACACCTCGCCGCGGACCTCCAAAAGCTCGGGGAAGTCGCCGGTGAGCCTGTGCGGGATGTCGGGGATGACTTTCGCGTTGGCGGTGATGTCCTCGCCGACGCGCCCGTCGCCACGCGTGGCGGCACGAACCAGCTCGCCGTTTTCGTAGACCAAGTCGATCGACAGACCGTCGATCTTCAGCTCCGTGAGATACGGCCCCGGCGTCTTTGCCAGCCAGTCGGCGAGTTCTTCGGCGGAGAACACGTTGTCCAGGCTCATCATGCGTTCGAGGTGAGTGACGTCTGCAAACGCGCTGGAGACGGGAGCGCCGACTTCCTTGGTCGGCGACTCCGGCACGGCCAGCTCCGGGTGGGCCTCCTCGAAGGCGACGAGATTGTTGAACAGCTTGTCGAATTCAGCGTCGGAAATCACCTGCTGGCCGTTGTAGTACAGGTCGCGGTGGTGACGCACCTGGCTGGCAAGGTCGTCCCACTGGCGGTGCAGGTCTGCGGAAATGTCGCTCACAGTGCACCAGTCTAGAGTTAGAGGCATGGCTTCGTTCGACGCATCCCGCATGCTCTCCTTTGACCTGGAGACAACCTCGGCCAACCCAGGCGAGGCACGCATCGTCACCTCAGCGCTCGTGCGTATCGACGGCTCCTCCGTCACGTCCACGGAAGAACTCGCCGACCCGGGCGTGGAGATCCCGGAGGAAGCGGCGGCCGTCCACGGCATCACCACCGAAAAGGCACGCGCCGAGGGCCGCCCGCACGACGAGGTCCTCGCCGAAACGGTCGCCGAGATTCGCAAGTGTTGGGAGGACGGGCTGACGCTGGTGGTGTTCAACGCCCCCTACGACCTTACGGTGCTGCGCCGTCTCACCGGCACGTTCACGGTGGATGGGCCCGTGTTCGACCCACTGGTGATCGACCGGGCCAAAGACCGCTACCGCAAGGGCAAGCGCAACCTCGGGGCGCTTAGCGAGATCTACGGGGTGCGGCTCGACAACGCCCACGAGGCCACCTCGGACGCCACCGCCGCCGCCCGCATCGCCTGGAAGCAGGTTCGCATGTGGCCGGAGCTTGCGACGATGTCCTTCGGCGAGCTCATGGAGTACCAGGCGGTGCAGTACTACACCTGCCAGTCCGAGCTGAAGACCTACTTCGAGTCGCGCGGGCGCGATGCGTCCGGGGTGACGCTGAGTTGGCCGATGGAGGGTTAGGCCGGGCCCTCCTTATGCACGCGCAGCCGGGGGCAACAGCTTGTTGTGGAGTGCGCGATATGCGCGGAATGCCATGTCACGACCTGGGGTTTTTCCTTTCCGACGCCCCACATCGCGCGGTACAAACCACGCACACGCAAAACCCCGGATGCACAACGCCAGCAGCACCCCTTTTTTGGCGGCGCGCTGCGAAGTATTCAGCGCAGCCCCTCCGACATCTCGCGCGCCTGACGGTAGTTCGCCGCGGCCTCTGTGAGTGTCGCCGCCGGGCGCGCCCACACGTCGAGGCCCACCGCCACCGGGTCGATCCGCAGCTCGTCGAGGAAGCGCCACACGGTTTTAGGTTCGGCGGGCGCGATCGCCAGGCGTGTGCCGTTTTCAATCAGGGCTGCCACGCGGTCTTTTCCCGCCGCGTCGAGCGTGGCTACGTCCACGGTGAGCCAGTCGGCGTCGACGAGCGCGGTGGTGTGCAGGAGGTGAGCGTCGAAAAGCGAGAGGCGTTCCTGCGGCTCGGGCACCGCGCGGATCGTCTCGAAGTCGGTCGCGCCCTTGAGCCGGCCGCGCATGATGTCGGGCAGCGCGGGCTCGTCGAGCTGCAGGATTGAGGTCGCGCCAAGACGCTTCTCGACGTCCGCCCGATGCGCCACGATCGCCTCTGACAGCGCGTCCGTCACATCGCGCAGCGCCCCCGGGTCCGTGATCATCCGGTGCCCGTTGGCCATCTCAATGCGAGCGGCCAACGTCCACGGCCCGACGAGCTGCACCTTGATCTCCTCGACCTGACCCGCCCAGATCTCTTCGAGAACGTCGAGGTCGCGGGCCATCTGGTCCTTCGCGGCGCGGTGCTGCCTGGCCACGCGCCAGGTGCGCGGGCCGCGGTCGATGGGGATGTCGAGCAGCGCGGCGGTGCGCCCGACGAGGTCGGAGCCTAGTCCGCGGTCCGGCAGCTGCGGGATGTGCGGCGTGGGGCTCTCCCCCACCACGATCTCGGCGGCCTTTGCCAGATCGGTGCCTGGCAGTTCGCCGAGACCGAACGCGGTCACTTGTTCGGTTCCTTAGGCAGGAAGATCACCGTCAGCGCCAGCGCCGCGGCGACCAATCTCACCCACCACGGCCAGCCTTGCACGGACGCGACGAACATCAACACGATGAGCAGCGTCGCGATGACTTTGGCGGGTGTCTCGGGAATCCTCATGCGGGCCACGGTAGCACCATTGGTTGCCGCGGGCGGCCGGCTGCTTCCCCCTAAACTCGGACACCCCGAACTTGCCCCGGGTTTAGGCGGAAGACCCCCACTTTTACCCGTCCGGGTTTAAGGCGAGGAGCGCTCAGGCGGTGTGGCAGATGGTCCCGGAGCCGAGCACCACGTCACCTAACCCATCCGGGTCAGGCAGGTAGAGCACCGCGGCCTGGCCGCGGGCCACGCCCTCAAGCGGCGAGTGCAGGGCCAGCACCATTTCGTCGCCCTCGACACGCGCGTCGCACCCGACGACCCCGCCGTGGGCGCGGATCTGCACGTTCGCCGTAAACGTCCCGTTCATCGCCGGGTGCAGGACCTTGAGCCTGTCAGCACGGATCTCGCGCACCTCAAGTGCCTGACGCGGCCCGACGGTGACCACCCCGGTGGCGGCGTCGATGTCGGTAACGTAGCGGGGTTGCCCGTCGGCGGCGGGAACGCGCAGGTCAAGCCCGCGGCGCTGACCGATGGTGTACTGGAAGGCCCCGTCGTGTTCCTTCAACTCGGTGCCGTCGGCGTCGACGATCATCCCCGGGCGCATTCCGATGGAGCGGCCCAGAAACGCCTGGGTGTTGCCGTCCGGGATGAAGCAGATGTCGTAGGAATCCGGCTTGGTTGCGGTGGAGAAACCGTGGCGCTTGGCCTCCTCGCGGATCTGGGGCTTCTCGGTGTCGCCCACGGGGAAGATGCAGCGGTCGAGCTCGGCGCGGGTGAGCACGCCGAGGACGTAGGACTGGTCCTTGAGTGGATCGGCGCTGCGGCGCAAATTGCCCTCGTCATCGACAATCGCGTAGTGGCCGGTGGCCACCGCGTCGAAGCCCAGGGCGAGAGCCCTATCGAGCAGGGCGGCGAACTTGATCTTTTCGTTGCAGCGCAGGCAGGGGTTTGGGGTCTCGCCGTTGTCGTAGGACCAGACGAAGTTGTCGATCACCTCGGCCTTGAAGCGGTCGGAGAAGTCCCACACGTAAAACGGGATGCCCAGCTTGTCGCAGACCCGGCGCGCGTCGGCGGAGTCCTCCAGCGAGCAGCAGCCGCGCGCGGACTCGCGGGTGGCCTGGGGGTCGCGCGAGAGCGCGAGGTGGACACCGACGACGTCGTGTCCGGCGTCGACAAGCCGGGCGGCCGCCACCGAACTATCGACGCCGCCACTCATCGCTGCCAAGACCCGCATGTGCGGCAGTGTACTCTCGCGAGGCGTGCCACCAAAAAGCCAGTTCTACGAGATCGACAGCGGCGTCGCCGAGGTGATCTATGAGCACGACGGCTCGCTGACCCTGCTGGTCGGCGGCGTGCCCAGCTCCTCGATTGTGCCGGGTGAGCCCGACCGGCTCGATTTCGAGTACATGCGTTGGATCGCGGACTTTCTGAATTCGGTCAAGCGCTGGGACAAGCCGAGGCTGACCCACCTCGGCGGGGCGGGCTGCTCCCTGCCCCGCTACTTCGCGCACGCCTGGCCCGGCAGCCGCAACACCGTCGTCGAGATCGACAGCGAGTTGGCCGTTTTAGCCCGCGAGCTTTTCGACGTCCCCCACGCCCCGGCCGTCAAGATCCGCGTCGGCGACGCGCGGGAGGAAACGGACGGGTTCAAACCGGCCACGCGCGACGTGATCATCCGCGACGTGTTCGCCGGCGCCACCACGCCGCACAACCTGACCACGGTGGAGTTCTTTGCGGCGGCGCAGGCGTCGTTAAGCGAGAGCGGCGTCTACGTTGCCAACTGCGGCTCGCACGCCGACTTAACGGAGGCGAAAGAGGAGCTGGCGGGCATGGCCGAGGTGTGGCCGCACATCGCGGCGATCGCCGATCCCCCGATGCTCAAGGGCCGCCGCTACGGCAACATCGTGCTCATCGGCTCCAACACTGAGCTTGAGGCGACGCCGCAGCTCACGCGCGAGCTGCTCAAGGGCGCGGTGCCGGCGCACTTCAAGGGTGAGGCGTGGGCGCGGGCGCTGGCGACTTCCCCGCGGCGCGATCCTGCCGGGCGAGGAACTCCCTGACCACCCCGGCGTAGTCGCTGGCGCGCATCGTGGGAAGGTAGCAATTGACCACGGCCAGCGCGATGGAACCCAGTGCGAGTTCGTCGTCGTAGGCGAGGTACCAACCGGAATGCGTCGGGTGGAACTTGTACTTCGACGCCGCCAGGGAGCGAAAGCCGTAGAGCGGCTCGATGCTCGCCCCCGCCTTGTCGACGATGACCTCGACAACAGACTCCGTCTCGCCGGTTCACGCCGGAGAGCGACACCCACTTCACCCCCTCGTCGCTGGCGATCTGGGCCGCCTCCGCCAAGAGGAACTCGATGGTGGGGCGGAACCCGTCCGGGTCGCCGCGCATGAAATCGAGGGTGTAGCCGACCTGCTCTCCGCCCTCGTACACGGGCAGCCAGCTTGTCACGCCGTGGAGGCGTCCGTTGTCGCCGATCGCGAGTAAAAGCTTCGTGCCTTCGACCGAGAGCTCGTCGACGCTGCCGAGGGTAAATCCCATCTCCGGCAGCGCCTTATCCAACATCCACTGCTCGGACAGGGCAAAGATTTTCTCGCGGGTCTCGACATCCAGCTCCGCCCAGCTCGTCCACTGCGCCGTAACCCCTTCCTTGCCGGCACGGTTGCGGGCGGTGCGGATACTTTGTACACTTCTTGCCCTTGAATTCCAGATTGTCTGCGTGGAGCAGCGACTCTTCCGCGACGTGAACCGTGCGGTACCCGGCGCGCGCAAAATCCTCCGACACCGAGTACCAGGCCACGCGCCACCCCTGTTCCGCGGCGTGGGTCTCGAACGCGTCGGCGACCTCGTCGCGTGTCGTGCCTGCGCCAAAGACGGGCTCGCCGAGGGTGACGGCGACGTTGTTGGAGATGCGGTAGGCCACGTACCCGGTGCCGCCTCCGGTAAAGAAGTACCTGTTGCCGTCCCACAGCCCCATCCACGCGAGGTGGTCGCCGGTGCCGCGCATCAGGATCTCCTTGGCGCGGCCGCGTTCGCTCTCTAGCGCCCCCGACGGCGCCGATGTCAGCGCGCGGTGCAAAAAGTAGATCGCCGCGGCCCAAAAGGCGATTCCGACCCACTCGTAGAGCAACCACGACAACGAGCTCTGCGGGATCACGTAGGGTGGCCAGAACAGCGCGATGACCGGCGGCATGAAGCGCAGCGGTGTTTCCAGGAGCACATCGCTTAACGACGCCCGCTCCACGAACCCGGGATTGGCTATCGCGCCCACAACCCAGATCGACGCGCACACCGCAAGCGCCGCCAAGGTTCCAACCAGCGCAGGGCGCCACTGCGAGCGCACGCAGAAGCGCGACCGCGTCGCGATCAACACCGCGAGCACGACGAGCCACGGCAGGACCACGAGGGCGACGTTAAACGCCAGGAGGAAGGAGTCGACCCACCCGACGAGCTGCACGAAAATCACCGCGAGGCTGATAAGGGTGCTGACCACGGCGAAGATCCAGGCGAGGCGGCGGCCACGGCGAAGCCCGAACGCGACCACGAGCGAGGCGACCAGCGGGGCGATGTTGAGCAGGAGCGGCCCGAGGCCGCTTTGCTGGTTGATCTGCAGCGCTTCCTGGCACGTCGCTGAGTCCGCGTCGACGCAGCGCAGGAGGACCTCGTTGGCGGCCACGGCGGGTTCCCACATCAGTTGGCTGACGTCCGCGAACGGCCCGTGGGCCGCGGGGTTGAAAGCGACGAGCACCGGCCCCGGCGACACCGCCGCAAAAAGCACGGCGACGAGAACGCGTGATTCGCGAACCGAGGCACCCCGGCGGGCGATCTCGGCGCCGACAACCAGGTGCCCCGCCGCGCAGCCGATCAGGACCGCGCTGAAGGCGACTACTGCGTTGAGGGAGCCGTCGTAAAGCACGAGCGTGGCTGTCAGCGCGATGAGCACCAGGCGCACGCGCCGGCGCCACATCACCCCCATCAACGAGGTGGTGAACGCGAGCGAGCCGAAGATCCACGCAGCGGGCGAGAGGTACGTTTCGTTGACCAAGTCGCCACCCCACTGGTTAAAACCCGCCCGCTCGACGATGATGGCCGCGACCGCGCCCGTCGGCACCGCCACCGCGTGCGACGCAATCGCCGCCACGGCGAAGCGCCGCGTGGTCAGCAGGACCTCGGCGGGTACCGCGAAGACCAGCAGCGCGAGAGACGAGTACACCATCCCGGCGACGTGTGAGCTGGTCAGGCCTGCGGTGAGCAGGGAGGCGATGTGCTCCTCCCCCGCCAACCCGTAGCCGAGGACGTCACGTCCGCGGGAACCGAACACGGCGAACAGGGTCCACATGACAACGAGCATGGACAGGCTCGCCGGGACCCTGGCCGCGAGGGTTCTTACCCTTTTCATTTCAGCCCACCCCTTTCGGCGACGAAGTCGAGGTTGTCACGAAACGCCACGCGCCACACCTGGTAGCTGTGTGAGCCCGGCACCGTGTCGTAGGTAGTGTCCATGCCCGCGGCGCGGGCAAGTTCGTTGAGGTGCGACAAAGCGGCGGTCGACATCTCGTCATCCTCGCCGGCGACGAAGCGCCCCGCGATCCCATGGTAGTAAGACGTGCCGCGTGCCTTGTCCAACAGCGTGGCCGCGTTGACCCTCTGAAACGCTTCCTCGCTGCCGCCGAAGATCTGTTGCACCGTCTTTACGTGGTTGCCCACATTCGGCTCAGCCTCGCCGGAGAAGTCTAGAACCGAGCCGTACGCCTCGGGGTGATTGGTGATCACCTGCATCGCGCAGGTCCCGCCGTAGCTCAACCCCCCGACAGTCCACCTGGACTGGTCGTCGTTGACGTCGAAGTTCGCCTTGATCATCTCCGGAACCCGTGTGGAGATGTAGGTGAGCACCTTGTGCTCCGGGCCGTCAGAGCACGCGGGGTTGCCCGTTTCCGACCCCGTGGCATCGACGCTGACCACCACGGGGGCCTCCCCGTTGTGCCGGGATTGGAAATCATCCAGCGACTGGGCGGCATCGCCCTTGGTAAACCAGTCCATCGGGCTGCCCGGGCTGCCCGCCATGATGACGAGCACGGGCAGGTCGTGGTTTCTCCAGGAGGCGGGCGGAACCTACGCCACCGCGTCGCGCATCGGCGCCGCAGACAACGTCACCAGGGCGCCCACCTCGCGGTCATGGTCCTTCGGCGGAGATTTCATGGATTTAAACTGGTGCGCATCCACGCTCGCCGCCACGGGGACGGGGTAGAACGACCCGACCGTCGGGTACTCCTGGTACACGAGGTTGGACACAAGGTAGGCGTTGGCGAGCGCGACGACCGCCACCAAAGACATCACGAAGCGCCGGCCCTTCTGCACCACTGCGACGCACACCACGAACGCAGCCGAGGCCCCCGCCGCATAAATCACCCACGGTACGGAATCCGGGAAGGGTTTGGGCCACACTTCGAAGCCGAATACCGCGACGGCGAGCAATCCAGGGGTGACAAGCCCCGCAACGCGGGTGCACCGGTTGAACGGCACCACCGCAAAGAGCGTCGTCGCGATCACAATGGCTGCGATGGCGATGCCGGCACCCGGTGAGACCAGCGAAAGAGATCGTAGAGCGTCCACGTTTCGTAACGTAGACCCCCATGGCCCTGTTCTCCCACATTCCGCGCATACTTCCCGACCCCTCCACAGCGACCTCCCAGTCGAGTGGGCGGGTTGTTGTCGCAGTTCACGGCACGCTCTCAGAACCCTTTGTGTTTCGCCCGCTGACCGAGGCTCTCGCCGAGCGCGGCGTAGACCTGATTGCGCCGACTCACGGGGACCGGGGAACGGCTGCGATCGACAGCTCGGCTGAGGACGTTGCCCGAACCATCCTGGAGCTGCCGGACACAGTCACGCGGGTCGACATCGTCGGCCACTCCAGTGGGGGCCTGGTCGCGCTTCGCGCCCTGGAGGATGAACGTGTTCGCGAGCGCGTGCGCACGGTGGTGGGCCTCGGTGCCGCGTGGCGCGGCACCGACCACCGCGCTTGGTACCGCCCCGACTGGCTTGTCGGACCTCTTCTCGGACAATCCTTCACCGAGCTCGAGGACGTCGGCGAGCCAGTAGTGCCGTGCGGGGTAGACATCGTCTCGCTGGTCTCGGATGCCGACTCGGTGGTTCCGGCGTCGTCCGCGCGGCTCGGGCGCGTTGTTGAGATCTCCGGGGTGCCGCACACACAATTGCCCGGATGCACCACCGAGGTGCTCCGGGCATTGGGGCTGTAGGGCCGTGCGCTACTTCTGCGCGTTGTTGAGCAAGATGAGCAGGTCGCCGACAGAGTAGTCTCCGACCATCATCGCGCGCAGGTCGCCGACGGGCAGCTTGCCCTGGGCAGCCAAGCTCTGGACCGCGGAGGCGATATTCGAGGCGTCGTCCGGGCTGAACCCGAACTGCGCGGCGGCGTCCGCGATCTGCGGCTGGTTCAGGACCCCGGTGGCCAGGCCCAGGATGGCCACCACGAGGGCCGTGTTGTCCTGGCCCAAGACCTCAAGCTCGCCGGATTCGGGGACCTGGAAGGACTCGAGCACGCCGCCGCCGGCGCTGTGGTTGCCCGCGGAGAACGCGCCGAGGTCGGAGTCGGAGCCGTTGAACACGTTGAGGTCGACCGGGGTGCTCACGCCGGGGACGCGGCCGGAGTCGGAGCGCTGCCAAAACGAGATCTTGTCCCAGCCGCCGACGGGGCGCGGCGCCTGGTTCTGGTACGCGGCGAGCCACAACGGGTACCCGGTGAAGGCGGATGTGTCGTTCATGCGCTCGTACCAGAAGTAGCGGTAGGTGTAAATCATCGGCTTCGTGCCGGTGGAGCGCTCGAGCTCGGTGAGAAAGGTGCCCGTCCACGCGGCCAGCGCGGTCGGCGACAGTCCCTCGTCGACCTCGAGGTCGAGCACCGGGGGCAGGCTAAGGGCCGGGCCGTTGCTGATCACGTCGGCGAAGTGCTTCGCCTGGGCTCTCGGGTCCTCGGCGGGGCGGGCGTAGTGGTACGCGCCGACCTTCAGCCCGGCTGCGGCCGCGGCGTTGGCGTCCTCGTCGTAGAACTCGTTTTTCCAACCGTTTCCTTCGGTGGCCTTGACAAAGGCGAACTGCTGGCCGCCCGGGCCGGCGACGCTGCGCCAGTCGATGGGCTCGCCGCCGGGGCGTTGGTGGCCCGCGACGTCGACGCCCTGGACGACGCCGGGGATGTTCTGCGCGCCGGCGTCGGTACGCATCGTGGGGCTAAACGGGACGACGACGGCGAGCACCACGGTCAGTACGGCCGCGGTGAGCGCAGCGAGGACGGGCGTGAGTTTGCGGGAAGCATGCATGGCCCGCACCCTACCGGAGTTCAACCACACAAGTACCACATGACACACGAACAACAACTAAAACATTAGAGCGCACCGGCCACACGCGACCGCTCAACCACATCCGCTATCTCGCGCACCACCTTTTCCACGTCCTGCGCCGTCGTGGTCCTGCCGAGGCTCAACCGCAGCGCCCCCGCCGCATCAACCTGCGGCACCCCCATCGCCTCGAGCACGTGGCTGGCGCGGTTGACACCCGCCGCGCACGCCGACCCCGTCGACGCCTCGATCCCGCGGGCGTCGAGAAGCATGATCAACGCATCCCCGTTTGCGCCCGGGAACAGGAAATGCGCGTGACCATCCAGCACCGGAGACGTCGTGGTCAGCCGCGCGTCGGGCACCGCCGCCAGCACCCCGCGCACGAGCTCATCGCGTAACGACGCCTCCCTCACCCGCTCCGATTCCATCTGAGCCACCGCCTCCCGCAGCGCCGCGGCCGTCGCGGCTG
>NZ_GG667195.1:0-34549 GCF_000159635.1 Corynebacterium lipophiloflavum DSM 44291 | reverse complement strand
ACCGTGCCAGGGCGCAGCCCCCGCTCCTGACCGCCGCCGGTGAGCATGGCAGCGGGCGCCGGCGAGCGGCGGGCCAGCAGAATGCCCATACCCCGCGGCCCGCCGAACTTGTGGGCGCTGGCGGCGAGCGTTGTCATGCCGAGCTCATGGAAGTCCACAGGCTGCTTCCCCACGACCTGGACCGCATCGACGTGCAGCGGCGTGCCCGCGGACGCCGCGCGCGCCGCGGCCTGCGCCACCGGCTGGATCGCACCCGTTTCGTTGTTCGCCCACATCAGCGCCGCCACCGCCGCCGGGGCGTCGAGGGCTTCGAGGCCATTGACAACGCCCGCCGTATTCACTGGCAGCCACTCCACCTTGGCACCTTCAGTCCCGGCGAGGGACTTGACCGTCTCCAGCACCGCCGGGTGCTCGATCGGGCTGGCGACGATGCGCTCGTTGGCGCAGGCGCGAAAGAGCCCGCGCACCGCAATGTTGTTGGCCTCGGTGCCCGAGCCGGTGAAGATCACCTCGACGGGGTCGGCGCCGAGCGCTTCGGCGATGTCCTCGCGCGCCTGCGCCAGCACCGCGGACGCCTCGCGCCCCGAACGGTACTGCCCACCAGGGTTGAGCTGGGCGGAGTATTCAACCCAGGCATCAATGGCGCACTGGCGCATCGGCGTGGTTGCGGCGTGGTCAAAGTAAGCCATGGGCCTAGCTTATCGACGCTCCGGTAACGCTTCACCCGAAACTCAGACGCATCAACATAGGCCGAGTTTCGGTGGAACACCCCCATGTTGACCCGTCTGGGTTTAGGCGGAAGGCCGCTGCCCCCACTGACGTGCCTCGCACACGTACGCCACCGCGCCTGTGCCCACGCGCGCAATCACGACCCCCATTTGCCGGCCGCCCTTGAGCTTGAGCCTGCCGCGCAAATGGTCGGGGTCGACGTCGACCCCGCGCACGAGGATTTCCACCCCGCCGGCGCCGTAGCCGGACAGAGCGGCCTTAAGCTGGCGCACCGGCACCGCGTCGAGCACCCGGAAACCGCTGTATCCAGCGGGGATACGATCCCCGCTCAGGAACGCAATGTGCTCATCGAGCATCCACAACCCGTGGCGCGCACCCCAGTGCCGCACCAGACCGGCGCGGATGATTGCCCCGTCCGGCTCGATGATGAAGGCTCCCGGCGCGCCCACCGGCACGTCATCGGATTCACCCGACGTCACGGTTTCAGTGAACCCATCGCCGCGCAACACAACTGCCTCGCGCGTGTGCCCGCCCGCGAGCCCCGGCGTGTACAGGCACGCCTCTTTCACGGCCCCGTCGACGGAAACCACGCTCACCAGACCCTCCCAGGCGGAGTAGTCGATACCAGGCGCGCACTTGACCGCCATGTCGCACCCCTCGTAGACGTCCAGCAACTCCGGCAGCGGGGGCACGAGCTGCGCGGGGTCGGTGATCCTGCGGCCCCCGGCGCGCCTGGCTGGGTCGGCGACGATGACCGCGCCGCGGGCGACGGGGGCCAGAGCGTCCGCCCGCGCTAGCCACGCACCTGCACCGAGGTTATAGCGCGCCATCGCCAGGCGCACGGGATCGATGTCCGAACCGAGCCAGTCCATCCCTGCGAAGGCTGACGCCTCGGTGCCCACGGAGCACGTCACATCGTGGACCACACGCGCCCCGCTGTCCGCGATGCGTTGCGCGCGCACGTGCGCCACCGGCGCCGGTGTTGCCTGCTGGGCCGCGTCGAGGTCCGTCAACCAGCCCGCAGGTAGCTTGCCGGCGGCCGACCGGCGTGCGCCGATCAGCTCCATCACAGCGCGGGCGTTGTCGTCGAAGCGCGATGCGAGCAGGGCACGGTCCCCGAACACCGACGCCTTGGTCAGTGCGACCTCGGCGGCGGCCTCATCGATCTCGTCTGCGTGGGCGGCGAGAAAAGCCACCTCGGACAGGTTAAAGCTCAAAGGGTCTCCCGATGCGGTCTTCCGGGCGCAGTGTGAAAAATTCCGCGTACCGAGGGTTGCTGATCGCGTCGTCGGTAATCGGCGTCATGTCCGCGCCTTTCGCCGCCTCCCACAGGGACTGGGAGGTGTCAAAGTTGGACATGTCGAGGATCTGCGCCCACGTCGACGGGGCGAAGCGCACGAGCCCGGCGCGCCAGCCGTCGAGAAGCAGGCCCGGCGGAAACCAGTTCGCATCGTCGGCTTCCTCGGTCGCGCCATCTGGTTCCTGGCCCTCGGGCAACTGAGCCAGCCACGTGAACGTGTCGAACTTCGTACCTCGCTCGGAACGGCCGACCCAGCGAGCGTACGGCGCGACAAGGTCTGCGGGAACGCGAAACTGGTTGTCGCGCAAAACGTCCGTCAGCGACAACTCGTGAGATTCCAGGCGCAGACGCTGGCTGTGGAAGGGGCGCGCGTCGACAGGCAAGGCACCGTGCTTGTCGACGGCCAACAGCGTGCCCGTTTCCTCGAACAACTCCCGCACGGCGGAAAACAGCAGCGCGTGCGCAGTTTCAGCGCTGACCTGCAGCTGACGGCCCAGCGACTCGGCGGAGCGGCCCTGCCACAAGTCTTCCGCCCCCGCTCGCGACGGGAAGTCGCGGCTGTCCACCCCACCGCCGGGAAACACGGTCATGCCCGGGTAGTTGGGCATGGACATCACGCGCTCGAACACCCACACCTCGAGGCCGCTAGCCCCGTCACGTGTCAGGATGACCGTGCTGGCGAGGCGCGCGTCATTGACTCTGACCACAGCACATCACCTCCTTCCCGGCATCCTACTTGGCGCGATGCGTTCCCCCGCGGCTGGTGCGCCTCGCCGTGTACCGACCGTCGCGCGAGGTCACCTCGATCGGCTGGTGGTAGGCCCGGCTGACGTTTTCGGAGGTCAGCACGTCGTCGATAAGGCCCTGCGCGACGACCTCCCCCTCGTCGAGAAGCATGGCGTGCGTAAAGCCCGGCGGGATTTCCTCGACGTGGTGGGTAATCATCACAATCGCCGGCGCGTCGGGGTCCATCGCGAGATCGCCGAGGTAGGCGACGAGGTCCTCGCGCCCGCCAAGGTCCATCCCGGCGGCCGGCTCGTCCATGATCAGCAGCTCCGGGTTCGTCATGATCGCGCGCGCGATCAGCACCCGCTTGCGCTCGCCGTCGGATAGCGTGCCCCAGGTGCGGTCGATCAAATGCATCGCGCCGACCTGCTCGAGTACCTCGAGCGCCTGGTCGTAGTCCATCTCGTCGTACTCTTCGCGCCACCGGCCCAAAATCGCGTAGCCGGCGGTAACAACGAGGTCACCGACTTTCTCCTCCGCCGGAACGCGCTGCGCCACCGCCGAGGATGTCACGCCGATCTGGGCGCGCAGGTCGCGCATGTCGGTGCGGCCGAGCTGCTCCCCGACCACAAACGCCGTACCCGCTGACGGGAATTCTTGGGCCGACGCCATGCGGATCAATGTAGTCTTGCCCGCGCCGTTGGGCCCGATGACAACCCAGCGCTCGTCGAGCTCGACCTGCCAGTCGATGGGGCCTACTAACGTGGCCCCGCCGCGTGCGAACTCCACGCCCTGAAAGTCGATGAGCAGGTCGGGGTCGGTCTCCGGTTCAATTGCACGATCAGTCACGCTTTCCATTGTGGACTAAAAGGGCTCATCGCGTTATCAAGTGAATTGATCTTTTCCCGTGGGCCGGCACAGCGGTTGGGGTTTGGCGTTTTTGTCGTGTTTATCTGCGGAGGATTTCTCGTCGCTGGTTGACCGCGACATTTCAGGCGGCGAAATGTCACAGCCAACCCGCTATGTGGGGCAAAACCCCAGGTCGGGTCCGGCACGATCCGGTCCACCGTGACATCCCAGGCGGTGAAATGTCACAGTCAACCAACTACGCACCGCAAAACCCCAGGTCACCCCCAACACAACCACCTCCACCGAGACATCCCACCCGGGGCCACACCCGCGGCAGACGCTCACAGCGGCAACCCTGCCTGCAGGCGGCATTGAATACACCCTCAGCCCCCTGCACCCCGGCCCCAACGCCTGCATTCACAATGTAAAACCCGTCCTCGAGTGGCACCGCGTTCTCGCCCGGCACGTCACCGTGGCAGTGGCTACTGTTGAAAAGTGAAAGCCATTGCCACACACAAAGTCTCGAGGTAGGTAAACCGCATGACCATGACCGGACGCTCTGGCCACACTGGCAGTATCACTTCTTTCGGCCGTTTCGGAATCGACGACGTTCGCCCCCAGGTCTCCGGGCGCACCCTGCCGTCGAAGGCGGTGGTTGGCGAGGTTGTCCCGGTCTCGGCGCTGGTGTGGCGCGAGGGCCACGACGCGGTCGCGGCCACGTTGGAGCTGACGTCGCCAAGTGGTAAGCAGTATTCCATCCTCATGCAGCAGGAGGTTTACCGCCCCGACTACGTCCACGCCGTGTTCGTGCCGGATGTGCAGGGTATGTGGCGCTTCCGCGTCGACGCGTGGAGCGACCCGATGTCGACGTGGCGCAACGCCGTGTCCAAGAAGCTCGCCGCCGGGCAATCCACCGCGGAGCTGTCCAACGACATCGCCCACGGCATTGACCTGTTCACCCGCGCCGCAGCCCAATCCCCGGACGGCGACCGGGAGGTTCTCGAGGCCGTCGCGACGACGCTTGCCGACGACACCCTTCCCCTGGCGACCCGCATCGAGGAGGGACTCAGCGCCGAGGTCCGCGAGATTCTCGACGAGTTCCCGCTGCGCGAGCAGGTCACCCGCGGGCCGATCTGCGATGTTCACGTGGAGCGCCGCGCCGCGCTGGTCAATTCCTGGTACGAGCTCTTCCCCCGCTCCACGGGCGGTGTCGACGCCGAGGGCAAGCCCGTGCACGGCACGTGGGAAACCACCTCGGCTGCGCTCGATCGCGTGGCGGCGATGGGTTTTGACACCGTCTACTTTCCCCCGATCCACCCGATCGGCGAGGTCAACCGCAAAGGCCGCAACAACACTCTGACGCCTGAGGAAAGTGACGTGGGCTCGCCGTGGGCGGTCGGTTCCGCCGACGGCGGCCACGACGCGTTCCACCCGGAGCTCGGTGGCGAATCCGAGTTCCTCGCCATGTTGGATCACGCCCGCGAGCTGGGCCTCGAGGTCGCCCTCGACTTTGCGCTGCAGGCCGCGCCCGACCACCCCTGGGCCAGCGAGCACCCCGAGTTTTTCACGGTGCTTGCCGACGGCACCATCGCCTACGCCGAGAACCCGCCGAAGAAATACCAGGACATCTACCCGATCAACTTCGACAACGACCCGGAGGGCGTCTACGCGGAGATTTACCGCGTCATCATGTACTGGGTGGAGCTCGGGGTGACCACGTTCCGCGTGGATAACCCGCACACCAAGCCGGTGAACTTCTGGCACTGGCTCATCGCCGAAGTGCGCGAAACCCATCCCGAGGTCATCTTCCTCGCTGAAGCGTTTACCCGCCCGCCGCGCATGTTCGGCCTGTCGAAGATCGGTTTTTCTCAGTCGTACACCCACTTCACGTGGAAGACCTCGAAGGCGGAGCTCGAGGATTTCGCGCAGATGCTTATCGACGTCGCCGACGTCTCGCGCCCCAATCTGTTCGTCAACACCCCCGACATCCTGCACGAGTCCCTGCAAACCGGTGGGCAGGCAGCCTTTGCGATCCGCGCCACGCTGGCGGCGACGCTGAGCCCGCTGTGGGGCGTGTACTCCGGCTTCGAGCTCTACGAGCACGAGCCCGTCACCGCCGGTTCCGAGGAGTACCTCAACTCGGAGAAGTACGAGCTGCGCCCGCGCGATTTCGCGGCCGCGCTCGCCCGCGGCGAGTCGCTCGAGCCGTACCTGACGCTGCTCAACCGCCTGCGCCGCGACAACCCGGCGCTGCAGCAGCTGCGGCAGCTGCACTTCCACAAGGCCTACAACGACCAGATCATGGCGTATTCCAAGGTCGACGCGATCAGCGGAAACGCGATTCTGGTCGTGGTCAACCTCGATCCCTTCGCCACCCAGGAAGGCATGGTCCACATCGATGCCGAGGCCATCGGCCTTGCGCCCGGCGAGAGCTTCGAGGTTGACGACCTCGTCAGCGGAGAGCGCTACACGTGGAGCACCGACAACTTTGTGCGGCTGACCCCGCAGGCCAACGTGGCCCATATTTTCCGGCTACCGGACGTTGAGGCGTCGAAACGCGAGCAGCTCGCGTTCCGCAGCATCTCCGACCACGATTACCGGCCGTAACCCGCTACCGAGGTCGAAATTCGGTAGCGTCGGACAACGCATAACGATTATTTCCCACCACGCAAGGACGACTATGGCGAGCAACCCCCAGCTTCTGATCCCCGACGCGGACCGCGCGCGCCTGCTTGAGTGCAAGCACCACGCCCCGCACGACTTTTACGGCTGGCACGTGACGTCGGAAGGCTCGGTCATCCGCACCCGGCAGCTCGGGGCGGAGAAGGTCGAGGTGCTCATCCACAACGAGCACCTCGAGATGGAGCCCATCGGCGACGATATCTGGGTCATCGGGCTTGACGACGACCGCGCCCCCGACTACCGCCTGCGCGTGCACTACCCGTTTGGCAACCAGGTGATCATCGCCGACGGATACTACTTCTTGCCCACCCTGGGCTCCTTCGACCTGCACCTGATCAACGAGGGCCGCCACGAGCGCTTGTGGGAAGTCCTCGGCGCGAACCTGCGCACCTACCAGACCAGCCTCGGGGAGGTGCGCGGCACCTCGTTTGCCGTGTGGGCACCTAACGCCCAGGGCGTGGCCGTCGTCGGGGACTTCTGCAGCTGGAACCCCAACCAGTACCCGATGCGCAGCCTCGGCTCCACCGGTGTGTGGGAAATCTTTATCCCCGGCATCGAGGCCGGCGCGCAGTACAAGTTCGCCGTGCAGACCGTCGACGGCGTGCGCGTGGACAAGGCCGACCCGATGGCGCGCCAAACGCTCGCACCGCCGGAAACCGTCTCCGTCGTTGCTGCGGAGAGCACCTACGAGTGGAAAGACGGCGACTGGATGCAGCGCCGCGTGGGCATCGACGCCACCAACGCGCCGATGAGCGTCTACGAGTGCCACATCGGCTCCTGGAAGCAGGGCGCAAACTACAACACAATGCGCGAAGAGCTCGTCCCCTACCTCGTGGAAAACGGGTTCACCCACGTCGAGTTCCTCCCCGTCGCGGAGCACCCTTTCGGAGGCTCCTGGGGCTACCAGGTCACCGGCTACTACGCGCCCACCGCGCGCTGGGGCACGCCGGATGAGTTCCGCGCGCTTGTCGACGAGTTGCACGCCAACAACATCGGGGTCTTCGTCGACTGGGTGCCCGCGCACTTCCCCAAGGACGCGTGGGCGCTCGGCCGCTTCGACGGCACAGCCTTGTACGAGCACCCGGACTGGCGCCGCGGCGAGCAGAAGGACTGGGGCACCTACGTGTTCAACTTCGGCCGCAACGAGGTGCGTAACTTCCTCGTCGCCAACGCGTTGTACTGGTGCGAAGAGTTCCACCTCGACGGGCTGCGCGTCGACGCTGTGGCCTCCATGCTCTACCTCGACTACTCCCGCACCGAGGGTGAATGGCTACCCAACAGCCAGGGCGGGCGCGAGAACTGGGATGCGGTGAAGTTTTTGCAGGAGACCAACGCCACCGTCCACCGCACCCACCCGGGCGTGGTCACCATCGCCGAAGAGTCCACGGCGTGGCCGAGCGTGACCGCCCAAACCGCCGCTGACGGGCTCGGGTTCTCCCTGAAGTGGAACATGGGCTGGATGAACGACACCCTGGAGTACTTCTCCCTGGATCCCATCCACCGCTACTACCACCACAACGAGATCACCTTCTCCCTGGTCTATGCCTTCTCGGAGCGCTACGTGCTGCCGTTTTCCCACGACGAGGTCGTCCACGGCAAGGGCTCTTTGTGGTCGCGCATGCCCGGTGACGATTGGAACAAGGCCGCGGGGCTGCGCGCGATGTTCGGCTACATGTACTCCCACCCCGGCAAGCAGCTGATGTTCATGGGCTGCAACTGGGGACAGACCACAGAGTGGGACGAGGCGAACTCGATCAACTGGGACAACGTCAGCGGCGAGTGGCCCCACGACTACCACCGCGGCGTCGAGCGCCTGGTGCGCGACCTCAACCATTTCTACCGCGACACCCCGGCGATGTTCAGCCAGGACAACACGCCCCTGGGTTTCCAGTGGGTCAAGGGCGACGACCACGAGCACAACGTGCTCGCCTACGTGCGTTGGGGCACTGACGGCCAGCCCTTGTTGGCGGTGGTCAACCTCTCGGGTGCGTCGCATTCCAACTACCGGCTGGGACTGCCCGAGGCCGGCGACTGGGAGCTGGTGATCAACACCGACGACGCCATCTACGGTGGTGCGGGCAACCCGCTCATCGAGACGGTGAAGACGGAACCCACCGAGTGGGACAACTTCGCCCAGTCGGTCACCCTGCACCTGCCCGCGATGAGCGTGCAGCTCTACAAGCTGGCTCGCTAGCTCAGAACAGCGCCGAGGCGAGCTTCGTGCGCGCCTCGATCACGCGCGGGTCGCCCGCGTCGAACAGGCCGAACAGCTCCAGCAACCGATCCTTCGCCGCCGGGTGGGCCTTGACCAGCGGCAATAGCCGGGCAAAGGCCTTTTCGGGCGCGCCCTCGGCAACCTCGGCATCGGCCGCCGCAAGCTGCTTGTCGACGTCCCCCGCATCCGCGTCGGCGTCCGCCACCGGGTCGCCGCCTTGCGCCGCGAGTCGACGCAGCACCCCGATCGTGGCGCGCGCCTGCTTGAGGTCGGCGTTCTTGGGGTCGTCGGCAAGCAGCTCGTCGTATATCCGCGTCGCGGCATCGAAGTCGTTGCGGTTGAGCGCCTCAGTCGCGGCGTCGAGACGTGGGTCCTGCGCCGGCTCGTCCTGGTCGCCGCCTTCATCCCTCAAACCCTCGAGCTGGCTGCCGACGTTGGCCACGAGCGCCTCAACCCACTGCTTGAGCTGCTCAACCGGCTGGTTGCCCTCGAAGCTCGTCACCGGCCGACCAGCCGCGATCGCGATGACCGTGGGCAGCACGCGAACCCCGAACATCTGAGCCACGGCCGGGGTCGTGTCGGCATCGACGTACGCGACGCGAAACGCGCGCTGCCCGCGGGCGAGATCCTCGAACGCGGCCTTCAGCGAGGCCGAATCGGGCGAGCGCTGCGTGCCGACATGCACGATCACCGGGATCTTCGCCGACGCGCGCAGCACCTCCTGCTCGATGTTCGCCTCGGTCGCATCGATCACGGGCTCGAATCCTCTGCCTTCGCCTGATGCGGCTTCGGCGCTTTGACCCAGCGCGCTTAGGTCGACGGCTCCAGCCTGGTACTGCGGTCCGGTCATGAGTTCTCCTCCAAGTGCTTGTTCAGCGATTGCATCTTCGTTACCAGCATGTTGTCGTGGCCCGGGCGGATATCCGCCTTGATCACCAGTGATACGCGCGGGGCGACGGCCTCGACCGCCTGCGTTGCGCGTTTGATCACGTCCATAACCTCATCCCACTCCCCTTCGATGGTGGTAAACATCGCCGTCGTCTCGTGCGGGAGCCCGGACTCCCGCACGACGCGCACGGCGCGGGCCACGGCGCCAGCCATCTCCGCGGAGGGGTTATCGGTGGTCGTCGGTGCGACCGAGAAAGCAGCAATCATGCCGCCCAGCTTAGCGACGATCCCAGCAATGCCTGTGCCAGTGACGCCTCTCGTCGGCGCCGCGGCCGGTATCCCGCGGCCACGCCACCACGTGCGCGACCCCCGGCGGGATGTTCTGATTGCAGCCTGGGCACACGTAAAACTTCGTCGCGGCCTGTGACCCGATCTGGCGCACGCAATAGATCTCGCCGTTGCTCCAGCGCGGCCCCTCGACGTGCTGCGTCCCAATGAACGTGGACCCGTGGCGCGGCAAGACGTAGGCGGGAGTGGTGTTCTGGCGCCGGTTTCGCCGTGGCATGAAAACTTCTCCCGCCTCCTAGAACAAACGCAGCTCGGTGGACTCGATGCCACGCAGTTCGTCGTAATCGAGCACCAGGCAGCGAAAACCGCGGTCCTGCGCCAACGTGCGCGCCTGCGGCTTGATCTCCTGGGCCGCGAACACCCCACGCACCGGCGCGAGCAGCTCGTCGCGGTTGAGCAGCTCCACGTACCGGGTGAGCTGCTCAACCCCGTCGATCCCGCCGCGGCGCTTGACTTCGACGGCCACGGTGTGCCCGTTGGGATCGCGCGCGAGGATATCCACCGGCCCAATGGCCGTGGGAAACTCGCGTCGGATCAGCTGGTAATTAGCGCCGAGGGTGTCAATGTGCTCGGCGAGCAGTTCCTGGAGGTGGGATTCCACCCCGTCCTTGACCAGCCCGGGGTCCTGGCCGAGCTCCACGACCGTTTCGCTGAGCACCTCCTCAATGCTGATGCGAAGCTGTTCGCCCTTGCCGTTGTCGACGATCCACAGCAGCTCGCCGGTGTCCTCGCCGTCTATATCGATCACCGGCTCCTCTGTCAGAGTGCACGGCGGGGTCATCCAGTTCAGCGGCTTGTAGGCGCGGTCGTCGGCGTGGACGGAGACGGATCCGTCCGCCTTGACCATGATGAGGCGCTTCGCGGACGGCAAATGGGCGTCCAGGCGGCCAACATAGTCCACGGAACATTGAGCAATGACGAGACGCATGGCATCTACAGTACAAGCGCTGGCGCGGTGGAACGCGGTCAGGACCTGAACGTGCGCCCGCCGCTCGGGCGCCCGGCGGGAGTCTTCAGCGCGCGGCGTATCTGGCGCACGTGAGGGGCGGACTCCAACCACGACACCAGCGCCATCCTCGCCCTGCGATCGCTCGCAAACTCAAAAGAGCCGCCCGGAGTGGAAAGGACCAGTACCCGATCGATATCGGGCATGATCTCGCGTTCCAGCTCGGACAGCTCTCGGAAACCGTCTACCTCTGTCATTCGTCGATCCAAAGCGACATCGCTGCTAAACGTCAGGGAGCGAAGCTTGTAAAACCGCAGACACTCATCGCTGTAGCGAAATACTCCATGTCGCCAACCGTGGACCCCATCCGCCGGCAGGTTGCGCAGCAACCCCTGGGAGCCGATGTTGCGCAAGGAAACGAACCGCCACAGCGCCACCAGCAGCACGACCAACCCCGCTGCCGCAACGACGCCGCCGATTAGATCCATAAAACCGCTCCTAGCTGTGAAGACGAGGCACTCAAAGCCATTTTTGGACATTGTATCCGCAAAACGGATGGAGCGAAATTGTACGAAAGGTGTACGCCGTTGACATGAAAAAGGCAGCAACCCCGCGTGTAACGGAGCTGCTGCCTTCGGACTTCGCCGTGGCGAAGCACGAACAGTTAACGGCCTGCGCGTCGCACGGCGGCAAGCTCTGCCTGGCCGCGCCACTTGCTCAGCTCGTCGTCGTCCTGGCTCGCGTTCGACTCGGCTTCGGAGGAATCTACCTCGCTCGCGAGAGTTGCCCAGTCAGCCAAGATGGTGACCTTGTTACCCACCACAGAGAGGAAGCCTCCCTGGACGGCAGCGACGATACGCTCGCCATCGAGCGGGTTGATCGTCACAACACCATTGTCCTTGAGCTGGCCGAGGATCGGTTCGTGGCCCGGCAGAATGCCGATCTCACCCTCGGTGGTCTGCGCGGTGACGATGCTGGCCTCACCAGTCCAGATCATGCGGTCAACCGAGACCAGTTGCACGGTGATGTCTGCCATGGCGGCCCTCCTACTTCTCCTGCAGCTTCTTGTAAGCAGCCTCGACGTCGTCCAGTCCACCCAGGTTCGAGAACGCCTGCTCCGGGTAAGCGTCGAACTCACCCTCGGCGAGACGGTCAAACGCCTCGATGGTCTCCTCGAGCGGCACGTAGGAGCCCTCGTCGCCGGTGAACTTCTTCGCGACGAAGAAGTTCTGACCGAGGAAGCGCTGGATCTTACGTGCACGCATGACGGTGAGCTTGTCCTCTTCGGAAAGCTCGTCCATGCCGAGGATGGCGATGATGTCCTGCAGCTCCTTGTTCTTCTGCAGGATGCCGATCACCTTCTGGGCGACAGCGTAGTGGCGCTCGCCGACGATGCCCGGCTCAAGGATGCGCGAGGTCGACGTCAGCGGATCCACCGCGGGGTAGATACCCTTAGAGGCGATGGAGCGCGACAGCTCGGTCGTTGCATCCAGGTGGGCGAAGGTAGTCGCCGGGGCCGGGTCGGTGTAGTCGTCGGCAGGCACGTAGACGGCCTGCAGCGAGGTGATCGAACGGCCCTTGGTCGAGGTAATGCGCTCCTGGAGCACACCCATCTCGTCAGCCAGGGTGGGCTGGTAGCCCACGGCGGAAGGCATGCGGCCCAGCAGGGTCGACACCTCGGAGCCAGCCTGGGTGAAGCGGAAGATGTTGTCGATGAACAGCAACACGTCCTGGTTCTGCACATCGCGGAAGTACTCCGCCATGGTCAGGCCGGACAGCGCCACGCGCATACGAACCCCGGGCGGCTCGTCCATCTGGCCGAAGACAAGGGCGGTATCGGGAAGAACGCCCATGTCCTCCATCTCGAGGAAGAGGTCGGTGCCCTCACGGGTGCGCTCACCGACGCCGGCGAAGACCGACGTACCGGAGAACTCGCGGGCGATACGGGTAATCATCTCCTGGATGAGAACCGTCTTGCCCACGCCGGCGCCGCCGAAGAGGCCGATCTTGCCGCCCTTGACGTACGGGGTCAGCAGGTCGATGACCTTAATGCCGGTCTCCAGGATCTCGGTCTTGCCCTCGAGGTCCTTGAAGGCGGGCGGGTCGCGGTGGATTCCCCAGCGCTCGCCATCGACGCCCACGGACGGGTCGTCGAGGCACTCGCCGAGGGCATTGAACACGTGGCCCTTCACCTGGTCTCCCACGGGCACGGAGATCGGGTTGCCGGAGTCCTTCACCTGTGCACCGCGGACGAGGCCGTCCGTCGGAGCCATGGCGATGGCGCGCACGAGGTTGTCACCCAAGAACTGGGCGACCTCGAGGGTTAAGGTGCGGGACAGCTCACCGAATTCAATCTCGGTGTGCAGTGCGTTGTACAGCTCGGGCAGCTCGCCGCGCGGGAACTCCACGTCGACGACCGCGCCGATGACGCGAACGATGCGGCCGTTGTCAGAACCCGCAGGGTTCTGCGCACTAGCGGCCTCGCGGGCTACAGCCTGGTTCTCGGCCTCGCCCGTCGGCTCATCGCGTCCGTCTTGGGACAGAGCAGTTGTCATTATTTAGTCACTTTCTCCACTATCGGCCAGCGCACCCGCGCCGCCGATAATCTCGGTGATTTCCTGGGTGATTTGTGCCTGACGGGCTTGGTTAGCCTCACGGGACAGGTTGTTGGCCAGTTCCGTTGCGTTGTCGGTTGCGTTCTTCATCGCCGTGCGGCGAGAAGCAGACTCCGAAGCGGACGCCTCCAAGAACATAGAGTAGAGCGTCCGCGACACGTATGCCGGAAGCAGCTTGTCCATCAACGTGTCCGGATCGGGCTCGAACTCCATGTCGGGCCCGACTTCGCCGGAGCTCGACAGCATGCCGTCCTGCTCGTACTTGAACTCTTCCAGCACGGGCTCGATCGGCAGAATCTGGTGCACGCGCGCCTCCTGGCTGAGCATGGAGACGAACTCGGTGTAGACGACATGGACCTGGTCGAAACCGCGAACCCGCTCGCCTTCCGCCGCGTTGACGCCCTCGCGCCATTCAACCGTGCCCTCGGAACCGGCGAGGAACCCGTCGATGAGGTGGCTGCGCACATCCTGCGTCGCCTCCCACGACGGCTGCTGGGACCAACCGGTCCAGGCGCCAGCGATGTCCTGGTCACGGAACTTGTAGTGAGTGACGCCCTTGCCGCCGGTAACGAAACGGACGACCTCGTAGCCTGCATCCTCGAGCATGCGCTCGAGCTCGGTCGCCTTCTTCAGCACGTTGTGGTTGTAACCGCCAGCCATTCCGCGGTCGGAGGTGACCACGAGGATCGCCGCGACTCGACCGTTCTCACGCTCATGGAGCATGGGGTGGTCGAGGGAGCTCGCGGCTGCGAGGCGCTCCATGACCTGTTGCAACTCGTCGGCGTACGGCTTGGCCGCTTCGACGCGCTGCTGGGCCTTGGTGATCTGCGACGTTGCGATCAGTTCCTGGGCCTTGGTGATCTTCTTCGTTGAGTTGACGGACCGAATGCGGTCACGCAATTCGCGAAGTGTTGCCATGGTGTTTACTCCTCCCTTCCTGTAAGTAGAAGTGATCCAAGTGGTTGACTACTTGGAGCGGTTGACGTTGAGCTGGTGCTTCTTAACCTCACCGGCTTCAAGCGGCTCCGCCTCCGGCTCGCGCACGACGCGTTCGCCATCGGAGGTCTGGAAGCCACGGGCGAAGTCCTCGTTGGCGCGCAGGAGGGTCTCCTTCGAGGTGTCATCGAGGGCTGCACCACCGGCGATCTGCTCGTAGACCTCCGGAGCGGTTGCGCGAATGTGCTCGTGGAGCTCAGCCTCGTAACGGCGGACGTCAGCGACGGGAACGACATCGAAGACGCCCTCGTTGGCGAGCCAGATCGAAATGATCTGGAACTCCACGGACTGCGGAGCGTTCTCCTGCTGCTTCAGCAGCTCGACCAGCCGCTGACCGCGCTCAAGCTGACGCTTGGAGGCGGAATCCAGATCGGAGGCGAAGGCGGCGAAGGCCTCGAGGTCGCGGTATGCGGCGAGGTCCAGACGCAGCGAGCCGGCGACCTTCTTCATGCCCTTGGTCTGCGCGGCACCACCGACGCGGGACACGGAAATGCCGACGTCGATAGCGGGGCGAACACCCTGGTTGAACAGGTCGGACTGGAGGAAGACCTGGCCGTCGGTAATCGAGATCACGTTGGTCGGGATGAACGCGGAGACGTCGTTCGCCTTCGTCTCAATGATCGGCAGAGCGGTCAGAGAACCGGCACCGAGCTCGTCGTTAAGCTTCGCGGCGCGCTCCAGCAGGCGGGAGTGCAGGTAGAACACGTCGCCCGGGTATGCCTCGCGGCCCGGCGGGCGGCGCAGCAGAAGCGAAATCGCGCGGTACGCCTCGGCCTGCTTCGTCAAGTCATCGTAGATCACCAGGACGTGCTTGCCCTGGTACATCCAGTGCTGACCCAGCGCAGCGGCGGAGAACGGTGCCAGCCACTTGAAGCCAGCGGAATCGGACGCCGGTGCGGCGACGATCGTGGTGTACTCCAGCGCGCCGTGCTCTTCGAGGGTGCGGCGCACGCCGGCGATGGTCGAGCCCTTCTGGCCGATCGCGACGTAGATGCAGCGCACCTGCTTCGACGGGTCACCACTCTCCCAGAAAGCCTTCTGGTTCAAGATGGTGTCAATGCAGACCGCGGTCTTGCCGGTCTTGCGGTCGCCAATGATGAGCTGGCGCTGACCGCGGCCGATCGGGGTCATCGCGTCGATGGCCTTCATGCCGGTGGCCATCGGCTCCTCGACCGGCTGGCGGTCGAGCACGCCTGCGGCCTGGAGCTCGAGTGCGCGCTCCTCGGAGGCCTCGATCGGGCCGAGGCCGTCGATCGGCTGGCCCAACGGGTTGATTACGCGGCCAAGGAAATCTTCCCCGACCGGGATGGACAGGACCTCTCCGGTCCTTTTCACTTCGTCACCTTCGGTAAGCGTCTCAAAGTTACCCAAGACCACGACACCAATGGAGTCGGTCTCGAGGTTCTGTGCCACACCGATGACTCCGCCTGGGAACTCGAGCAGCTCATTCGTCATGCAACCCGGCAGCCCAGAAACCTGGGCAATACCGTCTGCCGCCGAAGTAACTACGCCGACCTCCTCACGGGAGGCCTCCGCAGAGTAGCTCGAGGTGTAGTTCGCTATCGCGCTACGGATCTCATCGGAGGAGATCGTCAGCTCCGCCATGTTCTTCCTGCTCTCGGTAGATTGTTCCAGCATGTGTATTTTCTAGTAAGCCGTCGTGGCGGCGAGATCTGCCCGCATACGCGCGATCTTGCCGCGCGTGGAGCCGTCAATGACCTCGTCGCCGACTCGGATCACCATTCCGCCGAGGAGGCTGGGATCAACCTCAGAGTGGATGGCAATCTCACGGCCATAAATCTGCTCAAGCTTGCCAGCGAGTGTCTCGCGCTGGGAGTCAGAAAGCTCCTCAGCCGAAGTGACCCGAGCCGCCGTCTTGCCGCGCAGCTGAGCCACGTGCGTGGCCACACCTGCGAGATCGTCAATCGGGTTGCTCTTGGGTCGCCCGATGACCTGCAAGGCCAGGGCTTCGGTGAACATTGTCACCTTGCCGTAAATCACGCTAGCCAGCAGCCCGCGCTTCTTGTCCGCGGTTGCGGTGCGGTCAGACAGCAACTGGGTCAGCTGCTTTTCGTTTTCCAAAAGCACGGACAGACCGAACAGCTCGTTTTCAACCTGTTCGAGCTGGCCCTGCTCCTTAGCACCCATCAGCAGCGCGCGGCGCCCAAGATTGACCAGCCCTTCGCGCAGTTCGCGCGGGTTGGACCATTCGCTCTTGGCCGCTGTGGCCAGCACCTGCTTCGTCGGCTCGGCAACCTTGGTTCCAAACACGTCGTTCATGATGCCTTCGCGCTGGGATGCGTCGAGGGACTGATCCGCAACAGCGACACGCAGCGCGCGCTCGCGGTCGAGCTGATCTACCACGAGAAACAGCTCGGTGCCGATCTGAGCGGCGGCGGCGACGGAGTCGTCGGAGTTGCGGATCAACTCTTCGAGCTGACCCTGTACCTGCTCTTGTGCTTCGCGACTAGCTGCCTTCATCTCGCCTACTTCCTCGTGGAAACGTTGTCGAGCTGGGACAGGAAATCGTCGATCGTGGAGGAACGGCGGGTCGACTCCGACAGCTCGGTGCCCAGCAAACGCTCGGCGAGAGTGATGGAGTTCTGGCCCATTTCGTTCCGCAACTCGGAGATGACCTGCTCACGGGAAGCTTGCAGCTGCTTCTCCCCCGCCTCAACAATGCGGCGGGATTCAGCTTCGGCGTTGGCGCGAGCCTCCGCCTCAATCTCCTTGCCCTTTGCGCGGGCAGCTTCGCGGATCTCAGCGGCCTCGGCGCGTGCCTCGGCGAGCTCTGCGTTGTTCTTCTCCAGGGCAGCCTTGGCTTCAGCCTGGGCGACCTGAGCACGCTCGATGCCGCCCTTGATTCGATCTTCACGCTCCGCCAGGACTTCCTGGAACTTCGGAAGAACAAACTTCCAGAAGACGAGGAAGACAACGACGAAGACGACCAACGACCAAACCACGTCGTACATGGGAGGCAGAAGGATGGACGGCTCGGACTCGAGCGGAAGAGCACCTTCTGCAGCCACGTTATAGATGGTGACGTTTGTCATAGGTTGCTCCTGATCTAAAAGGTGTACGGGATGTGAATACGCGTTCTTCTAGAACAGGAAGCCGGCGACGAGGCCGATGAGGGCGAGGGCCTCGACGAAGGCGATGCCGAGGAACATGGTGGTACGCAGCTGGCCGGCCATCTCGGGCTGGCGAGCCATGCCCTCGACGGTCTTGCCGACGAGCATGCCGATGCCGATGCCCGGGCCGATGGTGGCGATACCGTAGCCGATGGACTGAAGGCCGTCGAAGGTGGTGGTGGTCTCGTTCATGTGAAAGTCGTTCCCTTTCTTGGTGCGTACACGCCGGTTTTCAAAATAGGCGTGCAAGCGAGTGACAGTGGAGTGGGGTTATTCAGTTTGGCCTGTAGGTTCGTGCTTTGCTAGTGCGAATCAGCGTGCAGCGACAGCTCGATGTACACCGCGGTCAAAAGAGCAAAGATGTACGCCTGCAGGAAGATGATAATCAACTCGTACAGGGTGAACAGCAAGGCTGCGATTAGCGTCAGACCACTCACGGCCGTCCATGCGTTCAGCTGCCAGAAGAAGAAGTTGGTAGCCGAGTACAAAAGGACGAGGATGATGTGGCCTGCCAGGAAGTTCGCCATGAGACGAAGTGCCAGTGTGACCGGACGCAGAACGAACGTCGAGAAGAACTCGATTGGCACCACCAGGAGGTGGAGCAGTGGAGGCAAGTTAGGGATCACGAGCGAGTGCTTGAAGTACTTCGCGCCGTAGCGCTGCACGCCTGCGTAGATCATTGCGATGTAGGCCACAACCGCCAGGACGATCGGCATGCCGATACGCGCGTTTGGCGAAATGTTGAGCCCCGGGATGATCGTTGCCGCGTTCATGAACAAGATCGTGAAAAAGATGGTTGCCAGCACCGGAAGGAACCGCTTGCCATCCTTCTTCCCTAGCGTGTCTTCAGCGATGTTGATGCGGACGAAGTCCACACCCATCTCTGCGACGTTCTGCAAGCCTTTAGGAACCAGCTGAGGCTTCCTGAAAGCAATAACAAAGAGAAGCACCAGGATTGCCGCCACTAGGAGGCGGACGATCATGATGCGATCCAGTGCGAACCAACCATTGGCGAAGTCTTCGCCAATGATGTGGCCGTACGTTTGCCCCGGGAAAAATTCTGGACCAAGTGAGGGCGCGTGGAATGACCCCTTAAAGCCCTCGGCCAAAGTTGTAACGCTCAGCGTTCTCTCCCGTTCTCGGGCCGCATAACGGTTGAAATGCGGTGCGATGGACGTCTTCAAGAAGACTGTCTCCGCGGCGGACTCCGTCGCACATCAGCGACCGCGGGACAGGGGGAGCCTTGAAGTTAAATCCCCGCCAACGCACAGGTGCGCACGCGGATACCTCAAGTAAACCCAGCGGTTAGCCTAACAGGTCAACTAGTTTTTGGCCGTCAACGGGGGTGCGGGTTTGCCCGGCAAGGTACACCTGTGCCCAGCACCCGCGCGCGCGGGGCGTTTACGCAGCGTAGCGCGCCCTGTTATTTACATCACAAGGGGTGCACATTCCGGCTGATCGCCCTAGCTGACGTAGCTGACGCGGGTGGTGATGACCCCCCACGCCTCTGCAGCGAGAACGATCACTAGCGCGGCAATCGTGGTCACGCCGAACGCGAGGTGGTTGTAGAAGGTCAGGTCGCGAATCAGCAGCAGTACGATCACGAGAACGACCATCTTGAGCAGCCAGCCGCCGAGCACGACGGCCATCGTGTTGGCCGGCGACGTCCCGGACGTCAGAAGCACGGACAGCGCGGTGAGCAAGACGAACCCGCCTCCCACGGCCGCGCCCATGAGGGCGCCCCAGATTCCCTGCAGTTCATAGAGACCTCCCCACGCCATGAGCGAAACTACGGTCAGCGCAACGAGGGCCCACGCGCCGAGTCGCAGAGCCCGGGTCAACGGGCGGCGGGGGTCATCGATTTCGCTGACATCCGCAACGTCGAGGGTGCGGGAATCGGAGTGCTCAGAATTGGTGCTCACGGGCGATTAGCCTACCGCCCGGCTGGCCGGATGCCGCAACCCGTCTCCGCGCGGTGTGGTTAGTGTGGGATGCGTACACACCCGCGAACAACTTCCCATAGGGAGGACACATGACTAACGACACAGTTAACGAACCCACCGTGGCGGTCATCGGCGCACACGGAAAAGTTGCGCGTTTAGCCATCCCGCAGCTCGCAGAGCACGGATGTACAGTCGCCGGGGTGATCCGCAACCCGCAGCACGCCGCGGACATCGAGAAAGCCGGGGCGCAGCCCGTCATCTTCGACGTCGAGCACAATGACGCCGATTCAATGGCGCAGCTGCTGCGTCAGTGGGGCGTCGGCACGCTCGTGTGGGCCGCTGGTGCTGGCGGCGGCGACCCGCATCGGACGTGGGCGGTGGACAGGGATGCGGCGATTCGCGCAATCGACGCTGCCCGCGAGGCGGGCGTCGGCCATTTCGTGATGGTCTCCTACTTTGGCGCCGGCGAAGACCACGGCGTGCCGGAGGACCACTGCTTCTATCCCTACGCCCAGGCGAAAACCGAAGCCGACGCCCACCTCGCCTCCTCCGGTGTGAGCTTTACTCTCCTGCGCCCGTCCAGGCTGACCGACGCCCCCGCCACGGGCCTGATCGACGCCGACTCCGCAGAGGCGGCTGAGGTGAGCCGCGCCAACGTCGCTCACGCGATTGCGGCCGCCGTGGCACACCCGCCGGCAGGCTCGCCCGGCACGCGAACGGTGCAGTTCAATGACGGGTCCACCCCGGTGAAGGATGTGTTTGGCGCCTGACGCTAGCCCTGCGCAGCCTTGCTGCGCCCACGCATCAGCGGCACCGCAGTCATCGCGGCCGCACCGAGGACAGCCGCTACGGTCATCGCCAGCGCCAGCCCGGCGGGCGCGATGGAAAAGCTCACGGCACCGAACGCGACGGCGCTGACCCAGGCGTAGAGCACGAGAACGGTGCGGCGGTGGGTATGGCCGAGCGCCAAGAGCCGATGGTGGATGTGGCCCGCGTCGGCGGTCGTGGGGCTTTGCCCCTTGGCCACGCGGCGGACCACGGCCCAGACCAGGTCAATGACGGGAAGCGCCACTGCGGCGAGGACCACCATCACGGGGCTGATCAGCGCGATGAAGTCGGCGGCGCCGTAGAGCGAGAGGTTGATCTTACCCGACGCGGAAATAGAGGCCGCCGCCAGCAGCAATCCGATGAGCATGGCGCCGGAATCCCCCATGAAGATGCGCGCGGGCTCGAAGTTGTGCGGCAAAAAGCCCGCGCAGATCCCGACGAGGCCGGCGCAGATGATCGCCGGCGGGTATGCCGACACGGCGCCGCCCTGGTCGTGCAGGATGGTTAGCGAGTACAGCAGGATCGCGCCGCCGGCAATCAATCCCAGGCCCGCGGCGAGGCCGTCGATGCCGTCGACGAAGTTCACGGCATTGACCATCACGACGGTAAACAGCGAGGCCACCATCATCCCCTGCACCTGATCGAGGACGATTGTCGTGCCGGAGCCGAATGGGAGAAAAAAGACCGTGAAGGTCAGCCCCATGAAACTCATCAGCACCGCCGCGAAACACTGCCCGATGAACTTGGTTGCGGCGCCGAGTTCGTAGAGGTCGTCGATCAGCCCGACCACGACAATGGCGAACGCGCCGGCGAGCACCGCTGTCATCTCGGGAGTGACGGGGGCGAATCCACGGGTGAGCGCGGGGAGCTGCTGGGCGAGGAACACCGCGGAGACGAACCCGGTAAACATTGCCAGCCCGCCGAGCGACGGCGTGGGCTGGGTGTGCACGTCGCGGGTGCGGATCTCAGCGATCCTGCCGGTGCGCACGAGAACGGAGCGCACGACTCCCGTCGCGAGGTACGTGATCGCCGCGGCGACGAGCAGGACCAGACCCAGCTCGCGCAGCGGCACTCCGGCGCCGCCCACCTACTTCCTCCGGAGACTCTCCGGGTCAAGGTTTAAGACTTCACAAATGCGCTCGGCGCTGATCGCCCCGTTGCGCAGGATCACCGGGCTGGGTCCGGAGATGTCAATAATTGTCGACGGCTCCCCCACCGTCGAGCGCCCGCCGTCGAGGTAGACGGGCACGGCGTTGCCGAACTGCTGTCGCGCCGCCGAGGTGGTCACGGGCGGCTCGTTGCCGGTGAGGTTGGCGGAGGAAACGCCCATCGGCCCAACCTCGCGCAGCAGCTCAATCGCCAGCGGCTGGTTCGGCATGCGCAAAAGGACGGTGCCACGGGTGTCGCCGAGGTTCCACGGCAGAGACGGGGCCTCAGGCACGACAATCGACAGCCCGCCCGGCCAGAACGCCTCCACCAGCGTCTGCGCGGTGTCGGTGAACTCGCGCACCAACCCCTGGACCGTGGACCACGAGCCGACGAGGACGGGTACCGGCATGTCGGGCCCGCGGCGCTTGGTGGCAAGCAGCTTGGCCACGGCGTCGTTGTTGAAGGCGTCGCAGCCGATGCCGTAGACCGTGTCCGTCGGCATGACCACGCACTGTCCCGCGCGGATTGCGTCCACCGCCGCCTTGATCCCGTCGGTGCGCCCCGCCGGGGTGAGGCAGTCGTAGGTCTGGCTTGCCATGTTGCTCCTTCATGGATGGTCGCGTTTAACGCTTCACTTTACTCGCGGTGACGAACCTGGCCCGACCGGTGAGGTCTTCTCGCGCCTGCACGTCGCTGAACTGACCGTGAGCTGCGACGACTTCCTGGACTTTCTGCGAGGTCGTGTCGTCGTGTTCGATGCCGAGCGCGCCGCCGGGGGCGAGCAGGCGCGCCGCGACGGGCACGAGGCCGCGGATCGCGTCCATCCCGTCGGCGCCGGAGAACACCGCCTCGTCGGGGTCGTGAAGGACCTCGGCGCCGACGTCCTGGCCGAGTGGCACGTAGGGCGGGTTCGACACCACCAGGTCAACCTGGCCCCGCATCTGATCCAGAAGCTGCGGGTCGGTCATGTCGCCGGCAATGACGGTCACGTCGACTCCCAGCCGCTCGGCGTTGCCGCGCGCGTATCGACGCGCCGTCGCCGACGCCTCGACCGCCGTGACGCGGGCGTCGTCAAGCGCGTGCGCGATGTAGATCGCGAGCGCGCCGGAGCCGGTGCCGAGATCGACGACGACGGGCGAGGCGACCCCGGTGAGCTTGCGCACCGCCCAGTCCGCGAGTACTTCGGTTTCCGGGCGCGGGATGAACACCCCGGGCCCAACCGCGAGCTCCAGGGGGCCGAACGGGGCGCAACCGGTGATGTGCTGCAGCGGCTCGCACGCGGCCCGGCGCCTGAGCGCCTGGGTAAATTTCTCCTCGAAGCCGGGGGGCGGCTCGGTGTGGTTCACCGCGAGCGGGGCGACGTCGAGAAGCCAGGCCGCCAGCAGGCGCGCATCGACCTCGGGCGTTTCCACCCTCGCGGCCTGCAGCAGCCGCGCACCGCGAGCGACGAGCTCGCGCGTCCTACTCTGCCTCAAGGCGCTCCTGGCGCTCGTGCTTCTGCAACGCGGAGATCAGCTCGTCCATGTTGCCGTCGAGCACGGAGTCGAGGTTGTTGGCCTTGTAGTTGATCCGGTGATCCGAGATGCGATTCTCCGGCCAGTTGTAGGTGCGGATGCGCTCGGAGCGATCCATCGTGCGCACCTGGCTGGCGCGCCCCTCGGCCGCCTCCGCGTCCGCCTTCTCGCGCTCAAGCTGGTCCAGGCGGGCCTGCAAAACCTGCATCGCGCGGGCGCGGTTTTGAATCTGGGAACGCTCGTTCTGGCAGGTGACCACGATGTTCGTCGGCAGGTGCGTGATGCGCACCGCCGAGTCGGTCGTGTTCACGCCCTGGCCGCCCTTGCCTGAGGAGCGATAGACGTCGATACGCAGATCCTTCTCGTCGATGTCGACCGAGGCCACTTCTTCGGCCTCCGGGAAGACGTACACGCCGGCGGCCGAGGTCTGGATGCGGCCCTGCGACTCGGTCACGGGGACGCGCTGCACGCGGTGCACCCCGCCCTCGAACTTGAGCTTCGACCACGCTCCGTCGCGCGACGGTGTCTTGGACTTCACGGCCACGGTCATGTCCTTCGCGCCGCCGAGATCGGACTCGGCGAGATCCAAAACTTCCCAGCTCAGCCCGTTCTTCTCGCAGTACTTCTGGTACATGCGGGCCAAATCACCGGCGAACAGGGCGGCCTCCTCGCCGCCCGCACCGGCCTTGATCTCCATGATGATGTCGTCGCCGTCATGCTCATCGCGAGGTGCGAGCAGGTCAGCGAGCTCCTCCTCAAGGCGAGCGATGTCACCCTCGAGGCGCACGGCCTCCTCGGCGAACTCCTTGTCCTCGCTCGCCATTTCCTTCGCGGCCTCGTAGTTCTCCCGCGCTTCGCTCAACTCGTTATAGACGTTGATGATCGGCTGCAGCTCCGCGTAGCGCTTCGACAGCTTGCGGAACTGCTCCGCATCACCCGCGACGTCCGGGTCGCCCATCTGGGCCTGGATGCCCTCGTATTCGGAAACGTAATCGTCGACGATTGAAACTTCGCCAGCCATCAGAGGTACTCCTCCTCGGACTGGTCCGCCGCCATCGGTGCCGACTGCGCGACACCCATGAGGAACTCGCCGTTGGACTTCGTCTTCTTCAGCTGCTTGATCAGCATGTCGATCGACTGCTGCGGGTCAAGCGCGGAGAGGATGCGGCGCAGCTTGTGCATGATGCGCGCCTCCTCCGGGGCTAGCAGGAGCTCGTCCTTGCGGGTGCCCGACGGGTTGACATCGACCGCCGGGAACACACGACGCTCCGCGATCTTGCGATCCAGCTTCAGCTCGGCGTTGCCCGTGCCCTTGAACTCCTCGAATATCACGGTGTCGCCCGCGGAGCCCGTCTCCACCATCGCCGTGGCGATGATCGTCAGCGAGCCGCCCTCCTCGATGTTGCGCGCGGCGCCGAGGAATCGCTTCGGCGGGTACAGCGCGTTGGAATCCACGCCGCCCGACAGGATGCGCCCGGAGGCCGGCGAGGAGTTGTTGTACGCACGACCGAGTCGGGTGATGGAGTCGAGCAGGACAACGACGTCCTGGCCCATCTCCACGAGGCGCTTGGCGCGCTCGATGGCCAGCTCCGCGACAGCCGTGTGCTCTGACGGCGGCCGGTCGAAGGTCGACGAAATGACCTCGCCCTTGACAGAGCGCTGCATGTCGGTGACTTCCTCGGGGCGCTCGTCGACAAGCACGACCATGAGGTAGCACTCGGGGTTGTTCGTGGCGATCGCGTTCGCGATGTTCTGCATGATCGTCGTCTTGCCGGCCTTCGGCGGGGAGACGATCAACGCGCGCTGGCCCTTGCCCAGCGGCATCACCAGGTCAATCACGCGTGTGGTCAGGATGTTCGGCTCCGTCTCCAAACGCAGGCGCTGGTTCGGGTACAGCGGAGTGAGCTTGTGGAACTCTTTGCGCTGCTTCGCGTCCTCCGGGCTCATGGCGTTGACCGAATCGACGCGCACCAGCTGGTTGTAGCGCTGGCGGTTGCGGCCGTTGCCGTGGGAGTGGCTCTGCCCGTTGGCGCGGACTTGTCCAATCACCGCGTCGCCCGAGCGCAGGCCGTTCTGCCTCACCAGCTTGTTGTGGATGAACACGTCCGCCTGGCTGGCGTGGTAGCCGGTGGTGCGGACAAACGCGGTGTTGTGGTCAACGATGTCGACGATGCCGGCGACTTCTTGCAAATCTTCCGGGTTGAAGTCCTGGTTGTTGTTGCGGTTGTTGTCCCGGTTGTCCCGGTTGTCGTCGCGGCCGTTGCGGTTGCGGTTGCGGCGGTTGCGGCGCCCGCGGCGGTTGCCGTCGTCGTTGGACTGGTTGTCCCGGTTGCGATCGTTGTTGCCGTTCTCGCGGCGATCATCCCGGTTGTCGCGATCATCGCGGTTGTCCCGGTTGTCCCGGTTGTCGTGTCGGTCCCCGCGATGGTTGTGATCGCCGTTGTTGTCGTCGCGGTTGTTATGGCGGTTGTTATTTCCGTTGTTATTTCCGCGGTCGCCGTCGTTGGAGCTGCGACCTTCGTCGTAGTCGTGGGAGCCCTCGCCCGCCCCGGAGCCGTCGCCGCCGAAGTTGCGTGCGCGGTTGCGTCGCGCACGTCGCGCCGCGGAGCGCGATTCGTAACGCTGCTCCTCCTGGGAGGAATTGTCCTGGCCGCGGCGTTCGTCCCCGGCGCCCGCCTCATCACCGGCAGTGCCGGAATTGTTCGCCCCCGCGTTATCGGTTTCAGCTGCACCGCCAGCACGTCGAGTAGCGCGGCGGCGCGTGCCAGCCGGTTCGTTCGTCTCCTCCGGCGCCGCCGCTGCAGCCCGCTTCGGAACCTCACCGGTAGTGATGGCCTGGATCAAGTCACCTTTGCGCAATGCGGAAATGCCCCGTAGCCCCTTGTCTGCCGCCAGCTTGCGCAGCTCGGGGAGCTTCATTGTTGCCAGGTCCTGGTCGTCCCTGCCCTGTGTAGCGCCTTGTGCAGCATTACCCGTGTCGGTCACGAATGTCCTTTCGTAGCTTCGTTTATGGCACTGGTGCTCTGTAACCGAGCCACCGTGCCCGGCCTGCGCGCGGTGGGCGCGGGCTCTGAAGCTTTCGTGTGCAGTTTGATCTGTGCTTGTCTGACGCGGGCTGCGAGTTAAATGGTGTAGCCCGTGTTGCCCCTACGTCGGCTGTGAAAGCGCGAAACGGTGTACTCGCATACGCGAAGAAGGCGAAGTGTACGAGGGGAAGACCGTGTACCCGTCAATCGAGTGAAACGAGTGTGCCCGCAGTTGCCGCGGCGATCTTGACGCTGATTGTAACCCATCGCCGACTCACGCGAGGCATTCAACCCCGTTTACGGCCGCGCTAGAGTAGTAGTCATGCTTTCCACCATGCAGGAGGTGCCGTTTTCCGTCGCCCGCATTCTCACCTACGGGCAGACGATTCACTCAACCACCCGCGTTACCACGTGGCGTTCTGGGGTGGCAGAGGAGTCGTCGTTCGCGGAGATCGGCGCCCGCGCCGCCGCTTTCGCGCACGCGCTTCACGACGACCTCGGGATCACCGGCGACGAGCGCGTGGCCACGTTGATGTACAACTGTGCGGAGCACATCGAGGTGATGTTCGCGGTGGCGTCGAAAGGCGCCGTGTTCACGCCTGTGAACGTCCAGCTGGTCGAGGATCAGATCGCGTACGTGATCAACCACTCGGAGGCCCAGGTCATTGTCGCCGACCCGCGGCTCGCGGACAAGCTCGGCCGCGTGCTCGAGCTGTGCCCGCTGGTGACGGCGGTGTGTTTTACCGGCGCCGAGTTCCCGGCCTCGCTCGCCGCGGCGCTTCCCGACGGCATCGATGTGCACAACTACGAGTCGCTTCTCGACGGCCGCTCCACCGTGTACGACTGGCCGGAACTGCCCGAAAACACCGCCGCCGCGTTAGCCTACTCCACGGCGACAACAGGCGCGCCGAAGGGCGTGGCCTATTCGCACCGTTCCATTTGGCTCGAGGCGATGGGGCTGCGCGCCACCGATTCGATGGCGATCACCCACGGCGAGACGTTTTTGTGCGGCATCCCCATCTACCACGTGTTGAGCTGGGGCGTGCCGTTCGCCGCGTTCCTCGTGGGCACGCCGCTGGTGCTGCCCGATTCCGACGTGTCCGCCCCGACGCTGGCGGCGCTGATCGCGGCAACGCACCCGCGAGTCGCGCACGGTGTGCCCACCTTGTGGATCCAGTTGATTATCCACTACTCCTCGAACCCGCCGGAGCGCATGAGCCTGACGGAGATCTTCGTCGGCGGCTCCCCCGCGCCGCCCGCGCTGATCAAGGTGTGGGAGGAACGCTACGGCGTCGACGTCATCCACGTCTGGGGCATGACGGAAACCTCCACGGTGGGCACTGTGGCACGCCCGCCGTCGGGCGTATCCGGTGAAGCGCGCTACGCCTTCCGCATTTCCCAGGGCCGCTTCGCCCCGTGGCTTCAATACCGGGTGGTCAACGACGGCAAGGTGATGTCGTCCACCGACCGCTCGCAGGGTGAGATTCAAGTGCGCGGCAACATGGTCGCCGCATCCTACTACCGCTCTCCCACCCAGGACGCCGGGGAGATCGCCGGCGAATTCCGCGGCGAGCAGGTCACCGAGGCACGCGAAGCGTTCACCGCCGACGGGTGGCTGCGCACGGGTGATGTGGGCACTGTGACCAGTGACGGCTTCATGACCCTCTACGACCGCGCCCGCGATGTCATCCGCTCCGGAGGTGAGTGGATCTACTCCGCACAGGTGGAAAACCACATCATGGAAGCCGACGAGGTCATCGAGTGCGCCGTGATCGGCTACCCGGACCCGCAGTGGGGCGAGCGACCCCTCGCCATCACGGTCCTCGTGTCAGAAGCCGCACCCACCGCCGAGACCGCGGCGCGGCTGCGCAAGCAGCTGTCGAAGTCCCTGCCACGCTGGATGGCCCCGGAGTACTGGACATTCGTGGGCACCATCGACAAGACGTCAGTGGGCAAGTTCGACAAAAAGGACCTGCGCAAGCACCTGGCCAACGACCGATTCGACATCATCGCGCTGCCCGGCCCGGGTAACCGAAACCCGGACGCCTAAACCCGTGCACCTAAACCCGGACGGGTCAACATGGGCCGGTTCCACCTAAACCCGGGGCAAGTTCCTGGCGTCCGGGTTTAGGGCGAAGGGCGTAGCTACACCCGGCTCAGCGTCGCGCTGACCGGGCCCGCGATATCCAGGTCCACCACGCGCAGGCCGGCCTGACGCGCACCATCAAGGATCTTCTCCGGCACCGGCTCTGTACTCAGCACCATCGCCGTGGGCCCCGCCCCGGAGAGGTACGCCGCGAAACCGCGGTTGCGCAGGTGGTTGACCCATTCGGCGGTCACTGGCAGCACATCGGCGCGGTACGGCTGGTGGAGGCGGTCGCGTGATCCCTCCCACAGAAGCTCGGGGTGGTGCTGGATTGCAACCGTCATCACCGCGGTGCGGGAGACGTTGAAACGGGCGTCGGTGTGGGTGACGTGGCTCGGCAGCACTTGGCGCACCGCGTCCGTGGAGGCGTGGAAGTCCGGAACGAAGGCAGTGGCGCGTATCGACGGGTGCACCTGGACCCCTACCGCCCGGTAGGTGGTGTCGGTCACGCCGTCGACGGGGACGTCGGTCCACGACACCACGGCACCGCCGAGGACCGAGGCGGCGGCGTTGTCGGGGTGGCCCTCGAACGCCGAGGACAGCTGCACTAATGCCGCGGCGTCCAGCGGGCTGCCGGCGAGGGTGTTGGCGGCAACCACACCCGCAACAGCCGCCGATGCCGACGACCCCAGCCCGCGCGACTGCGGGATCTCGTTGTGGCACACCACGCGCAGGCCGGGCACCTCCACCCCAGCCACCTCCAGCCCGGAGTGGATGGCCTTGATAACCAGGTGGGAGGAGTCTCGCGGCAAGTCGTCGGCGCCTTCACCGAAGATTTCGATCTCAAGGCCGGAGGGAATCGTTTCCACCTCGACGGTGTCGTAAATGCCCAGCGCGATGCCAAGCGTGTCAAAGCCTGGCCCGAGGTTTGCGGAGGATCCGGGCACGGTGACGGTGGCCTTCAGGCCTGTGGGAAGTGCGGTGGGCATGGGGACTTTCTTGTTTAGGCGCTTGTTTAGGCGTCGAGGCGGATGACGGAGTTGATGGCTTGGACGTCGGCGTGGCTGGTGAGGGCGTCGACAATTTCGCTGAGCTTGCTCTCCTGCGCGGAGTGGGTGACCACGATCAGGTGCGCGCCGTCGTCGGACTCCTCCTGACGCACGGCGGACAGTGAGATCCCGGCCTCGGCGAACATGCGCGAGAGGTCGGCGAGCACGCCGACGCGGTCGTTGACCGTCATGTTGATGTGGTAGCGCGAGTGCACCTCGCCGAAGCCGACGACCTCGTAGTTGGCGTAGGGGTTCTCCGCTGGGGCGCGACCTCCGTGCACTTTGTTGCGCGCGGCGCCGACAAGGTCGCCGAGCACGGCCGAGGCGGTGGGCGCGCCGCCGGCGCCGTTGCCGTAGAACATCAGCCTGCCCGCGGCTTCCGCCTCGACGAAGATCGCGTTGTAGGACTTATCGACGCTCGCCAGCGGGTGGTCGTTCGCCACGAGCGTCGGATGGACGCGGGCGTTGACGCCGACGGTGTTGCCGGCGTCGTCAAGCAGACGCTCGCAGATCGCGAGCAGCTTGATCGTCTCGTTCGACTGTTTGGCCGCCGCGATGTCTTCGGCGGTGATTTTCGTGATCCCCTCGCAGTAGACGTCGTCGTAGGTCACGCGGGTGTGGAAGCCCATCGATGCCAAGATCGCGGCCTTGGACGCGGCGTCGTGGCCTTCGACGTCCGCGGTGGGGTCGGCCTCCGCGTAGCCCAGGCGGGTTGCCTCGGCGAGCGCGTCCTCGTAGCTCATCCCGCTGGTGGCCATGGCGTCGAGGATGAAGTTCGTCGTGCCGTTGACGATGCCGGAGATGCGCTGGACTTGGTCTCCCGCCAGCGAGCGGCGCAGCATGCCCACCACCGGGATCGCGGCTGCGACGGCCGCCTCGTAATAGAGGTCGACACCGGCGGCGTTGGCGGCGTCAGAAAGCTCGTCGGCGTGCGCCGCGACAAGGGCCTTGTTGGCGGTGACGACGGACTTGCCGTTTTTCAGGGCCTCGAGCACGAGCTCGCGCGGGTAGTCGATGCCGCCGATGAGCTCCACGACGACATCGACGTCGTCGCGGTCGATGAGTTCGCGGGCGTTGTCGGTGAGGTAGATCCCGGCGACCTCGGGAGCATCCTTGTGCTTGTCCAGGTTGGATACCGCGACACCGCGCACCTCGATCGGGCCGCCGATGCGGTGCTCGAGGTTGTCGGAGAATTCAGCGAGGAGTCGGAGCACCTCGGTGCCGACGGTGCCCTTGCCCAAGATGGCGACACCAACCGGCTCGCCGATGCCCTTGCCTGGGTAGTTTCCGTTGCGGCTCTCAGCGCTCGATACAGTCATAGTCCTTCGAAAATCCTTCGTCGTGTAGCAGTGGTCTGCGGCCCAAGTGTACCGCTTTGTCTATAACGCGTAGGGCCATCCCTCGTACTCGCGCGCGAGCAGGTCGTCCACGGTCTCTCGTTTGAGCATCGGTGCGATGTTGCCGGCGCGCACCGCCACCACCGCCGGGCGGCCGAAGGCGTTGTAGTTCGAGCTCATGGCGTAGCAGTAGGCGCCGGTCGCGGCGAGCGCGATCAGGTCACCGGTGGCGATGTCCTCGGGCCACAGTGCGTCGCCGATCAAGATGTCGCCCGACTCGCAGTGCGAGCCCACCAGGCGGGTTTCGGTCTCGGGCGCATCGACAAAGCGGTTGACCACCCTGCCGTCGTAGGCGGAGTCGTACAAGGCGGGGCGGATGTTGTCGCTCATCCCGCCGTCAACGGCGATGTAGCGCCGGGTGGTGGTGTGCGAGGTGTGCACCTCTTTGATCGTGCCCGCCCGGTACACGGTCACCGTCGACGGCCCCGCGATGGCGCGGCCGGGCTCGACAACCACCGTGGGGGCGGGAATGCCCAGCTCCGCGGCGACCTGGTCGACGCTCGAGAGCAGGTCGCGGGCGACACCGGTGACGTCGAGGGCCTGCTCGCTGTCGACGTAGGCGATGCCGTAACCGCCACCGAGGTCGAGGTAGTCCAGCGCGACGCCGTTCTCGCGGTAGATGGTCGCGTACAGGCCCAGGACGCGCTCGGCGGCGAGTTTGAAGCCCTCCGCGTCAAAAACCTGGGAGCCGACGTGGCAGTGCAGACCCGAAAGAGTGAGGTTGGCCGCCGCGATAGCGTCGACAGCCGCCTTGTGCGCGGAGCCCGAGGCCAGCGACAACCCGAACTTCTGGTCCTCGTGGCTGGTGGCGACGAACTCGTGCGTGTGCGCGTCCACACCGGGCTTGACACGCACGAAAACCTCTTGGTTTGTGCCGAGCCGCCCGCAGACGTCGTTGAGCTCGGCGAGTTCCTGGTGCGAGTCGATCACGACGTGGCCGACCCCGGCCTCGGCGCAGAGGGTGAGGAAGGATTCCGACTTGTTGTTGCCGTGCACCGTAATGCGCTCGGGCGGGAAGTTGGCGGCCAGCGCGATGCGCAGCTCGTTTTCGGAGGCGACGTCCAGGGCCAAGCCCTCCTCGTCCACCCAGCGCGCGATCATGCGGGTCAAAAACGCCTTGGAGGCGTAGTGGACGTTTTCTGGCGCGCCGAACGCGGCCGCCATGTCACGGCAGCGGGACCGGAAGTCGTCCTCGTCGACAACCATCACGGGCGTTCCGTACTCCTCGGCGATCTCGGGAAGCGGCACCCCGGCGATGGTGACAACGCCGTCTTCCTGCCGCGCCGCAGAGCGCGGCCACACGTGGGCGGGAAGGTCGTTGAAAGCCATTTACATCCTCTCCGGTGCGCTGACGCCGAGCAGGTCAAGGGCGTTGGCCAGGACCTGGCGTGTGGCCATGGCGAGTGCGAGGCGCGCTTCGTGGATTGGCTCGGCATCCTCGCCGGCCTTCGGCAGGATCTGGCAGGCGTCGTAGAACTTGTGGAACGAGCTCGCCAGTTCCTCGACGTAGCGGGCCACGCGGTGCGGCTCGCGCAGCTCGGCCGCGGCTTTGACCACCGCCGGGTACTCGCCGAGGGTGCGGATCAGATCGCCTTCCTTCTCATGCGCCAAAAGGCCCAGGTCAGGGTCGGCGAAGCTCACGCCCGCCTCAGAGGCGCGGCGCGCGATCGAGCACAGCCGCGCGTGACCGTACTGAACGTAGTAGACGGGGTTGTCAGAGGACTGCCGCGTCCACAGGTCCAGATCGATATCGAGCGTCTGGTCTACCGAGGAGCGGGCCAGGGAGTAACGCGCGCCGTCGACTCCGATGGCGTCGACGAGGTCTTCGAGGGTGATGATCGTGCCGGCGCGCTTGGACATTTTCACAGGCTTGCCGTTTCGTACGAGGTTGACCATCTGGCCGATGAGTACTTCCACTGCGTCCGCGTCGTAGCCGAGGGCCTGCGCCGCCGCGCGCAACCGGGCGATGTAGCCGTGGTGGTCCGCGCCGAGCATGTAAATGGCCAGCGTGTGGCCGCGATCGAACTTGTCGGCCACGTAGGCGATGTCGCCGGCGATGTAGGCGGCGTCACCGTCGGACTTGATCACCACGCGGTCCTTGTCGTCGCCGAAGTCGGTCGAGCGCAGCCACCACGCACCGTCGCTTTCGTACAGGTTTCCGTTGTCCTTGAGCGTGGCCACCGCCTTGTCCACGGCACCGGATTCGAACAGCGAGTTTTCGTGGAAGTACACGTCGAACTCGACGCCGAAATCCGCCAACGAGCGCTTGATGTGGGCAAACATCATATCCACGCCCGCCGCGCGGAAGGTTTCCTGGACCTCCGCGTCCGTGCCCTCCAGCGCGCCTTCGTGCTTGTCGACGACCCCAGCGGCGATCTCGGAAATGTACGCACCGCCGTACCCGTCCTGCGGCGTGGGCTCACCCTTGGCCGCGGCGACGAGCGAACGGGCAAAGCGGTCGATCTGGCCGCCGTGGTCGTTGAAGTAGTACTCGCGGGTGACCTCTGCACCGGCGGCCTCAAGAACGCGGCCGAGGGAATCACCCACCGCCGCCCAGCGGGTGCCACCCAGGTGGATCGGCCCGGTCGGGTTCGCGGAAACGAACTCCAGGTTGACCTTCTCACCGGCGTAGATGTCGGAGCGGCCGTAGTTCTGGCCCGCCTCCAAGATGTCGGCGACGAGCTTGCCCTGGGCGTCCGCCGCGAGGCGCAGGTTGATAAAACCGGGGCCTGCGACGTCGGCGCTGGCGATGGCCGGGTCGGAGGCGAGGGCGTCGACAAGCCAGCCCGCGAGCTCGCGGGGGTTGGTGCCGGCCCGTTTCGCCACCTGCAGGGCGATGTTGGTGGCGTAATCGCCGTGCTCGGGGTTGCGCGGACGCTCCACCGTCACGGTTTCGGGCACGACAGTCGCGTCGAGGTCGTGGTCGGTGAGAACGGTCGTGGTGGCCTGCCTGATGGCGGTTGCGAGGTCAGCTGGCGTCATGGGGAAACAGTCTAATTCAGGTGCCCGACATTATCGCCATGGGTGCAGTCCCGCTTCGTCTGCGACCTATGGATCTGAAAAACGCAACGGCTACTTATCTCCACTAAACCGCATGTCCTAGGGCGTTGGGCTCCGCGGGGACCTGCGCGGTCAACACTACGGGCGCGCAGAGCTGGTGTTTCGTCACGAGCATGGGCTACGGGGACACATCCGGAGCTCGGATTTCCCTCGGACGCATTCGCATCCAGTCCACGCATTAGGCAGGTTCGGCAACAAGGTAGTCGACGGTATCGTCGCCGACTACCTGCGCGCCGGCCGCACGGAGGCGACAGACGCGCCGGGATACTTCGAGGCGCGCTAGATGCTTTCGAGGATCGCTTCTGCCAGCTCTTTCGACGACGCCGGGTTCTGCCCGGTGTGGAGGTTGCCGTCGGAGACGACGTGGGGGCTAAACGGTTCAGCCGCGCTGTAATCCACGCCGAGCTCGACGAGCTTGTCCTCGAGCAGCCACGTGGCCTTGCTTGCGAGGCCGCCGGCGCGCTCCTCTGCGTTGGAGAAGCCGGTCATCTTCCGGCCGGCAAACGGCGATTTCCCGCTCGCGTCAGCCGTGGCCGCGATAGCCGCCGGCGCGTGGCACAACAGCGCCAGGGGCCGGTCCTGCTCGAGCCTGCTCGCCAGGATGCGCGACGACGCCTCGCTGACCGCCAAGTCCTCCATCGGGCCGTGCCCGCCCGGGTAGAACACCACGTCGAAGCTGTCCGGGTCGACATCTTCAAGTGCGGCCGGGTTGTCAATGACCGGAGCCAGCTCGGCGAGAATCGCCTCCTGCTCATCATTGAGGCTGGCGGGGTCGGCGACGGGTTTGCGTCCACCGGGGGTTGCCACCGTGAGGTCCCAGCCCGCGTCGCGGAAAACCCCGTATGGGGTGGTGAACTCCTCGGCCCAAAAGCCGGTGGGGTGCTGCGAGGCGTCTTTAAGCGTCCAGTGATCTGCTGCGGTGAGAACGAAAAGTGCTTTGGTCATGCCCCCACCATACATTTGCAGCGCGGGGCTGTCGGTGAATTCTCTGGCCGTTGCCTGCGGGTTTTGGCCACAAACCGGTCAAGTCCACGCGAGTGGTGTATCTGCCCTTTCGATAAAACAGGCAGCG
>NZ_GG667196.1:100353-182726 GCF_000159635.1 Corynebacterium lipophiloflavum DSM 44291 | reverse complement strand
GCCGACCCAGTCGATACCCTTACTCACTCCCCGGGGCGTGAGATCCAATGTGATCTCACTTTTGCACCGGGTGGACTACCTGATGCTGATGGGGTCTACCGCGCGTTGCCGGTGTTGGTGATGGCAGCCTCGCATTCTCGTTTCGCTGCGGCGTGTGTGCTTCCCTCGCGCACGACTGATGACTTGATCGCCGGGATGTGGCAGTTGATAACACGTGATTTCCAAGCGGTACCAGATCGGCTCGTGTGGGATCACGAGTCCGGGATTGGCAAGGCGAAGCTGTGCGAGCCTGTTGCCGCATTCGGCGGGGCGCTGGGCTGCAGAATCGTTCAGACCCCACCGCGGGACCCGGAATCTAAAGGCATCGTCGAGCGCACCAACGGGTACATGAAGCGTTCTTTCTTCCCCGGGCGCCGGTTCAGCGACCCGGTGGATGTGCAAGCCCAACTTGATGAGTGGTTCACCACAATCGCCAACGCACGCGTTCACACCACGTTGAAGGCCACACCGGCGGACTTGTTCGCAGCTGATCAGCGAGCGATGCGCCCCTTGCCACCGTATCCGCCGGTGTTCGGTGTCAGGCCCGCGGTGCGCCTGCCGCGTAACTACTACGTCACCGTTGACACCAACCAGTACAGCGTGGATCCGACATTCATTGACCGACTAGTCACTGTGCGCAGCACGCTTGATGAAATCGCCGTGACCGGGCCACACGGTGAACCCGCCGCGGTGCACCCACGCCATTGGGGCCAGCACAAGGTCATCACCGACCCCGCCCACGCCCAAACTGCCCGCGCCATGCGCCGCGACCTAGCTACGGCGGGCGAGAGATTCCAGCCAGATACCGCTGTTGACATCGCTGACCTATCCATCTACGACCACATCGCCTAACACGGCCTCAACGCCCCACAAACTCCAAGGAGAGCTCTTTCCTATGACCCGCACCAGCGCCCACGACACCGCGGCGGCAATTAGTCACCTCGCACGGGAGTTGAAAGCCCCACGCATCGACAACGTCTACTCAACCATCGCCAATCAAGCACGTAGCCAATCCTGGACATTCGAGGAGTACCTCGCCGCCGTGCTATCCGTCGAAGCGACCGCCCGCGCGGAATCCGGAGCATCATTACGCGTCAAACGCGCCGGCTTTCCGGCCGTGAAAACCATCGCCGACTTCGACTTCACCGCACAACCCAGTATTGACCGCACTGAAATCGCACGCCTTGAAACCGGGGCCTGGGTCGCCACAGCTGAAAACGTCGTCCTGCTCGGCCCACCCGGAACCGGCAAAACCCACCTCGCCACCGCACTTGGCATCACAGCAGCGCAGCAAGGCTATCGCGTCCTCTTCGACACCGCCGCCGGGTGGATAAACACCCTCACCGAAGCCCACAACACCGGCAAACTCGAAACGCTGCTGAAACGATTAAACCGCTACCACCTGCTCATCATCGACGAACTCGGCTACATTCCCGTCGAAGCTGACGCGGCGAACCTGTTTTTCCAACTCGTCTCCAGACGCTACGAACACGGCTCCATCATCGTGACCTCAAACCTAGCGTTTTCCCAATGGGCGCAATGCTTCGGCGACATCACAGTAGCCACCGCCATGGTCGACCGCATCGTCCACCACGCCAAAATCTTTCAACACCGAGGAGTAAGCCACCGCATCAAAGGACGCGAAATACCCATACCAACAACCCCCTCACCAACCCCACATCAGGCACAATAACAACGACCACACTGGGCTACATTTCAAAGAGCGCCAGTGGGCTACATTTCGAAGAGCGCTCACAGCCCGGCGATGAGGCCTAAGACGATTGTTCCACCCGAGGCGAAGCCGATGGATGACTTGATGAGACCGAACTCATGCCATTCCTTGGTTCCGCGGAGGATTCGCATAGAAATCAGTGCTATCGCGAAGCTGGCCTCCGAGGTCACGGGCTCCGTTCTCCGCAGCATGTCGTGCGTTTCCGGTGTTGTCCGGGCGATCTCGACAAGCAACGGCCGTCTGGCGGGAGTGGGAACTCTCGCAGGCATTACCTCCCAGTCATAGCGAATCGATACCCACAACTAGCAAAGTGGCCGACCCTCGTAAGGAACGGCCACTTTAGTGCGAGCTAATTAGCGGATGACTGGGTTCAGGGGTTCTTCGCCGACTCGACGGTCGGTGGTGGTGACAACCACTTCGTCCTCCTCGAGCGCCTGAGCGGCGCCCTGGCGGCGAATGTTGTAGATGATGATGGACGCGATGGCCGCCAGCACCGTCACTGCCAGCAGGACCAACAGGGAAGCCCAGTAACGGCCGTCGTAAAGCCCATCCGTTGCGCGAATGAACGCGTAGCGGGCGTAACTCATCGGGTGCAGGTTGTGCATGAACTGCAGCGGTCCAGGGATGGTCGGCAGCGGCCAGACACCGCCGAAGACAAACAGGCCGAGAGCGAAGACGCCGATGGAGAACAGTCCACCAACCAGGCGGCCGAACAGGATGCGGAACAGCTGGAACATGGCGGCGCCGCTGGCGGCGATGAGGAGGATCACCGCACCCATCGACAGCCAGTTGTCGGGCCTCCAGCCGAGGACCACGGACAGGGCGGTGAAGATGCCCATGACCAGGAGGTTGATGCCGAAGATCATCGCCAGGGCGCGCAGCACTGGGCCGGCGCCGGTGTGGCTCTCGCTGCGGCGGCCGACAACGTGCGGCAGTAGCGCGGACAGGATCGCCATGACGAGGTAGCCGAACACGAGCATGATGATGATGGAGAAGCCGCTCTCGATCGACTTCACCGTCGGGTTAGCCGGGTCAACGAGCTCCTGCGTGGGGTGCATGTTGGCTTCCTCGAAGATGATCGGGACAGCCATCTGCTGCGCGGAGCGGTCGATGTGTGCCACGACCGGTGCTTTGGCTGCGCCCTCGTCGAGCTTTGCCTTGAGTTCGCCGGAGCCGTCCTTGAGCTGCTGGACGCCGCCGGCAAGCTGCGTGCCGCCGTCGGCAAGCTGGGTGGTGCCGTCCTTGAGGCGCACGGTGCCGTCGGCAAGCTGGGTGGTGCCGTCCTTGAGGCGGCCCGTGCCCTCGAGGAGGCGATCGGTGCCGTCGCGCAGTTCGGTGGAGCCGGAGGCGAGCTGCTGGGAACCGTCCACAAGCTGGTTAACGCCGCTGATGTAGGGGGCGTCGGGGCTGTTGAGGTTGTAGCTCAGCTCGGCGGTGCCGGCGCGCAGACGGTTGAGGTCGTTGACAATGTTGGCCGGGTTCGCTGGGTCGATGCGCGAAATCGCGGACTCAATCTGGGCTGCCTGGTCATTGAGGCCGAGGCTGCGCAGGGTGCCGATCACCGGAGTGACCTGGGTGACAATGCCCTGCGCCTGCTCGAGAATCGGGATCAGGGTGCCGGTCAGTTCCTGGACGCCGGCGTCGATCTGTGCGGCACCGTCGCCAAGCTGCGTCGTGCCGTCCTTGAGTGTGACAAGGCCGTCGCTGAGCTGGTACGCGCCGTCCTCGAGGCGGCGGGCGCCGTCGTTGAGTTCGCCAGCGCCACTGTTGAGCTCGGAGGCGCCGGCATCGAGCTGCACCGCACCGTCGTTCAGGTCGGTCGCGCCGCTATCGAGCTGGTTAATACCGTCGACGGCCCGTCCGGTGCCCTCCTGGAGTCGGACGAGGCCGTCGTCGATCTGGCCGGCGCCGTCTGCGGCGCGCTTGATGCCGTCGCCGAGCGAGTTAAGGCCGGTCAGGGTCTCGGTGGCATACGTTTCCGAGATGGTGGAGGAGATCTCGGCCTGCAGCTGCGGAATCAGCGAGGAGGTGATGATCTTGCCGTTCGTGCCGCCGTAGTCGTTGTATTCCACAAGAACTTCGGACTGGCGGGGGTTGTCGGTGATCAGCGAGACCGTCCGCTCGGAGAAGTCCTCCGGGATGGTGACCACGAACAGGTAGTCGCCCTTGGTCAGGCCGAGCTGGGCCTCATCGGCGGGAAGTTCCTCAAAGTCGAGGTATTCGGTTTCCAGCAGCCCCTGGACCACCTGGTCGCCGACAACTTGGAACTCGCCACCGTTTTCGGCGCCCTTGTCCTCGTTGACCACTGCGAGGGGAACGTTGGGGAGCGTCTTGGCTGGGTCCCACATGGACCACATGAACGTTGCTGCGAGAAGAAGCGGGATGACCAAGCACAGTACGATGACGATGCGGGCTAGGGCGCTTGCTGGTCGCCAGTCAAGGATGCGCGCTGCACGCGAGCGCTTCATCACGACGGTCTCCTCAGGGGACGGGGCCCCACCTGCGGAAATTCTGGAGGACACTAGGGACTTCCTTTCGGATCTCTTCCCGCCAAACGACGGCCAGTGTTTCGATAGGGAAACTAAGTGCTGATATCCTAACCCCTGAGAATGTGATTCTCATCATTTCCCGAGAAAATAGGTTACCCCCGTCACATTTCGGCGAACTTAGAGAATCAATAAATTACTTTTCGCGGCGCGCACTTCCGGAAGCCGGTCCTTCGCACGCCTCAGGGTGTTCCACTGTTCGGCCGGGATCGCTGAGGCGGCGTCGGCAACAACGTCGCGCTCATGCGTTCCCCACGCGATGGGCATCGGGGTGATCACCTGCCAGGTGCCCGCGTCGGCAGGGTTGCGCTGCCCGCCGACTGCGACAACCGGGACCTTCGTGCCCACGGAGTTCTCCGTCAGTGGCACCGCCTGAACGTCGCGGCAGGTCAGCGCCCAGCGCGCGGGCTGGGCTGGGTCGACCGTCGTGTTCACCAGCGCGAGCAGGGTGGTGCGGGTGCCGGGGAGGTCTGCGATGATCGCCGGGGCAAGCGGGTGGGCGTCGAAAAGCGATTGCGTGGAACCGACCGAGCGGGGAATGGCCAGGCCGACGATAAGCATCATCACGCCGAACAAAACAAGGCCCAGGCTCCCGAGCAGGCGCCACGGCGAGGCCGGGTCAACGAGCAGCCACACGGCGACCCCGCCGGCGAGGCAGAGCACGAACAGTGCGATGGCGGAGATGACGAGGTAGCGCGTGTCGCGCAGCATCTCGTTATGCTTCTTCGCCCAGTCCTCGTCGACTTCAAACTGAAAACCGCTCATGGGCACTATGTTAAAGGTCGTCGGCGTCGACGAGGCGGTAGGCGTAGCCTTGCTCGGCGAGGAAGCGCTGGCGGCGCATGGCGTATTCCGCGTCGAGGGTGTCGCGCGCGACGACCGTATAAAACAGTGCGCCGCCGCCGTCGGCCTTCGGGCGAAGCAGCCGCCCGAGGCGCTGCGCCTCTTCCTGACGCGATCCGAACGTGCCGGACACCTGGATGGCGACTGCGGCCTCGGGAAGGTCGATGGAGAAATTCGCCACCTTGGACACCACGAGAGTGGAAATCTCACCGGACCGAAACGCGTCGAAGGCCTCCTCGCGCTTCTTCGTCGACGTCGTGCCGTGCACCAGCGGGGCGTTCGTCCGCGCGGCGATACCTTCGAGCTGCTCGACGTAGGCACCGATGATCAGCACCTGCTCTCCCTGGTGCCGCGCTAGAAGTATGTCGACGACCGCGTCCTTGCCCCGCGACGTCGCCGCGATCCGGTAACGCTGCTTGGTTTCGGCGGTGGCGTACGCCATCCGCTCGTCGGCAGAAAGTGAGGTGCGCACCTCAACGCACTCGGCCGTGGCGATGTAGCCGGCCATCTCAAGCTCTTTCCAGGGGGCGTCGTAGCGCTTGGGCCCGATCAGCGAGAACACGTCGTCTTCCCGGCCGTCCTCGCGCACGAGTGTGGCGGTGAGCCCGAGGCGGCGGCGCGACTGCAAGTCGGCGGCCATGCGAAACACCGGGGCGGGCAGCAGGTGGACCTCGTCGTAGATAATCAATCCCCAGTCGCGCGAGTCGAACAACTCGAGCGCGCGGTACTCGCCCTTCGTTTTGCGGGTGACCACCTGGTAGGTGGCGATGGTGACCGGGCGGATCTCCTTGCGCTCGCCCGAGTACTCGCCGATCTCCTCCGGTTGAAGCGTCGTGCGGCGCAGCAGCTCGTCGCGCCACTGCCGCCCGGCGACCGTGTTGGTCACCAGGATCAGCGTGGTGGTCTTCGCCTGCGCCATCGACGCCGCGCCCACAATCGTCTTGCCGGCGCCGCACGGCAGCACCACCACTCCGGAGCCTCCCTCCCAGAAGGACTCGGCGGCGTACGCCTGGTAGTCGCGCAGCTGCCAGCCGTCGTGGTTGAGCTCGATTGGGTGGGATTCGCCGTCGACGTAACCGGCGAGGTCCTCGACCGGCCAGCTTATTTTGGTCAGCTCCTGTTTGATGCGACCGCGCTCGGAGGGGAAGACGGCGACGGTGACATCGTCGATGGCTGCGCCGAACAGGCCCCGGATCGCCTTGTGGCGCGAGATCTCCGTCAAGATGGCGGAGTCGTCCGCCTCGAGCACGAGGCCGTGGGCCGGGCTGTTAACCAGGCGTACGCGGCCGTAGCGGGCCATCGTTTCGGCGACGTCGATAAGCAGCGGTTGCGGCACCGGAAAGCGGGAGAAGCGCTCGAGCGTATCAACGGCCTGTTCCGCGTCGAACCCCGCGGCGCGCGCATTCCACAACGCGAGCGGGGTGATGCGGTACGTGTGGACGTGCTCGGGGGCGCGCTCCAGCTCAGCGAACGGGGCGAGCGCGGCGCGGGCGGCCCCCGCGTCGGGGTGGTTGACGTCGAGAAGCACCGTCCGGTCTGATTGGACAATCAGCGGGCCGTCTGGCTGTGCGGGCATGGGCCCACGCTATCAGGCGCGGATTGCCTGCACCCACGACCGCTTGCCGCCGTTGTACAGGATGGAGCTGCGGTAGATACGCCCTGCGAGCCAGACGGCCACCACCGTGGCCACGAGTGCGAGCGCGTAGGAACCGAACAATTGCGCGACTGTGAAATCGCCGCCGGCGTAGGTGATCGGCGCGGTGAAGATGGAAAACGGCGGGATCCAGCTCAGCACCTGCATCCAGGTCGCGGACGTCTGCAACCAACCGAACATGGGCACGTACATCGAGCCCATCAGCAGGAACAAAATCGGTGCCTGGGTGGACTGCAGGTCCTCGGTGCGCTGCACGAGCGAGCCGGCCGCGGCGTAGAGCGCGCCGGAGAACAGCATGGCCAGGATCCACGACAGGAGCATGATCGGCAGGATGGAGTAGGAGAACTCGACGGCCTCGTCTAACCCCGAGACCATCAGCGCCACTATGCCGGAGCCGATGATGAGCGCGGTCAGCGCCAGGCCCATCGCAACGTTGCCGAGGATCTTCCCGGCGAGAAAGTCCATCGGGCGCACGGCCGCCAGGATGAGTTCGATGACGCGCGAGGATTTTTCCGCGGTGACGCGGCTGCCGATGTTCGCGGCGAACAACACCACGGTGAACACGGTAATGATGAGAACGACGAAAGCGGTGAACAGTTTGGCAAAATCCGCCTCGGAGCGCTGCCCGCCTTCCGAGATATCCACCCCGGTTACCTCGGTGTTTGGCATCACGGAGGCGTACTGCTCTGGGGTAAGGCCCAGCGAGCTCAGGGCCTCGGTACTTGCGTAGCGCGTCGCGATGGAACTGATTTGCCCGAGCGTGCTTATCGACGGCTCCCCGTCCTCCAACACCTCCCACCCCTGTTCGCTGGCCACGACGGCCGTATCTACGTCGCCATCACGCACGAGTTTCTCTGCGTCCGCACGGCTGGACGCCTCGCTCACATCGAAGCCCGCGTCCGCGAACGATGCCCCCGGCACCCCGACGACCGCAAGCGATACGGCCGGCTCTTCGCTGTCCTTATTTGCCTGCCAGGAGAAGAAGCCGATCATGCCGACGATGGAGACGATGAGGATCGCCACCGTCACCCAGATCGACTTGGTGCGTGCGAGCACCTGGATCTCGCGGAGGGCAGTGGTAGCGATGGTTTCGGTGGGGGAATAGGTGTCTCGTGCCATTACTGCACTGCCTCCTTGAACAGGTCGGTGAGGTCAGGGACCACGCGGGTGAATTCGTGCACGTCGCCGGCGTCCATGGCGGCGCGGAGGATACGCTGGTCGATTCCAGCTTCGGAGCCGGTGACTTCGAGCACGATCGTCTCGGTGTCCTCCTCGACGACCGCGGTGCCCGGCGGGTACCAGCCACGGGCGGGCGTGCCGACGCGGTAGCGCACGGGGCCGCGGTTGCGCAGCTCGTCGACGCCTCCCTCGGCGACCATCCGGCCGTGGGCGACGATGCCGACCCGGTCGCACAAGCGTTGCACGAGATCGAGCTGATGGGATGAGAAGATCACGGGTACCCCGTGCCGTTTCGCGCGGCTGGTGAGCATCCGGCTCATCACGTCGACGGCAACGGGATCGAGGCCGGAAAACGGCTCATCGAGAATGAGCACGTCCGGGTCATGAATCAGGCTGGCCGCGAGCTGAACGCGTTGCTGGTTGCCTAAAGAAAGGTCGTCGAGTTTGTCGTTGGCTCGCTCGCTGAGGCCGAGTTCCTCGAGCAGAGCCGTGGCGTTGTTCGTGGCCTTTTCCTTACTTAAACCGTGCAGTTTGGCCAAAAACACCAGTTGGTCGAGAATTTTTTCTTTGCCGTAGAGCCCGCGTTCCTCGGGCATATATCCGATGCGGCGGCGTGAGTCGTCGTCAAGCGGGCGGCCGTCGAAAAGCACGTCGCCCGAGTCGGTGGCGAGCACACCGAGCGCAATGCGCATGGTGGTTGATTTGCCGGCGCCGTTCGAGCCGACGAAACCGTACATTTCTCCCTCGTGGACGGTCAGGCTCATGTCGTCGAGCGCCTGGTTGGTGCCGAACCTCTTGCGGAGGTTGCGGATTTCTAAGGTGGGCACGCTTATTCACTCCTCTGTGCAGCGGAAACAGCCAGGTAGGCACCTGCCACGCACCACCGTAACAGCAACTTCGGACCGCTACGGCGCTGGAGGAGCTTCGTCCACGCCGGTAATCCGCGACAGTTCGACGCGCACAACGCGTCCGGTGGCCTCGTCGAGGGCGTCGATGAGCCCGGCGTTGACCGTGATCGGCGTGACGCTGCGCTGTGTGCGCTGGCCGCGCTTGTCGACGTACCCGATGGTGACCTGCCGCCGCGCCCGGGCCGAGGCGCGCAGGGTTTCGAGGAAGTCGCGCTCCTCGGTGTCGGGGGCTGCACCCACCGCGCGGAGCGAACGAATGATCTCCTCGCGGCGCGCTTCGTCAAGGCTGCGCTCCCGTGGCACGGTCGAGGGGGTCGGTGCGACAAGCTGCGAGGCGTTGTGGAGCTGCAGAAGCGCCTCGCCGTCGTGGTCAGGGGCGGGCTGGAAACCGTGCCGGCGCAAGAGCGTTACAAGCTGGGATGCGGGCATCTGCGAGATCGCGACGGTGGGGGCAATGAGTTCCAATCCGCCGACGCGCGCCGCGGCCGAGGCAAGCAGAGCCTCGTCCTCGCAGCGCAGGTAGCTCGCCGCTGCGCCGACGCGGAGGCTACCGTGGGTCGCGGCTGCGTCGTTGATGGCGAACAAGAGCCCCTGCGGGACCTCTCCGACGCAGTGCTTCTCCAACCAGCGCGTCAACTCCCCGCCAGTGCGACCGGCGTTCAGGGCGCGCTGCACGGACGCCGGCGTGACCCGGTACACGCTGGCCATGCCGGGTGATTCGAGGTCGGCGAACGACTCCAACATCGCCGCCATATCCGGGGACAAGGGGCCGGGGGCGAGGATGGTCAAATCCGCCTGGGCGATGACGTAGTCGATCTCCGCGGGCACGAGCTCGCGCGTTGCCGCGGTAAGGTCCGCGCCTTCCACAACCGCGCGCCCGGGCGCGGCCGCGGTGTTTAGCGCGAGCACGCCGAGCGCGTGGCCCTCCTCAACAATGCGCGCCAGCAGTGCCGGCGAGGTCCCGGAGGCCAGGATCGGGCTGTAGTGGTGCAGGTTGGCGCTCAGAGTCTCGCCATCCATCGCGCCCGCGCACAAGCGCTTGACGACGCTCAACTTCACGAACCGAATCTCCGGCGCGCGCGAATCCTCGCCCAAAAGTTTTGTATCGAGCTCGGTGCGCCACGGCGAGGCCAGCCAGCCCAGAATGAGCACCGCCCACTGCTCGGGCAGCGTGCGCTCGAGCCAGGTGACCCCGTCGCGTGTAGCGGCGAGGCAGTCCGCGTTGTCGATCTCGCCGCGGCCCACCAGCCCAGCGGCCTCCGCCACGGTGACGGAAAGGTCAGGGTCGAAGCCGAGCTCCTTTTCCAGCGCGGCGCGGGCGCGCACCCCGACACTGCCGTCTTTGAGCAGCTCAACCGGGGACTCGAGCAGGCGCGTGATGGTGCGGCGGACCCGGCGCACGGACTCGAGCCCGGCGGCGGCGGAGGCGGCGTCGACGCGCGATTGCTCGACTGCGTTCGTCGGCGCAACCGGTTCCAGCGGGTAGGAGCGCACGGGCGTGCCGCGCAGGGCTTCGCGCACCGGCCGCGGGAGACGCACCGTGGAGGAGTTCACCCGCACGAGTAGCCCGAGCGAGAGCAACCGCGGGACCGGCAGCTTCGGGTCGGCATCGGGGGCAGCGCCCCGTGTCGTGCCGATCGAGCCGGAAGCGGCGAGGGTGTCCAGCACCTGCCGCTCGCGGGGGCTGAGCTTATCGAGCGCTTCGACCAAGTTGTCGGGGGCCGGGTCGAGGATGCGCCAGCCTGCGGGAAGCGCAGAGAGGACACCGGGGGAGACACGTAAGCCCTCATCGGGGCCGAAAACCAGGGCGTTGGTGCGCAGTCGCGCGAGCGGTTCTTGCGGGTCGAACGGCACGTTAACGGCATCGAGTGCGACCGGGTCGAGCTCGGCGCCGGCATCGCCGAGGGTTTCTAGCAGTGCGATGTCGGCGGCGGTGAGCCGGCGCAGGGCGCGCGCGATGGAGCCGGTCAAGGTCAATCGGGTCGCCAGCGAGGCGAGCGACGGGGGAGGGGGAAAGGCGGCGTCGGGGCGGGCGTCGAGAAGCGAGCGCAGCTGTTCATCGCTGAAGCGGGCAAGAGCCAAGTGGAGAGCGGACATATCGGGGGTGAGTTTACGTGCGTTTGGCGGGCGGACGTGAAAGAATGGACCCATGGCTTCCAACGTTGACAAGATTGGTCGCGCAAACCCGGCGTGGCCCGAGCACACTCCTGGCAATGGTCACCCGGTCACGGAGATCTCTTCCAAGCTTGCGGGCGCGTCCAGCCCGTTCGGCGATGACCTGATTCTCCCGCGTCCCTACGAGGAGACGGGCTACGTCCACCCGACGACCCGAATCAACCGTTAAGCGGTTCTCCTCGGCCCCTTCTCCCCGCGCGGGGAAGGGGGTTTTTCATCCCCTACAGGATAGACAGATGTGTCTACTATGGCTAGACAAACCTGTTGGATTGCGGTACGGTGCCTGAAAATCATTGACCAGCCCCTCGTACTTTAGGACACTAATGCTCGCTTCGGGTCTAGTCGTCGGCGCCGCCCTCGGTGCCATCATGCAGCGTGGCCGCTTCTGCGTTACCGGCATGCTGCGCGACGTCTTCCTGCAGAAAAGGGCCGCGGACTCGTCGCCCTCTTCATCGTCATTGCCGTCCACGCCGTCGGCCTCGCCGCGTTGACCACGCTCGGTGTCATCGCGCCGGACTACCGTACCTTCCAGCCGATAGCCGTCATCGTCGGCGGTTTCATCTTCGGCATCTCTATCGTGCTCGCGGGAGGCTGCGCCTCCGGCACGTGGTACCGCTCGGCCGAGGGCCTCGTCGGGCTCCTGGTTCGCGCTCATCTTCTACGCCTTGTCCGCCGCGGCGATGAAAAACGGCATGCTTTCCGGGTTCGACGCCTGGATGAAGCAGTGGGACACCGGCTGGACGACCCTGCCGCAGACCTTTGGTGTCTCCGCCTGGTTCTTCGCGATCCCGCTTGCGCTGGCCACCGCCTGGGCCGCGCGCTACTACCTGGCCAAGGATGCGGCGCGGCCGAAAGTCACCCTTGAGCAGCCCTGGTACAAAAAGGCACTCCACCCCTACGCCGCGGGCGCGCTCATTGGTCTACTTGGCGTGATCGCGTGGCCGCTGTCGGCAGCCACCGGGCGCAACGACGGCCTCGGCATCACCACCCCGAGCGCGCACGCCATCTCATTCGTCGCCACGGGGGAGGAGAAGTTCTTCAACTGGGGCACCCTGCTCGTGATCGGTTTGTTCATCGGCGCGTTTATCGCAGCAAAGGTGTCCGGGGAGTTCCGCGTGCGCGTCCCCGACGCCACCACAACCGTGCGTGCAATCGTTGGCGGGATCGGCATGGGCGTCGGTGCGGCGGTCGCCGGCGGTTGCACCGTGGGCAACGGCATGGTGCAAACCTCCCTGTTCAGCTACCAGGGGTGGGTCGCACTCGGTTTCATCGCGCTGGGGGTTTTCGTTGGAGCCAAGATCTGGCTTAAGCCCTCTGCCGCCGCGACGCAGGGCACCTACAGCACGGACGACTCCATCCGGTCTGCAGAGGACGCAGTTATTGGCGGCGCTCCGCGCTCTGGTGGGTTCCAGGTGGCAACGGGCTTGATCACCGTGCCTACAGCACAAGAACGCGCCACGAAGGCGCGTCCGATTGGGCCCGGGCGTTACAAGCTAGACACCCTGGGCGCGGTGTGCCCATTCCCGCTCATCGAGGCCAAGGATGCGATCGCCGAGCTTGACGACGGCGAGAAGCTGGTCATCGACTTCGACTGCACGCAGGCAACCGAGTCCATCCCGCAGTGGGCCGCCGACAACGGCCACGGGATTGAGGACTTCGCCCAAAACCGTGACGCGGGATGGGAGATCACGGTGGTGAAAAACGCCGCTCGTTAAACGAGCTCGGCGATTACTGCGTTGATGTCGCCGGCGAGGACGGCGTCGATAAGCGCCTTGTTGGCGAGGTAGAAGTTGCTGTAGTCGTCGCGGTTGGCTGCGTAGGCGGTGTGCAGCTCGGCCGGGACGGCGATGTTGTTCTCGTTCAGACGAGCGACGATCGCGTGGTACAGCGCATCAACCTGCGGTGCGGCAGAAGGAGCGGCTGCCGGGGCGGGAGCAGCTGCCGGTGCAGGTGCAGGTGCCGGCGCGGCCTGGGCGTCGCGGTTGGTCGGAGCGGAATTCAGGCCAAGGCGGGCGGAGCAGGCCGGCCATGCGCCCCAGCCCTGGCTGGCGAGGGTGCGCTCGGCAACGATGATCTGCTGCTCGCGGGTCGCCTGGTGGGCGTACGGTGCGAACTGGTCGCCGCCGTAGGCGCGCCAGGTGGATGCGGAGAACTGCAGGCCACCGTAGTAGCCGTTACCGGTGTTGATGGACCAGTTGCCACCTGCCTCACACTGTGCCAGGCGGTCCCAGTCGGAGTCCGGCGCGGCGTGCGCAGCCGGCGCCATAATGCCGGTCAGGGCTGCTGCGGCAGCGGTGCCGGCGAGTGCTTTTGTGGCAAAGGATGCGGTCTGCTTGGAGTGTCGTCCCATAGAAAATGTATTTCCTCTCTTGTTAACCGCCTGCGAAGTTAGCTGTCGGGTTCTGGCTCAAGGTGCCAGGCCGCGGGTGCGGCTTCACCCCTAGGAGTGACCTCCTGCGCGAGTTGATCACGCGTGTGGGTCCTCCGCTTCTGTCCTTGAAGTTGTGTCGTCTCGGGGAAGAATGATGTCGGCCGGACAGAATTAGGCGTGGCCAAAGGTATGTGGTTATGTGCCCGGTTTTGGGCTTGCGGGCGACTATATCGGTTTATAACGATTGAGTCACGTAGACGGCACGAAATGGATTCACATGTGTCACATTCGCTCGAACGGTTTACCTGAGCCTGCAGGTGAGAGCAATTATCAGGGTGTATGGTGACGTGTGTCACACGCGCGGCTCGCGCTGAACCGGTCGCGGACACCGTGGGTAGTACAATGACGGTTTTTGAGAGGAAGGAGCAGGTATGCCCGTAGGAAAAGTGAAGTGGTACGACGCCGACAAGGGTTTCGGCTTCGCGTCAAACCCGGGCGATGAGGACGTGTTTGTGGGCAAGAAGGTCCTGCCCGAAGGGGTCGAAGAACTCGTCGCAGGTCAGCGCATTGAGTTCGATTTCGCCGCCGGTCGCCGCGGCCCGCAGGCGCTGCGGGTGAAAGTCCTCGACACACCCAAGCGGCGCCAAACACACCGCTACAAACCCGAGGATCTCAACAAACTGCTCGCGGATATGATGACGGTGCTTGAAACCCAAATCCAGCCAGCCCTGGAGGCGGGGCGCTACCCGGACCGCGCGCACGGTAAGCAGGTCGCCGAAATCCTGCGGGCCGTGGCCAAAGAGCTGGACGTCTAGGAATCCTCCCCGGAAAACGCCACCGACCACGTCGCAATCACGGGGACTTCCTCGCCTGCGTCGTTGGTGTCCACGGCCAGCGCCGACACCTCCGCAACGACAAGACGGGCGGAGTCTTTCACCGCGGGAACTGAGGCTTGCGTGGCCTGGCCCGATTGGAAAATCTGCTCATCATTTACCGCCGGGTCGTCGTAGATGCTCAGAAGGCGCCAGCTCGACGCGGCCACATCGCGGGGCACATTCACGGTCACCTCGGAGCCGGGATCGAGGGTGATCGTCGGCGGCTCGCCCCCGGCGCACTGCGCGTCCAGCTCGCACACCGTGTAGGGCGCAACCTCGAGCTCATTGCCGCCGCTGGAGACCACCACGCGCAACTCTGCGACCGGGGCGGCCGGTTTGTTGCGCTGGTAATCAACCACCAGGTAGAACCCGCCGACGAGCACAACCGCGGCGGCGATGAGGAGAGCCAGTAGCTGCCACGCCTTGAGTTTCATGGGTCTCTACCCTACGGCAGCCGGTTCGAAGCTCACCCTGTAGAGGTCGGGCCAGCGCTTGCCGGCGAGGTAGAACTCGTCGGTACCCGGGATGTGCGCAATGCCGTTAAGCACATTGTTTGGATCGGGTGCCGCGTTATTCGGCAGCGAGGAGGCGTCGATCACTGCGGTGACGTCGCCCGTGGCGGCGTCGATACGCACGATGTCGGTGGTGAGGAAGACGTTGGCGTAGATTTCATCGCCCACGCACTCGAGCTCGTTGAGCCGCGGCACCTCCGCGCCGCCGAGGGAGACGGTGAAGCGCTCGCGCTCGGCGAAGGTCTCCGGGTCCATCCGGCGTAGCTGTGCGGTGCCGTCGGAAAGAATCACCTCGCCGTCGCGGGCGCACACGCCCCAGCCCTCGCCCTCAAACGTGGTCCGCCCGAGCTCTTCCAATGTCTCCGCGTCGCGCTTCAGGGCGACCCCGTCCTGCCAGGTCAGCTGCCACAAGTAGTCGCCTGTGCGCGTGATGCCCTCGCCGAAAAACGCCGGGTCAAGATCGCGGCTGGCTGTGACCTGCCCGTCGAGGGTGGTGCGGTAGATCCGCGAGCTGCCCACCTGCCCGGTGCCCACGTACAGCGTGCCGTCGTCAGCGACCTCGAGGCCCTGGGTGAAGCTGGAGGGGTCGAAGTCGTAGCGTTGTTCCACCACCGCCGTCAGCTTCTCGACGCCCTGTTCACGCGGCTGCTTTAATTCCTGCGAAGAACACGAAACCAGCGCAGGTGTCAACAACAATGCGGCAAGCGGCGCGGCGGCTTTGAGGCTTAAGCGGGGCATGCCCTTATACTAGGCCTCGTGTCTCAGTCCAGGAATCGCGCTCACCGGCGCGCTAACAGCCCTCTGCTCGGCGAGGCAGCCGTCGCGGCTGCGAGGCAAGCCCTGGAAGAAATCGCCGAGGGCGGCATCGGCTCCCACATCGGCGTAGCGGCCGTATCCCCGAACGTGGCCACCCACCGCTTCGAGGCGGACGTGCCCGGCTACCCGGGCTGGGAGTGGAACGCGGACGTCGCCTGCGCCACCGGGGCGAGCCGTGTCACCATCAACGAAGTCGCCCTCGTCCCCGCCTCCGACGCCCTGCAGGCACCCGAGTGGGTGCCCTACTCCGATCGCCTGCGCCCCGGCGACCTCGGCCCCGGCGACGTCATGGAGGCCGCCCCGGACGACCACCGGCTGACCGACGACTCCTTTGACAAAAACGCGGTCACCTTCGTGGGGCGCGAGACCGCGAACTACCTCACGGTCAAGGGGCTGGAGGAGGCGAAGCAGCGCTGGCGCACCGGCGATTTCGGGCCGACCAGCGAGTTCGCCGAGCAGGCCGCGATGGCGTGTCGGACGTGCGCGTTTTACATCCCGATGGCCCCGCCTGTGGGGGAGAACTTCGGCGTGTGCGCCAACGAGTACGCCGCGGACGGGCGCCTCGTCGCCTCGAGCTACGGCTGCGGGGCGCACTCGCAGACCAAGGTCGCCGCGCCCGAGCTGCTTGATTCGGCGGACGTGTACGACGACGAGCGGCCCGTCTTCTAGGCCTGGACTGCCCGGGCGCGGCGAATCTCGTTGACGGTGCGGTGGGTGGGCACACCGGCGCGGTTGATCGAGGTGCGCCCGCTGACGAGCGCGCCGTACTCGCGCCACGCGCTGACAAGCCGGGCCCCGTAGACGGGGTCGATCACCCACGTCTCCAGGCGCTTGAGCTCGTGGGCGGAGAACCCCGTGGGCGAGCGCTCGATGGAGCAGCCCAAATCCCCCAGGATGCTCAACACCCCGTCGAGCGCGATCAACGGGGTCGTGTCGGGGTGGGCGGAGACAGTGATTACTCCGTCGGCCACGGTGAGCAGGGGAGACGTGACGCACTGGACGACGCGGGAAGAGGCGTCGACAAGCAATGCTTCGTGCGTGGGGAGCTCGACGAGCACGCTGCGCTGCCACCCCAGGTCCGGGCCGTAGTGGGCGGGGTGGAGGCGGTTGTCTTTGACGGGCAGTGCCTCGACTGTGATTTCCGTCGGCGCGGGGGCGAGGGGGCGCAGCGCCACCGACACCGTGGGGGAGGTGCCCTGCGAGACCTCCACCACGACGTGCCGCGTGCCGTTGATGGTGGCCAGCCGAACCCGCAGCCTGTTGACCTCGGCCGCCGACACGCCAAGTTCGCGCAGCGCGCGGACGCAGGCGCGACCGTCGGTGACGAAGCCACCGACGATGACGAAGGTATAGACGTGCACGATTTCGACCTTAAACTCTCTGTCATTTCGGTTTGGAATTTCCCCGCTGCGGTGTAAGGCTATGCACTGACAATTTCATCTTCGGGTGACACCCGTCAGACAAGGGGACAACACGTGAGCTCTAGCGGATCCACCGCCGTGACCGGCACCAGCACCGGCTGGCTTGACCGATACTTCCACATTTCCGAGCGCGGTTCGACAGTGGGTACCGAGATCCGCGGCGGCGTGGTCACCTTCTTCGCGATGGCGTACATCGTGCTGCTCAACCCGCTGATCATTGGCACGAGCCCCGACCGCGACGGCGCGGTTCTCGGCATTCCCCAGGTCGCTGCGGCCACCGCTCTGGCCGCCGGAGTGATGTCGATCGTGTTCGGCGTGGTGGCGAAGTACCCGTTCGGTATCGCAGCGGGCCTGGGCCTGAACACCCTGGTGGCGGTCACGCTCGTTGGCCAGGAGGGCCTGACCTGGCCGGAGGCCATGGGCCTGGTGGTCATCGACGGCATCATCATCTGCATCCTCGCGATCTCCGGGTTCCGCTCCGCAGTCTTTCGCGCCATCCCGGATTCGATGAAGGTGGCCATGAGCGTGGGCATCGGCATGTTCATCGCACTGATCGGGCTTGTCGACGCCGGCTTCGTGCGCCGTGTCCCCGATGCCGCCATGACCACCGTGCCCGTCCAACTGGGCATCGGCGGCTCGATCGCGTCGTGGCCCACCTTCGTCTTCATCATCGGCCTGATCATCTGCGGGTTCATGGTGATTCACAAGATCCCGGGCGGGCTATTCATCGGCATCGTGGCGACAACGATCATCGCGCTCATTGTCGAGGCGCTCACCGGCTCCGGCTCGTCGGCCGACAACCCGCGCGGTTGGTCGCTGGCCGTGCCCCAGATTCCGGAGTCCTTGGGCGGGGTGCCCGATTTGTCCATCGTCGGCGACATTGACCTGATCGGCGGGTTCGTTCACGCGGGTGTCGTCGCGGCCTCGTTACTCGTGTTCACCCTCGTGCTGGCCAACTTCTTCGACGCGATGGGCACCATGACGGCGCTGGGTCGTCAGGCTGGCGTCGCCGATGCCGACGGCAACCTGCCGGGGATGAAGCGCGCCCTGGTCGTGGAGGGTCTCGGCGCTGTCGTGGGTGGAGCGGCTTCGGCGTCGTCGAACACGGTCTACGTCGATTCCTCCGCCGGCATCGCCGACGGTGCGCGCACCGGCCTGGCCAACGTGGTGACGGGGCTTTTGTTCCTCGCCGCGATGTTTTTCACCCCGCTGTACGCGATCGTTCCCATCGAGGCTGCGGCCCCGGTGCTCGTCGTTGTCGGCGCGCTGATGATGATGCAGGTGGGCCAGATTGAGTGGGACGAGTTCCACATCGCCCTGCCCGCGTTCCTCACCATCGTGATCATGCCGTTTACCTTCTCCATCGCGCACGGCATCGGCGTCGGATTCATCTCCTTTACGCTCATGACGCTGTTCGCGGGCAAGCGCCGCGAGATCCACTGGATCATGTGGCTGATTTCCGCGCTGTTCGTCGTATTCTTCGCCCACGGCCCCGTCATGGCCGCCCTCGCCGCGTAGCATGCGCACGCGTATCGACGACCCTGACGACGCTCGCCTCGACGACATCCGCGACCTGAAACATTCCGACACCCGCGGCGGATTGGTCTACGCGGAAGGCCCCCTGATCTGCGGCCGGCTGGTTGAGTCGCGATTCCCGCTGCGCAGCGTCATCGGATTCGGCGGCCGGCTGGAAAGCTTCCTCGCCGACTACGGAGAGGTCCTGCCTGCGTCGGTGGGTGTCTACGAGGTGACGCGCCCACTGTTGGCCGAGGTCGCAGGCTACGACATGCACCGCGGGCTGATCGCGGTGGCCGAACGCCCGCAACCCCTGAGCGTCGCCGAGGTCACCGACGGAGCCCGGACCCTGGTCATCCTGGAGGGCGTCGGGGACCATGAAAACATCGGCTCGATATTCCGCAATGCGGCGGGGATGGATGTCGACGGGGTGCTGTTCGGCGCGGCAACGGCCGACCCGTTGTACCGCCGCAGCGTGCGCGTTTCCATGGGCCACGCCCTGCGCCTGCCGTTCGCGCACCTCGACGGCACCGCGACAACGTGGCAGCGCTCCCTGGATGAGCTTCGCCTCACCGGGTGGCGCCTGTTGTCGCTCACTCCCGATGACGCCGCAGAGCACCTCGCCGAAGCGCTTGTCGACGCCACGGGCCGGCCCTGGGACAAGGTCGCTCTTCTGGTTGGCGGCGAGGGACCGGGCCTGACCGAGCACGCGATGCGCGCGACCCATGTGCGCGCCCGCATCCCAATGGCCCCCGGCACGGACTCGCTCAACGTGGCGACCAGCGCCGCGATCGCGTTCTACGAGCGCCAGCGCAGCCTGCGCTAGCGGTCGGAGTGGCGGATGCGCTCCTGGACTTTCGCCGCCAGCGCCCTGGCGCGCCGGGACAGCTCGCGCCCGACCCGCTTCGCGGCGGCTAGGGAGGCGTCGGCAAGCTCGGCGAACTCCCCGCCCTCGTCCTGCTCGGTATCGGTGGCAACGTAGTCGTCGTAGCCTTTGTCTTTCTCCGCGAAGCGCGACGCGACCTCCGCGACGGTCTTGGTGCGCGGGGCGGGAGCGGCGATCTTCGGCTCGGGGCGGCCGTCTACCGCGTAGCCCACGACGTTCAAGTCGGGGCCATCCGGGGAAACATCGACGCCAATCCAGTTTGCCTGGGCCGCCGCGGCGAGCTGTTTGGGAACGAAAGGAAGCGAAATGCCCCCGATCGGTTCGGCGGTGTCGCCGGCCCAGAACGGGGCTTCGAACGGCTCAGGCAGGCCCGCGTCCTCTGAGACCACGTCCCGCGTGGCCGAAAATGCCCGGCGCAGCTCGGATCCGGCGAAGTGCGCGAACCCGGCGAAATCCGAGTCGGTGCCCTCGACGAAGATGAACGTGTCGGCGGCGGGCAGGGCCGTGCGCAGCGCGGACGCCGCCTCAGAGGCGGTGGTGACGTCCTCGACGTAGGTTTGCACGACGGCGACGCCGGGGTAGCCGGCGATGTAGAACTCGGCCCGGCCCGGCGTGGAGGAGCGGTTGAGGGGAAACTCGCCGATCGCGGTGATTGGCCAGGCGGGGTTGAGCTGGGCGAGAAGCTTTCGGCCGAAGCCGCGATCAGCTTTCGGCTCCCCGCTCAGTACGGCGCCGGGGTCGGGGGCGTTTACAAACCAGACGGTGACGACGCAAGGCAGCGACATGGCGGTGAAGTCCTTACTTCCGGGGGCGTTTCGTGTTCGTTCTCACTCCGAGCAAAACGTCCTCCCAGTGCGGGGTGACGGCTTTGCGCCGGCGCTGCTGCGGCTGCTCGTCGCCGTCGGGGTGGCGCAGGAAGTCGCCCTCCACCACGGCGGAGTCCTCGGGCGCGGGCGGTTGCGGGGGATCGGTCTCTACGGTCGAAAGTGAGCGCACTGGCTGGACGAAGTCGGGGTCGGTCAAGTCGGCGGCCACGGAGTTGCGCGGCTGGGTGGTGGCCTTGGCTCCCATGGCGCGCTTGAAGGACCACAGCCCCTCGGTTTCGCTCAGCCCCGACCTCCACCGAACATGGACGACCCAGTCGTCTCCGGGTTCGCGCGTGGCGTCCCACTCCGCCTGGCTCAGCGAGTTGCCCCGCGCGGCGAAGGCGGTGGCGAGGATTTCGAACAGCGTGAGCTTGGCGGGTCCGTCCTCGCGCAGCGGGTGGGACTGCTTCGCGGCCTCGGCGACCTGGTAGCGCTCCAGCAGCACTGGGTGAGCGTAGGCCTCGATGCGGCTTTCGGCGACACCCATTTCATCCGCCAGCTCCTTCTGCGTCGCACCGGCGCGGATCTTCGCCTGGATCTCGCTCGGGCGCATGGAAAGGGGGGTGGCAAACAGCGGGTCCGGCTCCGGCAGCGATGGCACTCGCGGCAGGGAGTCGAAGGTTGGGGTATCCGATTGCTCTTGCCCGACCGCTGCTTCGGCTACGTTGACTTCGGCTACGTCGACCTCAACTACTTCGACATCGATCGGCTCGGCATCGGCGAGGGTGCGATCTTGTTGTGGGTGAAGTTGCGCGCGCGCCAATTGATAGCGCACGCCGTCGGCGTCACGCATGACAAGGAATGTCTCGGTCGACTCCTCGGCGACCGCGTACAGCTCACGCATCACAACTCCTTTATTTTTTCGGCACCTTAAACCCTAACCGACGAACCCGGTTTCCACAGGGGGTTTAGCGACCGACGCCCTGCTCGAGCAGGTAGTCAATCGCACCAGTGAGCTTTTCGACGTCCGCGGTGTCGATCGCCGGGAACATGCCAATGCGCAGCTGGTTGCGGCCGAGCTTGCGGTACGGCTCCGTGTCGACGATGCCGTTTGCGCGCAGCGCCTTGGCCAATTCGGCGGCATCGATCGCGTCGTCGAAGTCGATCGTGCCGACCACGAGCGAGCGCTTCGCCGGGTCCTGAACGTAGGGGGTGGCCAGCTCGTGGCTCTGCGCCCAGCCGTAGAGCGCCTCGGCGTTCGCGTTGGTGCGCTTGACCATGCCGTCGAGCCCGCCGTTGTTGTTCATCCATTTAACCTGGTCGGCGAGCATGAGCAAGGTGCCCACGGCCGGGGTGTTGTAGGTCTGGTTCTTGCGCGAGTTCTCCACCGCGGTCTTCAGGTCCAGGAAGGCGGGAATGAAGCGGCCTGAGGCATGCACGGACTCAATGCGCTCGATCGCGGCCGGGCTCATTGCCGCCAACCACAGGCCGCCGTCTGAGGCAAAGCACTTCTGCGGGGAGAAGTAGTAGATGTCGGCCTGGGACATGTCGACGGGCAACCCGCCGGCTCCGGAGGTGGCGTCAATAAGCACGAGCGCGTCGGTGTTGGCGGGACGCACGACGTCCACGCTGGCGCCCGTCGACGTCTCGTTGTGCGCCCAGGCAACGACGTCCGCCTCCACCCCGGAAAGCGCCTGCGGGTCGGGGGCGTCGCCCGGCTCAGCCTCGACCACGTGCGGGTCGTTGAGCCACGGGGCCTTCTTCGCAGCCTTTGCAAACTTGGAGGAAAACTCACCGAAGCTCAGGTGCGCGGAGGTGTTCTCGATCACGCCGAAGGTTGCTGCGTCCCAGAAAGCGGTCGCGCCGCCGAGGGAGAGGACGATTTCGTAGCCCTCGGGGAGACGAAAGAGCTCGCTGAGTCCCTCCCGAACCTCGCCGACGACGTCCTTGACCGCGGGTTGGCGGTGGGACGTGCCGATGATGGAGGTGGCACCGCGGGTCAGCGCGTCCAGCTGTGCGGGACGCACCTTCGATGGCCCACAGCCGAACCGGCCGTCAGCCGGAATAAGTTCGGCGGGAAGGGTAGGTAAGTTGCTCATTGCTGCCTCAATCTTTTAAGGGAGTTACGTGGTGTCGAATACTAGCACCCCGCTCACCTCACGCCGCGCTCCAATTGTGCCGGGGGAGCAAAATCGCCAAACCTGTCGCCCGCATCACAAGCTTTGCTAGAATTTACGAATAACGCTCCCACCGTCGCGCGTGCGACTCGATGGGATGCCCATCTACTCTTACGAGGAAAGGTTTGAAGTGGCTACTGAGAACAACGACAAGGTCGTGCTCCACTACCCGGGTGGCGAGTACGAGATGGAAATCAAGCGCGCTACCGAGGGCAACGACGGTTTTGAGCTGGGCAAGCTGCTCAGCGAGACGGGCCTTGTAACGTTCGACCCCGGTTACGTATCCACCGGTTCCACCGAGTCGAAGATCACCTACATCGACGGTGACGAGGGTATTTTGCGTCACCGTGGCTACGACATCGCCGACCTGGCAAACAACGCCACCTTCAACGAGGTGTCCTACCTGCTCATCAACGGCGAGCTGCCGACGACCGAAGAGCTGGACAAGTTCAACTCCGAGCTGCGCCACCACACCCTGCTGGACGAGGATTTCAAGGCCGCGTTCAACATCTTCCCGCGCAACGCACACCCGATGGCTGTGCTGGCCTCCTCGGTCAACATACTGTCGGCCTACTACCAGGACCAGCTCGACCCGCTGGACGAGGAGCAGCTGGACAAGGCCACCGTGCGCCTCATGGCGAAGGTGCCGATGCTCGCGGCGTACGCCTACCGTGCCTCCAAGGGTAAGCCGTACATGTACCCGGACAACTCCCTGAACCCGCGTGAAAACTTCCTGCGCATGATGTTCGGCTACCCGACCGAGCCCTACGAGGTCGACCCGGTCCTGATCAAGGCGCTGGACAAGCTGCTCATCCTGCACGCCGACCACGAGCAGAACTGCTCCACCTCCACCGTCCGCATGATCGGCTCCGCGCAGGCGAACATGTTCGTCTCCATCGCCGGTGGCATCAACGCGCTTGCTGGCCCGCTGCACGGCGGCGCCAACCAGGCTGTGCTCGAGATGCTCGAGGACATCAAGAACAACCACGACGGCGACGCCACCGACTTCATGAACCGCGTGAAGAACAAGGAAAAGGGCGTGCGCCTGATGGGCTTCGGCCACCGCGTGTACAAGAACTACGACCCGCGCGCGGCGATCGTGAAAGAGACCGCTCACGAGGTGCTCGAGCACTTCGGCGGAGACGAGCTGCTCGACCTCGCCATGAAGCTTGAGGAGATCGCCCTGAACGACGACTACTTCATCTCCCGCAAGCTCTACCCGAACGTCGACTTCTACACCGGCCTGATCTACCGCGCGATGGGCTTTGAGACGAACTTCTTCACCGTGCTCTTCGCCATCGGACGCCTGCCGGGCTGGATCGCCCACTACCGCGAGCAGCTGGCGATGAACACCAAGATCAACCGCCCGCGCCAGATCTACACCGGCGCCACCAAGCGCGAATTCGTACCGCGCGACCAGCGCTAAACAAGGAGCTGCTTAACTTATGGAAAAGCCCACGATTTCCATTCCGACCGAACCGGCACCAGTCGACCTCGTCATCGAGGACCTCACTGTCGGTGAGGGTGCCGAGGCCGTCGAAGGAGGCTTCGTCCGAGTGCACTACTTGGGCGTCGACTACGAAACCGGCGAGGAGTTCGACTCCTCCTGGGACCGCGGCGAGGCCGCGGAGTTTCCCCTGGCGGGGCTCATTGAAGGCTGGCAGGAGGGCATCCCGGGCATGAAGGTCGGCGGCCGTCGCGAGCTGACCATCCCGCCGGAGAAGGCCTACGGGCCGGCCGGTGGCGGGCACCCTCTGTCCGGGCGCACGCTCGTCTTTGTCATCGATCTGCTCGAAGCCAGCTAAATTTGGCACAATCGGGGTTATGCGCATTCCTGCAACAACCCTGAACGACGGAACTGAGCTTCCGCTCATCGGCCTCGGCACCTACAAATTGGTAGGCGCCGAGGCCGAAACCATTGTCCGCACCGCGATCGAGTTGGGCTACCGGCACATCGATACCGCGGCGCTCTACGGCAATGAGGAAGAGGTCGGACGTGCGATCAACGACGCGATCGCGGCCGGCGATGTCACCCGCGACGAACTGATCGTGACCACCAAGCTGTGGAACGACAACCACGATCGCGTGGAGGAGGCTTTTGAGGAGTCTCTGCGCCGCCTCGGCCTGGACTACGTCGACATCTACCTCGTACATTGGCCGTGGCCGCAGCAGGGCCTCTACACCCAGGCCTTCGAGTGCGTCGCGCGGCTGAGGGAGCGCGGGTCGCTCACGTCCGCCGGCGTGGCCAATTTCTATCCGGAAGTGCTCTCCGAGATCATCGCCGCCACCGGGGTAACCCCGGTGCTCAACCAGGTTGAACTCCACGTGGGCTTTACGCAGCCCGAGTTGCGCGACTTCCACTCCAGCCACGGCATCTGCACCGAGGCGTGGGCGCCGCTGGCGCGCGGTGAGAACTTCTCCGAGCCGCAAATCAGTGCGATTGCTGATGCGCACGGAGCGACGCCCGCGCAGGTGGTTCTCGCCTACCTGATGCAGCAAGGCTGCTCCGTGATTCCGAAAACGGCCAACCCGCAGCGCCTGGTGGAGAACCTCGGCGCCGTCGACGTGGCGTTGAACGAGGCTGAGATCGCGGCCTTGGACGCCATCGCGGGAGGCAGAATGTCGGGGGATCCGAAGACGTTTCCCGGGGACATCGATTAGCGGGTGCGAATGGGGGTAACGGGCGATAGGTAGTTTCTGCAGTAAAACTACCTTCGTGGGGGTAGCGGGCTAATCCAGCGAAGCTTTTCATATGTAAACTTGGCAAAAAAGCTTGGCGCTTCCGATAAATTTTGTGTGTCCAGTTATAACCAACACATGTGAGAGCGTTAGTTTCCACACGTGGGCAGCACAGAAAGGATGGGTCAGTGTCGCAATCCCAAGGATCCACCGCATTTCCCACCCGAAGAGAACCGACTCCGGACGAGTTCGTCGCCATGCAAAACAGCGGGGAGTTCCAGGAGCTTCGTAAATCCTACCGCGGCTTCACCTTCCCGGTGTCTGTGGCCTTCTTCGTCTGGTACATCTTCTACGTCGTCGTGGCGACGTTCTTCCCGCAGACGATGGCACAGCCCTTCCTCGGGATGAACGTGGGCATCTGGCTGGGTATCGCCCAGTTCATCACCACGTTCATCATCACGTACGTCTACGTCAAGTACGCGAACAAAAACATTGAGCCGCGCGCGGCTCACATCCGCGAAGTAATGGAGGGCTAGGCACCATGAACACCACTTACCTGGCCCAGGAGGCCGCACAACCGCAAGGCGTGGGCAATCCGCTGCTCAACATTGCCATCTTCGCTGTCTTCATCATCGTCACGATGTTCATTGTGACCCGCGCTGGCAAGACCACCTCCGAGTCCGCGGACTTCTACACCGGTGGCGCCTCTTTTAGCGGAACGCAAAACGGCCTCGCCATCGCGGGCGACTACCTCTCGGCCGCGTCCTTCCTCGGCATCGTCGGCTCGATCGCGCTGACCGGCTACGACGGGTTCCTGTACTCGATCGGCTTCTTCGTCGCATGGCTAGTCGCCCTGCTGCTCGTCGCGGAGCCGCTGCGCAACGTGGGCCGCTTCACCATGGCCGACGTGCTGTCGTTCCGCCTGCGCCAGAAGCCCGTGCGCGTCGCGGCGGCCTTCGGCACGCTGTTCGTCTCGCTGTTCTACCTCATCGCGCAGATGGCGGGCGCAGGCTCCCTCGTCTCGGTACTGCTTGACCTGCACACCTTCTGGGCGCAGGCACTGTGTGTCTTCGTCGTCGGCATCGTGATGATCGCCTACGTGCTCATCGGCGGCATGAAGGGCACCACCTACGTGCAGATGATCAAGGCCGTGCTGCTCATTAGCGGTGTCGCGATCATGACCGTGCTCGTCTTTATCGCAGTGCGCGGTGGTATGAACACCCTGTTCACCGACGCAATTGGTGCGCACGGCGCCTCGGAGTACATTCAGGAGAAGGGTTACGAGGCCACCGACATCATGGTCCCGGGCCTGAAGTACGGCGCCTCACTGACCAGCCAGATCGACTTCATCTCGCTCGGCCTGTCCTTGGTGCTCGGCACCGCCGGCCTGCCGCACGTCCTGATGCGCTTCTACACCGTGCCCACCGCTAAGGAGGCACGCAAGTCCGTAACCTGGGCCATCGTGCTCATCGGTGCCTTCTACCTGCTCACCCTGGTGCTCGGCTACGGCGCAGCTGCGCTCGTCGGCCCGGACCGCATCCTGGCAGCCCCGGGCGGGGCGAACGCGGCGGCGCCGCTGCTCGCCTTCGAGCTCGGCGGCTCCATCTTCATGGCGCTGATCTCCGCGGTTGCCTTCGCGACGGTTCTGGCCGTCGTGGCCGGGCTGGCCATTACCGCATCCGCCTCGGTCGCCCACGACATCTACGACGCCGTGCTTCGCGACGGCACCGCCACGGAGGCCGAGCAGGTGCGGGTCTCGCGCATCACTGTGGTTGTCATCGGCGTTGTCGCCATCGTCCTGGGCATCCTCGCGATGTCGCAGAACGTCGCCTTCCTGGTCTCCCTCGCATTCGCCATTGCGGCGTCCGCGAACCTGCCGACCATCCTGTACTCCCTGTACTGGAAGCGCTTCAACACCACCGGCGCGGTTGCCTCGATGTACACTGGCCTGATCACGGCCCTGGTGCTCATCGTGCTCTCCCCGGCAGTGTCCGGCGCGCCGTCGGCGATGTTTCCGAACGCCGACTGGTCGATCTTCCCGTTGACCAGCCCGGGCATCGTGTCCATCCCGCTGGCGTTTATCGCCGGCATCATTGGCACCTTCGTTGGCAAGCCGGACAACATGGACGCTCTGCAGTCCGAGATGGAAGTCCGCTCGCTCACCGGTGTCGGCGTGGAGGCCCCGGTCGACCACTAGATCCACCGCGCCTGAGCATCAGAAAAGACCCGCCTCGACGGGGCTTTTTTGCGCGCTTCTTAGGGGTTCAGGAACATCTGGGCTTGCGCGATGGCCTGGTCCAGGTTGGCCGGTAGCTGGGAGGAGAGCTGCCGCGAGCTTTGCAGCAGCTGCTCGACCGGTATCGATGGGGCGGCAGCCTGGCCCGGAGTCCACTGGCCCCAGTCGGCGGCGTAGACGTTGTTGATGTCGCACTCCACGCCATCGATGGTGGTTTTCCACCGTGCTACCTGGTGGATGGCGGCGCGCGGGTGGATGCGGCCGCCGGAGCCCCAGTCGTGCATCCAGAAGTGGGTGCCGATGCCGTCGCTTAAGGCCCATTCGATGGTGTTGTAGTTGCCGTAGATGCCCGTGGCGTAGCCCGCGACGCTTAACGCCGCGGAAAACGCGCGCAGGTAGGGGCGGATCTGGTTGTCGTACTGGGCGCGGGTGGGGTTGTCGTCAATCGCGATGTAGATCGGCCGGCCCGCCGGCCCGCCTGCTGCACGGTGCAGGTCGATGGCCTGCGGCGCGTGCACCGCTGCAGAGGCGGCGCCACCGAGCCAGTCGGCGGTTTGCGCGCGGCCGAACTGGTACACGGAGGCCGTGGCCAGGCCGTTGGCCTTGAAGTCCAGCGTCTCCGCCAAGGACACGGGTTTGCCCCGCATCCAGGCGGCCTCAGGCCGCGGCTGGGAGACGTAGCGGACGGCGCCGAGGTGGCCGGCGATCTTGATCGAGTTCCCCGAGGGCACGCCCGCGGAGTAGTCGAGCACGGTGCCCACCACGGTGCGCTGAGCCTTGGCGGTGGGTGCCAGTCCGAGGGCGGCGGCGGTGCCGAGACCCGCGGTTGCGAGAAAGCGGCGACGGTTCAGGGGCATGGTAACCTCCAGGTTCTTCACAACAACTGTCACATTAGTTTACTCCTGAAACATACCACCTGGCTGCTAACATTGGAGGGCATGATTACTAGCACGATCTACGGAACATCCAGCGTGCACCTCACAGACGGCGATACCAGCGTCTTCGTCGACGCCTTCCTCACGCGCCCCTCGCTCGCCCGCCTCGTGGTCGGGCGGCTTCAGCCCAACGACAGCGAGATCGACGCGGCGCTGGGTAAAGGCGGCGTCGACAAGCTCGATGCCCTCTTTGTCGCGCACTCGCACCACGACCACCTCATGGACGCACCCGCCGTCGTCAAAAAGGTGGGCGGGACAATGTACGGCTCGGAGTCGACGCTGAACTACGGCAGGGGAGAGGGCCTGGCCGATTCGCAGATGGCCCTGATCGCCGACGGCGACGACATCGCAGTCGGAGCGTTCACCGTGCGCGTCATCGAGGCCCCGCACAGCCCCGGAAACATCGCCCCAGGCTTCATCCGCGACCGACTCGGCTCCCCGTGCCACACGCTGAAGTTCAAAGACGGTGGCTGCTTCGTCTTTCACTTCAGCCACCCCGAGGGCAATATAGTGGTCCTGCCGAGCGCGAACTACATCCCGGGTTTCCTCGACGGGCTCAAAGCCCGGGTGGTCTACCTCGGTATCGGTGCGCTCGGCCGCCAGTCGGACGACTTTCGAAGCGAGTACTGGCGCCACACCGTCGAGCAGCTGGAGCCGGAGCTGGTCATCCCCGTCCATTGGGACCACTTCGGTCACTCGCTGTCGAAGCCGTTCAAGCCGCTGCCGGTTCCGGCGGACAACGTGGCCAAGTCGCGCGAGTTCCTCGCCGCCCAAGACGCGAACGTGCATTTCCCCGTGGCCTTCGAGTCGGTGCGCTTGACGCCCAAGGGCGCCGTTGTTCAGTAGGGCATGTGCTCCCAGCGCACGGTAGCGTCCGGGAAGGTGCTGAATTGCTCGACCGCGTCCTCGGCGGCGTAACCGATAGCGTCGGCAACATCCTCGCCTCCTGCGGTGAAGTCGATCACGCGCAGCGTCGGGCCGGGCGCGGGTGTGACCTCCTTAGCCGCCCAGCCGCCGGCCCCGTGGAAACCGTGGACGGCCATGAGGTTGTCGAAGAACTCCGCCACCGCCCGCTTCGCCGTGGCGGGGTCGGGAAACTCCAGGTGGGCGCGCAGCGTGACCAGGTCTCCCGGGCATTTTGTGCCCCACGCCCAGTCGTAGTCGACGTGATAGGCGTCCATAGTGTGACTCCTTTGCTCTGCCACGATAGATTTTTCAAACATGACCGAACTCGTTCATACACCCGCAGAGCTTGAAGCCGCCATCGGCCACCCCCGCACGCTCGCCCTCGTGCCCACCATGGGTGCGCTGCATGAGGGGCATCTGTCGTTGGTCCGCGCGGCACGGGAAACCGGCTCACCGGTGGTGGTGAGCATTTTTGTCAACCCGTTGCAGTTCGCGCCGGGCGAGGATCTCGACGCCTACCCGCGCACGCTTAGCGCCGATGTCGCACTGCTCGAGAGCGAGGGTGTCGATGCGGTGTTCGCCCCGTCGGTTGCCACGATGTACCCGGCCGGCCCGCGCACGACGATCCACCCGGGTCCGGCAGGAAAGATTCTTGAGGGTGCGTCGCGGCCGACGCACTTCGCGGGCGTGCTCACCGTGGTGGCGAAGCTGTTTTCCCTCACCCGCGCCACGGATGCGTTCTTCGGGGAGAAGGACTACCAGCAGCTCGTTCTCATCCGGCAGATGGTCGCCGACCTCAACATGCCGGTGCGCGTCCACGGTTGCCCCATCGTGCGGGAAGAGACCGGCCTGGCAATGTCCTCGCGAAACCGCTACCTCTCAGCTGAACAGGCCAGCGCCGCCGAGGTACTCTCGCGCGCGCTCGCGACAGGGGAACTCAGCGCCGCCCGCTCGCTTCTCGACGCCTCCCCGGGTGTCGCCCTCGACTACCTGGCGCTGACGACACCCGAGCTTGAGGAGATCCCCGCCGGCTACAGCGGGCCCGCCCGCCTGCTGGTGGCAGCGCGCGTGGGCACGACCCGGCTGATCGACAACGCTGAGGTGAACGTCGACTAGAAGCAGTGCTCGGCGGCGGGGAAGGAGCCCTCGTGCACGGCCTTCTTGTACGCCGCCGCGGCCTGGCCGAGCTCCGCTCCGGCCTGGCCGAACTGCCGCACGAACTTCGGGCGCCGATTGCCCGCAGGAAGATCGGCCATGTCGTGCCACACCAACACCTGCGCATCGGTCCCCGCGCCCGCGCCGATGCCGATGGTGGGAATCGGGCACTGGCGCGTGATGTCCGCCGCCAGCTCTGCCGGGACCATCTCGAAGACCACCATGTCGGCTCCGGCGTCGACGACGGCCTGGGTATCTGCGCGCAGAGCCTCGGCACCCGCATTACGGCCCTGCACCTTAAACCCGCCCAGGTTATCCACCGACTGCGGAGTGAACCCGACGTGGGCGCACACCGCCAGCCCGGCATTTTTCAGCGCCCGGATCCGCGGGGCGACGCGCACGCCGCCCTCGAGCTTGACCATGTGTGCCCCGGTGCGGTGGATCAACTCAGTGGCGCTCAACACGGCCTGCTCGTCGCTGGCTTCGTAGGTGCCGAAGGGAAGATCCACCACCACTAGCGCGTTGCCGGCCCCGCGCACGACGGCCGCGCCGAGGTAGGCCATCTCATCGAGGGAGACCTTGTTGGTGGTGTCGTAGCCGAAGACGACGTTGGCGGCGGAGTCTCCCACCAGCATGCACTCGATTCCGGCCTCGGCGAAAACACGGGCCGTGGAGTAGTCGTAGGCGGTGAGCATCGCCCAGGGCTCACGCCGCGCCTTTCTTTCCTTGAGATCGGAAACGCGGACCTTATTGGTGGGGGTGAGGTAGCCAGTCATAGGGCTTCAACACTAGACGAGGAAGAGCCCAAGTATCCAGATGAAGACCATGGCGGTGCACCCCATCACCCCGGTCACCGCGGTCTGGGAGCGGTACGCCTGCTGCGGTGTCATCTTGGAGAAGTTCGTCACCACCCAGAAGTGGCTGTCGTTGGCGTGGGAGACGACGAGCGAACTGGCGGAGATGGCCAACACAGCGAGGCCGACCTGCACGGGGGTTTCCAGCCCGAGGGTCGGCAGAAGCGGCGCGACCAGGCTTGAAGTGGTGACCATTGCAACCGTGGCTGAACCCTGGGCTGTCTTGAACAATGCGGTGATGAGGAAGGGGAAGAAAAGCCCGAGGCTGGCCAGCTGGGTCGCGTTGTTGGAGATGAAGTCCACCACGTCGGTCGAGGAGATGACCCGGCCGAGCACGCCGCTGGCGGCGGTGATGAGGATGATCGGCCCGACCGTGCGCAGTCCGTCTTCGACGAAGGTGTAGAAGCGGTCCATCATGTGGGTCTCCGCGACCAGGAGCACGGCAAACAAGAATCCGATAGCGAGCGCAATCACCGGGGTGCCGGCGAAGACGACCGCGCGGCCGAACCATCCGCCGACACCTGCCGCGGAGGTGATCGACCCGGCGGCAATGAGCAGAATGGGCACGAGGATCTGGGCGAGGGACAAAGCCGTCGATGGCAGCCGAGTGTAGGAGTTCTTCAGCTCGTTGTAGGCGGCTTCGACATCGGTGTCCGGGACCGCTTCCGTCTCCGGGGTGTGAAGCGACGGGCCGATCCAGACGGAGTAGAAGTAGGCGGCGACCATGACGGGGATGGACACGAGCGCGCCGAGTGCCATGACGAGCAGCAGGTTGGTGTCCAAACCGAGGTTCGACGCCGACGCGAGCGGTCCGGGCGTTGGCGGGATGAACACGTGGGAGGTGAACAGACCAGCGGACAGGGCGATCGCCATGGTGGCCGGCGAGGCGCCGGTGCGCTGCGCCAGCGCCCTGCGCACAGGGTTGAGAATCACGAACCCTGAGTCGGAGAACACCGGGATGCACACCACCCAGCCCATGAGCTGGATGGCGAGCACGGGGTGCTTTGTGCCGATTACGCGCACGATGGCGTCGGCAAGCTGAAAAGCCGCACCGGTCTTTTCCAGGATGAAGCCAATGAGCGTGCCGAAGATGACGACGAGACCGAAGGACTTGAACGTGGCCGCGAAGCCGTCCCCGATTACCGACGCGATGCCCGGGGTGACCAGCGTACCGTCGGCGTCTTTGACGTCGAGCAGCGGAATCCCGCCGATCAGGCCGAAGACGAGCGACACAAAAAGAAGGGAGAGGAAGGGGTGGATCTTCCACTTCGAGATCATCAGGATGAGGAAGATGATCGAGAGGACGAACACGCCCATCAACGGTAAGCCGGTCATAGTGCTCCTTGGAACCTGGGAAAATTCTGTACAGCCTATCGGACACCTCCTCCAGCTCCGGCAACGGACTGAGGGAAAAGGCGTAGCGTCGGAGTCGTACCCAAAAAACACGGGAAACAGCTACAAGGAGTAAAAGATGAGCACAGCAATGATTTTCGGCGGCGGTTTGATCGGCATGTCCTTCGCCGAGCGCTTCGCCGAACACGGGTGGGCGGTCCGCGTCGTCGACGTCCGCCCGGAGGTTGGCGAGGACGTGGCCAAGCGCCTGGGCGAGAAGGGCGAATTCTTCACCGACCTGGAAACCGCACTCGACGGCGTGGACTTTGTCCAGGAGGCCGGGCCGGAGAAGATCGATTTCAAGAACGACATCTTCCGCCAGTTTGCCGAGTTCGCGCCGGAGAACGCGATTTTGGCGTCTTCCTCCTCGGCGCTCCTGCCGTCGAAAATCGCGGAGGGTAACCCCGCGGCCGACCGTATTATCGTCGGCCACCCGTTCACCCCGCCGGACCTCATGCCGGTCCTCGAGATCGTGCCGAGCCCTAAGACCTCGACGGAGACCGTCGACCGGGCGATGGAGGTTTACCGAGGGATCGGTTTCGATCCCTCGCGGCTGAACAAGGAGATCCCCGGCTTCGTGGGCAACCGCATCCAGAAGGCCATCATGATGGAGGCGATCTACCTGATCCAGGAGGGCGTGGTCGATGTGGAGAACTTCGACCGCATCGTGCGCAACTCGCTGGGCCTGCGCTACGCGGCGGTGGGTCCCTTCGAGGCCAACCGCCTCGGCGGCGGGCCAGATGGCATCACCAAGCTCTTCGACACCATTTTTCCGCGGCTGGGAAAAGTCCATGCCCGCCGGAGAGCCGGACATGGACAACCTCGACGGCGTGATCGCGCAGGTCAACGAGGCCTACGGGAACGACACCGACTCCTTTACCAAGCGCTCCGAGGTGCGCGACGCGAAGCTCAAGGGGATCGTCGAGGCGATTTCCGAGGTGGAGTAGGGGGCGGCGGGACATTCAGTAAACTCCCCAACCTTTAGCTCCGCCGCCGCTTACACGGCGGCTTACACACTTTCCGTCGCTTCCTTACGCACCCCGCCTCGAAACCCGTACCGCCAACCGCTGCGACTGGTTCGCAGTAGCCCCAAAGACGTCCCGCCCACCGCCCTCCCCGCAGACTCCCGACCCGGACCCCGTCTCGTTTGCCGGACCGGGCGAGCGTATCGTAGCGGGGGGCGCCGCGGACTTCGTCCCGAGGCTCGTCTCGGTGTCCGGTGGGGTTCGCTTCGAAAGCCCGTTGCGGTATTCGACCCGGTTGCCGAGACGGGCACGTCCTCACGCTTCGGAGTCCGACACGTTTGCCGGAGCGTCTGCCGGCTCGGAGCGGGGTACGAGGCGGGGGTCGGGAAACCGCCGAAACCGCTTCGTACAATGGCACCTATGTTCACCGCTTTGCACTCCGCCCTTGGAATAGCGCCCACCGACGAGTTCACAAACGAGATGCTCGACCGACTGGTCGCGGAGCGCACTGCGGAGCGGCAAGACCTCGACTTCAAGGAAAAGATCGACAGCAAGCCGACTCGGCCTGAAAGCGACGTGAAGAAAGACTTGTGCGCTATGGCGAACAGCGGCGGTGGGGTCATTGTCTACGGCGTGGGCGAGCTGCCCGACAAGAAAGACCACGCCGGTAAAAGGGTCAGTGCCGGTGAGTACTCCTCTGGACTGGAACAGTCGTATTTGACCGTTGCCACCGCCTACATCTCACCACCGTTGCGGGGCGTGGAGTTCCACTGGGTCGAGCACCCTGAACACGAAGCATTCGTTGTCGTAGTGCCGGCGAGTCAGCAAGTGCCGCATATGTACTTCACCGAAAAGAAAAACGCCACGGTGCTCGCTGCGCCGACTCGTAACGGGAGCCACTCCGAGTGGTTGAGTGAGCCTGAAATTGCGAACCTGTACAGGCTGCGGTTTCAACGGGAAGAAGCCTCGTCTCGTGAAGTAGACGAGGTGTATAGCAAGGTGGCCGCGAAGCGGTCTAGTGACGGCTTTTGGGGTGTCGGTGTTGCGGTGCCGACGTACCCGGCAAGAAACGGCGACGTTACTGAGCGTGACGCGACTATGGCAAGGTTTGCCGCTTATGACGACCCGCTGCGCCACGACTACCGGGGCTCAGTGTCTCCGGTGACTGCCTCGAATTACCGCAAGGGCATGAAGTGTTGGACGTTTTCGGGAAAGCAGTACGACACGCAAGAACTGTTGGCGTATGTCGAGCTGCACGAAAACGGGGTTGTCACCGTCCTGTCGCGGCTGGACAGGGTGACGTACTCGACGGGGGACCAGATTGTGCCCACGCATGCGTTTGCGTGCTTGGTGGGCGACCTCTTGGCACTTATTCGCCACTACGGAGGTGTCACCGGCAACACCGACTACACCGTGCGTTGCAGCGTTGAGTGGGACCAAGACAAGCCGCTGGTGTTGTGGCAGCCGAAAGATCCGAGGTACTTCTCCGAAGACCCACTGCCGTTGGAGTCCTTTAGCCCGGTGGAGGCGGAGGTAAGTGTCACCGCGAACGCCCCGCTCATTGACACCGCGAGGTCGCTGGTTCGGGACTGCTTGAACCAGGCAGGCGTGGAGCAGCTTCCGGTGTGGAGGAAGTAGTAAGGCTTAAGCGCCTGGCCGTGCCGTCCTGCTAGAACTGTGGGTTCTTCTTCCGCTGGTAGGCGGCAGTGTCCACCGTTTCGACAACCGTGCCGGTGGAGTCTACGACGCGCAATTCGGTGACCATGTCGCGCAGGTAGACAGACTGCTTGTTCGTCCAGCCGAGCTCAGTGGCGTAGAAGTCACCAAGCGAGTCGGAGTAGCCCTCGTTTAATGAGGTCCAAGCGCTCAAGTCAACGAACTTTTCTGGCTCGATTGTCACCGTCAGCACTCCGTCGCTGTAGGCCACGTCGGTGACGACCTTGGCGCGGACAACGCCTGCTTCGGTACGCTCGTTCAGCCAGTCTCGAATAATGGTGTCGGGGGCGGGGAAAGACATTCTGTGCTCCTTGGCTGTGTTGTCTTGGAGAGGGGACAACACCGAGGGTAGCGGCGGGTTCGACACGGGTGCGGAAGTATCGACTACATGTTCTACTCGCTGGTCGGTCACCGACAGGGGCGGTTAGTAGAAAATCGCCACGGTGAACCTTTCGCCCACCGTGGCGGGTTTCTCTCTGCATTTCTACACGGGGTAGACCGTACGAATTGTCTTACTCAACTGCGCCGGCACACCCTCGTCCCGGAACGACTGGGTAATGCGACGAGCCGAGCTCGAACTAAGCGTTCCGGTGGATGGAAAGACCATCACCGTAGTCAGAGTCGCATAAGGACTTTCCGCACCTGCTGGATGAGCAGAAGGAGCGCTTGGCGGGGAGAAAACCGTTTCGGACGGGATGCGTGTACTGGGAAATCAAACTTGCTTACAGACCCTCCTACAAGATGACTAGCTGAGTTGAAGCTCACTTGCGCAGTGAGCCATTCAAGTGGGTCAACAGTGGATGGCGGGCTCTCGATGGCAAGTGGAACAAATGGAGGAATTGAGTTAAAGGAATCGGCAATTCCTTGAACTTCTTCTTCAGAAAGATCACGACCCAATCTTTGCTTTTCCTGAATGGCGTGTTCCAAAAACCACTTGTCTTTGAATAACGGTGCTGCCCACATGAGCTGGCGTTTCGGCTCGTAGATTGGTGACCGCGTGCCACGAGAGATGCTCTCTTGGTACGCCGGGCGGTAGGGAGGGGCGTAGTATCCCACCAAACACCCGATGAAACCGTCTTCGATTATCGTAAAGAATGCGCTGGGTTCATTGGTGTTTTCGAGTAACTCTCCACTTCCTTGGCTCGTCCTGCTGGCGAAAGGGTCGGAAAGAATGCCGTCACTTGTCACTTCGTCGGGTCCGTAGTCTCGGTATATGATGACACCGAGCGGAGATTCAGCGTCTAAATCATCGAGGAATGTAACTAACTGTTTTGGCACGTCTGCACCACTGTCAACGATTCGGCAGCACATGTTTTTGACGTAATAACGCGCAAGGTGTCGGTTGTCGTAGTTCGTCTCTGCGAAAACTTCAGACCAGTCTATGTGCGGGACAGTTCGAAGCCGTTCACGGTTGGCTTTAGTCCAGCCCACAAAATGGTCGTAGGCTGCGTCGAACGGTTGCGACCTCGTTGAGTTGCAAGGCTGGCACAGTGTCTTCCCGAACTTCACTGCCTGCGCGTCTGTACTTCGGAGAGTAGTTGGTCGAAACCCTGCGGCGAAGTACGTCAAGGGCCCTCCGCTGGAAGTCTCCGCTTCCAAACGTGAACGTTTAATTCGGTGCTCGCGTGATGAAGCGGGGTTAATACCGCACCACCAACAAATCTTTACGTCTAGCCCGCCCAATAGCTTCCCTTCCCTGGCCGCCACAAGAAGGCGCATCGCCACGCCTCTGCTTCATCGTTTACATCGTTTACTAGAGTCTCGGCATCCGCTCCGTCACCGATCCGGCAAGCAGATCGGCCCACGAATCGGAAGAAGCGATGTCGTCCTCATAGGCAATGAGGTAGCCCCAGGTTTGGTCCTCATACTCCGGCATGCCGACGAGCTGGCGCACCACGCGCTCGGCGGCTGCTCGCTTGGCTTGGACGCGCTCGTCGTCGCGGCCGCGGTTCTCCTTGGCTTCGACAATCCAGTGGGTGCCGTCCTTGTCGAAGACCACGAAATCTGGAACGTACGAGTTGTGCGGGGTGTAGGCCACCCGTGCGCCCTCATGGGCGTAGATCCGCTTCCACCACACCACGTTCGGGTCGAGGTCGAGTAGTGCCGCCAGGCGGTATTCGCCGGTAAACGAGTCGAAGCGTGCGGCCTCGAACAGTCCCTTCTTCCAGGTGCCGTAGTACTCCGCGGTGCTGAAACCTGCCTTACCCGCGCTCTCTTCCTGCCGGTCGAGCAGGTCGAGGATCTTCTTGTCGAGATCCAGGGAAAATGAGTCGTCAATCGGGAGGGTAACCGGGTGGATGGACACCGTGGTCCCGGTCTGGGCGTTCGCCTTCCTGGACTCCTCGACAACGAGCTCGCGCAAGTGTCGGGCCGCGGACTCTTTGGCTTTCTCTGTCCACTGTTCGATCTTCGTCGCCTCCATAAACGCCGGCACAATGCGGCGCTTCAGTTGGCTCGTATTCTCCGCCGTTGCGGCAACCGCTCCGGAACCCATGACGCGACGAATCAGTTCCGCGGCGACTTGGGAAGGAGTCTGTTTGAAACTTGGTACAGCGAAGCGCTCGTCGTTGTCGAGTTCGATTTTGTTGCCCTCGTCTGCCACGCTGATCTTCGTGCGGGCCAGGTACTCGTCGGTGTCGGTGACCTTGTCCGCGCGTTCGACAATGACGGAGTTCGGGACATCGACTAGCTCGAACTGCTTCTTCGTCTTTGTCATGGTTGAAGACGGGAAGTCGAAGGTGGTGCCGGCGAATTTCTCGTTGATGTTGACGATGACCGGCGTGAATATCTCAACGCCTTTCGCAACGTCGTCTTCGTCGGTGAGTGCTCGGGTGCCGACGGTGCGGTCAACTGCTGGGGTGTCAGGACCGTCACCAGAGGTGCGAGAGTCTTCGCCTGGCTGCACCGTGGTGCCTTTCTCGCCGGTGTCGGTAGAGGTATCACCCGTAGCACCGGTGCCAGCACCAGTGCCCACCTGTGGCGGGTTGGTCGTGCCAGGCGGGGTGATGATCTCCTTGTCGTCATCTTCTCGCACCGCGTCTTCAATACCGAACTGCTTGAGGACGTTCTCGCTTTCCAGCAGTTTGACGAAGGACTCGTGCGACAAAATGTCCAGCTCGTCAATGGCCGGCACCCTAGTCAGCGCTCCGAACGGCAGGCGGAGTCCCCGGCCCATGACCTGCTGGGTGAGCACCTCAGAGCCCATCGTGCGAAGCGTACACATCACCGCGATGCGCTTGGTGTCCCAACCTTCTCGCAGCTTGTTGACCGAGACGATCACCCGAACCGGGGAGTTGTCCGTATCGAGGTAGCGCAAGAACGACTGGGTGGTGTTGTCGTTGTGCTCGTTGTCCACCTGGAGCACCGCGAGCGGGTCATTGACGAAGCCTGGTCCGCGAAGCCTATCGGCAACCTCGGTGGCGTGCGGCACGCCGGAGCAGACCACGAACAGCAACGGCTTGGTCTGCTTGCCGTTCGGGTGTGCGGCCCTGTAGTTCGCGTACGCCTCTTCCTTGATAGCCAACAGTGACAAAGCGTCTTGGAGCTGACGATCTTCCGAGTCGTAACCCGACTCGCGGTAGACCAGCACCGGCTGCTTGACGTAACCGTCCTGGATAGCACGCCACAGCGGGTAGTGGTAGACAATGTCGTCGCCCTTGTCCGGCGAGGCCGTCAGCCCCACAGTTACGGCGGGTTTCAGCGAAGTTAGCGACTTGCGGAATGTCTTCGCGGTGGAGCCGAACAGGTGCGACTCGTCGGCGATAATGATCAAGTCTTCCGTGTCGATCAACCGTTGCGCCAGCGCGCCGGAGTCCTCCTGGAACTTCCATGTCTTGCGGCGCGCCGCTTCGTCTCCCGTTGCGACGTTCTTGCCGCCGTCCTTAGGCGGGAAAAGCTGCTGAACATTGAAAACGTACAGCGTAGAGGCACCTTCGCCCACAAACAGGTCGGACGCGACGTTATCGACTCGAAGGTTCGACACGTCACCCGGAGTGACAAGCCGTGGCGGAACGTCGAAGCCGCCAATGTAACGGTGCGAGCCTTCCGTGAAGTCGAGAACGGTCTTGTCCTGGACGACCTTGGTGGGTGTGACCACCATGACGTTGGGGTGTCCCTGACGGCGCAGGTACTCGATAAACGCGGCCATGACGTAGGTCTTGCCAGCACCCGTTGCGAGGTTGAGCACCAGCGGTTCTAAAGCGTCGTAGTTGCCCTCCTCGATCCGTTTCACCAAGTCGGCAAGCGCTTCGGCGTTCGGGTCGCGGAGGTCGAACTTGTTCGAGAGTTCTGCAACCAGGTTTTCGTCGTAGGAGAGGTTCAATTTCTGTGCCATGGTTACTTCTCCTCCTCGGCAGCGTCGGAATACGGGAAGACCTCAAGCGGGACGTGGACTACTCGCGAGCCGTTCTTGAACAAGCGGACATGCTCGCGGGCGAAGTCATCGACCACGGTCGCGGCGAACAGGACGGAGTGGCCTTCTGGGAGGTGAGACATGACTTCGTCAATCTTCTCCTCGTCCAGGACACCCTCGACTACAACGAGGTGCTCGCGGCCGCGCTTGCCGTCGAAGTGCAGGTCGTTCGGGGTAAGTGCAAAGCGAAGCTGTGCGGCCACAGAACGCACGAGCAACTCACCGGTGGCGTGCTCGGTCAACGTGGTTAGAGCAACTTCGGGGTCGTAGTCGAAGCAGGCAGGCTCAAGGTGGGCGATCTGGAACCCTCCGCCGCCGCGCCAGTTGACCACACCCTTGACAGGCTTGGTCTTGGTCATGGACTTGAGTTGTTTCACCGCAGCGTTTTTCTTGAGCTCGTCGGCGTTCTTGATGGTCTTATTCAGCAGCGAGGTGAACTTCTGGGCTTCTTCCGGGGTAAGTCCCTCGGGCAAACCGTCCTCGGTAGCGTCGGCTCGCTCCTCCTTCTGGAGGGTGATACCACCCTGGTCTTCGTTGTTGACAACCTTCTCCAGGCGCGGGCGGGTAAAGCGGTTGAACGTGTCTTCTACGAGCTCGCAGGTCACCCAGCGGCGGCCCATTTTCTGGGCGACGGCCGCGGTGGTTCCCGAACCGGCGAACACGTCGAGAACAATGTCGCCGGGGTTCGTTGCGATGTGGATGATGCGCTCCAAAAGGCGTTCAGGTTTAGGGGTGTCAAACGCCTTAATCCTGGGAAAAATAGCCTGCAATTCACGCTTCGCCGTGTCGTTAAACCCAACGTCATCCCAAATGGTTCGCGGAGTAGATCCAAAGTCTTCCGGCACTCGTCCCTTAACTCGGAGTCCACCGTAGCCGCCCTTGGTGAAGAATACGTCGGGCCAGCACCCCTCCTTGTGACGAGCAAGAGCTTGGTTTGCGACCTCTTCGGACCAGTTTGGAATGACCAACGGACGAACATCTGTCCGTAGCTCGATGGACGGCCCCTCCACACGAGCTCGTTCCGTGAGTTCCTCGTCCGTAACTTCTCCCAGCTCATAGGGAGCCCATTCGCGAAGGCTACTCAGCATCTTCTCTTGGGCATACCTCCAGTTTGAGTTGCTCGGGGGATACATCATCTCACCAGTAACAGGGTGTTGAATGCCGTAAACACTTGGGTGCTGACGCCGCGATACTGAGTGGGCTGCGGCACTGCCAATGGACTGCCAGAGGTTTAGGTCACCGTCGTCCTGGCGGTATCTACCGAGCATCTCGGAGGTTGCTTCGAGTTTGTTCAAATCAAATTCGGTGCGATCCTTTGCATACACCGTGATGAAGTCGCTATCCGACGAGAAGTCGCCAGAATTATTGCGGACCTGAGCGCCCTTCTTCCAAGTGATTTCGGCCAGGAAATTCCCCGCCCCGAACACCTCATCGAGCAGCACCCTCATCCGGTGGTTCTCTACATCGTCAAGGTGGACCCAAATCGAGCCGTCCTCGGACAGAAGGTCCCGCATGTGAAGCAGTCGGTCTCGCATCATGGTGAGCCAGACGGAGTGTTCCAGGTTGTCCTCGTAGTTGGCGAAGGTCTGCGCTGTGTTGAACGGCGGGTCAATGTAAATGCACTTGACCTTGCCGACGTACTTCTCGGACCACTCGGGCATTCGCGTGAGTGCCTCCAGCACGTCGCCGGACTCGCCCAGAATGAGCAGGTTGTCTGACTGCGGTTCTAGGTCGGCTCGCTCGGAGTAGGTGGTGCCTTCCTCCTTGTCCGACCTCGTCCCGGCCACCGTCTCGTCAACCGTTAGCACCCTCGTTTCGCAATACCTCGGGTCCCGCGGGTCAACCCAGGTGTAGCCATAACGTCCTTGCTCGGTAGGAATGAGTGCCTTGTCTTTGTTTGTCCAGGTCAGCTCAAGGCGTTGTTGTCTGCCCAACTGTGTCTCCTTAGCGCTAGTCGGGTGTGTTTTCGTCGCTTATCAGAGTAGCCGGGGCAACGACACTGGCCCGACAAAACGTCCTATACGGCGAACCTGTTTTCGACACCAAAAAGTTCGTACTGCCGCCATATAAGCAATCACGCATAACACCCCCGGAATAGGTCAATCAACTACCCCCGGACGGGGTAATCCGCGTGTGCAAACATGCACACGCTTCCACCACTCCCGTCGACGTCGTTTCGGCCACCCACGTCGACACATCGAATCGGAACGACTTGCGCTTGCCAGGGGGTGTACTTTTGCGAGTGTGCGAGCGTTTTAGCCATGCGAAACAACGAAACGTTCACCAGCACACAGTCGCACGGCTTACGGGTAGTCATACCCGCCCTTCGACTTCAAACCCCTGTGCGACGGAGCCTTCTGGTACGGCCACATTGGCATGTGAACCGCGGCCTCGACGGCGGCAACGGTGTCGGCAGACGGCCACACGTCACCTGTGACCCAGCGCGAGAGCACAGAGGGGTGCAACCCGCACCTGCGGGCGAAGTCGGACCTGTTCTTCGCCCAACCCTCGGCAACGTAGTACTCGACCGTTTTCACGAGGTTGTCCCGCAGCGCCCAAGCCTTGCGGTAGACCTCGGGCACCGTCTCGACGTCCACGTCGGGCCACGTCTCGTATGCGCGTCGCGGTGGAGGGAACTGGGCCATGCCTGCCACGCTACAGCCCAAATGCAGCGAACCGTAGTGCAAGCATTAGGCGGGGGTACCGGCTTCGGTGTCACGTCCACTTCCGCCGCGCACCCCGCCCCGTCCACCCGTGGCGAGGACCGTCCCGAGACCCGAGGCGGTGCAGCTTGACACTGACCAACCAGCAGCGCGAAGAAGTCTTGCGCCGTATTGAAAACTACGCCCCTCAAGGCACCGACAACGGCGCTTGGGAACACATTGCTCACTTCGTCCGCGAGACCGCGAAGAAGGCGACTGTCGAGTCGGAAACCGGGTCGAAGGTGTTCGTTGCGGACCAGAAGTCGAGCGTCGACGTTCGTGGTGTACTGCGTGTGCTGACCCGAGCCTCCGCGAGGGCGTTCAACTCCGGGCGTGCGCTCACCGTTGACTCGGTGCTCAGCGACGCGAACGTCTCAGCGATACTCGCAACCTTAAAGTCGAGGAACTCGGTTTCTCAAGAAGCCTACCTCTACCGGCTCGTGCGCGAGGCGCTCAACGGCCAGGAGTTGTCGTTGTACCACCGACGGGACATCGAAAAGCCGCCGGCACAGCCGTACGAGCCGAACGACTGGCAGCGCCTGCACCACTGGGTCGTTTCACAGTCCACCGAGCTTCGCCGGGAGCGGGCGGCCGTTATTGTCGGCCTCGGCTTAGGGGCCGGCATTGGCCAGGAGGTTGCTCTGGTCAAAGCCCGTGACGTCACCCTCGACTTAAACGGCGTGGTGTGGGTTGCGGTACCGCACCGTGTCGCTGAGGGCGCGGCGCCCGCCATTCCGGTGGCGGCGGCGCTTGCTCGAAGTGTGTGGGAAGTGGCGCAAAAGCGTGACCCCGACGAGTTGCTGCTCGGTGGCGCAGAGAGCGACGTTCGCGAAATTACGAAACGGTTGAACCTGAATCGTTCGTTCAGGGTCGAACTCGACAGGTTGCGTGCGACGTGGGTGCGTGAGGTGGTGCGCCACTTACCGCGTGAGACTGCGGCGGCCGCGGTGGGCACTGACCTCAAGAGCTTTCGTCGCCTTGAGAAAACCGCGCGTCTTGACCCGGCCACACCCGACACGCTTGCCGACAGGCTCGACGTTTTGGCAGACCCGCTTCGAGACTGGCCGGCGCTGCGGTTGTCTGAGGCCGCACCTGTGGCTGACGTGGAGGAAGGCACCGGTTCCGCCCCGGTCTCCGACGCAGTGGTCGTGACGCTTCCCGGCACGGCCAGCAACAACACGGACGAGGCCGAACCGGAGCGTGAAACCGAGACACCAGAGCCACAGACCGCCGTTGCTTCTTTGGACGCCCACCGACACAAGCAGGCACCCCGCTCAATTTCGAGCAAACTGCCTGCCCCCGAAGAGGGTCGTCTTACTGACTTTGCTCGCGGACCGAACCCCGGTACGGGCCGTCGGGGGTGGTAGACATGTTGACCTGCGAAATTGCGGTGTTTGCCCAGGCAGAACGTTCGGACACGAGCCACTGGTGTGTGCATGTTTGCACGCTGTGGACCTTGACGTCGTGTGCAAATTTGCACACACTGGGGCTAGCTCTTTCCACCATAGGAGTAGCCCACGCCACCACCACCTTGCGTGTGGGCGGACAAGGACAAGCGAATATGCCCACCACAACCACTCGCAATAACCCTCACCAGGTCATTGCGGCCTACACCCCGAAAGTTGTCGAACCCCACGAGTGGGACGTTGTCGCACCGTTCGTGCGCGAGCACGTCGCCGCTGTCGCCAGTGCCGACTGGTCGGCTGACCAGTGCCGAAACGCCCTTCGTCTCGTGACCCGTCTCGCGGTGCATGTGTTCAACGCTGGGCGAGACGTCAGCGTTGCAGCCGTGTTCAGCGAGGGTGCTATCAACGCATTTTGCCACCAGGAGCTCGACACCGCTGCAACGCACGTCCGCGGCACGTCACGGGCGACGCTGCGCCGCATTGCCAAACAGGTCAACCCGAACTTCGACGGACCGCGTCAGCGTCCCGAGTACGGCAACGAGTCGAAGGCCGCACCGTACACCGAAGCAGAAGTGCTTGGCGTAAAGACCTGGGCTGACGCTGAGCACACCGAGTCTCGCCGTCAGCAGGCGAACCTGCTGCTCGCACTCGCACTTGGCACAGGGCTTCGCTCCGGCGAGGTCGCAAACCTCACGGCCGGCGACGTGGAGACCGACGCAGAAGGCACCGTGGTCTTTCCGTGGGGCTACCGCGGGGCAGACAAGCGGTTCGTACCTGTCGAGCGCGAGTGGGCAGGTGTTGTCGCTAAAGCCGTCGAGAATGCAGCAAGCCGTACAGAGTGGCTGTTTCGGCCACTGCGGACGACCGCCGACTCGGGCACCGTTGCGACGTTTACGAAACGCTCTCCGCACCGGGGCACCGTGCTCGACATGGCCCGGGCGCGGACGACGTGGCTTGTCAACCAAGTCAAAAAGGGCGTGCCGGAGACCGCGGTCGTTGAGGCCGCGGGGTTGACCGACTTGCAGCATTACCGGCAGTTCTTAGTCGAACCGACGCACGTTTCGGCGCGCGAGGCGAGAAGCCTGCTTTCCGGGACGTTGCACGAGACGCCGAAGCGAGGGCTGACGCTCATCCACGGCAGCGCGTAGGCGCTTTTCACACAAACTTCTAGACCCATAAAACACCTGGTCGCGACCCAGGGTGAGTCTTCTATTGCCAAAAACTTTCCGCTTGAAAAGGAGGTGACAACAATGTCGAAGGGACTTCGCACACGCAAGTTCGCACCCGCGAAGAAGGGCCACCGCCACAACATTCGCCTGGTGGAGGAGCGCCGCGTGTCGTTTGCGAACATACAGTTGGCCCAGCGCATTGTTGACGCCTCCGGCGCGGTTGGTCTCGTGGACTCCTGGCGTGTCGCTGACGGGCTGAAAACCGACAAGGGCGGCCGCCCGCCCGAGGTGGACACTCGCGCGGCGCTAACACTGTGGACCTACCAGGCAGTCACACAGTCGCCGCAGCTCATTGCCCACATGGCAAAGGCCGTCGCCTTCGGTTTGGAGGGCAAGGGCTGGGAACTTCTGGAGCTCACCCCATTCGACTGGGACGAAGCCGACCCGAAGGCGCACTTCGACACCTACATGACGTGGTACAAGCGCATTGCAGCCTGCCTCGACCGCGTTCGCGCGACCATTGAGCCCTTCCCGGAAGTGGGCAAAAAGCGTCGCTACACCGTCGAGGAGTGGGTGCCGTTCATTGCTTACTTTGACGAGAAGAAGGGCAAGAAGGAAGTCTTAGCCCGAGTTGAGGAGCGCAAAGCCCGCGGCGTCGAACTCGTCAACCGCCTGGTGTGGGCGAGCGTGGAGCTTATGGACCCAGACACCTTCGCCAAGTGGAACGGCGACATTGCCGTCGACGGCACCATTATTCCGGTGTCGAAAAACGGCAACCCGAACAAGAAGGACATGCTCTCTGGCAAGGCCAACAAGCACCGCCTTGTGGCTTCGACCCCGACACTCGGCTGGCACGCCAAGGAAGGCGACCACGACGGCGAGAACACCAAGAAGACGGCAACGCACACCTGGGGGTTGGAAGCCACTGTTGTCGCCATGTGCGGTGAGGGTTTTGCCGAGCCGGGTGGCGCTCCGGGGCTCATTCTCGGGGTCACTGGCGGGGTGCCTGCTGTGGCACCCTCAAAGCGCGTCTTCGAGTCGCTAAAGAACCTCACCGACCGCCCGGAACTCCCGCGCCGGCACTTCATTGCCGACCGGCTCTACTCGCCGGGTCAGAACCCGGTGAAGTTCCAAATGCCTATGCGCAAACTCGGCTACGGGTTTGTCGCTGACATGCGCCGGGACACCCGTGGTGTCCAGACCATTACGACGTCTGGCGCTCCCATTGTGGACGGTACTGCGTACTGTCCTGCAATTCTCAACATGCCGCGCCTGCTCGACCCCTACACCGCGTGGGAAAAGGGGCAACTGACCGACCAGCAGTTCTCGAACCTGCTTCAGGCTCGCAAGCGCCTCGCGCTCGCTCGCTACGGTACGAAGCCGAACAAGAAGGGCGACGTGCGACTGGGTTGTCCGGCGCGTGCGGAGGGTGCAGAAATTACCTGTCCGCTGGTTCCGCCTGCCGAGGAAGGCAAGAAGAAGGCAGGGTTCCAGAAGGACGAGCTGACTGCTGCCGAGGTGCCCTCCAAGGCTTCCTGCCCGAAGGTCTGCCAGCAGCGCACCGTGACGCTGAAGAACACCGCCGAGGACGGCGCGAAGTTCCTCCAGCACGGTCCTGCCTTTATGACTGCGGAGTGGCGCAAGGAGTACGGCCGCCGCAACACCATTGAGTCACGCAATGCAATGCTCAAGAACGGTTCCTACCAGGGTGCCGGCGACGTGACGACCCGTCTTATGCGTGGCTGGGCAGCGCAAATGCTGTGCATGGCCATGGCCGCGGTGGGGGTGAACCTCGCCATGCTCGACGCTGCTGCCTGGTCTCGCCCGCACACGGGTCAGAAGCCGACTCCGCCACCGCCGCGGGGCGGCCGCAAGCCCAGCTCGGACGACATTGAGCAATGGAAGTTGGGCGACAACGCACCGCCGAAGGCGGCATAAGCCTCCACAGGCCACCGGCTGAATCTTGAGTTTCAAGGACTTCATGCCGAGTGGCCTACAGGTCGTGGAGAAGAGCCTGTTTTAGCGCAAAAAACCGGCCGGCAAAGCCTATTGAGGCTGAAAAACCGGCCGGTGTTCGCGTTGTCGGGGATAGTCTCTCCAAAAGTTACCGAATTTTGAAAACCCGGGTTAACCTGGAAGGAGTTTCCTGAATTGAACGGAAAAGTTAACCGAAACCCCCGATGGGGAAAGCGCCCCAGAGAGGAATCGAACCTCCGACACCGGCTTTAGGAGAGCCGTGCTCTATCCACTGAGCTACTAGGGCAATGCCTAAGAAAGGTTAGCGCATGGCATTGTACTTCTCGACGACAGCCCCAACGCCAGGGTTGGTCATGTGCGTGCCGTCAGAAAAGCGCACCGTGGGCACGATCCTGTTGCCGTTGTTGACGGAGGCGACCCAGTCCGAGAACTCGGCGTTCTTCGGGTCGTCGACGTCGACGACGTCGTAGTCGACATCGGTGCGCTTGAGCCCGGCGAGCAGGACGCGGCAGTAGGGGCACCAGCTGGTGGCGTAGACGGTTACGGGGGAGGTCATGTCAGATCCTTTCAAAGCGCTGGAAGCGGTAGCGCAGCCCGGTAGATGAGGTGAGCCAGTCGGTGTCCGACGACATCTTGAAGTCCTCGGTCAGGCGGGGAGCGAAGACGGCGTTGCGGCCGATTGCGGCGGCGAGGTGGGCGTCGATAAGCGTGCGTTCGATGACGTCGACCTCGTCGATGGTGGCCTCGTAGAGCTGCGCGCCGCCGATGATCCAGGCGTCGGTTTCAATGTCGGGAAGGTCACGGGAGACGAACGCGCCGTTGGACCAGGTGCCGGCCTCGCGCGAGGACACCACGTGGTTGGGGCGCCCCGGCAGTGGTCGCTTCGGCAGCGCCTCCCAGGTGCGGCGGCCCATGATGATGGGGTGGCCCATCGTCACCGCCTTGAAGTGCTTTAAGTCCTCGGGCAGGTGCCAGGGCATGCCGGCGCCGTCACCGATCACCCCGTCGAGGCATTGCGCCCAAATCGCGCCGAGCACTAGACCGCCACCTCCGCGGTGATGGTCGGGTGGGGGTCGTATCCGACAACTTTGATGTCGTCAAAGGAGTACTCGAACAGGCTCGGAGCTTTGCGCAGCTCGAGCTGCGGGTAGGGCCGCGGCTCGCGGGAGAGCTGCTCTTTGACCTGCTCGATGTGGTTGTTGTAGATGTGGCAGTCGCCGCCGGTCCAGATCAGCTCGCCCACTGTCAGGCCGGCCTGCTGCGCGAACATGAGAGTCAACAGCGAGTACGAGGCAATGTTGAACGGCACGCCCAAGAACATGTCGGCGGAGCGCTGGTAGACCTGCATGCTCAACCGACCGTCCGCCACGTAGAGCTGAAACAGCAGGTGGCACGGCATCAGCGCCATTTTGTCCAGCTCGGAGACGTTCCACGCGGAGACCAGGTTGCGGCGCGACTCCGGGTCCTCGCGCAGCAGGCGCAGCGACTCGGAGATTTGGTCGATGTGGCGCCCGTCCGGGGTGGGCCACGAGCGCCACTGCACGCCGTAGACGGGGCCGAGCTCACCGTCCTCATCCGCCCACTCGTTCCAAATGCGGATGTTGTTGTCCTGCAGCCAGCGCACGTTCGACTCACCGCGCAGGAACCACAGAAGCTCGCCGACGACACCCTTGAAGTAGACCTTCTTGGTGGTCAGCAGGGGAAACGATTGTGAAAGGTCGTAGCGCAGCTGGCGGCCGAAAACGCTGAGCGTCCCGGTGCCCGTGCGGTCGCCCTTGGGCGAGCCGTTTTCCAGGATGTCGCGCAGCAGATCTTCGTACGGGGCGGGCACAGTCATGTGCAGTGACCTTAACGCCTTCGTTACTTGCCAGCAAGGCCGTCGAAGGAGCCGTGCTGCTCGAGGTATTCGGCGCAGGCCGCCAGGATGTCCTCGGCCAGTTCGGGTCGGCAGATCAGCAGGTCGGGGATGTAGGTGTCGGCGTTGTTGTAGCGCATCTCGGAGCCGTCGAGACGCGAGGCGTGCAGCCCCGCGGCAATCGACACCCCGACGGGTGCGGCCTGGTCCCATTCGTACTGGCCACCGGCGTGGATGTAGGCGTCGTAGTCGCCGAGCAGCACGTGCATCGCCTTCGCCCCGGCGGAACCCACCCCGACGGCTTCGAAGTCGAGCTTGTCCGCGACAAACTGCGCCACCTCCGGCGGGCGGTTGCGCGACAGCGCGATGCGGCGCGACAGGGGCCCGGAAACGTGGCGCACATCGGAGGACTTGAACACCACGCCCAGGTCGGGCAGGCCGACCGCGGCGTGGGTGGGAACGCCGTTTTCCACCAGCGCGACGTGGACGGCCCAGTCCTGGCGGCCGGTGGCGAACTCCTTGGTGCCGTCGAGTGGGTCGACAATCCAGACGCGCTCCTTGTCCAGGCGCTCCGAGTTGTCGGCGGCCTCCTCGGAGAGGAAGCCGTCGTCAGGCCGGTGCTGGGCGAGCACGCGGGCGATCCAGTTTTGGGCGAGGTCGTCGCCCGCCTCGCCGAGTTCGCGGCCGCGGAGCAGCCCGACGCCGCGGATCCCCTTGAGGATCTCGCCCGTACCCTGGGCGATGAGGTTGGTCAGACGCGAGTCGGAGTGCTGGGAGTCCGGTACAGTCATGGCCCAAACATTACCCGGTTAAAGTGTTGCGCATGACTGCAAGCGTTTTGGACCGTTTCCACCCCCAGGTGGCAACGTGGTTTTCCGAGGTGTTTGCAGCCCCGACCGCGGTCCAGGAGGGGGCGTGGCGCGCCATCTCCGCGGGTGAGAACGCGCTGGTTGTCGCACCCACCGGCTCCGGCAAGACGCTCGCCGCGTTTTTGTGGTCGCTCAACTCGCTGGTGGAGCGCGCGGGCCAGCAGGCGCTGCCGATCGACGGTTCGGCCCGCTCCACCCACGGCGGGGTGAAGGTGCTCTACATCTCCCCGCTCAAGGCCCTGGGCGTGGACGTGGAGAACAACCTGCGCGCCCCTCTCGGCGGCATTGCGCGCGTGGCGCAGCGCATGGGCCTGGACACCCCGGACATTTCGGTGGGCGTGCGCTCGGGTGATACCCCGCAGGCGGAGCGCAACCGGCAGGTGCGCAAGCCGCCGGACATCCTGATCACCACGCCCGAGTCGCTCTACCTCATGCTCACGTCGAAGGCCGCCGGGATCCTCACATCGGTCGACACGGTCATTGTCGACGAGATCCACGCGCTGGCGGGAACGAAACGCGGCGTGCATCTGGCGCTCTCGCTCGAGCGTTTACGCCGCATCACGGGACCGTTCCAGCGCATCGGGCTGTCCGCCACGGTGCGCCCGTTGGAGGAGGTGGCGAACTTCCTCGGCCCGAAGACCACGATTGTCAACCCGCCGGCGGAGAAGAAGTGGTCGCTTGGCGTGCACGTTCCCGTCGAGGACTTGAGTGATCTGCCCGTGCCGGAGGAGGCGTCGACGATCGGCGAGGCCGTGGTGGATGACTTGCTGGACCCGGCGCCGGTGGGGGCGTCGAAAAGCATCTGGCCCCACATAGAGCGCGCGGTGTACGACAAGGTGATGGCGCACCGCTCGACGATCGTCTTCGTCAACTCGCGGCGCACCGCCGAGCGCCTGACCAGCCAGCTCAACGAGCTGTGGGCGGCCGAGCACGACCCTGACGCCTTGAGCCCCGCTTTACGACGCCCACCCGCGCAGCTGATGAAATCCGTCGACACCGCGGGCCACGCGCAGACGCTGATCGCGCGCGCCCACCACGGCTCGGTGTCGAAGGAGGAGCGCCTGACCACCGAGACGATGCTGAAAGAGGGCACGCTCAAGGCCGTGATCTCGACGTCTTCGCTCGAGCTCGGTATCGACATGGGCGCGGTTGACCTGGTGATTCAGGTGGAGTCGCCGCCGTCGGTGGCTTCCGGCCTGCAGCGCGTCGGCCGGGCCGGGCACTCCGTCGGCGAAACCTCCGTCGGCGCGTTCTACCCGAAGCACCGCTCCGACCTCGTGCAAACGGCGGTGACGGTGCCACGCATGCGCGCCGGGCTGATCGAGGAGCTGCGCACGCCCCTGTCCCCGCTCGACGTGCTGACGCAGCAGACCATCGCCGCAGTGGCGGTGGAAGACGTAGACGTCGACGAGTGGTTTGATACCGTGCGCGCCGCCTGGCCGTACCGCAACCTGTCGCGCGACGTGTTCGACGCGGTGATCGACCTCGTCGTCGGTGTCTATCCCTCGACCGACTTCGCGGAGCTCAAACCCCGCGCGATCCTCGACGGCACGGTGCTCAAAGCCCGCCCCGGGGCGCAGCGCGTGGCGGTGACCAACGCCGGCACGATCCCGGACCGCGGCATGTTCGGAGTCTTCCTCGTCGGAAGCGAAGGCGCACCCCGGCGCGTCGGCGAGCTCGATGAGGAGATGGTCTACGAGTCCCGCGTCGGCGACGTGTTCACTTTGGGGGCTTCGAGCTGGCGCATCGAGAACATCACCCGCGACCAGGTGCAGGTCAGCCCCGCGCCCGGCCACACGGGGCGCCTGCCCTTCTGGACGGGTGACAGCCTCGGCAGGCCGTACGAGCTGGGCAAGGCGTTGGGGGAGTTTCGTCGTCAAGCGCGCTCGGGCCCGCTCGACGCCTCGCTCGATGAGTTCGCGCGCCGCAATCTCATTGCCTACCTCGACGAGCAGGAGGAGGCCACGGGGATCATCCCCGACGACACCACGTTGGTGCTCGAGCGCTTTACCGACGAGCTGGGCGACTGGCGCGTGGTTTTGCACACCCCGTTTGGCAAGGGGGTCAACGCCGCGTGGGCGCTGGCCGCGGGTTGGCGCATCTCCCAGGAAACGGGCATGGACGCCCAGGCTGTCGCGGGCGACGACGGCATCGTGCTGCGCCTGCCGCAGGGCGAGAAGGAACCGGACTCGTCTCTGTTCGCCTTCGACGCCGACGAGATCACCGACATTGTCACCGCGCAGGTGGGCAACTCCGCCCTGTTCGCCTCGCGCTTTCGCGAGTGCGCTGCGCGCGCCCTGCTCCTGCCGCGGCGCAACCCCGGCAAGCGCGCGCCCTTGTGGCAGCAGCGCCAGCGCGCCGAGCAGCTTCTCGACGTCGCCCGCAACTACCCGTCGTTTCCCATCATCTTGGAAACGGTGCGCGAGTGCTTGCAGGACGTCTACGATCTGCCCGCCCTGCGCGAGGTGATGCAGCACCTGCAGACGCGGCGCATCCGCGTTGCGGAGGTCACCACCGACCAGCCGAGCCCGTTCGCCTCATCGCTGTTGTTCAATTACACCGGCGCCTTCATGTACGAGGGAGATACCCCGCTCGCCGAGAAGCGCGCCGCCGCGTTGTCGCTCGACCCTTCACTGCTGGCGAAGCTGCTGGGCACCGTCGAGCTGCGCGAGCTTCTCGACGCCGACATCATCGCCGAGGTCGACGCTTCGCTGCGCCGGGTGGGCAAGGCGCTGACCTCCGAGCAGTTCGCCGACACCCTGCGCATCGTCGGCCCGGTGCCGCTCGATGAGCTCGATTCCTACACGTCTGTCCCGCTGGTCTCGCTCGAGGAGGCGTTGGGCGCGCGCGTGATGCGGGTGCGCATCGGCGGGCGCAGCCACATCGCCCAGGCGCTCGACGCGCCGCTGTTGCGCGACGGCCTCGGCGTGCCAGTTCCGCCCGGGGTGGCGGCGCAGGTCGCAACCATCAACGACGCGCTCGCGCAGCTGGTGAGCAGGTGGGTGCGCACTCGTGGGCCGTTCGTCCTGCGCGATCTTGCCGACGCCTTCGGGCTCGCGGTCGGCGCGGCCTACTCCGCGCTGGCGCCGCTTTTGGACTCGGGCAAGGTCATCGAGGGCCGCTACCGCCAGGGCGTTACCGAGCAGGAGTACGTGGCCGCGGAGGTGCTGCGCATCATCCGCTCGCGCTCTTTGGCCGCGGCGCGCGCGCAGACGCGGCCGGTGTCCCAGTCGGCGTTTGGGCGCTTTCTGCCCAGCTGGTCACACGTCGCGCCCGCCGGCCAGGTCGCGGCGCTGCGTGGGGCCGACGGGGTGTACACGGTGTTGGAGCAGCTCGCCGGGGTGCGGCTGCCCGCCTCCGCCTGGGAGTCGCACGTGCTGCCGTCGCGCGTGGGCGACTACAGCCCGGCGATGCTCGACGAGCTGACCGCATCCGGGGAGATCTCCATCGTCGGCGCGGGCAAGGCGGGTGCGCGCGACCCCTGGCTGATGCTGCTTCCGACCGACTACGCCGGCCAGCTCATGCCGGATTCAACCGAGCCGACGATGTCGTTGACCCAGGCTCAGGTAATGGAGAAGATCCGGGGCGGGGGAGGCTTCCTGTTCACGGATCTTTTGCAGGGCACCACCGTGGAGGAGCTGCGCGAATCGATGTGGGACCTCGTGGAGGCAGGTTTCGTCGCCCCCGATTCCTTCGCCCCGATCCGCGCGCGCCTGTCCGGCGGGACAACTGCCCACCGCGCCAAGCGGCGGCCGTCACGTTCGCGGGTGCGCACCGGGCGCACCTCCTTTGCCACGCTGACTCCGCCGGACATGGTGGGCCGCTGGGCCGCCACACCGGGCGTGGATACCGATGCGACCCGCCGCTCGGTTGCGTTCGGCGAGGCGTGGCTCGACCGCTACGGCGTGGTCACGCGCGGCAGCGTCGTTGCCGAGGACGTGCTCGGCGGCTTCGCCCTGGCGTACAAGGTGCTCTCTGGCTTCGAGGAGTCCGGCAAGGCGATGCGCGGCTACCTCATCGAGGGCCTCGGTGCGTCGCAGTTTTCCACACCCGCAACGATTGACCGCCTGCGCGGGCACCAGGATTCCGACGATGTGGTGGGGTGGCCCTCGGGCACCCGCGAGCCGCTGGTGTACGTCCTCGCCGCCACCGACCCGGCCAACCCCTACGGTGCCGCGCTGCCGTGGCCCGCCCAGGGGCCGACGCGCTCTGCCGGAGCTATGGTCGTGCTTATCGACGGCCTCCTCGCCGCGCACATCACCCGCGGCGGCAAGACCATGACCACCTTTTTCGAGCATTTCCCCGAAGGGGTGGGCGATCCCATGCCGCTGGTTGTCTCAGCCCTGTCGCAGGCCGTTGCTGCGGGGCGGATGAAGCCACTCAACGTGCAAAAGCTCAACGGCAAGGCCGCGTTCTCACTGCGTGATTACGGTGCGGCCGTGACCCACAAGGGCGCGAAAATCGGGGGCGCCAACACCCAGGCGCCGAAGCGCCGGGGCAGGAGCCTCGCGGAGGCGGTGGAGGAGCTCAGCTTCGACGACTAGCGCTTTCTAGCGCCGTCTAGCGCTTGGGCACCCCCGCGGCCCACAGCGCCGCCGCGATGAGCGCGGGTTGGCCGAAGAGGCGGACGAGGCGCTTCGCGTTGTTGTCCAAGCCGAATGCGTCGTGGCGCTCGGCGTACTGGCCGATGTTTCCCGGGTAGATCGCGGTGTAGAACGTCGCCAGCGCGATGCCCGTCTGGCGGTAGCGCTTGGGAAGGGCGAGCAGGGATGCGCCGAGGGCTATTTCGGCGAGGCCGGAACCAAGGACGACGAGGTCCTTGTCCATTGGGAACCAGTCCGGGACCTGAGCCCGGAAATCCTGGCGTGCAAAAGTGAGGTGGCTGATACCCGCGAAGCTCATGAACGCACCGAGGGCGTAGCGGGTCATCCGCTGAGATTGGCTGGGTTTACGGGACATATGCGTTACCTCCGGGTACGCAAGTTAAAGCGACTGATAGTACGAGGGAGATAGTACTCCCCAGAATCCCCGTTGTACGGCTGTAGCGTTAGTATCAAGCAGTGCCCGAAGGTGATTCCGTTTACCAGCTGTCCAAGCGCCTGCAGTTCATGGCAGGGCGCGAGGTCACCCACACGAGCCTGCGGGTGCCGCGCTTCGCCACCGTCGATTTCACCGGCCTGACCTGTGACCGCGTCTGGCCGCTCGGCAAACACCTGTTCATGCAGTTCGGGCCAGAAACCCTGCACACGCACCTGAAAATGGAAGGCACGTGGTCCATCCATCGGGCGGGGACACGCTGGCGCAAGCCCGGCCACACCGCGCGCGTGGTGCTGCGCTTGGCCGACAAACAGGGCGAGATTGAGATCGTCGGCCACGAGCTCGGTCTTGTCGACGTCTTCCCTACGCGCGAATACCCCACGCGCATGAGCTACCTCGGGCCCGACATGCTGGCCGAGGATTTCGACCACGACGAGGTGGTCAGGCGCATCCTTCGCACGCCCGACACCGAGATTGGCCGGGCGCTGCTGGACCAGAAGAACGCCGCCGGCATCGGAAACGAGTACCGCGCGGAGATCTGTTTTCTCGCGGGCACGCACCCGGCGAGACAAGTGCGTGAGGTGGACGTCGATAAGCATGTGCAGCTTGCGCGAAAGCTCATGTGGGCCAACAAAGACTCCCCGGTCCGCGTGACCACAGGGGTCAAACGGGCCGGGGAGACGAGCTACGTGTTCGGCCGCAACAACAAGCCGTGCCGACGGTGCACCACGCTCATCCGCAAGGGATTTCTCGGCGGGGAGGGCGACCTAGAGCGCGTTATTTGGTGGTGTCCGCGCTGCCAGCCGCCCGCTCCTTCATGGCACGGCGGATGAAGTAGCCCAGGACGAAGAGGATGAGCAAGCCGAGGATGGCATAAATCACGTTGGAGTAGGTGTCAACGTACTTACCGACGATGTGCCAGTTGTCGCCGAGAACGAAGCCCAGGTAGATCAGGATTGCGTTCCAGATCGCGGAGCCGAGCGTCGTCCACAACCCGAAAGTCACGAGGTTCATCCGGTCGAGTCCAGCGGGGATCGAAATCAGCGAGCGCACGCCCGGAATCAGGCGGCCGAAAAACACCGAGACCTTACCGTACTTATCAAACCAGGCCAGGGCTTGATCCACGTCCGAGCCCTTCACCAGCCACATCCACTCCGCGATCGCGCGCAGGCGCTGCGCACCCAACCACGCGCCGAGGCCGTAGAGCAGGTACGCACCGGCCACCGAGCCGATCAGCGACCACACGAACACCGAGACAAAGTTCAACGAACCCTGCGCCACGGTGAAGCCCGCCAGGGGCAAAACCACTTCGGAGGGAATGGGCGGGAACAGGTTCTCCGCCAGAATTGCCAGACCGACGCCGGGGGCGCCGATCACCTCCATTAAGTTGACGAGCCAATCAATAATCGCTTGCATGCCGGTCATTGTGCCTTACTCGACCGACGTCGACCAAGTATGCACGGGCGCGCCAGTCTCCTGATTAGCCAGGTATTGCCTGAGAACCCGCGCCAAAGCTTCACGACGCTGCCGCGTATCCGGCCGCGACCCAGCCCCCGCCTCCGTCAGCGCGGCGAGTTGCCACGTCGCGCCGTTCTGGCGGTTGTCCACCCGGCCCTGGATAATGCCCAGGTACTCCTCGATGCAGTCCGGGGCGACGCCGAGGGCTTCGAGGCCTAGGCGGGCGTCGTCAAGCAAATGCGAGCCGACAAGCTCCACGACGTCAATGGTGCCCAGCGTCGGCCAGTCCAAACGCGCCGTCAACCCATCGCGCGCTCCGGCGATGAAGTTCGCCTCCGCGGTGGCGAAGCTCAACCGCGACCACACTGGCCGCGTCTGCTCGCCGAGGAACTTCACCAGCCCGTAGTAGAACGCCGCGTCCGCGATGATGTCCTTGACCGTCGGGCCGGCAGGCAGGAGGCGATTTTCCACGCGGATGTGCGAAAGCTCGCCGTTGGGATCGTAAATCGGGCGGTTCCAGCGCCACACCGTGCCGTTTTGCAGGTTCAGGTAGTGCAGCCCCGGGTTTTCGCCGCTCATCACGGGCTTGCCGGCCTCGATGCGGCCTTCTGGGAGCAGCGGCGAGAAGTAACGCACGTTCTCCTCGAACAGATCAAACACGGAGGTAATCCAGCGCTCGCCGAACCACACGCGCGGGCGCACTCCCTGGTTGATCAGCTCCTGGGTACGCGTATCAATGGCTTGCTGGAACACCGGAATCCGCGACTCGTGCCAGAGCCTGCGACCCATAAACAGCGGTGAGTTCGCCCCGATCGCCGCCTGCACGCCAGCGATCGCCTGCGAGGCGTTCCACGCGTCAGCGAAGCGGTTCGGCGAGACCTGCAGGTGCAGCTGCATCGACGTGCAGGTCGATTCAGTGGAGATGTCCTCGAAATCGTGCCGGTAGGACTCCATCCGGGCGACATCGATGTGGAGCAGCTCACCGCGCGACTCCATAATCGAGTGGTTTAAACCCCGGTAGCGGTGCTCGTCGGTAATCCAGCTTGGGTCCTCGAGGAACTCCGTGGTCATCGTCGGCAGGGTGCCGATCATCGCGACACGCGTGCCCGCCTCGCCCGCCGCGGCGTGGACTTCGCCGAGGCGCTGACGCAGGTGCGCTTCCAACGTGCGCAGGCCGTCGCCGTCAATCGACTGCGGGGGCAGATTCAGCTCGACGTTGTAGGAGCCGATCTCCGACTGGTACTCGTCGCTCAAGTTCGCCAGCACCTTGTGGTTGAGCGGCGCAGGATCCATCGCGTCGTCGACCAGGTTCAACTCGAGTTCCAGACCAATTGTTCCCTGGCTCACAAAATCCGCCTGCTGCAGATGGCGGTCGAATACTTCGAGCTCGTCGACGAGACGCGCGCGGTACACCGTGCGCTGCCGCGGGGTATAGCGGTCCGTCGAGATCTTATCGCCCACTAGCGGGCGCTCCTGTACCAGGAAATGAGCGCATCAGTCGAGGAATCACCGGTATCCGGCTCGACCTCGCCCGACACCGCGGCGGCCAGGTCGTTGGCCTGCTGCTTGCCCAGCTCGACGCCCCACTGGTCAAACGCGTTGATGTCCCAGATCACGGACTCGGTGAACGTGATGTGCTCGTAGAGGGCGATCAGCGCGCCCAGGGCGTGAGGGGTCAGCTCCTTGGCCATGATCGTGGTGGTCGGGCGGTTGCCCGGCATCACCTTGTGCGGAGCAAGCTGCTTATCGACGCCCTCCGCAACGATCTCGGATTCCGTCTTGCCGAAAGCCAGAACCTTCGTCTGCGCGAAAAAGTTGCCCATCAAAAGGTCGTGCATCGAGCCCGACCCGTCCGCGGCCGGGAGGTCCTGCTTCGGGGAGGCAAAGCCGATAAAGTCCGCCGGGATAATCGTCGTGCCCTGGTGGATGAGCTGGTAGAAGGCGTGCTGGCCGTTGGTGCCCGGCTCGCCCCAGAAGATCTCACCGGTGTCGTAGGCCACGGCCTCGCCGCTGCGGGTGACGGACTTGCCGTTGGACTCCATCGTCAGCTGCTGCAGGTAGGCGGGGAATCGCGCCAGGTCCTCCGAGTAGGGCAGCACCGCGTGGGTTTGGGCCTTGTGGAAGTTGCGGTACCAGACGTTGAGCAAGCCCATCAGCGCCGGGACGTTGTCGCGAATCGGTGTTTCGCGGAAGTGCTCGTCGACCGCGCGGAAGCCTTCGAGGAAGCGCATGAAGTCGAGCGGGCCGATCACGGCCATCAGTGACAGGCCGATGGCGGAGTCGACGGAGTAGCGCCCGCCGACCCAATCCCAGAAGGGGAACATGTTGGCGGTGTCGATGCCGAATTCCGCGACCTTTTCCGCATTCGTGGACACCGCCACGAAGTGCTTGGCAATGACGGAGGTGTCGCCGTCGAAATGCTCGAGCAGCCAGCGCTTCGCGGCGTGCGCATTGGAGAGGGTCTCCTGCGTGGTAAACGTTTTCGAGGCGACGATGAACAGCGTCTCCTCCGGATTGCAGCGCTCGAGCACGCTGACCATGTCCGCGGGGTCGACGTTGGAGACGAATTCGGCGCTGATGCCGGCGGTGGCGTAGGCGCGCAGCGCCTTGGTGGCCATTGCGGGGCCCAGGTCAGAGCCGCCGATGCCGATGTTGACCACCTTTTTGATGGTGTGGCCGGTCGCGCCCTGCCACGCGCCGGAGCGCAGCGCCGAGGCGAAATCACGCATCCGGCCGAGCACCTCGTGGACATCGGCGGCAGCGTCCTGGCCGTCGACGCGCAGGTCCAGATCAACCGGCAGGCGCAGCGCGGTGTGCAGCACCGCGCGGTCCTCGGTGTTGTTGATGTGCACGCCCGTGAACATGTCTTCGATACGCGTGGTCAGGTCCGCTTCGTCGGCAAGCGCGAGCAAAGCGTCGAGGACGTCGTCGTCGACAAGGTTTTTCGACAGGTCGATGTGGAGGCCCGCCGCGTCGAATGTGTATTTTTCGGCCCGGTGGGGCTCGGCAGCGAACAGCTCACGCAACGACAGGTTCTTCTCGGCGTACAGCTTCTCAAGGCGCGTCCAGGCCACGGTGGAGGTAATCGAAGTCATGGGTTCCACGCTAGTCAAAAACGCGGGCGCGAGAAGGCATAATGGAGCGCATGAGTATCGTGAAAATCAACGCCATTTCCGTTCCCCCGGCAGGCGGGGAAGAGCTCGAGCGCCGTTTCGCGGCCCGCAAGCACGCGATCGACTCCCAGCCCGGGTTTGAGGGCTTCCAGCTGCTGCGCCCGGTCAAGGGCGAGGATCGCTACTTCGTGGTCACCCGCTGGGCGGATCAGGAATCCTACGACGCCTGGTGGGCAGGCGAGGGTCGCGGCGCCCACGCCGGTGGCGGCAAGCCGGTTGCCGCAGGCGCGCAACTGCTCGAGTTCGAAGTCGTGCTCGATTCGCTCGAGGCTTAGTCCCAGCTAGTCCCAGCTAGCCCAGCTTGCCGCGGCCGAGGCGTAGCAGGATTCCCGCCAGCGCCGGGCCCTCCTCGCCGAGCTCGTCGCGGAACTGGTTGATGATGGCAACCTCGCGGGTGTGCACGAGGCGGGTGCCGCCCGAGCCCATCCGGGTCTTGCCGATTGCGCGCGACACCTCCGAACGCCGCTTCACCGCGTCCAAGATGACGCGGTCGAGCCGGTCGATCTCCTTGCGGTAGGCCTGGATCTCGGCGTCGGACAGCGGATCGTCGGTCCCAGACGGCGTGCGGATGTCGAAGTCGCTCATGCGTGCCCATTATGCCACCCGGGGGGCTGTGTCCAAACGTGATTGTAGGGTTAGGGGCATCATGAACACAGATCTGGTTTTGGGACTCAACCCGCAGCAAGAAGCCGCCGTGAAGCACAGCGGAGGCCCGCTGCTGATCGTCGCCGGCGCCGGCTCCGGAAAGACGGCGGTACTGACCCGCAGGATTGCCTACTTGCTGCAGGAACGGGCGGTAGCGCCGTGGCAGATCCTCGCGATCACATTTACCAACAAGGCCGCCGCCGAGATGAAGGAGCGCGTGGCCAACCTCGTGGGTCCCGAAGCGCAGCGCATGTGGGTGGCCACCTTCCACTCCGTGTGCGTGCGCATCCTGCGCCAGCAGGCGCAGCTGGTCGCTGGGCTCAACACCAACTTCTCCATCTACGATTCAGACGATTCCCGCCGGCTTTTGTCGATGATCGCCAAAGACCACAACCTCGATCTGAAAAAATTCTCGGCGCGGACCTTGGCCAATGCGATCTCGAACCACAAAAACGAGCTTGTCGGCCCGGCAGAAGCCGGCGAGCGCGCGGAGCGCACCCGCAACCCCTTCGACCTGACCGTGGCCCGCGTCTACGCGGACTACCAGCGCCGGCTGCGCCAGGCCAACGCGCTGGACTTCGATGACCTCATTGGGGAAGTAGTCCGCATTTTCAAGGAGCACCCCCACGTCACCGAGTACTACCGGCGTCGCTTCCGGCACGTCTTGGTCGACGAGTACCAGGACACCAACCACGCCCAGTACGAGCTCATTCACACCCTCGTCGGCAGCGGTCCGGATGTCCCGGAGTTGGCGGTCGTGGGTGACTCCGACCAGTCGATCTACGCGTTTCGCGGAGCGACGATCCGCAACATCGAGGAGTTCGAACGCGATTACCCCGACGCCTCCACGGTGATGCTGGAGCAGAACTACCGCTCCACCCAGAACATCCTCGGCGCGGCCAACGCGGTGATCGCCCAGAACCAGGGCCGGCGCCCGAAGAACCTGTGGACCTCGCACGGGGCGGGGGAGAAGATCACTGGCTACGTCGCGGACAACGAGCACGACGAGGCCCGCTTCATCGCCAGCGAGATCGACCGCCTTGCCGATCAGGGCAGCCGTTACAGCGACATCGCGGTAATGTACCGCACCAACAACGCCTCGCGCGCGCTGGAAGATATCTTCATCCGCTCCGGCATCCCGTACAAGGTCGTCGGCGGCACGAGGTTTTACGAGCGCCGCGAGATCCGCGACATCGTCGCCTACATGAAGGTGCTCGACAACCCGGATGACACGGTGAGCCTGCGGCGCATCGTCAACGTGCCGAAGCGCGCGATCGGCGACAAGGCGCAGGCGATGGTGGCGCTGCACGCACAAAACAACGGGATTAGTTTCGGCCAGGCGCTTGTCGACGCCTCCGCCGGCGACGTCGGCATGCTGGCGGCGCGCTCGAAAAACGCAATCGCGGGCTTCGTTTCGCTTCTCGACGAGCTGCGCACCGACATGGCCGACATGACCAACGAGGTCACCGGCATGCCGGATCTGGGGATGCTGGTCACGCGCATCCTCGAGGCCACGGGTTACCGCGCGGAGCTGGAAGCTTCCAACGATCCGCAAGACGGCGCGCGCCTGGACAACCTCAACGAGCTAGTCTCCGTGGCGCGCGAGTTCTCCTCGGAGGCCGCCAACCAGGTGGCGTACATAAGCCAGGACGAGCTCGACAGCGTGGTGGAGGAGGGCGAACCCATGCCCGGGTCGCTGCAGGCGTTTTTGGAGCGAGTCTCCCTCGTCGCCGACGCCGATCAACTACCCGACAGTGACCAAGGGGTGGTGACGCTGATGACCCTTCACACCGCGAAGGGACTGGAGTTTCCCTACGTCTTTGTCACCGGCTGGGAGGACGGGCAGTTTCCGCATGTGCGGGCGCTCGGCGACCCGGAAGAGCTGGCGGAGGAGCGTCGTCTAGCGTACGTGGGCATTACGCGCGCACGAACCAAGCTCTACCTCACGCGCGCGGTGCTGCGGTCGTCGTGGGGATCCCCGGTGACCAACCCCGCCAGCCGCTTCCTCGCTGAGATCCCCGACGACCTCATCGACTGGCGCAGGGTGGAACTGGAGCGCAGCGTTACCTCCGACGCCTGGGGCACCCCTCACCGGCGCCAGGCCCCGGCGAAGACGCGCGTGAACAAGAACCTGCAGCTTGCCCCCGGCGACCGCGTCAACCACGCGAAGTACGGTCTCGGCACCGTCCAATCCGTGGAGGGGTCGGGAGTGCGCGAGACGGTCGTGATCGATTTCGGGTCGTCGGGCACAGTCAGGCTCATGCTCATCGGCGGGGTGCCGATGGAAAAGCTCTAACCGGTTTTAGATGCGGATGCCCTGAGCCTTGAGCCAGACCTGCGGATCAACGGGGGTTTCGCCGTCCGGCCTGATCTCAAAGTGGAGGTGGGGTCCGGTGGAACGGCCCTCGTTGCCGATTTGGGCGATCTGGTCCCCGGCTGAGACTCGCTGACCCACCGACACGCTGTAGTTGCGCATGTGGCCGTAGACGGAGACCTCACCGCCGTCGTGCTTGATCACCACCCAGTTACCGAAGCCCTGGGCGGGGCCGGCGTTGATGACCGTTCCGTCCATCACGGCGTAAATGGGTGAGCCAGCGTCGTTGGCGATATCGATGCCCTGGTGGATGCGGCCCCAGCGGGGGCCGAAGCCGGAGCTGAGGCGGCCCGTGGCGGGGGTGACGACGGTGCGGCCGTCGGAGGTTGCGCCCGTCTGGTAGGTCACGGTGTCGGAACCTTCGGGCGGGACAATCTGGATGGTTTGGGCGGGGAGGTTGAGAAGCTGCTCTTCGGCGCGGGGGTCGTAGACGATGGTGTGGTCGCCCGCGGTGAGCGTGGCACCGTTGGTGTAGATCTGGCTCACTGCGAGGGCGAGCGCGTTGGCGATTTCAAGATCGCTGCTGGCGGGCACGCCGTCGAGGTTGACCGTGAGGGCGGAGGCGGGGGCGGCGGCTGCCGACAGCGTCAGGGTCGCCGCAAGCGCGGCGAGAAGGTGGCGTTTCATGTGTTCCGGGTACCTCTGGAGTCGGGGAGCGTCGAACAGGGATAGAACTTAACGGACCTGAAGGGTCCCGGCAATGCCCCGACGTGCGGTTTTGTCGAATCTATGTTCCAGTGACTAAAGAACCGCCAGCATATGGCAATGAAACGGAAGTGAAAATTGTTACAAAAGTGATTTGGTGGCGGGGGTGGACCTTTCTACCCCCGAACACAACCCCGCGCACAAAAAGAACCCGCCCCCAGGTGGAGGCGGGTCAGTGCACATGAGCGGTTCTACACAGTGATGCCGAGCGCTGCGAGCCACGGCACGGGATCAACGGCGTTCGCGCCGTCAGGGTGCACCTCGAAGTGGAGGTGGGTTCCGGTGGAGAAGCCGCGGTTGCCCATGCCCGCGATCTTCTGGCCGGCCTTCACGCGCTCGCCGACGGCGACGTCGAGGGTCTCCAGGTGGCCGTAGACGGTGATGGTGCCGTCGTCGTGAAGCAGGCGGATCCACTGGCCGTAACCCTGCGCGGGGCCGGAGTCGAGGACAGTGCCGTCAAGAACGGCGAGGATCGGGGTGTTGGTCACGTTGGCGATGTCAATGCCAGCGTGGAACGCGCCCCAGCGCGGGCCGAAACCCGAGGTGAAAGCGCCCTCCGCCGGCTTCGCCGACATCGGGGCGCGCAGCAGCTCATCGGCCTGGGCAACGAGCTCAGAGTGCTGCACAGCCTTGTTGAGTTGGTCTGAGAGGTTCTCCACCGGCTTGTACTCTGCGATGGCGAGGATCTGCGGCGCGGCGTCGGCGGAAGAAAGCTGGGTATCTACGGCATCGGTGTCAGCCGCAAGCTCGAAGTCGACGGTGGGCTCGTTGGCCTTGTCGGACTGGATTGCTGCTGCAGCTGCGCCGGAAACGCCGGCGGTGGACACGGCACCCGTTGCGACGGCGACGAGAGCGACGCGTCCCTTGTTGGGGGACTTCTTGCGATGCTTGCCGCCCGTGCGCGCCTGTGTGGAATTGAACATGGAGTCCTCTTCAGTCTGTCCGCTGGGTTATGGTCCGTGAAGGTATTGTGACCTTCCCGTTATCTACGAAGGGATACTGTAACGGTTAGGTCAAGACAAGGCAAGCCAAACTCCAGTTTTCTGAATAGGGTTTGCGTCACGAAGTGTTACATGCGCCCCCACCGGTGCATTTCGGGGTGTCCATCGCGGTGGGTTGACCCCTCCGGTGGGACAATGGCGGCGATGAGTACAAAGTCGAGCCCGCAGTCAGCCCCGAATGCGACCCCGAACGCGATGCGCCGCCGCCGCCGGCCTGAGCGCCGCCCGGTAACCGCGCCGCGCACAGTCGTTCCCGAGCAAGCGCCCCAGACCTGGGGCCAGCGGCTTCGAATGTACCTGCCAACCGCCGCCGCCCCGAGCGGCTTTATCACTCTCACGGTGGTCGTTTTGAGCCTCGCGGTGGTGCTGCTCTCGGGCTCGCCGCTTGCGTACCTGCCGGCGTCGATAGGCGAGATGTGGCTCGTCGGCCATGGCGCCCCCGCCAGGTTCGACGGGGTCACCCTCGGGCTGACCCCGGCGCTGGTGCCGATCGCCATTGCCGCCCTCATCGCGCAGCGCGTGCGCGCGGCCACGAAGAAAAGGGTCAGCATCCTCGACATCGGCGCAATCGCCGCGCTGGGCCTTGGCATCCCGCTCACACTGACGTGTATTGCCCTGCTCATGGTCGGTGATGCCTCGAACGTGTACCCCGTTGAACTGCCGAACCTCGCCGCCGCGCTGGTCCTGCCGCTTCTGGTCCACGCGCTCGGGATCGTTGCAGGTATTAGTTCGGTGGTGTGGCGCGCGATCGCGCGGCGCGTGGGCGTGCCGCAATTCATCGTCGACGCGGCGATTACGGCGTCAACCATTGTCCTTCGACTGGCGCTCGCCGGGGCGGCCGTGTTCCTCGTCCTGCTCGTCGCGGGGTACGACCGCATTGCGCAGCTTCTCGACGCCTACCCCACGCTGCCGGGCACAGGCACTGCCACGCTGATTCTTCTGAGCGTGCTGTATCTGCCCAACGCCGCTGTGGCCGCATTGAGCGCCCTGCTGGGTGGCAGCGTCGAGTACGCGGAAGCTTCGGCCTCCTTGTTTAGCGTGGACCCGGTCGCCTTGCCGGCGCTGCCGCTGTTCGCGGCGATCCCCGGAGCCGCCGCCGCTTGGGCTCCCGTGTTGATGCTGATCCCCGCCGCGGTGCTGGCGCAGTTCTTCGCCGCCCGCTCGCTGGCCATCAGGGATGTCGCGGTCGTTGCCGGATGGGTGGGCGTGCTCCTCCTGATCGCCATCCCGTTCGCCGGGGGGCGTGCCGGGGCCTACGGGTACGTGGGCGCCCACCCGCTCGCTCTGCCCGTCCTGGGGATGGTGTGGGTGGCTGCCGTGGGCGGGCTCGTCTGGCTCGTCGGCCGGCTGCGCCGCCCAGCAGAGCCCGCACCGGAACCAGAGCCCGCACCGGAACCAGAACCAGAACCAGAACCCGCGACAGTGCAGGAGACGTCGCCGCGCGGCGGCAGCACGAAATGGGTGCCTCCCACGGACATTGACGATCCCGAGGACTAAGCTGGTCGGCGTGACTGAACCATCCCAGAAATCAGTGGCCGTACTCGTCTCGGGATCAGGGACGCTGCTTCAGTCCATCCTCGACAACCAGGACGATTCCTATCGCGTGAGCGTGGTTGTCGCCGACACCAACTGCCCGGCGATCGAGCGCGCGGCGGCCGCCGGGGTGCGCACGGAAATCGTTGAACTTGGCCAGGATCGCGCGCAGTGGAATCGGGCGCTGCGCGATGCCGTGAGCCAAGGCGAGCCCGACATCGTCGTCTCCGCGGGGTTCATGCGCATCGTCGGTCAAGAGTTCCTTGAGCGCTTCGAGGGCCGCCTGATTAACACCCACCCGGCCCTGCTGCCGTCCTTCCCCGGCGCGCACGCCGTGCGCGACGCGCTGGCGTACGGCGTCAAGGTCACCGGCACGACCGTCCACTACATCGATGCCGACGTGGATACGGGCGAGATCATCGCCCAAAAGGCCGTGGAGGTCCGCGACGGCGAGACCGAGGCCGAATTGCACGAAAGAATCAAGGTTCATGAGCGCGCGCTCATCGTCGACGTGCTGCGCCGCGCCCACATAGATAACGAAAACGACGGAAAGGTCAGCGTCTCATGGCACAGAACCACATCCAGATCAAGCGTGCGCTAGTCAGCGTCTACGACAAGACCGGCTTGGACGAGCTGGCCCGCGCGCTCGGTGAGGCCGGGGTAGAGATCGTCTCCACGGGGTCTACCGCCAAGCGCATCGCCGACGCCGGAGTTGCGGTCACCGAGGTCGCCGACCTCACCGGGTTCCCCGAAGTTCTGGGTGGGCGTGTGAAAACGCTGCACCCGCGCGTTCATGCCGGCATCCTCGCGGACCTGCGTGACGACGACCACGCCCGCCAGCTTGCCGATCTCGGCATTGAGCCCTTCCAGCTCGTGGTGGTCAACCTCTACCCCTTCGAGGAGACGGTTGCCTCCGGGGCGTCCTTCGACGAGTGCGTCGAGCAAATCGACATCGGCGGCCCGTCGATGGTGCGCGCCGCGGCGAAGAACCACCCCTCGGTGGCGATCGTCACCGACCCGGAGCGCTACGCCGACGTCATCGACGCTGTGCGCGGTTCCGGCTTTTCCCTCGAGCAGCGACGCGAGCTCGCGCTCGAGGCGTTTTCGCACACCGCCGATTACGACGCGGCCGTCTCCGACTGGTTCACCGAGCAGCTCGACGGCGAGGGCGAGGGTGACCTGCGCTACGGCGAGAACCCGCACCAGGCAGCCAGCCTCATCAACGAGGGCTGGGGCCTTGCCGACGCTATCCAGCACGGCGGCAAGGAGATGAGCTACAACAACTACCAGGACGCCGACGCAGCGTGGCGCGCCGCCTGGGACCATGATCGCCCGTGCGTGGCGATCATCAAGCACGCCAACCCGTGCGGCATCGCCGTGTCCGATGAGTCGATCGCCGAAGCCCACCGCCTCGCCCACGCATGCGACCCCGTCTCCGCATACGGCGGCGTGATCGCCGTCAACCGCGAGGTCACCCTCGAGCTCGCCGAGTCGATCAAGCCGATCTTCACCGAGGTCGTTGTCGCACCGTCCTACGAGGAGGCGGCGCTGGAGCTGCTCAAGGAAAAGAAAAACCTGCGCATTCTCGAGGTCGAGCCGGAGTTCCGCGGCGAGGAAGTCAAGCAGATTTCCGGCGGTTTCCTCGTCCAGGAGCGGGACACCTTCCAGGCTGAGGGAGACAACCCCGACAACTGGCAGCTGGTGTCAGGCGAGCCCGCCACCGCCGAAGTGCTGGCGGACCTCGAGTTCGCGTGGCGCTCGATCCGCTGCGTCAAATCCAACGCCATCCTCATCGCCTCCGGGGGCGCCTCGGTGGGCGTGGGGATGGGCCAGGTCAATCGCGTCGATTCGGCTAAACTCGCGGTCGAGCGAGCCAACACGCTTGACGAGGGCGTCAATCGCACCACGGGCGCCGTCGCGGCATCGGATGCGTTCTTCCCCTTCGCCGACGGCCTTGAGGTCCTCGCGGACGCCGGGGTCACCGCCGTGGTTCAGCCGGGCGGCTCGATCCGCGACGAAGAGGTCATCGCCGCGGCGAAGCAGGCCGGTGTGACAATGTACCTCACCGGCACCCGCCACTTCTTCCACTAGCCACGCGTTTACGAAGGCGGACAACCAATGGAGGGAAACTACACCCCGGCTGGTCAGCAGCCTCGCCCTGATGAGGTCGCGTACCCGAGGGCATCTGGTAGCCGCGGCCTTCTCGTGGGTCTGTGGATCGCCGTAGCCATCCTCGCCCTCTCGCCCTCGTTGGAATCCTCGCGTTTCTCGGCGGATCCGGGCGGCTCGGTCTCACCGGGGCAGGCGCGGATTCCGGGACCGTGACCGTCATTGAAACGCACACGCTGCCGCGGGCTGCACAGCCAGCACAGCAAGCCGGCGAGTCCGGGGAGCCCGGGGAGCCCGGGGAGCCCAACGCCTGCGCGTACTCCCATTACGCCGCGGGCAACGGGGTCACCTCGGGGCCGTTCGCGGCCAACGTGTACTCCGCTTTCTTGGGTGCCTGCGCCGATAATGGCGGCCCCGATGTGACGGTCGACGCATACAGCCCGAAAACCAAGCTCACGTACACGATGAGCTGCGCGGGCAGTGCTAGGGTCTATTGCCGAGGCGGCGAGAACGCAGTCGTGGAAATCTGGTGATGGTCCCGGTCCTTCGCGCACTCCCGGTGCTGGGGGCCACGCTCATCGTTGCCGCGTGCGCCGCACCGGCGGAGCAAAGGCCCGTTGTCACGTCGACCACGTATGTCACGGCGAGCCCTCCCGCAATGTCCGAAACTGCTCCTGAACCGGCAACTACGGCGGGAAACGAGCTGGACGCCGTAGCCCGCAGCGTGGTCTCGGTTTTCGGGGGCTCCGTCGGCATCGCGGTAGCCGGTGCGGACGGCGTTATTTCGGGCGGAGACGACGGCGCGTACCCGGCGTGGTCGACAATCAAGGTGCCGATCGCCGTCGCGGCTACTCGCGTAGCGCCCGACCAGGCGCAGCTCTACGCCCCGGCAGCGATTCACAACTCCGACAACGTCGCAGCGGAAAGCTTGTGGGCGCTCGTCACGCCCGGCGATGTCAACCAGGTGCTGGCGGATGCCGGGGTGGACGCGAGCGTCAACACGCTGCCCATCCGCACGGAGTTCTCAACCTTCGGCCAGACTGCGCTATCAGCCAGCCAGGAGGCGACGCTCGCCGGACATTTGGCGTGCGTTGCCGGCGCCAAGGACGTGCTCGAGCTGATGGGCAACGTCAGCCCGGATCAAGCATATGGTCTGGGGCAGCTGCCGGGCGCCAGGCTGAAGGGGGGCTGGGGGCCGTCGCCTAGCGGTGGCTACCAGGTCCGGCAGGTGGCGCGCGTGACAAACACCCGCGGAAACGATGTAGCCCTCGCGCTGACGGTCATCCCGGCAACGGGAGAGTACGCGAGCGCGCAAGCCATGGCCGACGCGGTCGCGGCAGAACTGCGCCCGCTTCTCGACGCCCTACCGACCGCAGCCTGTTAGTCGCGCGCACCGACCACAGGCTCGTCGCGCACCTTGGCCACCAAGTCCAGGGTGCGTATCCCCCGGTTCGCCGGCAGGTCTGCGTGCAGCACGTCGAGTACGGCGTCAGCGATCATCACGGACGGTGCGGGCAGTGCGTCGTCAACAAGCGGGTAAGGCGCCTTGCCCGTGTTGTCGCGCAGTTCGATCGCGGCGAGGGTCATCTGGAAAGGAAGCTCGATGCGCGGATCGTCATCGCCGACGAGCTGGGCGGCGAGGTCACGGAAGACGTCCTCGAGCGAGCGGCGCGCATCGTGGTAGTCGTGGAACTCCTCCGAATTCGCCACGGGCAGCTGGTACAGGCGGCCGATGTTCCAATTCGATGACAGCAAAATACGCGTCTCCGCGGCGACGAGGGCCCACAGCTTTAACGCGGGGGACTCGTCCATCTCAGCAAGGTCCTGAGCGAGATCCAGGGCCGGTTGCACGGTGCCCATGAGCAGGGTCAAAAAGATCTCCGTCTTCGACGGGAAGTGGTAGTACAACGACGCCTGGCGGATCCCCACTGCGTCCGCGATCTGGTGGGTCGACGTCGTAGCGAAACCTTGCACTGTGAACAGCTCGGAAGAAGCGTCGAGAATCTCGTCGCGGGCGGTTTTTCCTCTGCGACGTGGACGATTCTTGCGGGGGCGACCCACGGATCCAGACATGTTTAAGATTCTAACCGTAGCGGGATGGGGAGTAGAAGAAGGCACCCACCCCCAAGGGGGCGGGCGCCTTCAAGAGCCGAGTAGACCCTACGCTGCTGTTGTCAACCGGGCCTTAACGGCTGGTGAACGGCAGGAGAGCCATCTCGCGGGCATTCTTCACAGCGGTAGCGACCTGGCGCTGCTGCTGCGGGGTCAGGCCCGTGACGCGGCGGGAACGGATCTTGTGGCGATCCGAGATGAACAGGCGCAGCGTCTTGACGTCCTTGTAATCGACCTTCTCAATGCCTTCGGCCTTGAGCGGGTTCTTCTTCGGGCGACGGGACTGCTCCATGCGCTGCTTGCGCTGGTTATTTCCACGCTTCATAGTTTTGGCTCCTCCTTACCACGAGGACTTACGGACGCCCGGAAGCTCACCACGGTGAGCCATCTCGCGCATGCGGACACGGGACAGGCCGAACTTGCGGAGGTAGCCACGGGGGCGACCATCGTGCGAGTCACGGTTGCGCACGCGCGACGGGGAAGCGTCGCGGGGCTGGCGGTTGAGCTCGAACTGAGCCTCGAGACGGTCCTCATCGGACGTCTCTGCATTGCGGATGATTGCCTTGAGCTCAGCGCGGCGCTCTGCGTAGCGGGCGACGATCTCCTTGCGCTGCTCGTTCTTGGCGATCTTTGACTTCTTAGCCATAAATTATCGCTCCTCGCGGAATTCGACGTGCTTGCGAACAACCGGGTCGTACTTCTTCAGCGTGATGCGATCCGGGTTGTTGCGCTTGTTCTTACGGGTCACGTAGGTGAACCCGGTGCCCGCGGTGCTCTTAAGTTTGATGATCGGGCGGATATCGTTACGTGCCATTAGATCTTCTCACCTCGTGCCCGGATGGACGCCACGACGGACTCGATGCCGTCACGGTCGATGATCTTGAGACCCTTGGTGGAAACGTTCAGGGTAATGGTACGGCCCTCGGAGGGCAGGTAGAACCGCTTCTTCTGCACGTTGGGGTTCCAACGGCGGGAGTGGCGGCGGTGCGAGTGCGAGACGGTCTTGCCGAACGACGGCTGACGTCCCGTGACCTGGCAATATGCCGACATGGGTTGACTTCTTTCTCTTCTGCCGCCCACGCGCTGATTACCTGTGAGGGGGTGAGGTAGCAATCGGTTGACGCAGGCGTAAACGTGTACTTCGACAACAGCGAGAGTCAACATTACAGTTTCGGGGGCTGTTTTCCTAATCGCTACCACGCAGCGATCCGGACAGCCGCAGCGCTAGTAGCGTGCGGTCGCGCGCACCAACTTTGCCCAGGATCCGCGACACGTGGTTCTTCACGGTTCCCTCCGCCAGGTGGAGCTGCGCCGCGATCTCCTGGTTGGTTTTGCCCTGCGCGATCAGTTTCGCCACGCCGCGTTCGGCGCGCGTCAAGATGGCGAGCTCGTTGGTCGGGGCTTCGCGGGCGAACCTCGCGATCCGCGGGTCGAGCACCAGCCCGCCGGCCGCCGCGTCTGCGATGGCGCGCGCGAACTGCTCCGGTGCGACGTCTTTGAGAATGTAGCCCGCGGCCCCCGCGCTCAGCAGCGCCGAAACCAGCGAGGCGTCGTCGAAGGTGGTGAGCACCAGCACGGGAAATTCGGGCGCGCATTGCTTGACGACGCCCAACCCGTCGACCCCGGGCATCGCGGCGTCAGTGATGATGATGTCGACCCGGTGCTCGCGGGCGAGCGTCAGCGCTTCAGCCCCCGCGGTCGTTGCCGCGACAATGTCGATGCCGTCGATGGTGTCGAAGATCAGGCGCAAGCCGCGCAGCAGCATTTCGTGGTCGTCGATGAGCAACGCCCGAATCGGTGTTGTCTTCACCGCGCACCCCCTGCCACGGGAAAACGCAGTGTGATACGGAACCCACCGTCGATGCCGCCGTGCGCCTCGGAGGCGACACTGCCGCCGATTTTCTCGGCGCGCTCCTTCAGGGAGGTGATGCCAAAGCCGGGTGGTGTGTCGTTTCCCGATCCGTCGTCGGCGACGCTGACCGCGGTGTCGCTGAGCGTGATCATGGCGGTGTCCGCGCCCGCGTGGCGCACGACGTTCGTCAGCGCCTCTTGCACAAAGACAAGGGCGAGGGTGGCCACCTCCTCCGGCGGCGGGGTGCGCAGAGAGCTGTCGAGTGTGATTTTTACCCCTGTTCCCTGAAACCACGCGGCGAGCTGGCGACACGTTGCGGTCAGGTCGCCGTCGACAAGCTCAAGTGGAGTGATTGCACGAACGGTGGTGCGCATCGACTCCAGAGCCGCGGAAACGTGCCCGCGCAGGGTGCGCAGCTCCTCCGCGGCCGCATCGGGCTTGGTGGGCATGATGCGGCCGACCGCGTCGATGCCGTACGCGATGATGGTCAGACGGTGCCCCAGGTTGTCGTGGAGACTGGTCGCCAAACGATGGCGCTCCTGCGCCAGCGTGAATTCGCGGACCCTGACATTGGCGGCGCGCAGCGCCTCCTCGCTGGCGAAAATCTGGTTCACCGTCCGCCCCAGCGCCACGCCGGCGACGGCCACCACACAAGCGGCGACTAACTCGATGAGGATCTTTGCGGAATCGCTGCCGGCCCGAAGGTGAAGTGCGACGATGACGACAACGGGGATGATGGCGAAGACGCGCGAGGCGGTGTCACCGAGTGAGGGCGCAAGGGCCGCGAAGCCGAGCCATAGGCCCATCACGCTGAGCGCGTTGTCACCGACCGCTAAGACGATGGTGCTCGTCGCTGCCACCGCGACGGCGCTGGCGGGGGAGGGGATGAACCGCCACAGCACCCACGCGCCGAGGAAGACGGCGAGAGACGCACCGAGCGGGGCGAGCCGCGCCGTGGTGAGGGCAGCCGAATTCAACAGCAGCGCGACGAACAGGATGCAGAAATAGTCCAGGAAGCGCAGAAAGAACACCGAGGAAGTCTGTGCGGCGGCGTGCATGGCTCATAATCTACGTCGCCATGGTGTCGGACGGTGAAAATCATGACCGTGGGCACTTTCGGGGCTCCCGTTATGCGCCGTAGCGTCACACACATGAGTACAACCGCACTTTCTGGTGCGCGCCATGTCGGACTTGACGTCGCCCGCGGCATCGCAATTCTCGGCACCCTCGCCACCAACATCTGGATCTTTTCCGCGTCCGCCGCAGGTGAGAAGTCCCTGACCATGGAGGCGCTATTCGGCGACGTCAACTTCACGTTGGCGCGCGAGGTTGGTTCCAACCCCAGCGTGGACGTCGTGATCAACGCCGTGCTGCACCTGATCACGGACGGCAAGTTCCTCGGCCTGCTCACCATCATGTTCGGCATCGGGCTCGAGATTCAGCGTCAGTCGGCCGAACGCCGCGGCCAACGCTGGCCCGGTGGTTATTACTGGCGCGCCGGGCTGCTCACCGTCGAGGGTCTGATCAACTACATTTTCGTCTTCGAATTCGACGTGCTCATGGGCTACGGGCTCACGGCCCTCGCCGTCGCACCGATCCTGGCGCGCAGCGAGCGGGTGCAGAAGATCTTCATGTGGGTGGCTTTGACCGTGCACGTCGGCGCGATCGTCGCCCTCGACGCCCTCGTCGCTTTCTTTAGCTCCGCCATGCCAGACCGCGGGCAGGATGCGCCCGAGGACATGATGCAGCTGGGTGTGCCCACCGACAACTACTGGGCAATGGTGCAGCACCGCGTGAGCCACTTCGTGGACGGCCGCCTCGAGATCCCGATCATGTTCATGATGGGGCTGGGCATTTTCATCATCGGCGCGCGCCTCTACCGCGCCGGGCTGTTTGATCCCGCCCGCGCGGATCTGCGCCGCAAGGTGCTGATTGTGGGCCTGGGCTTCGGCCTCCCGCTGGACTGGGGCCTGCGCCTGTTTGCGACGTCCGCCGCGGCGATGACTACCCGGTACGTTACCTCCGCCATCGTCGCCTTTGGTGTCCTGGCACTGGTCGCGGCATTCTACGTCCGCCGCGGCAACCGCCTCGGCGCTGTGGGGAAGGCCTTCGCCAACGTCGGACGCACCGCGTTGAGCTGCTACATCCTCCAAAACATCATCGCGTCTATCGTGTTCTACGACTTCGGCCTGGGGCTTGCGCGCGTCACCTCCGGTGAAGGTCAGACGCTGCCCGTGCTCGGCATTTACGCGCTGATCTGCCTCGGGTTAATGGCGGCGAGCAGTCTGTGGTTGCGCCGCTTCTCGCGGGGCCCGGTGGAGATCGTGATGCACCGGCTCGTCGACAAGCTTCAAGCAATTAGGCCGGCTCGCTCGTGACATGTAGGATATTTCGAGTTGTCCAGCGCCTGTTGGACCTTTGTTGGACCACGACCATTTTCGCACCCAACTCAGGCACGATCCGCCTAACGAATAGCCGCGCGGAACCGACCTGTAGTTCAATCCTGAGGGAGACGAATCCGAACATGAAGAATGACATTCACCCGGATTACCATCCGGTGATCATCCAGGACGGTAACACGGGAAACAAGTTCCTGACCCGCTCCACGATGACCTCCGATCGCACCGAGCAGTGGGAAGACGGCAACGAGTACCCGCTCATCGTCGTTGATGTGACCTCCGAGTCGCACCCGTTCTGGACCGGCGCGCAGCGTCTCATGGACACTGCCGGCCGCGTCGAGAAGTTCAACCAGCGCTTCGGTGGCATGGCCCGCCGCAAGAAGAAGTCCGCGAACTAAGAACTAACAGGTCGAAGGAGGAAAACACACCATGGCTGTACAGAAATTCCGTAAGTCCCGCGCCAACACGCACTCGCGCCGCTCCCAGTGGAAGGCCGACAACCCCGACCTGCAGACCGTCAAGATTGACGGCCAGGAGGTGCGCATCCCGCGCCGCCTGGTCAAGGCCGCTCAGGCTGGTCTGATCGACGTCGAGCAGTTCTAAGCTAAAGCTCCACCTCTCCTCAACCGGGTATCCGCTGCTGCGTGCCCGGTTTTGGCATTCAGGAAACGTTCAGGAAGTGTTACGCTCGACGCTTCGCCCAACGCAGAAGCGCCACAGGTGACGGGTGCACAATATCTCGCTATGAACAATCCCGTACCGCCCCAGGGTGTCTACCAGGTCAGCACTGCTGAGCCCCGCCCCGAGCCGCGCCGCCGCCCCGTCATCGCAATTGCGCTCATTACCTCGCTGCTCGCCGGTGCCGGCGCGGGTTTCGCCGCCGGAACAATCTCCGGCATAAACAACCAGTCCTACGTCAGCGACACGCTCGACGCCGAGCCCGCCACCGATAACGCGCCCGCGCCGGAGGGGTCGGTCGAGGAGGTCGCCGCCACGGTCCTGCCGGCAGTCGTGTCGATCAGCGTCAATTCGCAGCGCGGCAGCGCCGAAGGGTCGGGCTCGATCATTTCCGCGGACGGCTACGTACTCACCAACCACCACGTCATCGCTGAGGGAGCAGAGGGCGCCGAGGTCGCCGTCACGCTTAACGACGGCACCACGCACCCGGCGACCTACGTCGCCTCCGACGTCAACACCGACGTCGGCGTGCTCAAGATCGAAGGCGTGGAAAACCTTCCCGTCATCCGCTTCGGCGACTCGAACGAACTGCGCGTGGGCCAGGAAGTTGTCGCCGTAGGCTCCCCGCTCGGCTTCTCCGCGACGGTGACCAGCGGCATCGTCTCGGCCCTGAACCGCCCAGTGCGCGCCGCGCAGGGGGGAGGGGAGAGCTCGCTGATGGACGGAATCCAAACCGACGCAGCGATCAACCCCGGCAACTCGGGCGGTCCGCTCGTAGACATGAACGGCAACCTCGTGGGCATGAACTCGGTCATCGCATCGATGGCATCCGGACCGCAGGGCGCTGCCGGCTCCATCGGTCTCGGCTTCGCCATCCCGGCGAACTTCGCGCAGCGCGTGGCCAAGCAGCTGATTGACACGGGCGAGGCCCGCCAGCCGATGCTCGGTGTCCAGGTCAGTATCGTCGACCCGACGAACGGGGCGGCCGTGGCCGCGGTGGAGCCGGGCAGCCCCGCCGACGCCGCCGGCATCAAGGGGGGCGACGTGATCACCCGACTCAACGACCGCCCCATCGATTCGGCTGACGCGCTGATCGCGGCCACCCGATCGCGAGACTTCGGCGAGACTGTGACCTTGGAAGTTCGCTCCGAGGGGGACCCGGATCCCAGAACGGTAGATGTGACACTGAGTTCGGAGTAAGTTCATATCTGCACACCGCCCGCCGGGGCCTTGTAGAAGGATCAACAGAAGGGGAAAGCCCATGCCGAACGCATTGGACGCACTGGAATTGCGCGAACCGGACGATGCTTTCCTCATCGCGACTGAACGCGAAAACAACGCCCCGGTTCCGCCGTGCGCGCTCGTCGTGTTGGTATCGGACCACCGCTACGACGACCCGGCGGACGACACGCACAAGCTCGTCGGCGAGCTGCTCGCGGAGGCGGGTTTCCTCGTCGATGCTGTCGTGCGCGTCAAATCCAAGAAATCGGACATCCGAAAGGCCATTGAGACCGGCGTGGTCGGCGGCGTCGACTTGGTCTTAACCGTCGGCGGCACCGGGGTCGGTCCGCGTGACAAGACGCCGGAGGCGACCCGCGCCGTGATCGACAAGATGGTTCCGGGCGTCGGCCAGGCGATCCGCTCCTCCGGTCAGGTCTGCGGCGCGTTGGACGCCGCCACCTCACGTGGCATTTGCGGGGTGTCGGGCTCGACTGTGGTGTTGAACCTGGCGGCGAGCCGAGAGGCGATCCGCGACGGGGTGTCCACCTTCCGACCTCTCGTTTCCCACCTGATCGCGGACTTGAACAAGTACAGCGTGTAAATCCCGTGCCCGAACCGCAACGAAAAAGGCGGCGCGCGAAGCGCACCGCTGATGTGGAGTACGACCGAAGCGCTGACACTGTCGTGCTGCGGCCGCGTGACGACGACCAGTTTGTTGTCTTTGATGAAGACGCCGCGCCCCCGCTAAGTGAACTTGAGTACCTGGAAGACGAGCGCCCGCCGCACTACGGCAGCTGAGTGGGCGGCAACTCAGTGGGGCCCTTGCTCTCCGCGAGCAGGTCGCGGATCTCGGTCAGCAGCTCGACATCGGTCGGGGCGGGTTCCGAGCCGCTGATGCCGCGCCGGCGCTACTGCACCTCGTCGAGCTTGTTCATCGGTGCGACGATGAAGAAGTACACCACGGCCGCGATGAGCAGGAAGTTGATCACGGCGGTGAGCAGCGCGCCGAAGTTGAGCCGGGTCTCGGGGTTGCCGGCGATGAGGGCGTAGCCGAATCCGAACTCCGCCCCGCCGAGAACGGAGATGAGCGGGTTGATAATGTTGGTTGAGAACGCGGTCACGATTGCGGTGAAGGCGGAGCCGATAACGACACCGACCGCGAGGTCGATGACGTTGCCACGCATAATGAATTCTTTAAATCATTTGAGCATGGAACATATCCTAGACACACAATCGATCAGGTTCCGCCTAGCACCACCGTTAACGGTGTCGCCAGCGATGCTGCGGCGACAGCAGCCGCTTGCGTGTTCGGGAGAAGAAGCATCACCGTGCCCTCTTCCGCGCCCGCGACAACGACTTTTGCGCCGGTGGCGATCGTGCGCGGCTGCGCGCCGTCCGGTGACATGGTCACCACGCTCACTGTTGCACCGTGGTGCAGCATCGGGATGATGTCGGGCTCCGCGAGCGCGACGGGAACCAGAGAGAAGGCCTCCGGGGCCTGCTCGCCGACGAGCTCGGACGCTAAGTCCGGCCCGACAAGCCGCGTCGAGGTGACCACCTCGCCGCGCGATGCTGCAGCGGCGAGGATCTGGCCTGTTGCGGCGTCGATGTCCGTGAGGGCATTGTCGGGGACCGCGTCGGCGGGGAACCGGCGCAGCTGCAGGTGGGAGGGCTCGAGTACGTCGCCAGCGGAAGCCGGTTGCGCAAACGCCAGCACCATCGGGTCCGCGCCACGACTAACCGCCGCGCTCATGAGTGCGGCGACGAGCAGCGCCGCGGCTAGGGCGCGCCGAAGTGCCACGCTGCGCCGGTAGCCGGGCTCGCGCAGGGTCTGAAACAGGCTGGATGCGTCTTTCACACCCTTATCTGACTGCTCGCAGACCCCGCCGGTTCCCTGGACTGGCTCAGCAACTAGGTCAACTCAAGGATGCCCTCCTCAGTGATGACCGCGTCGACGGGGATGTCGTGGGGGGCGTGCGGGACAGCGTCGACAAGCTCGCGGGCGTAGACGACGGCGACGGTGGGCACCTCCAGGCCGGCAAGCGCGCGGTCGTAGTAGCCGGCACCCTTGCCCAGGCGCATCCCGGAGCGGTCCACGGCGAGCGCGGGCACGACAATGGCGCTGCAGGAACGCAACACCGCGGAGTTAAAACGCGCGCCGGACGGCTCGGAAATGCCCAGCGCCCCGGGCACGAGCGCCGCCGTGTACGGTGTCCAGCCGAGGACCCCGTCGGCCAGTGAGATCGGGAGAAACAGCGCGCGGCACGCCTCGGCCAGCGCGGCGACGAAACTAGCGCCGCCCGGCTCGGAGGCCAGCGGGTGGTAGGCGGCGGCGTTTCCGCCACCAGTTGCTTTAAGGTAGCGCACTGCATGGTTCGAGATCGCGCGGTCGAGATCGCGCTTGAGTTCGGGGCGGGCGCGCAGGTGGCGTCGATAAGCCTGATGCTCCTCGCGCATCTGGTGCTTGAGCGTCATGGGCGTATTGTGACACAGCGGAAACGCTCGGGGTCGCTCGCGATTGACGCATCACGCGCGGGTATGCTCCTTTCATATGCGTACATCCAGCGAACGCCCCGCGTGCGGGATCAGGACCGTAGTCGTACCCGCGGCCGGTCTGGGCACTAGGTTTCTGCCAGCGACGAAGACGGTCCCGAAGGAGCTTTTGCCCGTGGTCGACACACCCGGCATTGAGCTCATCGCAGAAGAGGCGGCCCAAGCCGGCGCGACGCGGCTCGCGATCATCACCGCTCCCGAGAAGCAGGAGATCATGCGCCACTTCGGTCAGTTCGACAACCTCTGCGAAACGCTCGCCGAACGCGGCAAGACCGCCCAGGTGGAAAAGGTTGCGCGCGCTGCCAAGTTGATCGACGCCGTCGCGGTCGTACAGGACAAGCCGCTCGGCCTCGGGCACGCGGTGGGCTGCGCTGAGTCGGCCCTCGACGAAGACGAAGACGTCGTCGCCGTGATGCTTCCCGACGACCTCGTGCTGCCGGGCGGCGTAATGGAGAAGATGGCCCAGGTGCGCGCCGAACTCGGCGGCTCCGTGTTGTGCGCGTTCAACGTCACCCCCGACGAAGTGTTCAACTATGGCGTGTTCGACATCGAGGACATCGACGCCGAGTTCGACGGGTTCGAGGTGAAAAGGGTCCGCGGCATGGTGGAAAAGCCCGCCAAGGAAGAAGCCCCCTCGACGCTCGTGGCCACGGGGCGCTACCTGCTCGACCGCGGCATCTTCGACGCGCTGCGCCGCATCACCCCCGGCAAGGGCGGGGAGCTGCAGCTTACCGACGCCATCGCCCTGATGATCGAGGAAGGCCACCCCGTCCACGTGGTCGTGCACGACGGTAAGCGCCACGACCTGGGCAACCCGGCGGGCTACATCCCCGCCAACGTCGACTTCGGCCTGCGCGACGAGAAATACGGCCCGGCGCTCTATACCGCCATCAAAGCGATTCTGCGCGAATACGAAGCTGAAATGTAGTCTTCCACCATGAGTGCGACACCCCCCACCCCGTCCACGGCTATGCGCAGCGTGGAGCAGCAGCTGGCGATGGTGGTCGACTCTGCGCTGATGCCGGAGCCGATCCGGGTCTCCATTACCGATGCGCTCGGCATGATGTGCGCGGAAGAGGTCGCCGCCTCCAGTCCACTTCCTGGGTTCGCCCAGGCGGCGGTCGACGGCTACGCGGTGCGCGCGGTCGACGTCGGCGGGGGTGTGGCGCTGGGCTCCTCCGTCGGCGCGGACCAGCCCGTCGAGCGTTCCCTGCCCGTGGTCGGCGAGGTGGCGGCTGGCTCGCAGAAGCCGCTGCGCCTGCAGCCGAAGCAGGCGGTGAAGGTGGCCACGGGCGCGCCGCTTCCCACGCTTGCCGACGCCGTCCTGCCGCTGCAGTGGAGCGATCGCGGCCGCAAGCGAGTAACCCCTTCCCGCCCCGTGCGCACCGGCGATTTCGTGCGCAAGGCGGGCGACGACATTCAACCCGGCGACGTTGCCGTGCGCCAGGGAATGGTGATCGGCCCGGCCCAAATCGGCCTGCTCGCCGCCGCCGGCCGCAACAAGGTGCTGGTGTACCCGCGCCCCCGCGTGACCGTGATGGCCTACGGTCTCGAGCTCGTCGACATTGAGCGCGACCCCGGCCTCGGGCAGGTCTACGACGTGGCCTCCTACGCGGTCGCGGCGGCAGCGCAGGAAGCGGGGGCAACGGTGACCCGCGCCGGGATTATCAACGCTGAGCCGCGCGGGCTGAGGGAAACGATCGCCCACCAGGCGTCGAGAAGCGAATTGCTCATCATCACCGGCGCCGTCGGGGGAAGCTCGGCGGCGCCGCTGCAACAGGTGTTGCGCGAGCTCGGCGAGATCGACACTACGCGTGTGGCCATGCACCCCGGTTCGGTCCAGGGTTTCGGGCTGGTGGGCGAGGAGCGGGTGCCGGTATTTCTGCTACCGACGAACGCGGTGAGCTCGCTGGTGATCTTCGAGACGCTGATCCGCCCGGCGATTCGGCAGTCCTTGGGCAAGGCGACTCCGACGCGCCGCAGCATCCAGGCCCGCTCGCTCGGGCCCATCGATTCGCTCGCCGGCCGCCTCGGGCTTGTGCGCGGCCGCCTCATGCGCGACGCGGAAACCGGTAACTACCTCGTCCAGCCGCTCAGCGGCGCCGAGGGCGCACCCGCGCACCTGCTGGCCGGTTTCGCGGAAGCAAACGCGCTGATCCGCATCCCGGACGACGTCACCGAGGTCCGCCCCGGCGACCTCGTCGACGTCGAGTTCCTGCAGCAGCGGTAGCGCGCCATGCTTGAGTTCCTCGGCCTCGGCTCGGGCGGGTTCCACCCCGGGTGGCCGGAAGCGACGCCAGCAGTGTGCCTGGAAGACGGCGCCTGCCTGCGGCTGCGCGCGCTGCGCTCCGGCGACGGCTTCGACTGGGTGCGCTACCGCATCGCAGACGAGCGCTGGCTCAAACCCGTCGAGCCGACGGTGCCGACCTCCTGGGCGGCGGCGCACACCCGCAGCGCCTGGCGGTCCACTTACTCCAACCTGCGCCGACTCGCCCTCGACGGGGTTGTCGTGCCGCTGGTCATCGAGCTCGACGGCCGCTTCGCCGGCCAAGTCACGCTAGGCAACATCCAGCACGGGTCGGTCTCCGAGTGTTGGATCGGGTACTGGGTCCACTCGGCCTTCATGGGCCGCGGCGTGGCGACGGCCGCCTGCGCGCTCGGCACCGACCACGCCTTCGAGCGCGTCGGCATGCACCGGGTGACCGCGACCTACCTGCCCGACAACCCGGCCTCGGGCAAAGTGCTTGTCGCCAACGGCTACCGACAGGAGGGATACATGCGCCGCAACCTGCACATCGACGGGCAGTGGCGCGACCACCACTTCGTCGCACTTAATGCGGACGACTACCCCTCAACAGCCGTCGCTCGGTTGATCGCCGAGGGCAGGGTTCGGCGTGGCTGAAGGTGACAGAGGTTTCGGGCCGATAACCTTAGACCCCGATTCAACTGTTTACACCCGCTGCAAGAAAGGTGGCCTCCCCGCATGGGCAGCCTCAGCCTCATCATCGTGCTGATCATCGTCGTCTGGGTGATCGTCCTGGCCCCGATCGTCATGGGCAACAACAAGCCAATCCGCCACTCCGGCGACGGATACGACGCCACCCGCGTGCTGCATGCCGGCGGCAGCGAGCCGGTGGTGCAGCGCCGCCGGCCCAAACTTTCGGCAGCCGACGTGCACCGCCACGACAACTCCGCTGAGGCAGACTACGAGGTCGTCGAGGCTGAAGCGGCGCCGCTGGCCAGTACCGGTGGCTCCACCGCGATTAGCCTGCGTGTCGACGAGCCCGAGCAGGAACACATCGACGGCGAGGTCGTCGTCGAGGAGGAGCAGCCCGCCGCGTCGGGTTCCACCGCCCTCTCGGTTCTCCAGGCTGAGGCTGAGTCTGGGTCTGAGCCTGTTGAGGACATCGAGCAGGACCACTACGAGGTCGACGCCTCCTACGCCTCTCCGGGTGACTACGGCTACGCCGACGAGCAGCCGGCCGTAGACGCCGAGGCCCCGATTGCTGAGCCGGAGGAGGTAGAGACCGAGCCCGTTGAGGATCGCTCCGAACTGACCGCCGACGAAATCGCGTTCGCGCAGAACCGTCGGGGCCGCGGCGGCTGGGACCCGGAGCGCGAGCACGCCGCCCGCGCGGATCGGTTCAAGCGCCGCCAGCGCACGTTGCTCGGCCTGATCGTCGCCGCTGTGATCGCCGTGGTCATCGCGTTCGTGGTCAGCGGCTGGGCCTGGGCCGCACCGGCGGTCACGATTGCGCTGACGGTGTGGTACATGGCGGCGCTGCGCTCGGTGGTCAAGCAGGAACGCGCCCTGCACGCGCGGCGCGTGCGCCAGCTGCGC
>NZ_GG667196.1:82641-100085 GCF_000159635.1 Corynebacterium lipophiloflavum DSM 44291 | reverse complement strand
GATGGGCGTGGTCACCTCCGCCGACTCCGCCGCGCTGCCGCGGGAGCGGCGCGTGCCCGGCGCCGTCATCGTCGAGCTTGACGACGAAAGCCCCGATTTCGCGAACCTCGACTACCACCACGCGGTGGCCCCGGCGACCGTGGGCTACGAATACGACGACTACCACCGAGCTAGCTAATGCGCCGCGCGGTTTTAATCGTCGCGCTGCTGAACCTCGCCTACTTTTTCGTTGAAGTGGTCGCGGGCGCGGCGCTCGGTTCCGCGGCGCTGCTCGCCGATTCCGTCGACTTCCTCGAAGACACCGCGATCAACCTGCTTGTCTTCGTCGCGGCCGCGTGACCGGTGGCGCTCAGGAGGGTCGCCGCGAAAGTGCTCGCGGGCCTGATCCTCATTCCCGCCGTCGCCGCGCTGGTGATGGTGGTGCACAAAGTGCTCAACCCGGTGCCGCCGGCCCCGGAAGGCCTCACCCTCGTTGCGGCCGGCGCGCTCGTGGTCAACGTTGTCTGCGCGATGATCCTGCTCAAGGTGCGCGGCACCGGCGTCGCGCTGGCCACGGGGGCGTGGCTCGCTGCGCGTAACGACGCACTGTCCAACCTGCTGATCATCGCCGCGGGGCTGCTCACCCTCGTCTATGCCACGGCGTGGTTCGACATCGTCGTCGGGTGTGTCATCGCACTCCTGAATTTCTCGGCCGCGAAGGAGGTCTGGGAGGAGGCGAACTAGGCCTGCGCGCTGCCTTCGGGAGTGGCGTGGTCCTGGTCGACGATGACGTGGAGTACGGCCACGTGGGCGTCATCAAGCGCGGCGAAGGCGTGCTCAACGGCGGCCTCGACCTCATCGTCGGTTGTGATCGTTTCCGCCCATGCGCCCATCGCCCGAGCCCACGCCGCGAAATCCGGGTTGGCCAGCTGTGTGCCCTCCACCCGGCCGGGGAAATGCTTTTCCTGGTGCGCGCGGATCGTGCCGTACTGCTGGTTGTCCACCACGACGATGAGCATGGGCGCGCCGTAGCGCACCGCGGTGACGATCTCCTGGCCGTTCATCAGCAGCTCCCCGTCGCCGGCGAAGACCACCACCGTCTTCTCCGGGTGCGCGAGCTTCGCGGCTAAACCGGCGGCCACCGAGTAACCCATCGAACCCAGCCGCGGGGCGAGCATCGAGGGAAAGCGCCGCGTGGGAAAGAAGCGCTGCGGCCAGAAACAGTGGTTGCCGGCGCCGAACGCGGTCAGCGCGGTCTCGTCGAGCCGGGCCGTGACCTGTTCGAAAACGTGGTAGAAGTCCACCGCGCCCTCGGGCAGGTTGGCGAAACGCTCCTCCGGGTCGGGGATGGCGGAAAACTCGGCGTGAATATTGCGGGCTTTGGCGAACCATTGAGTGGTGTCAGGCTTGGAATCCAGCGAGATCTCGCCGATCACCTGGGCAAAAGCGTGCGGGTCTGCGAGGACGTGGTGGGTCAGCGCCCCGGAAGCGCCCTTGAGCCCGGCGTCGGAGTTGACCACGATATTGACCGCATCAAGCGACTGGCGCAGCGTGAAATTATCGGTGGGCTTGTCCCACAGCTTCGCCCCGATGCACAACAGCACGTCGGCCTCCTCGAGCAGCTGTGCCGTCTCATCGTTGCGGGCGGTGCCGAGCCAGCCCGCGTTGGCGGGGGAGTCGAAGCTAATGCGGTCGGTGGAGCGCATGTCGTTGACAACGGGGATCGAGTGGCGCTCGGCGAAGCTCTGTACCGCATCGCAGGCCTGCTGGGTCCAACCCTGGCCGCCTTCGAAGATGAGCGGGGTGCGGGCGCCGCGCAGTGCCTCGGTGATGATCTCGATGTCGTGATCCGACACCGCGCCCTGCGCGGTGCTCATCGGCCCCGCGATCTCCCCGGTGAACTCCTCGAGCAGCACGTCCTCGGGCAGTCCGACGACGACCGGACCGCGCCGGCCCGACTGCGCGAGGTGGAAGGCATTGGCGACAACCCGGCTGGCGCGCTGCGCATCGTCGATGACGAACACGCCCTTGGCGATGTCGCCGAACCAGGAGTTGATGTCGAACTCCTGGAACGACTCCCGGTAGCGGTCCTTGACCGGGACGAGACCGACGAAAAGCACCACCGGGACTTCGTCCTGCCACGCCGTGTAGACACCGATCTTGGCGTTCGCGGCGCCGGGGCCGCGAGTGACCATGGCAACGCCCGCGCGCCCGGTGGCCTTACCGTGCGCCTCGGCGGCGTAGGTGGCGCCACCCTCGTGACGGCACACGACGGAGGTAACGGGACTGTCGTGCAACCCGTCGAGCACCGCGAGGAAACTTTCGCCGGGGACCATGAACACGTGTGAGACGTGGTGTGATTCAAGGGACTGTGCGATGGCAGCTCCGACATGCATGGATGCCACCCTACCCCCAGATACCGGAGGAGCCCCTGCGCCAACTGCCCACCAGGTGGGTGTCGACAATCCCGGTCGACTCCATGAGCGCGTACATGGTTACCGGGCCGACGAAGCGGAACCCAAGCGCCTTTAAATCCTTCGCCAGCTGCTCGGATTCGGCCGAGCGGGTGGGAACCTCGTCCATTGTTGTCGGCGCGGGGGTCGTCTCAGGCTTATACGACCACACGAACTCGGCGAGGTTCGTGCCGCGTTCGCGAAGAGCGACGGTGGCCCGGGCGTTGGTGATCACCGCCTTGAGCTTGCGGCCGTTGCGTATCAGGGAGGCGTCGGAAAGCAAATGCTCGACAGAGTCCATGCGCGCGACCTCATCCGGGTCGAAGCCGAAGAAGGCCTCCCGCAGCGCGTCGCGTTTTTTCAGGATCAGTCGCCAGGACAACCCCACCTGAAAGCCCTCGAGGCAGACGCGCTCGAACATGCCGCGCTCGTCGGTGACAGGCATGCCCCATTCGGTGTCGTAGTAGTTGCGCAGCAACTCGTCGGCGGCGGCCCAGGGGGGGCGGGCGCGGCCGTCGTCGCCGATGATGAGTCCGTTTTCTTTGAGTTTCATACCCTGTTGGACTGTAGTTCGCGCCCGCAGGTTCCACAGGTAATCTATTCCACATGAACAGGCCCGCGGTTCGCGACTTCGCGCTTTTGGTGTTGCGTTTTGTCCTCGGCGCCGTTTTCGTCGCCCACGGTTACCGCCGCTGGTTTGAAACGGGCATGGCGCGCTCGGCCGCGCAATTCGCCGAATGGGGCGTGCCCCAGCCTAAGCTCAGCGCCTACCTCGCCGGGTCCGTCGAGCTCATCGGCGGTGCGCTGCTGATTATCGGTCTGCTGACCACGTTGGTCGCGGGTGTGTTGGCGCTGCTCGCCGCGGCGGCCGCCTACTTTGTCCACCTCGACCACGGGTTCTTCGCCGAGGCCGGCGGGGTGGAGTACCCGGTGGTGCTTGCGAGCGCGCTGTTTATCGTGGTCGTCTTCGGCGCCGGGCGCGCCAGCCTCGACGGGGTGTTAACTCGTGCTTAGCCACGACCAGGTGCGCGCCGCGCTCTCCGCCCGCGTCGACGGGGAATCGAGCGGGCTTGACGACGCCGTCGTCGACGCCCACGTCGCCGAGTGCGCCGAGTGCAGCGCCTACTACCAGCGGATTCTCTCCCTGTCGCGCAACCTGCGCTTCGCCGAGATCGGCGGTGGGATGGCACCGCCGGAAAACCTCTCCACGGTCATCCTCGCCGGGGTCGAGGGCGAGTGGCGCAGGCTCTCTCAGCGGCGCACGGTACTGCTCACGCTGTGCCGGATTGCACTCGTCGCGGCGGCGCTGGTGTGGCTGGCGTGGGCGGTGGTGCACCTGGTCAACGGTGGGGAGCCGGCAACGGCGTCAGTGCGCCTCGGCGTGGCCAGCGCACTGGCGTACACCGCGGCGCGCCCCGCCCAGATCCCCGGCATCGCCCTGGTGGTGGGCTCGATGTTCACCTTCACGCTGGGGTTTGTGGTGCGCGACGCGGTGCTCGACACCGGCTCGGGTGTCGCGTCGCATGTGCTGATTCTGCTGCCGACCCTGGTCGCACTGTTGGGCACGCTCGCGATTGATCGCGGCCCGCAGTTGCGTCGCGCGTGGCGGTCGCTGGGTGCGGATCCGACGTAGGGTGGGTTTTCGTTGTTTGGTGGGGCGGTGAGATGTCACGGTTGAGGCGCGCCCGGCCGTGAAACCGCAGGTCGCGATCACTCTGCAACCATCGACCGTGACGTTTGGCCGGGTGAGATGTCACAGTCAAGGCGCACCCGGCGGTAAAACCGCAGGTCGCAACCACGGCAGAACCGTTGACCGTGACATCTCACCGCCTGAGATGTCACAGTCAAGGCGCACCCGACCGCAAAACCCCAGGTCGCACCCACCCCACAACCGCTGACCGTGACATCTGACCGGGTGAGATGTCACACTCAAGCCCCACCCGGCCGCAAAACCTCAGGTAGCAACCACAGCCCAGCCGTTGACCGTGACATCTAACCGCCCGCAACACCCACCCCAGCACAACGCACAACCAAACCAAACTACCTCCAGCTCGGAAGCCACATAATCAGGGCGTAGTAAAAGTCCGGGATGCGAATGCCGTAGAGGATCGGCGCGAAATAGATGAACATCCCGACCACCAGCGCCAGGTACACAATCACGGCGAGCTGGCCGGTGGTCACGGGGTATCCCGCGAGCTTGCGCACCCACTTCAGCGGCACGGTGGTGCCAAGCCGCGCCACGTAGCCGACGGCGATGGCGAGCAGCACGCAGATAAACGGCGCGAGCGCGGCAGCGTAGAAGAAGTACATCTGACGGTCGAACGCCGCCAGCCAGGGCACGAAGCCCGCCGCGAACGCGATGAGCGGCACGATGACGCGGAAGTCTCGGCGCGTCAGCCACACCCACGCCGACCACAGCAGGACTGGCACCGTCAGCCACCAGATCGCGGGAGTGCCGAAGAGGAAGATCATCTCACGGCAGGTGGTAAACCCGCAGTCAATGTCGGTCGCCGAGTAGTACAGGATCGGGCGCGCGCCGACGAGCCACGCCCACGGTTTGGAGTCCCAGGGGTGCGAGTGCCCGCTTGACGACGTCAAACTGGCGTGGAACTGCGCCACCGAGAGGTGGTAGTACAGCCAGCTCGCTACCGCGTCCGGCAGCGCTCCGAGCCAGGGCCAGTCGGAGCCAGAGATCGTCCCATCGACAGCGGCGTGGCGGTAGACGGATGTTTCGGATGCGAACCATGCGCGCCAGGAGAAGATGTAGAGCAGCGCCGGGACCACCACGAGGGAGGCGAGCGCGGCGGGGACGTCGCGAAGCAGCGTGCCCACGACCGGGCGAGCGACCCCATAGCGGCGGCGCAACCACAGGTCCCAGAAAGTGGAGAGTAGGCCGAAGAACGCGATGTAGTACAGCCCCGACCACTTCACGGACAGTGCTAAGCCCAAAAGCACGCCGGTGGCGAAGCGCCACCAGCGAAACCCGAGGCGCGGGCCGAAGTTGCCCGTGATGTGCGCGTGGTGCATGCGCGCGTGGGCCTCGCGCATATCGCCGGCCAGCGTCCAGGCCGCGGCGACGATGAAAAACACCTGGAAGACGTCGAGCATGCCGAACTTCGCAGTCACCAGCAACACGCCGTCGAACACGGCAATGAGCCCGGCCACAAACCCCAACGCCGTCGATTGGGTCAGCCGGCGGCACAGCAACAGGGTGAACACCACGGTTCCGACGCCAAAGAGCGCGGGCATGATTCTCCAGCCCAAAGGGGTGTATCCGAAGAGGAACTCGCCTACGGCCAGCAGCTGCTTGCCCAGCGGCGGGTGCACGACCAGACCGTAGGCGGGGTTGGACTCAATCCCGCCCAACACGGGATTGGAAAAGGAGCGCACCATGTCCCACGCCTGCGGAACGTAGTGCTTCTCGTCGAAGATGGGGGTGCCGCCGGCGGTGGGCTGAGTCAGCCCGATCAGCCGGGTGAACAGCGCGAGCCCTGCCACGATCGCCAGTGCCACGGTGTCGCGCCTGGCCCAGGGGATGGTTACCGGCGGGCGCGGGGCGACTCGTTTGGGGGAGATGGCCGTAGTCACCCCGGGGATATTACCCTTGGTCCCCATGAGCGAGAGCGAATCCACCGTCCCCTCCACCGGCATCGTGCTCGCGGCCACCCCGCTCGGCAACATCGGCGACGCCTCGGCCCGGCTTGCCCAGGCGCTTGGCGCCGCCGACGTGATCGCGGCGGAGGACACCCGCCGGACCCGTCAGCTCGCCGCGGCTTTGGGTGTTGAACTTGAGGCGAAGGTGGTGTCGAACTTCGACCACAACGAAAAGCTACGCGTCGACGAGCTTATCGACGCCGCCCGCACCCGCATGGTCCTCGTCGTCACGGACGCCGGGATGCCGCTGGTTTCCGACCCGGGCCACGTGGTCGTCTCCGCCGCGCACGATGCCGGCGTGAACGTCACCTGCGTGCCGGGGCCGTCAGCGGTGACCACGGCGCTCGCGCTCTCCGGGCTCAATGTCGGCCACTTCATCTTCGACGGCTTCGCACCGCGCAAGGCCGGCCCGCGTCGCGCTTGGCTCGTCACACTCAAAGACCAGCACCGCGCTGTGTGCTTCTTCGAGTCACCGCACCGCATCGGCGCCACGCTTGCCGACGCCGCCGAGGTTCTCGGCGGAGAGCGCCGGGCCGCGGTGTGCCGGGAGCTGACGAAAACTTTCGAGGAGGTCAAAAGGGCGTCGCTGAGCGAGCTAGCGCAATGGGCCGCAGACGGGCTGCGCGGGGAAATCACCGTCGTCATTGAAGGCGGCGCACCCGAAGTGCTGGACGCCGCGGATCTCGTCGACGCGGTTGCGGCGCGCGTTGATGCTGGTGAAAGGCTCAAAGACGTGGTGAAAGACATCGCGCGCGCCCACGGCGTGAAGGCTGGGGATCTGTACGATGAGGCCCTCGCACAGCGCGATCGCGGTTAACCCTTGTCGTCGATGTGGGGTAGTCTGCCTAGCGCCTGAGAATAGCTTCACTAGTAGCACTTAAGGAGTGGCACCCATTGAGTGACAAAGAACACGCAGCAGAGCCCGCGCCGTCGGCGACGAGTGAACTCGTCGCGCTCATCGAAGCGGAGCACAGGGGTGAGAGCCTCCTGGCACCCCAGGACGAGCCCGTCACCTTCGAGGCCGATGACGACGCTGCCCCGATTAGTTGGGCGGTTGTCATCCCGATCGTGGCGCTCGTTGCTGGCATCGTCGCCTGGGGCCTGAACGGCCCCGAGAGTTTCGGGGCGTTCGCGGACGCGTCGTTTAGCTGGGTCATTGACAACCTCGGCTGGGCGTTCGTGCTCTTCGGCACCGTCTTCGTGGGCTTCATTTTGGTGATCGCCTTTTCCAAATTCGGCTCCATCCGCCTAGGCGGGTCGGATGAGCAGCCCGAGTTCTCCACCGCGTCCTGGATCTCAATGATGTTCGCCGCCGGTATGGGCATCGGGTTGATGTTCTACGGCGCATCCGAGCCGCTGAGCATGTACCGCGACGGTGTACCGGGACGGCCCACCAACGAGGTGGGGACGTCTATGGCGCAAACCATGTTCCACTGGACATTGCACCCGTGGGCTCTCTATGCCGTGGTCGGGCTTGCTATTGCGTACTCGACCTTCCGCCTGGGCCGCAAGCAGCTGCTGTCAAGCGCCTTCGTCCCGCTGATCGGGCAGAAGGGAGCCGAAGGTGTCGTGGGCAAGGTCGTCGACGGACTGGCGATTTTCGCCACCATCTTCGGCACCGCCTGCTCGCTCGGTCTCGGCGCTCTGCAGATCACCTCGGGCCTGCGCGCCTCCGGGTTCGTTGAGTCGCCGTCGATGCAGTTGACCAGCGGTATCATCGCCGTGCTGACGCTGGCGTTCTTACTTTCCGCGATCTCGGGGGTCTCGCGCGGAATCCGGCTGTTGTCCAACCTCAACATGATCATCGCTGCCGGCCTGGCCATCTTCGTCTTCGTTGTCGGGCCAACGGTCAGCATGCTCAACATGCTGCCCACCGCGATCGGTTCCTACGTGAACCAATTCTTCTCCATGGCGGCCCGCACCGCGGAAAGCGCCGACGGCGAGGCGGGGGCGTTTCTCTCTGGCTGGACCATCTTCTACTGGGCGTGGTGGATCTCATGGTCGCCCTTCGTCGGCATGTTCCTCGCCCGTATCTCGCGTGGGCGCACGATCCGCGAGTTCTGTCTCGGTGTGATGCTCGTGCCCTCGTTGCTGTCGACAATCTGGTTTTCCATCTTCGGCGGCTACGCCATCAAACTCGAGCAGGAGGGCAACTCGATCTACGGCTCCGGGGACCCCGAAGACCAGCTCTTTAGCCTTTTGCACAGCCTGCCCGGTGGGTTCTTCATGGGCATCTTTGCCGTGATTTTGCTCGGGACGTTCTTCATCACCTCCGCCGACTCGGCCTCCACAGTGATGGCATCGATGGCGCAGAATGGACGCATCAATGCCAAGTCGTGGCTCGCCGCGGTCTTCGGCCTCGGAACCGCGGGTGTCGGTCTGATGCTGCTGGTCAACGGCGGCAGCGACGCGCTCAACTCTTTGCAGTCGGTCACCATCGTCGCGGCGACACCGTTCTTGTTCATCCTCGTCGCGCTGATGTTCGCGATTGTTAAAGATGTCTCCAATGACCCGATCTACCTCGATGCGAAGGAACAGGAGCGCTTCGCCCGGCAGCTCGCGGTGGAGCGCCGCCGCCACCGCGAGCAACGCCAGCTAGAAGCCCGCAAGCGGCAGGTGAAGCGAATCATCACCCCGGGTCGGCAGTAAGGTTGAGGCCATGACTTCTCACGACAACGTCCTCGTTTGCGTTGCCTGGCCCTACGCCAACGGCCCCCGCCACATCGGCCACGTCGCCGGTTTCGGGGTTCCTTCCGATGTTTTTGCGCGCTACCTGCGCATGACGGGCCACAATGTGCTCATGGTTTCCGGCACCGATGAGCACGGCACCCCGCTTTTGGTCCAGGCGGACAAAGAGGGCGTGACGGTCAAAGAGTTGGCGGACCGCTACAATGCGCAGATCGTCGAAGACCTCGCAGGCCTGGGACTGTCCTACGACCTGTTCACCCGCACCACCACACGTAACCACTACGCCGTGGTGCAGGAGTTGTTCAAGGGCCTCTACGCCAACGGATACATGGTCAAGGAGACCACCAGGGGAGCGATTTCGCCCTCAACGGGGCGCACCCTGCCGGATCGCTACATCGAGGGCACCTGCCCGATCTGCGGGGCGACCGATGCGCGCGGAGACCAGTGCGACACCTGCGGCAACCAGCTGGATCCGGCCGACCTGATCAACCCGGTGTCCAAGATCAACGGGGAGACGCCGGAGTTCGTCGACACCGAGCACTTCATGCTCGATTTGCCCGCGCTTCACGACGCCCTGAAGGACTGGCTGGAGACCCGTGAGGACTGGCGCCCCAACGTGTTGAAGTTCTCCCTGAACCTGCTCGAGGACATGCGCCCGCGCGCGATGACCCGCGACATCGACTGGGGCATCCCGATCCCGGTCGAGGGGTGGCAGGACAACCCCTCGAAGAAGCTCTACGTGTGGTTCGACGCGGTGGTGGGATACCTCTCCGCCTCGATTGAGTGGGCGGCGCGCTCGGGCGAGCCGGACGCGTGGAAAGCGTTTTGGCAGGACCCCGCCACTGAGGGCTTCTACTTCATGGGCAAGGACAACATCACCTTCCACTCGCAGATTTGGCCTGCGGAGCTGTTGGGCTACGCGGGCAAGGGCGCGGCCGGCGGCGAGCCGGGTGAGCTTGGGGAGCTCAACCTGCCCACCGAGGTTGTGTCCTCGGAGTTTCTCACCATGTCCGGCTCGAAGTTCTCCTCGTCGAAGGGCGTGGTGATCTACGTCAAGGACTTCTTGGCCGAGTTCGGTCCGGACCCGTTGCGCTACTTCATCGCGGTGGCCGGGCCGGAGAACAACGACACGGATTTCACCTGGGATGAATTCGTGCGCAGGGTCAACAATGAGCTGGCCAACGGGTGGGGCAACCTGGTTAACCGGACGGTGTCCATGGCGCACAAGAACTTCGGTGAGGTGCCCGCGCCGGGCGTGCTGGAGGATTCCGACCAACGTATTTTGGAGCTGGCCGAGCGCACCTTCGTCGAGGCCGGCGCCGACCTCGGCGAGGCAAAGTTCAAAAACGCGATTACAAAGGTCATGCACGTCGTCGGCGAGGCGAATGCGTACATTGCGGAGAACGAGCCGTGGAAGCTGGCCAAGGACCCCGCGCAGCGCGACCGATTGGCAACGGTGCTGTGGACGGCGCTGCAGGTCGTCTCCGACTGCAACGCCATGCTCACCCCGTTTATCCCGCACACTGCGCAGCGCGTGCACGAAACGCTTGGCCGCGACGGGCAGTGGGCGGCCAACCCGCGTATCGAGGAGGTCTCCGACGACGCAGATGTCGAGCTGGTTGGAGCGGGCCTGCCTGAGAAGGGGCAAACGTACCTGACCATCACCGGCGACTACACCAAGCAAAAGGCCGTGTGGGGGCGCGTTGACGTCACCCCGGGCACGACGCTTGACAAACCACAGCCGCTGATTGCCAAGCTCGATCCCGAACTAGGCGAAACCGGACCGACATGGGCGCCCGTGGGCTAATTCGCCCGGCGTTGTTGTTCGTCGCGGTGGCCATCGCCGCGATCAACCTCCGCGCCGGAATGGCGTCGGTCGGCGCCGTGCTTGACGATGTTTTGGCGCATTACGGTGCCCCAGCCTCGGTCGGCGGTGTGATCACCGCGATGCCCGGCGCGTTGTTTTGCATTTTCGGGCTCAGCGCGGTGCCGCTGGCGCGCCGGGTCGGGTTAACGCCGACGCTGCTCGCGGCCGCCGTTGTTACAGCCGGAGGCCTGGCGCTGCGCCCGTTCGCCCCGCTGATCTCGTTGTTCATCGTGGCCACCGTCTCCGTGGCTGGCGGCATCGCGCTGGTCAACGTGCTTTTGCCGGCGTGGATCAAGAAGTACGGTGGTGCCCACATCGTCGCGTTGACCACCATCTATTCGGCCACCGTGTCGGTTTCTGCACCGCCGGGTACCTGGGCGTGGTGTTCGCACCCACCACCGCGTCGATCTTCTGCTGCGCACCTCCGGCATCGGCGGCTGGTGCTTCCCGCTGGCGCTGGCACTGATCCCGGCGCGCACCCGCACGGTGAGCGTCACCGCGCGGCTGTCTGGGTTTGTGCAGCCCGTCGGCTACATCCTCGCGGCCGCCGGGCCGCTGCTCGTCGGCGTTGCCTACGATCAGATCGGCTCTTTCGGCCCAATCCTCGTGGTGCTGGCGGTGCTCTCGCTTGTTCTCGGCGGGCTGGGCATCGCCGCCTCCCGGCGCGTCTTTATTGAGGACGAGTTAGCGGGATAAACAGGTTCGTCACCGGCGCGTCCTGGTCGTCGCCCATGGTGACGTACTCCTCGATGAGCAGTCTGTCCACGGCGTGACCGTCCGCCTCCGTGGCCGCGGCGAACTCGTCCCACTGCGCCCCGAGATCGCTGTACGCACAGGTGACGCGCTTTACTACGGCCTCGATCTCCTCGAAGCGCTTCAAGGAGACGTGGCCGTCGCCGATGTCGTCGATAAGCGGGGCGATGAGGTCGAGATCCTCGTCGGCGATGACGAACCCGGCCGCGATATCGAACGCCTCGCCGGGTGGGCTGAAGTAGTAGGCACGCGCGGCCTGGGGCAGCACCCCGACGGATTCGGTGAATTCGTGGAGCAGCGGGTAGTAGTGGTCGAAGAACTCGCGGAGCGCGTCGGGGCCGACAGTGTCGTGGGCGACGAGGGTCGAATGGGCCGGCAGCGTGATCTGGTTCATACCCGCGACGATACCCGTGAACTCCGCTAGAGAAACTGCTTAATGAATGCGGTGAGCTTGCCGGGCTCGTCGTCCTCAAACCGCGAGTCGACCACGACGATGGGGGCGGTGTAGCGCTCCGGGGTTTGCATGACGACGAGGTCGGTGCCGTAGTCGTCTTCGAGAAATTTCCAGGAAAAGCCGTGCTCGCGCACGAGGGCGTCGCCAAGCGCCGTGCCGTAGATGCGGGCGGTCTCCCCGCGCGGGAAGGAGCGCTTCAGGTCGGGGTCGGAGGCGAGGTACTCCGTTATCACCGCCTCGAAGGACTCCGCGATGGCCGTTGCGTCGCCGGTGATGCCGCGCGCGGCGGCCTCGAGCAGGTCGGTCTCGATCTGGGAGCGGGTCGAAGCGTCGATGTCTGCGAATGCCATAGTCTCTATCGTATGAGTAAAAAGAAGCGCCCGACGCCGGTCCCCGCGGAGCCGATCGCCGGGCTTGTCGACGCCCACACTCACCTCGCCTCCATCAAAGAACCGCTCTCCGAGCTGGTTGCGCGGGCCAAGGCGGCCGGCGTGGAGCGGATCTGCACCGTCGGCGACGGACTGGATGAGGCGGAAAGGGCACTCGCCGCCGCCCACGAACACCCGAGCGTGGTCGCCGCGTGTGCGATTCACCCGACGCGCGCGCACGAGCTCGATGGCGCCACACGCACGCGCCTGGCCGAGATGGCCAGGGACCCGCGCTGCGTGGCCATCGGCGAGACCGGCGTGGACACCTACTGGATCACCCACGACCCGGAATCCACCGCCCCGCTCGAGGTGCAGGAGGAGGCGTTTCGCTTCCACATTCAACTCGCGGTGGAAACGGGCAAGGCCTTGATGATCCACAACCGCGAGGGCGATGAGGACATGCTGCGTATCCTCGCGGACTCACCGCGCCCGCGCGAGGTGATGCTGCACTGCTTCTCCTCCCCGCTCGAGGTGGCCAGGGAGGCGATCGAGCGCGGTTACGTGCTGTCGTTTGCGGGAAACGTCACGTTCAAGCGCAATGCGTATCTGCGCGAGGCTGCCGCGCTGGCCCCGGCGGGGCAGCTGCTGATTGAGACAGATGCGCCGTACATGACCCCGGAGCCGTTCAGGGGGGCGCGCAACGAGCCGTCGTTGATCGGCCACACGGCGGCCGTGGTGGCGCAGGCGCGGTCAACCACGCCGGCGGAGCTGGCCGCCGAGGTTGGCTTGACGTACAGTCGCGTTTTCGGGGTCTAGCCCCGCACGATATTGCGTATTACGGATTGTTACCGTATTGTTACAACGACTGCCAGGACACTTACCAATGTTAGGGAACACGATTTATGGCTGCCAAGCGCATTAACTCCACCACCTCCGCCACCCGCCGCGTTCTCGCGGGCAGCGTCGCAGGCGCTGTCATCGTCGGCGGCGCCGCCACCGCCGCCGCAGCGGCCCAGAAGAACGTCACCGTCGACGTCAACGGCGAAGCCACCACGGTGCGCACCTACTCCGACGACGTCGAGGGTGCACTGCAGGCGGCCGGCGTTGAGGTAGGTGCTTCCGACCTCGTCTACCCGGCACCGTCGGACGCGTTGCAGTCCGGGACAACCGTCACGGTGCGCACCGCCAAGCCTGTCGCGCTGGTGATCGACGGCGCTGAGCAGCAGCTCACGTCTACCGCCGCGACGGTCGCGGACCTGGTCAGCGAGGCCGGAATCACCGCCGCCTCGGCGCTGAGCGCGCACCCTGACCAGCCGCTGACCGATGGCATGACCATCGACGTGACCACCCCCAAGATCGTCTCCATCAACGACGGCGGCAACGTCGTCTACACCTCGGAGGCGGCCAAGACCGTCGGCGACCTGCTCGCCGCCCGCGGCATCACCTTCGACACCAACGACCGTCTCAACGTCCCGCTTTCGGCACCGCTCGAGCCGAACATGCGGATCGTGCTCGACCGCGTCGACGTGTCCGAGACCTCCGAGTCCGTCGAGTTCGACGCGCCGGCCAAAGTGGTCGAGGACGCCAACCTTCCCGCGGGCACGGAGGAGGTCCGCGAGCCGGGCGCGAAGGGCGAGAAGAAGGTGCTGTACCGCACCGTCACCGTCAACGGGGTCGTGGAATCTTCCGGCCCCGCTGGCGAGGAAGAGATCCGCCCTGCGGTTCCCGCCACCGTCGTCCGTGGCACGAAGGCCGCCGCCACCGCCACCGCCGCCGCAGCGGGCGCCCCCTCGGTCGCCGGTGGTTCGGTGTGGGACCAGATCGCGCAGTGCGAGTCCGGCGGCAACTGGTCCATCAACACCGGCAACGGCTACTACGGCGGCCTGCAGTTCAACGCCGGCACGTGGGCGGCCTACGGGGGCACCCAGTACGCGCCGACCGCTGACCTGGCCACCCGCGAGCAGCAGATCGCGATCGCCGAGAAGACCCAGGCCGCTCAGGGCTGGGGTGCCTGGCCGGCCTGCACCGCGAAGCTGGGTCTGCGCTAGCGGTGGTCGATTCCCACCTGCTCGGGCCCGTCGAGGTCCACCAGTTGGCCAGCGAGCTCGGTGTCACCCCGACGAAGAAGCTCGGCCAGAACTTCGTGCACGACCCTAATACGGTGCGCCGCATTGTCGCGGCGGCGAAGCTGAACGCCGACGACGTCGTCGTCGAGGTCGGCCCCGGGCTGGGGTCTCTCACCCTCGGACTGGTCGATTCCGTCTCCCACGTCGTAGCGCTCGAGATCGACCCGCGGCTCGCGGGCCGCTTGGCGCGCACCGTCGAGGAGCGGGCTGACGCGTTCGCGACAAGGCTCGAGGTGGTGTGCGCGGACGCGCTGCGCGTGCGCCGCTCGGACGTTTCGCACGCTCCGACGGCGCTGGTGGCCAACTTGCCCTACAACGTCTCCGTGCCGGTGTTGCTGCACCTGCTCGAAGAGTTTCCGACGATTCGCCGGGTGCTGGTCATGGTGCAAAAGGAAGTTGCGGATCGTCTCGCCGCCGAGCCGGGCTCGAAAATCTACGGCGTGCCCAGCGTCAAGGCCGCCTTCTACGGGCGGGTCACCCGGGCCGGGACGATCGGCAAGAACGTGTTTTGGCCGGCACCGAACATCGAGTCCGGGCTCGTGCGTATCGACGTCGACCCTAAGGTTGACCGCACCCTCCGGGCTTCAGTGTTCCCGCTTGTCGACGCCGCGTTCGCGCAGCGTCGCAAGACCCTGCGCTCCACGCTGGCTGGTGTCTACGGTTCGCCTGTGGCAGCGGAGCAAGCGCTCGTCGCCGCCGGCATCGACCCGGGGTTGCGCGGCGAGAAGCTCTCTGTCGACGACTTTGTCCGACTCGCGCGCAGCGGGGGTGCGCAGTGATTAATCAATTCCTCGCCACTGCGCCCGGGAAAGTGAACCTCCATCTCGGGGTGGGCGACGAGCGCGCCGACGGTTACCACGACCTGGTCACCGTGTTCCAATCCGTTGATCTGTGGGAAACGGTGAGGTTGAGCGTCGACACGCGAGCTCCACGGGTGACGCAGGGCTCGGTGGTCACGGGCATGACTACGTCGTTTGGCGTGAAGCGGCCGGCAGAAGACATAGACACGCCGGCCAACCTTGCGTGGCGCGCGGTCGACGCGGTGGTGGACGCCTACCGCCACACCCACGGGCTGGTCGAGCTGCCGCGGGTAAGCATTGAGGTGGAAAAGAACGTTTTCGTCGCCGGCGGCATGGCCGGCGGCTCCGCCGACGCCGCCGCCGCGTTGCTCGCCGCGAACGCGTTCGTGGAGCACAACGGTGGCGTGCCACTCGGCCGCGACGTCATCACCAATCTGGCAAAGTCGCTGGGCGCCGACGTGCCGTTTTGCCTGATGGGAGGCACGGCGCTGGGCAAGGGCCGCGGCGACGAGCTGGTGGAGATGATGTCGCGGGGGCATTACTGGTGGGTGCTCATAAACCCCAGCGTGCCACTGTCGACAGGGGAGGCGTTTTCGCGGCTCGACGACATGCGCCACAACGATGCGTCGCTCGTTCCGCGCCTTACCACCACCCGGCTAGCCCAGGCATTGGTCACTGGCGAGCCGCGCGCGGTTGCCCGCGCGCTTCACAACGACCTGCAGCCGGTTGCCGTGGCGATGCGCCCGCAGCTCGGGCCCTTGATCGATGCCGCCGACAACTGCGGGCTGCGCGCGATCGTCTCCGGTTCCGGGCCGACCGTGGCGCTTCTGTGTGAGGATGAGGAGGACGCGTTGAACGCCCGTGACCGCATCAAAGCAGCCTTCCACAGCTACGAGGTTGTGTGCGCCGCCGGTCCGACGACGGGCGCGCGACAGATTCTAGAATACTAGTGCGAAAATAGTTCGGGGTTGCGTCCGGGCCCGGTGTTAGCGTGACGGCCCATGAGACCCGCCGTATACATCCCGACGCGCGAGGCACTTCACGCGCCCGAGTTCGTCACCGTTGATTTTGAAACCGCCAACCGGCTCAGCCCGGCCTCGGCGTGCCAGGTTGCGTTGATCAAAGTCGCGGGTGACGCGGTGGTAGACCAGCTGGTGACCTACTTGCGCCCGCCAGAGGAGTACATTCGCTTCGACTTCACCCACATCCACGGCATCGAGCGCGACACCGTAGAACACTCCCCGACCTGGTACGACATCGCCGACGACGTCCACGCCCTCGTCGGTGAGCTGCCCGTGTGGGCCCACAACGCCCCCTTCGACGCCGCGGTGTGGCGCGCGCTTGACGCCTACTACTTCACCGGCACGTTCCCCGCGCAGTTCTACTGCACCTGCCGCACAGCGCGCCGGCTGATCCCGGGGCTGCGCGACTACCGGCTGCCGACGGTCGCGGCCTATTGCGCCCCGACCTTTGACCTGGTCCACCATACCGCGGACTCCGACGCGCTGGCCTGCGCCCACATCGTGGGCAAATTCCGCCGCAGCTCCTCCATGCACTCCGCCTTGAGGTAGCGGGGGTGGTCTAGACTGGTCTGCCTATGGCGAACCTGATCAACCTCGAAAACGTCTCCAAGTCCTGGGGCCTGAAAACCCTGCTGGACAGCGTGTCGCTCGGAGTGCAAACCGGCGACCGCATCGGCATCGTCGGCGTCAACGGTGGCGGCAAGACCACCCTTCTCGAGGTCCTCACCGGCATCGAGGAGCCGGATGCGGGGCGCGTCTCCCACAACTCGGACCTGCGCATGGCCGTCGTGACCCAGCGCTTCGATCTAGATGAGACCCTGACTATCGGGCAGGCGGTGGTCGAACCGCTCGGTGTCGCCACCTACCAGTGGGCCTCCAATGCCAAGGTGCGTGAGGTCCTGCAGGGCACCGGGGTGGTGGAGCTCGGGCTAGACACCCCGGTGGGGCAGCTCTCAGGCGGCGAGCGCCGGCGGGTGAACCTCGCCGCCGCGTTGGTACAGGACCTCGACGTGGTTGTGCTCGACGAGCCAACCAACCACCTTGACGTCGAGGGGGTGCAGTGGCTCGCCGAGCATCTCCTCTCCCGCAAGATCGCGGTGGTAGTGGTGACCCACGATCGTTGGTTCTTGGACACGGTGGCGACGCTGACGTGGGAGGTCCACGACGGCACCGTCGATGTTTACGCCGGGGGGTACAACGACTGGACCTTTGCGCGCGCCGAGCGGGCACGCCAGGCCGACGCGGTCGAACAGCGCCGCGCCAACCTCGCGCGCAAGGAG
>NZ_GG667196.1:51853-82390 GCF_000159635.1 Corynebacterium lipophiloflavum DSM 44291 | reverse complement strand
CCTCGCGCGCAAGGAGCTCGCCTGGCTGCGGCGCGGAGCGCCGGCGCGCACGTCGAAGCCGCGCTACCGCATTGAGGCGGCCGAGGCGCTGATCGCCAACGTTCCCGCCCCGCGCGACACCGTGGAGCTCATGGCTTTTTCAAAGGCGCGCCAGGGAAAGGTGGTCATCGAGCTGCTCGATGCGCGCGTCGAGGCACCGGACGGCCGCGTGCTGGCGGACAACCTGACGTGGCGCCTCGCGCCGGGCGAGCGCATCGGCCTGGTTGGGGTCAACGGCTCCGGCAAGACCACACTGCTGCGCGTGCTCGCCGGCGTGTACCCGCTTACTGCGGGCAAGCGCGTTGAGGGGCAGACCACCCGCATCGGCTGGCTACGTCAGGAGCTCGACGACCTTGACCCCACCCTCCGTGTCATCAACGCCGTTGAGGACGTGGCCACCTATATCGAGCTCGGCGGCAAGGACCTCTCCGCCTCCCAGCTCGCCGAGCGGCTCGGGTTTAGCCCGAAGCGCCAGCGCACCCCGGTCGGCGACCTTTCCGGCGGCGAGCGCCGCCGCCTGCAGCTCACCCGCGTGCTGATGAGCGAGCCCAACGTGCTGCTTCTCGACGAGCCCACCAACGACCTCGACATCGACACCCTGCAGGAGCTCGAGGACCTGCTCGACGGCTGGGCCGGGACCCTGGTCGTGATCTCCCACGATCGCTACCTCATCGAGCGTATCGCCGATAGCACGTACGCGCTGTTCGGTGACGGTGAGTTGACCAACCTGCCGGGCGGAATCGAGCAGTACCTGAAGCGCCGCCAGCAAGAAGGTGATTCCAGCGGCCCGCTCGACTTGGGTGGCGGCAAGGGCGGCGTTGCCAAGCAGCGCTCAATGTCGTCGCAGGAAGAGCGCGAGCTGCACAAGCAGATGAATGCGCTCGAGCGCAAAATCGCCAAAGCCGATGAGCGCGGCGCTGCGCTGGAAGATCGCATCGCCGCACTCTCCGGCGCGGGCGACCCCGATTTCGAACAGATCGGGCAGGTGACAAAGGAGTTGGACGAGGTGCGTGTGCAGCGCGAGGCGCTCGAGGCCCAGTGGCTTGAGCTGGGGGAGAGGTTGGAGGCCGGGAGCGCGTAATCTGGCAGTCATGATCCTGATCAACGTGAAGTTCCAACCCTTGAGCGAGCACGTGGAGAATTTCCGCGAACTCGTTGCCCCGTTCACGGACGCCACCCGCGCCGAGGAGGGCTGCCTGTTCTTCGACTGGTACCGCAGCGAAGAGGACCCGTCCGAGTACATCCTCGTCGAGGGTTTCAAAGACGACGCCGCGGAGGCGCATGTGAATTCGCAGCACTTCACAGAGGCGCAGGAGCTCTTCCCGACGATTTTGAAGCGCACCCCGCAGATCATCAACACGCTGATCGATGGCAAGACCGAGTGGGATGAGATGGCGGAGTTCAAAGTTGGCTAAGAACGACAATCAGAACAAGCCGCCGAAGCTGTCGAAGAGGGCCTACGAGAAGGAACTGCTGCGCCTCCAGGCCGAGCTCGTGGCGATGCAGCACTGGGTGGTCACCACCGGCGAGCGCCTTGTCATTGTCATGGAGGGCCGCGACGCGGCGGGCAAGGGTTCGGCGATCAAGCGCATCACCCAGTACCTCAACCCGCGCACCTGCCGGATTGAGGCGCTTCCCAAGCCGACGGAGCGCGAACGCGGCCAGTGGTACTTCCAGCGCTACGTCGAGCGGCTCCCGGCGGCCGGAGAGATCGTGATTTTCGACCGCTCCTGGTACAACCGCGCGGGCGTTGAGCGCGTCATGGGCTATTGCACCTCCCAGGAGTATCGGCGCTTCCTCCATCAGGCGCCGATTTTCGAGCGTCTGCTCGTCGAGGACGGGATCATGCTGCGCAAGTACTGGTTCTCCGTTTCCGACCAGGAGCAGTACGCCCGTTTCGAGTCGCGCCGGGAGGACCCGCTGCGGCGCTGGAAACTCTCTCCGATGGACCTGGAATCAATCAACAAGTGGGAGGATTACTCGCGGGCGAAGGACGAGATGTTCGTGCACACGGACATCCCCTCCGCTCCGTGGTACACGGTGGAATCTGACGACAAGAAGAGCTCGCGCATCAACGTCATCTCGCACCTGTTGTCCACGATTCCCTACGAGCACCTCACGGTGGACCTGCCGGAGATGCCGCGGCGGCCGGATTCGTCGAACTACACGCGCCCGCCGCGCGGGGAGTTCCGCTACGTTCCCGACGTCGCAGCTTCGCTCGAGGAGAAAAAGAAGGGCAAGAAAGCTTAACGACGCCTTCCCCGCGGGCTGGACACCGTCTTGTCGCCGGGGATGTAGAAGCGCAGCGGGGCATCGGCATTTTTGGAGATGCCGATGCGAGGTCCCGCCACCCACTCCGGTTCCGCTTCGCGTGGGCGCAGGGTGACGGGGGTGCCGTTATGGCCCAGCGTCAGCCCGAGTGCCTGGCCGAGGTTGCCGGGCCCGCGAGCGATGTTGTCATCCGGGATGGGCTTGCGATCTGGGCGCTGCCGGCGCTGCAGCGCAATGTCGTGGCCGGAGACGACCTGCCCGCCGCGCATGAGGCAGCCGTGCCCGATGCCTTCGGGGGCGCAGACGATGTTGCCGTTGAAGTGGATGCCGTAGGAGAAGTAGACGTAGAGCCTGCCGGGCGGGCCGAACATCGCCGCGTTGCGCGTCGTCTTCCCGCGGTAGGTGTGCGCCGCCGGGTCCTCGGTGCCGAGGTAGGCCTCGACCTCGGTCAGCCGGATGGCCACCCCGTTGAGTTCGATGATGCAGCCGAGAAGCTGAGGCGCGACAAGGTCGGCGCTTTGCGAGAAATCGATCCCGCTCACGACGTGATCCACCGCTCTATGCGATCGAGCGCCCCGTGCTCGTCGTTGGTGCCGACGACTTCGTCGGCGATGGCTTTCAGATCCGGGTGCGCGTTGCCCATGGCCACGGCCCAGCCGGCCTGGTCAAGCATGGCGTAGTCGTTGAGGTAGTCACCGATCGCGGCCGTGTCCGCGAGGTCGACGCCGAGCGTGTCGGCGAGCGCGCGCAGCGCCACTCCCTTGTCCACTCCCGGCGCCATCAGGTCGATCCAGTGTCGCGAGCTCACGGTCGCGTTGAGTTCGGGAACGATCTGACCCAACCACGGCAGGGCGTCGCGTTCTGCGTCGGTCTCGACGTACAGGGCGACCTTGACGGTGTCGTCCGGGTCGTTGGACAGGGCGTCGAGAAGCGAGCTGGCGCAAACATTGGCCAGGTAGTACTTGTCCACTTCTGCCTGGATTGCGGGTGGGGTATTAGCCGCGGTGTAGGAGATCTCGGGCTTGCACAGCACCGCATGGGCACGAAACGGGGCGGTGTCGAGCGCAGTGGCGAGACGGTGAACGGCCCCAGGTGCGAGCGGGCTGACGGAGACGATCTCGCCCTTGTGCCACACCACTGCTCCGTTTTCCGCGATGAAGGTGTCGGGCTCGTTGCGCGAGAACATGTGCTGCAGCGTGGCCAGCTGGCGGCCCGAAGCGGGGGCGATGACGATTCCGGCGTCGAGGGCGCGGGCCAGCAACCCCCAGAACGCCTCGGGAATGGTGCCGGAGGAGTCGACGAGAGTGCCATCCATGTCCAGCGCGACGATACGGGGTGCGGTCATGACCAACTTTCATGTATCACTGGGTTGCATGAACCAGCCTGTGAAAACTTCCGTGTTGCACCATACCGGAGTCATCACCCTCGACCGACCCAAAGCCCTGAACTCCCTGAACCACGAGATGGTTAGGTTGATCGCCGCCGCACTGGATGAGTGGCGCGACGACGCTGCCGTGGAGCAGGTCATCATCCATTCTTCGGGCAAGCACTTCTGCGCCGGTGGCGATGTCCGCGCCGCCCGCGACGGTGTTGTCGAAGGACGCGCGGAAGAAGTCGACGCCTACTTCGCCGAGGAGTACGCAATGAACCTCGACATTTCCACCTACCCTAAGCCCTATACTGCGCTCGCCAGCGGCGTCATCATGGGAGGTGGCCTCGGTGTTTCCGCGCACGGTTCGCACCTGGTGGTGACCGAGGACGCGTTCGCGTCGATGCCGGAGATGAGTATCGGCTTTATCACCGATGTCGGCATGAGCCACAGGCTGCAGAACCTGCCGAAGCACCCCTCCGCCGCGCTCGGCACCTTCCTCGCCCTGACCGGATACAGGCTCAGCGCCGACGACATGCTCGCCACCGGCTTGGCGACGCACAAGGTGGCCAGCCTCGACGGGCTCGTCGAGCGCATCGCGGCCGAGGGCCTCGGCGTGCTCGATGAGGTTGCCCTGGAGGCGGGGGAGTCCGAGCTGGCCGGATTCTTCGACGCCGTGGAGGGTGTCTTCGTCGGCTCGTGGCCGGAGATCTCGCAGCGGTTGGATTCGGCTCCGCCAGAGCTCGCGCAGCTCGTGGAGAAGCTCACCGCGCAGGCGTCGCCGAGCGCGCTGGTCGCGTCATCCGAGCTGATGGTGGCGAACTCCTCGCTCGACCTCGCGCAGTCGCTGGAGAACGAGCGTGCGCTCGGCGCTGTGATGAGCCGCGAGCCCGATTTCGCCGAAGGCGTGCGCGCGGTGCTGATCGACAAAACCAACGACGCGAACTTCGCCGCGGCTCCCGAGCCCGAGCACTACCGCCGGGTGCTGCGCCACGTGGGGTAGCAAACAGGGGTAGAGCGGGTCTTGAAATGTCCGAATCGCTAGGATGGGGGCGTATGCGCACCCCCGTTTGCGCAGATTTATTGGCAAAATCAGTACCCGAGTAACACAAAAGGAAGCGTGCCTTGACTGCGACTGCATCGACCGAGACCCAGAACGACTGGAACCACAAGCTAACGCTCGCGCAGGAAATGCTGCCGCTCATCAGCCAGCTGCACCGCGAGAACAACGCTGTGACGTCGATCTACGGGCGTCTCCTCGTCGGCGTCACCGACGTCGACATCATCAAGGCGCACCGCTACGCGCGACGCGTCGTCGAGCGCGAGCTTCCGCTCGATGAGACCCTGCCGATCCTCAAGGAGCTCGTCCAGCTCGACTTAGGCACCAGCTCCATCGACTTGGGCCGCCTGGCAAAGAACTACTCGCGCAGCGAGGGCCAGGACCTGCGTTCCTTCCTCGAGCAGGAACTCGCCGGCGCGATCGGGGGCAAGAAGCAGACCGAGCCGCGCGACGTGGTGCTCTACGGCTTCGGCCGCATCGGCCGCCTGCTCGCGCGCATCCTGGTCGCCCGCGAGGCGACCTATGGCGGCGTGCGCCTGCGCGCGGTCGTGGTACGCAAGAAGGGCGAAGACGACATCATCAAACGCGCCTCGCTGCTGCGCCGCGATTCCATCCACGGCCCGTTCAACGGCACGATCACCGTCGACCATGAGAAGGAAATTATCTGGGCGAACGGCACCGCCATCCAGATGATCTACTCCGACGACCCCTCCTCAATCGATTACACCGCCTACGGGATCAACGACGCCATCGTGGTCGACAACACCGGCCGCTGGCGCGACCGCGCCGGGCTGTCGCAGCACCTTGAGTCCAAGGGTGTGCAGAAGGCTCTGCTCACCGCCCCGGGCAAGGGCGACGTGCGCAACATCGTCTACGGGGTCAACCACGCCGACATCACCAACGATGAGTCGGACAACGTCATCTCCGCCGCGTCCTGCACAACCAACGGCATTACCCCGGTTCTGAAGGTGATCAATGACCGCTACGGCGTGCGCCACGGTCACGTGGAGACGGTGCACGCCTACACCAACGACCAGAACCTGGCCGACAACTACCACAAGGGTCCGCGCCGCGGCCGCGCCGCAGGGCTGAACATGGTGCTCACCGAAACCGGGGCCGCCAAGGCAGTGTCCAAAGCGCTGCCCGAGCTCGAAGGCAAGTTGACCGGCAACGCGATCCGCGTGCCCACGCCGGATGTGTCCATGGCTGTGCTCAACCTCGATCTGGAGAAAGAGGTGGAAAAGGACGAGGTCAACGAGTTCCTGCGCCGCGTGTCCACCGATTCGAACCTGCGCCAGCAGATCGACTACATCAACTCCCCGGACATCGTCTCAACGGACTTGCTCGGATCCACCCACGCCGGCGTGGTCGACGGCCTAGCGACGATTGCCTCGGGCAACCACCTGGTGCTCTACGTCTGGTACGACAACGAGTACGGCTACTCCAACCAGGTGGTGCGCATCGTCGAGGAGATCGCTGGCGTGCGCCCGGAGATTTTCCCCGCGCGCAAGGACCCGAGCGAGATCCGCTAACGTGTGGCGCGGCGGGCGTCGATAAGCTGGTCGACGCTGAAGCGGCCCGCGCCGGCGCCGGCGAGCGCCAGGGATGCGGCGGCGATGACTCCGACGAGCTCGAAGCCGCCGTTGTCGACGAACACGCCGTTGCCCATATGGGCGAAGAAGAAGGCGCCGAGCATCTGCAGGGCCACGATGACCCCGACGATCGGCGTAAACGCGCCCGCGAGGATGAGCACCCCGCCGAAGAGCTCGACGATCGCGGCGATGGCGCTGCTGAACGTGGGCGCCGGCACGCCCATCCCGGCAAACGCTTCGGCGGTGCCGAGCAGGGCCCACTCGCTGAATTTCTGCCACCCGTGGGCGATCAAGATGATGCCGAGCAGCACTCGAGCGATGAGTAAGGAAATATCTTTAAATGTTGCCATGTCGACAATGGCAGCACAGCCTGCGCCGTGACGCAAGAGTCCTGACCGCCGCTAGCGTGTCGACGCCCGCGCCACCTCGTAAAACTCCACCAGGCGCTGCGTTGCGGTGCGCCACGACCACTTCAGCGCTTCCTCACGCGCTGCGACCGACATGCGTTCGCACAGCTCGGGTTGCGACAACAGCTGGATGAGCGGCTGCGCCCAGCGCGCGTCCGGCTGGTCAGGATCAACCAAGAACCCGGTCACGCCGTCGTCGATGACGTAGGGCAGGCCGCCGGCGCGCGCGCCGACAACCGGAATGCCCGAGGCGAAGGCTTCGAGCGCGGCGAACCCCAGCGTCTCTGTCGTGGACGGGAAGATGAGCGCGTCGCCGGAGGCATAGGCCTGGTGCAGCTCGTGGCCCGAAAGGTAGCCGGTGAAGGTGACCCAGTCGAAGTCCATCGTGCGGCGCAGCTGCTCAAGCTGCGGGCCGGCGCCAACCAGCGCCAGGCGCGCGTCGGGGACGGACTCCCGCACCGCCTGCATGATGCCGAGCGTGCGCTCGGTCGACTTCTCGGCGGAGATTCGGCCGATGTAGGTGACAAGCGGGGCATCCGGGTGTCCGCCGCTTAGCCGCGAGCGCATCTCGCGGGAACGTTTGTCCGGGCAAAAGCCCTGCGTGTCCACGGCTTTGGGCCACACCTCGACGTTGTCGATGCCGTACTCGGCGGCCTTGTCCAGCATCGGCGCGGAGGTCACCAGGTTGACCTGTGCCTTACCGTGGAACTGGCGGATGCCCCACTTGGACGGCCCGGCCAGCCACCGCGCGCCGAGGCGCACCGTGTACTCAGGCACGTCGGTGTGAAAGGACCCGAGGATCGGCAGCCCCATCCGGTCGGCCGCGAGCGCGGCCGCCCCAGCCAGCCACATCGGGTTGACCACGTGAACAACGTCCGGGTTGAACTCTTTGAGGCGGCGGAACATGCCCGGGGTAGGTATCCCGACCTGAATCTCCGGGTAGATCGGCCAAAAGGGGACCGAGGGCGTGCGCACGACCTCGAAGCCGGAGTAGCTGGCCGGTGCCTTGCCGGGGGCGAAAATGAGCACTTCGTGGCCGAGCTCCGCCAGCTGATCGAGCGTGCGCGTCACGCGCGTGACAATGCCGTCGATCTTGGGGAGGAAAACCTCCGTGAACAGGGCGATGCGCATTTACTTCTCGCCGCTGGGGACGCCCTCAGACTGGTTGCGGGTCCACAGCGAGCGCGCCGGGATCTTCGTGCGGTCGACGCGGTGCGCGTAGCGCTTGGCCACGTCCTCCACTTCCTGCAGCAGGCCCTCTTCCAGCTTCGTCGGCTTCAGGCCCAGGTCGAGGAACGTGTCGTTGCTGACGTGCAGCTCGTTCTCGTCGGCCTCCTTGCGCGGGTTGGGCACCAGCGCGAACTCGGTGCCGGACAGGCGCGAGACCAGTTCCGCGAGCTCGCGGACGCGGTGGGTTTCCGTCATCTGGTTGAGAATCATCACCCGCTCGCCGCGGGCAGGTGGGTTCTCCAGGGCGATCTCGATGCACTTGGCCATGTCCCGGATGTGGATGAACGCGCGGGTCTGCCCACCCGTGCCGTGGACGGTCAGCGGGTAGCCGATCGCCGCCTGCATGAGGAAGCGGTTGAGCACTGTGCCGTAATCGCCGTCGTAGTCGAAGCGGTTGATCAGCCGCTCGTCGCGCTCGGTCTGCGGGGTGTGGGTGCCCCAGATGATCCCCTGGTGCAGGTCAGTGATGCGCAGCTCGTCGTTCTTGGCAAAGTACGCGAACAGGTTCTGGTCCAGCACCTTGGTCAAGTGGTAGATCGACCCCGGGTTGGTGGGGTAGAGCACCTGTTGCTCGATCGTTTCGCCCTCTTCGGTATCGACCTTGATGTCGAGGTAGCCCTCCGGGATCTTCATCCCCGCAGTGCCGTAGCCGTAGACACCCATCGTGCCGAGGTGGACGACGTGGACGTCCAAGCCGGATTCGACGATGGCCACGAGCAGGTTGTGCGTGGCGTTGACATTGTTGTCAATGGTGTAGCGCTTAGTGCGCGGGCTCTTCATCGAGTACGGTGCCGCACGCTGCTCGGCGAAGTGGACCACGGCGTCCGGGGCGAACTCCTGGATGAAGTCGGACAGGCCCTCGTAGTCCTGGGCGACGTCGATGTTGCGGAAACCGATTTCCTTGCCGGAGACCTCTTTCCACGCGGCCAGCCGCTCATCGATCGAGGCGATGGGGGTCAAAGAATCCGCACCGAGTTCCTCGTCGATCCGGCGCCGAGACAGGTTGTCCACGATGATCACGTCGTGACCGAGGTCGGAGAGGTGGAGGGAAGCGGGCCAGCCGCAGAATCCATCTCCGCCCAGAATCGCAATCTTCACTATTGGCAACCTTTCTTATTTCACGCACTAAACTAAACTGCCCGGCACGAAGCGCGGGCTTCTCGTATACGTTACCTGTGATTCTTAAGCGTTGCTGAGTGCGGGCAGGTGAACGTCAGATGACATTGTTAGGACGAAAACCTAACGCAATCGTCGTGTCTCTTAAGTACCGTTCTTCTTATGAACTCTGAAGTCGTACGCACACCACGCAACCCAGATACCCCGGTCATCATCGTCGGCACAGGGTTGGCCGGCCTCGTTGCGGGCTATGAAGCCAGCAAAGCTGGCCGCCACGTTATCTTCGTCGACCAGGAGAGCAGGGAAAACCTCGGCGGCCAAGCGTTTTGGTCCCTCGGCGGCCTGTTCATGGTCGGCTCCCCGGAGCAGAAGATGATGCGGGTCAACGACTTCGAGGACCTCGCCTGGATGGACTGGGAGAACTCCGCGGATTACGACGCGTCCGACAACGACAAGTGGCCGCGTCAGTGGGGCCGAGAGTTCGTCCGCTTCGCCGCCCACGAGATGCACTCCTACCTAAAGAACCTGGGCCTGCGCGTGCTGCCGACGATCGGCTGGGCGGAGCGCGGCTCCGGCGACGCCTCCGGGCACGGCAACTCCGTGCCGCGCTTCCACGTCACGTGGGGCACCGGCCCCGAGGTCGTGCGCGTCTTCCGTGAGCCGCTGCTTGAGGCAGAGAAGCAGGGCAAGGTGGAGTTCCGTTTCCGCCACCGCGTCGACGACATCATCGTCGAATCCGGCCGCGCCGTCGGCGTAACGGGCATCGTGCTTGACGACGACCCCGCCGTGCGCGGAGCCGCCTCGAACAAGCAGGAGGGCGACGCGTTCGAGATCCGCGGCGCGGCAGTCGTCATTGCCACCGGCGGCATCGGCGGCAATCTGGACAAGGTGCGCGCGATGTGGCCGGAGGATCGGTGGGGCCCCTGCCCCGAGTACATGGTCACGGGCGTTCCGGCGTACGTTGACGGGCGCGGCATCGACATCGCTAAGCAGGCCGGCGCCAACTTGGTCAACACCGACCGCATGTGGCACTACCCCGAGGGCATGATCAACTGGGACCCGATCTGGCCGAACCACGGAATCCGCATCATCCCGGGGCCGTCGGCGATCTGGATGGACGCCACGGGCAAGCGCCTGCCCACGCACCTGTTCCCCGGCTCAGATAACCTTGCCGCGCTCGCGCACATCGGCCGCACCGGCCACGGTTACTCCTGGTTCATCCTCAACCAGGCGATCGCCGACAAGGAGTTCATCTTCTCCGGTTCGGAGCAGAACCCCGACTTGACGGACAAGGAAATCAAGAAGCTACTGGGCAAGATCGGACCGGGCACGCCCATGGCGATCGAGGCGTTCCAGAAAAACGGCGTCGATTGGGTCACCGCCGATACGGTTGAAGACCTAGTCAAGGGGATGAACGAGCTTGGCGACGTCGACATCGACGCCGACTTTGTCAAGCGTCAGCTGCTTGAGCGCGACGCCCAAATATCCAACTCCTTCTCCAAGGATATCCAGGTTAACTACATCCGGATGGCCCGGCAGTTCCTCGGCGACAAGATCGTGCGCGTGCACCCGCCGCACCGCATCTTGGACGAGAAAAAGGGCCCGCTGATCGCCGTTCGGCTCCACGTGCTGACGCGCAAGACGCTCGGCGGTATCGAGACGGATCTCTCGGGCCGCGCGTTGCACGCTGACGGTTCGGTCTTCGACGGCCTGTACGCCTGCGGCGAGGTCGCCGGCTTCGGCGGCGGCGGCATGCACGGCAAGAACGCCCTGGAGGGCACCTTCCTCGGCGGCTGCATCCACTCCGGCAAGCGCGTCGGCGAGGCTCTCGGCCGCGCTTAAGCGCCGGTGGCATCCTCCACGACGATCGCGAGGTGGATGCTGGTCAGCTCGTGCTCGCCCGGCCCTTCCGGGAGCGCGCGCAGCTCGGCGGCGGTGGCGTCGGTGACAGGGATGATCCAGCCCAGCTTCGGGTCGAGGGCTGGGTCGGCGTCAAAGTTCACCCTCACGAACGTGACCGCTCTTCCGGTCTCCGGGACGAGGCGCAGCGCCGTGTCGCTGCCCGCGGCGCGCTGGGTGACGCCTGGGGGAAGCGTGAGCACGACCAGCTTTTCGTCGGTGTCCGGCGAGAGGTTTAAGGTGCGCACCTCCAGCACGGAGACCGCGAGTTCGGCAGGCGCGGCGGGGTAGTCCACCAGCGGGGTCTCGACCGCGGCGCCGAATAAGGCGCGGAGTGCATCTCTCAATCCCATGGTCGCAGCCTAGAGGAACTACCCTTGGCAGTCATGAGCAACCTCGAGCGCGTCTTTGCCTACCCCTTCGGTCAGATCTACGACTTGTACGTGGCCAAGGTCGAGCGCAAGGGGAAAACCGTCGACGAGCTCGACCACATCCTCACCTGGTTGACCGGGCACACGCCCGAGAGCCTCCACGCCGCGGCCGCCAGCGGCTCGGACCTGCGCGAGTTTTTCGCCACAGCCCCAGCGCTCAACCCGCACGCGGACCTGATCACCGGCGTGGTCTGCGGGGTGCGGGTCGAGGAAATCGACGACGAGCTCATGCGCCGGATCCGGCAAATGGACAAGATTGTCGACGAGCTGGCCCGCGGCAAGAAGATCGGTTCAATTACGAGGACCCCCAAGAAATGACGCAGCCTGATCACGACGTCGCGGCGCACCGCGCGGACCTGGTGATGCCCTACGGCCCGGGTGAGGTCGAGATCGTCGCCCCGCCGTACCGCCGCGACAACCCGCTCCAGTTCCGCAAAAACCCCCTGAACCGCCACGGTTGGACGCTGGTGGGCAAGCGGGTCGTGATGGACTTCGGGATGGACGCGATGGTCGATCGCGCCGCCGCGTTGACTTATTACGCCGTGCTGTCGTTGGCGCCGACGGTGCTTGCGCTTTACTCCATCGCGGTGCTGTTGCTGCCGCGCGACAAGGAAGCGGTGGCCGAGCTGCTCGCGGAGCTCGTTGCCATGTACGTGCCGAAGGAGCTGCGCAGCGATGCGCTGGCGTTTCTGCAGAATGTTGTGGGCAGCCCGTCTCAAAGCACGGTGGCTCTAATAGTGTCGGTGCTTGTCTCGCTGCTGTCCGCCTCTGCGTACGTGCGTTCCTTCTCGCGCAACGCGAACGTAATTTACGGGCGCGTGGAGGGCCGGCGGCTGCCGGTGATCTGGTTGACGATGTGGCTTTTGACCATCGTGCTCGTCGCCGGTGCGGTGCTGCTGATCTTCGCGTCGCTATTGCGCGAGTCCTTGGTTACCGGGGTGATGCGGCCGATCGCTGAACCGCTGGGGCTGACGCAGACGGTGGAGTACCTCACCCAGATCTTCCTGCCGGTGTGGGGCTGGGTCCGCATCCCCGTCATGGTGGCCGTCTCCGTGTTGCTGGTGGCGCTGTTGTACTACTTCTCTCCGAACGTGCGCCCGGGCCGCTTCCGACTCCTGACGCTCGGATCCTTCTTCGCGCTGCTTGTCGTCGGCGTCGTGTGGGCGCTATTCGGGCTCTACCTTTCCACGATCGGCGTGCGCAGCGCCTACGGCGCGTTCGGCATCATCCTGGCGCTGCTCGTCGTGTTGTGGGCGATGAACATCGTGCTGCTGCTGGGGCTGAAAATCGACGCCGAAGTGTTGCGCGCGAAGGAACTGCAGATGGGCCTGGACTCGGAACACCACATCCAGGCGCAGCCGCGGGCGATGGACGCGGTGAAGTTCCGCCTCCAGCAGCAGCGCTGGGCGGATCACTCCGCCCGGGAGATCAAAGGGCGAAACGCATAAGTGCGCACTTAAGGGTAACCTCGGGTTCATGACACTGATTGATCCCCGCAAAAAGTACCCTGTTATTTCCCCGCCCGCGCAAACCCAGGACAACCCGGGCCTCGACGCGGACATGGTGCCCATCGCCGACCGCGGCGAGGAGTCCTACGTCGGCTCCGGCAAGTTGACCGGGCGCAAGGCACTGATCACCGGTGGCGACTCCGGCATCGGCGCGGCCGTCGCGATTGCCTACGCCCGCGAGGGTGCGGACGTGGCCATTGCCTACCTTCCGGAGGAGGAAGAGGACGCGAAGGTCATCATCGGGCTCATCGAGGACGCCGGGCGCACGGCAGTCGCCATTCCGGGCAATCTGGAAACCCGCCAGGCGTGCTTCGACACCGTTGACGCGGCGGTGAAAGGACTCGGCGGCATCGACATTCTGGTCAACAACGCCGGACGCCAGATCGCCCACGAGAACTTCCTCGACATCTCGGAAGAGGAGTGGGATAAGACGATGAAGACCAACATCTACGCGCCGTTCTACCTCGCGCAGGCGGCCGTGCCCCACATGGAGCCGGGCAGCTCGATCATTTTCTCCAGCTCCATCCAGGCGTACGATCCCTCGGACACCCTGGTGCACTACGCGGTGACCAAGGCCGCGCTGAACAACATGTCCAAGGGCATGTCCATGGCGCTTCTGGCGGACAAGGGCATCCGTGTCAACGCGGTCGCCCCGGGCCCGATCTGGACGCCGTTGCAGCCCTCGCACGGCCAGCCGATGGAGAAGCTGGTGCAGTTCGGCCAGGATTCCGAGATGGGCCGCGCGGGCCAGCCGGCCGAGCTCGCTGGCGCGTACGTGTTCCTCGCTTCCGAGGACGCCTCCTACGTCTCGGGTGAGACGCTCGCTGTGACAGGCGGCGCGCTGACCCCGTAAGTAAGCTGGTGGGCATGATCGACGCCCGCGATACCGCACTGATTATCGAAGGCGGTGGGACGCGTAACTCGTATACCGCACCCGCCATCGTGAAGTTCATCGAGAATAATGTGCAGTTCGGGTGGGTCGGGGGTGTCTCGGCGGGCTCGGTGCACACCTTGAATTACGCCTCGCGCGATGCGCAACGCGCGCGTGTGACCTTTACCGATTTCGTGGGCCACCCCAACTTCGGGGGCCTGCGTTTCTTCGTGCGCGGCAAGGGCCTGCTCAACAGCCAGTTCATCTACGAGGAGTCGGCCGAGGAGCTGCCCTTCGACTTTGAGACCTTCCGCTCCACACCGGAGGAGATCCACATTGAGGCCACCCGCGCCGACTCGGGGGAGACGGTGGTGTGGAACCGCGCCGATCTCACCGAGGTCCAGCACATCAACGTGGCCACGCGCGCGTCGTCGACGCTGCCGGTGATCATGCCCGTCACCGTGATCGACGGGGTGCCCTATGTCGACGGGGCGCTGGGATCGTCCGGGGGTCTGCTCATCGACGCCGCCCAGCGGGCCGGATACGACAAGTTCCTGGTGCTCGCGACGCGCCCGCGCGACTACGTCAAGGTGGAGCCGTCGCGGCCGGGCGTCGTCAAGCGGCTGCTGCGCCGCCACCCGACGGTCGCGGACGCCGTGCTCGCCCGCCCCGAGCTTTATAACGACGCCAAACGGCGCCTGCTGGATTTCGAGTCCCAGGGCAAAGCGAAGGTGTTCTTCCCCGAGCGGATGATGGTCGAGTCGACGGAGCGCAACGTGGCCAAGCTGCGCGGCAACTACGCCGCCGGCGCCGCGCAGGTCGAGCGGGAATGGGACGCGTGGAGGGAATTTTTATCGTGATTGATGCCCGCGACACCGCGCTCGTTGTCGAGGGTGGCGGAATGCGCAACTCGTACACTGCCCCGGCGATCGTGCGTTTCATCGAGGAAGGTGTGCGCTTCGGCTGGGTTGGCGGGGTCTCGGCTGGATCGGTTCACGCCGGCAACTACGCCTCGCTTGACGCGGAGCGTGCGAAAGCGGCCTTCACGGACTTCGCCAACCACCCGAAGTTCGGCGGGTGGCTCAAGCTGGTGCGCGGCCAGGGGTACTTCAACTCGGAGTTCATTTACGGCGACCACGAGGACCTGCTGCCCTTTGACTTCACCGCGTTCGAGGCCTCGGGACCCCAACTGCACATCGAGGCGATGCGCTCGGACACGGGCGATACGGTGGCGTGGACGCGCGAGGACTTCCTCGCCAACCCCCGTCTGCTGTCCCTGGCCACCCGGGCCTCGTCGACGATCCCGAAGATGATGCCCACCACGCTTATCGACGACACCCCCTACGTGGACGGCGCGCTCGGCGCCTCCGGGGGACTGCTGATCGACGCCGCCGTGCGCGCCGGCTACAAAAAGTTCGTCCTGCTGGGAACGCGCCCGCGCGACTACTGGAAGACGCCGATCACCCAGCTACCGGCGGTGCGCCGCTTCTTCCGGAAGACTCCGGCCATCGCCGAAGCGCTCGAAGTGCGCTCGCAGCGCTACAACGCCTCGAAGCGGAAGATCTTGGATGCCGAGCGCGACGGAAAGGCGGCCGTGCTCTTCCCCGACAACATGCGCGCGGAGTCAACCGAGCGCCGCCTTGATCGCCTCAACGCGAACTACCTCGCGGGGATGAAGCAGGTCCAGCGTGAGTGGGATGGGTGGATGGATTTCCTCAGCTAGCTAAGATGGGCAAAACTATTTGCACCACAAACTGGGGGGGATGGTGAAAACGCATGACTGGCACTGGCAAATCCGCTTCCGACGTCGTGATTGTCGGAGCTGCGCGCACGCCGTTTGGCAAGCTGCTGGGCGCGATGGGGGCGTCGATTACGCACTGCGGCCCCGCCGGCACGGGTCAAGCGGTGAAGGCGTGCAACAACATGATCCTCGCAGTCCACCAGATCGTGCTCAGCGAGGCCCTGGTTCTCGGCGAGCGCCTGGGCCTGGACCCGCAAGCTTTTTTCGACGTCGTGTCCAACGCCACCGGAAATTCATGGGCGCTCAGCGTCAACGCCCCAATCCCCGGGCTGGTGAAAGGCTCGCCGGCGAACCGTGACTTCGAGCCGGGGTTCGCGGCGACGCTGATGCTCGAGGACCTGGGTCTGGCGATGGAGGCCGCCGAGCAGACTGACACGGATACGGTGCTGGGCCGCATCGCGGCGAACCAGTACGCGAAGTTCGTCGAGGGCGGCAACGGTGGAAAAGGCTTCTCCGCCATCATCGACCAGGTCAGGCACTCCTAGTCGGCAACTAAGGGCTCCATCGTCAGCTGCGGGTTCTCCTTCTCCACGAAGGCGAGCTTCCACTTGTCGCCGAACAGCGCGATGAGTTCGCCGTCGGTGCGGGTGAAGACCTCGACGCCGCGCTGGCGGCCGAGCTCCACGGCGGACTTAGCGTCGGTGCGCCGCGCGACGGAGTAGGGCACCGGCTCGGTGACGGTCTCGACGTTGTACTCGTTTTCCATCCGGGCCTGCATGACCTCGAACTGCATCGGGCCGACCGCCGCCATGACGGGGGCCGCGTCGCCGCGGGTGTCGTTGCGCAGGATCTGCACGACCCCCTCGGCGTCGAGCTGCTCGAGCGCCTTGCGGAACTGCTTGTACTTGCCCAGGGATTTGGCGCGCAGCGTGCGGAAGTGCTCGGGTGCGAACTGCGGCATCGGCGGGAATTGCACCTTGCGGCCCGCGTAGATGGTGTCACCGGGGGCCAGCGATCCGGCGTTGACCAGGCCGATGATATCGCCGGGGAAGGCGGTTTCCACGGTGTCGCGGGTGCGGCCGAACACGGTCAGGGCGTACTTGGTGGAGAAGGTGCGGCCCGACTGGGCGTGGGTGACCTGCATGCCGCGGTCGAACTCGCCGGAGACGACGCGCATGAAGGCGAGGGTGTCGCGGTGGTTTTTGTCCATGCCGGCCTGGACTTTGAAGACGACGCCCGAGAAGTCGTCGTCAAGTTTGCGTGTGGCATCCATCGCGCTTGTCGATGCCTCAACGGCCGCCGAGTCCGAAGATCGCCCGGCCGGGGCGGGGGCGATGGCGCACAGGGTGTCCAGGATTTGGTGGACACCGAAATTCAACATGGCGGAGGCGAAGATGACCGGGGAGGTGACGCACTGCTCGAAGAGCTCCTGGTTGTGCACCGCGCCGTCCGCGGCGAGCAGCTCGGCCTCCTCGACGGCCGTTTCCCAGGCGCCGCCTTCCTTGGCCAGGGCCGCCTCCGGGCCGTAGTGCTCTTCGGGGGCGATGGTGGAGCCGCCGGCGGTGCGGATGAAGTGGATGTAGTTGTCCGGTTCTCCGTCGTCGCCGATGTGCGCCAAGCCGCGGAAGTCGCCGGCCTCACCCACGGGCCAGTACAGGGGGGTGGGCTGCAGGTCGATCTCGGTGACGATCTCGTCGATAAGCTCGAGCGGCTCGCGGCCGACGCGGTCCCACTTGTTGATCACGGTGACAATCGGCAGGCCGCGCGCCTTGCACACGCGGAAGAGCTTGAGGGTCTGCGGCTCGAGGCCCTTTGCGGCGTCGATGAGCATGACGGCGGCGTCGACGGCGGAGAGTACCCGGTAGGTGTCCTCGGAGAAGTCCGCGTGGCCGGGCGTGTCAACGAGGTTGATCACGTAGGGCTCCGCGGAATGCGAGCCTTCGGGGAGGTACTCGAATTGCAGGGCCGAGGACGCGATGGAGATGCCGCGGTCCTTTTCCATCTCCATCCAGTCGGAGACGGTGGCCTTGCGGTTTCCCTTGCCGTGGACGGCGCCCGCCTCGGAGATGACGTGGGCGTGCAGGGCCAGCGCCTCGGTGAGCGTCGATTTACCGGCGTCGGGGTGGGCGATGACGGCGAAGGTGCGGCGGCGTGCGGCCTCGGAAAGGGTACTCATAGGGCTATCAGCCTAGTCTCGTGAGGCGACCAACATGAATTGGCGGGCGGTTGCGCCGCATAGTCGGAGAACGTAAAATGTAGACGAGTCAACAAGAAAGGGTTCTACATGAGGAAGATCGGTGTCATCCTCGGTTCCGTCCGCAACGGTCGCCTGGGCGAGAGCGTCGCCAACTGGGTCATGGAGGAAGCCTCCACTCGCGGGGGCTTCGAGTACGAGCTTGTCGACCTCGCTTCCTTCAACGTCCCGCTGCTGACCTCCGCGACCGTCCCGGCCGCCGCGAACAAGCAGTACGACGACGAGAACACCGCCGCATGGTCGAAGGCCATCGACGCCTGCGACGCTTTCGTCTTTGTCACCCCGGAGTACAACCACTCCATCCCGGGCGGCTTCAAGAACGCCTTCGACGCCCTCGGCTCCGAGTGGGCAGGCAAGCCGGTCGCTTTCGTCGGCTACGGCGCCGACGGCGGCGTCCGCGCCGTCGAGGCATGGTGCCTGATCGTCTCCAACTTCTCCATGAACGACCTCCGCAACCAGGTCTCCCTCGGCCTGTTCGACGACTTCACCAACGGCGAGTTCACCCCGCGCGAGATCAAGGCGGGCGACCGCTCCCGCATCTTGGGCGACATCGAGGCCGCACTCGCCTGAGGCACCCGCTTGATGACGTCAGCGGCTGGCGTGGATCTGATTCTGCGCCCGCTCCAACCCGTCAACGATCACCAGCCGCGCAGCCTGCGCGGCTTTTTCGGTCTCTGCACTGACATCGCCGGTGACGGCGGAGAGCACCCAGTCGGGCACCGCCGTGCCCCCCGGCGGGCGTCCGATGCCGATGCGCACCCGGACGTAGTCGCGGGTGCCGAGGTGCTCGCTGAGGGACTTCAAGCCGTTATGGCCGTTCTCACTGCCCCCGCGGCGAAGCCTGACCCGACCCGGCGGCAGGTCCAGCTCGTCGTGGAGCACGATCACCCGCTCGGCGGGGACGTTGAGGCGGGCGGCGAGCGGGCCGACCGCGGCGCCCGACTCGTTCATGTACGTGAGCGGGCGGGCATAGGCGATGCCGTCCTTGACGGCCACCAGCGCCTTGACGGCGTGGTCCTGCCGCAGCGTCACCCCGCCGTGGGACAGAAGCCTGTCCAGGGCCATCCAACCGACGTTGTGGCGCGTCTTCGCATACTCCTCGCCGGGGTTGCCGAGACCGACCACCAGCCATTGCGCGGCGTCGTTTCCGCGGTTGCCGGTTCCGATGAGCCGTCTGAATAGTGCGAGCATGGCTTTCAATATAGACAATGGAGGGCATGGATCTCCCCACCGTTGTTGCGGTGCCCATGGCCGGCGGGCCTAGTACTCCTGAGCTCGTCAACGCTGTGGGCTTCGGCTTCCTCGCCTTGGGCACGTGTTCTGCGGACAACGCCCGCGAGCAGCTCGCCGCGGCCCGCGCCCCCTTCGGCGTCAACCTCTTCTACCCCCAGCCGGAACCGCCTTGTGACGACGTCGCAAGTGTCGCCCGCCACCTCGGCGCGAGCATCCCGGAAGCCGACGTCACAAGCTGATTCGGAGCGAAGTTACGCCTCGTGCTCGATGCCGGCCCCGCGCTCGTGTCCAGCACCTTCGGGTGCTTCACCACCGGTGAGATCGCCCAGCTACACGGGGTCGGTTCGCAAGCCTGGGTCACGGTGACCACCGAGGCGGAGGCGGCGGAGTTGGCCCCTGCACGAGCTGCTTCGGGCGGTGCGCGGCACCGTGGACCTGCCGGTCATCGCCGCGGGCGGGGTGCTTGGCAGGCGGGACGTTGTGAAGCTTATCGACGCCGGAGCGGCGTCCGTCGCGTGCGGCAGCGCGTTCCTCCTCGCAGAGGAGGCGGGGACGAGCCGGGCGAACCGGGAAGCGATGCGCGGCGGCGGTGTCTCGGTGAGCAGCAGGGCGTTCTCGGGACGGTGGGCCCGCGGCCTGGAAACGGAGTTCACGCGTAGTCACCCCAACATGCCCGCGATCTACCCCTACCTGAAGCCGATGGTGCCCGACAACCTGTACTGCCTGGTCTGGGCCGACTTCGAGGGAATCGCGCAGGCCCCCGCAGCCCGGATCGAGGCGGCATTGACACCCTAGATCAGCCGCGTGGTGTTCTCGATGTGCCCGAGACCCTCGATGGCGACGCGCACCGTGTCGCCATCTCCCAGGTAGCGCTTCGGGTTGCGCGCGTGCCCGACACCGTCCGGGGTGCCGGTGGCGATGACGTCGCCGGGGTTGAGCGGGTAGATGTGGGAGATGAACTCCACCAGGTCCGCGGGGGTGAACACGAGGTCATCGGTGGCGGCGTGCTGCATTCGCTCCCCGTTAAGCGTGGTCTGAAGGACGGGCCCGGGCGTCCAGTCGGTGTCGAGCCACGGGCCGAAGCCGGCGGTCGCCTCCAGCGACTTGCCCTGGTGCCACTGCTGGGTGCGTTTCTGGAAGTGGCGCTGGGTGTAGTCGTTGATGATGGAGTAACCGGCGATGCAGGCGGCGGCGTCGGCGGCGCTGACGTGGCGGGCCCGCCTGCCGATCACCACGGCCAGCTCGCCCTCGAAATCGAGCGCCCCGGCGTTGAAGGCGGGGACGACGGCGTCGTCGTAGGGCCCGATCAGGGCGTCCGCGAACTTCACAAACAAGGTGGGCACGTTCGGCCGGTCGTGGCCCATCTCCGCGATGTGCTTCGCGTAATTCAGGCCGACGCAGATGATCTTCTCCGGCCGCGCGACCACGGGCGCCAACTCGCGTGGCCCGAATTCCACCGCGGCACCGGGGCTCGCGGCGATCGCGCGCCACTGCGGGTTGCGCAACAGCTCGCCCACATCGGCAAAGCCCTCGATGAGGGTGGCGCGGCCTTTACTATTCACACGCACAGCGGCAGTGCCCGTCGCGGTGCGCACAGTGGCGAGCCTCATTTAAAGCCCTTCCAACAGGTCGGCCGCTTCGGCGGCGATGATCGGCAACTCCTCGGCCTCCTTGTTGGGAAACGGCCGCAGCACGTAATCGGCTGGGGCCATGCGCCCGGGCGGGCGGCCAATGCCCACCGCCAGCTTGTTGTACTCGCGTGTGCCCAGCGACGCGGAGACCGACTTCAGCCCGTTGTGCCCGTGGTCGCCGCCACCAACACGCAGCGAGACCTCGCCGAAACCGAGATCCAGCTCGTCGTAGATGACGTAGATCTCGGCCGGCGAGGCCTTGTAGTATCCGGCGAGGGCCTTGACGGGCCCTCCCGAGACGTTCATGTACCCGCGGGTACGTGCGAGCACCCGGCCTCCGCTGAGCTCGGCGACCTCGGTGTTCGTCTTCTTGTGCACGCTGAGCCGCGCGTTTTCTCTGTCGAGTAGTTCCTCGAGCACGATAACGCCCGCGTTGTGGCGCGTGGCGGCGTAGCGCGCCCCAGGATTGCCCAGCCCGACAATGAGAATAGTCACGAGTAAGAAGTTTACTCGGACGCGCCCTCGTCGCCCTCGCCGCCGTCGGCGATCTCGACGGTGCCCTCAGCCTGGTCGGCGTCGGCGCCAGCCTCCGCGCCGCCAGCCTCGGCCTCAGCGGCAGCTTCCTCGAGCTCCTCGTCCTCCTGGAAGTAGGTGACGTTGACCACGAGCGCATCCGGATCGGAGGTGAGCTCGGCCCCGGCCGGCAGGACAACCTCGGAGGCGACGATCTGCTCGCCGATTTCCTTGCCCTCGATATTGACCACGATCTCGTCCGGGATGTTGAGCGCGTCGACCTCGATCTCGAGCACGTCCGTCTCCTGCAGGACAACCGCGTCGTCAACTGCCTCGCCCTCGGTAACAACCGGAACCTCGACGGTAACCTTCTCGCCGCGCTTCACGCCGAGCAGGTCGATGTGATCAATCTCGAGGGTGAGAACGTTCTGGTCGACGTGCTTGACCATGCACAGAAGTTCCTTGCCGTCGACGTCGAGACGCAGGATGGCGTTGGTGCCGTCGTTACGCACGAGAGCGGTCATCTCGATGCGGTCGACGGAGAAGTGGACGTTTTCGATGCCGGATTCGTAGAGCACGCCGGGGATCCGGCCGTCGCGACGCAGGCGGCGGGCAGCGCCCTTGCCGAACTCTTCGCGCTTGTGCGCCTTAACGACGGGAGGGGTAGTAGCCATGTGTATCTCCTTGAAGATATGTGACTGGCCACAGGAAAAACCTGCGACCGGCTGGATAAGAAAAAGTCTTCTCGTCGAGTGATCGCAGGCAAAAAATTAGGCAATCGCGTCGATAACGGCCCTCGAGTGAGGGCCCTCGCCGAGACCGCCTTATTTTAACAGGGGCGCCGGCCCAGGCAAAATGCCCTAGGCCTGGCCCTCGAACAGGGTAGTCACCGAGCCGTTTTCGAAGATCTCGCGGATCGTCTTCGCCAAAAGCGGAGCGATCGAGAGCACGGTCAGGTTGCCCCACCCCTCGGTGTCTTGCGGCAGGGTGTCGGTGGTGATGACCTCCTCGGCGCCGCACTGGCTGAGGCGCTCGCGCGCCGGGCCCGAGAACACGCCGTGGGTGCAGGCGATGAGCACGGACTTCGCTCCTGCGTCCTTCAACACGCCGACCGCGCCGGCGATGGTGCCGCCGGTATCGATCATGTCGTCCATCAAGATGCAGTCCTTGCCCTCGACCTCGCCGACGACGCGGTTGGACACGACCTTGTTGGCCGCGTCGATGTCGCGGGTCTTGTGGACGAACGCCATGGGGGCGTCGCCAAGCGTGTTAGCCCATTTCTCCGCCTGCTTGACGCGGCCGGCATCCGGTGACACGACACAGAGGTTGTTAAGCGGGTACTTCGACTTGATGTACTCGGTGAGGATCGGCATGGCGTGCATGTGATCGACCGGGCCGTCGAAAAAGCCCTGGATCTGGTCGGTGTGCAGGTCGACCGAGACGATGCGGTCCGCGCCGGCGGTAGCGAACAGGTCGGCGACGAGGCGCGCGGAAATCGGTTCGCGGCCGCGGTGCTTCTTGTCCTGGCGCGCGTACGGGTAAAACGGCACGATCGCCGTGATGCGCTTCGCCGAGCCGCGCTTGAGTGCATCGATCATGATGAGCTGTTCCATGAGCCACTTGTTCAGCGGCTGGGCGTGGGATTGCATGACAAAGCAATCGGCGCCGCGCACGGATTCCTCGAAACGGATGAAGATTTCGCCGTTGGCGAAGTCGCGGGCAGTGGTGGGGACGAGCTCGATGTCGAGTTCCTTGGCCACCGCCTCAGCGAGGTCGAGGTGGGCGCGCCCGGTGAATACCTTGAGGTCTTTGAAAGTCTGGGTGGAGTATCCGGTCATGTGGGTTAACGCTTCCTTTACTGTTCGTTCTTGGCCGCCGCCGCTGCCGCCGCGTCCGTTCCTGGGCGCTTTTTCTCCACCCAGCCCTCAATGTTGCGCTGACGGCCCTCCCTGATGGCCAAGGCCCCGGGGGGCACGTCTTCGGTGACAACAGTACCCGCGCCGGTGTACGCGCCGTCACCGACGGTCACAGGTGCAACGAAGATCGTGTCCGATCCGGCGCGCACGTTGTCGCCGATCGTGGTGTGGTGCTTGCTCACGCCGTCGTAGTTGGCAAAGACGCTGGAGCACCCGATGTTGGAGTTCTCGCCCACGGTTGCGTCGCCGATGTAGGTCAGGTGCGGGATCTTCGAGCCGGCGCCGATCACGGCGTTCTTCGACTCGACGAATCCGCCCAGCTTGCCGCCCTCGCCGAGTTCGGTGCCGGGGCGGATATAGGTGAACGGGCCGACTTGGGCGTGGGCGCCGATGACGCAGAGCGATCCCTGGGTGCGCGTGACTGTCGCGCCGGGCCCGACCTCCATGTCGCGCAGGGTGGTATCGGGACCGACCTCGGCACCGTCACTGATTACCGTCGAGCCCCACAGCTGGGTGTTCGGGTGGATCACGACATCGGAGCCGATCTCGACGTCCACGCCGATCCACGTGGTGTCCGGGTCGATGATCGTGGCGCCGCCGCGCATCGCGCGCTCGACGAGGCGGCGGTTGAGCTCCTTGCCGGCCGCGGCGAGCTGGACCCGGTCGTTGACGCCCGCGAGCTCGCGCGGATCGGGGGCGGTAAACGCGGTGACCGTGCGGCCGTCGCCACGCGCGATGGCGAGCACATCGGTGATGTAGAGCTCGCCTTGGGCGTTGTCGGAGGTGATGCGCGTCAGAGCGTCGCGGAGCACAGCGCCGTCGAAGGCGAACACCCCGGAGTTGACCTCGGTGACGCGCTTCTGCTCCTCATCGGCGTCCTTTTCCTCGACGATTTCAACCACATCGCCGCTCTCGTCGCGGATAATGCGGCCGTATCCGGTGGGGTTGTCGAACTCGAGGGTGAGGACGGTAACGGCGGCCCGGGCGTTGCGGTGGGCGTCGATAAGCTGCCGTAGCGTTTCTCCCTCGAGCAGCGGCACGTCGGCGTTGGTCACCACCACGGTCCCGTCGAAGTCCGGCAGGACGTCCAGGCCACACTGCACGGCGTGGCCGGTGCCGTTTTGCTCGTCCTGGACGGCCTGGAGAATCTCGATGCTCATCTGGCGGGCGATCTCATCGACCGCGGGGGAAACCTGTTCGCGCTGGAAACCCACGACGGCGACGACGTGGCTCGGTGCGACCGCAGCAGCCGCGTGCAGCGAGTGCGACAGGAGGCTGCGCCCGCCGATCTCGTGCAGCGTCTTTTGCTTAGCCGATTTCATGCGGGTGCCCGCGCCGGCCGCGAGGACGACGACGGCACACTGATTCTGCTCAGTCATGCTGTAAAGCATAACGCTAGGCCGAGACGTCCTTGAGGTTCCACGCCCCAGCAACGCCCGCCGCACCCAACACAGCGAGGAAGATGAGCGCTGCCTGGGTGCCGAAGACGGCGATGGCGGAGCTGATCGCGCCCACGACGAGCAAAACAACACCCATGACCGTGTTGGACGCACCGGTGATCAGCGTGCGGCGTTCGCCGTCGGCCATGTCAACGAGGTAGGTCTTGCGGCTGACGCGCACCGCAGTGTGCGCGAGGTTGACCGCGAAGAATCCGGCCGGCATGACAATCGCATTCACGCTTGGCGACGCAACGTCAGCGCTGAGGACCAACAGCACGATGATGATGGAGGCGGCTGCGGCGGCCCAGGCCAAGGTGAGCTTGGAGGATTTGTCCGACCAGACCCCGGAGATGCGCCCGCCCACCAGTGCGGCACCGCCGGAGGCGATGACGAAGGCGCCGAGGCTCGACAGGTCCGAACCCTGCTCCTGGGCGAGCACCACGATAAACGGGGTGGACAGCGCTGTGACCAGCATTAGCGAGCGAACCACGAGGAAGTTGCGCACCTCTTTGTCCTGGGACACTAGCTCCCAGGTGACGGCGAGCCAGTTATCGTCATCGACGGTCGTGTCGTGCTCGGCTTCTGGTTCGCGGATGCCCTGGAACACCAGCGAGGCAAAACCCCAGGTCGACGCGCCGACGAGTAGTAGTGCCGCGACCATCCAGCGGGGCACTTCGTTGGGCAGCAGCGTCAGCGCCAGGCCGATGGCGAGGGTGAACGCGCCGGACAGCGCGGTGGCGCGGCCGGTGATCAGCCCGCGCTTGCCCTTGTCGATCGTGCGCCCCTGGACGTCTTTGCCGGCGATGGAACACAGTGCGCGGAACACGCTGAGCGCGGCGAGGCACACGATGACAGCGAGGCCCAGGGCGACGCCGCTGAGAGTGGCGGCAGCGGCCGCGATGCCCACGCCGGAGAGGGCCTGGCCCCACGAGCCGAGCAGCCACACTCGCTTGCGCTTCGGCTTCGAGCTGACCCAAGGGCTCAGCGCCGCCTGCGGCAGCATCGAGCCGGACTCGCGGATCGGCACCAACAGGCCAGTGAAGAACGCGGGCACCCCGGCGACGGTAAACAGCCAGGGCAGAAGCGTTTTCGCGGCGACGATTTGGTCACCGATGCCCTGCAGGCCGTTGGCCCAGATGAACCGGGTCGCGTTGTGTTTCTGGTGTTCCACCCCGATTAGGTTACAGCTTCGCTGCCGAAACCTGCCGCGAACGTTTCGCGCTGAGATCTTCCGGGCGACGAGCGTGGCTGGGCCGAACCGGGTGTTGCCGATCGGGTTGTGCGCTGTGGGATTTTGCTGGTTCTGATGTCACGGTCAGGGTGCTTTCGGTGTTGTTGAGCTGGGGTTATCTGGTCTGTTGGTGGTTGACCGTGACATTTCACCGCCTGAGATGTCACGGTGGAGCGGCAAGACCCCAGTGCCAAGACCCGGGAAACCGCCACGCGACCCCTCAACCAACGCTCTTGGAAGTTGTAGCTAAACCACCATCAACCAGCGAGAACTCTGTTTACAATCAAGCTTCCCCACCAGGACTCGAACCTAGAATGACGGTACCAAAAACCGTAGTGTTGCCAATTACACCATGGGGAAATGTCAGGCGATAGTGTAGCGCACGTGCCCGCAAGTAAGGTATTGGGCATGGCTCGACAGCGTATGACCGGTTCGCAGCGCCGGGAGCAACTCATCGGTATCGGACGGTCCGCGTTCGCGGAGCGAGGCTTTGACGGCATCTCTGTGGAGGAGATTTCCACCCGCGCCGGGGTGTCTAAGCCTGTGCTCTACGAGCACTTCGGCGGCAAGGAGGGCCTCTACGTCGCTGTTATCTCCCAGGAGCAGGCCCGGCTGTTGAACGCGATCTTGTCCTCGATAGGCGAGGGCCGCTGGCGCGAGCGTATTGAACGCGGCATCCTCGCCCTGCTGAGCTACGTGGAGGACCATACGGACGGGTTTGTCATCCTCGTGCACGGCCAGATGCCGGGCGGTGAGCATTCCTACTCCACGCTGCTCAATACCCTGACGGCTCAAGTGTCGCACCTGCTTGAAGAGGCTATCCGCCACCGCGGGCTCGACCCGACGCTCGCCCAATTGCACGCGCAGGCGATCGTTGGTGCGGTGTCTATGGCCGCGCTGTGGTGGCTCGATCAGCGATCGCCCGACAAATACGTGGTAGCGACCCATGTCGCGAACCTGTGCTGGAATGGGCTGGCTGGGCTGGAGGCGCAGCCGAAGATTATCCACACTGTGAAGGGAACTGAGTAACACCACCATGACCACCACCGTGCCCGCATTGGGTGGGCTGCTTACTGTTGCGATGACAGACCCGAAGCTCAAGGGCCTGTTGAGCAATATCGGCCAGGATGAACTCCACCTCACAGGGATTGACCAGACCCGCTCGTGGGCCGCCGCGGCGTTGTCGCGCCAGGTTCCCGTGCTGTTGGTCACTGCCACGGGGCACGAGGCCGAGGATCTCGCCGCCGAGTTGGCGGCGCTGATCGGGCCCGAGAAGGTCGGGTATTTTCCCGCGTTGGAGACCCTGCCGCACGAGCGGTTGTCCCCGGCGGCGGATGTGGTGGGCAGACGATCTAAGGTGCTCCACGATGCGCCGCAGGTGATTGTCGCGGCGGCGCGCGCGGTGTGCCAGCCGGTGCTGCCGGCCATCGACCCGATCGTGATCGCGCGCGGGAGCGAGTATGACTTCACGCAGCTCACGGAGTCGATCGCGCACTTCGCCTACGAGCATGTGGACATGGTGGCCAAGCGCGGCGAGTTCGCCACCCGCGGCGGGCTGATCGACGTGTTCCCGACCACCGCCGAGCACCCGGTGCGCATCGAGTTCTGGGGTGACGAGGTCACGGACATCCGCACGTTCGCGGTGGCCGATCAGCGCGGCATCGACGAGGTCGATACCGTTGAACTTTTCCCCGCTCGACAGCTGCTTATCGACGCCTCCGTGGCCGCTAGGGCCGACGAGCTCGCCCGCGCGCACCCGCAAAACGCCACGCTCGTGCAGATGCTGACCCGGATTTCCCAGGGCCACCACGCCGACGGGATGGAGGCGCTCATCCCGGCGCTGACCGAAAAGCCCTTCCGGGTGCTCCCGGAGCTCCTGCCGAAGGGCTCGGTCGTGCTGGTTACGGCGCCGGAGAAGGTCCGCGCCCGCATCGAAGATCTCGAGGCCACCGACAAGGAGTTCCTCGAGGCCGGTTGGGAGGCGGCCGCGATGGGGGCGCAGGGCCCGGTTGCCGTTGAGGGGCTCGACGTCTCCGCGTCGTCGTACCGCTCCTTCGAGTCGCTGCGCGCCTCGACGTTGGCGTCGGGAAACAGCTGGTGGACGTTCGCGCCGCCCGGGATGTTCGCTGCAGACGACGCGACAACCCTGCCGTTGGAGTTCGAGCCGGCACCGGCCCCGAAGGGCGATCCGAAGGCGATCGAGCAGCTCTTCGCCACTGTCAAGCTACACGTGCAGAGCAACAACGGCACCGCCGCCTTCGTCGCCCCGGCCAAAGGCACGGTGGAGCGCTTCGCTGAGCGGCTGCGCGAGCACGGGATCTCGGCGCGCATCGCCTCGGACGGGCTCGAACCGGTAACCGGCCAGGTCACGCTCTACCAGGCGCTGTCGCACGCGGGTTTGGTGTTACCAGGCCCGAACATGGTGGTAATCACTGAGACCGACGTGACCGGCAACCGCGTCGGTGACATTGCGGGAGCGAAGCGGCGCGCGCCGCGGCGGCGCAACAGGGTCGACCCGCTCGCACTCAACCCCGGCGATTTTGTGGTGCATGAAACCCACGGCATCGGCAGGTTTGTCAAAATGGCCGAGCGCACGGTGCACACGGGTGAGGAGGATTCGCGTCGCGAGTACATCGTGCTGGAGTACCAGCCGGCGAAGCGTGGCCAGCCCAACGACCAGCTGTGGGTCCCGATGGAGTCGCTTGATCTGCTGTCGAAGTATTCCGGGGGCGAGCAGCCGTCGTTAAGCAAAATGGGCGGCTCCGATTGGAGGAGCACGAAGCGCAAGGCGCGCGCGGCCGTGCGCGAGATCGCGGCCGAGCTGGTGCAGCTCTACGCCAAGCGACAGGCCGCGCCGGGCCACGCGTTTGCCCCGGATACCCCGTGGCAGGTGGAGATGGAGGACAACTTCCCGTTCGTGGAGACAGAGGATCAGCTCCTCGCCATCGATGCCGTCAAGGAGGACATGGAAAAGCCGACCCCGATGGATCGGGTGATCGTGGGTGACGTCGGCTTCGGCAAGACCGAGGTCGCGGTGCGCGCGGCGTTCAAGGCGGTCCAAGACGGCAAACAGGTCGCGGTGCTGGTGCCCACGACGCTTCTGGCGCAGCAGCACTTTTCCACGTTTTCGACCCGCATGGACGGCTTCGGTGTGACCATCCGCGAGCTGTCGCGTTTTACCTCGGCGAAGGAGTCGAAGGAGACGCTCGCTGGGCTTGCCGACGGCTCCGTCGACGTGGTCATCGGCACCCACCGCTTGCTGGCGACGGGCGTGCAGTGGAAGAACCTGGGGCTGATAGTGGTCGACGAGGAGCAGCGCTTCGGCGTGGAGCACAAGGAGCACATCAAGGCGTTGAAGTCGCACGTTGACGTGCTCACCATGACGGCGACCCCGATTCCGCGCACCCTGGAGATGTCGCTGACCGGCATCCGCGAGATGACCTCGATTACGACCCCGCCGGAGGATCGCCACCCGGTGCTGACGTATGTCGGGCCGCAGGAAGACAAGCAGATCGCGGCGGCGATTCGACGCGAGCTCCTGCGCGACGGCCAGATTTTCTACATCCACAACAAGGTCGCCGACATTGAGAAGGCAGCCCGCCGTGTGCGCGATCTCGTGCCGGAAGCGCGTGTCGTCGTGGCGCACGGCCAGATGTCGGAGCAGCTGCTCGAGCAGACGGTGCAGGGGTTCTGGAACCGCGAGTACGACGTGCTCGTGTGCACCACGATCGTGGAGACGGGCCTGGATATCGCCAACGCCAACACCCTGATTGTGGAAAACGCCCAAAACATGGGCCTGTCCCAGCTGCATCAGCTGCGCGGCCGCGTCGGTCGTTCCCGCGATCGCGCCTACGCCTACTTCCTGTATCCGAAGGACAAGACGCTGACCGAGACTTCGTACGACCGCTTGGCGACGATCGCGCAGAACAACGACCTGGGCTCCGGTATCGCTGTAGCGCAGAAGGACCTGGAGATGCGCGGCGCCGGCAACGTGCTGGGCGCGGAGCAGTCGGGGCATATCGCGGGTGTCGGCTTCGATATGTATGTCCGGCTCGTTGGGGAGGCCGTCGATACGTACAAGGCGCTGATGACGGGAGAGACGGTGGATGCCACCGGCCAGGGCCCGAAGGAAATCCGCATCGATTTGCCTGTCGACGCCCACATCCCCGACACCTACGTCAACTCCGAGCGCCTGCGTCTGGAGATTTACCGCAAGCTTGCCGAGTCACGCGATGACGCCGACTTGGCGACCGTCTCCGAGGAAATGGTCGACCGCTTCGGCCCGCTCCCGCGCGAGGTCGAGCACTTGATCGCCGTTGCCCGACTGCGCCAGCAGGCCCGCGCTGCAGGGGTGTCCGACATCTTGGTGCAGGGCTCGCGCATCAGGTTCCAGCCGGTGGAGCTGCCGGACTCGAAGCAGGTGCGGCTCAAGCGCCTGTACCCGGGAGCGAACTACCGCGCGGCGGCCAAGGCTCTGCAGGTGCCGCTGCCACGCGCCGCCGCTGGTGTGAACCAGCCGACCCTGCGCGATACCGAGCTTGTGCAGTGGGTGTCCGATTTCCTCGCGGACATGTTCGGGGTGGACAAGAAGGTGGTTACGGCGAGCGAGTAAAGTGTGTGCTCACGCCCCTATAGCCCAATCGGCAGAGGCAGTCGACTTAAAATCGATTCAGTGTGGGTTCGAGTCCCACTGGGGGCACAAATCAGTGCGGTTCAAGGCCGTCAGCGAGCGCGACACCACGGCGGTCTAACGGTTAGTACACGTGTGTCACTATAGTGCGCAAAG
>NZ_GG667196.1:2367-50241 GCF_000159635.1 Corynebacterium lipophiloflavum DSM 44291 | reverse complement strand
GAAGCCCATGGCCCAAAAATACAGGCTTGTCGTAACCTACAACCGGCGTGGCCATAAACTCCCGCGCGGCCTGCTCGAATCCGGGGATATCGCGCAACGGGCGGTTGAACGCGCGGGAGAGGTTCACCCCGCGCGAGGCCTCGGCGACCGCGGCGTAGCAGCCCTTGGAGGCTTCGGCGACTAGGCGGCGGCCCTCGTCGGTGAGCGCGGAGTCAATATCCAGCTCCGGGTAGGCCTCGTCGAGCGCGGCGATGATGTAGAGCGCGTACGTGGTCAGTCCAGCCGGCAAAGGCACCGGCGGGAAGGCGGGCCCGCCGGCAATGATCAGGTCCTCGATATAGGCGGGCGCGCCCGTCGCAACCGCCCCGCGGTAGTCCAAGCCGAGCTCCTGGCTGAGCCGCGTGGCGCGGTGCGCGACGTGCAGCGCAACGCCCCCGCCCTGAGATTGCCCGACCACCGACCACTTCGGAGACAGTCCAATCTCCGGCAATTGGTGTGCCGCGGCGACGGAGTCGACGACGTTGGAGGCGGCAACGGCGCCATTGAGGTAGCTGTGGAACCCCGGAGTGCCAAGCCCGGTGTAATCGGTAGCGACGATCGCGTAACCCTCGTCCAACCAGCGGTTCAGGTACTCCGCGTCGCGGGGCGAGCGGGGGTTGAGGCTCGGGGCGCACTCGCTGCCCAGCCCCACTGTGCCGTGCGCCCACGCGATCACGGGCCAGCCACCAGCCGGCGGCGTACCGCGGGGCACGAAGATTGCCCCGGTGGACACCGCGGGCGCGTCGTGCTGGTTGGTGGTGGTGTACGCGAAACGATATTGCGCCGCCGCGCTACTCAGACCGACGCTCGGGTCGAGCGCGGTGGACGCGAGTAGCGTCCCTGCGGGCCCTTGGGGTGCGGGCACCTGAAGGCCGGAATCGTAGATCTGCGCCTGGGCGAGGGGAGAGCACGCAAGGGCGGCGCACAGGGTGAGGGCCATGGTGTGGGTACGCATACTATGTTTGTACCCCAAACAATCCTAGAGGGCGGGCGGAAACAGGAAAAAGAGCACGGACACGGTGATCACACCGCCGGTGGCGACGTTCAGTAACAAAAACACCCGCCACGCCCGGTTCACATCGGCCGACGTCTCATCGGTGACGTTGGCAAAGCGCAGCGCGTTGACCGCGTAGCCGAGCCCGAGTCCCCCCACGATCCAGCCCGGGAAGGGCAGCGCGAAGCACAGCACGGCAGCGATGGCGTACCCGCCGCAGGCCAGGCGAGTCGCCAGCCGGGCGCCGAGGCCCGTCGCTATCGAGCTCAGGCCTCCTTCGCGGTCGGCGACGACATCCTGGACCGCACCCAGAGCGTGGCTTGCCATCCCCCACAGGAAGAACGCGGCCACCGCCAGCCAGAAACCACGAGAAACCGCGGGTTCGGCGATCGTGGCGCCGACGAGCGCCGGCAGCGTGAAGTGGCTCGAGGACGTCACCGAATCGAGGACGGGGATCTCCTTGAAGCGAAACGGCGGGGCCGAGTACGCGTAGACCGCGAACAGCGCTAGCGTGAGCCACAACGCCGATGCGGTGGTGCCCGCGGCGTAGAGGACCAGCGCGAAGGGGAGCGTCGTCACGCCCGCCGCGACGAGCAGGGGCCGGTGCAGGCTCTTCGGCAGCACGGCACCTTCGATGCCGCCCTTGCGCGGGTTGCGGATGTCTGACTCGTAGTCGAACACGTCGTTGATGCCGTACATCGCGATGTTGTACGGAACGAGGAAGAACACGAAGCCGACGAGCAGGAGCCAGTCGAAGCGGCTGGTGTCCAGCAGATAGGCCAGGGCGAAGGGGACTGCGGTATTGACCCAGCTCACGGGGCGCGAGGCGGCGAGAATTGCGCGGATCATGAGACCTCCCCCGGCCACAGGGCGCTGATAACGAGGCAGACGAACACCGTGTAAAACAAGTCCTCGACGGGGATGAGGCCCAGATAGATACCGAGGTTGTTCGCACCGTCGTACTCCACGAGCCCGGCCGCGACCATCAGGTTGTCGAAAACGACGGTTAGCGTGAGCAACACCGCAGCCACGATCGCCGTCACCTTGCCCTGGGCAGCGTACGCGTGACGACGCCACCCCCACAGCGCCGCCGCCCCAAGCAGAAACGGCAGGCTCAACAGCAGGTACGTCACTGCGCTACCATCCTTCGCACGCTGGATGTGAGGTTCATGGTGAGGTAGGTGAGAAAGAATAGGAACATCGGCTCCTCGAGGGGCATTTCCGGTGCAAGCTCGATGCCCGTCATAAAGGGGGAGTCACCCCGGAAAAATGTGCCGGTGGCGATGCCCAGGGCGTCCCACAGCAGGAATAGGGCGACGACAGACAGCGACAGCACGGCGGCGCGGCGGGGGTCCGCGAAGAAGGCCAGCGTCCAACGCCAGTCGCACAGCACCATGCACCCGAGTGTCAGGAGCAAAACGATGAGATAGGAAAGATGCATCACGAGCGCGGCTCCAACACGCGAGTGAGCACGTTCTCGGCTGAAATGAGGCACATCGGTACGCCGACTCCGGGCACCGTGGTCGCGCCTGCGTAATAGAGATTGCGCAGTTTCTTGGACACGTTGCGCCCGCGGAGGAAGGCGGACTGGCGCAGGGTGTGGGCCGGGCCGATCGAGCCGCCAGACCACGCCCGGTAGCGTTCGGCGAAGTCGGAGGGGCCGAGGGTGCGCATGACGGTGATGTGCTCACGCAGATCCTCGATGCCGCACCACTGGGCGAGCTGGTCAACGGCCGCATGCGCGACGGCGGCAACGGCGGGGGATGACTCCGCCTGGTAGAGGTCACCGTGCCCGAAGTCGGCTGCCGCGGGGACGGGGACGAGCATGAACAGGTTCTCGCAACCTGGAGGTGCCGTGGAGGGATCGGTGGCCGAAGGCATGGAGACGTAGATCGACCGAGAGGCATCCAAGGGGCGGGAGGCGACGGGGCCGTCGAACACCGCGTCAAAGTCGCTGTCCCAATCCTCGCTGAACAGCAGGTTGTGGTGGGCGAGCTGCGACAACTTTGTATCTATGCCGAGCATCACCAGCACTGTGCCCAACCCGGGGTCGCGCGCTCCGAACCATTTCTCGTCGTAGGAGCGTTTCGACGGCGGGAGCAAACGCGTCTCGGTGAAGTGGAGGTCGGCGGCGGACACGACGATATCGGCCGTGATCTGCTCTCCGCCGACAAGTCGCACCCCCGTTGCCCTGTCACCGGAGTAGGTGATCGCGTTGACGTCGGCGCCCAGTCGGATGTCTACGCCGTTGTCCTCGGCGAGCCCGGCCAGAGCATTGACGACGGCCGCGAAACCGCCCTGGGGATATTTCACGCCCTGCACCAAGTCGGTGTGGCTCATCAGGTGATACAGCGATGGCGTGCGCTGCGGGTGGGACGAGAGGAAAACGGCAGGGTACTGCAGAATTTGCCGGAGGCGGGTGTCGCTGAAGCGGGAGTCGACGAACTTGTCCAGGGGCACCGTGAGCAACCGGGCGAGGTCGCGGGCGCGGCGACGAAGCGGGGCAGAAAGAAAAGGCAGCGCAGAGCTGAACGTGGTGTAGAGAAAGTGCTCGACTGCCATGTCGTAGGCGTCGGCAGCGGAATCCAGGTAGTTCGCGAGGGAAGCGCCGGCGCCGGGTTCGATGGAATCGAAGAGCGCAATTGCCTCCTTCCGCCCGGAGAACACGTCGACGGGTTCGTCATTTTCCGGAAAAAGGCGGTAGGCGGGTGCGAGGTCCACCAGGTCGAGAAGATCTTCGGTGCGTTTGCCGAAGAGCGCGAAGAAGCGGTCAAAGGCATCGGGCATGAGGTACCAGGATGGGCCGGTGTCGAAGCGGTAACCGTCGATAGTCTCTTCACCGGAGCGGCCGCCGACGGAGTCGAGGCGCTCAACGAGGGTGACCTTGTAATTTTCACGACCCAGCAAGGCGGCGGTGGCGAGGCCGGCGACGCCGCCGCCGATCACGATGGCGGTTGTTTCAGACATGTGCCCTCCTCAGGGCTTTCGCGGTGACGTAGAGCTTGCGGTGGCGGGGAACGGAGATGCGCGTGGTGGCGAGGGTGGCGGCTGGCGTGGCGTCGATAAGCTCGGTGAGCTCGGAGAAGAGGGCCTCGGCTGCGGCGACGGCGCCGCGCGCCGATCCCGGGATAAGTCCGATGGCGCGGCGCGCGCGGGCGAGATCGGCGCGGATGTCGGCGACGAGTTCAGCTTTCACGGCGTCGTCGATCTCGCGCTCACCCAACTGGGGGAAGTAGGTGCGGCCCAGGTTTTCGCGGTCCTCGGCGAGATCGCGTAAGAAGTTCACCTTCTGGAAAGCGGAACCCAGCGCGCGGGCACCATCATCCAACTCGGCGCGCGTCGAGGCGGGCACAGGCTCTTCCGCCACGAATGCCGACACGCACATCAAACCAATGACCTCTGCTGAGCCGTACACGTAGGCATCGAACTCGGCCGGGTTGTAAGTGGATTGGTTCAGGTCGCGGCGCATGGAGGCGAAGAAGGCCGTGACATGCTCCGCGGAAAAATCGCACCGGCGAGCGCTATTGGCCCAGGCGTGGAGTACCGGATCGGTATGGAAGCGTGCCGCTGGTGCGGCGAGAACCTGCGTTTCGTAGGCGTCGAGAAGCTGTGCCGCGTCCGCTCCGGCGGTCCCGTCGACAATTTCGTCGGCGATGCGCACCATCGCGTAGAGGTTGCGCACGTCAGTGCGCACGCGGGGGGCGAGAAACCGAGTAGCCAGAGAAAAACTCGTGGAGTACTGGGCAATGACCTGGGCGGCGACGCGATCGCACATCAGGTCGTAGCGGGACAAGGTACGGGACGACTCCATGCTGACAAAGCTTATACGCGCTCACACAGTCGACGCTGCGGCGGGGAGTTCCTGAATCCTTGGCGCATCGAGTGCATCCCGCGCGAGAAGCGTCGGGCGAGCTGGCGGGCGCCGCGCAGCGGGCGGGGGTCAGTCAGCAGCGTGATCTCCGGACGGAACAGAACCGTTTCGTGGGCGCGCACCGCGAAAGACATCTGGATGTCATCGTGGGAGAAGGTGTCGCTCGGGTCAATGACGTCGCGCACGTCGAGCCACCAGGCGGCGGACAGGGTGCAGTTCGTGCCGAAAAACGGCGTGTGTCCGAGCGCGGAGCCCACGCTGTAACGGTACGCACGCAGATACAAGGCGCTGAGGAGCCAGCCGCGCCACCCGGGGAGGTCGAAGCGTGCGGCGCCGGTCATGCCAACGACGTCCTTGTTCGGGTTGCTGGCTGCCTCCTCCCATGCGTTTTTCCATTGCAGGCTGAAGGTTGGCGAGACGCGCACGTCGGCGTCGATACGCACGATGACATCGAGGCCCCGCGCCGCCGCCTCGCTGTAGCCCGCGTGGGAAGCCCACGTCACGCCTCGGCGGGGTTCGGAAACGACGACCGCGCCATAGGAACGCGCCACATCTGCTGTGTTATCCGTCGATCCGTTATCAACCACGATGACGCAGTCGAAGGGTTCGCGCTGGCGCGACACGCTGTCTAGGCAGGGGGCGAGCAGGTCCGCGTCATTGAGACAGGGGATGACGAGGCCGATACGGGGAGCGGGCACGGTGCGAGTATACGTACGCTGGTGCGCATGACCTCCAACCAGAACCCACGAGTCTCAGGCGACCGCACCATCCAATTCCTCACAGACGGCTACCTTCTTCCCTCGAACCTACGAAAAACGGCGGGCCTCGAACCCGAATCCATGTGCCCCGTAACCACAAAACTTCTCGGACAGGACGCGACCATCGTGCGCGGTTCTGCCGGCATCGACTTGTTCTACGACGAGGATGTCATGCAGCGCGAAGGTGCCATGCCGCCCGTCATCGGCGATGCCCTCGTGGGCAAAGGCGCGGTGCACAATCTCGACGGCGAAGAGCACAAGGTGCGTAAAGCACAGATGGCGGCGATGGCTTACGAAGACGAGCGGGTCGCCGAGTTCGCGCCGCTGGTCGCGGAGGAAGTGGAGCGAGCAGTCGCTGGCTGGGAAGGCGCCCAGGGCAACGTTTTCGAGGATCTTTCCCTCGCGTTCGGTCGTGCTGCCTTCCGCTGGGCGGGCATCGATCTGCCCGCAGAAAACACCGACGAGTTAGTCGGCCGCATGATCACGCTGCTTGACAACTTCGGCACCGCCACCGGAACCCCGAAAGCATTTTGGCAGCGCCGCCAGCTCGACAACTGGGCCGAAGCGCTGATCACCGATGTCCGTGAAGGCAGGATTACCGCCCGCCCGGACTGCGTGCTCGAGCACATGGCACAACTCACCGACGCCAGCGGCGAGCGTGTCGACGCCCGAACCGCCGGCATCGAGCTGCAAAACCTCACGCGCCCCACGGTCGCCGTCGGCTTCTTCGCCTCTTTCGCCGCCGTTGCGCTCGCGGAGAACCCTCAGTGGCGCACCCGCATCAACGAGTCCGAAACCGGCCGTGAAGCTTTCGCATTCGCCCAGGAAGTTCGCCGTTTCTACCCGTTCGTGCCAATGTTTCCAGCCAAGGCGACCAAAGACACGGAATTCGAGGGCTGCCCCATCCATCAGGGGCAGCGCGTCATCCTCGACTTCGTCGGCACCCTCCACTCGGCCGAGGAGTGGGATAACCCGGCGAGCTTTGATCCGGAGCGTTTCATGGCGTACGAAACCCAGTCCGAGGCGGAGACAATCAAGCCGTTCATCCCGCAGGGCGGTGCTGACGTGCGCACTGGGCATCGTTGCCCGGGGGAGAAGATCGCGGTGACGGCTCTGTCCGCAGCTGTCGAGGCTCTCGCGCGACCGGAGGTCCGTATCTCGGCGGAGGCGATCGACATCAACTACTCCATGACCGAGATCCTCGCCCGACCGAAGTCGGGCGTGCGCGTGACAGTCGCTAGCTCAAGCTAGAGACGAAATCCTGCGCGATGGCGCTCGGTTCAGCACGCTCCGGGCCGACATTGCGCAGGTTCATCTCAACGAGGTCCTCAGTGGTTAGCTGCGCGTTTACCGAGTTAATCACGTCGAGGGCGCCGTCGGGCAGCGAGCCCGCCTTGATCACCGGAACGACGTTCTGCGGGGGGATGAGGTTCTCCGGATCTTCGAGAATGACCACGTCGGCTTCCTCCCCGTTGCTCAGCAGAGCGGGGGAGGTTGTGAAGATGTTGCCAACGTTAGCGGCACCTTCGACGAGGGCCTGAACGGTCAGCGGGCCACCACCGTCCGAGATCGGGTTGACGCTGATTTTGGCGGCATCGATTCCGTAGATATCGCTCAGGCCTGCGGGGCCGTACGGCCGCTCGGCGAACTCCGGCGGCGCTGCGATGGTGATCTGGTCGAGCTTGTCCAAATCGGCGATGGTTCCCAAGCCTCGTTCATCCGCGAGCTGCCGGGTAACGCGGTAGGCGTCCTTGGACTCGGCCGGGCTGAAATCCCCGGCTTCCAGGTCATCCGGTAAGGCCTCGGCGAGCGCCGCTTCATCGGCGGGGGTGCCGCCGTAGAACTGGGTGAGATTGCCCGAGTACTCCGGGACGACATTGATGCTGCCTTCCTGCAGTGCCCCGAGGTACACCTCGCGGGAACCGATGCCGGAGTTGACGTCGACGTCGAAACCTTCCTGGCGCAGCGCCTCGGCCCAGATCTGGCCGATGATCTCGGATTCAGGGAAATTCGCGGTTCCAATGACAACGGTGCCCGCCTCACCGCTGACGGCGAACGGATCGTCGGAACCGCACGCGGTGAGGGTCAAGGTGGCCAGGGCAATTGCGCCCGCGGCTGCAGTGAGTTTCATGTGCGCCCACTTTAATGCGATCGCGGAGCCAGGAAGCGTTGCACCCCCGCGAGGGTCAGGTCGGTTACCAGTGCCAAGGCTGTGACCAGCAGTGCTCCTGCAACCATGCGCGGGTAGTCCTGCACGGCGAGCCCGTCGATGAGGTAGCGCCCCAATCCTCCGAGGCCGATAAATGAAACCACCGTCGCCGTCGCGATGACCTGTACAACGCAGGAGCGCAACCCGCCGATGATGACGGGTGCCGCCAACGGGAGCTCAACTCGGGTCAGGATCTGGGCCTCGCTGTAACCCGCTGCTCTGGCGGAGTGCACGACCTGACGCGAAACGGAATCGAATCCGGCAACAAACCCGGCGAGGAGGGGAGCGATGGCCAGCACCACGAGGACGATCGTCGCCGGAATCAGCGGCAGCGTTGCGCCCCGCGGAAGCGAAATGGCCAACCATGTCAGCAGCCCCAGGGCGGGCAACGCACGCAAGGCGCCGGCAATGGAAAGGACGGTGTTCGCGCCGCGCCGGGAGTGACCGATAGCGATCCCCACTGGCGCCGCAACTAACAGCGCCAGAAAAACGGCGAGAGCAGAGTACCCCACGTGCTCGAGGAGACGGACGGCAAATCCGGTGTCCCCACCCCAATTCTCACGAGTCACAAGATAGTTCACTTCAGACCCGCCTTACGTGTCCACGGCATGGTGACTCTGCCGAACGCGACGAGGAGTGCGTCGACAAGCACGGCGAGGAGAATCGTCCCGATAAGCCCCGCGATGATCTGAGTGGGGAAGGACCGTTGAAACCCCTCCGTGAACAGCGTGCCCAGCGACTGGACACCGATGAGGGCGCCGACCGAAACAAGGCTGATCGTTGAAGCCGCCACGACGCGCACGCCGGCGAGCAACCCCGGGCCCGCGAGGGGAAGCTCCACTCGGAGAATCCGCCTCAGCGGGGAGTACCCGGTCGCGATCGCCGATTGGCGCACATCCGCGGGCACGGAGCCGAAGGAGTCGGTCGCCGAGCGCACCATCAGCGCAATTCCGTAGAGGGTCATGGCGACAACGACGTTGAGCGGTGAGAGCACCGAGGTGCCCAGCACAAGCGGCAACAGAACAAACATGGCCAGCGAGGGCACGACGTAAATCAGGCTCGTGGCCACGACGAGGGTTTCGCGTACGCGGCCGGCGCGATGCGCGAACCAACCGATCGGCACCGCGATGAAAAACGCTGCGAAGATCGCGGGTAGCGCCAGCAACAGGTGGTCGATCGCGAGAGACCCGATGCGCCCTGCGTTGGATCCGAGCCACGTCCAATTCATTTCAGAACCCCCCGCACCTTGCCGGTCGCGTCCACCACCAGGGTCTCCCCGTCGCGCTGAACGGTACGCACGTGCCAGTTCTCCGCCCCGATGAACTCGCGCACCGCCTCATTGGCCGGGTGCGCGACGATTTTTTCCGGGGTTCCCGCTTGTTCGATTCGGGCGTGCTGGCCGAGGATCACGACTTCGTCACCAAGCAGGAAGGCTTCGTCGATGTCGTGGGTGACCATGAGTACGGTCGTGGCCACAGTGTCCTTCAGCGCAAGCACTTCGCGTTGCAGGCTGCGGCGGACCACGGGATCAACCGCGCCGAAAGGCTCGTCCATGATGAGGATGTCCGGACGCGTCACCATGCCACGGGCCACGCCGACGCGCTGGGCCTGGCCCCCGGAGAGTTCCGCCGGGTAGCGGCCGAACAGGGACGAGCCGAGGTTGACCAGCTCAAGCATGTCCGCGGCGCGCCGCTTCGCCTCGCCCTTGCCTGCCCCGGACAACTTCGCGATGTCGGCGACGTTATCCAGTACCGTGCGGTGGGGCATCAGGCCGGAGTGCTGCATCACATACCCGATGCTGCGTCTCAGCGTGACTGGGTCGGAATCGGCCACATCCGCTCCACGGACAAGCACTCTCCCCGAGTCGGGTTCGACCATGCGGTTGACCATGCGCAGCAATGTTGTCTTGCCACACCCCGAGGGCCCCACGAAGCAGGTGGTTGTTCCCGTGCCCACGGTGAAGCTGAAGTCGGCGACGGCAGGGAGGGCGTTGCCGTCGTAGGTCTTTGACACGTTGCGGAACTCGATCATGTCCGTCCTCCAGGATTATCGGGAAGCCTCAGCGGAAAAACAGCGGCAAAAGGAAAAGCATGCCGCTGCTCCAGGTCAGGTGCAGCGAAATCGAACTGTATAGCCTCCCGCTGCGGAAAGCTTCGTAGTGGGCCACGGCACCGATGACTGCGGCGGCCAGAATGAGCAGCCAGACACCCATCGCCGCGGTGACAAGGCAGTACAGCGCCAGCGACACCGCGCTCATCGACGTCGTGTGGTGCAGCAGGCCGTGCACGCGGAGTTGGCGCGGGAGCGCGTCACGGTAAACGAGCTCCTCGCCGATTCCGTTGAGGATGAGAACGAGCAGGGTCGGCGCGAGCCCGCCTTTCTCCGTCGTCGCCAGCAGCTGGCCGACAGGTTCAGCGAGGAGAGGGATGCGGCTGACAATAACGGCCCCGGCCACGAAGATGGCGGCTAGGGCCGCGCCGATGGCCACCCCCCGCGCGATGTCAGCGGCTTTGCCGGGCCCGGCGAAAGCGTTGCGCGAGCCCATGAGCCACCAGGTGGTGGCGTAGACGATGGCTGTCAGTACCGTTGCCGCGTAAAAGCCCGCCGATCCATCACCCGATTGGCGGGCGACGAAAAGTCCCGCGGCGCCCAGCAGGCACGGCAGGAGGAAAGTGAACTTAGGTAGTGCCATCAGTGGAAGTATAAGCTGAAGACTATGAAGACTGCTCTCGTTACAGGTGCCACCGGGTTTATCGGCCAGCGCGTCGTCCTCGAACTGGTCGAACGCGGGTCGAAGGTTCGCTGCCTGTGCCGCAGCCGCGACAAGGCCCTGACCATGGACTGGGCGCGCTACCTTGATAGTGGGGAGGTGGAGATCGTCGAGGGCGACGCGGCCGAAAGGGCCGACGTCGACCGCGCTCTGAAAGGCGTCGATTGCGCCTGGTACCTGCTTCACTCGATGTCCTCGGGCAGCGGCTTCGCCGATCAGGAGGCGCAGATGGCGCGCCAGTTCGGCGAGGTCGCGGCGGCGCACGAGGTCGGCAGGATCATCTACCTCGGAGGGCTCCACCCGGACAACGAAGAGATGTCCGAGCACCTGGAGTCGCGCGTGCGCGTCGGCGAGGAGCTGCGCGCCGCTGGCGTGCCCACTGCGGCGCTTCAAGCGGGCGTGGTCATCGGCGACGGTTCGCTGTCCTTCGCGCTGCTTCGCCACGTCGCCGAGCGCGTGCCCACTTTTGCGGCACCGAAGTGGATCACCAACCGCATCACCCCGATCTCCGTGCGCGACGTCGTCCACTACCTCGTAGCGGCGGCGGATCTTCCTTCCACAGAGGACCGCGCCTTCGACATCGGTGGGCCGGACACCATGCCGTACGTGGATATGATGCAGCGCTACACCCAGGTCGTCGGTGTGCGACGCAGGCCATTTGTGGCGGCCCCGATTATGACCCGCCGCCTCGCGTCTTTCGGCCTGTCGGTGCTCACGCCGCTGTCGATGAAGGAGATCCTGCCCATCTTCGACTCCGTGTCCTCGGACACCGTGCTCAAGGAACGCGACCTGGAAAAGCTGGTGGGTGCCCCCGAGGGTGGGAACCAGACATTCGAGGAGGCCGTCGAGATCGCCGCGCGTGGCACCCATCCCGCGCGTTACGGACGAATCGCCAACGCCGTCCACTTCGGCGTGTTGGCCACGGCCGTGGCCGGGTCGCTCCTCACCGACCCGAAATCCGCCCGCTATGCCCGGCTGAAGAAGCCCTCCTGGCAGCCCCCGGCGGTTGCGTTTCCCATCGTGTGGACGCTGCTCTACGTCGACATCGCGGTCATCGCCACCACCACGATCGCCGATTCGCTGGAGGAGGGCGAGCCTCGTGCAGCGCGCAACGACGCCCTCGCGCTGGCCGGCAACCTGGTTCTCAACGCCGGCTGGAGCGGGGTCTTCTTCCGCTCGCGCGCCCGCCGCTTGTCGACGCTCTGGGCAGGCGCCCTCGCAGTCTCATCGGCCGACCTGGTGCGCCGCGCACACCGGCGCTCGCCGACGCGCGGGCTGCTCCTTGCCCCCTACCCGCTGTGGTGCGCCTTCGCGACCGTGCTGACCGGCGAAATCGCGCGCCTTAACCGTTCTTGATGTCGTCGTAGGCAACGAGAGCCCGCAGCCGCGACTGCTTAACGTCCGCCATCGGCTCCGAGTAGTCGGCGGTATCGGGCAACCAGCGCGCAACGTAGGAGCCGTGCGGGTCGAACTTCTCCGCCTGCGTTAGCGGGTTGAAGATGCGGAAGTACGGGGCGGCGTCGTCTCCGGATCCGGCGACCCACTGCCAGTTGAACGCGTTGGAGGCGGCGTCGGCGTCGACAAGCGTGTCCCAGAACCACTCCTCGCCGTGGCGCCAGTGGATGCCCAGGTTCTTCGTCAGCCACGACCCGCTGACCATGCGCACCCGGTTGTGCATCCGCCCGGTCGCCCACAGCTCGCGCATTCCGGCGTCGACAAGCGGGATGCCGGTCCGGCCCGACTGCCACGCCGCGAGCTCTTTCATGTGCTGGGCGCCAGGGTCCATCTCTGCGTGAGCGAACGCCGCGTCCGTGCTGCCTGGCACCGCGTTGGGCGTCCACTCCCAGTCGAAGCGGTCGAACTTCCGGCGCACGTTCTTCGTCGCCATGTCGGGCACGTGGTAGTAGCGGTGCCAGGCGAAATCGCGCCACAGCAGCTGGCGCGCGAACGCCCACGCCCCCGCGTCGACGGCGGCGAGCCACACCTCGGCGGGGCTGATCTCGCCGAAGCGCAGGTGCGGCGACAGGCCTGAGGTAACCCCATCGAGCGCATTGTTGTCGTAGTCGGCGCTCGCGGCGATGAAGCGCTTGAGCTGCTCGCGGGCGGCGCCTTCGCCGGGGGTGTTGTGCTGCGCCAGCGATGCGGCCCACGCAGGCTCGGCAGGCGCGTACACGGTGGCGGGACCGATGTCGGCCGGGGTGATGTGGGGGACGGGAAGAGGCGTGGGAGGGGCGTCGAGAAGCACACTGCGCGCGGCGTTGAAGAACGGCGTGAACACGCGGTACGGGGTCGCACGCACGTCCCAGGGCTCCGTGAGCAGGTAGCCGGGGTGCGAGACGGCACCGGTGGCCTCCTTGACCTCGGCATCAATGTCCGTCAGGTGGTAGCGGCGGTTCCACGTCACTGCCGCGCCAAGCTCGCGCGCGAGGCGGGGGACGATCTCGCGCGGGTCGCCCGCGAGCTCAATCAACGGAGCTGGGAGGGATTCGCGCAAGGCATCGAGGCTGTGGCGCAGCCACCACGCGGCGGCCCGGCCGATGCCCCGGCCCACCGTCTCGTGGACGTAAAGCCCCACGACGGGGCCGCGCTCGGTCGCCCAAGTCAAAGCGGCGTTATCGGCCAAGCGCAGGTCGTCGCGGAACCATACAATCGTCGGGGTACTCATCGCGACAGGGCATAGAATAGCGACGGGCGAGAAACGCCCAGCGGGGCCAGCCACTTCTCGCCCGTGTGAGTAAACCGGAACCCGAGCTTGAGCAGAACCCGCTGCGAGCCGAGGTTTCCCTCTGCGTGGGAGGCAATGATAAAGGGGTAGTTGGAGTGCTCGATCAACGCGGACGCCGCCTCGGTGGCGATACCGCGGCCCCAATAAGGCGCTGCCACCCAGTAGCCGAGCTCCGGGAACTCGCCGGGGCGTAGCGCTACGCAGCCGACCGGCTCACCGTCGAGCGTGATCGCGAAGGTGCCGGGCGCGGATAAGACATCACTGATGGAGCGCCGGCTTTCCTCGAGGCTTGTGTGCGCCGGCCAGCCGGCACGCGGGCCGACCTCGGGGTGCGAGGCGTGGGTGAAAAGCGCCGGGGCGTCGCTACGAGCCCAGAGGCGCAGCACCAGGCGGGGAGTAACTAACATTGCTTGCCATCCTAATGTCCGAGCTCGGGAACTAAAGAAACGAATCGGGCGTTGTACCGTGTGGATGCGAGTCCGGCTAGACCATTGTTTTAAATACTGAAAGGAAACCAGGGATAATGAGAAGCAACAACCCTGTCTTGACCCAACTGCCCGAGAAGGATGGCTTCGCTGGCTACGGGTCGGCACAGACCGACCGGCCCATGACGGTCGACGACGTGGTGACCAAGACGGGCATCACTCTCGCAGTGATCGTTGCGTTCGCCGTCGCGAACTTCGGTATCGCGCTGGCGGGGCGACCCGACATCGCGACCATCCTTACATTCGTCGGCGCAATCGGCGGTTTCATCACCGTCCTCGTCCACGCCTTTGGCAAGAAATTCGGGTCCCGCACCGTGACCCTTATCTACGCAGCTTTCGAGGGCCTGTTCGTGGGCGGGTTCTCGCTGATCCTGTCCGGTTGGATGGTCGGCGGTGCAAACGCCGGGGCGATGATTTCCCAGGCCATCCTCGGCACGGTCGGCGTGTTCCTCGGCATGCTGTTCGTTTACAAGACCGGGGCGGTGCGCGTCACCCCGCGCTTCAACCGGATCCTCACCGGCGCCATCGTCGGTGTCGCGGTGATGGCGCTCGGCAACCTGGTGCTGTTCCTGTTCACGGGACTCAGCCCGCTCCGCGATGGCGGACCGTTGGCGATCATCTTCGGCGTGGTCTGCATCATCCTCGCCGCGCTGTCGTTCCTGCAGGACTTCGACCTCGCCGATCGCCTCGTGCGCACCGGCGCGCCGTCGCAAATGGCCTGGGGCGTGGCACTGGGCCTGGCAGTGACGCTGGTCTGGCTCTACACCGAGATCCTGCGTCTTTTGTCCTACGCCAACCGCGACTAACTAGTAGTTGCTCTCGGGGTTGATCGAGGTCCCGTCCACGCTCACCGTAGTGAAGACGAAGGTGCCTTCGATCACCTCGGGATTGCCCAGGATGACTTGGGTGCCCTCGACGCGGCGGTCGGGGTCGAGCGTCACGCGGGTGCCCGTGCCGGAGGCGATCTCGTCCGACCACTCGTTCCAGGTAATGTTTTCGATGAAGTCGTTGCCGTCCTCGCAGGACAGGACGAGCCGCTCAGGTTCGTTGCCCGTGGCCGTGCCGCAGTTGATGAGCGTGGGAAGCTCGCCGGCGGCCACCGGGGTGGGCGTGGCGTTGGCCTGGGAGGCCTCCACAACGTTGGCGCGGGTCGCGCTAGCCGGGGTCTCGTGGCCGGAACCCGCGAGCGAATCCGGGTTTTGGCTGGTGGCGGTGTCGACCTTGTTACCGGAATCCACCTGGTTGGGAGGGGAGCAGGCGGCGAGTCCGAGAGCTGCCAGGGCGAAGAATCCCGCCGTTGCCTTGCGGGTAGTGGTGATGTTCACTGTGATGACGTCCTTAAAATCCCAAGTTTTCCTCTACGATCCCGTGCGCGGGGTCGCAGCCTTGTCTGAATCATACGGTTCGGCGGAGACAATGGTGACCGTAATCTCGCGACCGTTCGGGGCGCTGTAGGTGCGGGTCTCGCCCTCGGACGCGCCGACGACCGCGGCACCCAACGGGGAATTCTCCGAGTAGGTCTCCAGATCCTTGTTGCCGGTGGAGGCGGCGCGAGTGCCGATGAGGAAGGTTTCCTTGTCGCTTTCGTCGCCGTTGTAGAAAACGTGGACGACGGAGCCGACCTGGGCGACACCCTCGATGACGCCGGAGCGCTCGGTGGTGGCATTCGCCAGGATCTCGGAGATCTGCTTGATGCGGGCTTCTTCTTGGTCCTGTTGTTCACGCGCGGCGTCGTAGCCAGCGTTTTCCTTCAGGTCGCCTTCCTCGCGGCGCTCGTTGATCTCGGCGGCGATGACCGGGCGGTTGTCGATGAGAGCCTGCAGCTCGTTCTCGAGCTTCGCCTTCATCTCCGGGGTGATGTACTGCTTCTGGGTCTCAGCCATATATAAACCTTCCGTTACATGCTAATACTGGGCCGAATTCTATCACGGTGCGGGCGTGGGATAGGCCTCGGTGTAGGTCCTGGATGTGTCCATGTAGAACGGGATGTTCTCGGAGCACCCGTAGATGCGCCCGGACACCGCGGGCTCGCGCACGGGCAGGTCGACACCGACGTGGATGAGCTCCTCGCCGCCGGCGGGGATGATGACTTCTCTGCGCCCCACTTCAGCGAAGTCGTAGTTGACGGCCGTGACAATGCAGTACGAGTCGATGGAGGGGTCGCGGCGGGTGACGTCGATCCACAACCGCGTGGTGGCGTCGTCGACAGCCTCCTGCGTGACAAAGCTTGCTGTGACGGGCACCGCCTGGCGCTGCAGGTAGTTTCTCGCGGCCGCCGCGATCACCAGCGCCACCATGAGCACCGCGGCGATCGCAAGCACTTTTCCGCCGATCCCGCCAGGCGTATTCGCGGAATCCCGGTCGCCGTAGCGGCTCGATGGGCGGGCAAGGTCGGTATCGGGCACGGTAGGGCATCCTCGCTAGTGGCAGTAATGACTTTCGCATCAATAGTACTAAGATGGCCTACTACTTACAGATTGCACCTACGACGGCTGGAGATGTTGCATGCGCCTCTTGGCAGTTCACGCCCACCCAGACGATGAGTCGTCGAAAGGGGCGGCGACCATGGCGCGCTACGTCTCTGAAGGGCACCGTGTAAAGGTCGTAACGTGCACGGACGGCCAGCGCGGCGACATTTTGAATCCGGCGATGAATCGCCCGGGTGTGCTCGAAAACATGATGGAGGTGCGCCGTGAGGAAATGGCGCGCGCCGCAGCTGCGCTCGGGGTGGAGCACGAGTGGATGGGCTACGAGGATTCCGGTTTGCCCGAGGGGGACCCCTTGCCACCCTTGCCCGAGGGCTGTTTCGCACTCGCGGACACTACCGAGGCGACGGCGTCCTTGGTCAAGGTCATCCGCGAGTTCAAGCCGCACGTGATCATCACCTACGACGAAAACGGCGGCTACCCCCACCCTGATCACCTCAAGGTGCACGAAATTTCCATGCAGGCGTGGGAAAAGGCGCCGGACCCGCAGTTCGCTCCCGAGGCCGGTGAGCCCTGGACGCCGCTGAAGCTCTACTACACCCACGGATTCATTCTCCAACGCATGCAGCTTTTGCACGACCGACTCATCGAGCAGGGCGTTGCCAGCCCCTACGGCTCCATGATCAAGCGCTGGAAGGAAAACCAGGCGGACGTGATGAGCCGGGTGACAACCCGCATCGAGTGCGCCGATTATTTCGACCGCCGCGCCCAGGCGTTGGTTGCGCACGCCACGCAGATCGATCCCGCCGGCGCGTTCCTGGCCAGCCCGGTCGAGGACCAGCAGGCGGTCTGGCCGACCGAGGAGTTCGAGCTGGCCAAGACCCGCGTGTCCACGCACCTGCCGGAGGACGACTTGTTCGCGGGCATCAGCGAAACGGAGGAGGAGCAGTGATCGATACTGCCACGCTGACCAACGCCACCGGGTGGATTCTCGCCCAGGCGCCGCCGGAGACCCCGGTTGGGCCGGAGTTCGGCAAGGCCTCGCCGATCGGCATGCTCATCGTCGTCGCCCTCGCGGTGGTGATCTTGAGCCTCGGCTTCGCCTTCCACCGCAGACTGTCGCGCTTTAACCGGCGTCGGCTGTTTGCAGAGCAGCACGGTATCGACCCTTTCGACCAGGAGGCAATTGACGCGGCCATGGCCGAGGCGGGCGTGCTCGACCGTCGTCGTCAGCGCTTTATCTAACCGCTCGGCTGTAGGGTGGAATCGTGACTGTGCTGTCGAGAATCCTCTACCGCCTCTACGAGGCGCGGTTGAGGCGTGACCTGCGGGGCGAAAAGCGCCCCCGGCACATTGCGGTGATGGCCGACGGCAACCGGCGCTGGGCGCGCCACGTCGGATACACCGACGTCTCCCACGGCCACCGCGCCGGCGCAGCGAAAATCGGTGAGCTGGTGCGCTGGTCGGCCGAGATGGACATCGAGGTCGTCACCATCTACCTTCTGTCCACCGAAAACCTGCAGCGCACGACCGAGGAGGTCGAGCTGCTCTTCGACATCATCTCTGACGTTGTTGCTGATCTCGCGGCCGAGGACTACTCCTGCCGTATCAAGCTCGTCGGCCACCTTGAGCTTCTGCCCCCGGAGGTAGCGGAGAGAATGCAGCGCTCGGCGGCGGCGACGAGCGCGAAGCGCGGGCTCAGCGTCAACATCGCGGTCGGCTACGGCGGGCGCCAAGAAATTGTCGACGCCGTGCGTGCCCTGATTGGCGACGAGCTCGCCGCGGGCACGGCAGCCGCGGATCTAGCGAGCCGCGTCACAATCGACTCGATCGGGGAGAACCTCTACACCTCGGGCCAGCCCGACCCGGATCTCGTGATCCGCACCTCCGGCGAGCAGCGTCTCAGCGGGTTCTTGCTGTGGCAGGCCGCCTATTCGGAGATCTGGTTCACCGATACGTACTGGCCGGCGTTCCGGAAAATTGACTTCCTCCGCGCGCTGCGCGACTACTCGCAGCGCTCTCGCCGCTTCGGCAAGTAACTACATCTTGCGCATGCGTACGCGCTGCACGGAGTGATCGGCACCCTTGCCCAGCACGAGGGAGGCCCGCACGCGGGTGGGCAGGATGTTTTCCACGAGGTTCGGGAGGTTGATCGACTGCCAGATTTCGCGGGCTTCGCGGGTCGCGGAGGCGTCGTCAAGCTCGGCGAATCGAGCGAAGTGCGCGTCTGGCTCGCGGAAGGCGGTCGTGCGCAGTTGCAGGAAGCGGTCGATGTACCACTGCTCAATGTGCTCCGTTTTGGCGTCGACGTAGACGGAGAAGTCGAACAGGTCGGAGATCATCAGGGTCGGGCCGGTCTGCAGGACGTTGAGGCCTTCGAGGATGAGGATGTCGGGCTTGTCAACAAGCTGGTGCTCACCGGCGACAATGTCGTAGAGCTTGTGCGAGTACACGGGTGCCTCGACCGCTGGAGCCCCGGATTTGACGTCGGTGACAAAGCGCATGAGGTTGCGCCGGTCATAGGATTCGGGAAACCCCTTGCGCAGCAACAGGCCGCGTTCACGCAGCGTTTTGGTGGGGTAGAGGAAACCGTCCGTGGTAACCAGGTCCACCCGCGGGTGGGACTCCCAGCGCTGCAGCAGCACCTGCAGGAGGCGGGCGGTGGTGGATTTTCCCACTGCCACCGAGCCCGCTACCCCGATGATGTAAGGCACCCGCATCGACTCGCCCAAAAACATCGCCGTGGCGGTATTGAGCCGTTGCGCGGCCTCGACACGCAGGTGGATGAGACGGGAGATGGGCAAATAAATGTCCGCCACCTCGCGCAAGTCGATGTTTTCGCCGATGCCGGCGAGCTGGGCGAGCTCATCTTCCGTCAGCACCTGGGGCATTGCCGCGCGGCGGCGGCTCCAATCCTCGCGGCGGAAGTCCACGTACGGGCTGGAGGGGCTGGAATCAGCGGGGCGGGACATGGCACCCATTGTGGCATCTGGCGCTTATACTGGCTGAAAATGGATGACCTTAGCGGTCAGCCCCCGATACGAAAGGACCCGTGAAACCGTGTCTGAAGACCTCCGTTACCAGGAGCTCGCCTCACTGGACCCCGAAGTTCACGAGGCCATTGTCAACGAGCTCGGTCGCCAGCGGCACACGCTGGAGATGATCGCGTCCGAGAACTTCGTGCCGCGCGCAGTGCTGCAAGCGCAGGGCTCCGTGCTGACCAACAAGTACGCCGAAGGCTACCCCGGCCGCCGCTACTACGGTGGTTGCGAGCACGTCGACGTCATTGAGGACCTCGCCCGCGACCGCGCGAAGGCGGTGTTTGGTGCCCAGTACGCCAACGTGCAGCCCCACTCCGGTGCGCAGGCCAACGCCGCGGTGCTGATGGCGCTGGCGGAGCCCGGAGACACGATTCTCGGCCTCGATCTCGCACACGGTGGACACCTGACGCACGGCATGAAGATCAACTTCTCCGGTCGCCTCTACAAGGTCGCCGCCTACCAGGTGGAGCCCGACACCCACCAGATCGACATGGCGAAGCTGCGTGAGCAGGCGCGCGAGGTCGAGCCGAAGGTGATCATCGCCGGCTGGTCTGCGTACCCGCGTCAGCAGGACTTCGCGGAGTTCCGCTCCATCGCCGATGAGGTCGGCGCGTACCTGTGGGTCGACATGGCGCATTTCGCGGGCCTGGTCGCCGCGGGCTTGCACCCCTCTCCTGTGCCGCACGCCCACGTCGTGTCCTCGACGGTGCACAAGACGCTCGGCGGTCCGCGCTCCGGGTTCATCCTGACCAACGACCTTGAGCTGCACAAGAAGCTCAACTCCGCGGTGTTCCCCGGTCAGCAGGGCGGCCCGCTGATGCACGCGGTCGCCGCGAAGGCAACGGCATTCAAGATCGCGGGCACCGAAAATTTCAAGGACCGCCAGCAGCGCACCCTCAACGGTGCGCGCATCCTCGCCGAGCGGCTGATGCGTGACGACGCCAAGGCTGCCGGCGTGGACGTCGTCTCCGGCGGCACGGATGTCCACCTCGTCCTCGTTGACCTGCGCAACTCCGACATGGACGGCCAGCAGGCCGAGGACCTGCTCCACTCCGTGGGCATCACCGTCAACCGCAACGCCGTGCCGTTCGACACGCGCCCGCCGAAGGTGACCTCCGGCCTGCGCATCGGGACCTCAGCGCTGGCAACCCGCGGTTTCGGCGACGAGGACTTCACGGAGGTCTCCAAGATCATCGCCGAAACCCTGATCAAGGGCGAGGCAGCCGACCGCGAGGCGCTCCACGCACGCGTGGACGCGTTGGCCGAAAAGTTCCCGCTCTACCCGGAGCTCGAGAGCTGGAAGATGATCTAGCGCTCCGCGGCGTGGGTCGCGCGGGCGGCCCGCAGCCACTCGGGTTGATCCTTGAGCAAGGCGCTGATCTGCTCGGTGGTCAGCGGTGAATCCATGCCGTTCTTTTTCAAGGCGGTGATGCTGATCCCGAGCTTGCGCGCCACTTCGGGCCGGGGGTGGGGGCCGTTGAGGCGCAGCTCGGTGAGCCACTCGGGAGGGTTGGCCATAAGCTCACGCAGGCGGGCGTGGGTGATTGCGCCTTCCCGGAACTCATCCGGGGTGGCGGGAAGGTAGATGCCGAGCTTCGCGGCTGCGGTCGCCGGCTTCATCGCGGTGCCGGAGGGGGTCAACGAGTCAGTCATGGGCTCGACGGTAGCATTTGGGCATGTTGCGCCTTAGTTTCGTCACCGGCACCGAACCGGGAAAATGGTTTACGCGCTACCGGCAGGGAACCGACCACGGCCTGCGTGAGATCGGTCACGACGACCCCTTTGCGCTGCTTGAACAGGGCGAATGCAACCTCGCGCTGATGCGCCTTCCCGATGCGCGAGTCGACGATCGTCACCACGTCGTGGTGCTCTACGACGAGGCGCCTGGGGTGGCGGTGCCGAAGGAATCGCTTTACGCGCTGTCCGCAGAGCAGCTGACAGCGGCAGACCTCGACGGGGAGATTGAGAACTTTCGTTGGGTGGAGGGGGCGTCGACAAGCGATCTGCGTGACGCTCTGCGCGTAGTTGCGGCGAATGTCGGGGTGGCGTTCGCGCCGAAGCCGCTGCTGAAGGTGCTGGCGAAAAAGCAGGTCACGGTACGCGGTGTCGAGGGGGATCCAACGCAGATCGCGCTGGTGTGGCGGCGAGATGAGGACAGCGACGCAATACAGGATTTCGTCGGTGTGGCGAAGGGGAGGACGCCGAGGTCCTCGCGCTCGTCCCCCCGTACAGGGGGGAGACGCGGACGCCGTTAACCTAAAGTTTGCATAATGGAAAAATAAACAACGTTCTATGGAAAGGTTTTACCATGAATATTTCTCGCAAGATCGGCGCCGTCGCTGCAGCTGCCACCCTCTCAATGGGCCTCGTCGCCTGCGCCAACGAAGAGGGCGACACGGGAGCGGTCACGACGGTCGAAGAGACCGCAACCGAGACCAACACCATGACCGAGACGCAGGATCCCGCCGAGGCGACCACTGCGGGCACTGAGGTCGCCGACGGCGTGCCGGTCGCCACCGCTGACGGCACCGAGGCAATGGTCCCGGCTGGCCTGGCCGAGGCCATGGACAAGTTCACCTCCCCGGAGTACGGCGGCGACGAATGGGGTGAGCCGGTCAGCATTGACGAGACCGAGCAGGGTTGGATCGCAGCCTACGACAACGGCCACTACATCACCTGGAACGAAGAGACCGGTGGCGCCCCGATCTGGGGCAAGATCGGCGAGACCTGGGCAGATGAGAACTGGGGCGAGGGCGGCGTCGGTTTCCCGACCGCGGCCGAGACCCCGATCCCGGGCGAGATGGGCTGGACCCAGGAGTTCCAGAACGGCACCATCAGCTGGGCGCTTGATGAGGCAACCGGCGAGTTCGGACCTCTTATCGAGGCCAACTAAAAAAGTAGACAGCACTATTGCGTAGCCATTGATTTCGCTACACAATAGTGTGCATGTCTTTTAATGATTTCACGCTCCGACCAATCCGCCCGGAGGATTACCCGCAGGTTCGGGAAATCTACGAGCTGGGTCTGAAATCGGGCCACGCCAGCTACGAATCCAAGGGACAAAGCTGGGAGGAATTCCGGAGCAAGATGATCATTGAAACCGTTTTCGTCGCAGTCGACTCGGAGGACAACTCCCGGGTTGTGGGCTGGGTCGCCGCGGCGAAGGCGTCCTCGCGCAGTGTCTTCCACGGAGTAGTGGAAGATTCGATTTATATACACCCCGACGCTCAAGGGCGCGGGGTGTCTAGCGCGCTTCTGGACAAACTCATCGACACCTGCACAAGTCTCGACATGTGGGCAATCCACTCGTGGATCTTCCCCGAGAACAAAGGTTCGTCCAAGCTGCACATGTCCCGCGGGTTTACCAAGGTAGGCACCTTCCACAACATGGCGAAGATGACCTACGGCGACATGGCGGGACAGTGGCGCGCCACCGATGTCTACGAACTGCTGCTGCCGACCCCGGGCAAGCCTTCTGCTTAGGCGACAGTCTCCTTCAGTGGCTCCTGCTCCACGGGAAGCAACAGCACCAGCGCGACAAGCGCCGCTGGGGCCATGAGCAGGTATACGGGGGTGAGCCCGTCGTTGTAGCTGGAAATCACGGCGTCGCGGACAGCGTCGGGAAGCGTTGCCACGATCTCTGGGGTGAAGCTGTTGCGGGAAGCGTCGCCGGCGAGCATGTCACCGGGCAGGTGCTCGTTGAGGTTCTGGGTCATGTTGTGGATGAACAGCGAACCCACCAATGACGCCCCGAGCGCCGATCCCAGCTGGCGGAAGAAATTGTTCGTGGCGGTCGCGGTGCCCACCATGGAGACGGGGAACGAGTTTTGAACGATCAAAACTAGCACCTGCATCACCATTCCCAGGCCCGCTCCGAAGACGAACATGTAGGCGCCCAGCTTCGGCAGAGGCGTGGTCGGCTCCAGTTGGGAAAACAGAAGCAGCCCCAGCGCTGTCACCGCCATACCGGCAATGGGGTAGAGCTTGTAGTGGCCGGTGCGGGAGATGACGAAGCCGACGGCGACGCCGACGAAGAGCAGGCCGAGGACCATGGGGAGCATCATCAAACCGGCCTCGGTCGGGGTGAGGGAGTGGACCATCTGCAAGTATGTCGGCAGGTAGCCGAGCACGCCCATCATGGCAAAGCCCAGCACCACACCTGCCGCAGTGGTGAGAACCATGTTGCGGTTGCGGAACAGCCACATCGGGATCAAGGGGTTGCGCGCTCGTTTCTCCGCGACAACAAAAAGCGCCGAGGAGACGATCGCGGTGGCGATCAGGCTGAGAATGAGCGGGGAGCCCCAGGGGTAGTCGGTGCCGCCCCACGTGGCGGTCAAGGTGATGCTCGAGGTGGCTACCACCATGAGGACGGTGCCTAGCCAGTCGAAGTGCAGCGGTTCCGGGCTCGGCCCGCGCAGCCGCAAGACCACGAGGCACACCACCATTGCGATCAGGCCCAGCGGGATGTTGATCCACAGTCCCCAGCGCCAGCCGGGGCCGTCGGTGAACCAGCCGCCGAGCACTGGCCCGAGGACGGAGGAGACGCCGAATACCGCGCCCATTGCGCCCATGTACTTGCCGCGTTGCCTGGCCGGGACGACCTCGGCGATGATGGACTGCGAGTTCACCATCATCCCGCCCGCGCCGAAGCCCTGAACGGCGCGGCCGATGATCAGCGCATCCATGGAGTCGGCGAACCCGCCGATGACGGAGCCGATGATGAACAGCGAGATTGAGCCGATGTAGAGCCACTTGCGGCCGAGGCCGTCGCCAAGCTTGCCGTTCAGTGGCATGGCGATGGTCATGGTGACCATGAACACCGAAATGACCCAACTCATGTGGTCGACGCCGCCGAGCTCGCCGACGATGGTGGGCAGCGCGGTGCCGAAGACCATCTGGCCCAGCGAGCTCATCAGCATAGTGAGCATGAGAGCACCGAAAATGAGCCCGATGCGGGGTCGCTGCGCCTCTACCATGCCAACTCCTTGTAGTACGTGGTGTAGATGCGCGCCGCGCGACGCACCCCGTCGACGGCTGAATCGGTGTCGGCGGGGAATCGCGGGTTTGAGAGAAATAGCGACAGCGCGCTGCGGAACACCTCGATAACGGCGTGTACTTCCACGTGGACGGGGAGGTCGTGCAGCTTGCGGTCGTCGGGGAAGCGCTCAAAATGCTTCTCGACGGCCCGAGCCAGCGCGGTGAGGACATTGACGCGGCGCTTGTGCGTCGCGTGGGCCAACGAGGGGTTGTCGGCGACCATGACGCGGCGCCGTTCGAGCAGACCACGGTCGAGGTGCTCGGCGTTTTCTTTCAGCTGCGAGACGATGAGCTCAATTATGTTGTCGCTCGGGGTGGACTCAATGGTGGCCAGCGCCTCGCTGTCGAGTTCGAAGGGGAATGCCCCGAGGATGGCGTCGTCTTTGGAAGCGACGTAGTTGAAAAATGTGCGCCGCGAGATGTCCGCTGCGGCACAGATGTCTTCGACGGTCACGGCGTCAGCGCCGTGTTGTTCGACGAGTGCGAGTGACTCGTCGTAAATGCGGTAAAGCGTCGCCAGGCGCTTGCGTTCACGCAAGCAGGGGGAAGTAGGCACAGGGTGCAATGTTACACCCTGTGCAAAATTCCTGCCCTAGTTGCGGTCGGTGTTCGCCATCGACAAAACATCGAGACGGCGATCCAGCTCCTCCTCGGTGAGCTTCTCACCGTCGACGAAGCCGAGGTCAATGACCGTCTCACGGATGGTCTTGCCCTCCTTGAGCGCGGTCTTAGCCACCTTGGCGGCGTTTTCGTAGCCGATCGCCGAGTTCAACGGCGTGACAATCGACGGCGACGACTCAGCCAGGGTGCGCATGCGCTCGACATTCGGCTCGATGCCGTCGACAAGCTTGGTGGCGAACTGGCGCGCGGTGTTGGCCAGCAGACGCGCCGATTCCAACACGTTGCGGGCCATCACGGGGATGAACACGTTGAGCTCGAACTGGCCCTGGGTGCCCGCGAACGCGACTGCTGCGTCGTTGCCGATCACCTGGGCGGAGACCTGGGTGGCGGTCTCGCACAGCACGGGGTTGACCTTGCCCGGCATGATCGAGGAACCCGGCTGCAGGTCGGGCAGGTGAATCTCGCCGAAGCCGGCGAGCGGGCCGGAGCCCATCAGGCGGATGTCGTTGGCGATCTTGTACAACGACACCGCCACCGAGCGCATCGCGCCGGAGAACTCGACGAGAGCGTCACGGTTCGCCTGCGCCTCGAAGTGGTTCTTCGCCTCGGAGAGCTGCTCAACCCCGGTCAGGGATTTCAGCTCCGCGGTGACCTTGGCGCCGAAGTCGGCCGGGGTGTTGATGCCGGTGCCCACAGCGGTACCACCGATCGCGAGCTCACCGAGACGCTCGAGGGTGGCCTCGACGCGCTGGATACCCAGCTCGATCTGGCGCGCGTAGCCGGAGAACTCCTGGCCGAGGGTGACCGGTGTGGCGTCCATCAGGTGGGTGCGGCCGGACTTGACAACCGAGTGCCACTCCTTCGCCTTCGTGTCCAGCGAAGCGTGCAGCACCTTCAGGCCGGGGACGAGGTCCTCGACAGCGGCCTCGGTCGCGGCGATGTGGGTGGCGGTGGGGAAAGTGTCGTTGGAGGACTGGCCCATGTTCACGTCGTCGTTGGGGTGGACCTCAACGCCGTTCGCCTTGGCGATCGACGCAATGACCTCATTGGTGTTCATGTTCGAGGAGGTGCCGGAGCCGGTCTGGAAGACATCGATCGGGAACTGGTCGTCGTGCTTTCCTTCCGCGATCTCCTTCGCGGCCGCGATGATGGCATCAGCCTTCTGCGCGTCCAGGTTGCCCATGTCCTTGTTCACCTGGGCGCAGGCGGCCTTGAGCAGACCGAGGGCGCGGATCTGCTGCGCCTCCAAGCCGCGGAAGGAAATCGGGAAGTTCTCCACGGCGCGCTGGGTCTGCGCGCGCCACAGAGCGTCCACGGGAACCTTGACCTCGCCCATGGTGTCGTGTTCGATGCGGTACTGCTGATCAGCCATGTAAAAGCTCCTTTTAAGGTGTATGTGCGTGTGATCTAGTGCGGGATCTATTCCGTGGGGTCAGAGTAGTCGACCACGGAGAACTCTTGCAGCTTGGACAGCTGGTGGATCGACTCGACGTAGCGCACAGTCCCGGACGAGCCTCGCATCACCAGCGAGCGCGTCGTCGCGCCGTTTTTGCGGTACGACACCCCGCGCAGCATGTCGCCGTTGGTCACACCCGTCGCGGCGAAGTAGGTGTTGTCAGTGGAAACGAGGTCATCCATCAACAGCACGCGGTCGAGATCGTGTCCGGCAGCGAGCACGCGCTCGCGCTCCTCGTCGTTCTGCGGCGCTAGCTGGCCCTGGATCTCCCCGCCCAGGCATTTGAGCGCACACGCCGCGATAACACCCTCCGGGGTGCCGCCGACGCCCATCATCAAGTCAATGGAGTTGGTGTCCTGGGCTGCGGAGATCGCGCCGGCAACGTCGCCATCCATGATGAAGCGGACCTTCGCGCCAGCCTCGCGGATCTGAGCGACGAGCTTTTCGTGGCGGGGGCGGTCGAGGACCACCACGGTGACCTCGGAAGGCTTGACGCCTTTCGCCGCCGCGACGGCGCGCACGTTGTCCGCCACCGAGGCAGTGATGTCGATCTTGCCCGCGGCCTCGGGGCCGACGGCGATCTTGTTCATGTAGAAGGCGTCCTTCGGGTTGTACATCGAACCGCGCTCGGCGGCGGCGATCACCGCGATGGCGTTCGGGCGACCTTCCGCCATCAGGCGGGTGCCGTCGACGGGGTCCACGGCGAGGTCGACGAGTGCGCCTTCGCCGTTGCCCACCTTCTCACCGTTGTACAGCATCGGGGCTTCGTCTTTCTCGCCCTCTCCGATGACGATGACGCCGTCCATGGTGACCGAGTTGATCATTTTGCGCATTGCATCGACCGCAGCTCCGTCGCCCTCGTTCTTCTTCCCGCGGCCGACCCAGCGGCCCGAGGCGAGCGCGGCTGCCTCCGTCACGCGGACGAGTTCTAGAGCAAGGTTCCGGTCCGGGTACACCTTGCCCGATGCGGTCTGGTCAGTCATCGAAGGCAGCCTCCTGAGCTACAAATTACGGATTGGATCTCCCCCCCATTGTGACACTTCCGGGCACCCCCAGTGCACGACGCTGCCAATTCGGGGGTGAACGGGTGGACGTGCCATACTTGGGCACGTGGCAGGCAACGAAAAACCCCGCATTTTCCAGGACGGACGCGACATGTTGATCAACGTCGCGATCATCATCGTCGCCATGCTGGTTGTGGTCGGATTCACCGGGTTATGCACCTTCAACCCCGGCGCACCCGAGCAGGGTCCGGTTCAGGAGGTCGACGCACGCTCCTTCGTCCAATTGGAGTCGCGCGCCGTCGACTTCCCGGTGCGCTACCCGGAGATGCCCGCGGGCTGGACCACCAACTCCGCGCGACGCTCGATGATCGGCGGCGCCCCGGCGCCCGTCATCGGCTGGGTCACCCCCGGCGGCGGGTACATCCAAATGACCCAGACCGCCGCGCCGCTTGACGACGCCGTCCGGGGCATCGACGTCAACCCGCGCGAGCTCGCCTCCACCGAGCAGGTGGGTGGTACGCAGGCGCAGATCTATAGCTCCACCGCTGACGACGTGCGTGACGTGTGGGCGGTCGACATCACGGATGCGCGCCTGCTGTTCACGGGCGCGGCCACCGACGATGAGTTCCGCGAGCTCATTGAGGTTGCCGTGGGCACCGAAGCGATCCCGCGCGGCTAGGAGCCGGCCTGGTTGTCGGTGCGCCCGATGGCCTCTTCGACGCGTGTGGCGGCGCCGTCGAGAAGCAGCTCGCAGCGCTTGGCCAGCGCCTCGCCGCGCTCCCAGTACTTCAATGACTCGTCGAGGCTCATCTGGCCGAGCTCGAGGATTTTGACGGTTTCGACCAGTTCGTCGCGCGCCTGTTCGTAGGTCAAGGTTGCGGGGTCGGGAAAGGCGTTGTCGCCGGCCTCGCCGGTTCCAAAGGCGTTGGGGGTGGTCATGTCTACGGTGTGCTCCTTGTTGTTCAATGGTCCTAATCGGCGTTTTAATCGGCCGGCGAGCTCGACATCGCGGCCGCGGTGATCGAACCGTCCGCGACGCGGATGCGCAGCTGCGAGCCGGGCGGGGACTGCTCGATGGTGGTGACGACCTCGGGGCCGGAGCCGTCGCGCGGCAGGACCTGGACAACGGCGTAACCGCGCGCAAGCGTGGCGGACGGCCCGAGCGCGGAGACCTGGGAGCGCAACGCAGAGACCTTCGCCGACTCCTCGCGCAGCAGGTAGCGCACGTCGCGGCGGATCAGCGCGACGGCGCGCTGAACCTCGTCGCGGCGTTGGTTCAAGGAAGTCATCGGGTTCGCCAGGACGGGTCGGCTGCGCAGCGCCGTGATGGTGGAGCGCTCGCGTTCCACCCAGCCGCGCAGCGCGGCGTTCATCCTCGCGCGTGCCTCGTCGACGAAGAGGAACTCCTGCGCGGCGTCCGGGACCACCCGCTTCGCGGCGTCCGTTGGGGTGGCCGCGCGCAGGTCAGCGACGTTGTCAAGCACGGGGTTGTCCGGCTCGTGGCCGATCGCGGAGACCACCGGGGTGCGCGCCGCGGCGACGGCGCGCTGCAACGCTTCTTCCGAAAACGGCAGCAGGTCCTCGACGGAGCCTCCGCCGCGCGCGATGATGATGACGTCGACGGTGTCGTCCGCGTCGAGCTGGCGAAGCGCGGCGATGACTTCAGGGGTGGCGTTGGCCCCCTGCACGGCGGTGTTGATCACCCTGAACTTCACCGCCGGCCAGCGTGACTGCGCGACGGACATCACGTCGCGCTCGGCGGCGGACCCCTTGCCCGTAATCAACCCCACGGTCGCCGGAAGGTAGGGAAGCGGTTGCTTCCGGGAGGCGTCGAAAAGCCCCTCGGCGGCGAGCTGCTGGCGCAACTTCTCAATCCGCGCAAGCAGCTCACCCTCGCCGACGTGGCGGATGTCGGTGATGTAAATCGAAAACGACCCGCGGCCCGCGTAGAAGCTGGGCTTGCCTAACACGACGACGCGGTCGCCGTCCTTCAACGGAGTCGCAAGCGAGCGCAGCAGCGAGGTCTCGGCAGTGAGCTGCACGGAGACTTGCTCCTGGGTATCGCGCAGCGTCAGGTACGACATCTTCCAGGTCGGCTTGACGTTGATCTGGGTGAGCTGGCCTTCCACCCACAGCCATCCGAGGCGCTCAATCCACTTCTTTACCGTGGAATTGAGCCGCGCCACCGGCCACGGGTTCTCCGGCGAACTCTTCGATTGCGTCGATTGGGTCATCCAACCCCCTCCCTATCTGATAGTTGCGGTCGCGCGGGATTCTAGGTGCGAAACTACACAGTTTAGTGCCGTCTATCGTTTTAGACTTCTTTTGGATACCCTGGGTTCCATGAGTGAACAGGGAAAAAACGTCCTTCTCGCCGCCCCGCGCGGTTACTGCGCCGGCGTCGACCGCGCCGTCGAGACCGTGGAGAAGGCCTTGGAGAAGTACGGCGCCCCCGTCTACGTGCGCAAGCAGATCGTGCACAACAAATATGTTGTGGAAACGCTTGAGGAGCGCGGCGTGATCTTCGTCGAGGAGACCGACGAGGTGCCCGAGGGCGCACACCTGGTCTTCTCCGCACACGGCATCTCCCCGGCTGTGCGCGAGTCGGCGATCCAGCGCAACCTGCTCACCCTCGACGCCACCTGCCCGCTTGTGACCAAGGTGCACAACGAGGCGAAGCGTTTCGCCCGAGACGGCTACCAGATCCTGCTGGTCGGCCACGAGGGCCACGAAGAGGTCGAGGGCACCGCTGGTGAGGCCCCCGAGGTCACCCACCTTGTCGACGGTCTTGACGGAGTCGCTTCACTGCCGGACTTTGGCCCGGATCAGAAGTTGGTGTGGTTGTCGCAGACCACGCTGTCGGTGGACGAGACGATGGAGATCGTCAACAAGCTCTTTGAGCGCTTCCCGCACTTGGAGAACCCGCCGAGCGATGACATCTGCTACGCCACCCAGAACCGCCAGGTCGCAGTCAAGGCGATCGCGCCAAAGTGCGACCTGGTCATCGTCGTGGGATCGCAGAACTCCTCGAACTCCAAGCGCCTCGTCGAGGTTGCTCTTGAGGCGGGTGCGAAGGCGTCCTACCTGGTGGACTTCGCCCGCGAGATCGACGAGTCCTGGCTGGAAGGTGTCATGACCGTCGGCGTGACCTCGGGAGCCTCCGTGCCGGAGATTCTGGTGCGCGAGGTGCTCGAGTACCTCGACGATCGCGGCTACAGCGACATCGAACAGGCGACGACGACAACGGAGACCATCACGTTCTCCCTGCCGCGCGACCTGCGACCCTCGCGCGTCTAGCGGCCGCGGCGACGGCCTGCGGCTTCACGCTGGGCCATGATCTCGCGCAGCTCATTGACCGTGACGGTGCGTTCGCGGGCGCGGCGACCTTCGTCGGTGGTTCGCCGGTTGCTGCGCGCGACGCGGCGGCGCTCCTCCCGCTCGCGACGCGCCAAGGCCTGGTTGTAACGCTTCAGAAGGTGCAGTCGGGTAAACGCAATCAGCGCTGCGCCGAGGGTGGCCGCGAGGAGCACGGGGAAGAGTTGCAGCAGCGGGTAAGCGATCACGAGTACGTCCGTGCGCGACACCCCGGAATCACCTGAGTTAATGAACCACCCCGTTGCCACCGCGGCGACAACGAAGGTGATTGGGACTACCGCCACCGTGATGAACAGCCCGCGTGGGTTCACGAGCGTTGCCGCCGCGAGCGCACCGAGGGCGAAAAGCGTGAGGAACGGCCACGAAATCTGCCCCACGTAGATGGACAGCAACGCGCCGGTGAACAGGGCAGCGCACACGATGGCTATGGCCGAGCCCGTGGCTAGACCGTCGAATGAGGCGCGGGTGGCGCGCGAGTTCCTAGGCGACGCGTGTGACACGCTGCATTACCTTACCCGGTGAACTCAATCATTCCGGCTCCGTGGCATGCCTCGGTGTTGCGGAGATTGCGTCCAACGCATGAGTTGTAGACCGCTTCGGGCTGACGACCCCCATCTCCTCGAACTTCCGGGCCGTCACCATCACCCGCGAATCCATGCTGGCCAGCGTTGAGTTAAACGCGTCGACGGCGCGTTCGAGCGACTGGCCGACGCGGTTGTAGTGCTCGGCCAATGTTCCGAGACGCTGGTACAACTGCGCACCGAGGCGTTGGATCTGCTTCGCTTGTTCTGTGGCAGCCTCGTGGCGCCACCCCAGGGCGACGGTGCGCAGCAGCGCGAAGAGGGTAGTGGGGGTCGCGATGACGACGTCGCGCTCGAAAGCGTAGTCCAACATCCCGGGGTCAAGGGCGAGCGCTGCGTCGAGGAAAGGGTCGGCGGGCACAAACATCACGACAAATTCCGGCGCCGGTTGGAACGCGGCGATGTACGACTTGGCGGAGAGCGTGTCTACGTGCGAGCGCAGGAGGTGGGCGTGCCGGCGCAGGTAGCCCTGCTTCTCTTCCGGGTCGTCGGTGTTGAGCGCGTCAAGGTAGGAAGAAAATGGCACTTTCGCGTCCACGATGATGTTGCGGCCGGCGGACAGGCGGATGATCATGTCGGGGCGCACGCGGGTGCCGTCGACAAGCTCGGTTGCTTGAACGTCGAAGTCACAGTGTTCGACCATCCCGCCGAGCTCGACCACGCGCTGCAGCTGGACCTCGCCCCAGCGGCCGCGGGTTTGCGGGGAGCGCAGGGCCGAAATGAGCTGGTCGGTGCGATCGGTCAAGCGCGTCGAGGTGCGCGTGATTGTCTGCACCTGGCTGGCCAGGGCCGACAGCGCGACCGCACGGTCGGCGTCCATCTCGTCGAGCTGCGCGCGCAGCCTCTCGAGCTCCTCGGAGACGGGGCGCATGTCAAGGGCCTGCTGCGGCTGCGGCGCCTGCCCGCGGGCGGACAGGTACGTCACAACAGCGCCGAGGAGCACGCCGAGGGCGAAAACTACGAGCACGGTTGCAACCTGCATGCGCCATACTGTGCCACACACGCCGGACAACGCGACCGGCGGGCTCGCCTAAGTGTTCGAACCCTTGTCGCGGGCGGCGAAGCGGCGGCGCAGTTCGCTCGGCTTGGCCAGGCGCAGGATCTGCCCGCTGCGGCGCAGAACTTCCCAGCTTTGGCTGCCTTCCGGCGGCGAGACAAGGTCTTGGGCCGGCACGGGGGTGGTTGCCCAGTCGCGGTCGCCGCGCCACTGTTTGCGCTCGTAGATGGATTCTTGCTCCTCCAGCTCCGCGATCGCGAGGCCCTCCGGGGTGGAGAAGATAAGCTGGTCTGCTTTCTTTTCTCCGGAGTGGATCTTCATCACGTCCATCATGTAGCGGAACACCACGGCGATCATCGCCGCAACCGGCACCGCGAGGAACGCGCCGACCAGACCGAACAGACCGCCGCCGATGGTGACGGACACCAGGACAATGACCGGGTGCAGGTCCATTGCCTTGGATTGGAGGACGGGGGACAACACGTTGCCCTCAAGCTGCTGGACGGCAAGCACGATCAGGAGCACGATGATGGCCTCGGTGAAGCCCAACGACACCAGCGCGATGAGCACCGCAAGGGCGCCGGCGACGACAGCGCCGACGATCGGGATGAAGCCCGCGATGAACGTAATCACGGAAAGAGTAAAGGCCATCGGCACGCCCACGAGCCAGATTCCGACGCCGATAAAGAAGGCGTCGACAAGCGAAACAATGGCCTGGGCGCGGATGAAGCCGGACAGGGTGTTCCAGGCGCGGGTGAGAAGCTCGGTGGCGTGCAGACCCGGGCGGCCGCCGGCGGTGGCGCGCAGCCAGGGCAGGAAGCGCGGGCCGTCTTTGAGGAAGAAGAAGGTCAAAACCAGCACCACCGTCAGGGTGACTATCAAGCCCGCGGCGGTGCCGATACCCGCGAAGACATCGCCCGCGATGGTGCCAGCTTGGTTTTGTAGCCATTGGGCGACCGTGTTGACCGCCTCGTTGAGGTCGTCGGGATCCATGTTGATTGGCGGGCCCTGCAGCCACAGCTGCAAGCGTTGGATGCCTTCGAATGCCTGCAGGTACAGGACTCGCGAGTGTGCCGCGATGTCCGGGGCGATGAGGAACACGAGGGTGCCGATGAGGCCGAAGAAGATGAGCAGCGAAATGAGGGCGGCCAGCGCCGACGGGAAGTGCGCGCGGCGGCGCAGGAATCCGGCAATCGGCGCGAGAACGGTGCACACGATGATCGCGAGGATCACGGGCAAAATGCCTTGCCAGAACGTGCCAATCAGCCGGCTGAGCGCGTAGAGGAAGACGCAAATGATTAGGATGCGCAGCACGGTCATCGCGGCCGACTTCAGCCAGCTGTTGAGGACGACGCCTCGGTCTACCAGGTCGCGGCGCTCGTCGTCGACTGTTGTCTCGGGGGCGCCGTCGCGAATCTCATCGTTTACGGGGTGGCTCACCCCACCTATCTTGCCCGACTGCGGGGTTCGACCGCAGCCGTGGGATAGGATGTGTCTCCGTGAGCCTTACTCTTGGAATCGTCGGACTGCCCAACGTGGGCAAGTCCACCCTGTTCAATGCCTTAACGCGAAACGACGTTCTCGCCGCGAACTACCCCTTCGCCACGATCGAACCCAACGTCGGGCTCGTCGAGCTGCCGGACGAGAGGCTGACGCGCCTGGCGGAAATCTTTTCCTCCGAGCGCATTCTGCCGGCGACCGTGTCGTTCGTGGACATCGCCGGCATCGTCAGGGGCGCTTCCGAGGGCGAAGGCATGGGCAACGCGTTTCTGGCCAACATCCGCGAAGCCGACGCGATTTGCCAGGTGGTGCGCGCGTTTTCCGACGACAACGTCATCCACGTCGACGGCCGCGTCGATCCCGCCAACGATATCTCCGTGATCAACACCGAGCTCATCCTCGCGGACCTGCAGACGATTGAAAAGGCGCTGCCCCGCCTGGAGAAGGACGGGCGCAAGGACAAAGACATTGCGGCTACCGCCGCGGAGGCGAAGAAGGCCCAGGCTGTGCTGGAGGACGACCGCACGCTGTTCGCCGCCGCAAAGTCCGGTGAGATTGACCTCGCGCTGGTGCGCGATCTCCACCTGATGACGGCCAAGCCGTTCCTCTACGTGTTCAACTCCGACGAGGCTGTGCTGACCGACGAGGCGCGCAAGGCAGAGCTGCGCGATTTGGTGGCCCCGGCCGAGGCTGTGTTTCTCGACGCCCAGACCGAAACCGAGCTGCTCGAGCTTGACGACGCCGACGCCGCCGAGCTCCTCGCCGCCGTGGGCCAAAACGAGCCAGGGCTGGCGACGCTGGCCAAGGCCGGCTTCGACACACTCGGCCTGCAGACCTACCTGACGGCGGGCCCGAAAGAGTCGCGTGCCTGGACCATCCGCAAGGGCGACACCGCGCCGAAGGCGGCAGGCGTGATCCACTCCGACTTCGAAAAGGGGTTCATCAAGGCCGAAATCGTCGCCTTCGACGACTTGGACGAGCTCGGATCGATGGCCGAGGCCCGCGCGAAGGGCAAGGTGCGCATGGAGGGCAAGGACTACGTCATGGCTGACGGCGACGTGGTGGAGTTTCGGACAGGGCTTACGTCTGGGGGCAAGAAATGATCAGGGACGCGCACGACGCGAACGAGACCACGAAGCCGAACGACTTCGAGCTGGCACGCCTCCGCGCGGCCCTGCCGGAGTACTTCGACAAGGACGGTGGCTTCAGGCTCGACCGCCTTCAGGAGGCGCTGAGTTCCGCGGACGTGTCGATGACGCGGGAAGGCTATGAGCTCAAGTTCCTGGGGAAGTCGTACGCCAAGTACCTGACCTCCACGCGGACCGAGACGGTGGTGGTACCCGACCTTGAGCACAACGCCGAGGCGACGAACGCTGAGTCGGAGAACCTGTACATCGTCGGGGACAATCTCGACGCGCTGAAGCATCTGCTGGGGTCGTACGCGGGCAAGGTGAAGTGCATCTATATCGATCCGCCGTACAACACTGGTTCCGATGGCTTCGTCTACATTGATGACTTCAGCTTCACCGCGAAGGACCTGGTTGAGAAGGTGGGTCTTGACGAGGACGAAGCCGAGAGAGTGATAGCCCTCCAGGGCAAGTCGTCGCACTCCGCGTGGCTTACGTTCATGTACCCGCGGCTTGAGCTCGCGAAGGAACTACTCGCGGATGACGGCGTTATTTTCATTAGCATCGACGACAATGAACAAGCCAATCTCCGCAATTTGTGCGACGAAGTGTTTGGCTAGAGTTCTTTCGTCGGGACACTGGTTCATCAGCGGGCAAAGGGTGGTGGAATGGCAAAGCACTATGTTAAGGGCCACGACCTTATCCACGTCTATTCGAAATCGGACAAAGAATCGGCCCCCCGGCTCTCTCGTCCAAAAGTTGTTCAGGGTCACGTTGTCTCCCGCGATGGACGCGATTATCTTCGAGATGATGATGTGTTGCGCAAGAAGTTTGGTAAATACGATAAGGGGGTCGAGCGGCGTTGTCTGTATGAAGAGATTCTCGAGTATCACAGCGAAGCCAAGAAGCGCGAAATCGATCGCCGGATAGAGGCTGGGGAGCTGGTTCTCGAGCCGTTCCGGGACACCGGTAGACATGTAATTGTTGAATATAAGCCGATCGATGAAATGTCTTCGGCGCTCTACTCGCTACTTCCGATCGTTCAGTACCTGCCCGATGGTCGCCTCGATGAACTCGGTCTGTCGCGCCATTTCACGTATCCGAAGCCAGTCGAACTGGTGAAGACCTTGATTAGATCTGTGACCCCCAAGGGCGACCGCCCACTGGTCATGGACTTCTTCTCGGGTTCTGCGACCACTGCAGATGCTGTGATGCAACTCAATTCGGAAGATGACGGAGATCGTCGGTGTATTTCGGTTCAGATTCCCGAAACTGTCGACGCCGATTTCGAAGATCGGCATGTCTTCGCAACTGTCGACGCTGTTGGTCGTGAGCGCATCAAACGTGCCGCAGATAATATCCGGAATGATTCGCAATTTGACGTCGATTATGGGTTCAAGCTTTTTCGTTTGGAAAAGCCGAGTGCAAAGACACTCGATCAGCTTCAGTCCTTCGATCCGAATGAGGACGGCGTGTTGCTTGCCGGTGACTTTGTATCCAAGTTCGCTTCCAACGGGACGCCCGGGTCCCAGGTCGCGCTTTCCACTTGGCTCGTTCAGGATGGATTCGGCCTGACGCCCACAGTGAACGCCGTGGAGCTCGACGAGTATAAGCTCCAGGTCTGCGAGGACTCCGGTTACGTCATCGAGCCGGGACTCGATAGTGACGACGTGATGGCGCTCGTGGACAAGCTCGAGGCCGGTGAGCTCGATCTGAAGCGTCTCGTCGTTTTCGGGTACTCCGTGCCGTTCTCGGTCATGCACGAGCTGAGGCAGAACCTCAAGTCGCTCCGGTCAGGTCAGGTCGTCTCCGTAATCGAGCGGTACTGATCCATGCAGATCCGACTTCAAACGCTGGAGCACCAGCAGCGTGCGCTGAATGCGCTGACCCGCGTATTCAAGGACGTGGAGCTCGACGCCAGTACGCCGCCCGAGGCGAACATCGCGTTCGACCCCGCTGATTCGCAGATTCGCGAGAACATCAATGCGATTCAGTCCGGAATAGTGGAGGGGATCGCTGCGATCCCTCGTCCATGGCGGGGACATGTGGATGACGGCGTGCTCGGGGTCGACGCCAAGATGGAGACCGGCACCGGCAAGACCCTGGTCTACACGCAGCTCATGTATGAACTAAACCGGCTCTATGGCTTCACGAAGTTCATCCTTCTTGTGCCCTCGACCCCGATCAAGGAGGGGGTAAAGGCATTCATCCGATCGGACTATGCGCGCAAGTACTTCGCTGACTCGTACGGGCCACAGATGGAGCTGCGCCTCGACGTCCTCGACCCGCAGAAGCGGTCGAAGGGGCGGAAGATGATGCCGAACTCCGTCGTCAACTTCGCGCTCGGCTCCCGCCTGTCGCCTGGTCGCATCTCCGCTCTCCTCATGACTGACGGCATGCTGCAGTCGAAGAAGACTATGGCGTTCAACTACGACCAGACGGTGCTCGGCACGGCCAGCGTCCCGTACGAGGCGCTCCGAGAGACTCGCCCCATCGTCATCATGGATGAGCCGCACCGCTTCCGACGCGACAACAAGGCGTATCAGACGCTCATCGACGAGATCCAGCCTCTGGCGGTCTTCCGCTTCGGCGCGACGTTCCCGGAGCTCGGCAAGACGGGAAAGACCGACTACAACAACCTCGTGTTCAACCTCGGTGCCGTCGAGTCGTTTAACGAGCAGTTGGTCAAGGGCGTCCAGGTCCAGTACCCACAGGACAGCAGCAGCGATACGACGCGCCTGAAACTCACGAGCGTCTCTGCGCGCAAGCCGAAGCAGGCTACGTTCCAGAACATCGGCACGGGGAAGTTCCTCACCTTCGATATGGGGGAGTCCCTCGGCATTGCGGACGGCGCATTCGCGGGCATCACAATCGAGGGGATCGGTAGGATCGACAACCCGACGATCAAGTCCGGCGTCACGCTGTCCAACGGTCAGGCGCTGGGGACAGGGGACATCCTCTCGGCCCGGGTGTACTCCGACACCTATCAGAGCCTGATGATGCGGCAGGCACTCGACAACCACTTCGAGACCGAGTGGGAGAACTTCCGCCGCTCGTCCAGGGTCAAGACGCTCACCCTGTTCTTCATCGACTCGATCGAGTCCTATCGCGGCAGCGACGGTTCGAAAGGGCACCTCAGGCAGCGCTTCGAGGAGCTCCTCGCTGCACGGCTCACCGCGGAGATCGAGAAGCGCGAGGGCGACTCCTCGCCCGTCGCGAAGGAGTATGTCGCCTACCTGCGGGTGTCGCTCGCTGACGTCGGGGCGACGAACGGTGGATACTTCTCCGCGGACAATTCCACAACCGACGAGGCCATCCAGCGAGAGGTCGACGACATCCTCCGCAACAAGGAGGCGATGCTGTCGTTCGAGACGGCGAACGGTGCGCCGAACACTCGTCGATTCCTGTTCTCGAAGTGGACGCTCCGTGAGGGCTGGGACAACCCGAACGTGTTCCAGATCGTCAAGCTCCGGTCGTCCGGGTCGGAGATCTCGAAGCTCCAGGAGGTGGGCCGTGGTCTCCGGTTGCCCGTGGACGCGAAGGGCACTCGTCTCGCGGGCGAGCAGTTCTACCTCACCTACCTCATCGACTACACGGAGCAAAAGTTCGCCGAGTCTCTCGTCGACGAGATCAACTCCGACGTCGCCGTGGGCCCAGCCAAGGTGAAGGAGCTACTGCCCAAGGTCGCCGACGAGCTCGGCAAGACGGAGACGGAACTCTTCATCGAGCTCCTGCAGCAGGGGCTCGTCGATCCTGACAAGAACGTCGTACCGGGGCGCGAAGATGACCTGTTCGCTGCCTTCCCCGCGTTCAACAAGACGGGTCTGAAGCCTGACAAGGTGGTGAAGGGAAATCAGAAGGTTAAGGTCGGCATTCGCTCCGAGCGGTACTCCGCGCTCAAGGACCTCTGGGAGACGCTGAACGCCAAGTACTACCTCCGCCTCGACGAGCTCGCGGCCGGCGAGATCGATGAGTGCATCGACGAGGTACTGCGCGCTGATATCTACCGGCAGGAGTTCGGTCGATTCGCGCAAGATGTCGTCGTGCAGGCTGACGAGGGCTCGTCCCTGGAGGTTCGGACGGAAACGAAGAAGGTCTTCAACGCAACCGAGACGATGCCGTACGGCGACTGGCTGAAGCGTGTCCGTGCTCAGACGGGACTGCCGATCGATCGTGTCCACGCGGGGCTCGTCCGCCTCGACGCGAAGAAGAGCCTCCCCGCCGACTTCTTCAACAAGGCGACCCTGCATGAGTTTGTTGCTGGGTTCACGGAGTGGATGGAGCGTAACTACCTCGAGCGGTTCACGTACTCGAAGATCGAGGGGCTCGTACTCGGCACGGAACTCACGGATGTAGATGGTGCCCCGCTCGAGAGCATCACGCAGGGCAACATCGGCGTCTTCCGCGACGACAAGGCCGTCGTGCCGGACAAGTTCCTGTACGACGCGTTTGTGTACGACTCACCGAAGGAGCATGACACGATCCGTGACTCCAAGCTCGATGAAGTCGTCGTCTTCGGGAAGATCCCACGCCGGTCGATCAAGGTGCCCCTGTACTTCGGCGGAACAACAAGCCCGGACTTCATGTACGTGCTGAAGCGCGAGGACGGCGGGCTGTCGCTCAACTTCATCATTGAGACCAAGGACGTCAAGAAGCGCTCCGACCTGCGAGAAAGCGAGAAACTCAGGATGACAGCGGCGCGACGGTTCTTCGAGTCGATGAGCTCGGAGGGCATCGAGGTTACGTTCCGTGATCAGGTGCAACGAGACGACATCGCCGCGCTGATCAAGCAGGTCCTGGCAGACTAATTTGGTGGGCTGGGATGGTCGCGCGAAAAACGAAGCAGTACGTCAAGACCGCCGTCGAGTCGCTGACCCTCGCCATCGAGCTGTTCAATCGACCGAGCCCGACAGGGCGTGAGCACGCGACGGTCATGCTGGCCGCCCACGCCTTTGAGATGCTGTTGAAGGCCGCGATTTATGAGCAGCGCAAGAAGGTCAAGTTCTCCGGCAGTGATCGTTCCTTCGATCTCGGCAAGTGCGTCACCGTCGCGGAAACGTCGTTGGGTGTTATCGACGAGGGAGACAGAGTCGTGCTGCTCGCTCTGAAGAATGATCGGGACACGGCGACCCACGACGTCATTGCGATGAGCGATGACGTGCTGTGGTTGCACTTGCGGTCGGCCGTGACGATCTTTCGTAAGGTGCTGCTCGGCCTCACCGGTCAGGACCTCGCTGACGTGATGCCCGGGCGGGTGCTCCCTGTATCGGCCACCCCGCCCACCGATGTCGGCCTCGTGGTCGGTAAGGAGGCCGAGCAAATCGCGGAGCTATTGCGTCCTGGCAAGCGGCGCAGCGCCGAGGCGCGGGCGCGCCTGTTGCCCCTCATGTCCCTCGACCATGCCGCTCGCGGGGAGACCGAGCCGCCGACCGAAGCGGAGATCAACCGCGCTTTGCGGGGGCTGAAGGAGAGCTCCGACTGGACCTCGGCGTTCCCAGGGGTGGTGGGCTTGCAGCTCGTCGGTTCGCCACGTCCTTCGGATCAGGTCCAGGAAATCAGTCTCAGGATCGACCCCAAGCGAGGGGACGTGCCTGTTAGACCAGCGCGGGAGGGCGAAGAAGCTGCCGCATACCGCGAGGTCGACACCTTCGACCGGTACTCGCTCAAGCTGAGCAAGCTGGGGGAGAAGCTCGGACTGACGCGGCACCAGGGGTACGCAGTGATTCATCACCTTGATCTCAAATCGGATCCGGCGTGCTACAGCTGCAAGACGACTTCCAAGGGAAACATCGCATGGCAGGGTCTGAGTAATCGAGCACTGGAGCGAGCACGGAAAGCAATGGACGACGGATTGGATATCCAAGCAGTGGTCGTCGAGTACAACGAACACAACGCCAGGAAGGCAAGAAGGAAGCGCTGAAGTCGGGCCTGGACTCGTGGCAGGCTCTCGTTCTCCGCGGCTTGGACAAACAGAACAGCGCTGACAGATCGACCAGCGTTCGTCGGTACGTTATGCCAGCCGGTGACTCCGCTGGGACAGAACTGTGGCTATGACGTAGGAGTGAGACAGCTTGAGTGGTGGACAGCTCTAATGTCACGGTAGCCATAACGTGGTGGAGTTCAAGTTCAACGTTTAACGCGATGCGTTATTGACGCTTCGCGTTATTGGGGATAGGGTGAAGCATGATTCAGTCGTTCGGGAATCGACAAACAGAACTGGTGTTTCTGCGTGAGCCGGTTCCGAAATTGGATCCTCGGATCCACAAGTCGGCGAACAAGAAACTCCACCAGCTCGATGCGGCAGTCTCTCTTGACTCCCTCGGCGTGCCGACCGGGAACCGCCTAGAGGCGCTCAAGGGCGACAGGAAAGGGACTTTCAGCATCCGGGTCAATGACCAGTGGAGAATCACTTTTCGCTGGACGAGCTCGGGGCCCGAGCCAGTGACCATCGAGGACTACCACTAAGGAACGCCATGTCGGAGAAGCTTTACCCGCCGATTCATCCTGGAGAGATTCTTCTCGAGGATTTCATTGAGGGATTTGAAATCACTCAGCACAAGCTTGCCGTATCGATCGGGGTGCCCCCTCGTCGTATCTACGAGATCGTGCACGGGAAACGCGGAATTACAGCTGACACCGCGCTCAGGCTCGGAGAATACTTTGGCGTCGAGCCGATCTTCTGGATGAATCTGCAGAACCAGTATGAGATTGAGGTGGCGGAGGATAAGGCCCTCGCCGAGATCGAACAGATTCAGCCGGTCCAAGCTGCTTCGGCGTAGGCCCGAATTAGGGAATCTGGGGCCGTCGCCTCGTCGACTTCAGCTCCGAGCGCCGCCTCTTTGCTTCGAGACGGCGCCGTACCGAGCCCCGCGTCGGCTTCGTTTTGCGCCGCGGGCGAGGGGGCGGGGCGAGGGCCTCGCGCAACAGGGCGGCCATGCGTTTGCGTGCCTCAGCTCGGTTGCGCACCTGCGACCGCTGGGTCGACGCAGACACGGTGAGGACGGAGCCGTCCAAGCGGTGCTCGAGGTTGCGCAAGATGCGGCGGCGTTGGTCGTCGGTAAGCGATGCGCTTTCAGTGATATCGATGGAAAGCTGGACCTTGCTGTCGGTCGTGTTGACGCCCTGGCCGCCCGGACTCGACGACTTTGCGAACCGCTCCGCGAGATCGGCGGCGGCGATGACCGCACCGTCGGGGATCCCCGGGCCGGGCGCGATGGTCAGGTCGTTCATGCCGCCCAGCCTAGGTGCGCTACAACCCTTTCTCGTCTCGGCGGAAGCGGAGACCGCGTCGCGACGGACGGGAATCTGTCTCAGCACGATTCTCGTCGTCGGTTGATTCGAGCGCTCTTTTCTCCTTTTTCTCCCGTCGGGCTTCGATTTCAGCGGCCTTCGCAAGCAGCCGGTCGTCGTTCATGTCGCGAATTTTCTCGGTGGCCTTCTGCGCCTGATCCACCGCTGACTGACGGGCGCGGTTCGCGGCATCGACCGTGTCTCCCGCTAGCGACATCACAGATTGACGCCAGCCTTGGACCTGGAGACGTTCCGCATCCTCCACACTCATCCGCACATGCTGCGCGAACACACTAATAATGTCGTGAATACTGTTCGCGTGAGCAGTGATGTGGCGTGCGCGAATCGGGTTGGTCACCCAGACCTGATTGCTCAACTTGGCTGTCTCACGGACGGCTGTATCCATCTCGAGCAGACGTCGGGTGGTCGATTCCAATCGATCCTTGCGCGCGTCGTGGATTCCCTCTCGGTGAGAATCCAGCTGGCGGGGCTCAAACTCGTTCACGTGGGCGATCTCAAAGACATACATCCGATCATGGAGGTAGATGCTCCGAGCAGCCACACCCAGCCAAAGCGGCAGATCGCCTTTCAACCCAGCTAGGAGGGTTTCAAGTTTCTTGGAGTTGTTCTTCTGCTTCCGAAGTTGATCAACTGCGTCATCGAGTTGTTCGATGGCGTAAGACTCGATGCCATTCAGCTCTGATCCTAGGTGGGCGACCTTCGACCAAGTGGTTGCCGAAACGCTGTTATCGCGTCGGTAGAGTTAGTCAGCTTCTTCAATCGTGTACTGGATACCGCCAAGCTGGGCCAGCGCATCAATTCTGCGCTGGCGAAGGAGAATGTCGAGCTTCTCATTGATAACCTCCAAATACTCCTTGATTTCCGCGAGCGGCTCGGGCTGGCTCCGAGCACGTGGGTGCGGACCGCCGTACGCGATGCCCTCCACGCCTCCCGCTCGGAGCGAGGAGTTGGACGCCGCCGTGGCCGCGCACCTGCTCGGGGTCGAGGCGCGTGTGCGGGCGTCGGCGGACGCGCGCGAGCTGGCCGCGCAGATCCGCCCGCTGGCGATCAACGTCAACGACCTGGACCACCGGGCACGTGCCGGTGAGGCGGTGGCGCTGTCGTCGGAGGTGCCCGAGCTGATCGAGCTGCTGCGCGAGGTCCGCGCCCTGCTCGGGGATCGGACGGTCGCATGAGCACCACCCACTACAGCCCGAGCACCAGCGCCGCCGACACCGAGCACTATATCCGCGGGAAGGAGGACGAGCGGGGCGTCGCGATCACGTGCGAAGTGCCGGGAGGCCCCGGCGCGTTCTCGGCGCGCGCACGGGCGCTCACGCAGAACACGACGCGCGAGGTCGAGGCGCTGCACTACCGCCAGTCGTTCAGCGACGAGGAGTTCGACCCGAAGAACCCCGAACACGTGCAGCGGGTGAACGACCTGGGCTACCAGCTCGCCAAGAAGATGCACCCGGATTCCGACTGCCTCGTCGTCAGTCACGTGGATGGGCGGGGAAAGAAGCCGCACAACCATATTTTGGTTCTCAATCACAACAACCGCACGGGAAAGGCGCTCTCGGACTATCGCACGTTCCACGACCGCAAGGCCGGGAATCAGAAGGGCGTGCAGTCGGCGAACGACGAGCTGATGCGAGAGCACGGGCTCTCGGTCGTGAAGCGGCTGGAGCACGCGCCGAAGGACTGGGAGCTGCGCCGCGAAGACTTCGCCGAGGGGTCGCTCGACCGCGAGATGGGCGACCGGATGAGCGCCGCACTGGCCGATCCCCGCGCGGTGGACAAGGCCGGTCTGGTCTCGGTGATCGAGGAGCAGAACCAGCAGCTCGGTGATGACGGGGATCGGGTGCCACGGATGCGGCTGCACAGCCCCGTCAGCAAGAAGGGCAAACGCGCCGGGCAGGAGACCTGGACGCTCTACATCGAGGACCGCCGCGGCGAGTCCGGGCGTGCCGAGCGCCGCAAGCGCACGAGCGCACTCTCGGCGGACTTCACCCCGGAGGGCGCGCAGGCGTTCTTCGACTACCACCAGCAGCAGATGGAGCAGGAACATGAGCGCAGCGCTCGACAGGCTGAAGCAGCAGAACGGGCCCGTGCAGTCGCCGCAGCCGCTCGGCAGTCCGGAGACGATGGAGCTGTTGACCTCGATCCTCGCCGCCGTCGAGGCGCAGAATACGAGGATCGCCACGCTGACCGAGCAGCAGAAGAAGCTCGCGGGGTTCGTGAAGGTGGACACCGAGGAGCAGGAGAAGCAGCTCTCCGCGATCTCGCATCAGCTGACCTCAACGTCGCCGCCGCCGGAGTCGAACGAGAACAGCGAACTGCTCGCCGGAATCGCGTCCACTCTCGCGGGTATGAGCGTGAACCTCAACGGGGAGAGTCTGAAGGGCTCAGCCTCTAAGTCCGAGGCTGCCGCCAAGCATCTCGATGAGAGCCGGGCTAAGTTCGAGCGGGCCGCGAACGGTGCGCAGAAGGCCTGGCGGGAGTCGATCACCCAAGCCAGCGCCGAGGCGACGAGCGCGATCAGCACGGCCCGGGATCAGGCTGTGCAGTCGATCGAGAGGGCCGCTGCCGACGCCGGGGCCGTGGCAACAGCCAAGATTGACGCCGCGAACGAGCGGGCCGAAAAGATCATCGCCACAACGGCGAAGCTGGAGGCCCGTCAGCTTTGGTCTGTCGCCGCGTCGATGTGCCTCGCGCTGCTGCCGGTCGCAGTGATCGTCGCGGGTGTTTGGATGGCCGTCGCCGGGCTTATCACGGGCGCTCAGTGGGCCCTCGACGTGGACGGGAGCGTGTGGCTCGGGATCGGTCGCTGGCTCGTGGTCTCCATGGGCCTCGCCGGGGCCGGCTACGGACTCTTCGCGTCCGTCCGCTGGGTCGCCGGTCTCGTGGAGACCTGGAAGGGCCGCGGGATGCCGAGGTGGCCCCGTTGGCGGTGATGGCTGGATCCGATCGAGCTACCGGTTCCGACCAGCAGTCGAAGGATTTTCGCAGCAGCCAGTCCTGCGGCCTCGGTGCCGCCGCCGTAGCCTGACGAGCATCCCGGCCGTGACGGCCATCGCGACGGCGATCCCGGCACCGATGATCCAGGGATTGCCGAGGAGCCCTCCGACGCCTGCGAGTGCTCCGCCCGCCGCGATGAGCGGCAGGCCGCAGCAGAGCAGCAACGGAAGCGCGCAGCATGCCAGTAGGAGCAGCCCGGTCCCTGCGGCGACGATGGGACCGGCGCGCCGTTCGTCGCGGTCGTGATCGGCGCTCATCGTCTGCACCTCTTCCGGATGAGATCTCTCCGATTGCATGCGTTGCCGTTCATGCGCAGCACGAGAGCAGTGACGGGTCGGTGGTGAAGGACTTCGCGGCGATCCGGATGCCTTCGGTCATGGTCAGGTAGGGGGCCCAGGCGTCGGCGACTTCGGCGATGGTCTTGCCGAGCACGTGGACGCCTGCGGCGGCGAGTTCCCCGGCGTCCTTGGCGACGGCGGTGAGGCCGAGGATCTCGCTCGTATCGGCGTTCACGACGATCTTGATGAACCCGCGGGTGTCGCGGTTGATCACCGCCCGGGGCACATACTCCAGGGGCAGCACGCGGCAGTCGCAGCGGATCCCCGCGGCGACGACCTCCTTCTCGGTCATCCCGACCGCGCCGATCGCCGGTCCGGTGAACGTCACCCGCGGCAGATGGGAGTAGTCGACGGACCGGTCGGCGTCGGCGAACGCGTTCTCGGCGACGAGGGTGCCGTGGTGGGCCGCGACGTAGACGAACTCCGGGTGCCCGGTCACGTCGCCCGCGGCCCAGATCCGCGGGTTCGACGACTGCAGATGGTCGGAGACGACCACCTCGCCGGAGTCCCCGGTCTTCACCCCGACCGCATCGAGGTTCAAGCCGTCGGTGACGGGACGGCGTCCGAAGGCGACGAGCACCTGGTCGGCGCGGAACTCCTGCGAGCCGCCGGACACGTCCGCGGTAACCACGACCTGCCCGGTCGCCGCGTCCCGGGACACCCGGGTCGGCACCGCGCGGCGGACCACCCGGATGCCCTCGTCGGCGAACACCTCCTGCAGTGTCCGGGACACCTCCGGCTCCTCCTTCGACGCGAGCCGGGACCGCACCAGCAGCGTGACCTGGGAGCCGAGGCGGGCGAACAGCTGCGTCTGCTCCAGGGCGACGTAGCCGCCGCCGAGCACCAGCATCGACTCGGGGACCTCGGTCAGGTCCATCGCCGTGGTCGAGGTCAGGTACCCGGCCTCGTCCAGGCCGTCGATCGGCGGAGACCACGGCCGCGCACCGGTGGCGACCAGGTAGTGCTCGGCCTCGATCGTCTCGACCGCTCCGTCTGCGGCGGTGACCTCCAACACCGGCGCGTCCGGGGTGCCCGCGAACCCGGCGTCTCCCCGCCGGACGTGCCACCCGTATGAATCGGCGACGTCGGCGTACTTCTCGCCCCGCATCGTCTCGACCAACGCCTGCTTCCCGGCGATCAGCGCGGGCATGTCCACTGGGCCTGCCGTCGTCGCGATCCCCGGGAACCGGTCGGCGGCGTCGGCGGCGACGTGCCGTGCATCGGCGGCGGCGATGAGGGCCTTCGACGGCACGCAGCCCGTGTTCACGCAGGTGCCGCCGAGCGTGCCACGCTCGATCATCACCACCGACTTCCCGAGCGTGCTGGCGCGGATCGCAGCGGCGAACGCGCCGCCTCCCGATCCGATGATGGCGAGATCGTACTTCGTAGGCATCGCTGCTCCTGTCAACTCTTGGCTTTCTGCTCTGTCTCAGCCATACTAGACCTTCCAGTGCAGGGGAAGGTCAAGCGCGGCCACGGAGGGAGACAGCAATGCGGATCGGAGAACTCGCCGAGAGGGCGGGCACTACCGCGAAGACCCTTCGCTTCTACGAGGAACAGGGCCTTCTGCCCCCGACCGAGCGCACGCCGTCCGGATACCGCGACTACGCGCCCGAGACGGTCGCTCGGATCGACTTCGTCCACCGCGGCCAGGCCGCGGGCCTCACCCTCGCCCAGATCCGCCAGATCCTCGACATCCGCGACGGCGGCCATGCGCCCTGCGAGCACGTGCGCGACCTGCTTGACGTGCGCCTCGCTGAGATCGAGCAGCAGATCGCGCAGCTCTCCGTGCTGCGCGACACTATCGCGGACCTCAGACAGGACGCCGCGCACCCGGACCCTGAAACGTGCAGCCCCGATCAAGTGTGTAGGTACTTGTAGACGACGGGAGTCAATGACTCAAACGCTACAACCCCGATATGCGCTAGCGCATGTCGATGCCGCCGGTGCCCACCTCGATGTTTTTGGTGGTGGCCGCGACAGCACACAGCAGCGGCATCGGGGCGGAGGCCTGCAGCGCGAAGTGGTGGACTCGGAAGGACGCGTTGTTCACGCCGATTTCGTCCGCAGCCTGGGTGATCTCCAGATGAGTCTTGGCGATCTTTTCCGCAGATGGCCCGCGCTAGCTGCCGAAGGCGTAATGCCCGAAGGGTGGAGTCCATTAGCGTGGTGTATCTGTAACTGCCGGTGAGGGACCCCATGAACACATGAG
>NZ_GG667196.1:0-1339 GCF_000159635.1 Corynebacterium lipophiloflavum DSM 44291 | reverse complement strand
TGGTCTGCAGGCGGAGATGGATGGGGCCCGACCCCCGTAAAGTAGACACGGGGGATGTGATCAGGAAGCAGATCTCAGCGTAACAGGACATTGCTCTTCAAACACTGCTGGAGCGAGATACCCGCACCAGGAATGCCGACGCGTGGTGTTGTAGCGGGTACACCAGCGGAAAACATCTCGCCGGCACTGCAACTGATTGTCAAACGTCTTCGCGTCCTGGAGGACCTCACGCTTCATCGCGGCGTTGAAGGACTCCGCCAGGGCGTTATCAGCGCTGCTGCCGATCGCGCCCATCGACTGCCGGATCCCCAGCGTTCTGCACGTCTCCTGGAACGCATGGGAAGTGTAGACACTGCCATGGTCCGAGTGAAAAATTGCGTCGTCGAGACTTCCGCGCTGACCCTTGGCCATCACCAGGGCGTCCTGGACCAGGGAAGTACGCATGTGATCGGCGATCGCGAAGCCGGCCAGTCGGCGGGAGAAACAGTCGATGACCGTGGCCAGGTACATATTCGACCCGTCCGCGATCGGCAGGTACGTGATATCGCCGACGTAGACCTGGTTTGGTGCCGGGGCGGTGAATTTCCTGCCCACCAGGTCCGGAAACACCGGCTTCCTCCCATCCGAGACAGTCGTGGTGACCTTGCGTTTCTTCGAGTAGCCAACCAGCTGCAACGAGCGCATGATCCGGGCGACTTTCTTGTGATTGACCGGGCTGCCGGGCGAGTCGTCGTTGAGTTGCGCCGTGATGCGTTTGGAGCCGTAGCAGCCGCGTTCTGCGGCGAACACGGCCTTGACCCGTGCGCCGAGGATCGCGTCGCTGAGCAGGCGTTGTGTCCTGGCGGAGGAGGTGTTTCTCCATTTGTAGTACGAGGACCGGTTGAGTTTCAGAACCTCACATAACCGCTTGACCGAATGGCTGTTCTTGGCGTCGTCAACGAACTGGAAGCGGATCACCAGGTCGTCTCTTCCGCAAAATATTTCGCGGCCTTGCGCAGAATATCGCGTTCCTCCCGGAGTCTGCGTACTTCTCGTTCCAGCTGGCGGATACGTTCGGCATCGGTCACCGATGTCGGGGTCTGCGAGGCGGCCTCGGTGCTGGTGGTGGTGCGGGCGCCGGTGCCAAATTTGCGGACCCAGATCTGGAGGGTGTTGCGGTTGACGCCGAGTTCGGCGGCGAGGGCGTTGATCGATACGCCGGGGGAATTCTCGTAGAGGGCGACCGCGTCGCGGCGGAACTCCTCGGTGTAGGTCTTGATCGGCATGGTGGCAGGTTACCTTTCCTCCCCGGCAGAAAGCCGGGTTGTCGGGTGTCTACCAAACAGGGGTCAGGTCCATG
>NZ_GG667197.1:22611-30698 GCF_000159635.1 Corynebacterium lipophiloflavum DSM 44291 | reverse complement strand
GGGTAGGGGTGAGTCAAAATGGCTCGCAGAGCGCGGGCGCGCCAACCCCTACGCCCCCTTGTAACGCGCTTCCTCTAACCAAGCGATGTTCGCGCGGTAGGTTTCCTCTTCACCGTCGAGGTACTCACTCACCATGTAGATGAGAAAATCCACCCAATACGCCTTCTTCTCGTTCTCGATCCAGGTGGATAAGTCCACGCTGGGAGGGAGGAAGATCGTCCATGTCTGATCCGGGTTATTGCCAACGGATACTTCTGCGGGTAGATGCGTCCAATCATGTCCCTCTAACTGCTTTTGAATCTCGGGCAAGAAGTTCGATGAGGGGTACGGAGTTGGGAACACCACCCCAGATTGGTCCCAGGACAAGCGCACCACGCCGAGTTCTCCACGCTCGTTTCGAGCCGTTGTGTTTAATTCTTGCTGGTCTGTCAAACGTTATCCTTTCAAATAGACCAAGCGGTACGGTATCGCACGTTTCATCCCTAGTCAAGAACATGTGTTCGACATAGTAGGTATCAGCGGATGCTTTCGGATTCACCGGACGAACTCATTCACTCCCGATCTCGAACCCACGACCGCGCACGCCCCTAAACCCCACTCTCGTGCCATTCTGAAACGCACCCTGACCTGCGCGAAACACCTACTATCACGTTCTGACGAAGACGGGCGCGACTATGAGAGAATCAGGAGGTTAGCAAGAAATGACTCAATAAATAAGGAATTAGGAAATGACCGATACTTCAGAAATTCTCGATTCGATTACGCCGAAGCAGACCGCCAAGGTCAACCGCCTGAACGCTGCTATCTGGCAGACCGCAGACGATTACTTGCGTCTTATCGTCCCGGCTGAAAACTACGGTGACTACATCATTCCGTTCACCGTGCTACGCCGTCTTGAAGGACGCTTAGAGTCCACGAAAAAAGACGTGCTCGATCTCGTTCACCGCGAAAACGTGAAAGGAACAGACCCCGCAATCGTCGCGCTCAAGATCGAGAGCATGTTCAAACTCCGCTTCTGGAACACCTCTGAACTGTCGCTTGAACGTCTCGCGACCTCCGACGATGCGCTCAAGCCAGGACTCAAGCAGTACCTCAACACGTTCTCCCCGAACATCCTGGAGATCTGGGATGCCTTCGAATTCGACAAGTTGATTGACTTCCTAGATCGCAATAACCAACTCTGGAACGTGGTCAACCACTTCGCATCCATCGACATGTCTGATGAAGCACTCCAAGATCAGACGATGGGTGACATTTTCGAGAACCTGATGTACCGCTCGTTCGCTCGCAAGGCAAAAGATGCCGGTGAATTTTACACCCCGCGTGATGCGATTCGCCTGATGACTTCCATCCTGTTCACCTCTGATGACACGGAACTGGAAGAAGATGGGATTATTCGCTCGGTCTACGACCCCACTGCTGGTACGTGTGGCATGTTGATCGCTGCTCGTGACGCGCTCCGCGCTATCAACCCCGGCATCGAGGTTGTGGTGGCAGGACAGGAGTTGAAGGAATCCTCCTTCGCAATGGGTAAGTCCGACCTGCTCATGCAGGGCTTTAAAGACCCCGAAGTGCTCAAGTTCGGCAACTCCCTGACCAACGACCAGTACGCGAACGACACCTTCGACTACATCATGGCGAACCCGCCATACGGCTCATCCTGGAAGGCGTTCCAGAATGAGGTAAAGGCACTTCAGGAAGGTGGAGACCCCCGCTTCTCCGAGGGGCTTCCCGCTGTGAGTGACGGGCAGATGCTGTTTTTGATGCACATTGCGCACAAACTCGCTCCTGCAAGTGGCGACACTAAGGGCGGGCGTGCTGCTGTCGTAACGAACGGCTCACCACTGTTCACGGGTGATGCCGAGAGTGGTCCCGACAGCATCCGTAAATACTTGATCGGCGCACAAGGTGGCACCGAAGTCCTGGATGCGATTATCGCGCTGCCGAACGACATGTTCTACAACACGGGAATTGCTACCTACATCTGGATTCTGGACCAGAACAAGGAACCTCGTAGGCGCGGGAGGATTCAGTTCATCGACGCGACAGAAATTTGCGCTCCCATGCGTAAGAACATGGGACAAAAGCGCGTCGAATTCACGGAAGATAACATCCGCGAGATCACGAAGATCTACAAGGACTTCGAAGAGACAGAGCGCTCGATCATAGTCACTGCTGACGATCTCACCTACCGAGACGTACCAATGTTTAAGGTGGCACACTACGCAGTGAGTGTGACTGATGAGACGGTTGCACAAGCCTTAAGCCACAAGTCAGCATTCCCGGAGCATGAGGAAGTCATCAGGGAGATGAAGGGACGAGATTACAACGATCTCCCGAAGGCTCTGAAGGCTTCAGCGAAGGCGCACGGGGTGAAGACGGGCGCACCACTTCTCAAGCACATCATGGCTGCGCTCGCTGTCGAGGATGAGAACGCGCCCGCATCTTTCGATGAGAAGGGGAACCCGGTTGTGGATGCTGCTTCCAAGGTGATCGAGCGCGTTCCGTACCTAGAGGACGTGTCTGAGCACATGGAACGTGAAGTGCTCCCGTTCGTCCCGGATATGCAGTGGGACGAGTCTTTGGCGAAGGTGGGAACGGAACTGCCGTTGACGCGCCTGTTCTACAAGCCAGAAGAGTCCCGCTCCTTGGAAGAGTTGGACGCGGATATCGCTGGCTCTCTGGATCGTATCTACGCCATGTTCGGGGAGGTGCGTTCTGATGAAAAATAAGTATCCGTTTGTTCCTGATTTCCCGCAAAACTGGGGGCGTGCAAGTTTCGGGATGCTTTTTTCGCCAAGTAATGAGTTGAACGGTAATTCCCCGATTGGTCCATTGCTGTCAGTTTCCGAATTTCGCGGTGTAGAACTAAACACACGGGAGAAGGGGCAGAAAGCAAGCGAAGATGTATCGCACTATCGAGTTGTACGCCCCGGACAATTAGCGGTGAACCTGATGTGGCTAGACCACGGTGGTCTAGGAGTATCCCAGTTAGCGGGTTACATCAGTCCTGCATATCGTGCATACAACATCAGCGACTCGATCCACCCGCAATTTGCTCATTACTTGCTTAGAAGCGCCCCCTACGTAGAAACCTATCGAAGTCTGGGAAACGGCGTTCGACCGAATTCTCAGATGGTTAATACCGTCGATCTTCAGCAGATTCCTATACCTCTACCTCCCCTAGAAACCCAGCGCCGTATCGCTGACTATCTCGATAAGGAAATCAGCGAGATGGACGCGCTGATCGAAGAGTTTGAGAGGCTGGTAAACGATTTGTCTAATCGCAAACTGATGCTGATCGACAATATTATCTATAAGTCAGATCCAGAATTATGCTTAGCCCCACTCGGACTCTTCCTTGCCGAGCCGATCACCGACGGTCCGCACGAAACTCCTGAGTTTATCGAAGAAGGAGTTCCGTTTTTATCTGTAGATGGAATCCAGAACGGCGAACTGACTTTCGCTGGATGCCGGTTCATCTCGCAAGAAGACCATGAGCGTTTTGCCAAGAAAGCCAAACCTAGAACGGGAGATATTCTCATGGGAAAGGCTGCATCGACTGGGAAAATCGCTCTTGTTAAAACCAAGAGAGAGTTCAATATCTGGTCCCCTCTAGCGATCATTCGACCGAATGCTTCAATCGATCCCCGCTGGTTAACGTTGGTCTTGAAATCTCCTTTTAGTCAAAGACAAATCAACGATCTCTCCACTTTTAATACTCAGCGCAATATCGCAATGGGTGATATACCGCGCATCAGAATCCCGGTTATGGAAATTGGTAAACAGGGCCAGATCGCGGACGAACTCGACCGAGAGACCGCCAAGATGGACGCTCTCATCGAGGAATCCACGCGCCTTATCGAGAACCTTAAAGCGCGAAAGAACGCGCTGATTACCGAAGTCGTTACCGGGCGAAAAGAGGTCTAATCATGGTGAACCCAATACTCGAAGAGGCAATGGAACTGACCATCTGCCGATCTCTCAATTCCCAAGGCTGGATTTGGAACGAGGGTGACAATGACAAGGGGTTTGACCCCGAACTCGGACTCTTTCCCGAAGACGTCCTATATTGGCTGAAAACCCAATACCCCGAGCAATATGAGCGAGCGATTCCGCCAACAGCCAACGACGTAGAACGCCAATCTCGTGAACGCAGACTGCTCAACCGCCTGACCAAGGAACTTGACCTCACACCAATCCTGGACGGCATCACCAGGAAGGTAAACGGCGGGCTTCTAGGGACTCTGCGAGATGGCTTCTCGTTTACCCAAACTGATCTTGGCACGGTCAACTTCCCGGACATGGCGGGATTTTTCCCGTACGACACGGCGAAAACGGATGTAATCGACAAGGCGAAAGACAACCGTCTACGCGTGCTCCAACAAGTCCACTTCGAAAAAGGTGGCGGGGGTGAGATCGACATTGTGCTGCTCGTCAACGGGATTCCCGTAGTCACGATGGAACTCAAGACGGACAACACGCAGTCTGTCGAAGATGCTGTCTTGCAATACAAGCACGACCGCAAACCCCACAAGACCAATCGCCCGCTGCTCAATCCTGGGCGCGTCCTAGTCCACTTCGCTGTGTCCTCCCGTGAGGTCATGATGACCACGGAACTCAACGGGACGGATACTGTTTTCCTCCCGTTCAACCAGGGGACAGAAGCCGGACGCGCGGGCAACCCCGACAACCCGAATGGCTATAACGTTTCCTATCTCTGGGAGTGGGTGTGCTCTCCCGATCTGCTCCTTAGAATCCTGAAGGATTACGCGCTCTGGGAGCCTTCCACGAAAGGCAACGAGGGGCGACTGATCTTCCCGCGTTTCCACCAACTGCGCTCTGTCGAGCGAGTCACCAGCGATATCGTGGACAACGGCACGGGAAAACGTTACCTCATCCAGCACTCAGCCGGATCGGGCAAGACCAAGACGATTGCGTGGATGGCGCACCGTGCGAACAAGATGATCCACGAGGACGGCACGAAGTTGTTTGACTGCGTGATCGTCGTGACCGACCGCACAGTGCTGGACAAGAACGTGGCTGATGGACTCTCCCTCCTTCAGGCTTCTGAAGGCATGGTCATCAACATCACGAACGATGACACGTCCAAGTCGGAGAAACTCAACCACTATCTGACCCAGGGCAAGCGCATTCTGTCTTGTACGCTGCAAACCTTCCCGGCGCTCGCACAGACGATTGACCGCTCCCCGAAACTGCGTAACCGTCGCTGGCTCGTCATCATCGATGAAGCCCACTCGTCCCAGCACGGCAAGGCTTCCCGCACGCTTTTGGAGACACTTTCGGACACGCCGGATGAGATCGCAGAAGCAGCGTCTCGCGCTGCTGCGGACATAGAAGGTGCAGAGGACGCGCCCGAGGTGGACGTGTCCCAAAATGAAACACCCACCCCGCCCGCGCCAACCACACTCACCCGCGCGGAAAAAGACCGGCTCCAGCAGCAAAGAGACTCCGCTGTCGCGCGTTCTTCCAACGTCACCATCGTGGCTCTGACAGCCACCCCGAAGGCTAAGACGCTCGCCGTTTTCGGAGAACCAAACCCCAACAACCCGGACAAGCGGATCGCGTTCGATCTCTACTCGATGGCACAAGCAATCGATGAGAACTTCATCTTGGACGTGCTCCAGAACTACATCTCGCTCAACCTCTACGCCAAGATTGAAGACCAACTCGGGCGCGAAGATGAAGTCATCTTAGGTGAGGCGAAATCGGCGCTAAAGAAGTTTGTGCGCTCCCACGAGAAGACGATCCACTCCAAGGCTGAAGTCGCAGTCGAACACTTCCACAACAACGTGCGCAACCTACTAGGTACGACTGCAAAAGCAATGGTGGTCTGTGATGACCGCATGAGCGCGTACACCTGGTTCAGAGCCGTCCAAGACGTGATCGAGTCCAACCCGAAGTACCGGGGCATGGAAGCACTCGTCGCCTTCTCCGGCTCCCTGGACGTGTCCAAGGATGATGACGTAGAAGAGATCGTCACTGAATCGTCACTCAACAATGAGAACGCGCCCGAGGGGAAGCGCCGAATGGACACGACCAAGATGTTCGACGGTGCCACCTACAAGTTCCTGATCGTGGCTAATAAATACCAGACCGGCTTCGATGAGCCACGCTTATCCGCCATGTACGTGGACAAGCCACTGTCCGGCGTTATGGCGGTGCAAACGCTGTCCCGCCTGAACAGGACAATGCCGTCGAAGAACAAGACGAAGACGTTTGTGGTCGATTTCATTAATGATCCCGAGACGATCCTGCACGCCTTCCAGCCTTACTACTCGCAAGCGTCCATCGATACCGATATTGACCCGGACGTGCTGACTGACCTCGCGCGTGTGCTGGATACCTCCCAGTTCTACGACACGGAAGAGATGGAGTCTCTCGCGAACGTGGTCTTGGACCCAGACCTGGACGTGAAGAAGAAAGACTCTCTGATCCGCGTCGGTATCGACCCGATTGTCACTCGCTGGGCCGACTTCTACACCGGCGCGCTAGTTTCCGGCGACAAGGACAACGAAGCGGTAGCGACCGACTTCCGCGCGAACCTGGAGAAGTACGTCCACGCTTGGGATTTCTTGAGCCAGTTCATCGACTTCCAGGACATTAGGCTGCACAAGCGTGCGATCTTCGCTGACCTGCTCGTGCGTAACCTGAAGCTCGGCAAGAAGGCGCGAGATGAGGATTACGTCACCGGCGTGGACGTGGTGAAGACTGCCGTCACTGGGGATGTTGAAAAGGGTCGCACACTCGAACTCAACATCGAAGACGCGCAGGTCTCGCTACCAGTTCCCGGTTTCGATGGGCGTGTGTCTACGGGTGGGGCTGCTGACCCGTTGCAAGGGGCATTCCGCCAGGCGGTCGAGGAAGTTAACGATCTTTTCTCTGCTGCTGGTATCGACATGTCGAACTCCGCGAATACTCGCATGGTTCACGCTGTCTGGGAGGCGCTGGCGAATGACCACGAGGTCGAGGTGCTGGCAACGAAGAACCCGCAAGATGCGCTCGCTAAGTCTCCGAAACTGCGTGACAAGGTGCTCACCGCTGTGCTCGGAAGCAACGCAGAGCACGAGCAGTTCACGAATCTGATCCTTGGAGGTGAGGACGCGCTGAGCATCCTTACCGCTGCAATGTCACGCCTAGCAGTGGCTGCTATGGAGGACAAGGCGCGTGGGACCGCGCAACCGTCTGAGCAGGTGGTGGCGAAGCCTGTGGAGTCTCCAGAAGAGTCGCCGGTTGAGCGCCGTACTCAAGAACTTCTTGACGTGATGCTCATGCACGCGGGTAGCAGTCCGGTTGAAGAGAATTGGGCGCGATTGCTTGATGATGCTCTGGTAGAGCGTGGCGATTCCAACGTGTTCGAGGTCGTGCGCAAGCAGTTCGTAGACATGGCTCTGCCGGTCGATGGTGCGCTGTATCAGGGCGTGGTGATGTACGCGGTCGAGCATTACTAGGGAGTGGACAAGTAGCCAGGCGGAACCGATTTCGTCCGAGCACCTACTAGGTTGACGAGTGCGCGACCTAGTAGGTGTTTCTTATGGCTGTGTGCCACGACCGAACGGCGGGGTATCAGAATGGCGGTTCTTCCAACTTCGCGCGATATTCAGCAAGTACGAATCGGCACCATGCATGTGTTACATCCAGGCTCAATCTCACTTCTCTGGCGGTTGGAGGATCGAAGTCGATCTGGGGGTGATTATCATCTGTTCGGTTTCGCACCTCAGCCAACCCCTTAGCCAGTTTTTGCAGTCCAGCGGCAAAATCTTTCATGGCTGGGGAAGAGTTCCTACCTTCCTTAAGCCCTAGATACTCCGAAACTTCCTTGGTGAGAGTGTCCAAATAGGGCTTCTCCAGGTTCTTAAGTCGCTCGGATGCGCTCTGATTCAGGATCACCTTGCTTACTGCTTCTACCAAGTATTTACAGTGGGCTGCGACCGTCCAGGAAGTCACGTCATCTCGGATTGCATCGTTTAAGTTTCGCTGCGCTTTTACTACCGATTCCTGGTACTCCAATACCTCTAGATCGAGGTCAACGAAGTCCTCTGTGTGAGCATCAGGATTAGGGGTGA
>NZ_GG667197.1:19749-20392 GCF_000159635.1 Corynebacterium lipophiloflavum DSM 44291 | reverse complement strand
TAGGGGTGATTCGCCCCGTGCCACGGTCGTATTGCAAACCCTCGTCAGCGCAATCTCGTTCGAGTTCTTCTACCCACCCGTCGTATTCGGAAAAGCCCACCACCCAGGTTCCGTCGTATTGCTCCATTTCGACCGCTCGCGCTCGCTGCGTAACTCGACTTAACGCTTTCAATCCATCTATGGCACGGCGCTTATCTTTCCAGTCGATAGAAGTAGACCAAGCCGTAAACATTGCTTGCGGGGTGTCAGGTCGTTCTCCTGGAGCGTGCTTGATCGTCAAACCGCTTCTCTGGAACGCACGTTCCACGTCGGAAGTGGACACAAACTTGCTTATTTCGTAGACCAACCCGCGAATGTTGGAACTAATGTAGTTTCCCTGGTGGTCTTGCATCATGCTAGGAGCATTCTCCTTGTCTGAGGGGCAGCACTTTTGGGGTGATGCGGTGTTGCTAATCCCTCTAGGTGGTGCCCTGTTGTCAAGGCGCGGTCAGGTACGCGGTTGAATACTACTAGTGTTGAGCACCCCAATAAGAGGGGTACTCTTTGGATTTCCAGACGGTCTTCTTTTAATCCACGTTCGCGCAGGTCATCGCATACTACCTGGGCTCGACGGGAAATGGAGAGGGGTTTTCGTGGGAAACGT
>NZ_GG667197.1:15991-17552 GCF_000159635.1 Corynebacterium lipophiloflavum DSM 44291 | reverse complement strand
TTGAAGTGCCCCGGGTTTTGTTCCTAGGTATTTGCCTTGATTTCCATTCTCTCATGATTTGGGTTGCCAGTCCAAAACTCTTCTTCTACTTCTGCCGGCGTACGGTAGCCGAGACTTTGGTGAAGCCTTGATTCGTTCCACCACGTGACCCACTCGAAGGTCGCGATTTCTACGTCGGCCACATCGTTCCAAGTGCGGGTATGAATGAGTTCATTTTTGTAGGAACCGTTGATATTTTCGGCTAAGGCATTGTCGTAGGAGTCACCGACCGTTCCAGTAGAGGCCGTGATTCCGTGCTCGGCTAGACGCTCGTTGTAGACAATGCTGACGTATTGCGATCCGTGATCTGCATGGTGAACAAGGCCCGCTGTGTCCTTGGCACACACAATGGCTTGATTCAGCGCCTGCAGCGGCAACGCCTCGGTACGCATCGAATCGGACAACGCCCACCCGACGATCCGACGGGAGTACACGTCAGTCACGAACGCTGTGTACACGAAGCCGCCCCGCGTGCGGACGTACGTAATGTCAGCGACCCATAGACGGTTGGGCCCAGAGGCCTTGAATTCACGGTTAACGAGGTCAGGTCGCACATCCGGGCCCGTAGGCTTACGGGTGGTAATGGGTGCACCACCTTTTCCCTTTCCGGACAGGCCTGCCAGGCGCATCAACCGGGCAGTCTGCTCGCGACCAATATCAATACCTTCACGTCGAAGCGCGTGCCACATTTTCCGCACGCCGTAAACGCCGTAATTGCCAGCGTGAACCTCGCGAAGACGTTCCACGAGGGCAGCATCGCGAAGGCGGCGAGCGCTCACGCCACGTGCTTTGTGTTGGCGGTACCCGCGCGAGGTGATAAATCCTCCCTCACGATGATTCCTTAACGTCTGGCAGATGAACTCGACTGTGAAACGATCCCGCTGTTCATCGATGAATCGGATCATTTCCGACGTTTGGGGTCGAGTTCTGACGCGAAAAAAGCCGATGCGGCCTTCAACAATTCGTTTGTGTCACGTAGCTCCTGAACTTCGCGGCGTAGCCTGGCATTTTCAGCAGCCAGGTCTTCAGGCAGACGTTCAGGAACTCGTCCTTCGCGGCGAGCTGCCTGCGTCCATTGGCGGGCTGTGTGCCATGAGACGCCCAGTTTGGGTGCCACAATCTTGCACGCTTCCTGCGTGGAAATATTCTCCGTCAGAATGCGGTCTTCTACGAGACGGACAACGCGGTCCTTCGCATCCTGGTCAAATTTCCTCGGCATGTTCCAAATTTTCCCATCTACTCAAACGGAACAAAACCTGGGGCACTTCACGTCACAGCCCAGGGATCTTCGTCGGGATGAGTTGAAAGAACTGCGTATCGCGAAGCATCTCACCCAGGTGGTTGTAGCGAAGCATTTGGGGTGTGCCCCGGCGAGGATCAGTGACATCGAGACTGGAAAACGTCCATTGACGGAATTAGCATCGGCCTACGAAAAATTTCTGAAAAGCGCTTGACACAATATAGGAGCATCGCAACCGGAAACGTTTCGAGAAATGGTGTGTTCTGAGTGGTCTACAAGTTG
>NZ_GG667197.1:0-14438 GCF_000159635.1 Corynebacterium lipophiloflavum DSM 44291 | reverse complement strand
ACTCCCGCGCGGCGAGGGGGTCTATCGTTGCACACTGTGAGAAGGGGTACACGCGAGTACGCGAGGGCTTCGCTGGCCATGATTGCCCTGGGCCTGGCCATCTTCAACTCCCTCTATTCCACTCAAGCGCTGCTGCCGACGCTGAGCCAGCAGCTTGAGGTATCGCCCTCGGTTGCGGCGCTGAGCGTGTCCGCCGCCACCGGGGTGTTGGCGTTATGCGTGGTACCTTTCTCCATCCTCTCGGAGAAGTACGGCCGTGGCCGCATCCTGATCATCTCGGCGCTCGCCGCGACCCTGGTCGGCTTAGCGCTGCCGCTGGCGCAGAGTGCGCCGCAGCTCACCGCGTTGCGCGCGGTGCAAGGCGCGATGATCGCCGGGGCCCCTGCGGAGGCGATGACGTGGCTGGCGGAGGAAGTCGACGATGCGGACGTGCCCGCGACCATGGGACTTTACGTCGCGGGGACGTCGATAGGCGGGCTCAGCGGGCGCCTCATCCCCTCGCTGATGCTCGAGTCCGCATCGTGGCGCGTCGTGCTCGCGGCCGCCTCGACCATTGCGCTTGCCCTCGCCATCGCGGTGGCGCTTCTGCTGCCGCAGCAACGCAACTTCCACCCCAAGGATTCCATCCGCCCCAGCGCAGAGATCCGGGCCATGGCGCGCCACCTGAAAACCCGCGCCTTGTCTCGCTCTACCTCACTGCGTTCATCGGCATGGGCGTGTTCGTGTCCATGTACAACTTCTTCGGCTACCGCGCCGTTGACCACTTCCGCCTGCCGCCGGCGCTGGCTGGCCTGGTGTTCGTGATGTACCTCTCGGGCACGTGGTCGTCGGCACACGCGGGCTCGATGGTGCGCCGCTTCGGACGCGGCCGCGTGATCGCAGCAGGTGCGACGCTGATGCTTGTCGGCGCGCTCGCTGCCGGCAGCTCGACGTTGTGGCTCGCGCTCGCCGGCCTGCTCGTGTTTACCGCGAGCTTCTTCGCCATGCACTCCACGGCCTCTGGGTGGGTCGGCCAGATCGCGCAGCGCGACCGCGCGGAGGCGTCGAGTATGTACGTGCTGTGCTACTACCTGGGCTCTTCGATCTTGGGCGCGGCCACCGGCGCCGCCTTCGAGGCTTTGGCCTGGTGGGGTTTTACCGCCGTTCTCGCCGCGCTGCTCGCGGTACTAGTTTGCGTTTCACTGGTGCCCGCGCTCAACCGGCGACGTCGGTCATGAGCGGAACTCCCGGCGCGCCGTCGCTGATGAACTGCCGCACCGCCCGCGTCGCACGGCAGTCGTCCTCGTTGTAGCGCAGCAGCATGTCGCGCGCCGCGGCGTCGCCAAGCCGGGCCGCGCGCCGCAGCGCGACGGAGCGCTCCCCGTCTACATCGTCGTCCTCCCACTCGAAACCGACGACGGGGCCGAGCGCCTTGAGCCCCAATCCGTCCGTTCCCACCAGGTACTTTCGCACGTGCGCGAACACGTCGACCCACTGCACGGAGGAGATGAACTCGCGCACCTGCTCCTCATCCACGGAAGCGAAGCGCCGCGCCGAGGACTTCAGCCAGTGGTTTTCCCCGCCCGCGGCGTAGCAGTACGCGGCGAACGTTTTGCCTTCGGCCCGGGCCCGCTCGCGTTGGTCCATCAGCCACGACCAGAAGTCGAGGAAGTTCGCCTCCTCCCACTCGCCGCCGACCTCGTCCCAGGTCGCGAACGCACGGTACGTCTCGCCGTCGAAGGTGCCCCACAGGTAGACGCCTTGATCAAGGTAGGCCTCCATGTCGATGTCGATCTCCACGTCGGCGCGCGGCACGGACATCTCGTTAGTGCGTTTGAGCACGGGGATGCCCTCGCGCCAGGCGCGCGCGATGGTGGAGGGCTCGCCGGCGCGGGCGTCGATAAGCGATTGCACCGTGGTGATCCCTTGGGCGCGGAAACCATCGGCGCGCCCGCCCGGCAGGACCAGTGAAATATCATCCGCGTCTTTCAGCTGCGGTTCGCACAAGGGCCAGAAGCGGCAGGATGCGCACTGCTTCAACCGGCGCGGGAAGGTCGGCGTCGGCGCGCGCAGCGCACTTAAAAGTGGGGGGATGAAGCGCTGCACATCAGTCAGGTAGGCGCGCGAGCGGTCTTGGCCGACGAGTGCGGCGCGGCCGTCGGCACGCTCGCCGAGCAGCAGGTGAGCCAACGCGAGACGGTATCCGTCGATGGTGTGGTGGCGCAGCTTCGCCCCCGTCTTCAGCGGCGCGCCCAGGGAAAGCCGGTGCGCGGGCACGAAGTGGAGCTTTTCGCTTGTCGACGCCCGGGCCACGCGGTGGTTTGAAATCATCACCGGCATGTACCTGTGCTGCCCGGACTCGTCGCGCGCGAGGATGTCGATTTCCGCGATAACGCCGACCCCGTCAATCTGGCCGGTCAGAACCGCGTTGGTGATGATGCTCGCGCCCGCGCCCATCGCGGCGCGCGTGCGCCGCTCCGCCTCCCCGGGATCGCTTCCCGGGTCCAGGTCAACGCGGTCAAACGCCCTGGCCCTGCCGTCGCCCAACGCGCGTTTGACGGGGAGGGCGGCGAACACGGCGGCGCGGCCCGCGTCGATTTGCGGCTGGCGGGCAAGCGCCTCAGGCAGCGGCGGGATGTCCGGGTGAGCGTGGCGCTGGCGCAGGCGGTAACGGCAGCCCACGAGATCGGAGGCTCGAAGGAGAAAATTGTCGCTCACAGCGACCCCCATCCTATAGCCCCATTGACGGGTAAGGTATCTCACATGGGAATTATTGAAACGATCCGGAAGAACCGGGCAAAGACCAAGGCCGAGATCAAGGCCGCTGAAGTTCGCGCCCGCCAACTTGCCAAGAACGAAGCGAAGCAGGAACACCGCACCGCCAAGCTGCTCGACAAGGCGGAAAAGCGCCTGCTTACCGAAGAAAAGAAGGGCCTGAAGCGCAAGCGTAAGCACGAGAAGAAGCTCGCTGAGGCGCACCTCAAGCGCGTCGAACAGTCCGGTCTTACCAAGAAGAAGGCGCAGAACTGGGTCGGCGCCGCGCGCGTTTTAATCCCCGTCTTGCTTCCCCTAGCGTACAAGGCGATGACCTCGTACCAGCAAAACCGCATCGCGTCCCGCGCGAACTCGATGGGTCTGAGCTCCCAGGATCTCGCTCGCCACTCCGGCCGCGGCGCGGAGCTCAAGGCGCGCATCGAGGCTGTGCGCGGCCAGACCAGCAACTTGCATAACACGCCGGCGCTGTCCGCGAGCTTCATCAAGGACGTCGAGGTACGCCTCGACGAGCTTGATCAGGCGGTGCGCAACGCAGAGCGCCTGGACACGGAGCAGCAGCGCCTCGCCTACGTCGCGATCGAAAGGGAGCTCGACGAGGTCACCGGCGAGATCCAGCAAAAGTCGAGCCGCTAGAGCATGCCCTGTTCCCGCGCCGACGCCACGGCCGAGGTGCGGGAACGAACCCCCAGCTTGTCGTAGATGTGGACGAGGTGGGACTTCACCGTTGCCTCGGAAAGCATGAGCTCGTGCCCGATCTCCCGGTTCGATGAACCGCCGGCGACGAGCTGCAGCACTTCAAGCTCGCGCGGCGTGAGCGAAAACCGCGGGGTACTCTCGCGCGTTTCCAAGCGGGTGCGCACGACCTGGGACAGGGCGGCGTCGCCGCGCGCGGCGGAGCGCACGGCCGCCACGAGCTCGGCGGGCGGGGCGTCTTTGAGCAGGTAGCCCACCGCGCCCGCCTCGATCGCGCCCAGGATGTCGGCGTCGGTGTCGTAGTTGGTGACCACCAGCACCTGTGGCGGGGAGTCCATCGTGCGGCGGATTTCGGCGGTCGCCTCGGCGCCGGTGGTGACCTTCGCGCCCTCCGCCCCGGCGCCGAATCGCAGGTCCATCAGGATGACGTCGATGCCGCCGGCCCGGGCCGTGGAGATCGCGCCCTCGGCGGTAGCGACCTCGCCGACAACCATGATGTCGTCGGCTTCCTCCAACACCGCGCGCAACCCCAGCCTGACAATTTGGTGGTCATCCGCCAGCAGCACCCGAATCATCTACATCTCCTCCATCCTTTGATTGATGTTACCGGGTATCGCAGCGGTGACGGCCGTCGGCCCGCCGGGTGCCGACTCCACGATTAATTCCCCACCGAGCTCCTCAGCCCGCGAGCGCATCGCCGACAACCCAAGGTGACCGAGGCCGGTCGGCGCGCTTTCTAGCGCCAGCGGGTCAAACCCGCGCCCGTTGTCCACCACGTCGAGCCGCACCTCATCGGGGCTGTAGGTCAAGGTGACACGGATGCGCGTCGCCCCCGAGTGCTGCACCGCGTTCGACACCGCGCCTTGGGCGATGCGCAGCAGCCCGGCCTCGCAGCGCATCGGCAGCGGCGTGTGCTCGCCGTCCGACTCGACCTCGATGCCGATGCCGCTGGCCTGGGAAAAGTCGCGCGCGATGCGCTCGAGCGCTTGGCGTAACGACGCCTCCGTCAACGGCGCCGGTGTCAATGCGGCGATCATCGCGCGGGTCTCGGCCAGGTTGCTCGACGCGGCCCGGCGCGCCGTCTCGATCCGCGACTTCGCCCGGGCGAGCTCACCGGGGGGCAGGCCGGTGGCGTCGAGGTCGCGGTCGGCGGCGTGCAACAGCATCTGGATGCTGGAAAGGCCCTGCGCAACGGTGTCGTGGATTTCGTGGGCGAGGCGCTCGCGCTCCTGAGACACCCCCGCTTCACGCTCCGTCTCCGCGAGCTGCTGGCGCGTGGTCAAGAGCTCGTCGATAAGCGACTCGCGCTCCTTGCTCACACGCGCAATGGTGGTGAACGCGTAGTTGGTGGCGATGACCACCAGGGCCGACAAAACGGGCCCGATCACGCCGCCGAACGTCAACCCGGTGGGCACCTGCGCGCCGACGGCGATCCCCAGCCCGAGCGCGACCCAGACAACGCCGCGCCAGTCGTTGAACGTGCGCAGGTAGATGAAGAAGAGGATGAACACCCAGTAGACGGCGAGCGGGGTGACCATCATGTCGGCGATCCACATGCCGGTCAGCGCCATCAGCCACCCCGCCTGGCCGGCGCGCCCCCAGCGAGGCATCTCGACGAGGCCGTAAAAGAGCAAAAACGCAAAAATCGAGACCAAGACGATGTGCAGCAGCGCCGAGTTCAACGGCATCTGCAAAAGCGCCAACAGGGAAACCACCAGCAGCGACGCCGACAGCACCGTGATCCCCGTGTCGAGCGCCTTGTTGTCGGGGACCTCGCGGGGCTGGCTATCCAACTTCACTAGTCTGGAGGTCATGCGCTTTACCCTACCCACCCCCCTCCCGCGCCTAACCGGGCCTGGTGTAGTGCTCGCGATCGCAGGGTTCGCGGTGTGTGGCGCCGGCTGCGCCCCGGAGCCGGCGCCCGTGCCCGAAACCGTTTCCAGCCAGGCGCACCAGGGCGGCCGGTGACTCCGGTTTGGGGGTGGCGGAACTGCCCGTGGCTCAGAAGGACCCCGCCGGGTCGTGCCCCTACCTGGATACGCAATGGGTGGCCGAGGCCAACGGCCAGAAGGTGACAGCAATCGGGGTTGACAACCGTTTCGACACCCCGGCCCGCGTGTTCTGGTCGTACCCGGAAGAGCCGCAACTCACGGTGATGGTGCGGCACATGTCCAGCCCGCAGGAGGCGATGGCGGTGGTGGACTGGGCCGCGCCGATCGAGTTCACGGACCCGGCCAGTGACCCTGAGGGGTGGAACGGCGGGCGCCATGGCGGCGGTGCAGTGCCCGAACGCATCGGTGCGGCCTATTCGGAGGCGAAGGGACCCGTGGCGGTGACGGTGTTTACAAACCAGAACGAGTCGGTCAAGGCTCAGGTTGTGGCGGAGCAGGTTATCGCTAACCTAAACCTGTGACCCTCCCGCAGCCCATCCGCGTGGCGGCGCTCGTGATTCGCGACGACGCCGGCCGCGTCTTATGCGTGCGCAAAGTGGGCAGCCCCCGGTTCCAGCTGCCCGGCGGCAAGCCCGAGGGGGATGAGCCCTTGATCGACTGCGCATTGCGCGAAACGCACGAGGAAGTCGGTCTCGACATCGATGCCTCCGAGCTGGGCTTCATCGGCGTTTTTACCGCCGAGGCGTCCAACGAGCCGGGCTTCATGGTCACCGGCACCGTGTTCATCCGCAAACCCGCGCCCGGCGCGCTGCACCCGGTCGCAAACGGCGAGATCGACGAGGTCCGCTGGGTTGACCCGCACCACCCCGGCTCCACGCCGCTGGCGCCCCTGCTTGCCGGGGAGATTTTTCCCGCCCTGCGCGCGCGTGAGATCAACACCGTCGCCGTCTTCGCGGGCGCGAACTTAGGCAACGACCCTGCCTATGCCAGGCTTGCCGACACCCTCGGCACCGCCCTGGCGCGCCGCGGTATCACCTTGGTCTACGGAGGCTCGCGCCTCGGCATCATGGGGCGTGTGGCGGAGGCGACGACTTCGCACGGCGGCAGCGCGATCGGTGTGCTGACCAACCATTTGGCCGGCCACGAGCTGCGCTACGAGGGCCTGACCAGGCTGGAGATGGTGGATACCCTGGCGCAGCGCAAGGCTCGGATGGCGCAGCTTTCCGACGCCGTGGTGGCACTGCCCGGCGGCGCGGGCACCCTCGATGAGCTCTTCGACCAGTGGACCAGCCAGCAATTGGGCTACCACGCCCGACCCATCGGCCTGCTCGGGGAGCAATTCTGGCGACCATTCGTGTCTATGATTGATCACATGGTTGCTGAGGGTTTCATCCGCCCGACTGATCGGGCGTCGCTTGTCCTCGCTGACGACGCGGACACGCTTATCGACGGCCTGCGCCGCTGGGTTCGACCCGTTCCGAGGTGGACATGAGGCGCGGCGCGGCGTTCGCCACCACCGCCATCACCTTCGCGTTCATGCTCGCGGGGTGTCAAACCGCATCCATCGACAACGTGAGCACGCACACGTCGGTAGCCCCACCGTTGGGGGTGACACCAACCGTCGACGCGAACCCGACGCGCGAGCAGGCCACCGCGATGATGCCCATCGCCGACCTGGATCCCTCCGATATCGAGGTCTACGTCGCAATGGGCGACTCCTACGCTGCAATGGGCTCTGCAACGGGTGAGAACGCGGACCCGAGCTTCTGCGCGAAGTCGAAGGACAACTACCCGAATGAGCTCGCGAAGCTTTTGGGGCGCTCCGTGGAGTTCACGGACGCCACCTGCCAAGGCTCGACGACGGAGAACATCACCGGCCCGCGCATCGTGGAAGATGAAAACCTCACCATCGCCCCGCAGATCGAGAGCCTGACGCGCGACGCTGACCTGGTCACGATCTCCATCGGTGGCAACGACATGGACTTTGCCAACATCGCGCGGTGCATCAACGAAATGATGGAGGGCTCGGACCGCGACTGCGCCCAGGAGTTCGCGCTTCCCACCGCGCAGCGCCTCGCGGAGCTGCCGGGAAGGCTGACCGCGGTTCACGATGAGATCCGCGAGAAGGCACCGAACGCCATCGTGGTGGCCACCGGTTACACCCCGCTGGTGTCGGTGGAGCAGCAGTGCGAGTTGACCGAACAGGTCGGGCGCGAAGGTATCGAGTGGGCAGTGTGGCTGACCGCGGCGATCAACAATGCTGTCAAACAGTCGGCCGAGGCCAGCGGCGCGATCTTCGTGCTGCCGGACGACGTCGAAAACCACACCTCGTGTGCTGAACCGGACGAGCGCTGGGCCGACATCGACGGTTCAGAGACGAATTCGTACCCTGCGCACCCGACGCCGAACGGCCAAGAGACGATGGCCGAGTCCGTCGCCGAGGTGCTGGGCCGCTAGACCACCACGTCGTTGTACGGCATGAGCGTGGAGACCCACGGGAATACCACTTCCATGAGCAGGAAGAACACCGCGACCGCCAAGGCGAGAGCAAGCAGCGCCTTGACGGGTTTCGGCCCGGGCAGCAGGCGCCATAGGGCCTCGTACATTTAGTTCACCTCCGTCATCGCCGGCATTCCGGCGGACTTGTCTGTCGCTTCCGTGAGCACGGCGTGGATGATCATGCGTTCCGCGTTGAAAAATTGCGGGTGGCAGGTAGTCAGCGTCATGATGCCAACGGCGCCCGGCGCGACGTCCATTACCGGGGTTCCGGGCACCGGGTTGAGGACGCTGACGTTGTTCGGCAGCGTGATGTGGCGGCCCTGGACCTGGGAGTAGTCTCCACCGACAACTCGCTGCGCGATCTCGCCCGGCAGGCAGCCGGCTGCTTCGGCCATGCGCCCGCCAGCGTCGGTAGCCATGGGCAGCACGCGGTAGGTGAACCACTGCGTGTGCGTTTCCACCACGATAGCGTCGCACGCATCAAGCGCCCCGAGGTCGTTGAAGGGAGCTCCTTTGCCCACTCGGTGCCCGGCCACGGCGAAGTTGCCTGGCTCGCCCGGCAACTGGGTATCCGGGTAGCGGCCGGGCCCGGCCAGCAGGTCCTGCTCGTCGACGCCTTCGATGAGCGCGAACTGGTAGTCGGATCCGAATGACGGGATGTACATGCGGGCGAACGCCTCGCCCAGCTCCCGGGTCGAGGCGGTGCGGGGATTGACCCACTGCTCTTCGAGGGAGTTCTCAGCGTTGTTTTGCAGTCTCGCCGAGGCGAGGTTTGTCCAGAACGCTTCGTAGAAGGCGAACAACAGGAGCACCACGCCGAGGGTGAGCAGGGCTTCGCCGGCAACCTGGCTCGCACTGATGCGCCGCCGAGGCGAAGCTGCGGGTGGCTGCTGGGTGGAGAGCATGGCCTAACATTAACCTAGTTACTCAGTCGACCCAATAGGTGGTATTTGCCCGATGATTGAAGCCTTTGTCTACCCCGTTTCGGCGGTGATGAAGTTTTGGCACTGGCTCTTGGCCGGCGTTTTCGGAATGGAAAGCTCGAACTCCTGGGTCGCGTCCGTGGTGCTATTGGTGGTGACAATCCGCGTCCTCATCGCTCCCCTGCAGTGGTACACGTACAAAACTGCCCGTGTGCTTGTCCTGATGCGCCCGCGGATGGCGGCGATTGAGGCGCAGTACGGCGATGAGATCACCCCGGAAAACGTCCAGGCGCACGCGCGGGCGAGGAAGGAGTTGCACAAGGAGTACAACTACAACCCTCTAGCGGGGTGTTTGCCTGCGCTGATTCAGATACCGTTCTTCCTCGGCCTTTACCGCTTGTTGCTGTGGATGGCGGTTCCTTCCTCCTCTGACGGCCGCTCGCTTGGCGTGCTCAGCCCGGCCGAGGTGGAATCTTTCCGCGAGACGACGCTTCTCGGCGTTCCTTTGCCTGCGTATGTCTCGATGACCCCCGAACAGTTCGCCCACTTGGGCACTACGCTTGCCGACGTCCGGACTCTAGCGATCCCGATGCTCATCGCCGCGGTCTGTTTCACCACGCTAAACCTGGTGCTCTCGCAGATCCGTTCGCGCTCCACGCTGGATTGGGGAAGCGCGGTCGCTCACCGTTCCTACGCATTCGTCTGGGCGTTGGTTCCCATCGTCGTCCTCGGCCTAGCGATAGCGGGGCTCACCGGCCTGGTCCCTGTCGCCTTGTTGCTGTACTGGGTCAGTGGAAACATTCTGACGCTGATTCAGACGATCGTGCTGTGGTATCTGATGGTGAGGATTTACCCGCTTGACGACGACCACCGTGCCCACATCTCGGAAAAGAAGAGCAGGGAGCTGGAGCGTCGCCGCGAGGTTCGTGGCAAGAAACGCTCCCGTCGCCGCAGGCAGCTCTCAGCGCTGCCCAACCCGTCGTCCTATGCGCAAGTGCGCAGGGACATCAGGGCAGAAAAGGCCGCAGACAAAGCAGCTGCGGAGGAGGCGAAGGCCGAGAAGAAACGACTCAACGCCCAGCGCCGAGAGGCGCTGCGGGAGATCAGGAAGAGGCGTATCGCGGAGCGCAAACAGCGCGGCTCATCAGATGATTCTCAGATGGAGTAGTCGATAGCCGGCGCCGCGAGCAGTTCAACCGCGAGCTCGCGGCCCGTTTGCAAGGGGCCCGTGTTGCGCAGGAATCGCGCACCGGACAAGCCGCCTTCCAGGAAAATCAGCAGCTGGTCCGCCTCTTGGTCGGACTCGTAGCCGTTTTTCGCGGTGAGCAGTTGGAGCATGGTGGAGTGCAGCCACTCGCGGTGCGCTGTAGCAGCTGCGACGATGCGCCGCTCGGAGTCGGTTTCCGGGCGGGGGTACTCGTTCGCGGCGTTGAGGAAGGGGGAGCCACGAAACCCCTTTTGGGGCTCTTCTTCGATCGCCATGTCGAAGAAGGCAAGGATCTTCGCGTCAGTCTCGCGGGTGTTCTCGGTCCGTGCCTGCCAGCGGGCGCGGTAACCCTTGTCAAGCTCCTCGAGGTACGCGACGACGAGGTTGTCTTTTGAGCCGAGAAGGGAGTACAGCGAAGCTTTCGCCACGTCAGCCTCGCGGAGGATGCGGTCGATGCCGATGACGCGGATCCCCTCTTCGGTGAACAGTTTCGTAGCAGCGTCGAGAAGGCGCTCCCGCGGTGTCGGCCGATTTCGGCGCCGCGCAGGTGCTTTCTTCTTGCCCGGCGATCCGGTCGTCACCTCTGCCCCTTTTCTGTCGCCTCGTGTCATTCCACTCCAAATATAGACAAACCGGTTCGTCCGCACCAGCCGGGGTGGTCGAAAAGGTGACCCCCACCGCGCCCGAAGGCACAGTGGGGGTCGCCTGAGAGCGCTTTGAGCGCTTAGCGGCGCGAACCGCTGAACATGTTCACGATGGTCAGCAGGATAACTGCACCCACCAGGCAGGTGATAAAGCTCATGAAGATGTTGCTCATCGGGTCGTCCATGAAGAGACCGAGCAGCCAGCCGCCAAGCAGGCCGCCGATGATGCCGACGACGATGTTAAGAAGGATGCCCATCTGGGCATCGCGGCCCTTAATCATCGAAGCGACCCAACCAGCGATGCCGCCGATGATGATCCAGCCCAAAAATCCCCAAGTCATTGTTCAATTTCCTTTCGAGTAGCGATTAATGCCATCTGCATTATGCAACATTCCCGCACACTTTTGCATACCCAAGTATCCCATAACGGTTACAGGCCCGCAACAATTTAGACTCCGCGGACAACCATTATGGGGCACGGTGCAGACTGCAAGAGCGCGCGCGAAGTAGATCCTAGCAGCATTCCCTTGAAGCCACCGCGCCCGTGCGAGCCCGTGATGAGCAGCTGGGCACCTCGAGCCGCTTCCGTCAGCGCCCGGATGGGGCGATCCCGAGTGACAATCTTCTGCACGGGGACATCGCCATATTTATCCTGCAGATCGCTCAGATAGGCGGAAAGCTTCTCCTCCTTCTCCTGCTGCATGGCGTACCAGTAATCGTCTGTAATCGCGTAGCCGGAGCCGGGACCCTGGATGGGAGCGTCAATCCAGGTGTGCACCGCGATCAGCTCGGCGCCGCGGGCGATCGCCTCCTCGAACGCCACTTCGGTGGCACGCTTGGACACCTCGGAACCGTCGACACCGACTACGACGGGCCCGTACTTGTTGTCATCGGTGACGTTGTTGTCCTCGCGGACCACAACAACGGGGCAGGAGGCGTGCGACACAACGGCGCCAGAGACCGAGCCAAGGACCATGCCCGAAAGCCCGCCCAGCCCGCGCGAACCCATCACGATCATGGTTGAGTCGTGGGACATCTCAAGCAGCATGTCAATCGGCGAGCCTTCCGCGACCGTGTGACCGATCCGGATGTCAGGCGCGACGCTCAGTGCGAGCTCACGGGCGGCATCAATCTTGGCCATGGTCTCGCGCTGGAGGTCGTCGAAAAGCTCTTGCGGCGGAACCATGCCTTCCGCGTACAAGAACTGGGGCATGGTGTAGCTGGCCGCGAGCTTCAGGGGGATGTCGCGCTTTGCGGCGGTGTTCGCCGCCCATCGCACTGCGTTGTCGGACGCGGGGGAGCCGTCAACGGCAACGACCACAATGTCTTCGCGGTTTGCGCTAGTCATGGGAAACACCCTTTCGGTTGTCGGTGCGTTCCGGCCCTAACCTGACTGTGATTCGTGCTCGAACCGGATCGCTTCTACACCCTTATTCTAGCGCCCCGCGGTGGGCTGAGTCTGTGGTCGCTAGTGCTTATTTCGGGATCTCGATGGGGTACGCCGCGTCAGCGTTCGACGGGTACCGGAAGCCGTAGATCGCCTGCAGTACGTCGAAGATGATCTTGCCAATACCGTCAGAGAAGAACGCCACGAGCGGCGTGAGAATAGCGTTAAAATCCATGCAGTAAACTTAGCGTAATCATGGCGCGAAAGACGAAAAACGGGATGATTCCTTTGCCCCCTCAAGGGGGCTTGGGAGCAAGCCGCGTTCGGCTTCCCGACGGCGACCCGGTCACAGCATTCGATTTCATCGCCCGCGTCATCGCTGAGCAGCGGCACCGGCACCCGGATGACGATGACTCCGCGGTATTGCAGCGCTTTGAGTCCGGGGAGGTCGTCCTCAGGGACGGTACTGCTCTACGCCCCGAGCAACTTGTCGAGCCAGGCACGGACGTCTTCTTCTACCGCCGGCCGGCCCCCGAAAAGCCCGTGCCCTACGACATCGAGACGGTTTACGAGGACGACACCATCCTCGTGGTGGACAAGCCACCATTCTTAGCGACGATGCCACGCGCCGCGCACATCACCGAATCCGCCACCGTGCGGCTGCGCCGCGCAACCGGCAACGAAGACCTCACGCCCGCCCACCGCCTCGACCGCATGACCTCGGGGCTGCTCCTACTAACCAAGCAGAAACAACACCGCAGCGCCTACCAGGAGCTCTTCGCCGCGCACCAGGTTCACAAGCGCTACGAAGCCATCGCCGAAGACATCGGCATCGAAAGCCCCACATGGTGGCGCCACCACATTGACAAACAGCATGGCGAGATCGCCTCCACCGTGATAGAGGGCAGGGAACCCAACGCGCTCACTCACGTGCTCGAGGCACTGCGTATCGACGCCCCCACCATGCAATCCCTCCACAGCGTTACATTCCCCCTCGCGCGCTACCTCCTCGAGCCCGTCACCGGTCGCACCCACCAGCTGCGGGTGCAGATGAACGAGGCAGGAGCACCCATTCTCGGAGACCCCGTGTACCCCACCGTCAACCCCTTCGGGGAGGAGGACTTCGCGGTGCCCATGCGGTTGAAGTCGGTTTACCTCGGCTTCCGCGATCCCCTTACGGGCGCGAAGCGTGAGTTCGGTGTCCCCGGGTTCTTGGAGGTGTCCTAAGGGGAGTCCGCAGTGCGGACTGGCGTGGGGAGTGCACACTTTTCGACGCTCGGACTCTGCCGTGGCGGAGTTAATGGGGCACGCCCTGCGAGTGGCCATGGGCGGAGCATTATCAGCTTGACCGAGGCGGTGGCTCGAGTAATCTAACTCTGCAGCTGCGGAGTCTACTGTGCGCGCTCATCGAAGACGAGGCGCTTTGGCTTCACCGTGTAAGTCGGCACGTCCTTCGACTCTGCCGTGGCGGAGTTGGCGGAGTCCGCAATGCGGAGTGGCAGGGGGTGGAGCGCTCGTGGATCGAGCGATGCGTTGGTTCGAGCATCATCTCACTCTGCCACGGCAGAGTCCGCACTGTGGACTAGCCGAGAGCGAAGCATGTTGGCGCACAACGAAACAGCTTCGGGAAACGCCACCCAACTCAGCCGCTGCAGAGTCGCGAACACTTCGTGCTCGCTTTATTGAGCCGGCTCGATGAACTTGTTCCCGACTCTGCCGTGGCAGAGTGCGCCGTGCCGAGGAGGTCGTCCATTTAGGAATGCGCCGCGGGCAGCGGCTGGGTCACACGTTATACAACTTCGCCATGGCGGAGTCCGCATTGCGGACTAGCCGAAGCCGAACCATGTTGTCGTCCTCGTTCTGGCTAGTGCGAATCCGATGGACTCTGCCACGGCGGGGTTGGTGGAGATCGCAATGAGTACTCCCTAGATTCTCGGTTCGAGCGTCGTTTAACTCTGCAGCTGCGGAGTCCACTGTGCAGGCTCATCGAAGACGAAGGGTTTTAGCTTCACCGTGTAAGCCGGCAGGCCGGCCCAAAGGCGGTTCGACGCTGCCGTGGCGGAGTCCGCGATGCGGAGTGGCCGGGGGTGGAGCGCTCTTGGATCGAGCGATGCGTTGGTTCGAGCATCATCTCACTCTGCCGTGGCAGAGTCCGCAGTGCTGACGAGCCGAGAGCGAAGCATGTTGGCGCACCACGAAACGGCTTCGGGAAACGCCACCTAACTCTGCCGCTACAGAGTTGCGGATACTTCGTGCTCGCTTTACTGAGCCGGCACGATGAACTTGTTCCCAACTCTGCCGTGGCGGAGTCCGCGGTGCGGACCAGAGCGCCATCCTGACTCTGTGGTGGCGGGGTTGGTGGAGTCCGCCATGCGGACTAGCCGTGAGAAACACCCTAAAGGCGTGCTGGGTCGGCCGGGTCAAAGGCGGCGCGACTCT
>NZ_GG667198.1:34494-41277 GCF_000159635.1 Corynebacterium lipophiloflavum DSM 44291 | reverse complement strand
CAACACAAAGTCAAACAGCAATGAAATTCACCCGCCACCAGAAGTTAACCCAAAAGCAACCTCAACAAGCAGCGGAACAACACACTAACCAACCCACCACCCACAACACAAATCCCCAGCACAAGCGGGGTGTTTAGTGGTAGGTAGCAAGCGGACCGTGGGGTCCTTCAATCACTTTCACCCCGGTGTTGAAGATCTCGGTGAGAAGGTCATCCCGCATGATTTCCGCCGGGGTGCCGAACGCCACGATCTGCCCGTCTTTGGCGGCGCAGATGAAGTCGGCGTAACGTGCCGCGAAATTGATGTCGTGCAGCACGATGATGATCGTGCGCCCCAGCTCGTGCGCTGCGTCGTAGAGGTGCTTCATCATGTCGACGGAATGGGCAATGTCCAAGTTGTTCAGGGGCTCGTCGAGAAGCACGTAATCCGTCTCCTGGCAAAGCACCATCGCGACGTAGGCACGCTGGCGCTGACCGCCAGAGAGCTGGTCGAGATACCGGTTCTCCAGCGAGCTCAGGCCAAGAAAGTCGACATATTTGGTAATAGTGTCCTCGTCCTCCGCAGTAAGCCGGCCGCGCGAGTACGGGAAACGTCCGAAGCCGACAAGCTGGCGCACGGTGAGACGGGTGACAAAGTGGTTTTCTTGGCGCAGGATCGAGATCGTCTTCGCAAGGTCCTTCGACTTGGTCTGCGTCACGTCCATTGAACCGATTTCCACGGTGCCCTCGTCGAGCGAGAGAAGCCTTCCAATCATTGTCAGAAGAGTCGACTTGCCGGCGCCGTTTGGCCCCACCAGAGCGGTGATTCCACCTGCGGGGATTTGCAGGTTGACGGGGCCGATGGCGACGTCGTCACCGTAGGCCTTGCGGACATCGGTCAGGGTAATCACAAGCGTCCCTTTCTCAGGATCACGACCAGGAAGGTGATTCCTCCCACCAGCTCGATGATGATCGAAACCACGCCTTGAGCATAGAAGATGTGGTTCATGATGAAGTAGGCCCCGGTGAGCACGACGTATCCGAGCACGATCGCCATGGGGAAGACATAACGGTGGTCGTAGGTGTTAGTGAACTGGTACGCAAGCGTGGCCACGAGGAACCCGAGGAAGGTCATCGGCCCGACCAGCGCCGTGGACACCGCCATCAGGATGGACACCAGGATCAGCGTGTAGATGGCGTTTTTCCGGAATCCCACCCCGAGGTTGACGGAGACGTCCCGGCCGAGCGAGATGACGTTGAGCCGGCGGGAGTTCAACAACACCAACGTCACGGCGATGAGCACGAGCGGAATCGCCACGGGGTAAAAGTCCGGGTCCGCGTTGTTGACGGAGCCGAAAAGCCGGGCGGTGAGCACGTCGAACTCGCTGGGAGTGAGCATGCGTTGCATGAACGTCGATAAGCTGCCCAGGCCCCCGCCGATGACGATGCCGACGAGCAGCATCGCGTGCAGGTTGGCGGCGTTGTCGGTCAGCAGCCAGGAGTAGAGCACCAAGGATAGACCGACCATGAGCACGAGCTGCAGCACAAACGTCTCGAGCGTGCGCGAGGCCAGCAGCCCGGAGGCGCCGAGGAAGTAGATGGTGGCGGTGTTGATCGCGATATAGAGGGACTCGAACCCCATGATGGAAGGGGTAAGAATCCGGTTGTTGGTCACGGTTTGGAAAGCGACCGTCGCCACGCCCTGGCACACGGCGACCACCGCCATCGCGATCACCGCGTTCAGGCGCCGCTCCGCGATCAGCCAGTACGCGCGAGTACCAAAAGCCACGGGGTTGTCCCACGCGAGGAGCCCCGCGGTGAAGACCACGGCGAGCACAACCATCACGCCGAGCGCGATGAAATAGCGCCGCTTGCTTTTCGACGTCTGAAACGCGCCGACGTTACGAACCACGCTACCCATGGCGGGCCTGCCTAATAATTAGCGCGATGAACACGACAGCGCCAACGAGTCCGAGAATCACCGAGACCGGCATCTCGAACGGCGCGATGATGGTGCGGCCGATCAGGTCGCAGGCGGCGACGATGCCTATGCCGAGAAGGCACACCCACGGAAGGTTGGAGCGCAGGTCATCGCCACGGATCATGGAAACGATGTTGGGGACGATCAGGCCCAGAAATGGCAGGTAGCCGACCACAACGGTGACCACACCGGCGGCGATTGCCACCAGCGAGGTGCCCACGAGCACGATGCGGTTGTAGTTCAGCCCGATGTTGGTGGCCACGTCCTCACCCAGGCCGGCGGCGGTGAGGCGATCTGCGTAGAAGAACACCACGGCGACGACGAATAGGACGATCCACAAGACCTCGTACTGTCCGGCAATGACGCTGGTGAACGAGCCCGCGAACCACACGCCCAAGGACTGCAAAAGTTGCGTCTGCAGCGCCCAGAAGGTTGACACGGAGCTGACCACCGCGCCCAGCATTATGCCGACGATCGGCACGATGAGGCTCGAGCGCAGCGTCACGCGTCGCAGGAAGGCGAAGAACACCATGGTGCCCACGAACGCGAAGGCCACTGCCACGATCATGCGCACCAGGATGGAGGCGTTCGGCGCGAACACCATTGTGGCCAAGAGCCCCAGGCCAGCCCACTCGGTGGTTCCGGTGGTGGTGGGTTCGACGAAGCGGTTTTGGGTGAGCATCTGCATGATCAGCCCGCTCATCGCCATGGCCGCGCCGGCGAGTATGAGGGCGATGGTGCGCGGCACGCGGGTGGCGTTGAACATCGCCCACCCGTCCTCGGCACCGAGGATGTCGTACTGCCCCACCGCCAAAGAGGCGAAAAGCAGGGCGACGACAACACCAGCACCCGCCAGGAACTTCCAGTCGAGAAGTGCCGGGCGGGTGGCGGTGGGGGCAGAGGACATTACTTGGCGGCCTCGAACTGATCGGCGATGTCGTTGAGGATCTCGGTGTAGGTGATGATGGACTCGTTGGTGTAGGTGTCCGCGGGCGCAACGTAGAGCTGGCCCTCCTTGACTGCCGTGACGTTTTGCAGTGGCGCAGAATCCTCGATCACGCTCAGCGCGGCCGGGGAGCCTTCGTCGTCGCGCGTGCCGGCGTCGCGGTCGAGGATGAGCATCCAGTCCGGGTTGGCGGAGGCGATGGCCTCGACGGAGATGTCATCGCCCTGATGGTCGTCGGTGGCGTTTTGGACCTCGAGAGCGGGCTTCATGCCGATCAGGTCGAACAGCGGGCCCCAGGTGCGGCCGACGCCCGGCGCGACGTAGCCGATCTCGCCGCCGGAGATGTTGACAGCCATCACGGTCTGCTCGGGGTTGTAGGCGGCCTTGGCGCGTTCGAGGGCGTTTTGGAAGTCGTCGACAAGCTGGGCGGCTTCCTCCTGCTTGCCGAAGATCTCGCCGAGGGACTCGGTGTGGCGGATCAGCTCGGCGTCGAAGGGCTCGCCGTCGCGCGGCTCGAAGTCGACCAGGATGGCGTCGGGGACGAGCTTCTCAATGTCGGCGTCGTGGGTCTGGAAGCGCTGGCCGGAGACGATGACGTCGGGCTCGGCTGCGACGATGGCCTCGAGGTTGGGCTCGCGATGGTTGCCGATGTCGACGATGTTGTCGTTGTCGCCGATGCCCGGGATGGTCACCGGGACGAGCGCGCGCGCCGCGGCGACGGGCTCAATGCCCCAGGTGTCCAGGAGCTCGAAGGAGCGGTTGTCCAGCGCGACGACGCGTTGCGCAGGGCTCGGGACCTCCTTGACGCCGTAATTGTCTTCGACGGTGACCGTGTTCTCGGCCTGCGCCGCCGTGGTGTCCGTGGCATCAGACGCCTGCTCCTGCGCGCCGGAGCAGGACACAACGGTCAGCGAAACGGCTGCGACGAGCGCTGCCACGGCGGTTCGGGTATTGAAACGGGACAAGGTCCGCGTCCTTTCTCTCTCAAAACTTAGGTAAGGGTTACCTTGGAGATGGTAAGGGGGCGGCCCAGGTTAGCCAACCCTCACCCCCGGGCCCAACGCAGAATTACACTACACTAGTGTTTTCTAATTCAGTCGGCGGGGGTAATTTCCGGCATCACGTACTGAATGAACTCGTCGATCTGCTCTTCCGCATCGCGCTCAGAAATGCGGAAGTTGACCATCACGTGACTGATCCCGATCTCGCGCTGCTTGTGCAGCAAACGAATCAGCGCGTTGCGGCCCAGCCGGTAGCCGAAGTGGTGCCCTTCCGCCTCGGCGTCCGGGTTCGGATGCAGGTCAAGCCACAGCGACTCGGCGAAGGGCTTCCACCCGCCGCCGAGCGTATCGACGGCGGCGTTCCAGTTGTCCACGTTGACCTTCTGCATCTCAAGGCCCTTGTGGTACATCAGCCACCCGTGCGTGTGCTCAGCGCGCCACTGCATTGTCTGCTGGAGCGAACCGGTGGCTAACAGCGGGACCTCCCGTGCACTCGGTTTGGGGACGATATCAGCGCCACCCATCTTCCCGCCGGACCACCGAATCGGCGAATAACTGGTGGTCATGGCCTCGCGGTAGACGCGCAGGTGCTCCGCCATCACGTCTCCCCTGGTCCCGCGATCCTGGCCGAAGGCGGGAAACTCCTCCGGCCGATCCCCCGTAGCGATTCCGAACAAGAACCGCCCTCCCGAGAGCCTGTCCAGCGTTGCCGCACGCTTAGCCATGAGCAGCGGGTGCTGGAAAGGCACGACAACCGCCGCTGTGCCAAGCGCGATCGTCGACGTCCGCGCGGCCAGGTAGGACAGGTACATCCACGGGTCCCACACCTGGCCGACGTCACCGAAGGTCTCCACCCGCAGCGGGATGTCGCGCACCCAGACGGCCGCGAACCCGGCGTCCTCCGCCTTGCGGATCAAGCGCACCTGATTGTCGAGCGAATCCTCGGGGCTTTCCTCCGCACCTTCCTCGATCGGCAGGCTCAGGCCCACCGTCAGCTCGCCGCGTCGAAACGTGCGGGCAAACCCCGGCAGTTCTGTGTGCGGGGTCTGTGAGAGTTGGAATAGCGGGTTTGTGTCGGGCATGGGCCCGAGTGTAGGCCGGTACCCGCACCTGTTTGGGACGCCGCCTATTGCAGGGTGGAGCTAAATGCTGGGAGCCTGAATGGAGCGTCCAGCTTGGAAAAGGGTGTACTCGATAACGTCGGTGGGCAAGTCCGGGCGCCACTGCCCGTGAACTTGCTCGATGATGTCGAGGTAGCGCGAGTATTCGGCGGTTAGCCATCCTGAGGTGTTTGCCCATCCAATCGCGTCCGCGACCCTGCGATCGAGGATCAGGGGGTGACGATTCTGCGCTGGTGAAGGACGGCCCGAGGCAAAGTAGAGCAGTTTGGTAAAGAATGCCGGCCCCAGGTGTTTAATCCTGGACCTGCTGTAATTCCTGAACTCAAAGTAAGCGTCATCGGCTGAGTTGAGCGCTGCGGCCTTCAAACCCTGGAGTAACTTCGCCGGCGCATCGGGCTGGTGTAAAGGCCGAAGACACCGCTGTGTTTGCTGCGCGCTCATCCCAGCGCCCCACGAGCACACGGCAACGTAGAAGCTTACGGCCTCAGCCTCGGTCTCTACGGACTCCCCGAGTTCGAACAACCGCTGCCGGGACACAGAAAGGAAACGGTCATCCCTGGCCAGGAAATGAGGCAGCGGTAGATTACTCGGCCAGCTTTTAACCCACCACTCGGGGCGGAAAGTCTCCGTTTGCCCCCAGACGATCTCGGTGGACGCTGCATCCTCCGGTGGACCCAAGACCCTTAGAACGTGCGAGAAATCGTCGTTGGGCCGAGCCATGGAAGACGTCTACCTCCGACTAAAGCGCGGTGTCCTCCACGCGGCGCTTTTCCCAGATCTCGATATTGTCCGGATGAATCGTCTGGATACGACCGAGGAGGTCCTCGGCGGTGAACTCAGTCCCGTTCTCGATGGCCTCGCGCAGTTGCGCCACGCGGTCCTCACCGGTTTCCGGGTGCTCGGTGCGGAAGTAGAGGGTGTCGCCTTCGTGCTGGGAGATTTCGATTGCTTCAATGCGCATGGAGGTGTCCTTTTCTAGGCTGGTGTGGCGGGTTTCAGGCTCAAGAATAGGTGTGCAATCACGCCACCGCACGGCGAGTACGGAAAAGGTAAGTGGGAAGGCAGACTCCACTTCCAGTATTTCATTGCCGCGACTCGCCACAGCGCGTCAGGCATAATAATCAGCACACAATTCTGGGCTACTTTCCGGCCGCCGCTGACACACTTTGGAGGTATGTCGTGCCTGTACCACGCGATGTCGCACTGGAGATTCTTTGGGTAGCAACCGGTGCATGTTCGTATTGGTCGCGTCCTGTCGTGGCGGAAACCGACTCTGCATCCGGTAGGCCGTCGAAGGTAGCTTTCACTGACGATTCCGGGGTGAACCGTATCGCCGATGTGGATCAGGTCGCTCGAGCGGCCGGCGAGTGGGCTAAGGGGGCGTCGGGCGCGTTGGCGGCCGCGTTGCGGGACGGCGAGGCGCCGGTCCGGTACCCAGCTGCTGACGTGGATCAGATTGTGCAGACGGCGGTGTTTGGCGCTGTGCGCTACTAGAGTGAACGCTCCTCGCACGTTGCAGCAGAGATTTGTTACAACTGGTGCGGGTTTGCAGGTGCCGTTGCATTCGCCTGGACCGCCTGTCGCCCCGCTTCACCCACCCCGAAATCCGCAAAAGTGGCATGGGTGCGCCATGTCGGCGTGGCGGCGGACGCTGCCCATATTGGTACCGTGCGGAGTTGCTAACTACGCACACGTTGCATAAGGCCATCACATTGTTGACCAGGAGAAATAGAACAAACCCCCCGATCATTTTTCT
>NZ_GG667198.1:2689-33367 GCF_000159635.1 Corynebacterium lipophiloflavum DSM 44291 | reverse complement strand
CCGATCAGGGGGTTTGCTACCGGTGGAGCTGCCGGGGACTCACCCCCGTTACCCCCTTTGGGCAGGTAAACGCGCTATCCGCGCCGGGGGCTCTTTCCCTATTCCCTTAACTTTCTCCTAACGGTCGTTCTTCCTCTTGTTTCCCGTGCCGTTTCTCCCTCCCCGTTTCGTGCCGGTGGGTGCGCTCCGGGTTGATCCGTGGGCATGGTTCCCGGCGCGGTTGTGTCGGTGGTGTGTTGGTTGCTGTGGTGCTCGTGCGCGTGCGCGCGTGGGGTGGGGTGGAACGTCTCATTTATGCCTGGCCTGGTTGGGTTTTCGTGTTGTGTTGTTTTGTTGTGTGGTGTTTCTTTTTGGTTGTTTGTTCGATAGGGTGTGGGTTGTAAGTTTTTTCGTCACTGTTACGTTTGAGAGGTGCGTTATGCCTGTTCAGGGGCTTGGGAATGTGGTTTCGGTTGAGGATTTTGCGGCGGGCGTTGGTTTGCACGTAGTTACGATTCGACGGCTGTGCCGCGAAGGTTCCCTACCGTCGGTGCGCATTGGCGGGCGTTGGGTCGTGCTAACCGACTTGATTGCCGAGCAGGTGCGCGCCCGCTCTCTCGACCGTGACGGTGCGGAAGGCTTGCCTGCATACGCCGATTTACTCAATGACTAAAGGAGTCCCCCACGCATGAATATCACCCGTTTCACTTCGCCCGATGATCGGAACTACCGCGATAGCGTGCGCCAGTTCTGCGCTCGTCGCGGTGTGTACGGCCAGCACTACGACTTGGACGCTTTGGGGGCTGACCTGTGGCACCTGACCGATAGGGACGCTCGTTGGGTGTCCGCGTCCGAGATGGCGGCTAACTTGCAGGTGCCGTTTGGTCCTGCCTTGGACGGTTACCGTTTCGGGCGTGAGGGCGCGTACCCGCGTTTGCCGGTGCCGGAGGAGATTTCGGACGGGTCGTTCACCCCGCTGGAAGTCGAGCCTGGCAGGTTGCCTGACGGGTTTGCGTTTGCGGATTGGGTTGCATTGGTAGCTTCTCTGCGCGACATGGCGGCTGCGCAGACTGGTGTGGCGGCGGCTGGTGTTCGTGCGCTTGATCTCGCTGTTGACCTCGTAAACGGTCTTGACGTGGCGGTCGCGCCGGGGTCTGCGGGCTCGTTCGCGCGCCTAGCGGCTGGTCGTCTCGGGCTGGGAGTGTTCGCACGCCTGGCCGACCGCTACCGTGTCGGCTCTCATTACCGCTGGGACGGTGGCGTGGACGGCCTGGGCGACGACGGTGCGGGTGACGTGCCGGACGTGCCCCTCGATCTATCTGGTGGGGCATTCGCGTTCCGCTAGGTGGCCCGGCGCGCGGGGGCTGCGGTGCTGTGCGGCACCGTGGCCCCCTTCTTTGCGCCTAGGGTGCTGTCTGGTCGGGATCGGTCGCGACGTCATAGTCGCTGTCGTAGGTTCCTTCTTCGTTGATTGGTTCGGCCATTGCCGCAACCATTTTGAAGCCCTCGAATAGGTCGCCAAGGACGCCCCTGGTCTTGTCGAGGTCGGCTCCTTCGTCTAGCTCTTTCTGCAGCCGGTTGACGTCGAGGGCGATTCGTCGTGCTTGTTCCATGAGTTTGGCGACTTCGCTTAGGGGTGGCTCCGGTAGTTCAACCTGTACGGGCCCGTCCGGTGTTCCGACCCACTGCCTGTACGGCTCGTAGCACCTCGCCCGTAGGTTTTCAATGTCATCGAGCAGGTCTGCGAGCAGGCTGTAACCGGCGGCTTGCGCGGCTTCCCAGCGTGCGCGGGACGCTTCCAGAGTTTGGGTAGGGTCGCTGTGGATTCCTTCGGCGCGGAGGATACGGCTGATACTTGCGAGGGATACGCCTACTTCGTGGCTGACCTCTCGCAACGTCCACCCGAGTCTGCGGTAGGCGACGATCTGTTGGCGTTGTTCGTCGGTGATTTGTTTGGGAGCTGGCATGGGTTATCGGTTTCCTTTGCGGTTGAGTTCGTCGACTTGGTCGGCGCGGTCGTGTAGGTGGTCGGCTAGTTTGCGTGCTTCGTCGGCTCGCAGCGATAGGTAGTTGCCAGTGCCGCCGACGCGGATTCCGACATACGATGTTCCGCTGCGTGTCCGGTCGACGCGGACGGGGAGATTCATGTATTTGGCCGGATCGTTGGCGAGTCTCCATAGGCATTTGACGGTTCGTTCAGACATTGGGTGTTGCCTTTCTTGTGTGTGGGTGGGCTGTCCGGTTTGGCTGTCTGGTCTAGGGGGGTACCTGGGGTAACCGGACGCTATGGACGAAGTGGTCTAACTGGACGGATTCGCGCCGGGCCGGTTGATTGCGAAGGCGTTGAAGGCCTGCGTGAAGTCGCTGTAGTAGTAGCCGCGTTCTCGGTCGCCGGTGCTGACTCGGCTGGATCGGATCGAGTATTTCGAGGACAGCATTCTGCCCAGCCCTTGGGGTTTGAGGGGGCCGCGCTCGGCGCTGGTTCCCCAGTAGTCACGGTTGTGAAAGCCCAGTAGGCGCAGAAGGTCGGTTGTCGGGACGTGCGGTTGGGGCTGTCCGTCGGGTTCAGTGGGCCACGCTTCGGCAATGTCGCGCAACAGTTGGACGTGGCGGGGCACACGGTTGAGTCCTGCTTCGCGGTCGTCGGCTTGCTGGTCGAGGTCGTTGAGGATCAACCGCTTCGCTCGGTTGGGCCACTCTCCCCCGGCGGCGCGGGCGACCTTGAGCAGTGGCGCGTAGCGTTCGCGGTTGCGGCCACGGAGGGCTTCGAGCGTGCGGTGTTCGCCCGTTGTCGGGTCGATGTAGGTTTCGGTCGTGTAGTCGATCCGGTCGTCTTTTACCGTGTCCTTGACGCTTTCTGTCCACGCTTCAATAGCGTCGTGGAGGGCGTGGGCGTCGTCCTCGATGTGCTGCCAGTCGGAGTCCTCGACGGTGCCTTCGAGGTCGGGAAGCAGTAGGACGGTGATACACCGGCTGCGGGTGTCGTCGGGGAGGTTGGGGCTATTGCCTGCGAGCGCGACGGGGCCGTAGGTGGACATTTCGACGGGTTGCCATTCCGTGACCCCTGATTCGTCTTTCTTCTGCACGAGGACGGGGCGCGACGCGCCTTTGCGGTATCCGCTGTTGAGGATTGCGAGAAGTTCGCGGGAGCCTTCGGCCTTAGGGTCGAGGGTGCGGTCAACCTCGTCTACGAGGATCGTTCGCGGTTCGCGCTCTAGCAGTCGGGCAAGTAGCGAGGGGCTGCTTAGGCTGGCTGCTTGGACGCTGCGAAAGCATAGGCGTTGGAGGTGGTCGAGGGTGGTTGTTTTGCCGCTGCCTGGGCTTGGTGAGTCCAGGAGCAGGCGCGGGCTTGTCCACGTTTCGTTGGCTAGATGGGTTGCGACGCACCATAGGGTGAGGGTTGCTAGATCGTCGTGGTGGGCGGTTTTCACATAGGTTCCGAGCCATTGTTCGACGATGTTGAGGACGCCTTCGCCGTCGGTTGGGTCGAGGGCGTCGATTATGTTCGTGAGTTCATGCATTGCGGTTGCCTTTCATGTTTGCGGCGATTGGATTCGTCCGGTTTGTCCGGCTTGTCCATAGCGTCCGGTTACCCCAGGTAGGGCTATGAAGAATCGGACATGGGCGGGAGCCTTAGTTCGGCGTCGCGGCGGCGGCGGAGTTCTTCGCGGGTGACGCGCCAGTCGAGGGGTTTCACCTCGCGCCGGGCTTCTGCCCGCTTGGCGATTGCCGCGGCGATCTGCTGTGCCCGGAGGTGGGCAAAGTTAAACCCGCTACCGGCTGGTAACGGGTTCGTGGTTGTTGGGTTCTGGTTCATTCGACGTTCACCCCGGCGCGTTGGATATAGCGGGGTAGGTGTTGGACGTAGTTCATGGCGCGTTGAACATCGGCGTCGCTACCGTTCGCTGCGGCCTGTAGCGCTTGTGCAGTATCCGCAAGTACTTGCCGTAGGCGGTGCCGTCGCAGGATCGCGGCTAGTTGCGCGGTTGCATCGGCTGGAAGCGCACGTCCCCCCCTCACAGTTCCTACCGCGTCAAGCAGGAGCGCTCTTGTGTTCTGGTCGTTGAGGTGGCCGCTACGTTGCAGGGTTGCGGAGACGATTTCAACGCTGGGTACGGTTTCAGGGTGGCCTGCTTCCGCGAGGTCGCGGCAGTGGGTGACGACGGCTCGCCAGATTGCTTGGTGTGCTGCCGTGGGCCAGTCGCCGGGCTGTAGCCCCTCTGCCACGTCGAGGACGCCGTTAGCGGGCGTTGCGGTTAGCGCACTCATCAGCGTCGCTGTTGCCGTTTGGAGGTAGAGCCGCGTGGTATCCTCGCTTGTAGCAATTGATTCTGTGTTGAGTTGGTTAGTTGCTTTGTCCCCGGCGAGTGTGTGGCTTGCCGGGGATTCTTTTATGGCCTGCATTGCGTTCCTTACTCCCAGTTGGTGGTTGCGGTGAATACGGCGTCGGTATCCTCTGGGCGGATACGCAGGGTTTTGCCTGCCTTGTAGGCTCGTAGTTTGCCCTCGGCAATGTAGCGCCGGAGCGTGCGCTCCGATAGCCCTACGCGTTCTGCTTCCTGTTTGATGGTGCGGTACGTCGGCAGGGTTTTGGTGGTTGCCAATGTGTTGTTCCTTTGCGATCTGTGCCGCTGTGGGCTTCGCTGTTTTTTTGCGGGGTCTTGGTTAGCCCGCGCCCGTCTTATTTGGGGCATGAAAAAAGGCCCGTGACCTGCTTGTTTTAGCAGTTCGGGCCTTGCTGTCTGTGGACACAGTTCGTCCACGAGTGACAGTGTATAGCCTTAAATGTCCGTTTACAACACCATGTGGTGTGGCGTGTATCACTCTAGTGAGTCGTTGACTAAAGCCATGAGGTTTTGGGTGCGCTCGGGTCGGGCCTTCATATAGACGTTGAGGATCGTTTCGACGTCTGTTTGCCCTAGTAGTGCGCCGATTTCGCGTAGGTGCGCACCCTGCTCGGCGAGCCTTGTGATTAGCCAGTTGCGGCCGCAGTGCGGGTCGATTTCGGTTGTGACTCCGGCCCGTTCTTCTGCGCGAGTGAGTATCGAGCGGTAGGAGGTATCAAGCATGATCTCACCCGTGCGGGTTGTGGTGAGTAGGTGCTTGCGCTTCTCAACCACCTTTCCGCGTTCTTTGCGTGGGGCGTTGTCGCCGCCGTAGACGTTGACGGTGGTTGCGGTGTGGTGCAGGTGGTTGGCGAGGTGGTTGAGGACGTGGGGCACGTCGGTGGGCATGATTTGGATTGTGCGGTGCCCGGCGCGGGTCTTGGGCGGTTGGATCACCATGTGGGTGCGTTCGTTGCCGTTCGCGGCGATTCTTTGCGCGTTCTGTTCGACGGTGACGGTGACGCGGGGCATGAGTGGTGCGGGTGTTGGTTCGACGGTGACGTGTTTGGTTTCCAGGGCCAAGGCTTCGCCGAGACGTAACCCGTGGTGAAGGGTGAGGACGGCGAGGAGCCTGTATCGGTCTGGCATTGCGGTGATGATCGCCGCTATTTCCTGGTCGCTGGGTAGATACTTTTCGCCTGTGCGTGGACGCTTCGCGGCTTCGGGGATTTCGGCTGGGTTGGTGGGTATGAGTTCGCGGCGGACGGCTTCGGCGAGGGCGGCTTTGAGTCGCTTGTAGGCCTGGTGCGTGATTGTGCGGCCTTCGGGGTAGTTGCGTTGTGCTGCGTCGTGCCACTTGTAAACGTCGGTTTTGGTGAGGTCTACCAACCGTATGTCAGCCAGGCGGGTTATGTCGGGGTCTGTGTCGCCGGGGCTGATCGGGGCGGTGATCCTTACGCGTGTGACGCGGCGATAGTTCTGCGCGGTGGACGGCTTTAGCGGGTTGTTGCGGGTTTCTAGATGCTGTTGGAATTGGTCGAGCCATTGGCCGACGGTGAGGGCGGTTGTCTCGGCCTGGGCTGCGCGCTGTGCGGGTGGTTGCCAGGTGTCCAAGTCGATTGACCGCTTTTGTGCGGCGAGCCACCCGTCGGCGTCTGTGCGTGTGGGGAATGACTTACCGGGAGTGTGCCGTTTGCCGTCGGGGCCGGTGTACTCAACATAGAACCGTTTGCCTTTCTGGGCGACTTTGCCGAAGGCTCTGCGGGCGCGTCGTTGTGCCATTTCCTGTTCCCCTAACTTTCCCTTAACCGTGTCGGTTGGTGTCCTGTTGTGTCACCTTGTGGCATTAGGGTAACACGGTGCCTACCAGCATAAATAGAAGAAACCCCCCGGTCAGTGACGACCAGGGGGTTTGCGGTTAGTGGAGCTGCCGGGAATCGAACCCGGGTCCTTCATCACCTCGCCAGGGCTTCTCCGTGCGCAGTTCGCGCATCGTCTCTGCTCGACCCACCGGATCAGGCGAACATGTCCGGTTGACGGGCCCAGCCAGTGTGAAAAGTCCCCGCGGGCCGCACTGGCACGGCCCTTGGGCAAGTTCCCTAAGTCGATGCCAGGTACCGGGCTGGGAACGGGCCCGGCCTGACAGACACGCTAGTCGCTAGCTCTTAGGCAGCGAGGGCGTAGTCACGCTGAGAGGTCTTCTCTGCGTTTATTGTTTGCTGCGACGCTCACGGTGGTCTCCAGCCTGCACCGGCACGCTTCCCCTGGCTTGGTCAATGAAGTCGAAACCAAAAATCAACCCCATTAACTACGGGAACCGTAGGAGGGTTAACCGTACGCCTCACTCAGGATTTGCGCAAGGGGGTCACACGCAGGAAGTCGATCACCGTCTCCGGGCTCAAGTCCACGGCCAGACGGGCCGCGCGTGCAACGTCTACCGGGTCCATCTTTACCCGGTCATCGGCGGCAATCATGTCCGTGTCAGTTGGCCCGGGGTGCAGGGAGGTCACGCCCACGCGCCCCTGCTCCTCCAGCCGCAGCACGTCGGTGAACCCTTTCAGCGCGTACTTTGTCGAGCAGTACACGCTGCCCTGGTCGACGCCGTGGAAGCCGGCGCCGGAGTTGATGGTGATGATCAGTCCACGCGAGCGTCGTAAAGCGGGCAAAAGCTCGCGCACGAGCTGGACCGCGGCGAAAAAGTTCACCTCAAAGCCGTCGCGCCAGTGGGCGTCGTCAAGCTGATCGAACGGCCCCTTCGGGTAAATCCCGGCGGCGTGGACGAGCACGTCAAGCTCCCCGATGCGGGCGCAGGCAGCGGAAATGGCGGCCGGGTCGCGCAGGTCAACCTCGAAAGGCTCGGCGCTGGGCAGCGTATCGACGACCGCCGCAGCATCGCGGGAAGCACCGACGTAGATGTGGTGGTCGGTGGAGAGCTCCTGGGCAATCGCGCGGCCGATGCCGCGGGACGCCCCTGTGATAAGTGCCTTCTTCACGCCTTGATCCCCTTGAACTTCTTGCCCAGATCGCGCGCGATCTCTCGGTCCTCGGTGCGCTTCTTGATCGCCTGGCGCTTGTCGTAATCCTGCTTACCTTGCGCCAGCCCGAGTTCCACCTTGGCCTTGCCCTCTTTCAGGTAAATGGACAACGGCACAAGCGTGCGGTTGCCGTCGCGGACCTTGCCCTCGAGCGAATCGATCTCGCTACGGTGCATGAGCAGCTTGCGGGTGCGTCGCGGCGAGTGGTTCGTCCACGACCCCATCGAGTACTCGGGGATGTGCAGGTTGCGCAGCCACACTTCCCCGTTGTCGATGGTGGCAAAGGCCTCGACGAGGCTGGCCTTGCCGTCGCGCAGCGATTTGATCTCCGTGCCCACAAGCACGATGCCGGTCTCCCAGGTATCCAGGATGGTGTAGTCGTGGCGAGCTTTCCGGTTCGTCGCAACGACGTTTCCGGAGGGTGATTTTTTCTTCTTCTTCGCCATAGTCGGGTTAAGTTTACCCGCCTACTTCCTCACGTAGGAACGCAGTGCCACCTGTGCTGCGACACCTCCGAGCACCATCGCCGCGAGGGTGACAAGCGGCATGGTTACCCAGACTGCGGAATCCGGCACGCGCGCGATGAGCTGGGAGGCGTAGAGATCGCCCAGCATCGGGTCGACGAGGAAGCGCTTTGCCAGCCACGCGCCGACGGTGGCGATCACCCCGCCGATCAGCACGGAGACCACCGCCTCAAGGACGAACGGGGCCTGGGTGAACCAGCGCGAGGCGCCGACCATGCGCATGATGCCGATCTGCTCGCGGCGGTTGAATGCGGCGAGCTGCACCATGTTGGAGATCAGGAACAGCGCCGCCACCGCCTGCGCCGCCGCGACGACGAAGGTGACGTTGCGGAAGGTGTCCATCGTGCCCGCGGCCTCACGGACGGTGTCGGCCTGGTCGGTGATGACGGTCACCTGCGGCATGTCGGCGACCTGCTGCACCGGGCGGGTGTCCGCCGGATCGGTCAGTCGTACGTGCAACGCCGCGGGAAGCGCGTCGGGCGTGGTTTCGCGCACGAGATCAGGATCGGTGTCCTGGAACAGTTCGACGAATCGGTCGTAGGACTGCTGGCGCGAGCGGAAGGTAACCTGCTCCACCCCGTTGCTCTCCTGCAGGCGATCACGCACTTCGCGGCAAGCGGGCGAAGAACAGTCGGTGTCGTTGGCGGAAATCTCCTCGTCCAATTCGATCATCACCTCGACGCGGTCGAGGTAGAGGGCCTTGGTCTCGGAGGTGGCCTGCGAGATCAGGATGCCCGCGCCCACGAGCATGAGCGAGAGCGCGGTGGTGATCACCAGCGCCACGGTCATGGTGAGGTTGCGGCCGAGCCCGCGGATCGCTTCGCGCAGCACAAAACTGAAGTTCATTAGCGCGCCTCCGATCCCGATACGCCGTACACGCCGTGCTTTTCGTCGCGGACCAGCTTGCCCAGGTTGAGTTCGAGGACGCGCTGGCGCAGGTCGTTGACCGCGCGCGCGTTGTGCGTGGACATGACCACTGTGGACCCCAGCCGGTTGATGCGCGTGAGAAGCGCCATGATCTCGTCTGCTGTTCTCGGGTCAAGGTTGCCCGTGGGCTCGTCGGCAAGCACGAGCGGGGGCTTGTCGACGAACGCACGCGCGATCGCCACCCTCTGCTGCTCACCGCCCGAGAGCTCGTGGGGGTAGCGGTTCGCCTTCGCGTCGAGGCCGACGAGCCCGAGCGCGTCGGGCACCAGCTTGGCTATCTCCGCCTTCGGCTTGCCCGTGACCTGCAGGGCGAACGCCACGTTGTCGTAGACGTTGAGTTTGGGCAGCAGGCGGAAGTCCTGGAAGACGTAGCCGATGGACTGCCGCAGCCGGTTGATCTCCTTGCCTTTGAGCGCGTTGACGTGGAAATCGTCGAAGCGGATGTCGCCTGAAGTGACATTTTCCTCGCGGATCATCAGCTCCAAAAACGTTGACTTTCCCGATCCGGACGGGCCGATGAGGAAGACGAATTCTCCTTTGTCGATGGTGAAGGAGACGTCGTCAAGCGCGGGCCTCGTCGAGGTCGGGTAGACCTTGGTGACGTTGGTGAATGTAATCACCCGTCACACCCTACCCTTTGGTTTCAGCCATCCTCCACCTGATGCCGGACTCCAAAAAGCCGTCGATGTCGCCGTCGAGCACCTTCTGCGGGTCGCCTACCTCGTAGTTTGTCCGCAAATCCTTCACCATTTGGTAGGGGTGCAGCACATAGGAACGCATCTGGTTGCCCCAGGACGCGTTACCCCCGGCGCCGAGGGCGTCCATCTCGGCCTTTTCCTCCTGGCGCTTGCGCTCAAGCAGCTTCGATTGCAGCACCCCCAGCGCGGAGGCCTTGTTCTGGATCTGCGACTTCTCGTTCTGGCACGTGACCACGATTCCGGTCGGCAGGTGAGTGATGCGCACCGCCGAGTCCGTGGTGTTGACCGACTGCCCGCCGGGGCCGGAGGAGCGGTACACGTCGACGCGGATGTCGGAATCAGGGATGTCGATGTGGTCCGTCTGCTCAACCACGGGCAGCACCTCGACTTCGGCGAACGAGGTCTGCCGCCGGCCCTGGTTGTCGAACGGTGAGATACGCACCAACCGGTGTGCGCCCTGCTCCACCGAAAGCTGGCCGTACATGTACTCCCCGCGCACCACGAAGGTGGCGGACTTGATGCCGGCCTCCTCCGCGTAGGAGATGTCGTAGACCTCGACCTTGTGGCCGTTCTTCTCCGCCCAGCGGGTGTACATGCGCATCAGCATCTCCGCCCAGTCCGCGGCGTCGACGCCGCCGGCGCCGGAACGGATGTTGACCACGGCCTCGCGCTCGTCGTACTCGCCGGAGAGCATCGTCTGCACCTCAAGTGAGCCGATCGACTCCTCCAGCGCGGCCAGCTCGTCGTCAACCAGCGCCGGCTCACCCTCTTCTTCGGCGAGCTCGTACATCACCGGAAGGTCGTCGATACGCTCGCGCAGCGACGCGACCTTCTTCAACCGCGCCTGCACGTTCGACAACTCCGTGGTCACCTTCTGCGCGTGCGCCGGGTCGTCCCACAGCGAGGGGTCGTTGGCCTGCTGCTCGAGCTCCCTCGCGCGCGCAGCGAGCTCGTCTAAGTCGATCACCTTTTCAATGGTGGTCAGCGTCGAATCGAGGTTCTGGATGCGTGTCGAGGTCTCCGGTTGCATAACATGTAAGTCTAGCCTGCGCGTTCGAGCGGGCCCCGGACGAGGGAGCCGTACCCGGGAGCGCGACAAGACGGCCAGAAAGTACGCACCATGGCGTGGATCATTCTGCTTCTCTCTGGCGCCTTCGAGGCGGTGTGGGCGATCGCGTTGGATCGCTCGCAGGGCCTGACCCGCCCGGTACCCGCAGTCGTCTTCTTCGTTGCCCTGGCGATTTCCATGGCGGGGCTGGCCTGGGCGCTGCGCACCGTCCCGCTCGGCACCGGCTACGCGGTATGGGTCGGCGTCGGCGCCTCACTCGCGGTTATCTATTCCTTTGCAACGGGCCAAGAGGCGATCACGCCTTTGAAGATCACGTTCCTGCTCATGGTCGTCGGCGGCATCGCCGGGCTGAAGCTGGTGTGCTAACGCGCAATAATGGTCTCCATGACTGCTGCCTTTATCTCCGCCCATGCCGATTCGGACGACGCCACGCTTGCCGCCGCACTCGTCGAGCACGCAGGCCACCTCGCGCTGCGCATGCGTGACGACGGCCTGTCTACGCAGCAGAAAACCTCCGTCTCCGACGTGGTGACTGACGCCGACCGCGCCGCCGAGCAGTTCGTCGCCGACGCGCTCGAGGCGTTGCGCCCGGATGATGGCGTCGTGGGCGAGGAGGGGGCGAGTCGGGCGTCGGCAAGCGGGCGCACCTGGGTAATCGACCCGGTCGACGGGACCTACAACTTCTCGCGCGGCTCCGACTACTTCTGCTCCGCGCTCGCGCTCGTCGACGGCGCGGTCGGCGCACCTGAGCAGATCCTCGTCGGCGCGGTGCACCGACCAGCGTTTGCCACGACGTGGCTCGCGGACGGCGGGGTTGCCACGCGCAACGGCGAGCGCCTGCCGCAGCTCGAGGACGCCGGGCTCGATCAGCTCGCCCTGGCAACCTACTTGCACCCGCGCTCGATGAGTAACGAGGCGATTCACAAGGTCTGGGCCTCCGCAGTCAAGGACGCCGCGACAATCCGCATGTGGGGCGCTGGTTCCGTCGATCTGGCCACGGTTGCGTCCGGCGGCATCGGCGGCTGGCTGCAGCACTCCGTGGCGGACTGGGACTGGCTGCCCGGCAAGGCGCTCGTCGAAGCAGTCGGCGGGCGCGCGATCAAGGTCGAGGCCGGTGGCGCCACGTGGTGCGTGGCCGGCAACCCGCTCATCGTCGACGAGGTGGCGGGTAAACTCACTGAGCATGTCTAACTACGCTGACGACCTCGCCCTCGCACTCAAACTTGCGGATCTCGCGGATGGGATCACCATCGAGCGCTTCGAAGCAGCCGACCTAAACGTCGAGTCCAAGCCCGACATGACCCCTGTCTCCGACGCCGACCTGGCCGTCGAGGAGGCGCTGCGCGCCGAGCTTTCGGCCGCGCGTCCGGCCGACGCCGTCCTCGGCGAGGAGTTCGGCGGCGAGGCGGTCCTCGAGGGTCGGCAGTGGGTCATTGACCCGATCGACGGCACGAAGAACTTCGTGCGCGGTGTGCCGGTGTGGGCGACGCTGATCGCCCTGCTTGTCGACGGCCAGCCGGTCGTCGGCGTCATCTCCGCTCCTGCCCTGGCGCGCCGTTGGTACGCCTCCGCAGGTGCTGGCGCGTGGCGCACTTTCGGTGCCGGCGCGCTCAAGCGCCTGAGCGTCTCCAAGGTCTCCGCCCTGTCCGACGCGTCGGTGTCGATGTCCTCTCTGGAAGGCTGGCAGGAGCGCGGCCTGCGCGACAACTTCATCGCTTTGACCGAAAAGACCTGGCGGCTGCGCGGCTACGGCGATTTCCTGAGCTACTGCTTCGTCGCGGAGGGCGCGGTCGACATCGCGCTTGAGCCCGAGGTGTCGCTGTGGGATCTCGCAGCGCTCGCCGTTTTGGTTTCTGAGGCCGGGGGCACGTTTACGTCGTTAAGCGGCGAGAAGGGCCCGCACGGCGGCGACGCTGTCGCGACCAATGGGGCCCTCCACGAAGCAGTGCTGGAAGAGATTACGGGAGCCTAAACCCGCTGCCCGGCGCGGATCCGCTGTTCATGGCGCCGAGGATCGTGTCGAAGCGCGCCGAGGATGTCGGGGAGAAGATCGGGCCCTGCAAGGGCGAGTAGCAGGGCGCGTTGATGATGCCTCCGTTGATGATGCCCACCAGGGAGTCGCCGGCGAGCAGGGGCGCGCCGGAGTCGCCCTGCATCGCGCACACCTGGTTGAGGTTGGTGACCCCATCATCGATCCAGGTCACACCGCAGGTTTGCGCTGAGGCGTAGCCGGACTTGCACACCACCTGGCCGAACGCGCGCGGCGCGGCGCCGAGGTGGTTGACCGTCACACCGTTGTAGGTGCGGCTGACCTCGGCGTTGGGGTAGAGCTCAATGACGGCGTAGTCCAGTGCGCGGTTGACCGCGGCGATGCGGCCGGATTCACCCACGCCGAGCGCGTCGGCAGAGATCACTGACTGGCCCTCCGAGCCACAGTGGCCGGCGGTGACGGCGACCATGCGGCCGGCGGCGTCGTAGCCGGCCGCGGCGATGGTGCACATTGCTGAGCCATTGATGTAGACGGGAGTGCCCGGACCGTAGAGGGCCTTGCCGCGGTTGACCTGCGCGTCCCGCGCCTCCGTGGCGATCGGGGCGGCATCGTGAAACGACCCCGGCACGCGGTGCAGCACGCGATCAGCCGTGGGCTTTCCGGCCAGGACCTTGGACACGGGATCGGTGCGCCAGATGTAATTCGGGTCTTCCTGCGCGTGGGCGAGCGGCGCCCCCGCCATGACGACGATAAGGGCGAAAAGAGGGGCGAGCAGGCGGCGGACCATGTGATGACACTTTCTCTTGCGTAACTTCTGTAACAGCAATATAGCATTTCCGCGCCACCACGACTAGGTTGGTGCGCACGACCTCACACGGGCGCCCCACTGGTTAGGGGCTGAGACCGCGCCGAAGCAGCCGCGCGGGCACCGTTCGAACCTGCCTGGTTAGCACCAGCGAAGGAAGTAAGGAGCCATTTCGTGACCGATTCGTACGCGCAAGAAATCCACCCCAAGCACAGCTACGCGCCGATCCGCGCAGGCGGCCTGGAAGTGCCCGAAACCGCCATCTCACTCGATGACTCGCCAAGCGGTCCAAACGAGCCCTTCCGGACCTACCGCACCCGCGGGCCATGGGCACAGCCCGAGGAAGGACTACCGGCGCTGCGCAGCACGTGGATCGCCGAGCGCGGCGACGTCGAGGAGTACACCGGGCGCCAACGCAACCTGCTTGACGACGGCACACGGGCCGCCAAGCGCGGCTCCGCCTCCGAGGAGTGGCGGGGAGCCAGGCGAAACCCGTTGCGCGCCCACCCCGGCAAGCGCGTGACCCAGATGCACTACGCCCGCCGCGGCGAAATCAGCCCCGAGATGGAGTTCGTCGCCCTGCGCGAGCACTGCGACGTAGAGAAAGTGCGCTCGCAAGTCGCCGCAGGCCGCGCAATCATCCCGAACAACGTCAACCACCCCGAGAGCGAGCCGATGATCATCGGCAACGCGTTTTTGACCAAGATCAACGCCAATATCGGCAACTCCGCCGTGACCTCGTCAATTCGCGAGGAGGTGGACAAGCTACGCTGGGCAACCCGCTGGGGTGCCGACACCGTGATGGATCTGTCCACCGGCAACGACATCCACACCACCCGCGAGTGGATCATCCGCAACTCCCCCGTCCCGATCGGCACCGTGCCCATCTACCAGGCCCTGGAGAAGGTCGGCGGCATTGCCGAGGATTTGACCTGGGAAGTCTTCCGCGACACCGTCATCGAACAGTGCGAGCAGGGCGTGGACTACATGACCATCCACGCCGGAGTTCGCCTGCCGTTCGTGCCGCTGACCACCCGGCGCGTCACGGGCATCGTCTCCCGCGGCGGCTCGATCATGGCCGGCTGGTGCCTCGCCCACCACAAGGAGTCCTTCCTCTACGAGAACTTCGACGAGCTCTGCGAGATCTTCGCGGCCTACGACGTCGCCTTCTCGCTCGGTGACGGCCTGCGCCCCGGCTCCGTGGCCGACGCCAACGACGCCGCCCAATTCGCCGAGCTGAAGACCATCGGCGAGCTGTGCCACCGCGCCTGGGATTTCGACGTCCAAGTGATGATCGAGGGCCCCGGCCACGTGCCGCTGGACATGATCCAGATCAACAACGACAAGGAAGCGGAGTGGTGCGGCGGGGCGCCCTTCTACACGCTTGGCCCCCTGGTCACCGACATCGCTCCGGGGTATGACCACATCACCTCCGCGATCGGCGCGGCCAACATCGCCGCGGGCGGCACCGCGATGCTGTGCTACGTCACCCCGAAGGAGCACCTCGGCCTGCCAAACAAGGACGACGTGAAGACGGGCGTGATCACCTACAAGATCGCCGCGCACGCCGCCGACGTGGCGAAGGGGCATCCGGGCGCCCGGGACTGGGATGACGCGATGAGCAAGGCCCGCTTCGAGTTCCGCTGGGAGGACCAGTTCGCGCTCTCCCTCGACCCGGACACCGCGCGCGCCTACCACGACGAGACCCTGCCCGCCGAACCGGCCAAGACCGCGCATTTCTGCTCCATGTGCGGTCCGAAGTTCTGCTCGATGCGGATCTCCCAGGACATCCGGGACGAGTTCGGCGACACCATCGAATCCCTGGGCATGCCCACCGTCGACGCCGTCCTCGGCGAGCAGCACATGGCGCATGTTTTCCGCGAACACGGCTCGCAGGTCTACCTCCCCGAGTAAGCCACCCGAGTAGGTTGTGGGCATGGACAAAACACCCGCGAAGCAAAGACTGCTCCTCCCCGACATCGTCCGCGGCGTCTCCCTGCTGGGCATCGCCGCAGCCAACTCGGTCCAAGCCTGGATCACCACTGGCTCATCCGGTGCCGGCGCGCCGGGCGACACCCTCGGCGGCGTCGACCCTTCGAGCGGGGTGGATGCCTTCTTCGCCGTGTTTTCCGCGATGTTCGTCCACGTACGCGGCCTGCCGATGTTTTCCACGCTGCTCGGCTTCGGCTTCGGGCTAGTGGTGACCAGCCTGTACCGCAAGCACTACCCGCTGCGCGACGCGCGCCGGGTGCTTCTGCGCCGCTACGGCACCCTCGCTGCGCTGGGGCTAATCCACATGCTCGCGATCTTCTACGGCGACATCATGCTCACCTATGGGCTCATCGGCGTGCTCATGGCTCTACTGTTCACCGTCAGCGCGAAGTGGCTGCGCCTGATCGCCTACATCTTGCTGGGATTTTTCGCCGTTACCGGCACCGCCGGCGCTTTTGCTGTGTACTTCTTCGAGCCCGGGGCCCTGCCCGATATGCGCGCCCCCACCACGGAGCTGTTAACCGTGGGTGACTACTTCAGCGCCAACTTTTCCGCGGCGATGCTGATGCTCACTTCGATCCCCTTCGCGGTCGGTTCTCTCGCCGGGCTGAGCATCATCGGCTACGTCTGGGCGACGGAGGGCTACCTGGTGAACGTCGATAAGCATCGCGCTATTCTGCGCCGATGGGTGTATGTCGCCGTGGCGATCATCCTGCTGCTGGGGCTTCCGTGGGGTCTCGCGGCGATCGGGGTGATCGACCCGGGCCTCGAGGAGTTTTTCTGGATCCTCAACCAATCCTGGGGACCATTCACCGGCCCCGGTATCCTCGCCGCGTTCGCGCTGGCGACGAACGGGATGCAAAAGCGCGCAGCCGAGACGCAGTCGGCGCCCCGCTGGGCCTACCCCCTCATTGCGCTAGGCAAGCGCTCCATGTCGGGCTACCTCGCGCAATCGCTGCTGTTCATCGTCCTCGCTTCGCCGTTCGGGTTCGGGCTCGGCCTGGACGCGAACGTCACCGGCAAGCTCGGGGTGGGCCTGCTCGTCTGGCTGATCACGCTGCTTCTCGCCTCCATCCTCGAGGCCACGCGCACCCCCGGCCCATTCGAGTGGGCGCACCGCCGCCTCGCCTACGGGCGCACCGGCGCGATCGAACCGAGGCCCGCACATGCTTAGTTGCCAGCTCGACCTGCGCTGTTACTTTGTCACCGGGAGCGGTAGCGAGCGCGACATCGTCACCCTCGCGCGAGACGCCGCGCGCGCCGGCGCCGGTGTCATCCAGGTGCGCAGCAAACCCATCTCCGCGCGCGACCTCTACAGCCTCGGCCGCGAGGTTGCCCACGCGGTGCGCGAGGCCAACCCCGCAACGCGCGTGCTTATCGACGACCGCGTCGACGTCGCGCTCGCCTTGCGCGACGAGGGTGTCCACGGCGTCCACCTCGGCCAAGACGACCTCGATGTCCGCGTTGCCCGGCGGCTACTCGGCCCGGAAGCGATCATCGGACTGACCACGGGGACGCTTCAGCTCGTGCGCGCGGCCAATGAACTAGCTGGAGACATCGACTACGTCGGGGCCGGGCCGTTTCGCGCCACCCCGACGAAGGACTCGGGCCGGCCGCTACTCGGTGTCGACGGCTACCGCCCCCTCGTCGCCGAGTCCCTCGTGCCCGTCGTAGCCATCGGCGATGTCACGGTCGACGACGCCGCCGAGCTCGCCTCCACCGGCGTCGACGGGCTCGCTCTGGTGCGCGGCATCATGAACGCCGAGGACACCGGCGCCTACGTGGCGCGCGTACTCTCCGAGTTCGAACGCGGCGCAGTAGATTAGTCCCCATGTCCAGCCGCAAAGTTTTCTACAGCGTCATCCTCTTCCTCGTCACGGCAGGATGGGCCGCGAACCACTTCGCGGCCGTTCTCGTGGCCCTTAAAGAGCGCGCCCACCTCGAGCCGCTGCTGGTCAACGGCGCATACGGAATCTACGCAGCCGGTCTGTTTCCGTGCCTTCTGGCCGGCGGGATCCTCGCCGACCGCTTCGGAGGCCGCCCGATTGTCATTGCGGGCACGATCGTCTCCGCGCTCGGAAACCTAGGCCTTGCCTTCTCGCACAGCGCCGCCGCCCTGCTGTCGGGCCGCTTCGTCGTCGGGCTCGGTGTCGGACTTGTCGTCAGCGCGGGAACGGCGTGGGCGGCGAGGCTCCGCGGCGCGCAAGGTGCGACCCTCGCCGGCATCTTTTTGACCTCCGGCTTCGCCCTCGGGCCGATCTTCTCCGGAATTTTCGCCTATGCCCAGCCGCGGATCTGGGAGCTCTACGCGGTGACCATCGCGCTGTCGCTGCTGGCCATCGTGGTCTCCCTGGTCATCGGCGACACACCCCACCACGCGGTAACCCAGGGCCCCGACGGCCCCGCACCAGCGCCCGCCGCGGCACCGGCGCAGCGCTCATCCACCAAGGCGCTGGCGACGGCATTGCCGGTGGCGGTGTGGGTCTTCGCCTCCATCACTACCGCGGTCGTCGGGCTCGCCGCTCGCGTGGCCCACTACTTCCCTACCGGGGTGTTCATGCCGGGAATCGCCGCCGGTCTCGGCTTCGGCACCGCGCTTGTGCTCCAGGCTCTGGGCAGGCGCTTCGACTGGGGCCCGCGCGCCGGCGTCATCGGCGCGCTGTGCTCCGCGACGGGACTGGCGATTGCCGGCTTCGCTGGAACCAACCCCACGCTCGCAGCCTTCGCCGCAGCGACCATCGCGTTGGGTGCGGCGTACGGTTTGTGCCTGCGCGATGGGCTTCTCGACGTCGACACATACGCTCCCCTCCACGCGCGCGGCCGCGTCCTCGGCATCTACTACGTGGGCACTTACATCGGATTCGCCCTGCCGCCGCTGTTACAGTGGCTAGAGCCGCTGGCCGGGCCGACGGTGCCCCTGCTCGTGCTCGCCGCCTTGGCCCTGACCTCAGCCGTCGTGCGCTTTACCCAGATTAAGACCGGCTACCTCTCCCGCACCTAAGCTTGGGGCCATGATTGCGATCTCGCCGCTGGCGCAGCTTACCGCTCTGCAGACCCATGCCCTGTTCAAGCTGCGCGTTGACGTGTTCGTCGTCGAACAGCAGTGCCCGTTTGCTGAGATCGACGACATTGACGCGCACCCGGACACCCGCCACCTTCTTGCGTGGTCGGATGAGGATCCGGCCGAGCTGCTCGGGTGCGCACGGGTGTTTCCCACCGACTCCGGCAGCCGGTTCGGCCGCTTCGTCGTTGCCCCAGCTGCGCGTGGCACGGGCCTCGGCCATGAGATCGTGCGCACCGGCATCGCCTACACCCAGCGGTTCTCCGGCGACCTTGTTATCGAGGCCCAATCCGGGCTGGTGGGTTACTACACCGGCTTCGGCTTCGTCGCCGAGGGCGAGGAATTCCTCGATGCCGGCATCCCGCACGTGATGATGCGGCTGCGGCGCTGAAAGCTAAAACAGGTCGGCGAGCGATAGACCGCCGAGGACGAGTGTGATCAGGAAGATCAGCCCGCCGACGATGTTTCCCACCAGAGAATTCGCGTGCTCGCCCAGCAGACGCTTGTTGTTCATCGTGATCAGAAGGAAAAACGCGATGACGGGCAACAAGATGCCGTTCGCGGCCTGGGCGAGGATGATGACCTGGATCGGGTTGAACCCGGAGATCGCGATTGCCGCGCCGCACAGGACCACGACCACCACGATGGCGCGGAAGCGCTGGCTCTTCATGTCCGTGGGCCAGCCCATGACGCCGCAGATCGCGTACGCCGCGCCCATTGGACCGGCGACAGCGGAGGTCATGCCCGCGGCGAACAGGCCGATTGCGAGCAGCCACGGGGCGGCGTCGCCAAGCATCGGGCGAAGCGGCTCGGCGAGGTCGGCGGCGGATTCCGCCTGAAGTCCTTGCGCAAACATCGTCGCAGCGGCCGTTGCGACGATCGCCAAAGTGATCACACCACCGAGGCTGATGGAAACAACGTTGTCTATCCGCGCCTTCTTCAGTGCGGGGTCCCGCGGCTCGTCTCCCCACTTTTCCTGCACCAGATTGGAGTGCAAGAAGACGTTGTAGGGAACGACCGTCGTACCGATGAGCGCGACCGCGGAGAGAACAGCGCCGTCCGGCACCCTGGGCACGAAGGTGGAGCGCAGCATGGCCCCGAGGTCGGGCCCCACGCTGATGGCCGTGATCACGAAGGTCAGCGCCAGGATGCCCACCAGCACCGTCATCACCTTTTCTAGAAACGCGTAACTTCCTGAAAGTAGCAAGGCCAGCACCACCGCGGCCACCCCGGCGGAGAGCAACACGTGCGGCAGGCTTGTGACGCTGGCCAGCGCGAGCGCGGTGCCCGTCGTGTCGCCCCCGGCGTACGCAGCGCCGCCGATGCCGATTGCGGAGACGACCAAGATGATCATCAGCCACTTGATAATCTGCGAACCAAACGTCTGACGCAGCGCTTCACCGGTGCTGAGGCGAGCCGCGAGTCCGAGGCGCACCGACATTTCCTGCAGGATGATCGTTGCCACGATGGAGAAAACAATCGCCCAGACGAGCGCGTAGCCGTAGCTCGCGCCGGTCACCGTGGCTGTGGTGACCGTACCCGGGCCGATGAACGACGCCGCGATGAGCAGCCCCGGCCCAAACATGCCGGACTTACGCTGTGGCGCTGTGGTGGTTTCGACAGTGGACATCGCGTACCTCGAATCCGTCTATGAATGTGAGTTACATCACGTTGGTGACAGCTTAGTACTGTCGCGCTACCCCGCGGGGTGCATTTCACTACCTGTCTTCCCTAGCGCCTCACAGAGATGCCTTTAGTAGGAGCTGAACCCGTCCTCGCTTAAGGTGTGCTTCTCGTCGCCGGTGATCGCCGGGTTGAAGATGCTGACTAGGATCAGATCCTCGTCCTTGCCGCCGCGCAGGAAGTGGGCGTCGTGCTCGTCGAGTACGTAGATGGTGCCCGGCGTGATCGGGTAGATGTTGCCCTCGGTGTCTTCAACCTCACCGGAGCCGCCGATGCAATAGCACGCCTCCAGGTGGTTGCGGTACTGCAGCTTGGACTCGGTGCCCGCGCGCACCACGGTGTGCGCCACCGCGAAGCCCATGTTGTCCTTCGCGGTGAGCACGCGCTCGGAGGTCCCTCCGCCCCACTCAACCTTTTCCACATCGTTGCGAGACCTGGTGAACATGAAATCCTCCTCAAGATTTACGTGTTGGCGATTGCGTTACACCTTTCAACCCTACGTAAACTCCGCGCGCTCGGGCGCGAGCCTGAGATACCTTCGCGTGTGGAACAATGGGACCATGTCTGGCACGCCAACCGCCGTCGTCGGCGCGGGAATCATCGGGTTGAGCACCGCCCTAACCCTGGCAGATCGCGGCCATTCGGTCACCGTCTACGACCCTGCACCAGCCCGCGGCGCCTCCCACTACGCGGGCGGAATGCTCGCGCCGGCTTCAGAGGTGGTGTACAAGCAAGACCCGCTTCTACCGCTGATGCAGGCCTCAGCCAGCCGTTACCCGGAGCTGATCGCGTTGTGCCGGAAGTACTCCGACCTGCCGACGGGCTACCGCACCGAGGGCACCCTCGTGGTTGCTCGCGACCGCGCCGACAGCACATTTCTGGACGATCTGCTCAGCTACCAGCACGCCCGCGGAGTGCACGCGCAGCGCCTCACGGTGCGCCAGGCCCGGGCGCTGGAACCCGCACTGTCTCCCGCGCTGTCCTCGGCGGTGCTCAGCAGCAGCGACCATCAGGTCCAGCCGCGGCTGTTCACGCGCGCGCTTGTCGACGCCTGCACCAACGCCGGGGTGAGCTTCATCCGCGAGCTCGTCACCGACGTCTCCCACCTGCCGCAGGAGCAAGTCGTCATCGCCGCCGGCCACGGCGCGAAAGACATCTCCGGGTGGGGCGAGGGGGACAAAAACCCGCTGCAGCTGCGCCCGGTCTACGGCGACATCCTGCACCTGCGGGCCCCGGCGCACCTGCATCCCCTCGCCACCAGGGTGGTCCGCGGTGTGGTGGAGGGCAGGGCGATCTACGTCATCCCGCGCGAGGACGCGACGCTCACGGTCGGCGCGACCAGCCGCGAGGATGGCCGCGCGAGCGCGCAGGCCCAGGGCGTGTACCAGCTTCTGCGCGACGCGATTGAGATCCTTCCCGGCATCGAGGACTGCGATTTCGTCGAGGCCGGCGCGGGCGCCCGGCCCGCCACGCCGGACGATCTGCCCTACCTCGGGCGCGTCAGCGAGCGCGTGGTTGTCAGCACCGGGTACTTCCGCCACGGGATTTTGCTGGCGGCGCTGGCGGCGCGGTGTGCAGCGGAGCTCGTCGAGAAGCAAAAGCCCTGCCTAGACTTGAGTGCGTGCGACCCGATGCGCCACAGGAGGACACAATGAGCACACACATTTTGGTCAACAACACCGCGCGGGACACCGATGCGGCGACGGTCAGCGAGCTCGTGCACGAGGTGCTCGGGTACGTGCCCGACGCCGGCACGGCCGTCGCGATCGACTCGGCCGTCGTCCCGCGTTCGAAGTGGGAGTCGACGCATCTTGCCGACGGTGCGCGCGTGGACATCCTCACCGCCGTCCAGGGGGGCTAGGACAGGTGCTTACTATCGCTGGCCGGGAGTTTTCCTCCCGCCTCATCATGGGCACCGGCGGGGCGAGCTCGATGGACATGCTCGAGCGCTGCCTGATTGCCTCCCGCACGGAGCTGACGACCGTTGCGATGCGCCGCCACGCCGCCGGTGGCAGCGGCGAGTCAGTCTTCGACATGCTGCGGCGGCTCGGTATCGCGCCACTGCCTAACACGGCGGGCTGCAGAACCGCGCGCGACGCGGTGCTCACCGCCGAGCTCGCCCGCGAAGCGCTGCACACCAACTGGGTCAAGCTCGAGGTCATCGCCGACGACCGCACGCTACTGCCCGACGTGGTCGAGACCGTCGACGCCTGCGAGATGCTCATCAACGCCGGCTTTACGGTGCTCGCCTACACCTCGGACGACCCTGTGGCGGCGAAGCGCCTTGAGGACATCGGCGCGGCGGCGGTGATGCCGCTGGGTTCGCCGATCGGCACCGGGTTGGGCATCCTCAACCCGCACAACATCGAGCTGATCTGTTCGCGCGCGGAAGTGCCCGTGCTTATCGACGCTGGCGTCGGCACCGCCTCCGACGCCGTGCTCGCCATGGAACTCGGCTGCTCCGGGGTTTTGTTGGCCAGCGCCATTAACCGCAGCCAGGACCCGGAGGCGATGGCCCACGCGATGCGCCTCGCTGTTGAAGCCGGGGCGCTGGCGGCGGGCGCCGGGCGGATTCCGAAGCGGGAACACGCGGTGGCGTCGTCAAGCTTTGAAGGCCTGGCGAGCTGGGCCGACCAGGTGCTCTAGTGGCGCTTGGGGCTATCCTCGTCGACGATTTTCACCGTGGGTTCCGATTCCTCGCTCCACTCTTGGTCGACCTCGCCGCCGATCGCGAGGTCACCCTCGATGATCAGCGAGTCCGACAGCCTCCAACCGCCCTCCTCCGGGTCGTACTCCAGCTCGGGGCGGGCCAGCTCGTTGCCCTCGGCGTCGTAACCCGGCGCGGGGCGGTTTTCCGCCTCCTCCAGCTTCTCGGCACTGTCGGTCTTCTCCCACTGGCGGGTGCGGACGCGGCGGCGCGCGGCGGAGTCGTCGTTCATCGCCTTGAGTAGCGCGAACATGATGAAGAAGTAGAGGATGAAGAACGGCAGAGCGATAATGATCACGACTTCCTGCAGCGCCTGGATGCCGGTGTCGTTGATAAACAGCAGGGCCGCCGTGACCACGCCAATGGCGATGACCCAGCCGACCTTGTAGTACGTCGGGGTCTTGTTCTCCTCACCCGAGGCGAACATATCCATCACCATCGCGGCGGAATCCATCGAGGTGACGAAGTACAAGATGATGACAACCAGGGCCAGCGAGCCGACGATGCCGTACAGCGGGTACTGCGACAGGAGGGTGAACAGCGCCTGCGGGGTGTCGCCCTGCTCCACCACGGGGCCGGTGAGCACGCCCGGGTTGGCCGTCTCGATCTCGGTCGCGGCGCGGCCGAAGATGGAGAACCAGATCATGTCGAAGGTCGTCGGCAGAAGCAGGGTGCCGCCGATGAACGCGCGCACCGTGCGGCCCTTAGAGATGCGGGCGAAGAACATGCCCACGAACGGCGCCCAGCAAATCGTCCACGCCCAGTAGAACGCGGTCCACGTCGCGTGCCAGCCCGGGTTGTCGTTGTAGGAATCGACCCAGAACATTAGCTCCGGAAGCGAGTTGGCGTAGATGCCGAAGGACTCGGTGATCTGCCCGATGAGCCTGAGCGTCGGGCCCGCCAGCAGCACGAACAGCATCAGTACGACGGTCGCCGCGATATTGAGGTTGGACAGGATCTTGATTCCCTTATCCAGACCGGAGGCAACGGAGAGGCACGCGGCGGCCGTGATCGCGAGGATGATGCCGAGCTGCACCGGGGTGATCAGCGGAACCGACCACATGATGTTCATCCCGGCGGAAATCTGCAGCACACCCAAGCCGACGGAGACGCCGATGCCGAAGACGGTGCCGATGATGCCGGCGGCGTCGATAAGCTTGCCCGGCCACTCGTAGACGCGCTTGCCTAGAAGCGGGGAGAACAGCGAGGACATGCGCGCCGGCATTTTGCGCTTGTAGCTGAAGTAACCTAGCGCCAGCCCCGGGAGGGTGAAGATCACCCACATGTGGATGCCGAAGTGGTAGTAGGTGAACTCGAACGCTTGGGTGATCGCCTCGCGGCTCATTGGCTCGTAATCACCGCGCGGCGGGTTGTAGGCGTGGTGCAGCGGTTCCGCGGCGCCCCAGAACAGGAGCGTGGCACCCATGCCCGCGGCGAACAGCATCGCGAACCAAACGGGCAAGGAGTACTCGGGCTCGTCCTCGTCATCACCGAGGCGCAGGTTGCCGTACTTGGACACGAACACCACGATCAGGAACACCAGGACCATGGACACGCCGCCGATGTAGAACCAGGAGAAATTGTTCATCAGCGCCGTGGAAATCGACGAGTACGCTTCGCGGGCGCGGTCGCCGAAGATGACGGTGAGCCCGACGAACAGGGCGATGAAGCCCACGGAGGTGTAGAAAATCAGCGGGTCGGACTGCAACCCACGCTTTTTAATGGATGTGTTCGTCGACATAAGTGCGCAGTGTAGCGCCTCACTTCAATAGGGTGGAAGATATGCCTGACCTGCCCCACCACGAACTTCGCCGCACCGCCCGCCAGATGAACCTGCCCGGGTTCGGCCTCGAGCAGCAGACGGCGCTGCACAACGCCCACGTCTTTGTCATCGGCGCCGGCGGGCTCGGCTGCCCGCTGATGCAGACCCTGGCCGGCACCGGAATCGGGCGAATCACCGTGATTGACGACGACACCGTGGACGTAAGCAACATCCACCGCCAGATTCTCTTCGGCGCGGACGACGTGGGCCGCGCGAAGGTGGACGTCGCGGGCGAGCGGCTTCGCGCACTGCAACCCGGCATCGAGCTGAACTGCATCAACGGCCGGTTCACTGCATCCAACGCGCTGGATATGCTCGCGGGTGTCGACGTGCTTGTCGACGGCTCTGACACGTTTGCCACCAAGTTCCTCGCCGCCGACGCCGCCGAAATTGCCGGCGTACCCCTCGTCTGGGGCTCGGTGCTGCGCTACCGCGGCGACGTCGCCTTGTGGTTCAGCGGCCCCGGCGCGCCGGCCGATGGGGCGGGTCTGCGCGACCTCTACCCCACCCAACCCGGCGCGGACTCGGTGCCCGACTGCGCCACCGCGGGAGTACTCGGGGTGACCACCAGCGTTGTCGGTGGGCTGATGGCGACCGAAGTGATCAAATTCATCACCGGTGTCGGCGAGTCAGTGGTGGGTAGGCTACGGATGTACGACGCGATGAGTGCAACAATCCGCACCTTCGACGTCGCCCGCGATCCGGCGCGAGACCTTGTGACGGGTTTCGGAACCTACGACGCGGCAGGTGCCGGCGCCTGCGAGGTGGAGGGGGCGTCGGCACGCGCGCTGCTAGACAGGCTCGCTCGCGGCGAGGCCCTCGGGCTGGACGTGCGGGAAGACCACGAAAAGGCGATCTCCGACATCCCGGGCGCAACCCACCACCTGCCCACCAGCGTGTGGGAAGCCGACCCGGAGGCGGCGCGAACCCTGCTAGGCGCCCTGCCGCGCGACTGCGACGTGATGGTTTACTGCGCCGCCGGCTCGCGCTCCAAGCGCTTTGTGAAGCATTTTTCTGAGCTTGCTCGACGTCGCGGTATCACGCTGACGAGCCTGCCCGGCGGGGCAAACAGGCACGGGATAGAATAGCCAGGTCGCGTTGTTCTAGCGGGGCTTGAACAAGGTGCCGGCCAGCGAAGATGTGACGGCCGAGCCGATGAGCACGAGCACCGTGTATAAAATGCCGGTTACGCCCAGCATCTGCAGCAGCCAGCCGAAGAACAGCGCTCCGACAACGGCGCCTGCGATTGCGATGATCCAGCGACTCATATCCATGCCCGCCAAGTGTAGAGGACTGGGAGCACAGGGAAGGACAACCGTCTTGTGATTGATGAACAGAAGCTGCTCGAGCGTTTCATGTGGTTGTCCATCGCGGCCTCCGTGGCAACGATCGCGCTCAAGCTCGCCGCCGCCTGGGTCACCGGGTCCGTGGGGTTTTTGTCCGACGCAATCGAGTCCCTCATCAATTTGGTGGCGGCTGTCGTCGGCCTTATCGCGCTTAAAGTCGCGGCGAAACCCGCCGATGAAAACCACAACTTCGGCCACTCCAAAGCGGAGTACTTCTCCGCCCAGGTAGAAGGCTCGATGATCCTGCTGGCCGCGGTAGCGATCATCTACACCGCGGTGCAGCGCCTGATCGAGCCCCAGCCCATCGAGCAGGCTGGCGTGGGCCTGATCCTCTCCGCACTCGCCGCCGGACTCAACCTCGGCGTCGGCATGGCGCTGGTTCGCGCTGGCAGGAAGTACCGCTCGGCGACGCTGGGCGCCGACGGCCACCACCTGCTTACCGACGTGTGGACCACCGTGGGCGTTATCGCGGGCATCGTACTCGTGTGGCTGACCGGCTGGGAAATCCTCGACCCGCTCATTGCCCTGGCGGTGGGGGTTAACATCCTGTTTACCGGGTATATGCTGCTGAAAAACTCCTTCATCAGCCTGCTCTCGGAGGCCTTGCCGGAAGACGAGCGACTTGCCATCAAAGCATTCCTCGACGAGTTCTCCGTAGATCACGGCGTGGAGTTCACCGACGTGCGCACCGCCGCCTTCGGCCGGGAGCGTTTTGTCAACGTGGTCATGCAGGTGCCGGGCCAGTGGAGCGTGGATCGCTCCCACGAGTACGCGGACATGATCGAAGAGGGCATCGACGACACGCTCGGGGGCGCGACGACGGTGGTGCACGTCGAGCCGCTGGGCACCGAGACCGACGTGGAGTTCAACTGGATCTAAGACCAGACCAGGCCGTCGTCAAGGCGCGCACGGGAGGTGTTCCAGGTGTCTTCGAGCACGTTCTGCTTGGCTGACCACGGATAGTTCTGCGTCGACCTCGGCATCACGGCCGCTGCGCGCGCCAGGTAGCCGGACTGCATGTCCATGTACGGTCTGCCCTCGCCCACCGTCGCCGGGGTGACCGGGGTGACCGATGTCGATTGGCTGGCGCGCAGGCGGCGCAGGATGCGCGCGATCATCTTCGCCGTCAGGTCCGAGCGCACCGTCCACGAGTGGTTGATGTAGCCGATCACGGCCGCGAAGTTCGGCACGTCAGAGTACATGGTGCCGTACCAGGTGTAACGCTCGGAGAAATCGACCGCGCGCCCGTCGATGGATAGCTCCACCCCGCCGAGCAGTTTGATGCGCAGGCCAGTTGCGGTGACGATGACGTCGGCGGGGACGACGTCGCCGTCGACAAGCTTGATGCCGTCTGCGACGAAGCGATCAATGTGCGCGGTGACGACCTCCGCCCGCGACTGCCTGAGGGCGCGGAAGAGATCACCGTCGGGCACAACGCACAGACGCTGTTCCCAGGGGTTGTACGGCGGGGTGAAGTGCTCGCGCGCGGTGGTTCGCGACCGGGTAGAGACGATGGTTGCAATGTTGAGCGCCCGCTTGACGACGCTCGGGAAACGCGCGCTCAGCGCGACCAGAACCCACTGCTGTGCGCTATTCTTGCTCCGCATGACGGTGTTCGCCAGTTTGCGCGGCAACACCGCGCGGATCACGTTGCCGAGCTTGTCCACCCGCGGCTGGCTGAGCACGTAGGTGGGCGTGCGCTGCAGCATAGTCACCTTGGCGGCCTTTTCCGCCAGCGCAGGCACAAGCGTCATTGCTGTTGCGCCCGAGCCGATGACCACGACGTTCTTTCCGGTGAAGCTCATGTCCTCGGGCCAAAACTGCGGGTGGAGGATGGTCCCGGTGAAGTCCTCGACGCCCGCGAAGGCGGGGTCGTGGGGGTTGTCGTAGTCGTAGTACCCGCTCGCGCAGACGAGGAAGGTGGCCGTGTAATCAACGCGGTTGCCGTCGCGCTCGCAGGTGACGGTCCACTGACCCGACTCGCTGTCCCAGTTCGCGGCGACGGCGCTGGTGTTGAAGGTGATGCGCTCCGAGATGCCGTAGTGGTCCGCGGTGTCCTCGATGTAGTCGCGCAGGTCTGCCCCATCGACGATGGAATTGCGGCCGGTCCAGGGGCGAAATGGATAGGCTAGCGTGAACACGTCTGAGTCGGAGCGCACCCCGGGATAGCGAAACAGGTCCCATGTGCCGCCGATGCGGTCACGTGCCTCGATGATTTCGTAGGTGGTTCCCTGCGGCAAGCGGTAGGCGACGTTGATGCCGGACAGTCCCGCGCCGATGATGAGGACGTCGCGGTGGAGTGCGTCAATAGCGGACATAGTTTTGCAGTATAAACTATTTGCGTGGAGGGTTTATTGAAAACTAAATGGAACCGTGCTTAAATGGAAACTAGTTGAAAACACGATCTTGAGAGGACTGTTCTTATGAGCACTCACACCATCCACGAAACCCACGAGCACACCCATGGCGAGGGCTGCGGCCATGTTGCCATCCCCCACGGCGACCACGTGGACTACATCCACGACGGCCACCGCCACGCCGCTCACGGCGACCACTACGACGAGCACTAGTCCAGTACCCGTCACGTACTTGCAAAAGGCCCCTTGCGGGGCCTTTTTCGTGCGTGCCTCGGCTAGACGCCAGACAGCGGTGTAACCACCGTCGACAAGGTGGTAGCTACCGGTGATGAAGGAAGCCTTATCGCTGAGCAGGAACGAAACCAATGCGGCGACCTCATCTGCCTCGCCCAAACGCCCAGCCGGGTGCCTGGCAATCAAGCACTCGCGGGCACCGTCAGGCAGGTTCTTGAGCAGCGGAGTGTCGATGTATGCCGGGACAACAGCATTGATGCGGATACTTTCGGCGCCGTACTCACGATCACGCACTTGGAGGTGGTGTCCCAGTCCTTCAGGTTCATCTCCCGGACCTTGTTGGACTTGCCACCGACACAAGCGTTGTCGACAGCGAGCTCGAGCGCAGCCGCAATTCCCTCCGCGCTGCACTTCGCACGGCTCGAGAAGATCCGGCTCGCCGGATGGTCGTCAAAGCCAGGGCTGGGCGCGGTGATGTGAAACGATGTGGTGGCAAACAGCGAATCGAGCTGATCAGTTGAAACCCCCACCCACAACGAGCCCGGCGTCGGAGCTCACCCAAAAGGTTCATCAGATGACTGTAGTGAATAGGCCCCAACCGCGTCACGCGGCGACACCACCTTGTACCAGCGCCTCCACCACCCCGGAAAAGATGCTCGCCGGTGCACCCGCCCTGATTATCGGGTTGAGCGCGCTGATCGCGTTGATGGTCTTCCGCACTTTGCACCAGCCCGAGGACCACGCGTTGCGCTGGCGAGTCCCCCTCGACCTGGAGATCTATCGCATGGGCGGGCAGGCACTGCTGCGGGGCGAGAACCTGTACGACAAGGCCTACATCTTCGACCTGCCGTTTACCTACCCGCCGTTCGCAGGTGTGCTGTTTACCTCGTTCGCGTATCTGACGGACAACGCGTTCATCATCCTATGGCAGATCGGGATGCTTGCCGCCCTCGCGGCAATCATCGCTTTGGTGTTTCGCGAGCGAGGTTTCAAGCTCACCCCACTGACCCTCCTGGTCTGCGCGCTGCTGTCGTGCGCCAGCATCGGCAACGAAGCTGTCCACGGCACGCTCTTCTTCGGACAGATCAACATCTTCCTCATGCTCCTCGTCGCGCTCGATATCCTCCCCGCCCGTTGGCGCCTGCCGGGGATCGGCATCGGAATCGCCGCAGGGCTGAAACTAACCCCGGCCTACATGGGTTTGGTGCTGCTTTTCCAAAAGCGCTGGTGGGCTGCCGTTATCTCGGTGCTAACCTTCTTCGCGACCGTGATCATCGGTTTCGCCTTCGTGCCCGACGCCCGCCACTTCTGGGAACACGCTATGTTCGATTCCTCGCGCGTCGGCAGTTCCGAAAACACAGGGTCCAAATCCGTCCTCTCCGTGATGCAGCGCACCTTCGGGTTGGAGGGCGGCACAGTGTGGATCCTCTCGGTGATTGTTATCTTCGTTTTCACCTGCCTCGCGCTGCGCACGGCAATGCTGCGTAACAACCGCTCGATGGCGTTCGCGCTCACCGGCATCAGCTCCTGTCTGGTGTCCCCTTTTTCCTGGTACCACCACTTCGTCTGGCTCGTACCCCTGAGCATGGTGCTCTTCATCGCCGTCAACGAGTGGGCGGCCGACCGCTTCGGCGCTTCATTTAACGGCACCCTCGCTGGCCTCTCGTCCCTCGCGGCCATCGTCTGCTTCCATATCCCGTTCGTTTCCTACCCGGTGTGGCGCGCGATGTCGTCTCGCGGAATCGACGAGCTCTCCCAAACCACCCCGTGGCTCGGCACGATCTGGACCACGCTGTGCCTCCTGTTCATCGTCGGTTACGCGATCTTCGGGTTCACCCCGCGCGGGAACGGCGTCCGTAGCACCTCCTCTCGGCCCAAAGGTATCGGACTGGCCGAGGAAGGTTCTGCCGCGGCGGAGTAATCAACGCAAAGACCCCCTCTCGCCTGAACTGCTCCCCATTAGTTGGACTGAGAAATCAGTTACCGACTAGTGGGGAGCAGTTTTCATTGAGATCACGAAGTTCGCTGTGAAGCGTCCTGGTTTTCGTTCCGCTTATTGAACGCCCAACGGGTGGGCGTGTGATTGTTGATAGTAGGCGTCTTCCATCTCTTGTGGAGTGATGT
>NZ_GG667198.1:0-1443 GCF_000159635.1 Corynebacterium lipophiloflavum DSM 44291 | reverse complement strand
GAGCGACGTGAAATAATCATAGCCATGGGAAAGAAGCCAGGTCGGCCCTCGCGCCATACTCGCCGGAAACAGCAGCGGTTAGACCGCGGTTTTACGCTCACGGTGGGGGCCGCTCCCACCAGTCGGAGTGCTAGTGGTGCGGTTGCCTTGCACAACGAACTCCGCCTTGTTCGGAGCTCGTTGTTGTATGCCGATCGGGTTGACCTGATCGCGCCTGCCGCGTCTTTACTGTGGACGTTTGCCCCTCTGCGTGGATTAGATCCAGACGATGTGTGGGAAACGGTCGCGGATCTTCCGCCAGAGGCATTGCAGCGTCTGGGAGTGGAAGAATCTGCGGTGCCGTTGCCGGTCTTTCGCCAGATGATGCGCAGCCTGGGGAAACGCTCAGCGATGAACCCGGAGCGTGTGGAAGGCGAAAGGCTGTGGCGGCCGGCCATCCAGGAGATACTCCGGGATGTCGAAGAGACTTTTGGCGGGGCGGAAGCACCCGAACTTGAACTGGCCCTGGACACCGGGGATGTCCGCCTTCTCGACACCGGTAAGCAGCTAGAGGACCCTGTCGATCAGCAGGTGGCAGGGTTTCGACACCGGATTGCCGAGGCTCTGGACAATCCCAGCGGTACGGTCTTATTTGATCAGCTCACCACGTCGATAGTTCGGGAGGACGATTCTCTGCGGGAGAAGTTTTCACCGGTGGGAAGGGACCGGTCTCGTCGGGCAGCGACCGGAACCGGTTTGGTGGAGTGGTTGCCGGTTTTCCCTGACGCTCCCATGTCGTCCATCCTCGAAGCGCGGGAGGAGCTCGCGGACGGCCGCGCTAAGTACCGGGCTTCGGTGAAGGCTCTAGCTGCTGAGCTTCAGTCCTCCGCCCTCGACGACGCGCTGCCCAGTGACATTGAAGAGCTATGGCGAGACGAAGTGCGTCCTACTCTTGTGGATCTACGGAAAACAGTGAAGGGCTCCCGGATCGCCAAAGAAACTGGTCTCCGCCTAGCCACTGAGGGGTACGGCATTCCGACCATCGCAGTCACCCTCACCAGCCTGAGCAGCGTTGCCGACCTCCTCCCTACCGCAGCCGCGGCGATGGCAGCTTCATTGCGGATTGCAGCTGCTGGGGCGAGGGAAGCAGTCGAGGCGAGAGCGGCCAAGAAGAAACATGAACTGGTGTATCTGTTGGACCTCAACAAGAAACTGGGGAACTTCGGACTTGATTAATTACTCCCGTTCGAGTGCGCGGTAAAGCGTGGTGCGGTTGACGTTGTATTCGCGGGCGAGCTTGGCCTTAGGCACACCAGCGGCGATCTTCTCTCGAATCTCCTGGAGGTCCTCGTCGGTGAGCTTTTTCGCTCTCCCCTTGGTGCTGTTGCAAAGTTGGGCCAGGGTCGAAAAGCCCAACCTCAAGACATTAGTTGTCCTTGCTCCGGGGTGCTTAAGCTGTCTCAA
>NZ_GG667199.1:2187-30173 GCF_000159635.1 Corynebacterium lipophiloflavum DSM 44291 | reverse complement strand
GAGACAGTGGCCGCGGCCACGGACCTGGCCGAGGTGATCGGCGGGGCGATCGCCCTCCACATTCTCTTCGGCCTCCCCTTGTTGATGGGGGGCCTGCTCATCGGTCTGGTATCGATGCTGCTGCTGGCCGTCCAATCCAGGCACGGTCAGCGCCCCTTTGAGTTCGTCATAGTAGGTTTGCTGGTAGTCATCACCGTCGGCTTCCTCACGGGCATGTTCATCGGAACTGTTTCCTGGAGCGAGGCATTGGCCGGGGTTGTCCCGCGCTTTGAGGGGACCCCGACGGTGGTGTTGGCCGCGAGCATGCTCGGGGCCACGGTGATGCCCCATGCCATCTACGCCCACTCCTCCCTCGCCCGAGACCGCCACGGTGACACCATCGCGCCCGAGGCATTGCCGCGTCTGCTCCGTGTCACCCGGTGGGATGTTCTCCTGTCGCTGCTGGTGGCCGGGTCGGTCAATATCGCGATGCTGTTGTTGGCTGCCGGAAACTTGAACGGCATCCCGGGTACCGACAGCATCGAAGGGGCCCACGCGGTGATCACCGCCACGCTGGGCCCGGCAGTGGGGGTGGCCTTCGGTGTCGGTTTGCTGGCTTCCGGGCTGGCGTCCACCTCGGTGGGTTGCTACGCCGGATCCACGATCATGGGCGGATTGCTGCACCGGCAGATCCCGCAGGTGGTGCGGCGAGCGGTCACCCTGGTCCCGGCCTTGGCCGTGATCGCCATCGGTGTGGAGCCGACGTGGGCGCTGGTGCTCTCCCAGGTGGTCCTGAGTTTGGGCATCCCCTTCGCCCTGATCCCGCTGGTGGTGCTGAACAGTGATCGAACCCTCATGGGTGGCTTCGCTATCCGAGTTCCGCTGCGGGTGGCGTCCTGGGTGGTGGTCGCGTTGATTGTGTCGTTGAACCTCGCCCTCATCGGACTGCTGGCCAGCGGCCGGGGATGACCGGCTGTGGTCTCCGGTAGCGTGAGCCCATGGACCTGAGTGAGATCACGCCGGTAGCCCAGGACTACCTCAAGGTGATCTGGGCGGCCACCGAGTGGGGAGGCCCGCCCATCACCGCCACGGCCTTGGCGGCACGGATGGGCACGACCACGGCCAACGTCTCAGACACGGTCAGACGGCTGGCAGCCCAGGGACTCGTGGAGTACCAGCCCTACAAACCTGTCATGCTCACCGAGCGGGGCGAGCAGTACGCCATCGCGATGGTACGCAGGCATCGGCTGCTCGAGACCTTCCTCGTCACCACCCTGGGCTACCCGTGGGAGGAGGTCCACGACGAGGCCGAACGGCTCGAACACGCCGTCTCAGAAACCATGATCGAGCGTATCGACGCTCTCCTCGGGAACCCCGCCACCGATCCCCATGGTGACCCCATCCCTACTGCCACCGGGTATGTCTCCCGTCCCATCGATGCCATCCGGCTCACCCGCGTTGTTCCGGGTGACTACGTAATCATCCGCATCTCTGATGCTGACTCAGGGCAGTTGGCCGGCTTTAGGAGGCGGGACATAGTTCCGGGCGCACTAGTCAACGTCGCTGGTGGGGATCCTCGCCAGGACAGGATTGTCCTCAAAGGCGCTGATGGGAAAGAGGTCATCCTCACCACGGAGCAAGCCAATGCCATTTGGGTAGCGCTCTCCCCCGGCATCGGGGGCGGCACTTCCTTGTAGCTGGTAGGGGGGATATCGGCCGCACCACTCTTTGCATCTAGCGTGATTGTTTTCTGAAGTCCTGCGCCCAAGGCGCCCGTTTGCGATGCGTGACGTTCGGAGCTGATGCACATATTTCCTGGCCCATCCTCCGGGGGCGGGCAAGGATTGTTCAGTGCCTGATGTACAGTTAAGTGCATGCTGACTATTGCTTCCTGTCTCGATGTGATGAACCGGTTAGGCCGTGCCATGGCCGATCCCACCCGGTCCCGGATCCTGTTGTCCCTGCTGGAGGCGCCCGGCTATCCCGCGCAACTGGCCCGGGAGCTGGAACTGACGCGCCCGAATGTGTCGAACCATCTCGCCTGCCTACGCGACTGCGGCATCATCGTTGCCGAACCGGAGGGCCGGCAGACTCGCTACGAAATCGTCGACGCCCACCTCGCCCAGGCGCTCAACGCGTTGCTGGACGTCACGCTCGCGGTGGATGAGCACGCTCCCTGTCTCGACTCGGGCTGTGACGTGCCCGGTTGTGTCACCGGGCAGGAGGGCATGTGATGGTCTCCGGCTTGCTGTCGGCGATTGGCCTGTTCCTCGCCACGAACATTGACGACATCATCGTGCTGTCGCTGTTCTTCGCCCGCGGTGCGGGACAAAAGGGGACCACAGCCCGGATCTTGGTCGGCCAGTACCTCGGATTCGTCGGCATCCTCGGCGCCGCCGTCCTGGTGACCCTGGGGGCGGAAGCCTTCCTGCCCGAGCAGGCCATCCCATACTTCGGGCTCATTCCCCTGCTCCTCGGCTTATGGGCGGCCTGGCAGGCCTGGCGGAGCGATGATGACGACGATGACGCCGGGAAGGTCGCCGGGAAGAAGGTGGGTATCCTGACGGTCGCCGGGGTGACGTTTGCCAACGGCGGCGACAATATCGGCGTCTACGTCCCCGTCTTCCTTAATGTGGGAACCGCCACGGTCATCACCTACTGCGTCGTCTTCCTCGTCCTGGTGGCAGTTTTGGTCCTGCTGGCAAAATTCGTTGCCACCCGTCCGCCCATCGCCGAGGTCCTCGAACGCTGGGAACATGTATTGTTCCCCATCGTTTTGATCGGCCTGGGCATTTTCATCCTCGTCGGCGGCGGTGCTTTCGGTCTGAACCGTCACGGGTTTCTTGCCGCCTTCCAATGAGGAAGTATCACCACCATGAAGAAGTCCTACAACCCTTAAGTTCAAGGCACGGGCCGTCCGGATGGTCCAGCAGCATCGTGAGGACTACCGATCGCTGACCGTCACCTGCACCGCCGTCGGGGACGAGCTCGGTGTCTCGCGCGAAACCCTGCGCAACTGGGTCCGCCAGGCCGAGGTCGACGCCGGCCACGTCCCCGGTGTGAGCACCGAGGAAAACGAGGAAATGACCCGCCTGCGCAAGGAGAACAAACGCCTGTGAGAGGCCAACGAGATTTTGAAGAAGGCCACGGTTTTCTTCGCCGGGGAGCTCGACCCCGGAAACCGTTGATCGTCGCCTTCATCGACCAGATGAAAAAAGAAGGCTTTGCTGTCGAGTCGGCCCGCCATGTGCTGCGTGAGCAGGGCGTGCAGGTCGCGGCGAGGACCTACCACCACTGGAAGAAAGTACCGGCCACACGGACCATGACGGACGCGCAGATCCTCAACGCCCTCTACGAGCTTCGGGACGCACCGGAATCCCTGTACGGGCGGCGCAAGATGGTCGCCCACCTGCGTCGGCAGGGTCATGCGAGGGCGCATTGCACCGTCGGCCGGTTGATGCGCCTGGCCGGGATGAACGGTATCTTCAGGCGCCGGACCACGGTGCGGACCACGATTCCCGGGTCCGGGGACCGTGCCCCTGACCTGCTGAACCGGAACTTTACCGCCGAGGCGTCCAACCGGGTATGGGTCGCCGATTTCACCTACGCCCGCACCGGTTCGGGCTGGGTCTATGTGGCCTTCATCGTTGACGTGTACTCGCAGCGCATCGTCGGCTGGCACGCGCAGACCTCCCGCGGAGTCGAACTGGTGCGTATCCCACGGTACCCGGTGCTGTGGGAGCGTGACCGCACCCAGCGTCCCGTTGTCCGTGGTGAGCTGACGCACCACTCGGATGCGGGCAGCAAGTCACACCGCGGTGAAATTCACTGAGAACCTGGCCCTGCAGGGCATCACCCCGTCGATCGGGAGTGTGGGTGATGCCTACGACAATGCGCTGATGGAGTCGAGCAACGGGCTGGACAAGACCGAGTGCATCGGCTCCCGGATCTTCACCGCACAGAACCTGGAGTCGATCGTCGACGTCGAACTCGCGACCATGGCGTGGGTGCAGTGGCACAACCACCACCGGCTGCATTCCACCCTGGGGATGGTCCCGCCGGCGGAGTACGAGGAGTCCTACTGGGCCAGAGAAGCTACAATTCCTGGGTCACCTGCGACGGCGGCTCACCCAATCTAACGGCGGCAACAAAGCCGTAGCGGTTCACGGCACCGCCCCAGAGTGTTGGCTGCTGGTCGAATGGCCCGCCGGAGAAGACGAACCCACCGATTACTGGTTGTCGACCCTGCCCGAGACCACCCCCATCGAGCAGTTGGTGCGCCTGGGAAAGATCCGGTGGCGGATCGAACACGACTACCGCGAACTCAAGCACGGCCTGGGACTCGACCACTTCGAGGGTCGACATTGGCTCGGCTGGCATCACCACACCACACCCGTCACCGCAGCACACCTGTTCATCACCATGAAACGACTGGCCGCCGGCCCAAAAGCACTACCGGCGGCCTGACTTTCTACACGGTGCTCACTGAACTCCAGACCGCCGTCATCCGGTTACTCGACCGCTGTCCCTACTGCCACCGCCCCAGAGACACCTAACAAAGCACTACTAGTGTCCTGCGCCGTTAATTCGTTGTAAGGATCGGGCGATGGAGTCGAGGATGTCCTCGGCCGTTTTAGTCCAGATGAACGGCTTCGGGTCCTCGTTCCACGCCCTCACCCAGTCGCGGAGGTCTTTCTCCAGTGCCTGCACGCTTCGGTGGTCGCTGCGCTGAAGGAGCTCTCGGGTCACCTCGGCAAACACCCGCTCCACCTGGTTGATCCAGGAGGAGTAGGTGGGCGTGAAGTGCATGTGGAACCGGGGGTGCTTGCCCAGCCAGGTCTGGATCGTCGGGTGTTTGTGGGTGGCGTAGTTGTCGCAGATGACGTGCACGTCCAGGCCTTCGGGGACGGTTTTGTCGATCTTGACCAGGAATTTTCTGAACTCCACCGAGCGGTGCTTGCGGTGGACCTGGGAGATCACCGTCCCATCGGCAACGTTGAGTGCGGCGAACAGACTCGTGGTGCCGTGGCGGACATAGTCGTGTGCGCGGCGCTCGGGTGTTCCCGGCATCATCGGAAAGGCCGGCTGGGACCGCTGTAGGGCTTGTACCTGGCTTTTCTCATCGACACACAGCACGACCGCTGACTCCGGTGGGTTCAGATACAACCCGACGATGTCATAAATTTTCTCGGTGAAAAAGGGATCGTTGGAAAGCTTGAACCCCTCCTCCAGGTGGGGCTTGAGTCCAAAAGCCTTCCAGATCCGACCGACCGTGGACTTCGACAGGCCGGATCTCTCGGCCATGCTCGCCCGCGACCAATGGGTCGCATTCGCAGGGGTTGATTCCAGGGTGTCGATGATGACCTGCTCGACCCGGTCGATACCGATCGTCGCGGGCCGACCCGGCCGGGGCTCGTCGACCAGTCCGTCGAGGCGCTTGTCGATGAAGCGGGCCCGCCATTTACCCACCGTCGGCAATGAGATCCCCAACCGACGGGCGACCTCCGAGTTCGATGCCCCGGTTGCGCATTCCAGTACGATCCGGGAGCGGAGCGCGAGGTCCTGGGTGGTTTTGCGTCGCCGGACCCAGCGTTGCAGTTGGTCGCGTTCATCATCGGTCAAGGTCAGTGGGGCTAACGCCGGTCCTCGGTGTGCATACCCAATTTTACAATGATCCAGCAGCGAATTAACGGCGCAGGACACTAGGCGAGCTTCCCCCAGGGAACCAAACTCCCGGCGATCGTCTGACAGGCCGGAAGGAGTGTCCGGAAGTCGATGTTGATTCCAGTCCCGTCTGATATGACCCATACGGTGCCGCTGACGGGACAATCCATGAGTGAGTTCCTCTGGATAGCCCGGGGGTTGAGTGGGGGTAAGCGGTTCTCCGACAGATCGGACGGACTGTTCTCGCCACGGGCCCCACTGGTGACTCGCGGGGAGAAGCATCAGTGCGTGGGCTTTTCTTCGTGGTCGATGCCGGCGTGTTCCTGGCCCTTCTGGAAGTTGAGCAGGCGAAGCGCGTTCGCGACGACGATGAGGGTGGATCCCTCATGGATGAGCACGACGGCGCCGATATTAAGCCCAAGGAAGGTCGCGATGATGAGGAAAACGACGATGGCGAGGCTGGCGATGAGGTTCTGTCGGATGATCCGGCTGGCGGCCCGGCTCAGCCGGACAGCGAACGGGATGTGTCCGAGGTCGTCGCTCATCAGCGCGATGTCGCAGGTCTCTAACGCGACCGTCGACCCGGCAGCACCCATCGCAATGCCGACGTCAGCTCGGGCCATCGCGGGGGCGTCGTTGACGCCGTCGCCGATCATCGCGATCGGGCGGTATGTCTTGGCCAGGCTCGTGATGTGAATGACCTTGTCCTCGGGGAGGAGCTCTCCGATCGCCGTGTCGACGCCGACTTCCTGACCTACCGCGTCGGCGACCCGCTGATTGTCGCCGGAGATCATGACCAGATGGCCGACCCCTGTGTCCCGGAGCGCGTTGAGCACCTGGGCGGATTCGGCGCGGGAGGCGTCCATCACTCCCACGACCCCCAGGAAGCGGTCACCACGACGCACGATCATCAACGTCTGCCCAGAGTCGCGGGCTTCGGCGTAGGCCTTGGCCAGCGAGGAGGGCAGTTCAAGCTGCTGTTCGTCGAACATGCGCAGGTTGCCGATTTCGACCCGCTCTCCGTCGATCGTCGCGGTGATGCCGCGGCCGGTGAGTGCCGAGAGGTCGGTGGCCACCAGCCGCCCGGTCTCGGGGACGCGGGGTGCAAGGTCGCGGACGATCGCGGCGGCGAGGGGGTGGTCGCTGAGAGATTCGACCGACACGAGTGTCGGGATCAGTTCCGATTCGGACGTGTCATCGGCGGGAACGAGCGAGGTCACTCGTGGTGCGCCCCACGTGAGGGTGCCGGTCTTGTCGAACGCTATCGCCTCTACTCGTCCGAGTGTCTCGAGCGGGGCACCGCCCTTGACGAGCACGCCGGCACGGGCGGCGCGGGCCACGCCCGCCAGGACTGCGGCTGGGGTGGCGATCGCGAGAGCGCATGGGCTCGCGGCGACGAGCACAGTCATGGCGAGGTAGAAGGCGTCGCGGAACGGCTGCGCGAACGCGAACATCGACACCAGCAGGGTGGCGATGACCCCGAGGATCACGGCGGGCACGTACCAGCGCTGGAACCGGTCGATGAACTGCTGTGTCGGGGACGCAGCCTGGTCGGCGGTGCGAACAAGCTCAACGACCTTGCTCAGTGTCGAGTCAGCGGCGGTCGCGGTGACCTCGATCTCGAGTAGGCCAGACCCGTTCACGGTGCCGGCAAACACTCGATTGGTGGCGGGGAGGGTGCCGACCGTGTGCATCGTCCGTGTGGGGTCGGACACCGGTTCCTTCTCCACGGGGATCGACTCGCCCGTGACTGCCGATTGATCAACGGCGGACATTCCGGAGATCACGAACCCGTCCGAGGGGATGCGGGAGTTCGGACGGATGACAACGATGTCTCCGACCACGAGCTCCTCCACCGGTACTTCCACGGGTTCGGTTTCGCCGCGGCGCACCAGGGCGCTGCGGGGGGCGAGCTCGGCGAGGGCCTCGATGGACTTGCTGGCACGGCTAAGGGCGTACTCTTCGAGCGCGTGGCCGAGGCTGAACAGAAACAGCAGCACCGCACCCTCCGCCCACCGGCCGATGAGAGCGGCGCCGACCGCGGCGACGAGCATGAGGAAGTCGACCTCGAACTTCCCTCGCAGCGTGGAGGAGATAGCGGTGCGGATGGTGAAGAACCCACCGAAGAAGTAGGTGGCGAGGAAGAACGCCAACGGCCATCCGACCATCGGCAGCCCCAACGCGAACTCCGCGATCATCCCACCGGTGTAAGTGACGCCGGCGGCGATCGCGAACCACAGCTCCCAGCGTGCGGAACCGTGGGCATGATCTTGGGTATGAGTGGCCGCCGATGTCGGTGGCAGGGTTGTGGGGGATCCGTTCGGGGCAGCGTAGTCGCCGGGGTCAGGGTCATGATCGTGCTCGCTCATGCCTGTAGTCTAACGGGGAAAACCCCTTATTGCAAGCTTATTGAAAATCCTTGAGGGCATCCCCTCCCGCACCCTCCGTATAGACATCGAGCGGGCCGCACCGTGTGGTGCGCAAGGCTGCGCTTAGAACCGCTCGCGCCGGCGGTTGGTGAATTTCCGGGAGTGATTCGGCTGGCTGTCGCCGTAACGGTCGTGCAACATGCGTGCACGGGCACCAGAGGATGCGGAAGTAGGAGCTTGGGCATGGGCGAGACCCTGGGTGTCATTTTCCGGGTGAGTGGTGCGGAGGGCGCCCACCGTGTCGGAATCTGTCTCTTCGTCCTGGGAGTCCCCGGTCTGCTGCGAGGATGTCGATCCGTCGGCCAGCTCGGCCTCCTCGCGGCGCACACGGCGGCGTTCCTTCAGCTCCGCCCAGATAAAATACCCCAGGCCGAGCGGGGCCATGATGCCGAAGGCGATCCACTGGAAGGCGTAGGACAGGTGCGAACCGCGGTCGAGCATGGGCACCGGGATGGCGTTGATCTCCCCGTCCTGCCCCTCGGCCAGCTGCACATAGTCCTCCGCCAGTTCCATGCCGGTCACCTCGGCGATCTGCGCGGTGTTGATGCCGTAGACCTGGCGGTAGCCCTGGTCCTCGATCGGGGGGGGCATCGTTGTCTGCTCGGTGAATCGGGCGTGGCCGACGATGGACTGCTCACCGGCTGGCGCAGTATCCATCGGTGGGACACCGCCCTCAAGCGGCGGGTTGAAACCCCGGTTGACCAGGATGACCTCACCGGAGTTCAGCTGGAAGGGAGTCAAGGCATGGAAGGCAGGGGAGGAGTCGACCGGACGGTTGCGCATCAGCACCTCATCCTCGGGCAGGTAGTGGCCCTGAAGGATCACCCGGGCCCATTCCTCCCCGGGCTCGATACTGCCCCGGGCGTCAAAGATCTCCTCGGCGGGGACGGGCTCGACCTCGAAGGCGGATTCGATCTGCTCGTTGCGCTCGACGATAGTGCTATCCCTGCTCAGCTGCCACGGCGCCAGAAAGGTAAAGGCGACGTAGGAGAAAGCGATGATGGCAAGGACACCGAACACCCAGCCGGGCCGGAGGAATGTCCGCCAGCCCTTCTTCTGCGGGGCCCGACCGTACCTGCGTTCACCTGTGCTGCTCACAGCCATGAAGTCTACTGCCCCGTCCGGTGAGAAAGTGCATCCTGTCGCCGGGTGCTCATGGGGAAAGCACTACGAGACCCGGGACCTTCCGTACGCATCCTCGTCGGCAGTGACCGTGGCCGCCTCGACGGGCTTCAGGTCAAGATGCTTGGTGCGGGCGGCCCGCAGGCCGTTGGCGATGACGATGACCTCGGCCACCTCGTGGACCAGCACGACAGCAGCCAGTCCCAGCACACCGGTGATCGCCAGCGGCAACAGGACGATGATGATCGCCAGGGACAGCACAATGTTCTGGTTGATGATCGCCCGGCCCCGGCGGGCGTGGCGCAGGGCCCGGGGGATCAGGCGCAGGTCATCGCCGGTAAACGCCACATCCGCGGACTCGATCGCCGCGTCCGAGCCCTTGGCACCCATGGCGATACCGATATCGGCTCGGGCCAGGGCGGGCGCGTCGTTGATGCCGTCACCGATCATCGCCACCGGGCCGCGGGTCCCCAGTCCGGCCACGGCGGTGGCCTTGTCCTCCGGGCGTAGCTCGGCCCGCACGTCCGTGATGCCGGCCTCCCGGGCCAGCGCAGCGGCGGTGCGGCTGTTGTCGCCGGTGAGCATGGTGACCTGGAAACCCTCATCGGTGAGCGTCCGGATGACCTCGGGGACCTCGGGGCGGAGTTCATCACGCACCCCGATCGCCCCCACGGGCTGGCCATCGCGGTGGATGACGACCACGGTCATGCCTTGTTTTTCCAGGTCCTCGACCTGACCGGCCAAGGGGCCGGGGGACAGCCAGCGGGGGCTGCCCACGGCGATCTGCGCTCCGTCAATAAGTCCGGTGATGCCCTGCCCGGCGGCTTCGTCGACCTGCTGGGCGGCCGGGGCCTGCGGTGTAGCGGCGGTAATGGCGGCAGCCAACGGGTGGGTGCTGTGAGCCTCCAGCGCCGCGGCCCAACCGAGGACATCCGCCCGGGCGGCTCCACCAGTGGTGAGCACATCTACGACGGTGGGCCGGTTGCGGGTCAGGGTGCCGGTCTTGTCCAGGGCCAGATGCCGGATACCACCGAGGCGCTCGAAGGCGGCGCCGGACTTGATGACCACGCCGAATTTGCTGGCCGCCCCGATCGCGGAGACGACCGTGACCGGCACCGAGATCGCCAGGGCACACGGCGACGCCGCGACCAGGACGACCAGGGCACGTTCAATCCATACGCCCGGATCCCCCAGCCAGGACCCGATGACGGCGACGAGGATGGCGAGGATGAGGACACCGGGCACCAGGGGACGGGCCAGGCGGTCGGCGATCCGGGCCCGTTGGCCCTTATCGTGCTGGGCCTGTTCCACCAGGGCGACCACGGTGGTCAGGGAGTTGTCCGTCCCGCCGGCGGTGGCCTCGACCTCGAGCGCCCCGGTGGTGTTGATCGACCCGGCCAGCACCGCATCACCGGGGCCGACTTCGACGGGGATGGATTCTCCGGTGATCGCCGAAACATCCAGGCTGCTGTGCCCGGAGCGGATGATCCCGTCGGTGGCCAGGCGTTCCCCGGCAGCCAGGCGCAACACGTCCCCGGGGACCAGCTCCTCGACCGCCACACTGCGGGTCACCCCGTGGGAGATGATGGTCGCGGTGGAGGGGATGAGGGCCAGCAGGGCACGCAGGCCCGAACGCGCCTTGTCCATCGCCTTATCTTCCAGTGCCTCGGCAATCGAGTAGAGGAAGGCCAGGGCGGCGGCCTCCTCGATGAAGCCCAGCAGGACGGCACCGAGGGCGCTGATGGTCATCAGCAGCCCGATACCCAGTTTTACCCGGGTGACCAGCCCCTTGAGGGCTCCGGGGACGAATTGGGAGGCGCCCAGCAGTAGGGCGAGCCAGAACAGGCCGGTGGCCACCAGTCCGGCCCCGGGGACGAACCACTCGAGGATCAGGCCGATGAGCAGGGACACGCCGGAAGCCACCGGGAGAAGGACGGCACGGTCACGCCACCACGGGGTGGGCTCCTCTTCGTCGGCCATCGGCACGGACGGTTCACAACCACAGGCAGACGTCATGACCGCTGGCCTCTTTCCTCATCACAGCAACCAGCAACCGGACACTGCGGGTCCAGGCACTCGGCGTTCTCATCGACGGCCAGGGTGGTCTCCACCAGGACGGCAAGCGCCCGGGCGAGGTGGGCGCCGACGATCTCATAACGGGTGCGCCGGCCCTCCGGTTCCGCGACGACGATTCCGCAGTCACGCAGACACGCCAGGTGGTTGGAGACGTTCGAGCGCGTCAACTCCAGGTCCCGGGCCAACTGTGCTGGATAGCCAGGGGCCTGAAGCAGGGACAACAGGATTCGGGACCGGGTGGGATCGGCCATGGCGCGTCCCAGCCGGTTCATCACATCAAGACGGGAGGCAATAGTCAGCATGCACTGACCATACAGTGGGGGATGACTAGTTGGCAATTGTCTCCGCCTGCTCGTGTGACCCTTTCGCCCTGTGAAGCGGAGTGTTAGCAGACGACCTCGTTGTGTATGTGGTTATCCTGTTCGAGTTGGATGGTCGAGTGCTCGATACCGAAGTTCTGCAGGCAGGCCTGGGCGGCGTCGAGGATTCCGCAGCCGGCGTGGCCCATGTCCTCGAGGGCCAGGCGGGAGGTGGCCAGTGATTCGGTGCCAACGGTGTTCCAAGTCTGCAGGTCGCGCACGGAAGCGACCCGGGCAGGCCGAGCAGTGTTGCTTCTACGTCGCGGGCGTCGATGTTCTTCGGGGTGTGGTTCATCAGCACCGCGAGGGAGTCGACCATCAGGCGCAGTGGTCTCGGCAGCACCATCGCGGCGATGAACAACGAGGCGATGATGTCGGCGGGCAGCCGGCTGGTGAACCGGATGATCAGGACAGCGATGATCACCGCGACCGAGCCGAGCAAATCGGAGAGCACACGTAGGTAGACGCCGCGCATGTTCAGGCTCTCGTGCTGACGACGCCCGAGGATCAAGGCGGAGATCGCGTTGGCGGCCAGGCCGACCATCGCGACGATGAGCATCACGCCGGTGTCGAGGGGGACCTGTTCGCCGATCCGACCGAGCGCGCGCACGACGATCATCACCGAGATGGCGCTGACGATGGTCGCATTGATCAGCGTGGTGAACACCTCGACGCGGCGGTGGTTGTAGGTAGCGGTTGAGCGGCCGATGAGGATGGCGATCAGGGCGATCATCAGTCCCGTGAAATCCGCGAGCATGTGCATCGGATCCGACAACAGAACCAGCGAGCCAGAAATAACGCCACCGGCTACCTGGGCCAGGAAGATCGTGAACGTCAATCCCGGGGCCTTCAACGAGCCCGTCAGGCCATGACCACGACCATGGTCATGGTGGAAGGTTAACCCACATTCCGCTTTATTGAAAGACTAATGAAAAATCCAGAGGCCTTACCTGAAAATATGTGTCTCCGGGCGAGAAGATGACTCCCTGTGCTGGGTTTGCAGGAATCCCCTGGCTGGCTGCGCGGGGATCCTTTCCTAGGGCGACGTCAAGCCAGGAGCGGGCGAAACGAGCGGTAGCGGCGCCCTGAACGGCACCAATTTTTCCAACCATCGGGAGCAGACGAAGATGATCCGCCGCTACATCGCCTAGCACAGAACCCACGTCATCAACCCGCAGCTATGTAAGGTCATCAAACCAGCCAGCACCATCAAAAAGGCAAAGGTTGTCTGACGCGGTACTACTAGGGGCCTCGAAGGAGGAGTGAACCGATTCAGGTCATAGAGGGGTATTTCGGAACAGTTCAATGTCCTGTCTGATTAGGGAGATGCGTCACGTTCGTGGAACTTTCTCGTTGCCGGGCCGACAGCTCGTATGTACCTGAATTTAACTCGGGTGTCGGCAGGAACCGCGAGCCGGGAGTGAGTGAGGCTGGGTCGCAGCGCCTGCCGGAGCAGGAATCGTCGCAGTGGCGATGTGCCATCTGGACGGTTCGTCAACTGGGAAAGGCGCATTCTGTGGATCTTGTCGATGTCTCACGCTGGCAATTTGGCATCACGACTGTCTATCACTTCATATTCGTCCCCCTGACCATTGGGCTTGCCCCCCTGGTGGCCATGATGCAGACGGCCTGGCACCGGACCGGGAAGGACATGTGGTACCGCGCCACCAGGTTCTTCGGCACGCTCTTCCTGATCAACTTCGCCATGGGAGTGGTCACCGGCATCGTCCAGGAATTCCAGTTCGGTATGAACTGGAGTGAGTACTCCCGCTTCGTCGGTGACGTCTTCGGCGGGCCGCTCGCTCTCGAGGGGCTGGCCGCCTTTTTCTTCGAGTCCATCTTCTTGGGGGTCTGGATCTTCGGTTGGGAACGCGTGCCCCGCTGGATGCACCTGGCTTCGATTTGGATCGTGGCGGCCGCGACCAACGTCTCGGCCTACTTCATCATCGTGGCCAATTCCTTCATGCAGCATCCGGTAGGCGCGGCGATGAACTACGAGAACGGGCGCGCAGAACTGATCGATGTTTGGGAGCTGCTGACCAACCCGGTGGCACTGGTGGCCTTCCCGCACGCGGTGGCTGGTTCCGTGCTCGTGGCCGGTACCTTCGTCGCTGGCATCAGCGCCTGGTGGATGGTGCGGTCCCGCCGCCACGCAGCCAAGATGGACGGGAACTCCGAGGACGCCGGACAACTGTGGCGGCCGCTGCTGCGCATGGGATTGTGGGTCACATTATTGGGGATCGTATTCGTCTCGATCACCGGTGACTTGCAGGCGAAGGTGATGTTCGAGGTCCAGCCGATGAAGATGGCCTCCGCGGAGGCGCTGTGCCACACCGAGGAGGATCCGTGGTTCTCTATTTTGGCCATCAGCACGTTCAACGACTGTAACTCGGTCTCCGAGATCTTCAGTGTTCCCTGGGTCCTGTCCTTCCTGGCTGGCGGCCAGTTTGCCGGTGTGACGCTGCAGGGCGTCACGGATCTGCAGGCCCAGGCCGAGCAGCTCTACCGCCCGGGAAACTACTCGCCGAACCTGTTCGTCACCTACTGGTCCTTCCGCCTGATGATTGGCTTCATGACTGCCTCCATCCTGGTAGTCATCCTCGGCTTCTGGCTGACCCGCAGGAAGCGCACCACCGACAAGCGGTGGTTCGCCTGGCTCGGCCTCATCGCGATTCCGTTCCCCTTCCTGTCCAACTCCGCCGGCTGGATCTTCACCGAGATGGGACGCCAACCTTGGGTGGTGTACCCGAACCCCGACTTCGGGCCGGAGAACAGTCCGAATGGGGAAAATGACATCCACATGATCGTGGACTTCGGTGTGTCCAACCACTCGGTGACCACCGTTTGGATCTCCCTGATCGCCTTCACCCTGATCTATGGCGTTCTGGCCGTGGTCTGGTTCTGGCTCATGCGCCGCTTCGTGGTTGCCGGGGCGCTCGCCCCCGGTGCTTCCGAGAACATCGCTGAGGACACCTACGGTCCGGACGCCGAGGAACTGGAACCGCTGAGCTTCAGCGCCGACAGTGCTGAGAACACCGAGGGCGCCGAGGGCGTCGAGTCTACCGGCTGGAATTCCACAGCTGTCGCCACGAAACCGCGCCGGCAGCGCGGCGAGCGCACCGATGATGGGCAGGAGAGCTGACCATGGATCTGCAGACTCTGTGGTTCATCGTGATCGCCTTCTTGTTCGTGGGTTATTTCGTCCTGGAGGGCTTCGACTTCGGCGTGGGCATGCTCCTGCCGTTCCTGGGCGGTGATGACGATGAGCGCGCGCGGCGTCGCGACGCCGTGGCCACCAGCATCGGCCCGGTGTGGAACGCCAATGAGGTGTGGCTCATTGTGGCTGTAGGCGGCATGTTCGCCGCGTTCCCCGAGTGGTACGCCACATTGTTTTCCGGGCTCTATCTACCGTTGCTGCTCATCCTGATCTCCCTGATCCTGCGCGGTGTCGCGCTGGAGTGGCGCGTCAAGGTGGACACCCAGGTCTGGCGCGACCGCTGCGGCATTGGGCTGGCGATCGGCAGCTGGGTGCCGGCGATTTTCTGGGGTGTGGCCTTCGCCAATATCGTCCAGGGCTTGGCGATCGATGCCAACCGGCAAATTGATTCCAGCCTGGGTGCCATGTTCGGCCTGTTCAACCCGTACGCTGTGCTGGGGGCGTTGGCCTTCGTCTTGCTGTTCATGGTGCACGGCGCCACCTTCCTGGGCATGAAGGTGCATGAACCGCTGCGCAGCCGTGCCCACTGGCTGGCCCGTCGGCTGACCATCCCCGCCGCGCTGGCCACCTTCGGCTTTGCGGCATGGACCCAGCTGGGGCACGGGGACCCGGTCCTCTGGATCGCCGTTGTTGTCCTCGCCCTGTGTGTGGTCGTCGGCTCGGTGGCCATCCTGCGCAACCGCGACGGCGTCGCATTCGCTGCCACCGCCGTGGCCGTGGCGACCCTGGTGGTGCAGATCTTCGCGACCTTGTTCCCGAACGTCCTGCCCACCTCACTGGCCGATGGGGTGTCGTTGAATATCTACAACGCCTCCAGCTCGGACTACACTTTGACCTTCCTGTCCTGGGGCGCCCTAATTCTGGTGCCGTTCGTCCTGGCATCGCAGGGTTGGACCTTCTGGTCCTTCGCCAAGCGGATCAAGGTGTGAGCCGGATGCAGGGGCCTATTGACCCTAGACTCCTCGCCCTGGTTCCGCCGGTGCGGGGCCTGATCCTGCGCACGGGCGTGCTGCAGGCGTTTATCACCGTGCTGGTGCTCGCCCGCGGCGTGCTCATCGGCTGGGTCGCCGCGCGCGTCATCCTGGACCGTGGTGCCGACTGGGAGGTGCTGACCTGGCCAGTGGTGGCCCTCTTCGCCGCCATCGCCGTCCACGGCGTCGTGGCTGCCCGCGCGCAACGCTCCTCCTCGGAGAGCGTCGGGCGGGTCGTCGACACCCTGCGTGCCAAGGCGTTGGCCGCGTTACGACGTCGCGATCCCCGCCGCGTGCAGGAGGAATCGGCCCACTGGCGCGAGGTCCTCACCGATGGCACCGAGAATTTTCGGCCCTACCTGAACCAATTCCTGCCCTCCCTGGTCGCTGCCGCGCTGGCGACTCCGGCCGCCCTGGTCGTGGTGCTGGTGGCTGACCCCGTCTCCGGGATCTTGGCGCTGGTGACAGTGCCATTGATTCCGGCCTTCATGGTGTTGATCGGTAAGCTGACCGCCGCCCATACACGACGTCGTCTGGAGGTGACTAGCGCTCTGGGCGGGCAGCTGGCGGACTTGTTGTCCGGCTCGCTGACACTGCGGGTACTGGGCGCCACCCACCAGCCGAGCAGACAGCTGCGGTCCACGGGGCGTCGCCACGAAAAGGCCACCATGTCGGTGCTGCGCCTGGCGTTCCTGTCGTCGTTTGCCCTGGAGTTCCTGGCCACCCTTGCGGTGGCGCTGGTGGCTGTGAGCATCGGGCTGCGCCTGGTGGACGGCAACATGGAGCTAACCGCAGGACTGATCGCACTGATCGTGGTGCCGGAGGTGTACAACCCGATCCGGCAGGTGGGCACGAACTTCCACGCCGCCGCCGACGGACTCACCGCCGCCGAGGAGATCCTGGAGCTGCTGGACGAAGATGAGACTCGCCCCGTGGGCCACCACGGCCGGAACTACCTGACCCACTGTGGCTCCCCCGCGGGCGTCCAGCTGACAGTCACCGACCTCAGCGTGGGCGGCCGCGACGGCACGAAGCCGGAGAACCTGAGCTTCACCGCCGAACCCGGGAAGATCACCGTCCTGTACGGCGACAACGGCTCCGGAAAGTCCACCGTGTTCCTCGCCGTCCTGGGCGCGCTGCCGGATGACCTGGTCACCGGAGAGATCACCGCCCCGCCGCCGGAACGCACGGCCTATCTGCCAGCCCGGCCGGTGCTGGTGCCCGGCAGCGTCGAGGACAACCTCGTGCTGCTGGGTGCGCAGCGCAAACCGGCCACCGAAACCGCCGGGAACCTGTGGTTCGACGTACCGTTGAAACGCCGTCTCGGCCCACAGGGCGAGGGCCTCTCGGCGGGCCAGAGCCAACGCCTGACCCTGGCCCGCACTCTGGCCCGCGGCAGCGGACCCACGCTGCACCTATTGGATGAACCCAGCGCGCACCTGAGCCCGGAGCTGGTAGAGGCCCTCTCCACCGAGCTGCGCCGGCGCGTTGCGGCCGGACACACGGTGGTGCTGGCCACCCATGACGTTCGCCTGGCCGCAATCGCAGATGAGGTGGTGTACCTGTGAGAGCAGATATTCGATCACTTAACGGAATGCTCCGCCTGGCTGGGGTGCGGCACCGTGAGATTATCGCGGGCGTCGCGGCCGGCTCCATCACCCTGATCTCTGCGCTGACCCTGACCATCGTCTCCGGTTGGTTGATCACCAAGGCCTGGCAGATGCCACCGGTGATGGACCTGACGGTCGCGGTCACCGCCGTGCGGGCGCTGGGCATTTCTCGGGCGGTATTCCGTTACGTGGATCGGTTGCTCAGCCACCGCATCGCGCTGCGTGCCCTGACCACGTTGCGTTCTCGGGTCTTCGATGCGCTGGCCTTCGACCATACCGGTTCCGGGCGGGGGCATCTGTTCACCCGCGGCGACGGGCTGGTGCGCCTGGTTGCAGACACCGAACGCGTCACCGATGTCATCGTGCGCGCCGTCGTGCCCGCTGGGGTGGCGGTGGTACTCACCGTCTTTGCAGTGGCCGGGGCTACTTTGCTGCATCCCGTGGCGGGTCTGGTTCTGTCACTGGGCTTCGTGGTCACCGGAGTGCTTGCCCCCTGGCTGGCGGTGCGGGCAGCCAGGCGCTCACGTCGGATACTCGCCGAGGATAATTTCGAAGTGGCTCTGGATGAGCTGCTGGACCACCGCGTGGAGTTCGCCGCCGCCGGTCTGGAAGAGCAGCGCGAGGATCTGGCCGTCGCGGCGTCGCGATGCAGTAGCAACGCCACCGTCGCCGCCGAGAAACCCTTGGCAACGTCACAGGCGCTGATCCAGTGGTCCACCGGCCTGGCCGGGGCACTGACGGTGATCGTCGCCGCGCTGGCATACACTGGGGATCCCACTTGGCTGGGCATGGTGGTGTTGCTGCCGTTGGCGGCTTTCGAGTCCCACGCGCAGCTCTCGGAGGCCGCGATCCACGCCGACGAGGCTTCCCACAGCGCCCGCCGCCTCACCGACCTGGTCGAGGAGTCCGGTACCACTCCGACAACGGATGGTGGGGAGGTGACAGCGTGGGAGCTTGACAACTGCCATCTTAGAGCCACCGACCTACGCTGCCGTTTCGGTGACATCAGTTGGCAGGTGGATCTGCTACCCGGTGAGCGTATGGTCATCCGCGGCCCCAGCGGCTGCGGCAAGACCACGTTGCTGCAGACCCTGGGAGGCCTGGTGCCACCACGCAGTGGTTCTGCCACGCTGAGTGGGCACCCGGTCCCGGAGATCGACCAAGTCACGCTGCGAGAAACCCTGCGCGTGCACGCCGAGGACGAGTGGCTCTTTTCCACCACCATCCGGGAGAATCTCCTGGTAGCCAACCCCGATGCCAGCGACGGGGAACTCCGTGAGATCCTGCGCGCGGTGGGGCTGGCGGACTGGTTGCGGGAGACCGTCGGAGCGGGTGCTGATCCGCTGGACCTGCTGCTTGCCGACGGCGCGGGCTCCCTGTCGAGCGGTCAGCGTCGCCGTCTACTGCTGGCTCGGGCACTGTGTTCCACCGCGCCGGTGCTGCTGCTGGATGAGCCGACCGAACATATCGCGGCCACGGACGCGGCGGCGTTGCTAGACCTCCTGCTCCACCAACCGCTGCCGGGACCGCTGCCACGGCGCAGCGTCATCCTGGTCACCCACGCTAACGACACTGACTCGACAACCGGGCAGGTGGGCACGCAGACCTTCCCCGACCCGGTGCAGATCAGGACCTCACCCCCTTACCAGGACTAAAAAGATGGTCACACTCGAGACAGGAGCGACAATCAGCGATATTAAACGCAGGCTCCTTTAGTTCAGTCCGGCGTAGGAGTGCAGACCAGAGACGACCAGGTTGATGAAAAACAGATTGAAGATCATCGTGGCCAGGGCCAGGATATTGATCCACGCGGCCTTGTGATCGCGCCACCCGGCGGTGGCACGGGCATGCAGGTAGGCGGCATAGAGCACCCAGGAGATAAAGGATGCGGTCTCCTTCGGATCCCATCCCCAAAACCGGCCCCACGAGGCCTCCGCCCAGATCGCACCCAGAACAATGCCCAACCCCAGCACGGGCAACGTAATGATGGCGGACTTGTAGGCCAGGGCGTCGAGCTTTTTCGCACTCGGCAGCGGCTTGGCCACAGCACCGAAGAAGCCACGCTCTCTGCCCTTCGGCTGCCAGATACGCAGCAGGTAGAGCAGGGAAGCGATGCCCGAGACGATGCCAATCGCCGCGCCCAGGGACACAGTGGAGACATGGACGGGCAGCCAGTAGGACTGCAGGGCGGGCACGACTGGGGCGGAGTTGGAGTAGAGGCTGGTGCCACCGAAAAACAGCAGGACCAGGATCGGGACCAGCAGCCACGGCCACACGCTGCGCCACTCACGGCGCTGGATGACAATCGCTGCGGAGATGACCGCCAGGACGCAGATCATGGAGATGTACTCGTACATGTTGCCCAGCGGGAAGCGGTCGGTGGCCAGGCCGCGCAGAACCACCGACATGAGGTGGACCACTGCGCCCAACCAGGCCAGAGCCTGAGTCATGCCACCGAATTTATCGGCGGAGGCCTCCTGGGCAGCATATTGCTCATCGGTGAGCAGGGGGTCGGTGGCGTTAACGTCTCCGATTGACCTGTCAGTGAGGTCCCCAGTGCCGGTACCGGCGCCCACAGCGACATATTCGGGGTGGGCGATGTCTTCGCGTGCCCGTCGGGCGTCGATGACCCCTTGCATCTTGACGTAGAAGACCAGGGAGAGCACCAGGGCGAGCAGGTAGATCACGAAGGCGGTCTGGAAGGCGGTGTCGGAGAAGGTGGAAAGGGTCTGATTAACAGGCATCAATGGATAAAGTCCTTATGATTTAGGGGCGGGTGTTACTGACTGGGGCTTGTGACCAGAACAGGTGTGTTCTCCTCGGCCTGCTCATCGATGTCGTCTGGATCGGGCAGGCCGAGCAGTGCACGGTGGAGCTTGTCGAACTCCCCACCCCAGCCGGCGCTATCGGTGCGGGCCAGGCCACCCATCTCCACGAACGTGGAGCTCCCGTCGGCGGAAGGTCGCAGCCGGATCCAGATGGACAACCTGCTGACCAACGCGCTGCGCCACACCCCGCCCGGCGGTCAAGTCAGCATCCGCGTTGCCCGCCGAGGGGCCAACAGTGTCCTCATTGAGGTCGTCGACACCGGGGGCGGGATGACTGCGGAACAACTCGGGCACGTCTTCGAACGGTTCTACCGCGGGGACACCGCCCGCGACCGCGACCACGGCGGTTCCGGTATCGGCCTGACCATCTCCCGGGCCCTGATGGAAGCTCACGGCGGAACACTCACCGCCACCTCGCCCGGACCAGGCGAAGGCGCCGTATTCACCATCGGTCTTCCCCTACTCCCGAAGGGCACCCCCTGATGGCCAGCGACCCCCGCCCCCTGCCGGAAGGCACCCCTGGAGGGGCATGATGGCCGGGGAGTTTCCCCCACGATCCCACCGATCCAAAGGAGCGATCCGATGACCACCCCGACTCCCCCTCGGCTGCCACCGGCCTCCACCGGCTGCGGGTGCTGCGCGCCCGCTACGCTCTCCCGTCGGCGCAACACCGGACACACCTTCCCCCCTGCGAGGTGATCGGGAAGGAAGCATCATCAAGGCAGTCCGCCCTACGGCGGCTCAATGCCTCTGGGGAGCCCTGGGCCTGCGTCTGAGGCACTTCCTGGGGCAGAGGCCGAGGCTGTGCACCCGAGGAAGACCCGCACACCCGTGGCTCTTCTACCCCGTGGGCGTGTTCCGACCCCTAAGGATCAGCACGAGGACGGCAGCGATGACACCGATGAGGGCCAACCCCGCAAGAATCAGGACTATCGGATTACTGACTACGGAGGTGTCCTCCTCGGCGGTGCTCTCGGCGGCTGTGGTCTCCTCCCCAGGCCTGGCGTCGGCGCCCGTGGTGGTGGCGGCCGTTTGGGCGTCACCGGCGACGGTGAAGGTGGTCTCGCTGCGGGTGGCGTGGCCGTCGGAGGAGAGGATCTGGAAGCCGACGGTGTAGTCACCTGGCCCGCCGCTGACACCCGCAGGTAGATCAAGGGTCACCAGTCGGCCGTCGATGGTCGGCTCACCACTGAACAGGAGATCACCGGAGCCCTGGTCGGTGATGGCCACGGTGCTGAAACCCTCCTGGGGCAGCCCGGAAAACTCCAGCTCGATGCGGCGCGGAAATTCCTCGACCACTTCACCGTCCGCGGGATTGCCGCCGATCACGGAGTCATGCGCGAGGGCAACCGGGGTGGCTACGACCGTCAGGGCCCCGACCGCCACAACAGTAGCCAGCACACGACGAGGGAGCATGGGGGAGATGATCACAAAAGTCCTCCTGGACTGGGCCGGTTCTTCAACCGGATGTGAGCGACTACGACACCTGCCTGCGGGAGGTACCAAGAGAGTGGTCGGAACGGGCGGGAGGAAAGTTCCCGGCCACGCCGCCTTCACCGGGTGTTGTTCTTCCCAGGTCGGTGCCCCCTGCAGGGGGCGAACCGGAGGAAGAGACCGGTCCCTGGGCAATGTACAAGAACACCCGCAGGCCCCATTAGGGTGAACCTCACGCCCGCTTCCGAGCACACCATGAGAGCGGAGGCGGCATGGACGGCGAAATGGACACAGATGACCCACCCGGTAAATGACACCCCCACTGCCACGGATACGACCACAGGGACGCCCCCCACCATCGGGAGCCGGCCTCAGGAGCGGGTACGCCCCACGTGGCCGTTGTACCTGCTCTTTTTCGCCGTCGCCGGTGCCATCGGCGGGACGGTGGCCTACAGCTTCCTCGGTGAATCCCTCGCGGCCCTGGGGATCCCCAACCCGGGCATCGCGACCACCTTCGGGTTGCCGTTTTTCCGTGCGGTCGGTTGGATGCTCGCTGCCCTGTCCGCCGGTTCTTTCCTGTTCGCTGCTTTCCTCATCTCCCCACGGTTGCCCGGCGGTGATCACGACCGCCTGCACCAGGCCTCGTTGAGTGTGGACGGGCACCTGGCCTCGCGTACCGGTGCGGTCGCGGCCATCTGCTTCGGACTGATCGCGTTGTTGATGATCCCGCTGGTGCTCTCAGATGTCTCCGGCACCCCCCTGGCCCAGACACTGGGCCTGGAGACCCTGACGGTGGCCGTCGAGCAGGTGGCCATGGCCCAGGTGTGGCTGATCGTCGCCCTTATTGCCCTGGTCACCGGTTGTACGGGCCTGATGAGCCGGGCGTGGATCACCCAACCACTGTTGCTCCTCGGGTCAATCCTCATGATCATCCCCCTGGGCCTGACAGGGCATTCCTCCTCGGGCGGTAACCACGACCACGGCACCAACTCCTACCTGTGGCACCTGGTCTTCTTAGTCCTGTGGGTCGGCGGACTCATGGCCCTACTCGCCCACGGTCGTCGCCTGGGACCTGACCTGGATATTGCGCTGCGCCGCTACTCGACAATCGCCCTAGTCTCCATCATCGTCATGGCCGTGTCCGGGCTGGTCAACGCCGCCATCCGCATCGAGCTGACGGATCTGTTGACCACCCGTTACGGGTTAATCATCGTGGCCAAGACCATCGGCGTGATCATCCTCGGTGTCTTCGGGTGGATCCACCGGGCGTGGGTCATTCCGCAGGTGCAGGCCAACCCCGCTGATCGTCGCCTGTTCCGCCAGGTCGCCATCGTCGAGGTGCTTGTCATGGCGGCGGTCACCGGTATCGCCATCACCATGGGGCGCACCCCGCCGCCCCCACCGCGCATCCCGAACCTCTCGCAGATGGCCACCAAGCTCGGCTACGAGCTGTCCGAGAAGCCCACCATCCTCAACGTGTGGGGCATGTGGCGCTTTGACCTGCTGTTTGGTGCCCTCGCCCTGCTGCTGGCCGTCGGCTATCTGGCCGCTGTGTGGCGCACCCGCCAGGCAGGTCACACCTGGTCGAGTACCCCCACCGCCTGGTGGTTGGCCGGATGTGTGACCCTGCTGGTGACGATGAGCTCCGGGATCGGGCTGAATATGCCCGCGGTCTTCTCGGTGCACATGGTCGGCCACATCATCTTGTCGCTGGTCATCCCCATCTTCCTGGTGCTGGGTGCCCCGCTGACCCTGCTGATGACCGCCTTCGCCCCGGGGGCCCCGGGTAGGCCGAATATCCACGACTGGGTGCGCGCCTTCACCCGCAGCCGGTTGGTGGGGGTGATCACCCATCCGGTGGTCAACACCCTGCAGTTCCTGGTGTTCTTCTACGTCATGTACCTGTTCATCCCGCTTTATGAGCTGCTGATCTCCAAGTACGCGGGGCAGCTGATCATGAACACCGTGCTCCTGGTCTCCGGTTGCTTCTACGTCTGGGGGATGCTCGGACCCGACCCGATCCCGCGCCGGCGCCCAGCCACCGTCCGCCTGGGCTGGCTGGTTGCCTCCCTGCCCGTCCACCTGCTCGTCGGGGTCTATCTCCTGCGCCTGGACACGATCCTGGGCGAGGAGTTCTACCGCTCCCTGCTCCTGCCCTGGGAGCTCGATCTGCTCGCCGACCAACGCACCGCCGTCCTGGCCTGGGCCACAGGTGTGGTCCCACTGGCCGTCGTCGCCCTCCTGCTCATCGGCCATTGGCCGGGCACGGTCGGGAAAACCACGGGCAACGAGGAAAAGACCACCACCGGTAGCAACGCCGAGAACGAAAACCACACCACATTCCTCGGCCCCACCACGGACGGTAAGACCCCCACGTCCGACCACGGCACCCGGACAACCGACCAGCCTTAACCACCCCGGTCTCACCGCCGGCCCCTCACGGGGCCAGCGAGGAACTGGTCGCGTGACCTCCTCCCGGGCTCCCGCAGCCATGGCCCATGCCTCGACGAGGCCAGCGACAAGCCCGAGACAGGCCTTTCCCTTGGTGATCCCCCCGCCCATCACAGACACCTCCCCAACTAGGAGCCGAACTATGAAATAGATCACTAAATGGACTCCGGAGGTGACTTCGGTGGGGATGAGAAGTTAATGTCACCTCCATCAGGTAACGAAACAGTCACAATTTCGTCTCTAACGAGTACAACGGTGAGATCGAGTGTGGCGGAACAACGGACAACGACGGAAGAAGATTCATGCGACTGAAGGCTCAGCGATCAGCCGGAGGAAAACACCGCAAGATCCCCACCCCGCAAACCAAGAGCCGCGTAGCCCTGGTGGCCGTGGCCACGGGCGCGGTCTCGTCTGCGGGTCTCAGTGGTGCCGCCGCCGCCACGCTGCAGACCCAGGCTGAGGCCCCGATCTCCCCGCAGGACACTGTCGGTGGCGTGCAGTTGGCCACCAATGACACCGCGCTGCCCCCGGACACGACGGAGACGGCCCCGCAGATCCTGACGATCTCGGAGTATAAGCCGGTAACCAATATCAACGAGCAGTTGGACAAGGCGGTTGAGTACGCCGCCGAGCGCACCGAGGCCGCCCGCGCTGAGGCTGCACGTCTGGAAGCAGAACGCATTGAGGCAGAACGCCTGGCCAACGCCTCATCCGTGGTCAAACCCACTGAGGGCACCTTCACCTCCGGTTTCGGTATGCGCTGGGGCAGCCTCCACGCAGGACTAGACATCGCCAACGTCGTGGGCACCCCAATTCTTGCGGCCATGGGCGGCACCGTCATCGACTCCGGACCGGCTTCCGGTTTCGGCCAGTGGATCCGCATCCAGCACGATGACGGCTCCATTGCCGTCTACGGCCACATGGAAACCCTCGATGTCAGCGTGGGTGAGAAGGTCACCGCCGGCCAGAAGATCGCCGGCATGGGTAACCGAGGTTTCTCCACCGGTTCCCACCTGCATTTTGAGCTCTACCCGACCGGCAGCGGCGCCGTGGACCCGGCTCCCTGGTTCGCCGAGCACGGCATCACCTTCTAACCTTCCCCCCACCCGGGAGAAAACCCGGTCCTGACCCTCAGGCCAGCGCCTGTGGTCCGGATGTAAACATGCTCCCGGTCATCTCACACTCCTCCGCCGAGGGCACCGAGGAGTAGTACAGGGGATTGTGTACTCTCTACGATTATGAGCACGGTGACCGTCACTCACACCTCGGCGTTGTCCCGGGTGGGCAATGCCCTGTCCGATGACACCCGGACCGGGATCCTGTTGGCCTTGCGCCACGGGCCCGCCCGACCGTCCGTGCTGGCCCGGCAGTTGGGTGTCTCCAAACAGGTGATGTCGAATCAGTTGGCCTGTCTGCGCGGATGCGGGCTGGTGGCCTCCACCCCCAGGGGCGCAACGTCTGGTATTCTCTGGCTGACCCCCAACTGGGTCACGCCCTCGGTGAGTTACTCGAGTTGGTGGTCACCATCGATCCGGCCTGTTGTTCGCCGGACGGGTGCACCTTCTCATGACCGCCTCGGTCCTGGAGGACTTCGTCGCCACCTTGCCGGGTCCCCCGGGGCCCACGGCCTCGACACCCCTTAATTTCCACCAGAGATAGAACGGAGCCCTCGTGAGCACCCCCACCACCCGCACCACCTCCACCCGGCCCTCCGGGAATTGGAGAAAAGCCCAGATCATTGTCTGGGCGTTATTGGCAATCGTCGTCATCGCCGGGATCGTCGCCTTTTTCCTCGGCCGATCCGACTCCGCTTCTGCGCCCGCCCCGGAAACCGTGGCCAGTGATGCGGGGCAGGTGGTCCGGGACAACAGTCGGGTGCTGTCCCAGGCGCCGAACGAGAAGGCCGTGCTGGTGGAGTTCCTCGACTTCGAGTGCGAGGCCTGCCGGGCGGCTTACCCCTTCGTGGAGGAACTACGTGCGGAGTACTCCGACACCGTCACCTTCGTCAACCGTTACTTCCCGCTGCCGGGTCACCGCAACTCCATGCCCGCTGCCGTGGCTGTGGAGGCTGCCGCCCAGCAGGGCCAGTACGAAGCGATGTACCAGCGGATGTTTGAGACCCAGTCTGAGTGGGGTGAGTCCGCCGAGGACAACAGTGCGGTCTTCCGCGGCTTCGCCGAGGACCTGGGTCTGGACATGGCCGCCTTTGACGCCGCTGTGGCCGATCCGGCCACCGAGGAACGGGTCCGACTCGATGTGGCTGACGGCACGGCCCTGGGTGTGCGCGGCACCCCGACCTTCTTCCTCGACGGCCAGCTCCTGACCCCGGACTCCCTGGAGCAGCTCCGGGCCGAGGTCGACGCGGCCGCCGCCGACTAACCCGAATCCATGACGCACCCAGCCACCGCCGACGACAATGAGGTTCTCGTGACCGAGCCGAACAACGACACCTTCCTGCCGGTCTTTGCCCGCCAGCGTCCTTTCGCCCTCATCCTGCTGGTCACCGGCGTGATCGGCTGGGTGGCCTCCGGCATCCTGGTGCTTGAACGCCTGGCCCTCTACGAGGACGCCGAGCATGTCACCACCTGTGACATCAACGCCCTGGTCTCCTGCGGAAAAGTGATGGGAACCTGGCAGTCCGAACTCTTCGGCTTCCCCAACCCGTTGATCGGCATCGTCGCCTTCGCCGTGGTCATCACCACCGCGATGGCCATGCTGTCGGGGGCACGCTTCGCCGACTGGTACTGGGGAGGTTTGCAGGCGGGTGTGACCGTGGGCCTGCTGTTCATCATCTGGCTGTGGTACCAGGCGCTGTTCGTCATCCATATTTTGTGCCTGTACTGCATGGTGGTGTGGGCGATGATGGTCCCGCTGTTTATCCTGCTCACAGTACGCAACCTCGCCCACGGCCGCTTCCCCGCCTCGCCTGCTGTGGTGCGGTTTGCCTCCCAGTGGGCAGGCACCCTGATCGCCGTGGTCTACGTCGCTGTGGCCGCCTCGGTGTTCCTCAGCTTCTACTCCGATTTCACTAACCTCTAACTCCCACGAGCTGTGGTTTCCTTTCCCACACCTCTACCGAAGGCCGGGTGGCCCAGGTCCCAGGAACTGGGCCACCCGTTCCTGTATCAATGGATGGCTCGTGCAGCTGCCTTTGGGCAGCATTGACCAATCCCCACAACCGGACCTGGTTGTGGGTGTTTCGCTCTGATCCTGGGGTTGTGTCCAGTAAGGGATGAGGAGCTGCTGGGCTTCATCTTGGCTGAGTTCATTGATGACCTCAGGTGAAAGACGAAGATCATTTTCCAAGGCCTGGATAAGCCACGGTGGCAAGGGAGGAACCTGGGATGGCTCCAGGTGGGCATGAATCCCGCCGTAGAGCCGGCCCATCTCCTCGATGACCTCGGCCAAGGCACGGGTGTGCGGGTGGTCCGCCTGTTGTAGTTGCTTCACCCAGTGGCTCTGTCAGCGCTCTTTGAAAAGTAGCCCAAAACGCTCCTCGAAAAGTAGCCCACCCGGAAAAGATTGGATGGGTGATTTCATTGGAGGAATGGGCGCAGATCCGATACCTGCGTGGGCAGGGTCTGTCATTGAGGAAGATCGCGGCCGAAGTGGGCTGTGCGAAGAAGACGGTGGAGAAGGCTTTGGCTTCAGATTCGCCGCCTTGTTACAAGCCACGGGATGCCAAAGGAACGAGTTTCGATCCGTTTGAACCGCAGGTCAGGGAACTTCTCGCGGAAACACCGCAGCTTAATGCCAAGGTGTTGGCTCAGCGAGTGGGCTGGACAGGCTCGGATTCATGGTTTCGCAAACACGTTGCCAGGATCCGGCCTGAGTATATGCCCGCCG
>NZ_GG667199.1:0-1813 GCF_000159635.1 Corynebacterium lipophiloflavum DSM 44291 | reverse complement strand
TGTTAGCGACGGTCGAATTGTAGCCCAGTTGCGACGGTCGAAAAGTAGCCCATTTTCGTGTGTTTCTTATTCTGCCTGACGTTGTGCGGTGATCGACGGTAGTACACTTTCTCGGCCGGCGATTCGGTAGCTGGTGCCTGTGTGCGTGAAGATTTCCGCGTGATGGACGATGCGATCAATCATCGCGGCGGCGACGGTGACGTCACCGAAGCATTCGCCCCAGCGAGAGAACGGCAGGTTCGACGTCATGATCAACGAGCCGCGCTCATATCGGTTGGACACTAGCTGGAAGAACAGGTTCGCTGCTTCTGCCTCGATCGGGACGTAGCCCACCTCGTCGATGATGAGCAGGTGGTAGCGGTTGAGTTTGGCCAACAATGTTGTCAGCCCGCCTATGCTGTGGGCTTGGGTCAGGCGGGTGATCCATCCGGCGGCGGTGTCGAAAGCGACCCGGTAGCCTTGCCGGGCTGCGATGACCCCTAACCCAGTTGCCAGGTGCGTTTTGCCGGTGCCCGGCGGGCCGAGGAAGATGACGTTTGCGGCCTCGGTGATCCATCCGCCGGTTTCCAACCGGGCGATACGGGCCCGGTCGAGTGCGGGCTGGGTGGAAAAGTCGAACTCGTCAATCGTTTTGATCTGGGGAAAGCCCGCCCTTTTTATCCGGCCTGCGGCGCCGGATTCCGCCCGGGCCGACGCTTCGACCGACAGCACCGCTGCCAAGTATTCCTCGTAGGTCCACGACGCTTGGCGTGCTTTCTCGGCGATGGTCGCATAGTCTGATCCGATTCGTGGGGCCTTCAGCGCCCTGGCCAGATACGCCAGTTCGGAGTCGATTGTGGTGTGTTGAGGACGGGTCATGACTCTACCTCCAGTTCGGTCAGCCGGTCGTAAATGTTCAGGTCTGCCTGTTCGACCTCGATCGCCTGCGGTGAAACAGGTGGCGTGGCCAGTTGGCGGCGCATCTGCTTCGCGGTGGCGGCGTGCATCGGGTCAGTGATTGTCTGATGTGTGCCCCACACCCGTTCGTGGCGGGCGACGATCGTCCCGTCCGGGGCGCGCACGACCACCTGCTCCAAGCCAGCGTGGACGGTGACAATTCGGTTGATCATTCGCGGATCCACTGAATAGTGGTTGGCGTCGACGGCGACGTAGTAGTTACGTGGCAGCCGCACCTGTCGTAGCACATCGATCTGCGGGGGATACGGCGGCAAAGCGGCCATGTGCGCCTTGTCGACTGTCCAAGCCACCGCCGGAATTTTCCTTGTGGTCGCGTGGATACGCTGGTTAGCCACCTCAGTAATCCACTCGTCGAGCTGGCGTTGGACATCTGCTGGGCACGTGAAATCGCGGCCGGGGAAAAACGAGGACTTCAGATACCCGTTGGCCCGCTCCACCACGCCTTTAGTTTCCGGATCACGAGGTGGAGCCTGCTGAATCCTGGTGCCCAAAATGCCAGCAAAAGACAGCACCGGCTGGGTGAGCGCCTTTTGCCCAATTCCAGTCTCTCGGTCCCACAACAACTGCTCAGGTACGGCCTGAAACGATGTCGACAACAATGCCCACATCCCTGCAACAAGATCTGCGGTCGTGCGTGTCGGCAGCACACGCGCGGCCATGAACCTCGAATACGACGCCACCATCACCAGCACCGGAAACGCCACTTTCTGCCCGGACCCGTCGGGAATCCCGCCAGCGGGGAAAGTCAGATCACACTGGATTTGCTCACCAGGGCGGTGAATCAGCGTGTCCACCGGGTCCGCCTGCTGGTAGTCAGGTCGGATGCGGCGCACATTATCGCGAAACCATGTGATCG
>NZ_GG667200.1:63944-68071 GCF_000159635.1 Corynebacterium lipophiloflavum DSM 44291 | reverse complement strand
AACTTCTTCGGCATGTTCGAAGATTTTCCCATCTACTCAAACGGAACAAAACCTGGGGCACTTCACAACCATCTGAACGCGAATGTGCCCGCGAAGCGTGTGGACTCAAGCCCGTGACGTCGACGAGTACTTAGGGCAGATCAAGCTCTTTTACCCCGACTACCTGCAGGAGCCCCTGGACGAAATGTCGGGGCTTTCAATGCACCCAAACCAGTGAGTACTAAGCGCTGGTCGAATAACCCTACTGATCGTCGTAGACGAGAAATTTCACCGCCGCACAGATTACTGTTGCTTGCGTCTAGCCTAACCGCGGTGCAGTTGTAGGCATCGACGGATCTTTAGCAACGGAGCAACAGGCCGAGTGGATCCGACGAGGCGCTAGGTATCGATGGCATATCCGGTGCAGGTTGGAGGTGCCATCGCCACCGACGGCATCGATGCATAAGGCTCTAGCAGGATGGTCGCCGCAAGATTAAACCGCGTCCTAACCCTCTAAGCCGGCCTTTGGGCCTAACCCCTTAGAAAACCGTGGTTCGGAATCAAAGATCTACGACCACACGTGACTTGCCCGACTCGCCAATGTTGTTGCGCGAAGGGTCTGACTTTTGGCTCGAGATTTAATCAAGCGCGAGGCGTCGGCGTTATTTACGATGCTGGCTGGTCCCTTGAGCGTGTACGCCAGGCAATCGTCCCAGTTCGGCCGCCTATTTGTTCTGGATGCCGAGCTCCGTGAGCAGCCCCCGCACGCGCGCCTCGATGTCGTCGCGTACTAGCCGCATGCGTTCCATCCCCTCAATGCCTCGGTGTGAGGGCTCGTCTGTCACCCAGCGTTCAAGTGAGCCGCGAGCGTCGGCGGGCATGTCTACTTGCGCGTCCTCACCGAGGACTACTATTCGGTCGACGGTGGACAACAACTCGGGATCAATGGGTTTCGGCGTGCCTTTAGACATATCGGCGCCCACTTCGGCGATAGCTTCAACGGATTCGGAATTGAGCTTGTTGCCGGGTTTGGTACCTGCGGAGTAGATGTCGACGGCGCTGGCGGCATGCTTTTCGGCGAGTGCTGCCGCCATTTGAGATTTACCGCCGTTACCGACGCAGATGAACAGTACGGATGTCATGGGGTGGTCCTTTCGGGCAAAGTGGGATCGTGGGGAAAGAGGCGGGGTCCAAGCCAGAGCATGGTGTAGACGAGTCCGACGAGTACCGGGATCTCGATCATGGGCCCAATCGTACCGGCGAGTGCTTCGCCTGACGCGGCGCCGAAGGTGCCGATGGATACCGCGATGGCCAGCTCGAAGTTGTTGCCCGCGGCGGTGAAGGAAACGGCACCGGATTGCGCGTAGTTCAGCCCTGCGGCCTTGGACACAAACAGGGCGATGAAGAACATGCCCACGAAGTAGATCAGGAGGGGCAGGGCCATGCGCGCGATGGTGAGCGGTTGGGAGGTGATCTGCTCTCCCTGTAGGGAAAACAGCAGTACGACTGTGTAGAGCAGACCCACAAGTGCGAGGGGTGAGATCGTCGGCACAAATGTGTTCTCGTACCACGCTCGCCCGCGCAGCCGCTCCCCCACCACGCGCGAGAGCGCGCCTAGGACCAGCGGGATGCCGAGGAAGACGAGGACTGAACCGACAATCGCCCAGAAGGAGAAGTTCACCGACGTCGTGGACAGGCCGAGCCAGGACGGAAGAATCTGCAGGTAAAACCACCCGAGAACACCGAACATGAGGACCTGGAAGAGTGAGTTGATCGCCACTAGGACTGCGGTGGCTTCCCTATCGGAGCACGACAGGTCGGTCCACACCAGCACCATGGCGATACACCGCGCGAGGCCGACGATGATCAGGCCGGTGCGCAGTTCGGGGGCGTCGGGAAGGAAGATCCAGGCCAGCGCAAACATCAGCGCGGGACCGACGATCCAGTTCAGCACTAGGGAGATCGCCATGAGGCGCTTGTTAGCGGCGATTTCCTTCGTCTTGTCGTAGCGCACTTTGGCCAGTGGCGGGTACATCATGATGAGAAGTCCCAGTGCGATGGGCAAAGAGATTCCGCCGACGCTCATTGAATCGAGGAAGGTGTCGAGGCCGGGAATGAGGCGGCCAAGCAGAAGGCCTGTGATCATGGCGAGCAGGATCCATAGGGGGAGGAGGCGATCGAGGAGTGACATGTCTCGCTTTCGGGTCATATTGACATCTATCGATGGAAATATACTTCCAATATAGATTGCCGTCAATATATGCTGTTCCTATGCCTTCGCCCGTGCTTGCCGACGCCACCACCACCTGCTGCCCCCTTTCTACGGGGCGCTTTTCCGACCACGACGCGGCACGGTACGCCTTGCTGTTCAAGGTGCTCGCCGAGCCGGTGCGCCTCCAGATCTTGTCCCACCTCGCCGGCGAGGGTTGCGGGCCCACTACGGTCGGCGAACTCGCGGATATCCTGGACCTGAGCCAGCCAACGGTGTCGCACCATTTGAAAAAGCTCACCGATGCGGGCTTGCTTTCCCGTCACCAACAGGGCCGCAGCGTGTTTCATACTGTGCGCCCTGAGGTGTTCCGGGAGCTCCGGGGGGTGCTGGACATTGGGTGAACGTGCGCACCATGAGGCCGTTGTGATCGGCGGTGGCCAGGCCGGGCTCGCTACCGCGTTTTACTTGCGTCGCGCGGGTGTGGACTACATCGTCGTGGATGACCAGCCCGCGCCAGGAGGGGCCTGGCGCCACGTGTGGCCATCGATGACGTTGTTTTCCATGTCAGACTTTTCCAATCTGCCGGGGTGGCCGATGCCCCACTACACGGGGTTTCCGCCTGCGGATCACGTCGTGAAGTACTTGTCGGAATACGAGCGCCGCTACGAAATTCCCGTCGTTCGGCCGGTGCGCGTCACCCGCATTGACTACGATGGCCTTTTCCATGTGCGGTCCGATGCGGGGGAATGGACAGCCGATAATGTAGTCGCTGCAACGGGGACGTGGTCCGCACCATTTGTGCCCCACTACCCTGGCGCGTTCGGCGGTGAGCAGTGGCATTCCGCGAACTATCCAGGGCCGGATCCTTTTCTCGGCAGCCGAGTCGCCGTTGTCGGCGCTGCCAACTCCGGAGTGCAGATTGCAGCCGAGCTATCAAGCGTGGCTGATGTCACCTGGTACACCCGCCATGAGCCGCGATGGATGCCCGATGACGTCGATGGGCGAGTTCTGTTTACGCGAAACCGCGAGCGCATGCTGGCGATTCTGCGCGGCGAGGAGGACCCCGGCGCCGATTCCGACCTGGGCGACATCGTGGTCCTCCCCCAGGTGCGCGACGCCCGCGATTCGGGCCTGCTTCGAGCAACGCCGATTTTTGATTCACTCGATCAGGTAGACGCCGACCACCTCATCTGGTGCACCGGTTTTCGGCCAGCATTGGGGCCGGTGCGCTTGCTTGCCGACGCCGCCCCGCGCGGCCTTTACCTCGTCGGCTACGGCGATTGGGTGGGCCCCGGCTCAGCCACTATCACCGGGGTAGGGCCGTACGCGAAGCGGGTGGCGCAAGAAATCGCGAACAACGTGCGCTCCCAGAAGAACGCGTGAGGAGTCTTTTGGGTTGAGTCGAAGCGAAACAGCGCTAAGGCACGATCTCGTGCGCGCGCCAGGCGGCGTCGTCAATTGCGCGGTGCACATCACCGGGCGCGGCAGAGCTGGTGACCGTATCAACCGCCTGGTGCACCGCGGTGGCAGCATCGTCGATCGCGCGGTGCAGCGCCGGGTTCTGGTGTGCAAAGGCGCCGAGCACGTCGGCGGTGAGCTGGGCGGCGGGCCCGAAGGTATGGGCTGAAACCGAGAAATCTTCGCCGTACGAGGCGCTGGCGTGCAGGGAGGTGCGGTCGTCAGACCATCCCCACTTCGTGCCGATCACCCCTGGTAGCTGGGCGGTTCCATAATCCTGACGGTAACCGTCGGCAGCCACGGGTGTCGCAGTGGCCAACGCCGTAAGAATAGGGTCTCCTAGGCCGTGATCGCGTTTGCGGGTCTCGAGGAACAACGTCGAATCGTATGTCGAGGTCGTGCTGTATCCCTAATGGGGTGCTGCGTGAGTATCGGCTAGGCCGTATTTATTAGCGGTGGCAGCAATGGACTGCGGGTA
>NZ_GG667200.1:0-62156 GCF_000159635.1 Corynebacterium lipophiloflavum DSM 44291 | reverse complement strand
TCAGCGGAACGAGCCGATGCGTCGCGAGACGTGTTCCTGACCCCCTCTCTTACCCGCCCTATAAGCCGCTGCGGGGCCGTGGACAGACGAATCGCAACGAACAGATTTCGGAAATCGAACAGGGCTATTCCAGGATGGAGTGAGTCACCCGCAACCTTATCTAATCCGGCAATTGGAAAATACGACCCGCTAAATCTTCACATCCTCACCATTTGTGTCGGTCTCTGTGAGGCTGGACGAGTGCACCCGCGCCTGGCGGGCGGTCGAGGTTCTGACGCTGTCGGACGGGTTTGCGGCTAGCGGTGGGCGCCGACAAGTGCCGTGAGGGCGGGACGGCTAACCTCCGGAGAGGTTGACGAAGCCCACACTAGCCAATCTCCCTGAGTCTTTTCTCCACGTGGTCGAACACGATCCGCTCCTGCTCGATCCGCATGCATCCGCTAGTGGAGTGGCTGCGCAGGAACTCCAGGGCCATCGTCTCGGAGGGGGTTAAGAGGTGTGGCACAAACCTGCTGGGCTGGGGTTCCTCGACCGCGAGGTCCAGATGGCGGCGGGCGGTGTCTAGGTCCATGAGGACTGACTGCACGGGCGAGACGTGCCGACGGACCAGCTCGAGAATATAGAAGCCGTGCGAGTCCAAGTCTCCCCAGTACAGTAACTCTTTCGTCGCCAGCCAGGGGATATCGCGCACGAGGGAGTGCGCCCGTAGCCCGCCGCCGTACACCGCGATCGTGTTCGGCAGGTTGGGCAGCGCGAGAAAGGTCTGGCGGTTTTCGACGATCAACACCCGCGCACCGGGCACGTCGGAGAGCGCGGAGACGGGGCACGACCAGTGACGCATCCCGCAGAAGTTGTCCGTGGGATCCAGGATGCGCAGCTCCACCATCGACGGTGCCTCACGGAAGCTAATTTCGCCGACCACCGCGGAGATCACCGCGCGGCGAGTTTCGATCCACTTGGAGTCGATACCGAAAATCGGCAGCTCGCGTGCGTAGTGCTTGGCGACATGGTGAGTGCGTAGCCAGCGCACCACATCGATGAACTGCGCGGCGACCACGTTGTCCCAGCCCTCCCAGTATGCGAGCTTTGCGGCAAGGCCGGCTCGAACTTCTTCCCCCAGCTCGTGGCAGAACAACGACAGTAATTCGTTGACGCGACGCCAGTGCGAGGACCTCCCTGCCGCTTCTGCGGCCACTGCCGCGTCGGAGAGCACCACGCGCGCGGGCAGTGAGTAGGTGCCCAGGTAGCCGAGTTTCTTGTCTTCCCATTCGGCGGGGATGGCGCTGCGGGTCCACTCGTCGATCCAGGAGCGCACCGAAAGGCCGTCGTCACGCTCTGCGGCCCTGCCCGTCGGCGGCTGGAGATTGATAGTCAGCCCGGAGAAATCGCCACCGAGCCACGCGCGGTGGTTGCGCGCGTAAAACGTTGCGGCGCGAGCGCGCACCTGCTCAGGGGTTTTCAATGGGATCCTCTTCGATGGTCAGGGAACTCGTCCGAGAGCGCTTCCGGTCGGGGCACTCCACCATGAGCACTCCCCCGATATAGTCCTGCACCGTCTGCAGTAGCTTCTCCGGGGTGGCCAAGATCATGTGGAACCCGAACTGGCGGAAAGCTCCCATGGCGGCGCGGGTGAACTCGGTGTCGGCTCGGTCGAAGGCCTCGTCGAGCACGATGGTGCCAAAGCGCGGGTAGATCTCCCCGTCCAGCTGTACCGTCGAGTTGCGTGCCTGGGAGGCGGACATCCCGGTGCCGGTGAGCCGGTAACGCAAGGCCGCCGCGAGACAGAACGAGGAGAGCTTCTGGGCCTGGCCACCGGACAGACCCTCGGCTGAGTCGTAGACCGCGCCGCGCACCCCGTCGGGGCTGTACTCGACACCCAGGAACTTCACGTGTTCGCGGGTGTCCAGCCGCAGCTGGCGCTCGCGCGGCGAGGTGTTGTCGGAGACCGTCACCGCGTCAATCACCGCGCGCAGTTTGTGGAAGCGGTTTTCGCTTTCCTCCTGGTCGGCGTCGTTGATCATGCCCTCCATTGCGGCATCGAGAAGCTGCACAAAGTCGCGGGTGATCGCTGGCTGCGCTTCGCGCACCTCGATGGTGAGATGCGTGCCTGGGTAGAATTCCACCTCCGCCAGTGAGTTGTTAATCATCTGAATCGAGTTGCGAGTCTTTGCCGCCGCATCCCGGATGAGCCGCCGCAACCTTCCCAGATGTTTGTGGGTTTGGTCGCGGAGCATCTCCCGGAAGCGCTGTTCGAAGCGCGGGAGATCATCGGACTCGAGACGCTCCAGCTCTTTGAGGAAGTCTTTCTCCCAGGCCGGATCGGCGCTGAGATCGCCCTGGCGTTGTGGCCAGCGCAGAAGGTAGCGGTTCATGGCGTCGCGAAGCTGGCTGTCATAGCGGCTGGCACGATCTTTCAGCGCCGCCAACCTGTCCTCAATGTCCCTGGTGAGCCGGTGTGAGAGGCGGTCGATGTTGTCAGCGCGGATGGAGCGATCGATAGCGTGGCAACGCTCCTCGAGCCGTGCGTTTACCTCCGCCGGCACCTCGCGCTCTCCCACCTGCAGGCGGGCCTTCTCTAGGATCGCCTCCGTCTGCTGGAGCTCGGTGCGCAGTCCGCCCCGAGCCTCGAGAAGATCCTCCAAGTTCTTCTCTATTTTCTGCCGGGACGCCCGAGCCGCAGAGAGTTGCTTCTTCATGGCCGCTAGCTCGGCGTTACCGTCAGTCAGTTCATCGACGAGCTGCTGAGCGTCGCCAAGCTGAGCCGTCGTGGCGGCAACATTGATGTCGGCGAAGTCACTCGTTTCGAGCAGCCGTTCAATGGTGGATACCTGAGTGCGCTGTGCTTGCAGCGCACCTTTGATCAGGTCACGCGAACGTGTGGCGGCCCCGAGCTTTTCCGTGGCAGCGCGAACTGCCGCCTGGAGCTCGTCGATCTTGTCATCCAGGTTGCCCCACAGCACCCACCGCGACTTGTCCTCGACGCGGCTACGGTCATCCTTGACGTGGTCGTGTGGGTTGTGTTTCACCGAGCCTTGGAGGGTCACGGCGCGCCGGGCGGCCCGGAATTCGTCCATGGTCTCGCAGCAGAGGTGGTCAAAGCTCTTGGAGAGCTGTGTTTGAATCCAGGCGTGGAACCGCCCCTCGGCGACCTCAATTTTCTGGCCCAGCGAGCCCTGCACAAACGACGGCGGCCGCTGGTTCTCCAGCTGGGGGCTGAATCGGGTGTAGGACACCTTCGCCCCGAGGTGTGTCGCGTTGATCGCGGAGGAGACCTGTGCGTACAGCTCCTCCGGCACAACGAGAGTCCGGGCGAAGCCACCCATGACACGTTCTGCAGCACCCTGCCATGCGTCTTCGCCCTGCCTCATACTCATCAGGTCCGCGACGAAGGGCAGGTCCTTCTCCCTGATACCCGCGACCTGCGCGATGAGGGCCCGCGCACCAATCAACCGGCTGTCCATCGCGGAGCCGGACGAGCGCAGTGTCTCCAGCTCCTTGATACGGCTGTTCTTGATGGTGACAAGCTCGTAGACACGCCCCTGCGCCTGCTCCAATTTGGTTTCGTTGTCATCCTGTTGCTGGCGTAGATCGTCCCGCTCTCCTTCGAGCTGCAGCCGGAAGTTGGAGAACTCATCGACTGTTCCCGGCATCGCGGCGTCCAGAATCTTCAGCCTCTCCTTGAAGTCCGCCTCGGCCTTTTCCACGCGTTTCAGCTGCTCACGCAGGGCATCGCGACGTGCCTCCGCGGCGACAAGCGACGAGTCCTGCGCGCCGTGAATGAGAGTGCGCAGTCGGTCCTGCTCCGCTGCATTCTCCTCACGCCGGGCATTTTCCGCGGTGATGGTTCCGTCGATGGCCGCGAGCTCGGACGTCAGTTGGGCCCGTTGCTTCTGGGCGAATTGTTGCTTCCAGGTATTGATGAACAGCTCGAGGTGCTCGCGTTCCTCGTCGACGGTGAGCAGCTCGGTGGCCACGTCCGAGCGTTTCTCGGCCGCTACCCGCACGGGCAGCAGGTGCTCGATCTGCTCGCGGGCATCCACCACAGAGGAATACGCCGTGTGCAGGTCCGTGAAGTTCCCCGCCGCCTGCTCCGCGATGGCGAACGTCTCCGGCTCCGGAAGCATGAATGTGCGCATCAGGTGGTTGAGATCCCCGAGCGTCTTCGCGGACTGTGTGCGGTGCAGCAGATCCAAGGCTCCTTCGTCGGTGATTCCGACGGCGCGGCGCAGCGCCGCAATGAACTGGGGGTGGCTGCGGCTCACGTGCAGCGCGGACGCGTACTGCTTTTTCGCCTCCGTCACAGGCAGGTTTTTCAGCGCCAGGGGCTCGAACTCCGTCAGGCTCGCCTCGCGGGGAAGGAGCAGGTAGAGGTCCACCATCTCCTGGCGCGAGTAGGCGTTCGCTGGCAGGAACATAAGCCGGCAGGCGGTGACCACGCCCTCGGTGCCGTTGTCGTAGCGCAGCGCCACCCCGCTCCAGGTCGCTCCCTGGCGCAGGTAGGATTGTGTCAGTTCGTCGGCCTCCACAGAGTGCTCGCGGCGCCACGCCCCGCGGCAGTAGGTGACGAGGTTTCGCCCCGACTGGGAATGGCTGTCAGCAGCCGCGTTGAAGCGGACTTTGCTGGGTGGCACCAGGATGGTCGAGAGGGCGTCGATAAGCGTGGACTTGCCCGACCCCGATGGCCCCGTGATGAGGAAGCCTTCCCGCGATACGTTCACCGTGTGCAGGTTGTCGAAGGTTCCCCAGTTGTACACCTGGATCTGGGACAGTCGAAATTGGCCTGGGATGATGGCGGTCACTGCTCGTCCTCCAGAAGAGCGCAGAATGATTCGGTGACGGCGGCGATTTCCTCGCCGGAGAAGATGATGCGCAGTACAGGGGAGACCTCGAAGCGGCCTTCGGTGGGGGTGGACACGATGATGGAGTAGGTCTTCATCTTGTTCCACGAGGCAGTGAAGCGCTTGCGCTGGTTCGTCTTGTCCGTGCCCCCGTGGCCCTGGTAAGGCAGAGTCGCCTCGAATACCTCGTCCTCATCCACGATGGTGCGCTCGTTGGGGTTGGTGGTCACCAGCTCGCGGCGCAGATGCAAGATGACCACCGTATCCATGAACGTCAGCGATTGTTTTCGCAGCAGAGCGCGTTTCTCAGGCACCTCCACATCCCACGCCTTGGTGTAGGCGACACCGGCATTGTCGTCGACGATGAGGGTGAGAAAGAGGTTATCCAGCTGCTGCGCAAGCAGCTCCCGCGAGCCTGATACCGTCTGGAACACCTCCGGAGCCTTGATGCTGGACACATACGGGCCGCGGATGAGCTCCGCCAGCGCTCGGCGCTGCAGGCCGGTCAGGGTGCCGGTGTCGGCCTCATGAAGCTTGTTGTCCATCTATACGTGTCCAATCTTTTCGCCGAATTCGAATCGCTCGTACCGGGCGCGGAAATTCTTTCCGCCTGGGCGCTGCCAGTGCAGGAACTCGGTGCCGTCGGCCCGCTCGCCGTGGTCGTGCGCAAGCTTGATCAGTCCCACGACGCTCGCCAGGCCTTGGGTTGCGGGGTGAGCGGAAAGCACGTCGCTTATCGACGCCCTCCCGCTCCTGTCCACCACATCATTGATCGCCCGGCGCAGCTCCTCCCAATCAATCTCGGATTCCCGGATCCTCGCGCGCACCGCCTCAAAGTCGATCTCCCCCGACTCGTCGACTTCCATATTGGGCTTGATGCGGTACTCCATCGGGTCGTAGAGTTCCCAGCTCGACAGCGAGGTCGGCTGCCGGGTGGTCAACTCCAGATCGAACTCGATGGACTCGTAGGGTTTGATGCCGCGCTGCGCGAGTTGGAGAGCGAGCTGCTGGGCGGTATTGATCGCCCTGGTCAACGCTTGCTGCGACTCCGCCTCGCGGGACTGCACGAACCTTCTCAGCGATCTGGACAGGCCTGTCATCGAGTCATGGACTTGCCCCGACGAGGTATCCAGTGTGTCTGCCAGCTGTGCCAGCTCCGTTCGCTCCAGCGGATCGAGCTTGTCCACGAAATCACGGGACAGCACGGAGCTGATAGTCGCGTCGAACTGCTTGGATCGCTCCGGGTCAAGGAAGACCTCGTAGAAGCCGTTAAAGGCTTTTCCTGCCTCGGACTCGGTAATCAGATCCACACCCCGAAACACGTTGTCCAACACCGCGCCGGCGTTGAGTTGCCCGTCGACTATGGACTCCCGCAGACCCCTGTCGACCTCCTCGATCTCCTCCCGTACGCGGGAAAAGTCTGTGGGCAAATCGCTCGCCAGGGCCAGGATCTCGCGCGCTTTCTCCACGGCCTCCGCATCAGATATGATGCCGACCCCGTTCATTCGGATCTGGTCGATGCGCGCCTGCAGCTGGTCGCGCTGTTGCTCGAGGCGCCGAATAGCGGTCGCCTCATCAGGGTCCGTCTCCGCAGCCAGACTATGTAAGCCCGTGAAGAGGGTGTCCAGGCGGGACTTGGTTACCGAGCGCTGCGGGTTGACCAGCTGTCGGACGTAGTCGATTGCCACGTGGGCGTCCGTAGTGAGCTCGTAGAACTCATCACGCGTTCCCTGCGGGCTGCGGCGGATCAGATAACCGGCCTTGACCCAATCGTTGATGTACGCCACGGCGGATTTGGGAAGCTCCATGTCGGTTTGCTCCCGAATATCAACAAGCAATGAGTCCACCGCTAGCGTCAGTTCGGTGCCCGCGACTTGTCGGTTATCGGACTGAAACACCGCGCTGAGCACTGACAGTACAGCCGGCGCGTTTTTGGCGCGCAACATCACCCACGCCGGGACCGAGTCCGCAAGGCGGATCATGGTGAGGGTGTCGGCAACCGCCGTTGTTCGGTTCATGAGCTCAACTTAGCAAGGTGCGCCGACACGGACCGGCCATCAATCGAACAGGTGGGCGCGAGTTTCCGGGGCTGCCAATTACGCAGATTCCGTGCCAACGCGCGGTGCTTATCGACGGCCCGCTCCTCACCCGGTCGATGATCCGCCACGGCGGCGGAGGGCAGGTCAGACTTCGAGTAGCGCCTGCTCATCCCCGTTACACTGGCCCTATGTTCAAGGACGCAGAGGAAGTCTCCACCGCGGCAGCCGCTTTCCTGTCGGCAGAGTTTGTCGGAAAGGCGCTGACTTATCTCATCGAGGAAATCGGGTTGGAACCTGGTGAGGTCGCCGAGGTGCCTTTGGGCTCCTCGCGAGTTGGCGGTCTCCCCGACCTGCCGAAGGGCGCTGAATGGCCCACAGGTCCGGGCGGTATGCCCTACGCATTCATCGCCCAGATCAATCTGGCGGAGCTCCGCGATGCCGTCGGAGACGCGTCGGGTCTTCCCGAAAGTGCGCACAACGCTACACGCTTGCAGCAAGTTAGGTAAGGCAAGCCTTTGCAAACATCCTCCAGCCAACGCGCCAGCTATCCTGGTGCGCATGAACGAGCGTTACGAGATCGACCACGACTGGCTGGCCCCCGACGACTCGCCCGCGACCGTGCGCCTCACGGTCACCGGGGCGCACGCGCGCCAGGCGGTCCTCGACTGGCTCGACGACCTGCCCGCCGACCCCCTCGGCACGCGCGGGCGCGGCGGCTGGATGGTCCAGGAGGTCACGTCCGCGCCGGAGGAGGTTGTCGTGGACATCACCTCCGGCGGCCAGGACGTCGCCGAGAGCCTCGAAGCCGGCACCGCCGAGGCGTTCGAGGTACTCGACGCGCTGGGCTGCGAGCTGCGCTGGGAGCAGCGCCCCCGCGGCTAGGCGCGCTCGCGTAGCGAGCGGGCGTAGCGGTCCGCCGCGCGGATCGCCTGCACGACGTCGGTTGGGGTGTGCTCGCCCGGCATCTGCTTCAGCGTCTCCTCGTCCGAGCAGGCGAGCTCGGCGATCTTGTACAGGTCGTCGTCGGTGGCGTCGGCGAGGTGGATCTCCTCCAGGGTGGTCGGCAGGCCGACGGACTGGAGGAAGCCGAAGTAGCGGTCGGCCTCCTCGCGGGTGGCGCCGGTGAGCATGAGCTGCACGCCGATACCGAAGGCCACCTTCTCGCCGTGCGACATGTGGTGGATGTCGCCGTCGAGGGCGGTGAAGCCGTTGTGGATCGCGTGGACGGCGGCCAGCCCCCCGTTTTCGAAGCCCAGGCCGGACAGCAGCGTGTTCGCCTCACAGATGGCCTCGAGTGCCGGGGAAACGATGTGCTCCTCCGCGTCCTTGAGCGCCTGGTGGGCGTAGGCAAAGAGCGTCTCCTCGCACTTTTCCGCCAGCGCCAGGCCGGCCAAGGTGGGGCGGGAGGAGTCGTCCATGCGGCGGCCGTTGGCGCGGTGCACGGCCCGGGCCTCGACCAGTGTTGCCAAAGCGTCGCCGAGGCCGGAGCGCAACGTGTTCACGGGCGCGTTGGCGATCACGCGGGTGTCCACCGCCACGAGGTCTGGGTTGCGGTCGTAGAAGAGGTAGGAGTCGAACACGCCCTCGTCGGTGTAGATCACGGAGACGCGGGCGGTCGGCGCGTCGGCGGACACGGCAGTGGGGAAAATTGCTACTGGCAGGGAAAGCTTGTCGGCCACGGCGCGGGCGGAGTCAATGGTCTTGCCGCCGCCGAGGCCGATGATCACGTCGGTTTCGCCCGCCTGTGCTTTCTCCACAATGCGGCCGATCTCGTTCAGAGAAGCCTCGCCACCGAAGACCTCGTGCGTGGCCTCCATCCCGTCGCCGCGAAGGCTGTCCTGAAGCTTCTGGCCCGCGATGTCCCAGACGACCTCGTCGGCGATGATGAGCGGGGCCGAACCGAGCGGCTTGAGGTAGTGTGCGGCGCGGTCAATAAGGTCGATGCCCTGCACGTAGCGGGAAGGCCCCGTGTACATCTTGTCCTGTGTATGGGAAACGGTCATCGTCTTTCCTTTCTGTCGGGAGATCCTCTGGCGCCCCACCCTAGGCGACCACGGCGTTATGTGCGAGTAGCGACTTTCATTATCCTTTTGTGCATGGCCGACAACGCACAGCCCTCACCGCCCCTGCGCTCCTTCCGCAACAACCCGCACGATTTCTCGGCGGAGGCGGTGGGAGGCACCGTCGCCGCCCACCCGGATGCGGAGTGGAACCCGGCGGGCTTCATCTACCAGGCCTCCCCCGTGGTCACCGACAGCGGGGAGCCGGCCGTCGCCGTGATCTCGGGCGGCGGCTCGGGCCACGAGCCCATGCACAGCGGCTTCATCGGCCGGGGCATGCTCGCCGCGGCGTGCCCCGGGCACCTGTTCACCTCCCCCAACGCCGTGCAGATCGCGGAGGCGACCGCGTGGGCGGACCAGGGCCGCGGGGTGCTGCACGTGGTGAAGAACTACACCGGCGACGTGATGAACTTCTCCGTCGCCTGCCGCATGACCCCGGAGGTGGAGACCGCCACCGTGGTGGTCAAGGAGGACATCGCCACCGAGCGGGGCGACGAGGAGGGGCCCGGCCGGCGCGGCACCGCAGCCACCATCCTCGTGGAAAAGGTTGCCGGCGCCGCCGCCCGCCGCGGAGACGACCTCGAGACGGTGCGGGAGAAGGCCCAGTGGGTCGCCGACAACTCCCGCAGCATGGCCGTCGCGCTCGCGCCGGGATACCTGCCCACCTCGGGCCGCGACACCTTCGACCTGGACAGCGGCGACATGGAGGTCGGCGTGGGTATTCACGGCGAGCGTGGCGTGGCCCGCGAGAAGATCAAGTCGGCGCGCGACATCGTCGAGGCGATCCTGCCCGGCATCGTCGAGGCGCTCGGGCTCGCAGACGGCGACGAGGTCGTCTGCTTGACCAACGGGCTCGGCGGCACCACCCTGCTCGAGATCCACCTCGTGTTCGGCGAGGTGCTCACCTGGCTCGCCGAGCGCGGCATCACCGTGCGCCGCAGCCTCAACGGCACCTTTGTCACCTCCGTCAACATGCACGGCGTGTCCGTCACGCTCACGCGCTGCAACGACGAGATCGCAGAGCTTCTCGACGCCCCCACGGCCGCCCCGGCCTGGCCCGCCGCAATCGGCACCGAGGCGACGTTTGCCCCGGCGGAGATGAGCTTCGCCGACAAGCTGCCGGAGACCGGCGAGGAGAACCTCTGGCTGACGGGCTTCATCAAGCGGGCCCAGGCGGGCGTGGACGACCTCACCGAGCTGGACCGCATCGCCGGCGACGGCGACTTCGGCGCCAACATCGACGCCGCCTTCGGCGACATCGAGCTGCCCCTGCGAGGCCGCGACGGCGACATCCTCGAGGGCCTCGCCCACCGCTGCCTCGTGCGCTCCGGGGGAACCTCGGGCGCCGTCTTCGGCACCCTGTTCACCGAGCTCTCCCACGCCGTGGAGGACCGCCTCACCACGGAGTCGCTCGCGGCGGGGCTGAACAGCGCGTACGAGGCCATCCACGAGCTCGGCGGGGCGGAGTACGGTGACAAGACGATGGTGGACGCCCTCTACCCCGCCGCTCGGGCGCTGGCGGGGATCGACCCCGGCACCCCGCTCGAGGAGGCCATGGCCGCCGCCCGCGAGGCGGCCGTCGAGGGCGTGGCGCACACCCGCGAGATCTCGGCGAAGAAGGGCCGCGCCTCCTACCTCGGCGAGTCCACGAAGGACGTGCCGGACCCCGGCGCGATTGTGGTGACCTGGCTGCTCGGGTCCGAGGACCCGGTGGCCACCCACTACACTGTCTAAGCATGACTAACGCGACCGAGGGGCCCGCCTTCCGCTACACGCCGGGGCTGGCGAATGAGATCGAGCAGAAGTGGCAGCGCTACTGGCGCGACAACGGCACATTCAACGCGCCCAACCCGGTGGGTGACCTCGCCACTGGTGAGCAGCTGCCCGCTGACAAGCTCAACGTCCAGGACATGTTTCCCTACCCCTCCGGCGCAGGCCTGCACGTGGGACACCCGCTGGGCTACATCGCCACGGATGTTTTCGCCCGTTACAACCGCATGCTGGGCAAGAACGTTTTGCACACCCTGGGCTACGACGCCTTTGGGTTGCCGGCGGAACAGTACGCGATCCAGACAGGTACGCACCCGCGCACGACCACCGAGGCGAACATCGCGAACATGACCCGCCAGCTCGACTCGCTGGGCCTGGGGCATGACCGCCGCCGCGCCGTCGCTACGACGGATCCGGAGTTTTACCGTTGGACGCAGTGGATCTTTCTGCAGATTTATAACGCCTGGTTCGACGAGGAGCAGCAGAAAGCCCGTCCGATCGAGGATCTCGTGCGCGATTTGATGACGGGCGCTCGCACCACAAAGGACGGCCGCAACTTCCGCGATCTCACCACCGCGGAAAAGCATGCCGCGATCGATGAGTTCCGCCTCGTCTACCTCTCCGACTCCATGGTCAACTGGTGCCCGGGCCTGGGCACGGTGCTAGCCAACGAGGAAGTCACCGCCGATGGGCGTTCGGAGCGCGGCAATTTCCCGGTCTTCCGCAAGCGCCTGCGCCAGTGGATAATGCGCATCACCGCCTACTCGGATCGCCTGCTCGACGACCTGGAGCTTCTGGATTGGCCGGAGAAGGTCAAGTCCATGCAGCGCAACTGGATCGGCCGCTCCCGCGGCGCGGAGGTGTCGTTTGCCTCCCCCGCCGGCCCTATCACTGTGTTCACCACCCGCCCGGATACCTTGTTCGGCGCCAGCTACGTCGTGCTCGCGCCCGAGCACGAGCTTGTCGTCGCCTTAACCGCCGACTCGTACCCCGACAACACCAACTCCGCCTGGACGTACGGGGCCTCCACCCCCGCCGAGGCCGTCGCCGCCTACAAGCGGGCGATCGCCGCGAAGAGCGATGTGGAGCGCCAGGAGAACAAGGAAAAGACGGGCGTGTTCCTCGGTTCCTACGCCACCAACCCGGTCAACGGCGAGAAGGTGCCGGTGTTCATCGCTGATTACGTGCTCACCGGCTACGGCACGGGCGCGATCATGGCGGTGCCTGCGCACGACGAGCGCGACTACGAGTTCGCGCAGGTCTTCGGCCTGCCAATTACCCCGGTGCTGGACTCGGACGTTTCCGACCAGGCCTTCACGGGTGACGCGCCGCACATCAACTCCGCGAACGAGGAGGGCCTGGACGTCAACGGGATGGGTAAGGACGCGGCGATTGAGGCGTCGATAAGCTGGCTCGTCGCCCACTGCCACGGCGAGGAGAAGATCCAGTACAAGCTGCGCGACTGGCTCTTCGCGCGCCAGCGTTACTGGGGCGAGCCTTTCCCCATCGTTTACGACGAGAACGGCCAGGCGCACTCCTTGCCGGAGGACATGCTGCCGGTGGAGCTGCCGCAGGTGGAAGACTATAACCCGGTTTCCTTCGACCCCAACGACGCTGATTCCGAACCCGCTCCCCCACTGGCGAAGGCGACTGACTGGGTGGAAGTCACCCTCGACCTCGGCGAGGGTGAGAAGACCTACTACCGCGACACCAACGTGATGCCGCAGTGGGCCGGCTCTTCCTGGTACCAGCTGCGCTACATCGACCCGACGAACGACGAGGAGTTCTGCGCGCTGGACAACGAGCGTTATTGGACGGGCCCGCGCGGTGAGAATGACCCGGGCGGCGTTGACCTCTACGTCGGCGGCGTGGAGCACGCGGTGCTGCACCTGCTCTACGCCCGCTTCTGGCACAAGGTGCTCTTTGACCTGGGCTTTGTCACCTCCCGCGAGCCGTACCGCCGCCTGTACAACCAGGGCTACATCCAGGCCTACGCCTACACGGATTCCCGTGGCGTCTACGTCCCGGCTGCCGAGGTCGTCGAGCGTGACGGGAAGTACTTCTACAAGGGCCAGGAGGTCACCCAGGAGTACGGCAAGATGGGCAAGTCGTTGAAGAATGCTGTCGCCCCGGATGAGATCGGCCGCGACTACGGCGCCGACACCCTCCGCGTCTACGAAATGTCCATGGGCCCGCTGGACACCTCGCGTCCCTGGGCTACAAAGGATGTCGTCGGCGCGCACCGCTTCCTGCAACGGCTGTGGCGCCTCGTGGTCAACGAGGAGACCGGCGAGCTGCGCGTCGAGGACGCTGAGCTGACGGACGAGGATGCCAAGGCCCTGCACCGCACCATCGCCGGCGTGCGCGAGGACTACGAGAATCTGCGCGACAACACCGTGGTGGCCAAGCTCATCGAGTACGTCAACTACCTGACCAAGACCTATTCCGGCCCGGTGCCGCGCGACGCCGTCGTGCCCCTGGTGCAAATGGTCTCCCCACTTGCTCCGCACGTCGCCGAGGAACTCTGGTCGCGCTTGGGCAACCCGGACACGCTGACCTTTGAGCCGTTCCCCGAGTTCGACGAGTCGCTGCTTGTCGACGACACCGTCGAGATCCCGGTCCAGATCAACGGCAAGGTCAAGGCGCGTGTCGATGTCCCCACCGATGCCGACAAGGACACCATCGAGGCCGCCGCGCTTGCCGACGCCCGCGTTAGCCAGCTGGTCGCCGGGAAGAACGTTGTCAAGACGATCGTGGTGCCGGGTCGGATGGTCAATCTCGTGGTGAAGTAGGTTGCGCTCGCGTCGCCCCGGTGGCGTGCTGCGCCGGCTGCTGGTCCCAACGGTCTAGTCACGGCGGGGAAAAACCACGCTGACCCCGTCAAAGTACGTGACGTGTACTAGACCTTCGGGCGGATTCTGCGGGTGCGGTTTCCGCGGACGCTGGTAAGGTCATAACAGTTCAATGACCCCTTGGTTCAACGAAAGGCTGGCGTAATGTCCACTCCTTACAACGGTGGTCCCTCCTCGCAGGATCCCTTCAACAACAATGAGTTCGGCACTGGCTCCTCCGCCAACAACTCCCCCGACAGCGCTGCGGGTGCGCAGGGCGGTTCCTCCGTTTACGGCACCCCGGATAACGTTGCCGGTTCCCACAACTACGGCTACAACGGATACGGCAGCGAACAGGCCGCCGGCTACGACCCGTACGACGTCAACGCCGCCTCCGTGAACCAGGGAGCGGCACAGCTTAACGGCACCACACTTGTCGACGGCACCTACGGCGACGGCACGCAACCCCACCCGATCAACAACCCGGCTGTCAACGGCTACACCCACATTAAGGGCACCGGCAAGATGAACGCGCTTGAGGCGTGGGGCTACGGTTTCCGCCAGACGTTTGCCAACTGGCAGACCTGGATTGTCATTGCCCTGCTCCTGATACTTCTTCCTACCTTGGCCAGCGCATTCATCCCGTTCGTCGGGTTCCTCTTCGGCCTGGCGATGCTCTTCCTCGCCCCGTTCCTGTACTCCTTCGCCTTGGCGCAGACCCTGTCGAAGCACTGGAAGTTTGACGGGATGAAGGCCCCCACCTACGGGTCGACGCTGGGCATGGCTTTGCTCGTCGGTTTGATCTCTACACTGATCTCACTGGTTTTCATCGTCATCTCCGCGATGATCTTCGGCGGTTCCATTATGGCAACCCTGTCCGCGGTTGATCCGGCTCAGCTTGAAGGCGATCCGATGGCGGCTCTGCCGCTCATTGGCGCGTTCTTTCGCATCGTTGCCCTGACGGCGTTCCTGATGCTCTTTGTCACCCCATTCCTGGTCTTCCAGGTCTGGTACGCTGCCGATAACGCCTGCAGCTTTGGTGACGCGTTCAAGGAGGGCTTCTCCGCCGGCGCGCGCAACTACCTCCAGCTGCTTCTGGCCACCATCATCTACATGCTGCTCATGATCCCGGTGGCGTTGACTTTGGGTCTCGGCGCCCTCATCGTCGTTCCGGCCTACTACCTGGCTTTGGCCTACGCCTACCGCCAGGTCTCCGGCGGCCCCGTTCCCACCGAGGCCCAGATCTAGCGTTAAAGGGTGACCACGGTTCGCCCCTGGTGCTCACCGGCTAGGAGCTTGTCCCCCACCTCAATCGCGCCGTGAAGGTCGACGGTTGAGGTGTACGAGAGCAATTGCTCCACATCGACGGCCTGCGCGAGAAGGTCCCACGCCTCATCGCGCAGGCCGTTTGGCGCGTCCACCGAGTTGATGCCGACCAGGTGCACGCCGCGCAGGATGAAAGGCAGCACCGAGGCGGGTAGGTCGTTGCCCGCGGCCATGCCGCAGGCGGTGGCCACCCCGCCCCAGGTGAGCTGAGACAACACGTTGGCTAGAACGGCGGATCCGACGGTGTCTATCGCACCGGCGTAGCGCGATTTCTGCAGTGGTTTGCCGGGCTCGTCGTACTCGCCGCGGTCGACGATTGCCTTCGCGCCGAGCGCGCTGAGGTAGTCTGCGTGCGTGTCGACGCGTCCCGTCATGGCGTGGACCTCGTACCCCCGCGCGGCGAGCAGCGACACGGCGACGGAGCCGACGCCACCGGTCGCCCCGGTGACCAGGACGGGGCCGTCGAGCTCGGTACCGTCGGTGGCGCGCTCGAAAGCGGCGACTGAGAGGGCTGCGGTGTAGCCGGCGGTACCGAGGGCGGCCGTAGTGTGGGCGTCGAAACGCTCTGGTACCCGGGTCACCTTGGAGGCGTCGATACGCAGTCGCGGGGTGTAGCCGCCGTGACGACGCTCGCCGATCCCCCAGCCGTTGACGGTAACTAACGTGCCCGGCGCGAGGGTCGGCGATTCGATGATGGTGCCTACCGCGTCGATGCCGGGCACCATGTTCGGTTCGCGCAGAATGCCCTTGATCCCGCCCAGGGCCATCGCGTCTTTGTAGTTGACCGACGAGTGCGTCACATCGATCAGAGTATCGCCCTCTCCTGCGTAGTCATCGCGTGTTTCCACGATCTCGGGCCCGGTTTCAGTAACAAGCAAAGTCTTATCCATGCACCCCACCATACCTTCGTGGCAGTAATGCGTAGCTGGGCTACAGTTAGGAGGCATGAGCGAGCAACGCGCCTGGTTTACACGCGCCGTCTTCCCCGACGGCGACGAGCCGGACCCGCGTTTCACTCTCGCCAACGAACGCACGTTCCTCGCGTGGACGCGAACCGCGCTGGCGTTTTTGGCCTCGGGCATCGCGCTCGAAGCGTTCGCCATTCCGGGTATCGCACCGTCGCTACGCACATTTGCCGCCGCGGTTGTAATCCTGCTCGGCATTGCGATTTCAGTCGGCGCGGCGCTGCGCTGGGTGCGCGTCGAGCGCGCGATGCGGCACGGCCGCCCGCTACCCGCGCCGGCGATCATCCCCGTACTCGGCATCGGTATCGCCATCGCCTCCGTCGTCGTTTTCCTGGGGCTTTTGTGAGCATCCCCGTAGCCGACGCCGGGCTGCAGCCCGAGCGCACCGCGATGAGCTGGACGCGCACGGCGCTCGCCATGATGGTGTGCTCCATGACGCTTCTGCGCTGGTCCGGCCCTTACCCCGATGTAGTGTTCACTGCGATAGTCCTGCTCGCCATTCTCGCCATCGTCCTCATCGTGGCCAACCGGCCGATGTACCGCGGCCAGGCGAAGGAGCTGTCACAGGAGCACGCCACCCCCAACGCTGTCGGGGTGGCGCTGATGACGCTCATGCTCACCGTGCTCGGCGGCATTGGTTTCGCGCTAGTGCTCACCCAGCTCTAGCATCCGTTGGATGAGCAGGTGTCCACCGTGGGTGAGGTAGTGCCCGGGCGGGTACACGGATTCCTCCACCACACCCAGTGCCCTGAGCAGATCGTACGTGCCGGCCAGGTCCGCCGGGACGCGCTGGGGGCCGGAGGCGATGATGCCGTTTTCGTTGGCGATCCACTTCACCACAGCCCTCCACTCGTGGGCGCCGAAGGTCTCCTCGAAGCCGTGGCTCATGGCAAGGTGAAGTTCGTCGAGGCTCGCGCCGCCGGAAAGCAGCCGCGCGCCGCTTTCCCCGAGCCGCACCCGACCCTGGGTGTTTTTCAAAAGCCCCGCCTCGGTGAGGATTTCACGGGTGGTGGCCAACAGGGGCAGCGAGGTCTCGCGCGGGCGCTGCGAGCGCGTGTCGTAGCCCAGCACCTGCCCGACCGCACGCACCACCCGCGATGGCAGAGCACCCGTCGCGGTGAGCTTGACCGGTTCCGCGAAGTAGCCGAGGATCGCCTCGACAGTTTCCCTGAACAGGTTCGGGTACTCCGGGACGAGTGGTTCCTCTCCGAGCCTGTCTTCGAAGAATCCCGCCATCGCGGCGATCAGTGCCGGATTGTGTTCCGGGCTGGGGTCGATCGACATGATTTCCATCAAGTCGGGGCGCGTTTCCAAAAAGTCCTCGAACTCGGTGGCGAGCTGCTGCGTGAGCGGATCCTGACCGATGGAGCTGGCGGAATCGATCATCAGATCTTCGGCGACGAAGCTGATGCGCTCTGAGACGGTCACCGGGTCAGCCTGGGTGAGGCGCTGCAGGAGCCGATCCGGTGTCATCACCGGCAAGAAGCTCAACAGCAGGGGCGCGACCTCCATGTCGGGGTCCAGGCCAGCGGCGATACGGCGCGCCTCGGCGTGGAACTTGCTCATCATGGTGGGGCCGTTGCAGGCTTCGACGACGTCGGGCCCGAGGGCGTCGATAAGCAACGGCGTGGGGCCGTCGAGCCGCGAGGTGCCGAGCACTTCGACGTGGATGTTCCAGTTCGCGGAGGGGTCGTAGACGTAGATCATGGGCTTCATCTCGGCGACCGTGATGTCGTTCTCGGCGCGCTCGCCCTCGCTCGGGTGGGTTGTGAACACCTCGCGCGCGCCGGGCCCGGTGGACATGTACATGTGGCTCTCGCCGCCGGAGAAGCCGAAGGCCGCGTCGATGACGTGCGAAAGTGCGCCGAGGTGCATGGAGTTCTCCACGTTGACCAGGCGGGAGACTTTCGGTTGCGAGCCCTCGATAGTCATCAGCAGCGAGACGATCATGGTTCCTAAGGATACTGCGCTCGGCGGATCTCGCTCGGCGGCAAAGGGCTCTTGCGCAATGAGGTGTACACGTGCAGCTAGTCTTCGTCCTCCCCGCGCGCGACGGGCGCGGGGTTGACCCGCGGCCTGATCTCGGCGTTGGGCAGCTCCGGCGCCGGCAGCCACGCCATCCCGTCGGCGTTGGCGTCGGGCCCGCCACGGCCAACGTAGCCCTCTACAACCCCGAAGCGCTCGGAGCGCTCCTGCCACTGGTTGCGTGCTTCGACGATTTCGGCGTGGTCGCGGCCGACGAAGTTCCACCACATGAGGATGTCCTCGGTAAATGGCTCGCCGCCGATCAGCACGGCCAGCGCCTCGGCGTCGGTGGTGTTGGTCAGGTTCAGCTCGGTGGCGCCGACTCCGGTGTAGCCGATCGCACCGCGCGGCAGGCTTACGCCCTCCAGAGCCAGGCCGTCAACGTCCGCCAGGACGCCGTGCTCGAAGGCGGGATCGACGGCGAAGGTCACGCTGTCGCCCGGCGCGAGGCGGAACTGCGCGCCGACGAGCGGGGTAAACGTCTCAATCGGGCTTCTCTGCCCGAGCAGGTTGCCGATGAATACGTGTGCTGTGGAGCTGGAGGCGTCGTCAAGCGAAAGTGCGTTGGGCGCGTAGTGCTCGAACTGGCGCGGCGCGGTGCTGCGCGCCGTTTCGGGCAGGGCGAGCCAAAGCTGCACGCCGTGAAGCGTGGTGGTTTCGGGCGTGGACGTCTCGGAGTGACAGATGCCGTAGCCGGAGGTCATGAGGTTGATCTCGGCGGGGTGGACGATCCCGCGGTTGCCGCCGGAGTCGATGTGCTGGATCTCACCGGAAAACAGCCAGGACACGGTCTGCAAACCGGTGTGCGGGTGCGGGGCGACGTCCATGCCGCCGGTGGTTGCAACGTCGGCGGGGCCGTAGTGGTCCACGAAGCACCACGCGCCGATCAGGGAGCGCTTGCGCTGCGGCAGCGTGCGGCGCACGGTCAGCGCGCGGGGTCCGCCGAGGGGCACCTCGCGGGCGGTGATGATTTCCACGTCCACACCAGGGCATTGCCCGTCCGGCACCGCTCCACCGCCGGTTGTCAGCTGGTACTCGGATGGCGATGTCTCGAGGTTGCTCATGGCCCAAGGCTACCTTTTGCCAGGGTGCTTTGATCCGGGTAGAGATGAATCAGTGAACTCCATTAGCCGTAGCCTTCTCGTCGCCCTCGCGTTGTTGTCCGCGGTCGGCCCCTTCGGCATCGACATGTACCTGCCGGGGTTGCCGACCCTACAGGAGGACCTGGGCACGACCCCGGCGATGGCGCAGTTGACCATCACCGGCTTCATGCTGGGTATGGCGGTGGGCAATTTGCTATTCGGAGCCTTATCCGACAGCACGGGCCGCAAACGCCCGATCATGATCGCCTCGGTGTGTTTCTTCGCGGCGTCGGTGCTGTGCGCTATCGCCCCGTCTATCGAGCTGCTCGTCGCCGCCCGCGTGATCCAGGGCCTCGCCGGCGGTTCGATGATGGTGGTCGCGCGCGCCGTGGTTCCCGATATCGCGCGCGGCCGCGAAGCTGCGCGGATGTTCTCCGCGCTCATGGCGATTACCGGTTTCGTGCCGGCGATCGCGCCAGTGATCGGTGGTGTGCTGCTGCCGGCCGTGGGGTGGCGCGGCATTTTCTGGGCCTTAGTGGTCCTCAACGCCGTGCAAACGCTCGTGGCCTTCCGCGTCGTGCCGGAAACCCTGCCGCCGCAGATGCGCTCGTCCAGGGCGTTGCGCGGGCTGTTTCCCCGCATCGCGCGCTGCCTGGCCCGCCCCGCGTTTGTCGGCTACATGCTGGCCTCGGGCCTGGGCTTCGGCGTGCTGTTTTCCTACATTTCGGGCTCGCCGCTGGTGATGCAGCGCCAGCTCGGCGTCTCCCCCACGGCCTTCGCGGTGATCTTCGGCTCCATGGCCATGCTGATCCCGCTGTCGAACGCGATGAACATGCGCGTGGTCACGCGCACCGACCCGCGCCGAGCTCTCATCGCCGCGTTGCTTATCGACGCCCTCGCCGGCGCCCTCCTCGTCCCCCAGGCGCTGTCCAACCCGACGCTGGTACTCGTCGTCCCCACGCTGGCGGTTCTGTCGCTCATGGCCGGGTTCATCGTGGCCAACGCCACGGCGCTGGGCGTGGACTCGGTGCGCGACATCGGCGCGGGCGCGGGGAGCGGCGCGATGGGGTTCTTCCAGTACGTGGTGGCCGGTGCGATCCCGCCGCTGGTCGCGCTGGGGACAAACCCCATGCTGGCGATGGGTATTTCCATCATCGCGTGCTCCGGCATCGCGCTGGTGGCGCTGGCGACCCTGACGCGCCGGACGGAGTAGTTAGGGTAGCTCGTCGGCCGCGGTGGGATAGGCGCTTTGCGTGCCGCGGCGGGTGGTAGACAGCGCTGCGACGCGGGATGCGTACGCGGAGGCGTCGACAAGCGAAGCTCCGTGGGCGAGGCGGGCGGCGAGCGCGCCGACGAAGGCGTCGCCCGCGCCGGTGGTATCGATGGCCTCGACCCGCGGGGCGGGGATCGGCGTGATCGTGTCGCCGTGGCCAACAACGGCACCTCCCGCGCCGCGGGTGATCACGACGGACGCAAAACCCTGCGCGAGTAGCACCGCCGCCATCTCCTCCTCCGTGGCGGGAGGCTGCAGCTCGCCGAGCTGGGTGAGAATCAGCCCCGCTTCGTGCTCGTTGGCCACCAAGGGATCGGCCCGCAGCAGGTCGGCGCGCTCGACGTCGATGACGGGCGCGAGGTTGACCACCACGCGGCCGGTGGCGAGTTGGACCGCGGCGGAAAACCCGCTCGCCGGGATCTCGCCCTGTACGACGACCACCTCGGCACCCTCGACTGCACCGCGCCGGGCGTCGACAAAGCCTCCGTCTACCTGCGCGTTTGCCCCGCTGACGACGACGATGGTGTTCTCGCCGCTGCTGTCGACGGTGATCACGGCCAGGCCCGTCGGCCCGTCGACCGCGGACACGTCGCTGAGCTCCACCCCCGACGTGCGCAGGTACTTGAGTGCTTCCTCGGCGTAGGCGTCGGTGCCGACCGCTCCAACCATGCACACCTGCGTGCCCAGTTTGGCGCAGGCCACGGCCTGGTTGGCCCCCTTGCCGCCCGCCGAGACCTCCCCACCGCTGCCCAGCAGAGTCTCACCGGGGCGCGGGTGGCGGTCGACCTCAACGACCAGATCGGCGTTGATCGATCCTACGACAGTGACAGTTGCCATGCCCGCCAACTTAGATAATTCGCCGCTCGCGAGCCTTATCGACGGCCGCAGTGCGGTTGTCCACCCCCAACTTGGAATAGATGTGGATCAGGTGCGTCTTCACCGTCGCCTCGGAAATAAACAGTGAGCTGGCGATTTCCCTGTTCGACGCGCCCGTTTGCAGCGCCTGCAAAATCTCGATCTCGCGGGTGGACAGTGCCTCGTCGGGGTGCATGACGCGCTCGGCGAGCACGCCGGCGATTTGCGGCGAGAGCACCCGTTTGCCGCCCGCGGCGGAGAGCACGGCGGCGTGCAGCTCGGGTTCCGGGGCGTCTTTGAGCATGTAGCCCAGCGCGCCCGCCTCCACCGCGGCCAGCACGTCAGCCTGGGTGTCGTAGGTGGTCAGGATGAGCACCGGGGGCCCGCCCGCGGCGACGAGGCGGCGGGTGACCTCGATGCCGTCGATTTCGGGCATCTGGATGTCGGTGACTACGAGGTCGACGCCCTCGGGCATTTCGTCGATCGCGGCACCGGACGCGCCCTCGGCTACGACGTGGACGTCGCCGAAGGAGTCGAGCACCGCGCGAAGGCCGGCGCGGACGATGGGGTGGTCGTCGATAAGCATGACCCTGATCATGGCTAGCGCTCCTTAACCGGCAGCGTGGCGGCAAGCACGTTGCCCTCGATGGTGAGCTTTCCCCCGGCTTCGCGCAGGCGTTCGCGCAGCCCACGCAGGCCGAAGCCCTCTTCGCCGGTGATGCCGCGGCCGTTGTCATAGACGTCGACGGTGGCCTGGTCGCCCAGCCTATCCACCGTGACCACGGCCTGGGTCGCGCCTGCGTGGCGCACGATGTTGCTCAAGCCCTCGCGGACAACGCGCTCGACGACGTTCGCGGCGGGTTCGGGCAGGTCAACCACGTTGACGCGCACCTCAATGTGCGATCCGAGCGCGCGCTGGCGTTGCTGCGCAGCATCAGCGAGCCGCTCGACGCGTACCGACAGCGGCTCGAGCGGGCCAGCGTCGCCCGCGACGATGCGTCGCGCCTCCGTCAGGCTGTCGGCGGCCGTGGAGCGGATGGTGTCGAGCGTTTCGCGCGCCGAGGCGGTATCCCCGAGCTGCTTGTCCAACGCCCTGCCGAGCAGGACGATGGAGCTCAGACCTTGGGCGATGGTGTCGTGGACCTCCCTCGACATCCGGGCGCGCTCGGCGGAGACACCCGCGGAGTGCTCCGCGGCGGCGAGCTCCATCTGCGCGGCCTGCAGGTCCACGACCAGCTGCTTGTAGTGGTCCGCCTCGCGACGCAGTGCGGAGTAGGAATGGTATATCAGCAGCGCCATGGCAGTGCCGATCGTCGGCCCGACGATGCCGCCGACGCCGCTTTCCGGGGCGGTGACAGTGAGCGTGTAGCCCAGGATCACCGCGGAGATGAGCAGCCCTGGAACGACGGGAAACAGGTAGCTCACCAGGATGACCAGCGGAAATTCCAGCCAGACGAAGGTGGGGGAGACCCACGTTAGAGCCACCCATAGGGCGGTAATCACGGCCAGCCATGCCCACGCAGCCGCCAGCGGGTAGGGCTTGCCCTCGTTGTGGTAGACGGTGCCCACAAGGTAGACCACGGCAAACAGCGCGCCCAAGCACAGCGCAGCGACGTTCATGCCCTCCTGCAGCGCACCGGCGAGCCCGACCGCCAGCAGCACCGCGACCAGCACGTGCAGGCTGACGCGCAAAAAGACGAGGATCCGGTTGGTGTTGCTCACGGTTTCCCACAGTAGCCTGCGCGGGTGCTGCGAAAACGGGGGGAGTAGGCCGCGGTCCGTGCTCGGCTGTTGCAAAGAATCCATGGTTGTTCGGATAGCGTCGAGTTTTCGGAAGTACCCGCCCGTTCACCATCGCCGCGGCGCCCTGCCAGGCCACCGCGCACTATGCACTGCGCAATTTACGCGCACAGGCTTTTCGCGACCAGGGGTTTTGCCGTCTCAACTCGCTAAATTGCGCAGTCCAAACTGCGCTGTTATGTCGCAGGACACGGGTAGGGCGAGGCCACGGATACACCGCCGTCACGTCGCGTACTAGGGCAGAGCCTGTAAGCCGTGTCCTCCACAACCCACCCACAAGTCACCAAGCTGCCTAACCGCAATCAACCGATCGGTTGATTCAAGGTTCAACCGCGCTGGCGATGTCCAAAGGTCCTGTTCACGGCCACACTTGAAGCCATGTTCGTTGGAATCAGAGAAATCAAGGCAGCGCTCGGCCGCTTCAGCCTCATCGTCGGCGTTGTCGGGCTGATCACGCTGCTCGTAGTCATGCTGACCGGTCTGACAGCCGGCCTGGGCAAGCAGAACACCTCAGCGCTCGAGGCGCTCAATCCCCAATCAGTCACCTTCAAAAACATGGATGAACCGTCGTATGCCACCTCGCGTATCGCGTCAGGCGACGTGTCAGCCGGGGCGACACCGCTGGGCACTGGGCAGACGATGCTCACCAGCGTAGACGGCACCGAAATCTCCGCCGCGGTGCTCGGCCTGCCCAGGGGCACGGTGCTGCCCACGGGCACGACCCTGGGCGACACCGCCGTCGCCTCAACCTCGCTCGGGCTGGCCGAAGGAGAGGAGATCGGCGTGGGAGGAGCGTCGATTAGCGTCGGCGAAACAGCCGGCGACCTCTACTACTCCCACTCCCCCGTCCTCTGGGTGCCCACCGAGACTTGGCAGGCGGCGATGCACACCGACGCCGTCGGCACCGTCGCGCTGAACAACGACGACAGCGGCATCGGCCTGCGCGAATCCTTCAACGCGCTGCCCGCCTACGGCTCCGAACAGGGCTCTTTGAAGCTCATCCAGGGCTTCCTCTACGCCATCGCCGCACTGGTCACGGTCGCCTTCCTCACCGTGTGGACGATTCAGCGCACCCGCGACCTGTCGATCCTGCGCGCACTCGGTGCATCGAGCTCCTACCTGCGTAAAGACGCCCTCGGCCAGGCGGCGCTCATCCTCGCGGTCGGCGTCATCGGCGGCGGGCTGATCGCACTCGGCCTCGGACTGGCCGCCGCGCAGGTCGCCCCGTTCAGCCTGAGCGTGCTCAGCATCGTCGGCCCGCCGCTGGCCCTGTGGCTACTCGGCATGGCCGGTGCCTGGCTGGCCACCCGTTCCATCACCAAGATTGACCCGCAGCAATCACTCGGAGGTATCGCCTAAATGCTCACCATGGAAAACGTCACTGTTACTTTCCCCGATGGTGAGCGCACCCTCACCGCGCTGGATAGAGTCTGCTTCAACGCCGACCCAGGCGAGCTGACCTTCATCGTCGGCGAGTCCGGCTCTGGAAAGTCAACCCTACTCTCCGTGGCCGCCGGCCTGCTCACGCCCGATTCGGGCACGGTGCTTGTGGGCGGCTGCCCGGTCTCCGACAATATCCGGCTGGAGAAAATCGGAATGATCTTCCAGCAGGCGAACCTGATCAAGGCGCTCAACGTGCGAGAGCAGCTACTGGTCACCGACCATATGCGCGGACGCAAACCGCGCACCGCGCGCGCCGACGACCTCCTCGCGGTCGTCGGCCTCGAGGGCCTGGGCGATCGGCGCATGGAGCAGCTCTCCGGCGGTCAACGCCAGCGCGTGGGCATCGCCCGCGCCCTGATGGGCGAGCCGGAACTCGTGCTTGCGGACGAACCCACCGCCGCGCTCGACTCCGAGCGCAGCCACGAGATTGTCACCCTTCTGCGCACCCTCGTGGAGCAAAACAACATCGCCTGCGCGTTTGTCACCCACGACCGCTCCCTCATCTCGGAGCGCGACCGCGTTGTTGAGGTCAAGGACGGGCGAATCGTGGACCTTGCGGGTGTGCCGGCGAATTAGTGGAGGATAACCTCAGCGTTGTTGCCGCCCGTGCAGGTGATGATGCCGGCGCCGTTATCCCGGCAGCTCATGGAATACGTTTGGCCGGTGGTGGGGCTGTGGGCCTCGACGGTCCGCGGAAGATAATCCCGAATGTTTTCGGTGCTGGGGACCCCCTCTGTCATGGCGTCGAGGACGCTAAAGCCGAATGGGCAGCTGGTATTGTCATTCACCGCCAATTCGGAGATTCCCCACCCATCACCCGAACTGCAGACGGTGACGGCTTGGCCGTTGAAATTCGCGGGGGTCCCGGGTTGCTCAGAGAACCCCCGGTCGGCGGAAGCTTCAGGGGAGGGCTCCGCGGGGACGGTGTGCACCGCTGTAGGGACTGATGCCGAGGTGACCAGGGTCGACGTCACAACCAAAGTCGAAGGTTGCGGATCAGCTGGAGTGGGTGAAGAGCATGCAGCCACGCCGAGGGCGACAAGGGCACTAAATGCTCCGGCAACGCAAGCGCGACGTGACATCTCAGGACCTTTCCGTGTGCTTCCTCGAGCGTGAATGCTACCGCAAGATCGGTCGGGACCACAGGGAGACGGTGAGGCCGGCCAAGCTTGCCAAGACTGCGGTGATGACGAGCGTTCCGGCGAGCACTCCGGCATCGACGGACGCGGCCCCCAGGGCGGACCCGGCGGCGATACCGACCTGGAAGGTGACCACGTAGACCGCCGAAGCCCGGTCCTGGTTTGGCCCGCCGGCTATGAGGAAGACGGTGGTAGCGACCGTCGGCAAGGCGCCCGCGGCAAGACCCAGAAAAGCGATCGAGCTAAATGCCGCAGTGACAGAGCCTGGCCCGGCAGTGGAAAGGGCGAAAAGGCCGAGTGCCGCGGCAAGGACCATGAGCACCGTCGGTACGACGTTGAGCCGAATCGGGCGCAAGTCAACGCGCCGGCCCGCCCACAGCACCCCCACGATGCCGATGAGCCCGTAGATTGCCAGCCCGACGGGCACCCACTGGCGTCCGGAGGTGGTCTCCACGAAGAGGCCGAGGTAGGTGTAGGTGGTAAACAGCGCGGTGACCGCGAGGCCCAAATACGCAATCAGCGAGGGGATCGCCGAGCGCTCGGGTTTCTCCGCCGTGGTATCCGGCTCAATCGCGGGCATGGGCGGCAGCGTGGCGACAAGCACCACAAAAGAGGCGATGACGAGCGATCCCAGCGACCAGGTCGCCCCGCGCCACCCGATGAGATCGCCGATGAACGCCACCGACGGTGAACCCGCAACCAGCGCCATCGTCGACCCCATCGACACTACGGCCACGGCTTGGCCGGTGTGGCCCTTGTCGCCGAGGCGCGCGGCCATCGGGTTGACCAGCGACCAGAACAACCCGTGGGTCAACGCCGCCGTGACACGCGCGATGACCAACACTGCGTAGTTCGGCGCGACCGCCTGCAGGATCACGCCGGTGAGCAAGAAAGCGAGGGTGGCGATGTAGAGCGGGCGGCGGTTGAAGCGGCGCGTGTAGTGCATCAGCGGAATGGTCACTACGGCCACGATGCCTGCGTAGACCGACATGAGCAGCCCGATCTGGCCTTCGGAGACGCGTAGGTCGGCGGCCATCGGGGTGATCAGGCCGACAGTGAAGGTTTCGAAGGTGACGTAGACGAACGCCGCAAAGCCCATTGCTGACAGGGGCACAATGTTTCTCACCCGCACACACTAACGCAGCGCGCTGTGGTGTGCCGGGGTGGAGGCACATTCAGGTTGCCGACCCGTGTGGGCGTTAGTGAGGTCAGGTGGCAGGGTGAAGATCCGGAATCTGTGTCGTGTGAGGCACTCATATTGCGCTGAGATCTTCAAGGTGCGCCGAGGTTATCGGCCTCCAGCTTCACTGGTAGCAGGCGCTTGTAAAATGCAGCTTCCCGACAAGCTAATCGGGCCGCGACATGAAGGCGAAGCTGACCTGGCTAATGAATGAGCGGGGGAATTCTTCCTCGTTCGCAAGTAGGAGGTTTTCCCACAGGCGCGAGATGGAGGTTCCGGGGGGCGATGGGTTCGTCGATGCTGCGTAGCGCGGTGGCGTAGCTGTAGAGGCCCCGCTTGTCTTCGACGAGCGAATCATCGCTCTGAGCACGCAAATCGGACAGGAGGTTTTCACGGGCGAGTTCGCTCGATTCTGGAACTTCTTCGTCGGCGATGAGGTAGACCTGCGTGAACTGTTTGACGCGTTCGATGCGCTCCAGGTAGCGCTCGTAACAGCGTTGCAGGTCTTCTTTCCGTGCGAGGAAGTAGGTGCGTGTTAGCGTCACTTCGCCAGCTGTCACTTTAGATTCCAATTCACGTCATAGGCCCCGGACGGGCGGTACTTTTTCTGGGGGTAGCGGTGCGGTTTGCGTCCGTCGTCGGTGCCAGCATATCCGAGCTGAAATTACCTATAGCTTACCTGAGTAGCGGGCCTGTTCTCTATGGGTGACATCGTAGGTTAGCATGACGAATTCGTTGTTGCTGTCAGGCAATGCGCTTGCCGGGTTTATGGGTTCTTCGGTGGAACTACCTGGCCGCGCACGGGGGAGGGCTTGTCAGCAGCGTAGGCATCCCCAAAGTTGATTACGAGAAGAATCAAAGTGCATTGCATTTTAATTGCATTGCATTACACTTCGTGAGCATGAATTCAATCGACATCCCCGGCCTAGTTGCGGCGCTCCTCGAGAGTGGAACGGATCGTTGGAATATTGAGGCCAAAAGCGCCCGAGGTGATCTACCAAACACATTGGATGAGACGCTGAGTGCCTTTGCCAACATGCCGGAAGGCGGCACTATTCTGCTTGGCGTATCCGAAACGCCCCAGGGTATCGAGGTAACGGGAGTGAATAACCCAGCCGCCTGCGCTCAAGGACTGGCAGGCAAGGCCCGTGAACGAGTTGTCCCGCCCGTCCAGCTCGGCGCCGTGGAATGGGAGTCCATCGACGGCGCAACCGTGGTTGCCTGCGTTGTTCCTCCGCAACCGTCTGACCGTAGGCCGTTCCGGGTCGGCAAACACGGCCCCGCGTTCATCCGCGTGGGAGAGGGTGATTACAGGCTCAGCGAACAGGAAGAGTTGTACCTTGTTAGTCAACGTGCGCAGCCCGTTTTTGATGGGCAGCCCATCGAAGGCGCGAGTGTAGAAAAGGATCTGGTCCCCGAGCTGCTGGAGCAATACCTGGAGTCCCAGCGTCGCGAAAGCCCGCGGCTGCGAAACATGGGGCGTGATGAGCTTCTCGTGCGCACCAGTGTCGTCGACCATGAGACCACATTGCCCACGCTTGCCGCAGTCTACGCAATGGGGGTACACCCTCAGCAATTCCTGCCACAAACAACCGTCAAGGCGCACGCGGAGCCAATGCCCAACTCCGACACCTCATTGCGGTTAGCGGACCGAGCGGAGTTTTCGGGTCCTGTGCCTGATCTCCTAGACGCAGCGCTGGACTGGGTGAACAAGCATCTCATGCACGGCGTGGCCTTCTCGGGTGGTCGGGGTTTTGACATGAGTGAAATCCCAGAAGTGGCTGTACGCGAGATCGTTGCAAACGCACTGGTCCACCGCGACCTCTCTCCAGCGAGCTTCGGAAGCTATCCGATGCTGGTTAAGCAGCCAACCAGACTCATAGTGAAGAACCCTGGCGGTCTATGGGGTCTCAGTGAACGGGAATTAGGGCGCACGAGCCCCCGTGCGCGCAACGCTGTGCTGTACAAGATGTGCTCATCTATTACGTCAGCCAGTGGTGCTCGCGTGATCGAGGGGCACGCAACCGGCATCCCTGAGGTGCGTCGCGCCTTGCGTGAGGCATTCCTTCCCGAGCCCTTCTTCAAGGACGAGGTGATTGAGTTCACGGCAATTGTCACGTCTTCGAGTGTGCTTCCTACCACCGACATTGAATGGTTGAACACGCTGCCCGCCGTAGAGTCCCTCTCAGTGGCGCAGAAACACGCTCTTGTGTCGATGCGAAACGGCGAGGATGTCTCAAACTCGGATTACCGGTCGCGCTTCCCGATGGATTCGGTCGAGGCACGCGATGAGCTGCAGGAGCTCGTGCGTTTCGGCTTGGCGCACGTGACCGGCTCTGGGCGAGGAACCAAGTACGTTCTTGGGAGACAGTTGAATGAGCAGCGAGGTATAGTCTCGAGGGCCGAAACGGCCGCGCACGCTCGGCCTAAGGATCGGGAGGCGGTGCGCGCGGCATTACAGGAGTTGCGTGAGCCGAGTCGTCGATCCGCGATCGCCCAAGCAGCCGGTCTTACGGAAAACCAAACGTACCGAGCATTGCAACAATTGATCCAGGAGGGTGAAGTAACGTCCGAGAAGGATCCCGCAGACAAGCGCGCTTTCCTTTATGCTCTGGTTGATTTCAAGTAGATTGCATTTGCATTGCATTTCACTCTGTAAGTCGCCGCAAATGCATCTCGCAATCTCCACCCACGCGAACCCACTACCTTGGAGGCTATGAAGCTCGGCATCGACACGGTCCGCACCACGTTCTTCGACGCCCTGCGCGCCCATGGCATGAGCGAGGAGCAGGCAGAGTCCTCGGCCGGCGTGTTTCTCGACGCCGAACTCGCTGGCAAGCCAAGTCACGGCGCGTTTCACCTGCTCACGTACCTCTCCGCGTTGGATAACAGGAGCATCAACGGCCAAGCTAACCCCACTGCGACGGCGCGCGGCAGCGTGCTAGCCATTGACGCCGACGACGGGCTGGCGCAGTTCGCGCTGGAAAAGCACCGCGACCAGCTCCTCGATATCGCGCGCACGAATGGTGTCGCCGTCGCCGCGGTTCGTAAGACCTTTACTACCGGGGAGCTCGGGTGGTATGCGCGCTTTTTTGCTCGCCACGGGCTGATCAGCTTGACCACGACGAACTCACCCGCCCTTGTCACGCTCAACGCCTCAGGCGAGCGCGTCGTCGGCACAAACCCTGTGACATTCGGTATCCCCGAGGCCATGGTGGTGGATCAGGCCGCGACGCCGGCGGCGTTTATGCGGGTGCGCCAGCACGCCGAGCGCGGGGAGCCGCTGCCGCAGGGGTGGGCCGTTGACGCCGCGGGCCGGCCGACGGACGATGCCAGTGTCGCTGTCGACGAGGGTGCGCTGCTGCCCAATGGGGGCCACCGCGGCGGGAACCTCGCGCTCGTGTTTGAAATGCTGGCGATGTTGGCGGGCAGGGAGTCGTCGAAAAGCGCTGCGAATAGGGGCGATGAGCCACCGCGCGTGGGGCTGTTCGCGCTGGTCATCGACCCGGACTTTTTCGGAGCGGGTACCCTCGGACGCCTGCAGGCACACCTCGCGACGCTCGCCGACGAGCACGAGGTCTACATCCCGGGCCGCACCCGTCCCGCTCCCGCCGAGCTTGACATCGACGATGCGACCTGGGAAAAGCTAGCTTAGCTTCGCCGTCGCCGCCCGAATGCGGCGAGCAATGTCGCTTGCCGACGTCTGCGCGACGCCAAACTCCGTCCGAGCAGCGAGCGCCGCAGCCTCCCCGTGCACGATCACGGACTCGTGCAGGCGCTCGGCCCCGTCGCGTGCAATCCGCGCGCCCATGACGCCGGCGAGCACATCGCCGGAGCCGGGGGTCGCGGCCCAGGACGAGCCGATATCAACGACCTCGGCTGGGCCGTCGGGGTTCGCAATGATGGTGGCGCGACCCTTGCGAACCACAGTGCAGCCCATCGCTTCGGCGAGCTCTCGAGTCCCGTGGAGGCGGTGTGCCCCGTGCAGTTCTAGTGCCTGCCGCAGTCGTGCGAACTCGCCATCGTGGGGGGTCACAACAGTAGGGTTCCCCCTTGAGAGTACCTGTTGGCGAAGGTGGGCGTGCTTTTCCAGCAGTGTCAGCCCGTCGGCGTCGATAAGCACTGGCAGCTGCATGCCGAGGATGCGCTCGAGGTCGCGTGCGGCGTCGGCGTCGGTGCCCGCGCCGGGGCCGAACACCCAGGCCTGGACGCGCCCGGCGCTGTCGATCGAGTCCGTGGCGACGACCTCGGGGTGCGCGCGCACGACTTCCAGCGCCTGCGGGCCCGCGTAGCGCACCATGCCCGGCGTGGCAGCGACAGCGCCGGCGGTGCACAGGATCGCCGCGCCGGGGTAGGTGCCGCTGCCCGCGCGGATGCCGACGACGCCGCCAGTGTACTTGTCGTCGTAAAAGCCGGGCTCGGAGGTTCCGAGAGTCGGGGTGCCGAGTTGGGTGATGCCGTCTGGCCAGGCAGTTTCGGGGCCGCTCGCCCGGTAGATCGGTGTGCCGGGGGAGGTCGCGAGCTGCGCGGCGAGACCGCCGATGTCGGCGAGGAGCTGGACGCCGCACTCTGGTGCCAGTGCGTGGGCGAGGCGCCACCCGCCGAAGGTGATTGTGTAATCGGCGGTGAGGTGATTGGCGCCGCGCTCACCGGTGTCGGCGCTGATCCCGCTGGGCACGTCGATGGAGAGGATCGGGGCATTGAAAGACAGCGTCCACGGCAGGTCGCCGGCGCCGCCGAGTCCGAGGATGCCGTCGATGACCAGGTTGTAGTCGCCTTCTGGACTGTCGACGAGGGCGCCGCCGGCGTTGCGGAATGCCTCCAGCGCGCGTGGCTGGGCGGTGTCGAAAGCTCGCCAGGCATCGACGTTGCACCCGGACATCGCGAGCTCGGCGCCGGCGTAGAGTGCGTCGCCGCCGTTGCCACCCTTGCCCACGAGCAGCAGAACCCTGCCCTTGGCAGCTAACTCCCGCGCGACCCTGAACACCTGGTGCGCGGCGGCTTGCATCAGCTGGTCGGGGTGCTCCTGCGCGTCGAGCAGGGGCGCTTCCGCGGCGCGGATCTGGTCAGCGGTGTAGGCGAGGTTGCTCATGAGGTCACTGTAGGTGGGGTAGTGACAAAAGTTGCAGGGATCGCACTCTGTTTCGGTGTTCCCCCAGGTCAGATTCGGGGGCGAGCAACATTTGTCACACTCGGAGGTGGCGTAGTGACAAAAGTTGCAAAGATGGCGCATCATTTGGAAGTTTCCCCAGGTCAGGAAACGTGGCATGCAACATTTGTCACACCCAAGGGGGGCGTACAGTCGAACCCATGGGTATTTCGGAAGTTCTCATCATCCTTCTCACCATCGCCGCCGTCATCACGATCTCTGCGCTGCTCATCGCCATCGCGGTGGTGCTCTACAAAATCTACAAGCAGGGACAATAGCGTCACCTACCCCTGGCATTTGGGGCACCAGAACAGGTTGCGCCCCTCCACTTTGCGCACCGCGATCGGCTCGCCGCACACAAAACAGGGCTCACCCGCGCGTCGGTAGACGTACACTTCCCCGCCGTGGTCGTCCTTGCGCGGGTCGCGCCCCATCGCTTCGGGGGTATGTTCGTCGCGTACGGTATCGATCCGCCCGTGCTCGACGCCGTAGCGCATCAGCGAAACCAGGTCCGCCCAGACCGCATCGAAAGCATCCCGCTCCAGCTGACATCCCGGCACAAAGGGGGAGATGCCCTGCCGGAAGAGGGCCTCGGCGCGGTAGATGTTGCCCACGCCGGCGAGGAGCTTTTGGTCCATCATGAGCGAGCCAATCGTGCGTTTCGACGCCCCCACGCGTGCGAATAGGGCGTCGGGTGAGGCGTCGTCACGCAGCGGGTCCTCTCCTGTGCGATCGAGGATTGCCTGCATTTCGGCGGGGGAGACGTAGCGGCAAAATTGTGGTCCGCGCAGGTTCGCGGCCACGTCGCCTGCGACGATGCGCAGGCGGATCTGGCCCCACACGTCACGCGCCGGCTCGAAGCGCAAGCTGCCGATCAGGCCCAGGTGAATGTAGACAATGTGCCCGGTCGAGAAGCAGATAAACAGGTGCTTGCCGTGGGCTTCGGCCAGGGTGAGCGAGGAGGCGTCGATAGGCGAGGCATCGAAGCGGCCCTGCGGGGAGGACACAGACAGCGGCCCGCCGCGGAACCCGGAGTTCAGGTGCGCGGCGAGCCGGTGTATGACGTGGCCTTCGGGCATCCTAGCCAGTTTAGTGGTCGATGGGCTCCGCCGTGACCACGACGCCGTCGGCGTCGGCGTAGAGGAAGTGCCCCGGGTGGAACACGACGCCGCCGAAGGTGACCTGGACGTTGACCTCGCCCGCGCCATCCTTGTTCGACTTGCGCGGGTTCGTGCCCAGCGCCTTGCAGCCGAACGGCATCTTCGCAACCTCAGCAGAGTCGCGGATTGCGCCGTTGATGACAACGCCCGCCCAGCCGTTGTCCACGCCAGCCTGGGCGATCATGTCGCCCATCAGCGCGGTGTGCAGCCCGCCGTGGCCGTCAACGACAAGGACGCGGCCGTTGCCGGGGGAGTTCAACGTCTTCTTGACCAGGCCGTTGTCCTGGAAGCATTTGATGGTGACGATCTCTCCGCAGAACTCGGTGTGGCCGCCGTAGTTGGTGAATTGGGTGTCGCAGCTTGCGAGCTGCTCCTGGTCGCCGTATAGATCGGCGATATCTGCTGTTGCCATGCATGAGGGCATTAGAAAACACTCCTTTCAATCGTTGCGGGAAGCAAAAGAGGGGAAGCCCTGGTCTAGGCTTCCCCTCTCTTACGCGCTCTTTCCTAGCGGATGACTAGAACTGAGACTCCTCGGTGGAGCCCTTCAGGGCTGCGGTGGAGGTGTTCGGGTCGACCGTGGTGGCGATGGAGTCGAAGTAGCCAGCGCCAACCTCGCGCTGGTGCTTGACGGCGGTGAAGCCGCGCTCCTCGGCAGCCTTGAACTCGCGGTTCTGCAGGTCCACGAAGGCGGTCATGCCCTCGCGAGCGTAGCCGTGAGCCAGGTCGAACATGCCGTAGTTGAGCGAGTGGAAGCCAGCCAGGGTGATGAACTGGAAGGCGAAGCCCATCGCGCCGAGCTCCTTCTGGAACTTCGCGATCTCCTCCGGGGAGAGGTGTGCGGACCAGTTGAAGGACGGGGAGCAGTTGTAAGCGAGCAGCTGATCCGGGAACTCGGCCTTGACAGCCTCGGAGAACTTCTTGGCCAGCTCGAGATCCGGGGTGCCGGTCTCCATCCAGATCAGGTCAGCGTACGGAGCGTAGCTCTTCGCACGGGCGATGCAGGGCTCGATGCCGTTCTTGACGTAGTAGTAGCCCTCAGCGGACTTCTCGCCGGTCAGGAACTGCTGGTCGCGCTCGTCAACGTCGGAGGTGATCAGGGTTGCGGCCTCAGCGTCGGTACGTGCGATGACAACCGTCGGGGTGTTGGCAACGTCGGCAGCCAGGCGAGCGGAGGTCAGGGTGCGGATGTGCTGCTGGGTTGGGATAAGAACCTTGCCACCGAGGTGGCCGCACTTCTTCTCGGAAGCGAGCTGGTCCTCCCAGTGGGTGCCAGCGGCACCAGCGGCGATCATGGCCTTCTGCAGCTCGTAAACGTTCAGAGCGCCACCGAAGCCAGCCTCGCCGTCGGCGACGACCGGGACAACCCAGTTGTCGACGGAGTCGTCGCCCTCGACGCGGGCGATCTCGTCAGCGCGCAGCATTGCGTTGTTAACGCGGCGAACGACGTTCGGAACGGAGTTGGCCGGGTACAGGGACTGGTCCGGGTAGGTGTGGCCGGAGAGGTTGGCGTCACCTGCGACCTGCCAGCCGGAAAGGTAGATGGCCTTGAGGCCACCGCGGACCTGCTGCACAGCCTGGTTACCGGTCAGAGCGCCGAGAGCGTGGATGTACTTGCCGTCGCCCTGGTTGACACCCTCCCAGAGGATCTCAGCGCCGCGCTTTGCCAGCGTGTGCTCCTCGACGACGGTGCCCTGCAGCTTCTCAACCTGCTCGGCGGTGTAGTCGCGCTGGACGCCTGCCCAACGGGGGTTCTCGTCCCAGTCCTTCTGGATCTCTGCTGCGGTACGTGCCTTGCCGGTGTTGGTGGTCATACTTGCCCCTTTCAATGGGAAAGATTGTGTTTCTGCGAGCCGATCCCGCCGTCTGTGAATTGAGACACTAAGCGGGTGACGTTGTAACCAGTATTGCTGTGGGGGTGATCTTCGTCAATATCTCTCCTGTGTTAGTTTTCGCACGGGGGGACGGGCCAGATCTGTTAAGTTTGCGAAGTTCCACCCCCGCATCTTCTGGCCTCCCAATGAGAGTTCTGCTGGTTGCGCGCTTTTTCAAACTGTTTGCAGCGCAAAGCCTCAGGGGGTGTAAATGGCCGTAGCGGTAACGGGCGCGGGGTAAACCAAAAACCGAACGGGGGTAGTAGAGGGTTGCGAAGCCAAGTATCTCGTTTACTTCCGTGACCCGCCTCACTAACCTCGGGTAGAAAGTCCTACGCAACACTGCAGCAACACTGCCGAAAGGAATGCGCATTTTATGACTACGCCTACGTTTAGCGCCCACGAAGACCGCACCGAACGTGTCGAGGTCGCCGGCCTCCAGGTGGCTAAGCCCCTGCACGATTTCGTCAACAACACTCTCCTGCCGGAGATCGGGATGGACGTCGACACTTTCTGGGCTGAGACCGCGCGTTACTTCGCGGACCTGACCCCGAAGAACAAGGCCCTCCTCGAGCGCCGCGATGACTTGCAGCGCCAGCTTGATGAATACTACCGCGCTAACCCGGGCCAGCCTGATCCGAAGCAGCACGAGCAGTTCCTGCGTGAGATCGGCTACCTCGTCGACCAGCCCCGCGAGACCCAGATCCGCACCGAAAACGTCGACCCTGAATTCGCCGAGGTCGCCGGCCCGCAGCTCGTTGTGCCGATCACCAACGCGCGTTTCGCCATCAACGCAGCCAATGCCCGCTTCGGCTCGCTGTACGACGCCCTCTACGGCACCGACGTCATTCCTGAGGATGGTGGCGCAGAGCCGGGCAAGGGCTACAACCCGGTGCGCGGCGACAAGGTGATCGCGTGGGCCCGCGACTTCCTAGACAAGGCCGTCCCGCTTGACGGTGCAAGCCACGCCGATGTGGAGAAGTACTCCGTCTCCGGCGGCAGCTTCTCCGCCACGGTCGACGGCCGCGAGGTTGCGCTGGCCAACCCCGAGGTCTACGTCGGCTATCAGGGTGATGTTGAGAACCCCGAGGCGATCGTGCTGCGCAACAACGGCCTGCACATCTTGATCCAGATCGATGCCGAGCACCCGGTGGGCAAGGGCGATAAGGCTCACGTCAAGGACGTCGTGCTTGAGGCGGCCGTGAGCTCGATCATGGACTTCGAGGACTCTTCCGCCGCGGTCGACGGCTCGGACAAGGCCGCGGCCTACGCCACCTGGTTCGGCCTGAACAAGGGCGACATTTCGGAGACCGTCGCTAAGGGCGACAAGTCCTTCGAGCGCACCCAGGAAGACGACCTCTTCTACACCTCCAAGGACGGTGAGGAGGTTCGCCTCCACGGCCGCGCGATGATGCTATGCCGCAACGTCGGCCACCTGATGACCACCCCGGCGATCCTTGTCGACGGCGAGGAGGTCCCGGAGGGCCTGCTCGACGGCATCATCACCGTCGCGTCCGCCATTCCTGGCCTGCGCGAGGATAACCCGCACCGCAACTCGCGCGCCGGTTCGATGTACATCGTCAAGCCGAAGCAGCACGGCCCGGAGGAAGTCGCCTTCACCAACGAGATCTTCGACCGCGTCGAGCAGATCCTCGGACTGCCGCGCTTTACGGTCAAGGTCGGCGTGATGGATGAGGAGCGCCGCACCTCCGTCAACCTGGATGCCTGCATCGACGCCGCGGCCGACCGCCTGGTGTTCATCAACACCGGCTTCCTGGACCGCACCGGCGATGAGATTCACACCTCCATGTACGCGGGCCCGTTCGTGCGCAAGGCCGGTTTGCAGACCGCCGCATGGAAGCAGGCCTACGAGAACAACAATGTCGATGCTGGCATCGAGCACGGCCTGCCGGGCCGCGCCCAGATTGGCAAGGGCATGTGGGCCGAGACCGAGCACATGGCCGCGATGGTGGAGAAGAAGATCGGCCAGCCCAAGGAGGGTGCGAACACCGCGTGGGTTCCGTCCCCGACGGGTGCGACCCTGCACGCCACCCACTACCACCAGGTTGATGTGTTTGCCGTGCAGGAGGAGCTGCGCGCCGCCGGCCGCCGCGACAGCCTGCACGACATTTTGACGGTGCCGGTCGCCGAGGGTGACAACTGGTCCGATGAAGAAAAGCGCGAGGAGCTGGACAACAACTGCCAGTCCATCCTCGGCTACGTGGTGCGCTGGGTTGAACAGGGCGTCGGCTGCTCGAAGGTGCCGGACATCCACAACGTCGACCTGATGGAGGACCGCGCCACGCTGCGCATTTCCTCGCAGATCCTGGCTAACTGGCTGGTCCACGGCGTGGTCACCGAGGACCAGGTCATTGAGTCTCTCGAGCGCATGGCGAAGGTCGTCGACGAGCAGAACGCTGGGGATGCAAACTACCTGCCAATGGCCGCTGACTTCGATCAGTCCGTGGGCTTCCAGGCCGCGAAGGACCTGATCCTAAAGGGCACGGAGTCGCCGTCGGGCTACACCGAGCCGATCCTGCACGCGAAGCGCCGCGAGTTCAAGGCCATTCACGGTATCGCTTAAGCACCCGCTTCTCGACGCCTAGAGCAACGCCCGCACCTGTAAGGCGACCAATATCCTGATCGCCGGGTGCGGGCGTTGTCACGCGTGCGCGCTAGACTTCTTAAGTTGCCACGCGAAAGGACTGCCTGATGCCGTACACCATTGGTTTTGACCGCGAGAAGTACATCGAGATGCAGTCGGAGCACATCAGTGCCCGGCGTGCGCAGATCGGTGGAAAGTTGTACCTGGAAATGGGTGGCAAACTTTTCGACGACAACCACGCCTGCCGTGTCCTGCCCGGATTTACCCCGGACAACAAGATCGCCATGCTCGAGCGCATCAAGGATGAGGTCGAGATCATGGTGTGCGTCAACGCCCAAGACATCCTGCGCCAGAAGATCCGCGCGGACCTCGGCATCACCTACGAAGACGACGTGCTGCGCCTTGTCGACGTCTTCCGCGGCCGGGGATTCCTGGTGGACAACGTCGTGGTCACGCAGCTTGAGCCGGGCAACGCCCCGGCCGAAGCTTTCGTGGAGCGTCTCGAGCGCCTCGGCCTGAAGGTATCGCGCCACCGCGTTATCCCGGGCTACCCCAACGACACCGCCCGCATCGTCTCCGACGAGGGCTTCGGGCTCAACGAGTACGCCGAAACTACCCGCGACCTCATCGTCATGACCGCGCCGGGCCCCGGCTCCGGCAAGCTCGCGACCTGCCTGTCGCAGATCTACCACGCGCACAAGCGCGGCATCCCCGCAGGCTACGCCAAGTTTGAGACCTTCCCCATTTGGAACCTGCCGCTGTCGCACCCGGTCAACCTCGCCTACGAAGCCGCTACCGCGGATCTGGATGACATCAACGTCATCGACCAGTACCACCTCGAGGCCTACGGGGAGAAGGTGTCCAGCTACAACCGCGACATCGAGGTCTTCCCGCTGCTCAAATCGCTGCTCAAGGAGGTGACCGGGGAGGAGCCGTACCAGTCGCCCACGGACATGGGTGTGAACATGGCGGGCTACTGCATTTCGGACGACGCGGCCTGCCGCCACGCGGCGGAGCAGGAAATTATCCGCCGCTACCTCAAAGAGCTTGTCGACGAGCGCCGTACCGACCGCGACTCGACCTTCTCCGACCGCATCTCCAACGTGATGCGCAAAGCGGAGTGCACGGTGTCCATGCGCACCGTGGTGGCGCCGGCGCTCGAGGTGGCGGAGGCGACGGGCAACCCCGGTGCCGCGCTGGAGCTACCCAGCGGGGAGATCGTCACGGGCAAGACGTCGGACCTGCTCGGCCCGTCCGCCGCGGTGCTGCTCAATGCACTCAAAAAGCTGGCCCACATCGACGACGACGTCCACCTGCTCTCGCCGGACTCGATCGAGCCGATCCAGTCGCTCAAGACCACCTATCTCGGTTCTGCCAACCCGCGCCTGCACACGGACGAAGTGCTGATCGCCCTGTCCGCCTCGGCCGCCCGCAACCCCGACGCCGCCCGCGCGCTGGAGCAGCTGCCGCAGCTTCGCGGCTGCGACGCGCACACCACCACCATCCTCGGGTCCGTGGACGAAGGCATCTTCCGCAACCTCGGTGTGCTGGTCACCTCCGAGCCGAAGTACTGGAAGAAGGCGCTCTACCACAAGAAATAGGCGCGGAAATGGGTAGGCGCGGGCCCATGAAACTAGAGCTCACCCCCGAAGACACCGTCCTTGCCGTCGTCGCCCACCCCGATGACATGGAGTACGGCGCGTCGGTGGCCGTCGCAAAGTGGGCGAGTGAGGGGATAGAGGTCAACTACCTTCTGCTCACCCACGGCGAGGCCGGCATCTCGGGGATGGAGCCCGCGCAGACCGCGCAGGTGCGGGCGAAGGAGCAGCGCGACGCCTGCGATCAGGTGGGGGTGCGGGAGCTCACTCTGCTGGACTTCCCCGACGGCCTGCTCGAGCACGGCCTCGAGCTGCGCAAGGCGATCGCCGGCTACAACCGCCGGCTGAAGCCGTCCATCATCGTGACCCAGAACTTCGACGTGATGGCGCCTTGGGGGCTCAACCAGGCGGATCACCGCGCGGCGGGGCTGGCCACTGTGGACGCAGCGCGCGATGCGGGCAACGAGTGGCTCTTCCCGGAGCTGGGGGAGAAGCACCAGGCGAAAGCACTGCTCATTGCCAACCACCCCGAGCCGACCTGCGGCGTGGAGGTCAGCGAGCGCGACATCGCCCGCGGTATCGCCAGTCTGCGGTCGCACCGGCAGTACCTCGAGGTTCTGCCGGACCACGCGAGCCCCGAGGAAATCGTCCGCGGGGCCGCTGAGCAGGGCGGAGAGGTGGCGGGTACGCGGTACGCGATCACGTTTGCGTCCCGTCAGCTATAAATGAAAAAGAGGAGTACCATTTCAGGCATGGACATCAAAAACGTTACAGTACTCGGCGCCGGCGTTCTCGGCGCACAGATCGCACTCGTTACAGCTTTCCGCGGATTCAACGTCGTCTCCTGGGACATCAACGATGATGCCCTCGCGGCGGCGGCGAAGCGCTTCGACGCCTTCGGCGCCCGGATTGTGGCCGACCTCGACGACGCCACTGAGGAGTCGATGACCGAGGGTCGCGCACGCCTGACCCAGACCACCGACCTCGAGGAGGCCGTGCGCGAGGCAGACCTCATCATCGAGGCTGTGCCCGAAAACATCGACATCAAGCGAGACGTGCTCGGGCGCGCCAGCGCGGCGGCGTCGGATGCGACCATCTTCGCCACCAACACCTCGACACTTCTCCCGAGCGAGTTCGCGGACGCCGTTTCCTCTCCGGAGCGGTTCCTGGCGCTTCACTTCGCCAACAACATCTGGATCCAGAACACGGCCGAGATCATGCCTCACGCCGGCACGGACCTGAAGTACGTGGACGTCCTCGTCGACTTCGCTGAGCGGATCGGCATGGTGCCCGTGAAGCTGAAGAAGGAGCAGCCCGGTTACATCCTCAACACCCTTTTTGTGCCGTGGCTGAAGGCTGGCCAGTACCTGCTGGCCAACGAGATCGCCGAGCCTGCCGACATCGACCGGACCTGGCGCAACTCCACGGGATCGCCCAGGGGCCCGTTCGAGATCATGGACATCGTCGGCCTGCGCACGGTTCTCGCCGTGGGCCGGGCACAGGGGAACAAGGAGGAGTGGCAGGACAAGTTCTCCTCCATCCTCGAGGAAATGATCGCCGCGGGCCACATCGGCGTCGAGTCCGGGCAGGGCTTCTACACCTACGACAAGTAGGGCTGAAGGACTAGCTCGCACCATGCCCTAGGATCAGGGTATGACGAGCAAGATCCTCCTGTACTACAAGTTCCAGCCCATCGCGGATCCGGACGCTGTCCGGCTCTGGCAGCGGGACCTGTGCGAGGGGCTGGGCCTTCACGGCCGCATCGTCGTGTCCAAGGACGGAATCAATGGCACGGTGGGCGGCCCTATTGGCGCGTGTAAAACCTACGCCAGGAAGACCAAGGAGTACTTCCGCGGCATTGAGTTCAAGTGGTCGGAGGGCGGCAAGGACGACTTCCCCAAGCTCAGCGTCAAGGCGCGCGAGGAGATCGTCTCCTTCGGTGTCCCCGGGGAGTTGAAAGTGGACGAGCACGGGGTCGTCGGCGGAGGCACCCACCTCTCGCCTGAGCAGGTCAACGAGCTCGTGGCCAACAGGGGCGACGAGGTTGTCTTCTTCGACGGGCGTAACGCGCGCGAGGCGGAGATCGGCAGGTTTAAAAACGCGGTCGTGCCGGATGTCGAGACAACCCACGACTTCATCAGCGAGCTGGAATCCGGGAAGTACGACTGGATGAAGGACAAACCGGTCGTGTCGTACTGCACCGGCGGGATCCGTTGCGAGATCCTGTCGAGTCTCATGGTCAACAGGGGGTTCAAAGAGGTCTACCAGATCGACGGCGGCATCGTGCGCTACGGCGAGAAGTACGGCAACTCCGGCCTGTGGGAAGGTTCCCTCTACGTCTTTGACAAGCGCATGCACACCGAGTTCGGCGCCCCAGGCGACCCGGCCTACGTGCAGCTGGGTCACTGCGTGCATTGCGCGGCTGCGACAAACCAGTTCTACAACTGTGCCGCTGAGCCGGACTGCCGCAGCCAGTACTTAAGCTGCGAGAACTGCCGCGCCGAGAATCCCTACTGCGCGGACTGCGCCGCGGCGCGAAGCGGTGACGCCTAGACGGAATCGAGCGCGATGATGCCGACGGTCACCGTCAGCCACCACATGGTGAAGGGAACAATCGGCAGCCAAAACACGCCCATCCACGGCACCCAGCGCTCGTAGCGGTTGAGCTTGCGCACCATGATCACCGCGCACCCGAGCAGCCCCACGATGGGGACAATGGAGGAGCCCAGCGCCCACCACGTGCGCCAACTTTGTGTGCACAGCCACGTCGCCTGTCCGGCGTCGCACAGCGGGCCGCCCTGAGCTCGCGAGATCAGCGCTAGGACGAAGGCGACGGCGAAGGTGGCGAGCACGACACCGGCGGCGTAGTAAATCGCCTGGCGAGTCGATGCCCTGTTGCGTTGCTGCACCTCTACCGGATCGGGCACGGAGGCGAGCGCGTCGAACGAGCGCGGCTCGGGCCGCACGCGGTTGTAGCGATCACTGGGGGAAGTGGGAAAATTCTCCGGGTGCTCCACGTACTCCTCGTCCTTCATGGGTACGACCTTACGCAGTCGATGGCGGAAAGATAAGGGAGGGGGCAGGGCAGTGCCGCAAGAACTCCGACGTGGGGCCGGAAAAGAAGACTCGCTTGAACTGGCTCTGGCGTCGAAACGAGAAGCAGGCGAGGTCGCCCTTTTTCCACTTCACGGAATGCATCGCGCGCTTCCAGCCGTGATCGACAGCGACGTCCACCTCGATCACGGTGCTGCCGGGCGCCTGAGACGCAGCCTCGAAGACGGAGTCACGGGCTAAATCGAGGTGTCCGAGGGCGGCTTCGTACCACTGGGCCGAGTCGCTCGGGGTGTCGATGCTGGTGTCAAAGTCCGCGCCCGAAAGATTGTCGGGCGACATGGCGAGAAGCCGGATGGGGACCTCGAGACGCGCCGCGATGCGGGCAGCTTGGTGCAGGCCGGAGGGGTAGTCGAAACCGTCGTAACCGAGGTAGACGTAGGTGATGCGGGTAATTCCCTTCTTCGACAGCTTCGGGTGCCGCGGGGCTACGACCAGGGGCACCGAGTTGGCGTCGAGAAGCGAATCGGCGACGGTTGAGACGAGGAAGGTTCCTTTCGGCCGGGTCGAGCGCGAACCGAGGACCACGACATCCGCGCCGAAGTCACGCGCCACCTCGATCAGAGAGGAGCTATCGCTTGCCGACGTCGCCATGCGCACCGGTTCGTCCGCCCACTGTTGCCTGTCGACTGTCGATTCAAGGGCCGAGTGGGCCCGGTCGGAAAACTTATCTGACTCGCGTTGCAACCACTTGCGAAATTTCTTACCGTTGGGCGCTCCGGGAGCCTTCCACGTAGCCGGCGAAGGTGCAACAACCTGAACGGTAATGGGAACGGAGTGGCCTATCCAACTGGCGAGCTGCAGTGCCTCCGTGTCCTTGTCGCTCCACCCGGCGATGACTCGTAGTGGACTGTCGGAGTCAACAGTCCACGAACTTTGCGGTGGATTGGGCCGGAGTGACATTGAGGTGACCTTGAGTTGAAGTAAAGGCGACCTTCATCATAGGTGGGGGTTAATCTGAACCCGAATTTGACCCGTTAACGTAGTTCTCGGCCAGAATGTTGATAATGTCTGCGAGCTCGTCGAGCTTGCGCAGGTGCTCTTCCGGAAGGGAGCTCAGCATCTCACTGAGGTACTTGGTGCGCTCATCACCCACGCGGACCAACTCCGCCTCCCCCTCGGCGGTGAGCTCGACGCTGACGCCACGGCGGTCTGCTTCGTCGCGGTTGCGCCGGACGAGCCCGCGCTTCTCCAGCTGGTTCACGGTGTTCGAGGCGGTGGGCATGCGCACGCCCTCGGACTCGGCGAGACGGTTGATGCGGCTCGGCCCGTCTTCTTTGAGCCTGGTCATAATGGACAGCTGGGGCCCAGTGAGGTCGGACTGCTGTGAGTTGCGGAAGTAAATGACGTACAAGCTCGTCATAGCGGGGCGGACCCGCTCGGCAATGTCGTACGCGTCCAGTGAGTTTTGGTCGTCGTTCTCAGCAGAGTCGTTTTGTGCCATGCGTTCCTCAGCTTATGTAGGGGAAACCAATTATGTGGAGATCGTAACACTTCTCCCGCCGAGTACGATGAAAAGCGTGTTCGTCTATAGCCGAGAAGTATCTCACGAGTGGCGCCGGCGCACAATACTCAAAGACTTTGTGGCGGGGCGTCTGACGGCCGAGGAAGTCTGTGACGCCGATTTTTTGCTGCGCGCTGCGGCCGAGCATCACGGCATTGACGCCGCGCGACCCTGCCCCATCTGCGCCCAAACTATGCGCGAAGTGAAATGGATACACGGCGAAAACTTGGGCCGCCGCTCCGGAACTGCGCGCAGCGCGGAGGAGATCGACACAATTGTCGGCGAAGTCGGTCCTGTAACCGTCCACGTCGTTGAGGTGTGTCCACACTGCCGGTGGAACCACCTGCTGAGGGAAGTCACAGCTGTACCAGTAGTGTGATTTCGCGATGGAGGCAGTAATCTGTCCCCTAAACAATTAAACGAGTCAAGGTACGTTCCCCCATGTGTCTGCAGCACGGGCGCATGAGGGAGGAAACGCGCAGGGAAATCACGTGTCAAAATTCGAAGATGGTGTGACCGGGGGAACTGGCAACGAGGGCAACGTCAAGGGCGGACCGAGCCGTCGAGTATCGCTGGCCAGCATCAAGGGCTCCCGCACCCAGCAGTGGCTCCTCGCCGCCCTTCTCTTCGTGCTGCTTCTCGCGGCGATCCCGCTCACCTGGTTCACGTGGCAGTACGCCAGGGTTAACATTCCTCAGCCAGGTGAGATCGAAACCGCCCAGATCTCCAAGATCTACTTCTCCGACGCCACCACCGAGCTCGCGCGCACGGTTCCGGCGGAGGGCAACCGCGTTCAGATCCCGTTGGAGGACGTTCCCGAGCACGTGCAGAACGCGGTACTGGCGGCCGAGGACCGCGACTTCTGGACCAACTCGGGCTTTTCCTTCACCGGATTCGCCCGCGCCGCCATCGGCCAGCTCACCGGCAACTCCTCTGCCGGCGGCGGTTCGACCGTTACCCAGCAGTACGTGAAGAACGCCCTGGTGGGCAACGAGCATTCCTACGAGCGTAAGGCCAAGGAGCTTGTGTACTCCATTAAGATGACCAACCAGTGGGAGAAAGAGGACATCCTCGCCGCTTACTTGAATACGGTCTATTTCGGCCGCAACGCCTACGGCATCGAGGCGGCGGCACACGCGTTCTTTGACAAGCCGGCCAGCGAGCTCACTGTCGAGGAGGCGGGTGTCCTCGCGGCGTCCATCCAGCTGCCCAGCCAGCTTGATCCGTGGAACAACCCCGAGGGCGCCAACGCCCGCTGGAACTATGTCATGGACGGCATGGTTGAGATGGGGGAGATGACGCCCCAGGAACGCGCCGGCCTGCAGTACCCCGAGACCCGTGACCCGGCCACCTACTCCGCCTACACTGAGGCCACCGGCGCGAACGGTTTGATCAAGAATCAGGTGATGGAGGAGCTGAAGGAGATCGGCATCACCGAGGACGATGTGACCAACCGCGGCCTGCAGATCACCACCACGATTGATCCCGCGATCCAGGCCCAAGCGGAACAGGTTTCCCGCAACAGGCTCGCCAACCTGCAGGACGACGCCCGTGCGGCCGTGGTGTCCATCGAGCCAAGCACAGGCGCGGTGCGCGCCTACTACGGCGGCGACGACCCGAGCGGCTGGGACTACGCCAACGCTGGCCTGCAGACTGGCTCCACATTCAAGATCTTCGCTCTCGCCGCCGCGTTGCAGCAGGGCATTCCGCTCACGGCGACCTTCGATTCCTCGCCGGTGACCCTTCCGGGCAACAACGTTGTCACTAACTGGGACGGCGGCGGCGGGGGAATCATCTCCATGCTGGAGGCGACGAAAACCTCTTCCAACACCGCCTACCTGAGGATCCAGGACGAGTTGGACAACACCACCCAGGACACCGCCGACATGGCTCATGCGCTCGGCGTGGCGCGCACCATCCCGGGGATCCCGGTGACACTGCGCGAGAACGGCGGCCAGCCGTACGAGGGCATCGTACTGGGCCAGTACCAGTCGCGTGTGCTTGACATGGCCACGGCCATGGCGACGTTGGCGAACCGCGGCTCCCACCACCCGACGTACTTCGTCGAGCGTGTCGTCGACGCGAAGGGTGATGTCCTGTTCGAGATGGACAACACTTACTCCGAGCGTGGCGTGGCGCAGCAAGTCGCGGACAACGTCATCACGGCGATGCAGTCCGTCGTGGGTTACTCCAACGCCACCCTGGCGGGTGGCCGCCCTGCCGCGGCGAAAACCGGTACCGCTCAGCTGGGTGACACCGGCAACAACAAGGACGCGTGGATGGTGGGTGCGACCCCGCAGCTTGCCACCGCGGTCTGGGTTGGTACCGCCGATAACACCTCGGCGATCTTCAACGAGTGGGGCGGAAACATGTATGGTTCCAATACTCCGGCGAGGATCTGGAAGGACGTGATGGATTCCGCGCTGGAGAACCGTGAGGTGGTCGACTTCCCCGAAGCCACACCCGTGTTCTGGGGCATAAACCCGTACAGCGGTGGCGTGGGCCTGGGAGGCTCCCGATGGTCGGGCAGCACCTCCAGCGGCTACGGCTATGGATACGGCACCGGCACCGGTACCGGCACCGGTGGAGGAGCGGTTCAGCAGGCGCCTGCACCGGCGCCTGCACCGGCCCCGGCCCCGGCACCGGCGCCCGAACCTGAACCGGCACCGGCGCCTGTACCCGCGCCGCCACCCGCCGTACCGGAGCCGGTCCAGGACTTCCTCAACGACGTCCTGGGATAACGGCACACTGTGGGACAGCAGACGCAGACCAAGAACCGCAAGCGTTCACAGGGCCGCTGGCCGCTGCCCGATGACCGGGTTCAACCCGGCCGCAGTGAACCCTTGGCCCGGGGCTGGGTGACGTTTCTCGGCGGACCGATGGGTGCTCATGCGCCGCTGGGCCGCGCCCGGTTCTGGTCGCCACTGCGCGCGATTGTGGCGGTCGCCTGGGTCTTCCTCGGCTTCGCGGCGCTCGCGAAAGCGAACTGCGCGTGGGGGCGACCGGACGATTCCGGAGTGCTCCAGCTCAACTGGGGCGGCAACCGCCAGTACACCTCATTCTGCTACAACGACATCGTCCCCCTGTACGGTGGGCGCGGCCTCGATCGGCCAGGGTTCGTCTACGATTTTTCCTGGACCGAGGGAGATCTGACCCGATACATGGAGTACCCCGTCCTGGCCGGCATTTTTCAGAACATCATGGGGTTTGTCGCCAGGAACACTTATTTCCTCGCGGATCGGGTGCTTCCCGAGGCGGGCTGGTACTTCTACCTCACGGCACTGGTGATGGCGGTGATATGGGTTGCCACCGCCCGCATGGTTGCGGAGTTGGCCGGCAACCGGGTGTGGGACACCCTCCTGGTCGTCGCTTCCCCGCTGGTGATTATGCACGCGTTTACCAACTGGGACATTCCCTCGATCTTTTTCCTCGTTGCGGCGCTGCTCGCCGCCCGCAACGAGAAGTTCTGGCTGGCGGGAGCCTTGATCGGGCTCGGCACGGCGTTCAAACTATGGCCGCTCTTCGTGCTCGGGGCTTACCTTGTGCTCGCGATACGCAAGCGGCAATGGGTGCCGCTGGCCAAGATGATCGCCGCGGCTGTTGTTAGCTGGGTCGCGGTGAACCTGCCCGTGTACCTGCGCAACCCCGATGCCTGGAGCGAGTTCCAGCGTCTCAATACCGAGCGCTCCTGGGAGTGGACCACCATCTACGCCGTCGCCTCACGGGCGTTCGGCTGGTCCGGGTTTGATTCGGGAGACGGTGCCCCGGTGATTCTCAACACCGTGACCCTGGTGCTTTTCATCGCCGGCTGTCTCGCCACTGCATTGCTGGGGTTACTGGCGCCACGCGATCCCCGCGTGGCGCAGATCCTGTTTCTCACCGTGGCGTTCTTCCTACTATTCAACAAGGTGTGGAGCCCGCAATACTCGCTGTGGCTGGTCGTGCCCGCAGTGCTCGCTTTGCCGCACTGGCGGTTACTGGCAACGTGGATGACGGTGGACATGCTGGTCTGGCCAATCCTCATGTGGCATATGCTCGGCACCGACAACAAGGGCCTGCCGGGGGAGTTCGTCAACATCATCGTCATCGCCCGCGATGGGCTCATTATCGCGATGATGGTGTTGGTCGTCATGCAGATGCTGGGGCGGCGCGGAGACAAGGTCCTTGAGGCGCACCACGGCCATGACCCGTTGTTGACTACCCCGGAGCAGTGGGACCGTGAGAAGGTGGCATCGTGACTACGCCAACTCTTCTGGGTATCGCCTCCATCGTTATCGGCTTCGCGCTGATAGCGGCGGCGTTTCTAGTTGTGGTCAAGGGCCGCCGCACCCCGCTCGCGGTGGGCCTCGGCATTGCCGCGTTTGTGTTCGTCACCGTCATTCCGGTGATCCTCGCGGTGTTCGTCGCCGCGCCGAATCCTGGTATTTCTTAGAGTTTATACATAAAGTGGGTGGATGAACGTGCCCCCGACTGAGATGAGGATACCGATGAAACGCACTTTCACGGCAACACTTGCCACCTTCGCTTCCGCAGCACTCGTTGCGTGCGGCACGCCCGCTGAGAACTCAACGGTCACCGTGACCGCGACACCGGAGCAGACCACCGAGGTCGTTTCCTCGCCGGCGTCCGCCACCCAGGCCGAGGTTGGCGGTAACCAAGCCGCCGAGCAGCAGGCCGCGCAGCTCCCAGCGTCTGTGTCCGGATACACGGACGAGGCGCGCCAAGAACTTGCCGACGAGGGCGTGACTGAAGCCGAGGTCGAGCGTGTTCTGCAGGCTGCGAACAATAACGAAGCAGGCGTTGAGGTCGACTACGACGACGATGGTTACTACGAGATCAAGTTCCAGGGCATCGAGATCGACATCCTCCCCGATGGAACGGTGACCGACGTCGAGCGTTAGGGTTGCCCCTACGCATTTTGCCCCTCCATCTGCATGTTGTAGGCTGGGGGGGTTGCTTGACGCAACGACCCTCCTGCCATCGCCAATCGGCGGTGGCCGAAACCATAAACAGACCATAGGAGGTGATGAGGTCCGTGCGTCACTACGAAGTAATGATTATCCTCGATCCGCAGCAGGATGAACGCACCGTTGCCCCGTCCCTGGATAAGTTCCTGGAGACCGTCCGCAAGGACAACGGCACGGTAGAGAAGGTTGATGTGTGGGGTAAGCGCCGTCTTGCCTACCCGATCAACAAGAAGGAAGAGGGCATCTACGCGGTGATCAACCTTGATTGCGCCGCAGAGACCGTCGCTGAGCTTGACCGCGTCCTGAACCTGAACGAAGGCGTTCTCCGCACCAAGGTTCTCCGCACCGACAAGTAAGAGCGGATAGGCTCGTTACCACAACGGACCACTTCTTCGAAAGGCTCAACGAACATGGCACAGGGAGACACCCCCATCACCGTTGTCGGCAACCTTGTCGCCGACCCGGAACTGCGTTTCACCCCCAGCGGTGCCGCAGTGGCAAATTTCCGCATCGCCTCCACCCCGCGCACGTTTAACCGTGACACCAACCAGTGGGAGGACGGCGAAGCCCTGTTCTTGACCTGCAACGTCTGGCGCCAAGCCGCCGAGAACGTCGCGGAATCCCTGAGCAAGGGGATGCGCGTGATTGTCAACGGCCGCCTGAAGCAACGCTCCTACCAAACCCGCGAAGGTGAGAACCGCACGGTGTTCGAAGTCGAAGTCGACGAGGTCGGCCCCTCCCTGAAGTACGCGACAGCTAGCGTCAACCGGACACCGCGTGAGGGCGGCTCCGGAAGCTACGGCGGCAACCAGGGCGGAGGCAACCAGGGCGGCTACGGCGGCGGGAACCAGGGTGGGTACTCCGGTGGGAACCCCGGCCAGCAGGCTCCGGCCAACCGGGGCGGCAACCAGCAGCCGCAGAATGATCCGTGGAACTCCGCGCCGCCGGCCGGCGGCTTCGGCGGGATGGATGACGAGCCCCCGTTCTAAACGCTTGAACCCCGTTTACACATCACCATTTTTCAACTCTAGGAAGGTTAGGATTCATGAAACTGATCCTCACCGCTGCCGTTGACAAGCTTGGCGAGCCCGGCGATATCGTCGAGGTCAAGGGCGGCTACGGACGCAACTTCCTGCTTCCGCGCGGATTGGCGATCCCCGCCACCCGCGGTGCAGAGAAGCAGATTGAAGACATCAAGCGCGCGCAGGCTGCCCGCCAGGTGCGCGACCTGGACCACGCGAAGGAGCTGCGCGACACCCTCGACCAGCTCACCGGTGTGCAGGTCAAGGTTCGCACCTCCGAAGCCGGCAAACTGTTCGGCTCCGTGCAGCCCGCTGACATCGCCGATGCAGTCAAGGCTGCCGGCGGACCGGACCTGGACAAGCGCCGCATCGATGTGCCGAAGGGTCTTGTTACCAAGACCGGTGGCTACCAGGTCAAGGTCAAACTCCACGATGACGTGGAGGGCAAGGTGAACTTCGAGGTCGTCAGCGCCTAGCACGCAGCTTGACGGCGACCGCACAGCTTTCGCGGTCCAGCGACAACAGCATTTTAAGCGCGGGCCCCACTTGTGAGGAGTGGGGCCCGCGCTTTCTTGCTTTACGACGCCGCCGTGACGTCAATCATGAACTGGGCCACACCGACCGGGTCCGCTAGCCAATCGCGCATGGCGCGCAGCGCGTCGGTGCGTTCGAGCTCGGCGCCGTCGACAAGTTCGTCGTGCTTGATCTCGATCAGGTGCGCGCCCGGGATTGCCAGCAGGATGGGTGAGTGGGTGACCACGACTATCTGCGCGCCCTGTTCCGCGAGCGAGTGAAGGTGGGACAAAAGCGCGAGCTGGCGCACGGCGGACAAGCCAGCCTCGGGCTCGTCAAGCAGGTACACGCCGTCCGGGATGAAGGCTTCGACCATTTCAAGGATTGATTCTCCGTGTGACATGTGGTGCAGGTTCTTCAACCCTGGCCCGTCGTTGCCCAGTCTGGTCGCTTGCCCGAAGTGCGTATCCCCGCGCAGAAAGTATCCCTGTTTGGGCCGCACCGAGCACTCGAGGCGCACGGCGCGGTAGAGCGGATCTCGCGGACCGGGTGCGCCGTTGCCGTACGTGCCACCGATGACAGAATAGCCGTACCCGCGCGCAATCGCGTTGAGCAGCGTCGATTTGCCCACGCCGTTGTCGCCGGTGATCACCGTGACGGGCTGGGCGAGCTCGAGTCGCCCGAGCTCGCGCAGGTGTTTGACCGCGGGAACGTCGAATAGCCACGGCTGCGCCACCGGTTCCGCGCGCATGCACAGGGCCTGGATAAAGGGGCCGGCGGTCATGGCTGCACCATAAACTGCGCCGTGCCCACGGGGTCGGTGATGAATTCCTCCCACGCGCGCACGGACTCGGTCTCATCGAATACGACTGAGGTGATACCCTCGGGGCCGACTTCACGCAGGTTCGCGCCCGGAATCCCGAGCAGCACGGGCGAGTGGGTGGACATGATGATCTGCGCGCCCGTGGCGGCGAGGTGGTACATGATGCCGAGCAGCTCGAGTTGGGCGAACATGGAAAGCCCGTCCTCCGGCTCGTCGAGGATCAGCAGCGAATCCGGGCCGCAGCGCTCGCGAAAGATGTGCATCAACCCTTGCCCGTGGCTCAGCCGCGTGATGTGCGCGAGCGGGTCGAGGGCTAGCGATGCATGATAGTCGGCGAGCTGCGCGTAGGTCTCCCCGCGCAAGAAGTAGACGTCTTTCGGGTTGAGCGACCGGGTGATCACCAGGTGCCGCCAGAGGGAAGAGACGGAGGTTGCCACCGTGGAAAACCGCGCGTTGCGTGACCCGCCCTCCGGGTTGGCGCCAACCGCTACCGCGATCGCCTCGATGAGGGTGGATTTCCCGGCACCGTTGTCACCGGTAAAGATGGTAATTGGGGAGGTGAGCTGCACGGGGGCGTCGATTAGCGAGCGAACGACCGCGAGGGTGGACAGGTAGCCGCCAGGATTGCTGGCGACACGCACCTTGTCCACGAACATGGCGCCCATTGTAGAGCGTGTGCTCTACGCGGGGTGCGGGACGACTACCGCGCGTCCGGAGATCTCGCCGTCCACCAGCGCCTGGTAGGCCTCGAGCGCCCGGTCCAGCGGGTAGGTGGTTACCTGCGGCACAATCTGGCCCGCTTTGTACATGTCGACGACCTCGTGGAGTTCCTCGACGGTTCCCCAGTAGGTGTTGACCAGCTCCGCTTCGTAGGGCGTGCTCAAAAACGCCCACTCATAGGGCGACAAATTGCCGATGCCGACGATGGTGACGCGACCCTGGCGGGCCACGGAGCGCATCGCTGTGGTCACGGTTGCACCGACGCCGACGAAGTCGAACGCCGCATTGACACCTTTACCGCCCGTAATCTCGCGGATCCGCTCGACCTGGCCTTCACCGCCGGGCACGGTGATCGCGCCGAGCTCCTCGGCCTGCGCCATCGCGTCTTCCTTCATGTCGGTGGCGATGATGGTGGCGCGGTCAGTGCTTTCAGGATTTGCACACCGATCAGGCCCAGCCCGCCGAGCCCGATGACGAGCGCGTACTTGCCACCGCGTTGAGCTTGGGAAGAGCAAGTTTGATGGCGTGGTAGGGCGTCAGCGCGGCGTCGGCAAGCGGGGCGGCGTTGATGGGGTCGGCATCGCCGAGTGGCACGAGGTTGCGCGCCGGGACGACGACGTACTCGGCCATGCCTCCATCGCGCCCAAGGCCGATTCCGGCATAGTCCATTTCGGTGGCATTCTCGCAGTAGGTATCCTGGCCGCGGGTGCAGGCGCGGCAGATACCACAACCGACGGGGCCGTAAACGAGGTATGCGGCACCGGGCTCGATGCCGGAAACTCCCTCACCGAGATCCTCAGCCCAGCCCGTATTTTCGTGCCCGAGGGTGAACTCGGGATCCATTTGCGGATTCAGGCCCTCGTCGAACTCGTGGAAGATGGCGACGTCCGAGTGGCACGCACCCGCGCCGGCTACTTTCAAGAGGACCTCTCCGGGACCCGGGGTGGGTTTGTCCACGTCTTTGATTTCGGGGAACGTGTGGTATCCGATGTGGCGGACGGCTTTCATGTCTAACTCCCATCTTTGTTTGTGTACAAAATGATTTGCACACTCCCAACCGTATTGAAAAAACCCAGGTGAAAGCGGCTTTCATTAACGCCCGCTTCAACCTGCAGGCCTGTGGATAAGGGGCGGGTCCGCAGTAGTCTCGGCGGAATTAGCTGCTTGTCGACGCCCTGTCAAACCAGCAGGTGGGCGGGTTATCCACTATTGGCACGCTCCCGCACGATCGTGCATATATATCAGGTGACCTAGTGTTTTGAGATAAACCTGCAGGAGGGGGAGGTGGCTATCCACACGTTGTCCACAAGCATTTGTCCTGCGTGTGGATCCCGACCTGAACGACGCCGACGTTGTGCACAGCCCCTGTGGATAATTAAACGTCTGGCCCGCGCCCGGTCGGGGCTGTCGTCAACGGGCTGTAAGATCAGGGCCGGTTCAACCAAACGTTAGGGAAGGTGCGCGATGGCAGCAGGTGACGGGGCCGCGAGCTTCGATGATGTCGATGATTTCGTGATCCCCCCAGAGCCCGAGGATGAGCCCGCTGGCTCTCCCCGCGGCGGGTCGAGCCGTTACCGCGGCGGGTCGAACTTCAACCGCTCGCGAGACGACCTGCGAGAGTACCGCCAGCCGCCGCACGACGAGCGCGCCGAACGCGGCGTTATCGGTGCGATGCTGCTGAGCCCCGACACCATCATCGAGGTCTCCAACGAGTTGCGGGCCGAGGATTTCTACTTTCCTGCCCACCAGCTGATCTTCACCGCGATTCTGCAGCTCTTTTCGGGCGGCGCCAACATCGACGTCCTCATTGTCGCGGGTCAGCTCGACAGGCTCAACCAGCTGGAGAGGGTCGGCGGCGCGCCGTACCTGCACACCCTCATCTCCGAGGTTCCCACGGCGGCGAACGCTCGCTACTACGCCGAGATCGTGGCGGAGAAGTCCCTGCTGCGCCAGCTGGTCAACGCCGGTACGAACGTCGTCCAGCTAGGCTACGAGGGCGAGGAGGGCATGGAGGTCGAGGCCCTCGTCGATCGCGCTCAGCAGGAGATCTTCAATGTGTCGCGGAAGGAAGCCTCCGAGGATTACAAGGTGCTTTCGCAGCTGCTGAAGCCGACCATCGACGAGCTGACCTCGATAGCCAGCGGTGGCGGTCTTGAACTGGGCGTGCCCACCGGCTTCATCGACCTCGATAATTTGACCAACGGCCTGCACGCGGGGCAGATGATCATCATTGCCGCCCGACCCGGTGTGGGTAAATCGACTCTCGCCTTGGACTTCATGCGTTCCTGCTCGATCAGCCAGGGCAAGACATCCGTTATCTTCTCGCTGGAAATGAGCGCCTCCGAGATCATCATGCGCATGCTGTCGGCGGAGACCGAAATCCCCCTTGCGTCCATGCGCTCAGGGCGGATGGAGGAGCATCACTGGGAGAAGCTGACCACCCGGCTTTCCGAGATCCAGGACGCGCCGCTATTTATCGATGACTCCCCGAACCTGACGATGATGGAGATCCGCACCAAGGCCCGCAAGTTGAAACAGCAGCATGGGCTCGACCTCATCGTGCTCGACTACCTGCAGCTGATGAGCTCCGGGCGCAAGGTGGAATCGCGCCAGCAGGAGGTCTCGGAGTTCTCCCGCCAGCTCAAACTCCTAGCTAAGGAGCTTGAGGTCCCCGTGATCGCTATTTCGCAGCTCAACCGCGGCCCCGAGGCGCGCACGGACAAGCGCCCCCAGCTCGCTGACCTACGTGAATCCGGCTCGCTGGAGCAGGACGCCGACATGGTCTTTTTGCTCTACCGGCCGGACTCGCAGTCGCCTGACGACGAGCGCGTCGGCGAAGCGGACATCATTGTGGCCAAGCACCGCGGCGGGCCGATTGCGACGATCGCGGTGGCGCACCAGCTGCACTACTCCAGGTTTGTCAATATGGCCACGGAGGCGATGGGGTCATCCGCTTACTAAGCAAAGGCTAACCTGCGGTGACAGGGGCGGAGAACTGTTTTATTCTGGGTGCTCGTAGAAGGCTCTCACGCGAAGGAGAAAGCAATGACTGTGCGGCGCATCAACGCCTCCGAACCGTGCGCACGCACGGTCGCCAGCCTCGACGACACCATCACCGTCGCCGACACCGGCAACTCCACGGTGTTGTTCAACCTGCCCCGTGACATCGATGCGCTTGATGAGGCCGTGCCAAGCCGTCGAGGTTTGGGCCAGCGCATCAAGGGCCTGTTTAGCTAGCTCAACGCGCGGCCGCGCTGCTCCGGCAGCGTAAACGCCGCGATACACGCGATGGCAAACGCCGCCGCGAACACGCTGAACACCGCGATCGGCCCGCTCAAATCTAAAAGCAGCGGAACGATCAGGGGGGCAATGATCGAACCGATGCGCCCGAAGGCGGCTCCTGCGCCGGTGCCCGTGGCGCGTACCGCCGTGGGGTAGAGCTCCGGGCCGATGGCGTAGAGCGCGCCCCAAGCGCCGAGGTTGAAGTACGATAGCATGCAGCCGGCGGCGATGATCTGCCACTCGGCTGATGCGAGCCCGTAGAGCACCGCCGAGACCGCCGAGCCTGCAAGGAACCCTGCCAGCGTTTTGCGTCGTCCCCACACTTCGATCAGCCAGGCAGCGGCAGCGTAGCCGGGTAGCTGGGCGATGGTGATGATCAGCGTGAAGGTGAAGGATTTCACTAGGGTGAAGCCCTGCGCTACCAGGAGCGAGGGGATCCAGATGAACGCGCCGTAGTAGGCGAGCGAGACGCAGAACCAGACGATCCAGAACGACAGGGTGCGCCCGCGCAGCGTTGGGCCCCAGATCCCACCGTGCACCGTCTCCGGAGCGGTGGTGGGCGCGGAGTCATAGTGTTCAGGCGAAGTCTGCGCTTCAAACGACTGCACGATCGCCTCTGCCTCGTCGTGGCGGCCCTGTGACTCGAGGAAACGCACGGATTCCGGCAACCCGAGGCGGACGACGATGGCGTAGATGGCCGGAACCGCACCAAGGGCAAGGCCCCAGCGCCAGCCGTCTTCCCCGCGGGCGACGACGAAGGTGCCGATGATCGCTGCGGCGATCCAGCCCACGGCCCAGAAGGCCTCGAGCAACACCACCATGCGTCCGCGCACGCGCCGCGGTGAGAACTCGCTGACCAGCGTCGAGGCCACGGGCAGTTCCCCGCCGAGGCCCAGCCCGACAACGAAGCGCAACACCATAAGCACGCCCACCGATGTGGCGAGGGCGGACGCACCCGTAGCGATGCCGTAGATGAGCAGGGTTGCGGCGAAAACTTGGCGACGCCCAAACTTGTCAGCGAGCAGGCCCCCGAGGGTGGCACCGATGGCCATCCCGATGAAGCCGATGGACGCGATCCACGACGTCGTGGTCCTGTCTAGGCCCCAGTGCACGGCAAGTGCTGCGATGATGAAGGAAACTAACCCGATGTCCATCGCATCGAGCGCCCAACCGATGCCGGATCCGACGAGCAGGCGTCGGTGCTTCGGCGTGACGGGCAGGCGGTCGAGCCGTTCGGCGCGGCTGACGTCGCCTGGGGTGGTGTGGTCTGGTGTTACAGAAGTCACGGACGGTCATGCTACACGCGCATGCGAGGGTCTCTGCGCTTGTGACCGACGCATCGACGAGGCGGCGCGTTACGTGACCGATACAGAACGAAAGCGGCGCAGGCGCAGCGAGTTGGCCACGACAAACACGGACGAAAACGCCATGGCGATTCCCGCGAGCATGGGGTTAAGGAACCCGGCAGCAGCGATCGGGATGAGCACCACGTTGTAGGCGAACGCCCAGAAGAGGTTTCCCTTGATCGTGCCCAAAGTGCGGCGCGAGAGCCTGATCGCGTCAACGATAGCGACGAGGGAGTCGTGCATGACGGTGATGTCGGAGGCTTCGATGGCCACGTCGGCCCCGGCCCCATGGAAAGTCCGAGGTCCGCCTGCGCGAGGGCCGCTGCGTCGTTGACACCGTCGCCGACCATGGCGACGCGCCGGCCGGCGGCCTGGAGCTCCTTGACGGCGGTGACCTTGCCCTCTGGCATCACTCCGGCGGTCACGGAGGCGGGGGCGATCCCGACCTCTGCTGCCACGGCGCGGGTAGCACCGGCGTTGTCACCGGTGAGCATGTGCGGCTCTAAGCCGAGCTCGCGCAACTGCGCGATCGCGGCGGCGGAACTTGGCTTGGAGGCGACGCGCACCGAGATGATCCCGGCGACCTCACCGTCGACTTCGACCACGACGGCGGTTGCCCCCGCATCCTGCGCGGCGCGAAACGCCGGCTCCAGGGCGCCTAGCGTGGCGGCGCCGTGTGCAGGGCGCCCGACGCGCACGGTGCGGGCGTCGACACGCGCGCTCACCCCGTACCCCGCCTCGTTGCTAAACGACGTCGCCGTGGCGACCGGGCCGGCGGCGTCGACAATCGCGCGCGCAATGGGGTGCTCGGAACCCGCCTCCACCGCCGCGGCGAGAGAGAGCACGTCGGCTTCCTCCCACCCGGGTGCGGCGGTGACGCGGTCGAGCCCCATGTCGCCGGTGGTGATCGTTCCGGTTTTGTCCAGCACGATGGTGTCTACCCGGCGGGTCGATTCCAACACCTCGGGGCCTTTGATCAGCAATCCAAGCTGGGCGCCGCGGCCGGTGCCCACCAGGATTGCCGTCGGGGTGGCCAGTCCGAGCGCGCAGGGGCAGGCGATGATGAGCACGGCCACCGCGGCGGTGAAGGCCTCCACCGTGTCGCGGCCGGCAACGAGGTGGGCGATCAGCGAGATCGCGGCGATGGCGATGACTGTGGGTACGAAGACGCGCGAGATGCGATCAACGAGCCGCTCGACCGGTGACGTCGTCGCCCTCGGCGACTTCAACGGGGACGGATTCGCCGGTGAGCATGGATTCGTCCACGGCCGAGCACCCGGAAATGACCCGGCCGTCCGTGGGAATCTTCTCGCCGGGCCGGACCACGAAGCGGTCGCCGACGGCGAGCTGGTCGGCGGGAATACGCACCTCAGCGCCGTCTTTGAGCACGGCCGCATCCTTTGCGCCCATGCTCAGAAGGTCGCGCAGCGCCTGCGAGGACCGCCCCTTCGCCCTGACCTCGAACCACCGCCCGAGCAGGAGGAACGTGATGACAACGCAGACGGTCTCCAGGTAGATCTGATCCATCGCCGAGTGCGCCCCGCCCGGGAGCAGGCTCATCTCCATCCTCATCCCGGGTTCGCCGGCGTTGCCGAAGAATAGAGCCCACACCGACCACAGGTAGGCCGCGGACGTGCCGAGCGTGATCAGTGTGTCCATCGTGGTCGTGCCGTGGCGCAGGTTTATCAGGGTGTTGCGGTGGAAGACCGCGCCACCTGCGAAAAACACCAAAGTCGTTGCGGCTAACGCCGCCCACTGCCAGTTGAGAAACTGCCAGGCCGGGATCATGGAGACGAGCATCACCGCCAGCGAGATGATCGCGCACCAAATCACGGTAAACCGCAGCTGGGCCGCCGAGCGCTCGCGCGCGTCATCGCGGGCATCGCTTGACGACGCCCCCTCGACCTCATCGGGCCTCGCCTCGGCGCTCATCGCGAACGCGTCGTAGCCTGCGCCGCGGATGGTGCTGATCAGCGTCTCCGTATCCGCCTTGGAGGGGTCGAAGTCGACCGTGGCGATTTCGGTGGATTAGTTGACTGTCGCCTCGACGCCGTCGAGCTTGTTCAGCTTGCGCTGCACGCGCGAGGAGCACGACGTGCAGGTCATGCCTGTTACGCCGAGCTGGAGGTGCTCGAGGGCTGGGAGATTCGGGGCGGTCATACCACTTACCCTATACCCCTGGGGGTATGGCTCAAGGACTAGGCCAGCGAATACCCGGCCTCGTGCACGGCCTTGGAGATCTCCTCCGCAGAAAAACCCTCGCCCGTCACCTCGAGCACCCCGGTGGAGTGATCCACCGTGGCGCCGGTGACGCCGGCGACCTCAAGCACTTCTTCCTTAACGCTGGCCTCGCAGTGGCCACAGGTCATTCCCTCTACGTTGAACTGGCGAACTGCCATTGCTCTTAAACCCTTTCGCTGATCCTGTATCGGTGTTACGTGACTGCCATGGTAACCGGGAATACCGACGTGGTTGTTAGGGTTGGAACCAAGTGAACTGACACGTTCAGACAAACCAACCTTTTAAGGAGACACTTTCATGGCAACCATCGACGTCACCGAGGACACTTTCGAGCAGACCGTTTCCGCTGAGGGAACCGTTATCGTCGACGCGTGGGCGGAATGGTGCGGGCCCTGCAAGGCGTTCGCCCCGACCTTCGAGAAGGTCTCCGAGGCGCACCCGGACGCCACCTTTGCCAAGCTGGACACTGAGGCAAACCCGCAGATCGCGGCAGCGCTGGAGATCCAGGCGATCCCCACCCTGATGGCGTTTCGTGACGGCATCATGGTCTTCCGCCAGTCCGGTGCTCTGCCCCCGGCAGCGTTCGAGGACCTTGTCAGCCAGGTGCAGGCTCTTGATATGGACGAGGTCCGCCGCCAGATCGCCGAGCAGAACAACAATCAGGCGTAACTGCCAAGCGGCCACTTGCAAGCCCGAGCGCACCCACCGACAACGTGGTGGGTGCGCTTTTTTGCGTAGACTAGGACCCTGTTAGCTACCGATGAAAGGATTGATAGCCATGGCAAACCCGTTCAGCAAGGGCTGGAAGTACTTGATGCAGTCCTTCGACACCAAGATTGATGAGAACGCGGATCCGAAGGTCCAGATCCAGCAGGCCGTCGAGGGTGCGAAGAAGCAGCACGCGGAGCTTAGCCAGCACGCGGCGAGCATTATCGGCAACCGTAACCAGCTGCAGATGAAGCTTGAACGCCTGCTCAAATCTCAGGAGGACCTGCAGCAGAAGGCGCGCACCGCGCTCCAGGCTGCGGACAAGGCATCCGCCGAGGGTGACGCCGAGAAGGCCCAGCAGTACAACGACACCGCGGAGGTCATCGCCTCCCAGCTGGTTTCCGTCGAGCAGGATCTGGAGCAGACGAAGCAGGCCCACGCCGCCGCCGAGCAGGCCGCGTCCGAGGCGCAGCAGAAGCAGAAGGAATCGGAGGCGCGGCTCCAGGAGCAGCTAGGACAGGTTTCGCAGCTTGAGTCGCAGCTGAACCAGGCGAAGATGCAGGAGCAGACCGTTTCTGCCATGGATTCGGTGAACCAGTTCGGCGGCAACGACAACGTGCCGACGCTCGATGGAGTGCGCGACAAGATCGAGCGTCGTTACGCGGATGCGCTCGGCGCTCAGGAGCTGGCGAAGGGCTCCATGACGGATCGCGTCGCGGAAATCGAATCCGCCGGCAGCGACATCGCCGCCTCCAGCCGTCTCGCAGAAATCCGCGCCTCTATGGGCACGCCGCAGATCGAGGCGCCAGCGGCCGAAGTTGATGCCGAAAAGGGCGACGTCGAAAAGGGCGACGAGCCGAAATAGAGCGAAAAGCGGGTCTGGCGGTGATTTCTTCCGTCAGACCCGCTTTTTCGTGCCCTAGTGCCCTAGCGGCGGTGAATGCTCAGCAGCACTCCGCGTATTCCGGAGTGAAAACCATCGCGCAGGTTGACGCGCTGGTGTTCGCTGAGCGTGTATTCGTGCAGGGTTTCGCACGCGAACTGCAGAAGTGGCCGGTCGATCTCGGGGGGCAACCCGCCGCCGGATAGGACGTGGGCTTTGTCGCGCTGCTCGGCGGAGGCGGCGTTGTCGTACCACCACGTCGCGTACTGTTGGCCCACCTCAAACGGCGTTTGGAACCCGGCGGACGTCCACACCTCCTCAGGGAGCGGGACGTAGCGCGACCGCAGCTTGCGACGTGGCGCCATCATCGACGGCTTCGGGGTGGGTTTCGTCGAGCTGCTCGCGACGTCGAGCGGCGACGGGCCGTCCGGCTGCCTGCGGCCACCGGGCTTGTTGGACTCGTTGGTTGCCTCGACCTCGGCCTCGGAGGGCTCGTCGCAAGGGTCCGGTGCGGAGCGGTCGGTCGGCTCCTCGACTTCAGTGGCCGGCGTCTCCACCGGCTGTTCGACGGGTTTGGCCTGCTCTTCGGGCATCTCCTCGTCGTGTTGCAAGGGGTCTGGCGCGAATCCGGGGACGACCGTGGGGCCGAGGTCGCCGTCGATCGGCTCGGCGTCGTTAAGCGGGCGCTCGCGGATGATGGGCGGCAACGGGCCCTCGAGGACCTGAAGCTGCATGGCGTCCGCGAAATCTTCGCGGGGATCGAGGATGGTTGTCGAGTCGCAGGAATGGCGCAGCGCGGTTGACATCGAATCCCAGCCGAACCCGTAGAGGTGCACGCGGACACCGAAGCCCGTCGCTTCCTCTACCCCCGGGATCATGTCCGCGTCGCCCGAAAGCAGGACGAAGTCCGTGAACTGCTGGCGAGAAGCGTTGACGACGAGGTCTGCGACGAGGCGCGTATCGACGCCCTTTTGCGTACGTCGCTCACCCCACTCGATGAGCTGCCCGGTCCGCAGTTGCACGCCATCGCATGTGCGCAGAGCGCGCTGGTAGCGGTGCGGGCCCGAGTCGGGGATCCCGTCGTACCAGTACTGCCGGTGGATTGGTTGATGGAGTTGGTGGGTGATCATCGCACCAAGGGTGGAGACCACCTCCGGTAGGTCGATTTCTAACTGTGCGCGAGCGCCGATTTCCCACGAGTTGTAAAAACTTGCGAGTAGATAAGAAGTGTCGACGAACACCAGTGTGCGTTCAAGCATGGCTCCTAAATTCCGAATCTTTGGTTCTAAATCTGTATTTGTCCACTCCCAGTGTGCCTTATCCATGTCCCACTAGTCACGGCGCATGCCGTGAACTGGGCGGATGTGGAATTTGCAGCTGGTTGTACCTTCTCAACGAATAACCGAACGGATTCGTTCCAACGCGGTATGGTTAGTTAGTCAACTAACTAACCTTGGGCGAAGCGAGGTGCTTGTGAACCTGGATATCGAGCCGCTTTACGCGCAGGTGGCCACCTTCATTCAAGACCTCATCATGGAGGGCTCTGTAAAGCCCGGACAGCGAGCGCCCTCTATCAACGAGCTCGCAACGTTTCACGAAATCAATCCCGCCACCGCGCGAAAAGGCTTGAGCTTGCTTGTCGACGACGGCGTGTTGGAGAAGCGACGGGGCGTGGGAATGTTCGTCACTCCGCAGGCTCGGGAGGTGATCCTTGCGCAGCGTCGCGAGGGATTCGCCGGCGATTTCATCGCGCCCATGATTGATGAAGCGCTGCGCCTGGGGTACTCCGCCGACGACTTGAGAGACCTCGTTGGCCGCGTTGCGGCAAGCCGTGGCATGTATCGTTAAAACCCTGTTTTGCCTGGGGGTTTGTGCTTGGTTGTGGGGGTGTGTAACTTTGTGTGGGTCAGCGAGACCGACAACGCCCCGCCGAGATGGTTTCTTGGTGAGATGGCGGACAGGAAAACTACCGCTGGTGCCTCCTTTGATTGGTTGCGATTTGTGTCGCGGCTGGTTGGGTGTGC
>NZ_GG667201.1:4084-5723 GCF_000159635.1 Corynebacterium lipophiloflavum DSM 44291 | reverse complement strand
TTTTTTGAATTGAAGGTTTTGCCAGTACTGCCTCGCAGGTTTTTCTTGTGGGGTGGTGTGGTTTGTTTTTGTTGGGTTTGGGCTTTTCACGAGTTCTGAATTTCTTCTTTTTGTGGAGAGTTTGATCCTGGCTCAGGATGAACGCTGGCGGCGTGCTTAACACATGCAAGTCGAACGGAAAGGCCACAGCTTGCTGTGGTACTCGAGTGGCGAACGGGTGAGTAACACGTGGGTGATCTGCCCTGTACTTCGGGATAAGCTTGGGAAACTGGGTCTAATACCGGATATGACCACTTTTTGGATGGGGTGGTGGAAAGCTTTTGCGGTATGGGATGAGCTCGCGGCCTATCAGCTTGTTGGTGGGGTAATGGCCTACCAAGGCGTCGACGGGTAGCCGGCCTGAGAGGGTGTACGGCCACATTGGGACTGAGATACGGCCCAGACTCCTACGGGAGGCAGCAGTGGGGAATATTGCACAATGGGCGCAAGCCTGATGCAGCGACGCCGCGTGGGGGATGACGGCCTTCGGGTTGTAAACTCCTTTCGCCAGGGACGAAGCGTAAGTGACGGTACCTGGATAAGAAGCACCGGCTAACTACGTGCCAGCAGCCGCGGTAATACGTAGGGTGCGAGCGTTGTCCGGAATTACTGGGCGTAAAGAGCTCGTAGGTGGTTTGTCGCGTCGTTTGTGTAAGTCCACGGCTTAACTGTGGGATGGCAGGCGATACGGGCATAACTTGAGTGCTGTAGGGGAGACTGGAATTCCTGGTGTAGCGGTGAAATGCGCAGATATCAGGAGGAACACCGATGGCGAAGGCAGGTCTCTGGGCAGTAACTGACGCTGAGGAGCGAAAGCATGGGTAGCGAACAGGATTAGATACCCTGGTAGTCCATGCCGTAAACGGTGGGCGCTAGGTGTGAGTCCCTTCCACGGGGTTCGTGCCGTAGCTAACGCATTAAGCGCCCCGCCTGGGGAGTACGGCCGCAAGGCTAAAACTCAAAGGAATTGACGGGGGCCCGCACAAGCGGCGGAGCATGTGGATTAATTCGATGCAACGCGAAGAACCTTACCTGGGCTTGACATACACCGGATCGGGCTAGAGATAGTCTTTCCCTTGTGGCTGGTGTACAGGTGGTGCATGGTTGTCGTCAGCTCGTGTCGTGAGATGTTGGGTTAAGTCCCGCAACGAGCGCAACCCTTGTCTTATGTTGCCAGCACGTGATGGTGGGGACTCATGAGAGACTGCCGGGGTTAACTCGGAGGAAGGTGGGGATGACGTCAAATCATCATGCCCCTTATGTCCAGGGCTTCACACATGCTACAATGGTCGGTACAACGCGTGTGCGACACTGTGAGGTGAAGCTAATCGCTCTAAAGCCGGTCGTAGTTCGGATTGGGGTCTGCAACTCGACCCCATGAAGTCGGAGTCGCTAGTAATCGCAGATCAGCAACGCTGCGGTGAATACGTTCCCGGGCCTTGTACACACCGCCCGTCACGTCATGAAAGTTGGTAACACCCGAAGCCAGTGGCCTAAACGTGTTAGGGAGCTGTCGAAGGTGGGATCGGCGATTGGGACGAAGTCGTAACAAGGTAGCCGTACCGGAAGGTGCGGCTGGATCACCTCCTTTCTAAGGAGC
>NZ_GG667201.1:0-3473 GCF_000159635.1 Corynebacterium lipophiloflavum DSM 44291 | reverse complement strand
GTGTGTTGTTTCCTTGTGATCCTGGTTGTTCCTTGCTTGTGTGCGTGTGTGCACGGGTGGGGGGGTTGGGGTGTGGTGTGTGAGAACTGTATAGTGGACGCGAGCATCTTTATTTTTTTGTGTGTGTGTTCTTAGTGTTTTTTAGTAAGGGCGTACGGTGGATGCCTTGGCATGCTGAGCCGATGAAGGACGTGTGAGGCTGCGTTATGCCTCGGGGAGTTGCCAACTAAGCGTTGATCCGAGGATGTCCGAATGGGGAAACCTGGCACCAGTTGTGTGGTGTTACCCGCAGGTGAATTCATAGCTTGTGTGGGGGTGTACGCGGGGAAGTGAAACATCTCAGTACCCGCAGGAGAGGAAAATAATAATGATTCTGCTAGTAGCGGCGAGCGAACGTGGATGAGGCTAAACCATGTGCGTGTGATACCTGACAGGGGTTGCGTGTGTGGGGTTGTGGGATGTGATTGTTACCAGGGCTGTCGACTTGGTGCGTGTGCGTGGTGTGTTAGCGGAAGTCACTTGGGATGGTGCGCCGTAGTGGGTGAGAGCCCCTGTACGTGAAAACATGTCCGTGTGTGCGTGTGTTGTGTCCCGAGTAGCAGCGGGCTCGTGGAATCTGCTGTGAATCTGCCGGGACCACCCGGTAAGCCTAAATACTCAGTGTGACCGATAGTGGATAAGTACCGTGAGGGAATGGTGAAAAGTACCCCGGGAGGGGAGTGAAATAGTTCCTGAAACCGTGCGCTTACAATCCGTCAGAGCACCTCGTGTGTGTGATGGCGTGCCTTTTGAAGAATGAGCCTGCGAGTCAGCGACATGTCGCGAGGTTAACCCGTGTGTGGGGGAGCCGTAGCGAAAGCGAATCCGAATAGGGTGTTGTCAGTGGCATGTCCTGGACCCGAAGCGGGGTGATCTACCCATGGCCAGTGTGAAGCAGCTGTAAGAGGTTGTGGAGGCGCGAACCCACTTAGGTTGAAAACTGAGGGGATGAGCTGTGGGTAGGGGTGAAAGGCCAATCAAACTCCGTGATAGCTGGTTCTCCCCGAAATGCATTTAGGTGCAGCGTTGCAGCAGCTTGCCGGAGGTAGAGCTACTGGTTGGTTGAGCGGGACTATCATCTTAGCAATGTCAGCCAAACTCCGAATGCCGGTTAGGTGGTCTGCAGCAGTGAGACTGTGGGGGATAAGCTTCATAGTCGAGAGGGAAACAGCCCAGATCGCCGGTTAAGGCCCCTAAGGGTGTACTAAGTGGAAAAGGATGTGGGATCGCGAAGACAGCCAGGAGGTTGGCTTAGAAGCAGCCATCCTTGAAAGAGTGCGTAATAGCTCACTGGTCGAGTGGTTTCGCGCCGACAATTCAGTGGGGCTCAAGTACACCGCCGAAGCCGCGGCATGGTTTTTACCATGGGTAGGGGAGCGTCGTGTATGGGGTGAAGCAGTACCGTAAGGGGTTGTGGACTGTACACGAGTGAGAATGCAGGCATGAGTAACGAGAGATAAGTGAGAATCTTATCCGCCGGATGACTAAGGGTTCCTGGGTCAAGTTCGTCTTCCCAGGGTGAGTCGGGTCCTAAGGCGAGGCCGACAGGCGTAGTCGATGGTCAACGGGTTGATATTCCCGTACCCGTGTATACGCGCCCAAGGGTGAATCGGTGATACTAACCACCCTGAGCACACCATATGGCAGCCCTTTCGGGGGTTGATCGGTGGTGTGTGATGCGTGGGGCCTGAACCGTAGTAGCTCAGTGATGGGGTGACGCAGTGAGGTAGCCTAGCCACTTATTGGATTGTGGTGTAAGCGTGTGGCACGCCTGTGAGTGAAATGCTTGCGGGTTGTTGTGTGAGGCGTGATGCGTAGCCCCTTGTGTGGGGTGATGTAGGTGATCCTGTACTGCCGAGAAAAGCCTCTAGCGAGTGTGTACACGGCCCGTACCCGAAACCGACACAGGTAGTCAGGTAGAGAATACTAAGGCGGTCGGGTGAACTGTGGTTAAGGAACTCGGCAAATTACCCCCGTAACTTCGGGAGAAGGGGGACCATTACTGGTGCGCAGTCTTTGACGACTGTGGTGCTGGTGGTGGTCGCAGAGAATAGAGGGGAGCGACTGTTTATCAAAAACACAGGTCCGTGCGAAGACGTGATGTTGATGTATACGGACTGACGCCTGCCCGGTGCTGGAAGGTTAAGAGGACCTGTTAGATGGGTAACCATCGAAGCGGAGAATTTAAGCCCCAGTAAACGGCGGTGGTAACTATAACCATCCTAAGGTAGCGAAATTCCTTGTCGGGTAAGTTCCGACCTGCACGAATGGCGTAACGACTCCCCTGCTGTCTCAACCACAGGCCCGGTGAAATTGCAGTACGAGTAAAGATGCTCGTTTCGCGCGGCAGGACGAAAAGACCCCGGGACCTTCACTATAGCTTGGTATTGGTGTTCGGTGCGGTTTGTGTAGGATAGGTGGGAGACTGTGAAACCGTCACGCTAGTGGTGGTGGAGTCGTTGTTGAAATACCACTCTGACCGTAGTGGATACCTTAACCTTGGCCCATGATCTGGGTTGGGGACAGTGCCTGGTGGGTAGTTTAACTGGGGCGGTTGCCTCCCAAAGAGTAACGGAGGCGCCCAAAGGTTCCCTCAGCCTGGTTGGCAATCAGGTGTAAGAGTGTAAGTGCACAAGGGAGCTTGACTGTGAGACGTACATGTCGAGCAGGGACGAAAGTCGGGACTAGTGATCCGGCACCAACGTGTGGAAGTGGTGTCGCTCAACGGATAAAAGGTACCCCGGGGATAACAGGCTGATCTTCCCCAAGAGTCCATATCGACGGGATGGTTTGGCACCTCGATGTCGGCTCGTCGCATCCTGGGGCTGGAGTAGGTCCCAAGGGTTGGGCTGTTCGCCCATTAAAGCGGCACGCGAGCTGGGTTCAGAACGTCGTGAGACAGTTCGGTCTCTATCCGCCGCGCGCGTTGAAACTTGAAAAAGGCTGTCCCTAGTACGAGAGGACCGGGACGGACGTACCTCTGGTGTGCCAGTTGTTCCGCCAGGAGCACGGCTGGTTGGCTACGTACGGAAGGGATAACCGCTGAAAGCATCTAAGCGGGAAGCCTGTTTTAAGATGAGGTTTCTTTTGAGGTTCCCCACAGACTATGGGGTTGATAGGCCGGATCTAGAAGACGGGCAACCGTTGAAGGTGACCGGTACTAATACACCAACAAAAAACACAACCAACACACCCACCACAAAAGAGTGTGCCCGCGTCCACTATGCAGTATCTGACACACCACAATCGTGTCACAACAACAACAACATAATGATTGATCCCACAAATGTGTCGGTGGTTGATGGCGGCGGGGAAACGCCCGGACCCATTCCGAACCCGGAAGCTAAGCCCGCCCGCGCTGATGGTACTGCCCCCGGGAGGGGGTGGGAGAGTAAGTTACCGCCGACCCAACAACTTAAAACAAAACAAAGCAA
>NZ_GG667202.1 GCF_000159635.1 Corynebacterium lipophiloflavum DSM 44291 | reverse complement strand
TGTTAGGAACGCGTAGTTTGAAGTGCCGTGGTGACCATCGTGAAGCGTCACGGTGAGCTTCGTGAAGCGCTCAATGCCGGTAGCCCCCAGACTTTCAGGTACCGCACGACAACCCGGTCGTGTGGGAACCTGAAAGGACCTTCAACCGTGACCAACTACCGGTTGATCATGCGACTGCTCCTGGCGGGCAGTTCCTACCGAGAAATCCAGGCCCGCTGCGGTGTAGCGCACGCCACCATCGCCAAAGCCAGGAAAACCCTCGATCACCACCAGATCACCACCCCCGCCCAGCTCGACGGATTGCATGACGACGACCTTCACTGCCTGGTCGGCGACGGGCGGATGACCGTGGCCGGGGAGTTCGTCCCCATCGACTTGGACACCGTCATCGCCGCCCGGACCGGGCGGAAGAAAACACCCCTCAACGTCCTGTGGGCCGACTACCTCACCCTGCCGTCCACCGGTCTGCGCCACTACAGCTACGAGCGGTTCCGCCAGCTGGTCGGCCAGGAAGTCGCAGCCCGCGGACTCACCGCCCGGATCCAGCACATCCCCGGCCATACGATGCAGGTCGACTGGGCAGGCACCAAGATGCGGATCACCGACTTCGTCACCCACCGGACCACCAGCATCAGCGTATTCGTCGCGACCCTGCCCTACTCCGGGATGGTCTTCGCCATCGGGTGTGTCGATGAACGCCAACCGAACTGGCTGGCTGCCCACCGACAGGCCTTCGAGTACTTCAACGGAGTAGCGGAAGTCATCGTGCCGGATAATGCCTCCACCGCGTCCAATGCCATACGCCCCGGGGACCGGGCACGCAGGGTCAACGCAGCTTATGAGGAGTTTCTCACCCACTACAACACCGCCGCGCTTCCCGCCCGGCCGATCAAACCGCAGGACAAGGGCAATGTCGAAGCCGGGGTCAAGGTCGTCACCAACTGGGCGATCCGCCGACTCGCGGACCGGGAGTTCACCAACCTCGACGATCTCAACACGGCCCTGCGGGCAGCGGTCGAGCAGATCAACGACCGCACTCCGTTTAGGGAGCAGCCTGTCTCCCGTCGCCAGATCTTCCAGGAAGCCGAAGCCGAGCTGTTGGCACAGTTGCCACAGGAGCCTTTCCTGCCGACGGTGTGGAAGAAATCCAAGGTGGCCCCGGACTGGCACATCACGATAGCCACCGTGCACTACTCCGTTCCCCACCAGCACGTCGGTGCCACCGTGGATGTACGGATCCGCGGCGAGCAGCTGGACGTCTTCGCCGATGGCGACACGATTGCCACTCACACGGTCAGCGCGCAACGCGGCGCCTACGTCACGGACGTGGCCCACTGCCCACCGGGGATGGAGGATGCGAACAACCTGTGGTCCTCGCAGTATTTCCTCACCCAGGCTACCCGGGTCGGTCCGAACACGAGGAAGGCAATCGCTGATCTTCTGGCATCCAAACCCATCGTCGCTCAGGCGTACCTGCCGGCCCGCAACATCCTCGCCATGGGCAAAGGCGCCAACAAGCCCATCCTCGAACAAGCCTGCCACCGTCTGGTCGACGAGTCGACACGTCGTCGGGTGATCTCCTACACGGCGGTGAAGAACATGATGGCCGCGGTCCGCAGCGATCAGGCCGCCCGACCGACGACACCTCCTGCACCGCGGGCTCATGCGCGTTCGACACCACCACCGCATCTGCCTCGGGACCGTGGCGGAATGTTGGGTGGGGTCGGTCAGTTCAGTCTGGAAGCACTGACCGGCACCAGCGGGAACGAGGAGGAGTCGAAGTGATGGACCCGAACCTCCACCTGGATGACACCTGGCTGGACACCTTCACGAAATTGCGGATGACCGCCTTCGGCAAAACCGTCATCGACATCGCCAACAACCCCGACTACGACGAGTGGACCTTCTCCCAGAAGATCGCGTTTGCGCTGGATAAAGAGGTCACAGCCCGGCAGGAGCGTCGTGTTGAGAAACTACTCAAGGCATCCAGATCACCACACCCTGACGCCTGCGTAGAAGACATCGACTACCGACCAGACCGGAACCTCAGCCGTGAGCTTGTCGCACGACTGGGGTCGTGTCAATGGATAGCTAATGCCAGCAACATCATCCTGTTGGGGAAGTCCTCGGTGGGCAAGACCTATCTGGCCCTGGCGTTGTTGAATGCGGCGTGCCGGCGTGACTACACCGCCAGGTTCTTCCGCACCGATGACCTGGCCGCGCAGCTGGCGGTGATGGACTATCACGATCCGAAGCGCCTGGAATTCATCACTCAGATCACCACCACGGATCTGCTGATCCTGGATGATTTCCTCACCACCCCGATCAGCCCGGACACCGCGCACGTGCTGTTCAACATCCTCTCCGCACGAGAGGGGCTGGGGTCGACATTGGTGACCTCCCAGTTCACTCCGGAGGAGTGGTACACCTGCATCGCGGACAAGGTTGTCGCTGAGTCCCTACTCAACCGTCTGGTCGGTGGGGCGGAGATCGTCAGCCTGGACGGGCCGAACATGAGGCTCTCACCGACCATGGTCAGGTAACCCACCGGACACCGAAGTGATGATCAAGCACCGGGGTGAGCACCGCTTCACGATGCCCACCCCGGTGCTTCACTATCGTCACCACGCTGCTTCAAAATGCACGTTCGGAA
>NZ_GG667203.1 GCF_000159635.1 Corynebacterium lipophiloflavum DSM 44291 | reverse complement strand
AGCCTGGATCCGCCGATGGTCTTTCGGTGATCGGTTGATTTCGGCTGCGGGCACCACCAAGATTTTCGGGCAGGAATGATCCCCAGATCACGTCGTCGTCTGGTTGTTCCACGAATTGGTAGGTCGGCTCGGGCCGGAGGGTTTCGGCTCAGGTGGTCAGGAAGAAACAACAGCCGGTGGCGAGTGACCGTGCTCGAACAGCTTCCGCCACTGCGGCTCCCATTTCCAGCCCTGCGGTAGGTGCAGGACCAACCTTCGTGCCCTACGAGCAATGCGGGCCGCCACCATGACGATCCGACGCCGGATCGTCGCAGTCGTAGCCCTGGCCAGTGCCCCGGCCGCGATGGTCCCGGCAGCCCTGGTGAGGTTGAAGGCCATGACCGCCACCACCAACCACGCCGCGTTCGCGGTGAACACACCTGAAGGCATATGCGCCAGCGCACTGTTCTTCAGATCGGCGTTGACCTGCTCGATGACCGCATGCTGCCGGTGGGTCTTGTCCGCGGCCACGATACCCAGCAGGTCTGGGTCGGCGGTGGTGAATACCGCGTGGAAGCGGTGCAGATCAAACAGGCCCGGCTGATCGATATTCTTCTTGTTCAACTCCGGGATCCGGCGCACCACCAGCCGACCGGGAACCTGATCAGCTGCCTTCTTCGACGCAAACGCGATGAAGGGGACTTCCGCGACTACCGCTGAGGAGATCCAGGTCTGGGTGTCCTCATCAAAGAGCGCGTCGGTGTACTCAATTGTTTCCCAGGACGTGTCCGGGATCGTGGCAATCGCGTTCTGGATGTCGGGCGTCATCCGCGCGGTGATGGACACATCCGCACCGGCGGTGAGTGCTGCGTGGATGCTGGGCCGGCCGTAGAAAGCGGAGTCCGCGCGTACGAGGATTTTCTGCTGGGCCATGGCGGGTAGGCGTCGGGTGGTGGTGATGGCATCGGCAATCAACCGGCCTGCCCCACGCGCCGAACCACAGGACCCTCGGCGCAGGCGCTGGGCTACGACCACCGGGGCAGACTCTGTCGTGGTGACCGTCGCCAGCAGAGCATTGAGCCCACGGACACCGGAGTAGCCGAAGCCGGCGCCTTGTTTCTGGTGGCCGTGGACTTCGATGATGGTGTCGTCGACATCGACGAAGACATACCCGCTGGTGGCAGCTGGGGGTGCGGGTACCAGGCCCGGTGACTGGTCAGCCAGGTTGATCAGGAAGCGGGAGGCCACGGCATCCAACTGGCGCACGTGCCCGAAGGTGAAGGCCCGGAGGAAGGATCCCAGGGTCGACGGCGCGTAGATCCGGGTAAAGAGTCGGTTCATGCCGCCGTGGCGCAACAGGTCCATGTCGTCAATCGAGTCGGCACCGGCGACCATGCCTGCGACCAGTGAGGAGATCTTCGCCCCGGCGTTGGCACCCTTGTCGCCTGCGATACTCATCCTGTGCTGTGCCAGGGTCGACAGGCCAGCAGTGTCGGCCAGGCGCATGGCTGGGACCAAGCCGGCGGCCGACACGAGGTTGGGGTCATCGAATGAAATAGAGAGTGCCGCGGGAGTGTGAGATAGTTGCACCTGAGAGATGCCCTCCTGGATGGGGAATATAGACCTTCGGCAAGTCGTATTATCCCATTTCAGAAGGGTATTTCTCTTTTTCCCACGCCGCTACCCCAAAATCACATCGGTGGATCCAGGCTT
>NZ_GG667204.1 GCF_000159635.1 Corynebacterium lipophiloflavum DSM 44291 | reverse complement strand
AAGCACGCTCGAACCCTTGCATGCGAATATCTGTGCGATTATAATGGTGGGTGTTGAAAGGGGGGTGCACATGGATGCGACACACTCGGGGGATGACAATTTCTTCCGCACACAACGACCAGGCGACACGTTGGCACGCCTGGGTCAACACAAACGCGACATCGAATACGAGATTTTCTCCACTTGGGCCGACACCACACACGTGGTCGATGACTTCGAAGTAGAGATCACCCACATCCAGCACGCGATCGGGGACAGCAAAGCAGCAGTCGAAAAAGCCATCTTCGCCTACCGACGCCTGATCGACCTGCCCGGGCTGCGCCACATCCAACACACCACACGCCTGTTAGACATCAAACGCCTTACCAGCATTGATACCGCGATTGCGGAGCTTGGCCCCGACGTCAACGCCGAGGTCTACGCCCACATTGATGCGTACCTGGTGGAGGTGTTTACCGCCACGAAACCCAACCAACCGTTGCTGACACCCAAAGCCATCGTGCACCGGCTTAGACGGCTCATCGCCCAATTGGACACCACCGTGGGTTACGACGCGGCGAAGAGAAAACGCCGCACCCGCCCACAAGACGCGTTCGTTGTCCACGACTATGAACTGGGTGCACGCTCCGGCACCACGGTTGAGTGCGACAACACCACCCACGCCCTGATCCGGCAATACCGCGCACACGTGGCAGCGGAGAACAACATCTCCGAAGACGAAGCAGCACGCCTAATCCTGACCGGGGAACTCACTACACCACCCACGGTGACTATTTTCGGGTTCGCACCCCTGGGCCCCGATGGTGACATTGTCGACGGTGCATCAGTGTTCTTCCCCGGTACGGGGTGGACCGATGCCGAGGGCAGTGCTGTGGCCGAAAAGTACGCCTCGCGCATCGTGGACCTTGGTGATGTTGCCGGCCACGAGATCGACGGCTACGTCCCCTCGGCCCGGATGAAAGCGTTCGCTATCGCCCGCGACGGCACCTGCGTCTGGCCGGGCTGTACCCGTGATGCGCAGCATTGCCAGCTTGATCACCGCGTCCCCTACGCCGACGGGGGAAGCACAACCCCAGCGAATTTGTTCTCGTTGTGTCAACGCCACCACAACGTGAAAACGGATCGTCGTGCCTACTACATTCCCGACCCCACCACCGGCGACATCGTGTGGCTATTTGCTGACGGCACGTATGCGTTGAGCGAGCCCGATGGGTTTATCACCACCCAGCTTGGGGCGGACAACCCCCGGTGGAACCACAGCCTGGACCAGCGACGTGTCCTGCGTGACCGGGTCGCGACGTTTATGGCTAAAGGGCACACAATCCTCGACGACTTCGACACCACCGGCAACTACGACACCTGCATCGAAGCACTGGCACGCCTCGAGCAGGAATACGGCATGACCTTCCCCCACAAACCCGACACCAACCCAGACGCTAACTCTGGTTGATGTCCCGAAGGAAAGGAACAGAATCCACCGTGGACGCGTTGACCGTCCCACTGTGATCGGTGGGGTAGAAACGCACGATCACCTGGGCGTTGGAATCAAACTGGCGCAGCCACATTTCCGAACCGAGCATCACACCGATCGGAGAGGGAACATCGATGTCGT
>NZ_GG667205.1 GCF_000159635.1 Corynebacterium lipophiloflavum DSM 44291 | reverse complement strand
GGGGTAAGTCCCTTGGAGTGGTGGGGTTTGGGGGCCGGGGTTCGGGCTGACGACGGTGTGGCGGCCCGCCAAAGGGGGTGGGCCATCGCGTAGTGGTCAATGAGTTACGACCAAGTAGCTCACGGAAGGACACACCACGCGATGACCCACTCCCATTCTGGCGTACACGCTCAGTTGGATGCACTCCTGTCCGCCGATCCGCAGGCGATGTTCGCCGAGCTGGTGCGGGCCGGCCTGCAGGCGCTGATCGAGGCTGAAGCGTCAGCCAAGATCGGCGCCGGCAGGTACGAGCGCAACGAGGACCGCACCACGCACCGCAACGGGTACCGAAACAAGACTGTCTCTACACCTGCAGGGGACATTGAGGCGCGGATCCCGAAGCTGCGTTCCGGGTCGTTCTTCCCCGCTCTGCTCGAGCGGCGCCGGCGCATCGACCGGGCCCTGTACGCGGTGATCATGCAGGCCTACGTACACGGGGTCTCTACACGCGGTGTGGACGATCTCGTGCGGGCTCTCGGTGTGGACACTGGCATCTCGAAGTCTGAGGTGTCCCGAATCTGCGCCGAGCTCGACGCCGAAGTGGAGGCGTTTCGTACCCGCACGCTGGCCCACACCGAGTTCCCGTACGTGTTCGCTGACGCGACGTTCTGCAAGGTCCGGATCGGTGCGCACGTGGTATCTCATGCCATGGTCGTGGCCACTGGCGTTTCCGCTGATGGCACCCGCGAAGTGCTCGGCACGGCGGTCGGGGACAGTGAGTCGTACGAGTTCTGGAATGACTTCCTGCGCTCTTTGAAGACCCGTGGGCTATCCGGGGTGCACCTGGTCATCTCCGACGCCCATGCGGGCCTCAAGGCGGCCGTAGCCAAGCAGTTTGTGGGCGCCTCCTGGCAGCGCTGCCGGGTGCACTTCATGCGCAATCTGCATGGCACGGTAGCGTCCAAGCACGCACCCGCGGTGACCGCGGCGGTCAAGACGATCTTCGCCCACACCGACCCCAAGGATGTGGCTGCGCAGTGGGACCAGGTCGCCGACACCTTCGCCGCCTCGTTCCCCAAGGCCACCGCGATGATGCGCGAGGCCAAGACCGACGTTTTTGCGTTCACCGCGTTCCCGAAAGGGCACTGGCAGAAGATCTGGTCCAACAACCCGATCGAGCGGCTGAACAAGGAGATCAAGCGCCGTGCGGACGTCGTGGAGATCTTCCCCAACCCGGCCGCGTTCCTACGGCTTGCGACCTCGGTGGTCATCGACCAACACGACGAATGGCAAGTCGGCCGCCGCTACCTGTCAGAGAGCTCCATGGCCGAACTCCGAGCCGTCATCGCGGCCAAACAACACGCCCTCGACACCGGTACTGGTTATGATCAACCCACGGAACTCGTTGATCACTGCGACTGACCAGAT
>NZ_GG667206.1 GCF_000159635.1 Corynebacterium lipophiloflavum DSM 44291 | reverse complement strand
GGACCTGACCCCTTGGCGGTGGACACGCTGAAACCAGCATCTCGCTGGGAAAGTGAGGTACCTTTCCACCATGCCACGCAAGACCTACACCGAGCAGTTCAAGCGTGACGCAGTGTCGTTGTACGAGTCGACCCCCGGAGCCACGATCAACGCGATCGCCTCCGATCTCGGGGTCAACCGCAACTCCCTGCGCACCTGGCTCGACGCCTTCGGCACCGGCACCAAAACTAACGCCAACGGTGAAAAAGTCGCCAGCCCGATCGCCGCAGCCAACAGCGAACGCTCCCCGGTTGAAGGACTCTCCGATGCCGAGCGGATCCGCGTGTTGGAACGCGAGAACGTCAAGCTCCGGGAGGAACGAGAGATCCTGCGCAAGGCGGCCAAATATTTCGCGGAAGAGACGAACTGGTGAACCGCTTTCAGTTCGTTGATGACCACCGAGACTTCTACGAGGTCAAGCGGTTATGTGAGGTCCTGAAGGTCAACCGGTCCTCGTATTACAAATGGAAATCTGCTGCTCCTGCCCGCCGGCGACGCCTCGTCGCTGACGCGGCGCTGGGAGCGAGGATCAAGGCCGTGTTCAAGGCCGAGAACGGCTGTTACGGGGCGAAACGTGTAACTGCGACCATCAACGCCGATCCCGCCAACGACCGGGGCAAGGGCGGCCGTCTCAATCACAAGCGCACCGCCCGGCTGATGCGGCAGATGGGCCTTTTCGGCTACACCAGGAAACGCCGGGTGAAGACCACCGTGTCCGCGAAACGTGCGCCTAAATTCCCTGACCTTCTGAAACGCCGGTTCACCGCGGAGAAACCGAACAAGGTCTACGTCGGCGATATCACGTACCTGCCGATCGCGGACGGGTCGAATATGTACCTGGCCACGGTCATCGACTGCTATTCGCGGCAGTTGACCGGTTTCGCGATCGCCGACCACATGCGCACCGAGTTGGTCGAAGAAGCCCTCACGATGGCTCACGGGGTCCGAGGTAGCCTTGACGGGGCGATTTTTCACTCGGATCACGGCAGTGTCTATACCTCTGAGCAGTACCGGAGGTTATGTGAGCGGTTCGGTGTCACCCAGTCGATGGGTACGATCGGGACGAGCGCGGACAACTCGTTGGCGGAGTCGTTCAACGCCTCGTTGAAGCGGGAAGTCCTGAAGGACGAGCCTGTTTTCGCCAGTCAGCTGGTGTGTCGCCGGGACGTGTTCCAGTGGTGCATCCGGTACAACACCCAACGGTTGCACTCGTGGTGTGGCTACCGCTCGCCGAACGCCTTTGAAGCCGCCGAATCAGCTACACTTACTATCGCATCTTGATTAAATCCCCGTGTCCACTTTCCAGGGGTCGGGCCC
>NZ_GG667207.1 GCF_000159635.1 Corynebacterium lipophiloflavum DSM 44291 | reverse complement strand
GGCTGCACTACTACAACCACCACCGGCCCCACACCGCTTGCGGGAACCAGCCGCCCTTCTCACGCTTGACCAACGTACCCGGTCAGTACAGCTAGTCGCAGGTGCTCTCGAATTGATCGCGCGGCACGGTCTCGCCCGAGTCGCCGACCAGTACGTGGCCGGCACTGAGCTGCGTCAGCCATCGCGGTGCGACGACCACTCCGCTGCCGTCCAGTTCAGTGGTGGTCGAGGCGGCGTCGACGCTGACCTCGCCCCGCTGCGGCCATGAGATCCCAGCGCCGCGCTGACCTTGTGGCATAGAGAAGGACCACCCTCGACAGAAGCGGCGCCGAGGGTGGCGGGCGCGACCTTACGCTGTGAACCGGTGCACAACCAGAGCCATCGAGTGACCCCCAAGGTCAGGTGGCGCCCCCTCGATGGCGGCGCGGCACCCGGAGCCTAGGAGCCAAGCTGGCCAGCGTCCGGCGAACCGCGAATTCGCCCCGCGACAAGGCCGCGCCGGATGGCTGCCCTCGGACCGCGACGCTGCGGCTGGCGAGGGAGCGGACCAGGGTCAGACCGAGGAGAGCGCCCTTGCCTTGATCTGGTCGAACTCCTGCTGGGTAATCGCTCCCGAGTCGAGAAGGGCCTTCGCCGAGGCGATCTCATCGGTCGGGCTCGATCCGGCGGAGCCGCCGGCGACGGACTTGATGTACTCATCCTGCCGCTGCTGGAGCTCCTGGTGCGCCTCGACCGCGCGGTCGGTCATCCCCCGACCTCGAACAAGCAGGTACGCGAGCATTCCGATGATCGGCAGCACGATGATGAACACCACCCACAGCGTCTTCGCGAAGCCGCCGAGGTCCTTGCTGCGGAAGAGATCTCCGAAGATCCACCACAGGGACATCAACCATGCGAAGAAGATGAAGAACTCGAACATGGCGAGCAGGAATGAGCCGTTGTCGTCGAACATCTGCTGACTGCCTCCTTACTGGATGGACGCTGGCCGAGCGGTCCACGCGGACCCCAGCGCACGACGGTTAGGAACAAGGACGTGCCCGGGCCGTCGCCGAACCACGTTAGCAGCTTTTCCTCACCAAGTGTGGTGGGCGGTGCGGTGGTACTGCCGCTACGGCGTGAGCTACCGCGATCTCGAAGAGATGATGACCGAGCGGGGTGTGCCAGTCGATCACACCACGGTTCTCACCGCTGAGCGCAGAAATACGCCCCTGAGTTGGATAAGCACACTCGGTGGTACCGGCAGGTACCCGACTGGCAGGCCCGGTCCTGGCGGGTGGATGAGACCTATATCCGGGTCGGCGGCACGTGATGCTATCCC
>NZ_GG667208.1 GCF_000159635.1 Corynebacterium lipophiloflavum DSM 44291 | reverse complement strand
TGGTGGTGTTGAATTCCTCGTAGTCCTGCTCGTATTCGATCGGGGGAACGTCACCGATCGACGAGTGCAGACGTTGGTGATTGTACCAGTAGACCCACGAGGCCGTTTCCGTTTCTACCTCCTGGGCATCCCTCCACGTACGACGTGGATCGAAGCCGATCAGTTCGGTCTTGTAGAGCCCGATCGTTGATTCCATCATCGCGTTGTCCAAGGCGTCACCGGCCGAGCCGATCGAGCCCTGCAACCCGGCCTCGACAAGGGCATCGGTAAACGCCATAGAGGTGTACTGGGCTCCCGCGTCCGAGTGGTGGACGATGCCGGTGGCGGTGAAGTCCATCCTCGTGCGCCGACGGGAAAACAGGGCGTGCTCCAGGGCCATGAGCACCATCCGGGTGTCCATGACCGTGGTGACCACCCAGCCGAGGATCATTCGCGAATAGGCGTCGACAATGAAGGCGACGTAGCAGAAGCCCTCCCGGGTCCAGACGTAGGTGAAGTCCGCGATCCACCACTGATCCGGGTGCGACGGATACGCCCACCGCCGGTTGATCAGGTCCGGGTGCCGGCGGTGGGCCGGGGTGGCCACGGTGGTCTTCTTGCGGTGCATCCCTCGTGACACGCCTTTGATTCCGGTGATCTTCATCAGTCGTTCGACCTGGTCACGGCCAACAGTCATGCCGTCACGGATGGCGGACTTCCAGAGTTTGCGCCGGCCGTAGACCTTGCGGTTGGCCTCCCACAACCGGTAGATGCGGTGGGCGGCATAGGCCTCGTCGAGTTCAGCGTCCGAGGGGCCGAAGCCGCGGGCCTGATGGTCGTAAAAGGTGCTTGGGGCAATCGCGATGCCATGGGCAGTCAAGGTTTCGCAGATTGACTCGACCCCGAAGCGGTGGCGGTAGGTGCGGATGAACTCCACGATTACCGAAGTTTGCGGTCGAGCTCCGCCTGGGCGAAAAAAGCCGACGCCGTTTTCAAAATCTCATTGGCGCGTCGCAGCTTGGCCACTTCCTTGGCCTGCTCGTCGTAGGCGGCCTGGAGTTGCTGGTAGGACAGGGAACCGGGCTCAGGAGCTTCGGCCTGCTTTTCCTGTTTGCGGATCCAGTTGCGCAGGGTGGATTCCTTCACACCGAGAAGTTCACCGATCTCCCGGCGGGCGCCCGCCTTGGAGATGTCGCCTTCCTCGAGGCGCTCGAAGTACATGCGCACCGCGCGCTCCTGCGTGGCTGCGTCGTACTGACTGGGTCGTGCCATGCTGATCTTCCTCCTAGGGTAAAACCTAGTCTCCGACCAACCCAGGCCGCCT
>NZ_GG667209.1 GCF_000159635.1 Corynebacterium lipophiloflavum DSM 44291 | reverse complement strand
AGGTTTCAGGAAAGTATATGCTCCGGAAGCATATATCCGGCCTCAGGCCGGGACATCCACGGTGTGGCAGCCGTGATGTGCTATGCGCGACGTGGTGTGGTGTCGCAATGTCAAAGAACCAACCACGCTGCCACTGCGGCGCAGTGATGAAACGCAACGGCACCACCAGCAAAGGCACCACCAGGTGGCGCTGCAAACAATGCGGCGCCTCCAGCGTCAAACGTCGAAACGACATCACCAACGCGGCAGTGTTCACCCAGTTCATCGAGCATTGCACCACCGCAATCTCACTGGACGACCTAGCCAAACGAAACGGCGTCAGCCGCGCCACAATGAAGCGGCGCTTCAAGTGGTGCTGGCTCGCTGATGTGCCTGACCCCACCGCCGGCCACGACAAGAGGATCTACGACCAGATCTTCCTCGACGGCACCTACACCGCCGGCGGCTGTCTGATCGTCGCGGCGACGATCGACCACGTGATTGCCTGGCACTGGTGTAAACACGAAACCACGCGCGACTACCAACGACTTCTCGAGCGCATCGAAGCCCCACTTATCGCCGTTATCGATGGCGGCCAGGGAGCCTACAGCGCAATCAAGAAGTGCTGGCCGACTACGAAAATTCAACGCTGCCTCGTCCACGCCCAACGCGTTGTACGCCGCTACACCACCACCAACCCACGCACCGATGCCGGACGCACCATCTATCGACTTGCGCTGAAGCTAACCCGGATCACCACCCTGGACGAGGCAGCGCAATGGGGTGCGCAACTGCACGAATTCTCCACGATCTACCGGTCATGGATGGACGAGAAAACCCTGATCAAAGACCCCAAAACCGGTGCATGGACCCGCGTGTGGACCCACCCCAACGTGCGCAAGGCCTACAACAGCCTCAACCACCTCTTCCGGTCCGAGATGCTGTTTGTCTACCTCACCCCACCAGAAGGTGTGCTGGAGAAACACCGCATTAAATCCACCACCAACAGCCTGGAGGGCGGCATCAACGCCCAGCTCAAACTGCTCGCCAGAACCCACCGGGGCAGATCCGGTGAACGACAACGCCGCATGCTGGATTGGTGGCTCTACCTCAAAACGGAACTGCCTGACGATCCAGTACGAATCGCCAGGCAGTCCGACTGGGGCCAGGGCCAACTCGCCAAAGTATCCACCCTGACCCGAAACGAGAACCAAGCCGACCACGAAACAGGACGACCAGCCCTCTACGACAACGCTATCG
>NZ_GG667210.1 GCF_000159635.1 Corynebacterium lipophiloflavum DSM 44291 | reverse complement strand
GACCACCCCGGCAGGTGCCATAGTAGTAGTCCCATCAGTGTCCTGTCTGCTCGAACCCTCGGATCAGCGGCTACCTTCATCACTTCCCTATGCGAAAGCGTTGACAGCCATGACCACAGACATCGACCTCTCCGCAAGCCCCGTCGCCGGGGTCGACACCCACACCGACACCCACACCGTCGCCGCGGTGACCCCAACCGGCCGGCACCTGGCCACCGAAACCTTCCCCACCACCAGGCCCGGTTACACACACCTCGCCGAGTTCCTCAGCAAGCACGGTGTCGGCGCCGTCGGAGTAGAAGGAACCAACTCCTTCGGTGCCGGATTAACCCGGCACCTCATAGACCGTGGCTACACGGTCGTTGAAGTCCTGCGCCCGGCCCGCAGCATTCGACGCCGGGACGGGAAATCAGATCCGGTGGATGCCCTTGCCGCCGCGCGACAGGTCCTGACCGGGGAAGGGCTGAGCACGCCTAAAGATTCCACGGGCCCGGTGGAGTCGTTACGAGCGTTACAGATCACCCGGAAACAGCTGGTGTCCACCACCGCGAAACTCATCACAACGATGAAGTCGTTGCTGGTCACAGCCCCTGATGACATCCGCACCCGCTACGCCACGATGACCAACCACGCTCTGGTCAACGCGTTGGTGTACTGCCGACCGTCGTCGGATGTTACTGATCCGCGAAATGGTGTGCTGACCAGCCTGAAGATTCTGGCCACGACCTACCGCGCATTGCGGGTGCAGTGCGATGAGCTGGAAACCCGGATCGCTGCCCTGGTGTCAGTGA
>NZ_GG667211.1 GCF_000159635.1 Corynebacterium lipophiloflavum DSM 44291 | reverse complement strand
AGCCCACCGCATAGAAGCTGACCCGGTAAGGGGGAAGTAGGTTCTGCAAATTATTATGTCCGACCGCACCTCGCCACCGCCGGATACGTCGCCGTCGGCGTGATAGGCACGGCAGCCGACGGAAAAGGGCCGCGTATGGCCCCCACGGCGCTCCCCATGGGGATCATGTGCCTTTCTTTCGCCGTCCTGCTCCACGCCCGGGTGGGCGCCGTGTAGTCGATGTACGCACTACCCGACGGGGCGAGATCAATCGGCTGCTTATTCGTGCAAGCGGACATGCTCGGGTTTCAGTACGGGGTTGCAGTGGCGGTAATTGTGTGGTCAGCGTGTCCACGCTCCTCGACGAACTCAATCTGGCATTTCAGAGCATCGTCAGCAAGACAGTTCCCGGGCCATCTCCGTCCGCTACTGCCCCATCGGGGGACTTCACCCAAAAACTGTTCACACGAACCTCCTAGCGCAAGTAGAAGGTGTCCACGATGTCGTAGCGCGGTCCACCACCGCGCCCCTTACCCAGGTGCGACTCCATGAGGTGGACCTCGTCGACGGTGAAGTCCGGCCCACAGTAGACGGAGAGGGCGTGGGAGTGGTCGTCGATAAGCCAGGCGTCGCGAGTGCGGTGGCACTTCTTGGCCACCGTCAGGTGCGCGCGCTGGCGGCGGTCCTCCTCGAGCGAACACTCGCTCATGAGCTCGCGCAGCTGCGGCTTGTCCCCACCCACTCCGATCCAGAGGGTACGACGATCAAACGCCCCCGCGCCTCGAAGGTGT
>NZ_GG667212.1 GCF_000159635.1 Corynebacterium lipophiloflavum DSM 44291 | reverse complement strand
CGCGCGGCCGGGCGAGGCGGGCGGCTCGCGATCACGGCGCTGACGAGAAGCGCTGCGGTTACGTTCATGGCCCGAACACCTCCCGGTAGCCGTCCGCCTCGCCCGCAACTGAGTCCCACAGCACCTTCGCGCGCACCGGGTTGCCCTCGAGCACCCCGAACTGGTGCAGCACGCGGGAGCCGTCGGGGCGCCGCTTGACCACGAGGATCACCTCGACGGCCGCCGCGAGCTGGGAGTGCAGGCTTGGCCGGTCGAGCCCGCCTAGCGCGGCGAGCGCCTCCATGCGCGCGGGCACTTCGTGGATCGAGTTCGCGTGCAGGGTGCCGGCGCCGCCGTCGTGGCCCGTGTTCAGCGCGGCGAGTAGGTCAACCACCTCAGCGCCGCGGATCTCGCCAACGACGATCCGGTCCGGGCGCATCCGCAGGGACTGCCGCAACAGGTCGGACAACGTGATCTCACCGGCGCCCTCAGCGTTGGCGCCCCGCGACGTCAGGTTGAGCACGTGCGGGTGGCTCGGCGTGAGCTCCAAGGTGTCCTCGATAACAACGATGCGCTCGGTGGCGTCGACCTCTGCCAGCATGGCGGACAGAAGCGTTGTCTTGCCGGCGCCCGTGCCGCCAAGCACCAAAAACGCGCGCCGGTCGCGCACAATGCGGCGCAGCGCCGCGCCGCGCT
>NZ_GG667213.1 GCF_000159635.1 Corynebacterium lipophiloflavum DSM 44291 | reverse complement strand
GACGCGCATGTGGTCAGCAATAGAAAATCCCACCAGCCTGCGGGAATAACAATCGATCACGGTGGCAAGATACATATTGCCGCCACCGGATACCGGCAGGTAGGTAATGTCGCCGACGAGCACGCGATTCGGCGCCGGGGCATGAAACCGCCTGCAAACAAGATCTGGAAAGACACCACGGCCAGCATCTGCCACGGTGGTGCGCACGCGGCGTTTCTTCTCGAACCCCTGGATGCCCATAGTCTTCATGATGCGTGCGACGCGTTTGTGATTGACCACCGCATGCGCCCCCGAATCAGGATCGTTCAACGCCGCGGCGATGCGCTTAGCTCCGTAGAGTCCGTGTTCCTCACGGAACTGAAGTGCGGATACGAGCACCGACAACAGCATCGTCAAGAACCTTCTGGCGGCGCGCGGCCTGTGTGTTTTTCCACTTGTAATAGGAAGATCGCCGCACCTTCAGCACGTGGCACATCCGCTTGACCGAATACTCGGTGCGATGGTCCCGGATGAACTTGAAGCGGATCACAAGCCCATCTCTTTCGCAAAATACTGCGCCGCCTTGCGAAGGATGTCTCGCTCTTCTTGAACAAGCCGGTTCTGCTTCTCGAGTTGTCGGATCCGCTCTAAATCCGATGATGTCCGGGCTCGAGCTGCAGCATCAATCGCGC
>NZ_GG667214.1 GCF_000159635.1 Corynebacterium lipophiloflavum DSM 44291 | reverse complement strand
GTCCCAGCCGGCGCGCTGCATGGCCTTTTCACATCTTGCGTACCCCGTACACGCTGAAGTTGTCCTCGAAGACTTTCACCAATTCGGGGATAAGCAGCGCGTCTGACAAGCTCCTGGCCGACGGGGCTCGTGTTTTCGCTGCTCGGTAGCCACGAGAGGTGATAAACCCACATTCTGTCTGCCTTAACGTGCGACAGATGGCCTCGACCCCGAAGCGATCGCGATACGTGTCGATGTATTCGATCATCTTCTGGTGGGACGGTCGAGTTCCGCTGCGAAAAAAGCTGAAGCGGTCTTCAAGATCTCGTTTGCCCTGCGCAGCTCTTTGTTCTCTTGCCGCAGACGCTTCAGTTCGTCGTCGACCGACTCGCCAGTGCTCCGCTGAACGTCGGGGGACGCTTTGACAGGTTTCAACCAGTTGTTGAGCGTGTGCGCCGAGACGCCGAGCTTCTCGCCGATCTCCTCCGCCGCCGCCCACTTCGAGCACCCCTCAAGCTCAACGAGCTCCTCGGCTAACCGCACCGCCTTGTCCTTGAACTCGTCACTGAACTTCCTAGGCATGGTCCAATCCTCCTCTAGAAACGATCGGAACTAAACCCAGGACACTTCA
>NZ_GG667215.1 GCF_000159635.1 Corynebacterium lipophiloflavum DSM 44291 | reverse complement strand
ATTCCTCCAATGAAATCACCCATCCAATCTTTTCCGGGTGGGCTACTTTTCGAGGAGCGTTTTGGGCTACTTTTCAAAGAGCGCTGACACCGGCAGGCTAAACGACGCCGGAACTCTGCCCGGGTGGAATGGGTGGAGTCCGCAATGCGGACTGGCGAGGGTTAGGGAAAACCCCGACCACATGACTAAACCGGTCGGGCCGTTGTTCGACTGTGCCGTGGCGGAATGGGGGGAGTCCGCAATGCGGACTCCCAGTGTTCGGGGGGAAACATACCGGACCACCAGACTGAAGCGCTTGGTGGTTGCTCGACTCTGCCGTGGCGGAATGGGGGGAAGTCCGCAGTGTGGACTCGACGATGTCAATACGGAGTGCACGGCTCTAGCGGCCGGCTCTACAACTTGGTCACTCTGCCGTGGCGGAGTCAGATGGCGAGCCGGGTACCTGGTGCAGTGGGCTGTTCTGGATGCCCCGCGGATCGCGTTCGACTCTGCCGTGGCGCAGTGGGTGGTGTCCGCATTGCGGACTCGACACTGTCGTGGCGGAGTAAGTGTGCACGCATTAAAGCAGCCGCACCCCCCTGTGTGTTGTTTGGGGGGTGCGGC
>NZ_GG667216.1 GCF_000159635.1 Corynebacterium lipophiloflavum DSM 44291 | reverse complement strand
CCCCGACCTGCCGCTGGTGCGGGCGCATGGACACCGCTCACGTGTGCCCGGTCTGCGGGTCGCGCCGGCTGCGCGCCGTGGTGTTGGGCACCGAGCGCACCGCCGAGGAGCTGGGCAGGGCGTTTCCGAAGACGCGGGTGCGCTCGTCGTGGGGGGAGAAGATCGTCACCGAGATACCGCGCACACCGATGATCGTCGTGGCCACGCCCGGGGCGGAACCCGCCGTGACCAACGGTGGGTATGGCGCGGCGATCCTGCTGGACACGTGGGCGTTGCTCGGGCGCCCGGACCTGCGCGCGACCGAGGAGACCTTCGAAAAGTGGCTCGCCGCCTGCACGCTTGTCGACGCCGCCAGCATCGACGGCGAGGTCGTCGTGGTCGCCGAGCCCTCGCTGCCTGTGGTCCAGCATCTGATTCGCTGGGACGTGCCGGGCCACGCCGCCGCCGAGCTCTCCCAACGCGCGGAAACCCGCCTGCCGCCCGCAGTCCACGTCGCCGTGGTCGATGCCCCGAGAAAGGCGCTGGAGGATTTCTTCGCCCACGTTGAGCTGCCGCCCCACGCGGAAAAGCTCGGCCCCGTCGACTTGCCGCCCGGTGTGGAG
>NZ_GG667217.1 GCF_000159635.1 Corynebacterium lipophiloflavum DSM 44291 | reverse complement strand
GGAAGGATAGAAGCCGACGAAACTCCGGAAAATGGATGGAGGCAATACGAGGTTTCACGTGAAACAATCACCGGCCGACTGGTAGTAATCCAGTCGGCCGGTGATTGTTAGCTGGCTATCCGAAGCCTCGGCACCCCAGCGACATCGTCATCCCTTAGTGACCTTGACGACGCGATTCGGCGCATGTACTTAACCTTGAGCCGAACCGTTGAGGAGGTCACGCAACCACGAGAAAATGTCGATCGTAGATCCATCCTCGGTAGCTGGAACCTCAGTGACACGATTGGAAGCGGATCCAGTTACAGCGCTTTCAACGGTCAAACCCTTGGCCGATCCGCCCTCCACAGACCCAAATTGGAAACCACCGTCGGTGCCGATGGCGGAGCCTACTTCAGACCCCAATGCCGCGAGCATACCCGCCAATCCCAATGAGGACAAGCCGAGGAGGCCTACTGCCTCAACATTGAATGAGGAGCCAGCCATAAACGAAGCTCCAAGCGAGGACAGAAGTGCCGATTCGTCCATGGCACCGTCAGAGGAGCCGCCGGAGGAACCATTAGACGACACATCGGGAGAAGTGAA
>NZ_GG667218.1 GCF_000159635.1 Corynebacterium lipophiloflavum DSM 44291 | reverse complement strand
TGCATCGCTTCCATCCCTTTCAACGTCCGGTACGCCGAGGTCCGGTTTTTGAACGCCCCCTTCGGTCCGAGGATCCGTTTCAGCCGCCCATGATCTCCTTCAATGACGTTATTGAGGTATTTCACCTGCCGGTGTTCCACGGTCTGCGGGCAGATTCCCTCTGACTTCAACTCGGCGATTGCCCTGGCCAGGGAGGGTGCTTTATCGGTGTTGATCACCCGCGGGAACCCGGTTATCGTGTTCGACCTCAGGGTCTTGGCCAGGAAACGCTTCGCTGCGGCGACGTTACGCTTTGGGGACAGGTAAAAATCCAGGGTATGCCCGCCCGCGGTGATGGCCCGATAGAGGTAGCACCACTTTCCCCCGACCCGGATATAGGTCTCGTCCACCCGCCAGGACCGGGCCTGCCAATCCGGGACTTGTCGGTACCACCGGGTCTGCTTGTCCAGCTCAGGAGCATATTTCTGGACCCAGCGGTAGATGGTGCTGTGATCGACCGGTACGCCGCGTTCGGTCATCATTTCTTCCAGATCGCGGTAGCTGAGCCCGTAGCGGCAGTACCACCGGACC
>NZ_GG667219.1 GCF_000159635.1 Corynebacterium lipophiloflavum DSM 44291 | reverse complement strand
TCAGAGGGGCGGTTTTAACCAGATCTAGTCAGCACATTGGCTGAACTCTTCCTGTGTGATAATGCTGGTCCCAGACCCTCCTATACCTGTACTTTTTCCGATGAGAATCTCACCGGGCTCGAGTTGGAGGAGCGACTCTTTTTGCACTGCTACCCCCGCGGTCTCTTTATCTTGACTAGACGAGAATGCACTAATGAGAAGCCACGCGGATTCATCTGCCGGCGGGTTGATCGGCGATTCGATTTTCCATGGGGCGGTGGGACTACTGAGGTTGACAGCAAACGGGTCCTGTTGGGGAACATCGGCTTTCAGCTTCCCGAAATCAGGATTACCCCCTGTGGACGGAGCTGAGGTATCGGAGGGTTCATTGGTTGGTTGTTTCAACTCCCCGGATATGGTGATTTGGTCTATCCTCGTGCCGCAAGGCTGAACATAGATTTCGATTTCGCCACTTTCATTTCGGTGCTGTTGCAAAGTTGGGCCAGGGTCGAAAAGCCCAACCTCAAGACATTAGTTGTCCTTGCTCCGGGGTGCTTAAGCTGTCTCG
>NZ_GG667220.1 GCF_000159635.1 Corynebacterium lipophiloflavum DSM 44291 | reverse complement strand
GGGCTTTCTTGCCCGTGCCATAGCGCTTGACCCAGGCAGCGAGACTGCCACGGTTAACACCGAAATCATGAGCAACCGAATTAAGAGACACACCGTCTGTGTCTTCATACATCGCGACCGCGTCGCGCTTGAACTCCTCAGTATAGGACTTACGAGGCATGAACTGAGACTACCCTCCTCCGGCTGTCAACCGGGGCTAGCCTATGTCCACCAACAAGGGGTCAGGTCCGGTTCGATGCTGTCGAATGTTGAGCCTGGCTGCACGATCCGGGCGATGAGCAGATCCCGGAACACCTGGTCACCGCCGGTGGCTGTATCCAAACCCAGTTCGGTGTAGGCATGGTGGATGACGTCGAGGAGGTGACCAGCGCGTTCCGAGGTGATCGGGACCGGCGCATCCACCGACCCGCTGCCGGAAGGTGTGGTGTCCACACCAAGAGCCAGGCTCATCTGGTCGCCGTCGACCAGGCGTCGGGCCTGGGCCTTCAACAGGGCAAGATCTTCGTCGGTGTGCGCCGAACCGAGGTGCTTCATGCTCTT
>NZ_GG667221.1 GCF_000159635.1 Corynebacterium lipophiloflavum DSM 44291 | reverse complement strand
CGCGCGTGAGCGCCGCCGCGATGGCGCACCCCGAGCGCGTCCACGGAGCGCCGCCGCTTACCGCGCGCACAGAGGCGTGGGCCGACGACCTGCTTGCCGATGCCGACGCCTGCCAGTCGCTGCTTGAGACCTATTCCAGCCCCGTCAACGTGCTCAACGCCGCCCCGATGGAATCCCACATCGACGAGCTCGTCGCCGCCGGCGCGAGCCGAGGTGTGGACGTGCGCGTGTTTTTCGCCCGCAAGGCGAACAAGGGCCTGACTTTTGTGGACGCCGTGCGCGACGCCGGCCACGGCGTGGACGTGGCCAGCTTCAACGAGTTGCGGCAGGTCATCGACCGCGGCGTGCCGGGGGAGCGGATCATCGTCTCCGCAGCCATCAAGACCGATGAGCTGCTGCGGCTGGCCATTGACCACGGCGCGGTGATCTCCGCCGACAACGTCGACGAGTACGAGCGGATCGCGCGGCTCGCCGATCTCGCGGGAGGGCGGGCCGCGCGCGTCGCCCCCCGCCTCGCC
>NZ_GG667222.1 GCF_000159635.1 Corynebacterium lipophiloflavum DSM 44291 | reverse complement strand
CCGCACCCCCAGCCACCAATGGGAATTCACACATATCCGGGTCCGAAAGGCATACAACTCGCTTTTACACTTATCGCGCAACAACTGGCTGTTTGCCTATCTCCAACCCCCGCCAGAAGCACTCGAACCGGCCCGGTGGGCAGCAACCACAAACAGCCTAGAAGGCGGAGTCAACGCACAACTCAAACGCATCGCTGACGCCCACCGCGGCAGATCCGGGGAACGACAACGCAAGATGCTCGAGTGGTACCTGCACTCGAAAACGCAGCTGCCTGACGACCCACTCGAGATCGCCAGGCAGTGCAATTACGGACAAGATCAACTCGCCAAAGTTCCCGATCTCGTCCCAGAAGACCACAACACAGCCGACCAAGAAACAGGACGACCAGCCTTCTACGACAACGCTATCCCAACCGAATACCAACACAACATAGGAATCCGCAAAGGCCCCATGCGATAAAGAAATGTCCGCCCGGCGACACGCCGAGCGGACACACTTTTTGCTACTTAACCC
>NZ_GG667223.1 GCF_000159635.1 Corynebacterium lipophiloflavum DSM 44291 | reverse complement strand
CGTTTTCCGCTTCCAACCGCTCGATCTGGCGGCGCAGCTTCTCCTCTTCCGTGAGCCTCTTCGGCGCGGACGAGCCTTTGGGCCTGCCCTTCGGCTTCGGTTTTAACGCGTCGTCGCCACCTTTACGCCATTTCCGGGACCAATCTTTGACGAGTTGGTCTGACGACAGGCCAAACTCGCGTGCAAGATCCATCTTTGTCTCGCCGGCAAGGTGGCGTTGGACAACTTCCTTCTTGATGTCGAACGAGTGCTGCTGCTTTGTCGGTTTCTCCACAAGACATAGCCTGCCATGCAGCTGAAACCGACGACGCAGCGTACGGACGGCGTATTTGGAGACACCAAGAGTCTTGGCAGCGGTTCCGTAGCTCATGCCCTGCTCGAAACACTCCACCAGCTGCTCACGCTGATGTTCGCTCAGCGAACTTCGTGCTCTCAATGGAAACTGCTCCTCACTAGTTGGTAACTGATTTCTCAGTCCAACTAATGGGGAGCAGTTC
>NZ_GG667224.1 GCF_000159635.1 Corynebacterium lipophiloflavum DSM 44291 | reverse complement strand
CAGCGCCGCGCCGATGGCCATGTGCATGTCCAGGTACTGGTAGGTGCCCAGGCGCCCGCCGAACAGGACGCCGTTGTCGCGGGACTCGACGGCGGCGAGGCGTCGGTACGCGGTGAGCTTCTCGCGGTCCTCGGGCGTGTTGATCGGGTAGTAGACCTCGTCATCCTCGCCGGCGAAGCGGGAATACTCCTTGACAATGACGGTCTTGTCGTCGGGGTACTCGGTGCGCTCCGGGTGGAAGTGGCGGAACTCGTGGATGCGGGTGTACGGCACGTCCGCGTCGTTATAGTTCATCACCGGGGTGCCCTGGAAGTCGCCTGTGTCCAGGACTTCCCGCTCGAAGTCGAGGGTGCGCCAGCCGAGGCGGCCCTCAGCGTAATCAAAGTAGCGGTCCAGCGGGCCGGTGTAAACCACCGGGATGCCCTGGTAGCGGTCGCGGACGTCGAACCAGTCGGTGTTCAGCTCCACGTCGATGAGCTCGT
>NZ_GG667225.1 GCF_000159635.1 Corynebacterium lipophiloflavum DSM 44291 | reverse complement strand
TTCGGGAAAGCTTCGAACGCAACAAGCATCGCTACGGCTACCGGCGGGTGCTGCTGGACCTGCGTGCGTAACCAGAGCTGGGTGGTCAACCACAAACTCGTCTACAAACTCATGCATGAGATGGGTCTTCGAGCCAAGATCCGCCAACGCAGGCCTTATGTTTCCTACGCTGGGACGATCAGCCACATCGCTGACAACAAGCTCGAGCGCAAGTTCACCCCGGATGCGCCAAACACCGTCTTTGTCAATGATGTCACCGAGTTCAGAATCGCAGGCCGCAAGATATACCTGTCACCGGTGATGGACTTGTTCGACCGCTCCATCGTCGCTCACACCGTTGCCACATCGCCGTCGACAGCATTTACCACCGATTCTTTATCCAAGGCGATCGCAGCGTGTGCACCTGAACCCGGGTGGATGATGCACACCGATCAAGGCTTCCAGTACCAGCATTCCTCCTGGCGCAACCTGATCGGCAAT
>NZ_GG667226.1 GCF_000159635.1 Corynebacterium lipophiloflavum DSM 44291 | reverse complement strand
ATCCACCCCGCCGCCCTGCCCGTGGCGGTGTTCGCGGCCACCCTCGCCGTCATCATGGCGGAGCGGTTCTCGCTGGTTATCGCCGTCTCGATTGCCGCGGCGACGCTGTGGCGGGTGCTCAGCGCGCGGCAGCGGGCGCGTTGGGCGGGGCGTCGACAAGCAATAGTGGCGCTGTTTTTGGGCCACGTTGTCACCAACGTGCAGGCCGGGTCCACCCTCGAGGCCGCCTGCAACCGCGCCGCAGACCACCTGCCGGAGGACTGTCCGGCGCCCCTGGCCAACAACGTGCGCCAGCTAGTCGCCGCCGCGCGTACCGGCACCGCCCCGCACGACGTGTTCGCCACCGCGCCGGCACCGGAGCTTGCCGACGTCGCCGCATTGTGGTCGCTCGCGATCCACCGGGGCCTGCCTGTC
>NZ_GG667227.1 GCF_000159635.1 Corynebacterium lipophiloflavum DSM 44291 | reverse complement strand
TCGAGGGTCCATCTGCTGACTCCGGCATCACAGGCGATCTCGGTTAGTGACCTCGTGGAGGTCACGTATCGGTGAAACGCTTTGAAGTCGCGGGTTTTAGTCAGATCAGGCCGACGGTAGGTGGTGGAAGATCCACAGTCAGGGTTCTTGCACCGCCATCTGGTCGTTCCTTTTGTGGTGGTGCCGTTTTTCTTCATTTGCCCAGTACATACTGGGCATCGTGGTCTGTTTGGTGTCACCGGCAAAGCTAACCAGCATCCAGCTACCACACTGAAGCGCCGTTCCGGCGGATTGAACGAGAAACGGGCCCGAATAAGGACTAAATCCTTATTCAAGCCTGATTTGTATAGTCTGATCTGCGGAAACCGCAAGAATCAGACACACATTCTGCTACTTAA
>NZ_GG667228.1 GCF_000159635.1 Corynebacterium lipophiloflavum DSM 44291 | reverse complement strand
AGTCGTCATGTTGCTCGGCGAGGACTGCGCCAACCAGGCGGATCACGGCGTCGCGGTTGGGGAAGATCCCGACGACGTCTGTGCGCCGGCGGATTTCACGGTTGAGCCGCTGAAGGTGGGTTGTTCGACCACACCTTGGTCCACACGGCTTTTGGCGTGTTGGTAAACGCGAGCAGGTCGTCGAGTGATTCCTCCAGGTAGTCGGCCACGTGCGGGAATTTCTGCTGGCAGAATTCCACCACGTCGTGGGCCTGTTTCCACACCGCTTGCGAGTCGGGTTGCTGGAAGATCGTATGGAACATCGCCGACACAGTCGGCCACTGGGTCTTCGGCACCATCGACGAGAGGTTCTTCGAAAAATGGGTGCGGCA
>NZ_GG667229.1 GCF_000159635.1 Corynebacterium lipophiloflavum DSM 44291 | reverse complement strand
ACCTGGGACTTTGAGAGATTGTTGATCCCTAAGGTGGCGACCAGGTCGTTCATCCTGCGGGTGGACACACCTTTGAGGTAGCAGGTGGCGATCACGGTGGTCAGGGCCCGTTCGGCCCGGGTGCGTCGTTCGAGCAGCCAGTCCGGGAAGAAGGATCCGGTTCTGAGTTTGGGCACGGCGACGTCGATGGTGCCCACGCGTGTGTCGAAGTCGCGGTGGCGGTATCCGTTGCGGGTGTTAACCCGGTCCTGAGACACGGTGGCGTAGTCGGCGCCGCACACCTGGTCGGCTTGGGTGGAGAGGATCTGGTTGATGAAGCCTTGAAGCATTTCTCGCATGAGATCGGGGGATGCTTGGGCGAGCAA
>NZ_GG667230.1 GCF_000159635.1 Corynebacterium lipophiloflavum DSM 44291 | reverse complement strand
AAGAACCTCTCCGGACTGGTGCCCAAAAGCCAATGGCCGACATTGTCGGCGATGTTCCACACGATCTTCCAGCAACCGGACGCCCAGGCTGTGTGGATCAGGCACGGGAGGTGGTGGGCTTCTGTGAGCAGAAGTTCCCCCATGTCGCGCACTCACCTCGAGGAAGCGCTCGACGAGCTGCTGACTTTCACCCACGCCCCGAAGGCGGTGTGGACGAAGGTCTGGTCGAACAACCCCACTTCAGCGGTTGAACCGGGAGATCCGCCGGCGCACCGACGTCGTGGGGATCTCCCCGAACCGAGATGCCGTCGTGCGCCTGGTCGGGGCGGTGCTGGCTGAGCAGCACGAGTGAGAA
>NZ_GG667231.1 GCF_000159635.1 Corynebacterium lipophiloflavum DSM 44291 | reverse complement strand
CGGGCATGCCCGGCCACGGCCGCGGCCAGCTCAGCCTGGGCTTTTTGTTTGGCGACGCCCGCGAGGAAGCGCGCCTTCACCACGCGCTCGTGCTCTGCCTGACGACGCAGCGCATCCCCCTTGCCCGCCGCTGCCTCCGCCGTCTGCTGCGCGGTGCGCGCCGACAGCGTGGCCTCCATCTCTAGTGCCGTGACCTCGGTCAGCGCGGCCCGGGCCCGATCGCGCTCGGCGCTTGAAGGCTCGTCTGCCTCGGTGGAGTCCGAGTCGATGCGCGACAGGCGATCGCGGGTCTCGGCAAGCTCCTCCTGGCGGCTGCGTAGACGCGCCTCGGCATCGGTGGCGCGCTG
>NZ_GG667232.1 GCF_000159635.1 Corynebacterium lipophiloflavum DSM 44291 | reverse complement strand
GTGCTGCCCCAGACACCCAACAGCATGCCAACAACTTCCCACACAACCACACCCAACCACCACAAAAAACAGCAGGGTAGGTGCCAGCCGTATGCATTTTTGTTTGCTTCACACGGTTCATCACATATCAGTGCACACCAACACGTGGCGCACCCACACACCACCAACACGCATCACAGGCCCACCATCGAAGTAGCACCCCACGCGCCAGTAGCGGGTGTCTCCACAACTGGACATTTCATTGAAAAACAGGTGGCAGGTACACACTCGGCACCTCAACCACCACACCACACACCCCAACACAGTCAGAATAAGTGTGGTGTGTAAAAAATATAA
>NZ_GG667233.1 GCF_000159635.1 Corynebacterium lipophiloflavum DSM 44291 | reverse complement strand
ACCCACACCACCCCACACGCTGCGCAATCACAGTGGCAGGCAACGTCGGGCTCTGCTCCAGCAGGGCACGCACCCGCGATTCAAACGGGGTGAAGCTGGTTTCGGAGCTTGCACGCTTCTTGTACACAGGCGGCGCATCTGAGGCCAACGCCCTTTCCACCGTCTTTTTCGAGCAGCCAACTTCGGCCGCGATTTTCCTGATCGACAGGCCCTGCCGACGCAGATACCTGATCTTGGCCCAATCTTCCACGGAAATCACCCATCCAATCTTGTCGGTGGGCTACTTTTCGACCGTCGCAAGTGGGCTACTTTTCAAGCGTCGCTAACACC
>NZ_GG667234.1 GCF_000159635.1 Corynebacterium lipophiloflavum DSM 44291 | reverse complement strand
ATCCCAATGACTCGTGCAGGCGATGGTTATTCCACCAGTACACCCAGCGAAGGGTCGCGATCTCGACTTCCCCAACCGACGCCCACGGCCGGTGGGGATAGATCAGCTCGGTCTTGTATAGACCGTTGACCGTTTCCGCCAACGCGTTGTCGTAGGAATCGCCGACGGTGCCAACGGACGGATCAATCCCAGCTTGAGCAAGCGCCTCACTGTAACGAATGGACACGTACTGCGAGCCGCGATCGCTGTGATGGACAAGACCTTGTGCACGGAGATCACCTGCGTGATAAAGAGCATGCTCAAAAGC
>NZ_GG667235.1 GCF_000159635.1 Corynebacterium lipophiloflavum DSM 44291 | reverse complement strand
ACCCTACCTCTATGTTTCCTGCGACGCATTGACCATGAAGGTCCGTGAAGGCGGGCGCGTGGTCAAGACCTCCGTCCTGCTGGCCACCGGCGTGAACGCGGAAGGCTACCGCGAACTACTCGGCATGCAGGTCGCCACATCCGAGTCCGTGGCCTCCTGGACCGGTTTCTTCCGCGACCTCAAGGCCCGGGGCCTAAACGACGTCTACCTGGTCACCAGCGACGCACACTTGGGCATCCAGCACGCCATCGGCGAGGTCCTGCCGAACGCCTCCTGGCAACGGTGTCGCACGCACTTCGCT
>NZ_GG667236.1 GCF_000159635.1 Corynebacterium lipophiloflavum DSM 44291 | reverse complement strand
TTTTTTGATGTAAACACCACCACCGTCACTGTGTGGTGTGGTGGTGTGGTAGTTGAGGTGCCGAGTGTGCACCTGCTGCCGTGATGATTGGTTAATGAAATGTCCAGTTGTGGATGCACCCGTTGGGATGCGTTGTTGGTGCGTGCGTGAAGCGAACTGTTGTGCAAGCAAAAGTCTGTGGTGGTGTTGCGCGTGGGGTGGGGTGTTGTGCCTGTGCTTTGCGTGGTGTGCTGCCGGGGATGAAAGACAAAAAAGATATGTATGTTGGTGCACTGTTGGGTGTCTGGGGCAGCAT
>NZ_GG667237.1 GCF_000159635.1 Corynebacterium lipophiloflavum DSM 44291 | reverse complement strand
ATGTTTCCTGCGACGCGTTGACCATGAAGGTCCGTGAAGGCGGACGGGTCGTGAAAACCTCCGTGCTGCTGGCCACCGGCGTGAACGCGGAAGGCTACCGCGAACTACTCGGCATGCAGGTCGCCACATCCGAGTCCGTGGCCTCCTGGACCGGTTTCTTCCGCGACCTCAAGGCCCGGGGCCTGAATGAGGTGTACCTGGTCACCAGCGACGCACACCTGGGGATCCAGCACGCCATCGGCGAGGTCCTGCCGAACGCCTCCTGGCAACGCTGCCGCACGCACTTCGCG
>NZ_GG667238.1 GCF_000159635.1 Corynebacterium lipophiloflavum DSM 44291 | reverse complement strand
ACTACCCTGCGACGGCCGCTCAGCCGTGCGCTCGGGCGCGGCTTCCTCAGTCTCGGCGGGCTCGTCCGTTCCCCAGAAGTCCTCCGGCTTGGGCCGGTAGTCCGAGCGGGAGTTTCCGCGCGTGCGCCGCTTGCGCCGCGGCGAGTTCTCGAACTCCTCAACGGCCTCGTCGAAGGTTTCGCTGGTCACTCGCTCCTCCGGCGCCGCTTTCTCTCCAGGTGCCGTTGCGCCTGTCGCTGCGTCGGCGCCGTCCTTGCCGCGTCCCCGGCTCCCGCCGCG
>NZ_GG667239.1 GCF_000159635.1 Corynebacterium lipophiloflavum DSM 44291 | reverse complement strand
CCCCTGGAAAGTGGACACAGGGAATTGAACTTATGCGGTCAAGGTGAGTTTACCGCAGGTGCGGTTTTCGAACTCGAGGGGCGACAGATAATCGCACCATGAGTGTCTGCGCTTCTGGTTGTAGCGCACACACCACGCGAAGACGTCCCGTCTGGCGTGCAGCAGTGAGTCGAAGCATTTCCGGTTTTGCAGCACCTCGCGTTTCAATGTCGCGTTGAACGACTCCGCTAGCGCGTTGTCTGCGCTGGTTCCCACCGCT
>NZ_GG667240.1 GCF_000159635.1 Corynebacterium lipophiloflavum DSM 44291 | reverse complement strand
CGATGTTCCACACGATTTTCCAGCAGCCTGATGCGGCGTCTGTGTGGGCTCAGGCCAGGGATGTGGTGGAGTTCTGTCAGCAGAAGTTCCCGGATGTGGCTGATTACCTGGAAGAAGCCCTGGATGAGCTGCTGGCGTTCACCCAGTGCCCGAAGGCGGTGTGGACCAAGGTGTGGTCGAATAACCCGACCGAGAGGCTCAATCGGGAGATCCGCCGGCGCACTGATGTGGTGGGGATCTTCCCGAACCGGGATGCGG
>NZ_GG667241.1 GCF_000159635.1 Corynebacterium lipophiloflavum DSM 44291 | reverse complement strand
GTGTGTTGTGTGAGAACTCGATAGTGTGCCAATGTACTTTTTTGTTTTTTGTTTGTGGTTTGTTGTGGTGTGCATTGTGGCGTGTTCTGCCTGCGCTTTGTGGTGTGGGTGGGTGTGTGCTGGTGGTGGTGTCGTGAACCTTTGATGGCGGCGTCATCTCGTGGTGCGCATGTTGTGTGTCATGGTGTGCGGTTTGTTTGTTGAATGAATCGCAAATCACAGCTTCCTCTTTGTGGTGGGGGTTGTGGTG
>NZ_GG667242.1 GCF_000159635.1 Corynebacterium lipophiloflavum DSM 44291 | reverse complement strand
AAGCCTCCCCGGACCTGATGCGCGAGATGCTCCAGGATTTCATCAACCAGATCCTGTCAACCCAGGCAGACAGTGTCTGCGGCGCCGAGTACGCCACTGTCTCCGATCAGCGCACCAACCGACGCAACGGCTATCGCATACGTCAACTCGACACCAGAGTCGGCACCATCGATGTTGCTGTACCGAAACTGCGGGCTGGTTCCTTCTTCCCCGACTGGCTGTTGGAGCGCCGCACCCGGGCCGAACGC
>NZ_GG667243.1 GCF_000159635.1 Corynebacterium lipophiloflavum DSM 44291 | reverse complement strand
GGGTGCCACGGTAGTGCAGATGTACTTGCAGGATGTGACGGCTTCCATGAGTCGCCCTGTGAAACAGCTGAAAGGCTTTGAGAAAATCACCCTGAAACCGGGCGAAACTCAGACTGTCAGCTTCCCGATCGATATTGAGGCGCTGAAGTTCTGGAATCAACAGATGAAATATGACGCCGAGCCTGGCAAGTTCAATGTCTTTATCGGCACTGATTCCGCACGCGTTAAGAAAGGCGAGTTT
>NZ_GG667244.1 GCF_000159635.1 Corynebacterium lipophiloflavum DSM 44291 | reverse complement strand
GGTTTTTTCATGGCTATACTTAGCGATGCACGGCAGAACTCGCCGCGAAACGTGACGGTGGCAACAGATGAATATTTATACCTTTGATTTTGATGAGATTGAGAGTCAGGAGGATTTTTATCGTGACTTTAGCCAAACCTTTGGTCTGGCGAAAGATAAGGTACGCGATCTCGACTCACTATGGGATGTGTTAATGAACGATGTCCTGCCGCTACCACTTGAGATTGAATTTGTTCATCTG
>NZ_GG667245.1 GCF_000159635.1 Corynebacterium lipophiloflavum DSM 44291 | reverse complement strand
CGTGGGGTAATACCGTTGGTGACGTTATGGAATTTGTTCGGCCATAGCTGGTGATATTCCGGGAACAGATCTTTCACCACCAGATCCGAGTGCAGCGCCGCAACACCGTTCACCGCGAAACCGCCAACCACACACAGGTTCGCCATATGCACTTGTTTGTCGTGCACCACCGCCAGTTTGGCCCACACTTTTTCATCGCCCGGCCAGGTTTTCTCTACCAGCGTTTTAAAGCGAGTATTAA
>NZ_GG667246.1 GCF_000159635.1 Corynebacterium lipophiloflavum DSM 44291 | reverse complement strand
ACAGGGCGGCTCACCTGGCGGTGTGTTTGTTATGGGGGCGATTGCCGGACTGATCTGTTCACCATGCACCACCGCACCGCTTAGCGCGATTCTGCTGTATATCGCCCAAAGCGGGAACATGTGGCTGGGCGGCGGCACGCTTTATCTCTATGCGTTGGGCATGGGCCTGCCGCTGATGCTAATTACCGTCTTTGGTAACCGCTTGCTGCCGAAAAGCGGCCCGTGGATGGAACAAGTCAAA
>NZ_GG667247.1 GCF_000159635.1 Corynebacterium lipophiloflavum DSM 44291 | reverse complement strand
ACCACGGACGAAGTTCTTCGTGCCGTCAATCGGGTCAATGACCCACTGCCGTGGAGAGTGCCCGGTGGTGCCGAACTCCTCCCCGTAGACGGAGTCACGAGTGCGAGCCCGGGCCAGGTAGTCGCGGATGCGCTGCTCGGCCTCGCGGTCCGCCTCGGTGACCGGGGTGAGATCCGGCTTGGTCTCAACCTCGAAGTCCTGGCGCTCGAAATGCGCCTGGGTGAGGGGGTCCACCTGGTCA
>NZ_GG667248.1 GCF_000159635.1 Corynebacterium lipophiloflavum DSM 44291 | reverse complement strand
CGGCCCATTTCTTTGGGCTGCAGGACCTGCAACATCTGGCTCCAGCCCTCGCCCACCATCTGCTGAAACTGCCGGGCGCTGTCGGCCCAGCTGGCGTCGAAATTCGTGCTCATGCAGCCTCCATCGCGGCCCAGGCGCGGGCCCCATGTGTCATTGTTGCCCAGCAGGCGGTGCCGCAGAAAACTGCAGCGCATTCGCAGGGCTTTGGGTTTCCGCCGCCGTGGCAAGCCGGCCACAATC
>NZ_GG667249.1 GCF_000159635.1 Corynebacterium lipophiloflavum DSM 44291 | reverse complement strand
CGCATTTCCCCGCGCCAAGCATCATCATCCGGGCGGCGCCGGTGAAGTCACTGTCTGGTGCTCCAACGATTACCTGGGCATGGGCCAGCACCCCGCGGTCCTGAAGGCGATGCATGAGGCGCTCGACAGTTGCGGCGCAGGGGCCGGCGGCACACGCAACATCGCCGGAACCAATCACTATCACGTGCTGCTGGAGAAGGAGTTAGCCGACCTTCACGGCAAGGAGGCAGCACTTCT
>NZ_GG667250.1 GCF_000159635.1 Corynebacterium lipophiloflavum DSM 44291 | reverse complement strand
CGGCGCATCTCGGGCAGCGTTGGGTCCTGGCCACGGGTGCGCATGATCGTGCTCCTGTCGTTGAGGACCCGGCTAGGCTGGCGGGGTTGCCTTACTGGTTAGCAGAATGAATCACCGATACGCGAGCGAACGTGAAGCGACTGCTGCTGCAAAACGTCTGCGACCTGAGCAACAACATGAATGGTCTTCGGTTTCCGTGTTTCGTAAAGTCTGGAAACGCGGAAGTCAGCGCCCTGC
>NZ_GG667251.1 GCF_000159635.1 Corynebacterium lipophiloflavum DSM 44291 | reverse complement strand
GCGGAGCAGCATGATGATTGGATCCAGCAGAAGCGGTACATGTCGTTGACGAGCTTGGAGCAGACCAGGGTGATGATGACTGCGAACATCATCGAGTCGGACGGTATTACTTCTGAGATCATCCGGAAGGATGTGGCATGAGCCAGGGTCAGAATTTAGCTCGTGATGGTCCGTGAGGTCGTTACGCTGCTTGTTTTATCGAAAGGGCAGATACACCACTCCCGCGGACTTGACC
>NZ_GG667252.1 GCF_000159635.1 Corynebacterium lipophiloflavum DSM 44291 | reverse complement strand
CGCCGAACATCCCGGCAGTAACGACGAAAGTACTGGCGATAGAAGCAGCGGTATAGACAATGAATATACTGGAAAGCGTAAGACCCGTCAGCGCCGAATAAAGCATAAAGAGCATCGTCGTTACACCTGCGCTCAGCTTTTGAATCATCGCTGATAACACAATAACCAATGCTAATTGCGCGATGATCAGACCGATTAAAAAGACACGGTTAGTGAACAACAGCTCCATCA
>NZ_GG667253.1 GCF_000159635.1 Corynebacterium lipophiloflavum DSM 44291 | reverse complement strand
ATGTAAGCTGTTCAAACAAGTCACGCCCCAACACTCTGAGCGAAGTCGTTGATATATCAAACATTATTTCAAACATGATTTTCGAATCCCACTCCCTCCCATCTCCTTGAGTATATATAGATGCTGCTTGTAGCATAATGCTTTTGTCTTTATGATTTACAAATTTGTTAATACATAGATTACTATTTATAGGCATTCCATAATTAGCTGCAGTTAGTCGATCTAACCTA
>NZ_GG667254.1 GCF_000159635.1 Corynebacterium lipophiloflavum DSM 44291 | reverse complement strand
TCAGTGATGACCTGATTTTCCAGCAGAATTTGACCTAACGGGCGCAACGAGCGGGTATCGCCAGTCACGCTGGGGAAGTCATGCGTTGTTTTATCCCCACGCCACGCGACGTGGATCGCCGTGTTGAAGTACCTGTTTTAGCGCGCGCCAGTTGGCCATGAAGTTAATCAGGTTGCCCCAGAAAAGACGCAGGACGGAAAGCAGCCCCTGCGTCAGGCCGTAGTA
>NZ_GG667255.1 GCF_000159635.1 Corynebacterium lipophiloflavum DSM 44291 | reverse complement strand
CATCAATCTGCTTCAGATCGATAGTGATAGTCTGGTTATCATTTGCGCCAACCTGGATTTTCATGGAGCCATTTTTTGCCAGCACGTTCACGCCGTTGAACTGGGTCTGACCAGATACGCGGTCAATTTCATCCAGACGGGATTTAATTTCGTCCTGGATAGAAGACAGATCAGACTCAGAGTTAGTACCGGTAGTGGCCTGTACCGTCAGTTCACGCACACG
>NZ_GG667256.1 GCF_000159635.1 Corynebacterium lipophiloflavum DSM 44291 | reverse complement strand
TCCTCTCTCGTTTCATCGGTATCATTACCCCCATGAACAGAAATCCCCCTTACACGGAGGCATCAGTGACCAAACAGGAAAAAACCGCCCTTAACATGGCCCGCTTTATCAGAAGCCAGACATTAACGCTTCTGGAGAAACTCAACGAGCTGGACGCGGATGAACAGGCAGACATCTGTGAATCGCTTCACGACCACGCTGATGAGCTTTACCGCAGCTGCCT
>NZ_GG667257.1 GCF_000159635.1 Corynebacterium lipophiloflavum DSM 44291 | reverse complement strand
CGAGCACCGCATTGAGGGCATTATTCGGGATATGGCGAGAAGAGAGGCGTGCCAGGTAGTGGTCAGGATTATGTTGCGCCTGCGACCAGACCAGGCGGGCGAAGCTCTGTATATAAATGTTGAGACTGGCAAAGCAGGCCAGATAGCCAATCACGCAGGCAATCCATAACGCTCCTACACCGAACAACTGCACTACAATTTTTGGAAGCGATGCTGCCGCCGC
>NZ_GG667258.1 GCF_000159635.1 Corynebacterium lipophiloflavum DSM 44291 | reverse complement strand
GCCATCCGGGGTGCCCAGCTGGGCTTTCGCCGTACGATCAGAGTGCGCGTATCCCAGATGCGCGTCCATTTCAGCCTGCAGACCAGCGTTGATCGATGCCTGCAACAGGCCTTTGACCAGGTCGCTGGCATCATCGGTGGAAGTCGACAACTCGCCGATCAGTTCGGCGATTTCCGGATTTTCCATCAGCTTCTCGCTGATCTCGTTGACCCTCGCCGGGTC
>NZ_GG667259.1 GCF_000159635.1 Corynebacterium lipophiloflavum DSM 44291 | reverse complement strand
GCGCTCTGAAAGTGCTACCCATGCGCATTGAGGGAATAACCAATGATTGAATGGATTATTCGTCGCTCGGTGGCGAACCGTTTTTTGGTGCTGATGGGCGCGTTGTTTCTGAGCATCTGGGGCACCTGGACCATCATTAATACGCCAGTGGATGCGCTGCCGGATCTCTCCGATGTGCAGGTTATTATTAAAACCAGCTATCCCGGTCAGGCACCACAAATC
>NZ_GG667260.1 GCF_000159635.1 Corynebacterium lipophiloflavum DSM 44291 | reverse complement strand
GGCTTGGGTGGAGAGGATCTGGTTGATGAAGCCTTGAAGCATTTCTCGCATGAGATCGGGGGATGCTTGAGCGAGCAACTCGTCAAGGTAGGTAGTCGGGTCAATAGAATGGGGAGCAGCGGCCATCGCAGGTTGTCCTTTCGAGGAGATGTAGGAGTTGAGTCGAAAGCTACTGCGGTGGTCGCCTCACGCATTCATGAGGTCGTCACCGGCAGCTACAGG
>NZ_GG667261.1 GCF_000159635.1 Corynebacterium lipophiloflavum DSM 44291 | reverse complement strand
GTAACTGCCGGTGAGGACCCCATGGAAGATGTGGGCGACCACCGCAGTACCTTTCGAATCCGTAACCACACTTCCTCGAAAGGAACACCACGATGACCGCTGGCCCCCATTCTATTGACCCGACTACCTACCTCGACGAACTACTGGCCCAAGCCTCCCCGGACCTGATGCGCGAGATGCTCCAAGGGTTCATCAACCAGATCCTGTCAACCCAGGCC
>NZ_GG667262.1 GCF_000159635.1 Corynebacterium lipophiloflavum DSM 44291 | reverse complement strand
CCGCGGGCTTTTAGGTCGCGGAAGAATCCCGTCCATGATGCGACTGACTCGGCGGTGGCGACGTGCATGCCGAGCAGTTCCCGGTAGCCATCATTGTTGACGCCGGTGGCCAACAGCACGCTGGTTTTGACCACGCGTCCGCCTTCGCGGACTTTCATCGTCAGCGCGTCGCACGAGACATAGAAATACGGGCCTGAATCCAACGGGCGGGTGC
>NZ_GG667263.1 GCF_000159635.1 Corynebacterium lipophiloflavum DSM 44291 | reverse complement strand
GCCCGTGAAGCTGGCCTTCAGTTCTAAGGTAGAGGTGTAAGATGGCTCACATCGAAAAACAAGCTGGCGAACTGCAGGAAAAGCTGATCGCGGTAAACCGCGTATCTAAAACCGTTAAAGGTGGTCGTATTTTCTCCTTCACAGCTCTGACTGTAGTTGGCGATGGTAACGGTCGCGTTGGTTTTGGTTACGGTAAAGCGCGTGAAG
>NZ_GG667264.1 GCF_000159635.1 Corynebacterium lipophiloflavum DSM 44291 | reverse complement strand
TGTGGGAACAGTCGGCGATTCTTACGACAATGCACTAGCCGAAACAGTCAACGGTCTCTACAAGGCTGAACTGATTCATGCCCAGGGCCCGTGGACGTCGGTCGGAGAAGTCGAACTGGCCACCTTGCGGTGGGTGCATTGGTGGAACACTAAGCGACTTCACGAAGCATTGGACTACGCCACCCCACAGGAAGTAGAAACCGAGT
>NZ_GG667265.1 GCF_000159635.1 Corynebacterium lipophiloflavum DSM 44291 | reverse complement strand
CTGATGTCCCGGATTGTCGTCCTGATCTGGTCAATCGTGACTTCACCGCGTCAGCGCCGCACCGGCTGTGGGTCGCTGACATCACCTACGTGCGTACCCTGTCGGGGTTTGCGTACACCGCGTTCATCACCGATGCGTACTCCCGCAAGATTGTCGGGGTTGCCACCAGGGCGAGCATGCGCACCGATGAGCTGCCTTTGGAA
>NZ_GG667266.1 GCF_000159635.1 Corynebacterium lipophiloflavum DSM 44291 | reverse complement strand
ATTACTGGAAAAGCAATTCGCGATCTTTTGCCGCCCGGGACACCCCGCCATTGGTGCCCGTTCGATCAAACAGTTACTGGATTACAGCTGGACAATGCCGACGCCACACGGCAGCTACTACAAACAGTTGAGTGAATTGCTTGACGATCAGGCGCAAACGCCACAGGTCGGTGTAGTCTGCGAGACGTTCTCAGCCTGTATCA
>NZ_GG667267.1 GCF_000159635.1 Corynebacterium lipophiloflavum DSM 44291 | reverse complement strand
GGTTCGTGCCGTTTCTGCAGTTCCCGCCTGCGGCACGGCGGGTGCTCTACACCACGAATTCGATCGAATCGCTGAATGCTGAACTGCGGAAAGCCACCCGCAACCGCGGCCAGTTCCCGAACGATACCGCGGCGCTGAAAACGCTGTGGCTGATGATCTGCAACATCGAGGACAAGCGCGCTGCCCAGCGAGCGAAGAAAGC